>CAWKJE010000046.1:0-55663 GCA_963849735.1 uncultured delta proteobacterium
GGGGCCACCATCTGCCAGACCCCGAGTGCCTTCAGCACCGACGATCTGTGGCTTAGCGTGGGCCAGCGTAATCGTTGGGATGTCAAGGTGGGGCGCTTCCAGGGTTGGGAGATCTATCACCTGGGGATGGGGATGGACCAGTATACGCTCGAGAGCCTGGGCGCGGGGATGTTCAACAATCCCGAGAACACCGGCACCGGCCCGGCGCTGGAGGTTCCTACCCTCTACGGCGTCGACTATATGCGGTATCGGCCGGGCGACGGACTGGCGGTGGGCTACGTGGCCGTGCACGCCTATTTTACCGATTGGTGGCGCCTCGAGGTTCTGGGCAAGTTGGGCGACGACAACTACCAGGCCAACAACGCTGCTCAGAGCACTTCCTCGAACTACCTCGGCGGGCGCCCGACCATGATCTTCGACTTCGGCTGGCTCAAGCTCAAGGCCGGTGCCGAGTACGAGGACATCTCCGCCAACACCCAGACCATTCCGCCCGACGCGGGCAAGAAGGACGCGGTGGAGAAGACCGTGGATAAGGGGGCCGGCGGCTCGGCGCTGTTCGTCTTCGATCCCACCGTCGAATTCGGCGTGAGCGGGGCCATAGGCCGGCACGTCTATACCAACGCCATGGCCACGGTGCCTCCGGACGAGGCCTACACCACCAAATCGGTGGGGGGCTTCGCCAATTTCAGGCTGGCCGAGGGCTGGCTGGCCGGGCTCGGCCTCGACTTTACCTCGCAGCTGGGGTCGTTCCAGGCGACCTCGAGCAGCGCCAACGACTACGTGTCGCAGGTGCAGGGCTTTCTCGCACTGCAGTATTTGCTGGCCGGACAGCTCTACATCAAGGCCGTGTTCGCCTACGCTCATGCGGACTTCCAACCCAGCGACGTAGGCAGCTCGAGCCAGCCCGTCCCGACCTGGGCCAACAACATGTACAGCGGTCGCCTCCGCCTGATGTATTTATTCTAAAAAGGACCCTGGGAGGGTCCTTTAGAACTCCCGCGGTAGAGGGTAGTCGGGCGAAGCCCGCCTGCCCTCACGCGATCTTAAAAAGGACCCTGGGAGGGTCCTTTATCGTCGCGTTGTCGGGTTTTGGATGGGGGAACCATGGGAGGGGTTCCCCGCTGGGGGGGGCTAGCCGCGCATGCGCCGATAAGACGTTGGACTTTGCCGGCGGACGCGACGGAAGACCTTGCACAGATGATTGGCGTTGGCGAAGCCGCAGGCGCCCGCGATGGCCTTGAGGGGGTCGCGGGTGTCGATGAGCAGGTCCGCGGCCTTCTGCAGGCGGACCTCGACGGCGAAATGCGCGGGCGTGCGCCCGGTCCGGGCATGGAAGAGGTGACTGAAGTGGCTGCGGCTCATGCCAAATTCGGCGGCCAGGGCGTGCACGCTGAGCGCGCCCGGCAGGTGCGCGAGAACGTGGGCCCGCACGTCGTCCATCATGCGCTGGGCGCTCCGGGTCTCGCTGGTTGTCTGCTGGCTTCTGCGCTCGAAGCCGAGGACAAAGGTGAATAGGGCCATCTCGGCCTCGAACTGGTCCTGAAAGTCCTTCCTTATGGCGCCCCGCACTAGGCGGAGCAGGCTGGCGGTCAGCGCTTCATCGGGATGGAGGTCGAAGAGCGGCCCGTTGACGGACACCTGGTCGGCGAGCCTGGCCTTGAGATAGGGATGGTAGATGGCGAGGCGCACGAAGGTCCACCCCGGCGAGCCCGCCGGCAGGTAGTGGCTGAGACCAGAGGTTTCGAAGAAGAAGCTGCGGCCCGGGCCGATCTGTTGCGGCTCCTCACTGCCAAGGCGGAAGTATCCCCAACCCGCGAGCCCGAGCTGCATCGCAATAGCCGGGGGCAGCTCCCTTTCTTGGCCGGGCTGGTTGCACGTAGCGTGAAGGCCGGGATCGGTGAGGGTCTCCAGGCTGGCGTCGAAGGCGGCTGCCCGCCACCACGAAGGCGAAGACACCGGTCCCCGGGTCAGCTCGGTGAGCTGACGTAGGGCTAGCGCCCATTCCGGCGGAGGGAGCGGCCCGCGATCAAAACTCTGAGCGGCGTCGGCCTTCGGTGCCGAGTGGGTCGCGCCTGGCCACTCTTCCCCGGCGCCGGGGAGGGCAGGTCCCGTCAATGGCGACCGGCGACGTTCGCTGCCGCATGGGTGCAAGAGCGGGGGCAGGACGGGGCTGGTGCCAGCAACAGGCCTGGTGAGCGAAGACTGCTCCATATCTGGTATTGTCGCGAGGACGGAGACTTTGGGGTCATTTTTTCCGATATGTCAGGTTTAAGCACCGCGTGAGGCTATCGGATGGATCGTATCCCGGACATCCGCGCCGCGCCAGGGTGGCCGCCCGCGGGAGCCGCGGATGAGGTAGAATGAAGATCATGAGCACGCGGTTAGCCGTCCGCCCTCCCACCCAGGCGTCGAACCCTCGTTGCTTGGCGGCACCTCTGACCCGGCTCCTGGTGCGCCCGGCTATGCGGTCGAGCGTGGCGTTGATCCTGGTCGGACTGCTGGGCTGCGCCAATAGCGATATTACCGAGGTCGGGCCGGGCAGCGGGGGCGGCGGGGTCGGGGGAGGGGGAGCCGGGCCGGGCGCCGGGGGTGCAATTGCCGTCTCCATTAGCTCGCCGGTGCCGGGCACCTCGCCGGGGACGCTCGACGGGGGGACGACCCAGATGGTGGGCTGCGACGGTGGCGACGGCTGCACCTGCTCTCCGCTCAATCTCGCCGTGCTGGGTAAGCCCGGCGATTGGGGCGCCAATCCCGACGGCGATCCACCCACGGCCCTGCAGGATTGGCTCAACAGCGCCAGCTCGGGCACCGCGCGGGCCGATAACATCCCCAACCGCGTCACGTTGACCCCGGAGTTTCTGGCTGCCTACAACGTGATCATCCTCGCCTCTCTGTCGGACGACTCGAACAATGGACCCTGGTGGACGTTCAGCGATGACGAGATCGCTGCCTTCCAGGCCTGGGTCGAGAACGGCGGCGGGGTCATCTCGCTCACCGGCTACGCGAGCGGCGACGAGATGGCCCCCAACAACCAGCTCCTCGGTTTTTCCGGCGTCACCTACAACAGCGACGGGATCTGGGGCGACTGCATCGATCAGTCAATCTGCAGCTGCACCGGTTCGATGACGGTGTCGGATTGGATTCGCACCGACCCAGTCATCGCGAACCTGAGCACGGGCGTGACTCTGGTTGGCTACGAGAACGGGCACTCCATCAACTGTCCCGCCGATGGCCACGTTGCCGCGCAGATCTTGAACAACAACGTCGAGACTAACGCCTTGGTGGGCAAGCTGGTCGGCAAGGGCAGGGTGCTGGCCTACGGCGACGAGTGGATCACCTATACCAGCCAGTGGACGGGCGCGGGCGATCCCAATTCGACCAACCCGGGCTGCGCGGGCAAGATGCCGCAGGACCAGTACCAGATGGCGCAGTTCTGGTACAACATGATCCACTGGTCGCAACCCGCGGCCGACTGCTTCGTGATCGTCGACAACACTACGCCCATCAGCGTCTGGTAGCGGGCGAGAGCGTTGGCCCGCTTGGCCCCGATGAATGACGACGAGACGCCGCTTCCGAGTGGGCTTTCGGTGGTTATACCGGTCTACAACGCCGAGCCCAGCCTAGGCGAGCTGGTGGAGCGCTTGTTGACGGTATTGCCCAGTCAAGCGGCCGACTACGAGGTGGTCCTGGTCAACGACGGCAGCCAGGACGGGAGCTGGCGCGTCATGGGTGAGCTGGCCCGGCGCTATCCCGCGGTGCGGGGTCTGGACCTGAACCGGAACTTTGGCCAGCACAACGCCGTGCTGGCCGGGGTGCGGGCGGCCCGCTTCGACCTCACCGTAACCATGGACGACGATTTGCAGCATCCGCCCGAGGAGATTCCTCGCTTGCTCGCGGCGCTGGGGGAAGACCGTGACGTGGTGTACGGCACGCCCGAGAGAGGGGCGCACGGGGTGGCCAGGAATATCGCCGGCTTCGTCACCAAGCTTATCCTGCAGCGCGCCGTGGGCGGGGAGACAGCGCGGCGCATCGACGCCTTTCGCGTCTTTCGCACCCGCTTGCGTGAGGGCTTCCGCGATTATGCCAGCCCCTTCGTGTCGCTCGATGTCTTGCTCTCCTGGTCTTCGAACCGCTTCGCCTGGACCACGGTCAGGCACGAGCAACGCGCCCACGGCCGTTCCAGCTACACCTGGGGCAAGCTGGTAACCCACACTCTCAATCTGCTCACCGGCTTTTCCACCCTGCCGCTGCGATTCGCGAGCTTCGTCGCGGTAGCGACCATCGTCTTCGGCGCGGGCGCCATGGGGTGGGCGCTCTTTCGCCACTTCGTTCCCGGGCACGCGCCGGCGGGATTTCTCTACCTGGTGTCGCTCATCGCGATTCTGTCGGGGGCGCAGCTCCTGGCCCTCGGCATGATAGGGGAGTATCTGGCCCGCTCCCACTTCCGCATCATGAGCCGGCCGCCATATCTGGTGCGGCGCAGGTTGCCCGAGGCGCCGACGCGCCACCCATGAACCAGCCGTTGATGAATGCCCGCGCCAGACTACGCTGGTGGACCCAGCGGGCGGAGCGCTACGGTACGGCGCCCGAGGCGTCGTGGACCGACCTCAGGGTCATGGAGCTGGAGCGGCGGGAGATCTTGCCCTATATCGTTGACGGCGATCGGGTGCTCGACGTGGGCTGCGGCAACGGCTACACCACCTTGCAGATCGCGCGAGAGAAGCGGGTGCGCCTGCACGGGGTGGATGCCGTCCCCGCCATGATTAAGCAGGCCAGACGGGCCGAGCTGGCCGGCGGCCGGCGGCCGGGATTGAGGGGTGAGGTGTCCTTCGCGGAAGGCGACATCACGGCTCTCGGAGGCAGAGCGGGCCGCTTCGACAAGGTCATTGCCATCCGGGTGGTGATCAACCTGGGCTCGTGGCGCGAGCAACTGGCCGGCCTGCGCGAGTGCGCGCGCGTCCTCAAGCGGGGCGGTCTCCTGCTGCTCTCCGACGCTACTTTGCAAGGCTGGCGCAACCTCAATCGCCTGCGCACGGAGTGGGGGCTTCCCGAGGTGCCGATGCCGGCTTTCAACCTGTACCTGGATGAGGACCAAGTGGCCTCCGCGCTGCCAGACCGGCTCGCTTTGGTGAGGCTGGTCAATTTCTCGAGCACGTACTTCGTGACCACACGCGTCTTGAAGCCGCTCCTGATCGCGGCCACCGGTGCCAAGCTGGACGCCGCCGATCCCGGCCTGGAATGGAACCGCTTGTGCGCGCAGCTCCCGGCCTGGGGCGACTACGGAACGCAGAAGCTGTTCGTGTTCCGCAAGCGGTGAGTGGCATGGTCCACGTTGCGCAAAACACCGGCCTTCCATGAGAACAACGATAGAGATTCCCGATGCGCAGCGAGCACGTCTCCAGAACATCACAATTGAAAATGGCCTGGTGGCGGTCTTCGGGGCGCGGAGGGGGTAATTACGGAGGTGCCTCGGCGCGGCTGCGGAACCAGGCCAAGAGCTCCTGGCGGCGGGAGGGATTGGGGAAGGACCTCTGGCAGCGGTCGAGGGTGGCCTCGGCCTGGCTCATGTGCGCGCTGCGGGCCTGGACATTGGCCAGCCACTCGCACGCTGCCCGTAGGTTGGGCATCATGGTCAGGGCGCGCTCGAAGTGCTGCTCGGCGGCGGGTAATTTGTGGGCACCCGAGGCGGCCCAGCCCAGCGCCAACTCGCGCCAGGCGGACGCAGGTGAAGGCAGGAGCGGGGATGGTACGGGCAGGTCGGCGCGCGCCAGCAAGGTAGCCACGTGGTCGGCGTAGATCAACCGCCACTGCCCCGATGCACGCAGCGCTTCCACCTGCTGGTGGTGACGGCGCGGCCACAGGAAGAACTCAGCGCCCGAGGCGGTGACGATATCCTCCCAGCCCTTGGTCAGGCCGAGCACCCGGGTGTAGTCGCGGTAGGTCAGCTCGTCGAACACGGTGCCGGCGCGCCCGTCGATGTAGACCTGCAGGCGACCATCGCTGCGTAAGTCGAGGTAGCCGCCCCATTCGTAGTACGCGAAGACCTTGCCCGTGAGATGGTTGGCCTCGATCACGTTCATGGCCTCGACCGGGAAGCTGTCCTGGCTGGTGAGGTAGAGGAAGGCCCGGCTCGACAGGGGATAGGGCAGCAGGTGATAGGCCGCCAGGGCTAGGGCCAGGGCGGGCGCGAGTAAGCGCCAGGGATATGGGTGGGCGAACCGGGGGAAGTGCCCCCTCGCGCGCTGGGCGAGCCGTGCCGCGAGCGCGCCCAGCACCGGGGCCATGACCAGGGCTTGGGCGACGCCGAAGAGGGGGATGAAGCGGCGGCTCCTGAGCGACATGGCCAGGGTCAGAAGCCCCAGCGCCACACCGGTGAAGGTCAGGTGCCCGTTACGACGGTGGAGCTTGGTCGAGAAGGTGGCGGCGACGCCCAGGGCGAAGGTGCCCAGGGCCGGATAGTAGAGCGGGCTGCGGATGCCGCCGGGGTACCAAGGCGGACGCCATTCCGCAATGTGCGTGAACGCCGAGGCGGAGTGGGCCGCGAAGCCCACGGGGAAGAGGTAGGCGTCGGGGCCAGCGGGATTGAGCAGGCCCACCACGAGACAGGCCAGCCAGAGGGGGAGGGCGTTGCGCGTGCCCTGGCCACACAGGCGAGCTATGACCAAGATCCCGGCCAGGGCCACCAGCCCGAAAATGAAGCTGCTGTGTAGGTTGGCCCACAGGAAGAAGACGAGGGGAAGGAGCCAGCGCCAGCGCGAGGGTAGCAGTGCCAGGCGCAGCACTACCGCCAAGCCGAGGATGGCATAGAGCTGCGGCCGTACGTCGAAGAAGGGGGCGCCGACCGCCACGGCGAACAGGGTGGCGACATACGCCGCGGGCGAGCTACCCGAGAGACGCCGCAGTACTCCGAACAAGATGGCAAAGGCGCCCACCAGCGCCGACCACTTCCACCACACCAGGCTGGTCAGGCCCAGCCAGCTCGACCAGGCATGAAAGATCAGATCGGAGAGCCATTCCGGGTTGAGCCAGGGCTGCCCTTGCGCGGTGAAGGACCAGGGATCTCTGAAGTTGAGGGTCCCCGTCTGCCAGATCCAGCGCCCCGCGGCCAGGTGCCACCACAGGTCGGAGCCCATCATCGTGGTGAAGCCGAACGACCACCAGGTCAGAAGCCCCGCTAGCAGCCAGAGCGCCGCGACCGGCCAGGGCTCCGCATCGTCGCGAGGTTGGGGTGCGGACGAAACGGGTGGGGCAGCGGCCGCGGCACCAATGGCACCCGTGGCACCAGATGATAGGTGGATTTTCTGCGACATTCGGTCCATCGCGAGGACAACCGTAGCAGGCTCGCAACCTGGCGGGCGGAAATCGCCCAAGTGCTCGCGGGCGCTGGCAGCTTGGGCGGTGCAGCTGAGCCGGCTGGCCGGCTCAGGCATGGTATCATGAGGCGCCAACCCGAAAGGAAGTGACCTCCATGAGCCAAATGAACGGCCTGCGCTTTGGATTAGCGGCCATTCTCCTCGGTATGACGGTGCTAGGCGCCTGCGGCAGCTCGAGCTCCAGCGACTCCAACTCCGGTCCCGTCGTCGATTATCCCTACGATACCTGTTATGCGGGGGACGTCTGCCAGTACGGTCTGACCTGCGCGGCCACCACCCTTCCCGCTTCCACTGGCTATACCGGATACTTTTGCACCTCGGGCTGTACCTACGACACTGACTGCGTGAGCGTGCCGGCGAACTACGCGGCCGCATGCATCGTCGGCAGCAGCGGCGGCGGCCAGTGCTATTTGACCTGTCCCAGCGGAGGCTCTACCTGCCCCTACGGCCAAGGCTGCCTCACCTTCGATAGCAATACCGGCCCAATTTCCTTGTGCACGCCGTGAGCCATCCTGGCGCCGCCAGGGCGGAGCGGGCGGAGCGGATGACCGCTACCCGCTCACCGCTAGCTCGCGCCCACGGTCTGTCCGTGTGATCACCGCTAGCTCGCGCTCACGGTCCGTCCGTGCGCGTAGGTCGGCGCTTGTTCCCGGCGAGGGTCTTGCGCCCCGGCAATAGGCCGGGTACGAGCCACTGGGCGAGGCGCGAGGCGAGGAAGAGCGGAAGGGCTCGCCAGGGGTAGACGAGCTTGCGCTTGCGGCTCTGTGCCAGCCGCGCTACCGCCCTCACGGTGCCGTCGAGCGAGCCGGAGAAAAAGCTTCTGATCCGGACTATCCAGGTGGGCAAGCGGTCGCCCATGGCGTAGATGGCGGTGGGAACCGGACCCAGCATCAGCTGCTGGAAGACCAGATCGGTGCCCGCGTACATCCTGGCCCAGGTCTCGAAGCAAGCCGTGATGGCCTTCTTGCTGGTCGAGTAGCCGAGCGCGTAGGGGTTGCCGGCGTAGGCGGCCAGGGAGCTGATGGCAATGATGTGGCGGCAGGCCGGCGTGGCCGGGAGCTGGGTCAGCGGCGCGACGAAGCTCACGACACCATAGAGATTGGTCGCCATGACCTCCTGGTAAGGCGCTAACTCGAAGGATTCGTCATTGTCCAGGCGGTTGATCCCGGCGTTCAGGATGAATACCTCCGGCAGTTGTCCGGTGGCGGCCAGACGGGAGACCAGCCCGGCCACGTCGCCGGGAGAACGCACATCCACGCACTCGTGCCGGACTCCGGGGTAGCGCGACTCGAGCTCCGTCACCCGGCGCCGGTTGACCGCAATCACGGCCACCCCATGCGTGACGTAATGATCGAGCAGCGCCTGGCCGACGCCCGAGGTCGTCCCGGTGATGAGCACGCTCTTGGGCTTCGCGGCTGGCATCGCCGCAGCATAGCAGGCGAAGGCTGTCCGGAGCAGGCCGGAGGAGCAGGCGCGGGTCGAAGGCCGCAGGGGCTGGCGGAGCCAGGGACTCATCCAGTAACATGGCCGGCATTTGCCACTGGCCCCCGCCACCCGGCTCAGCTCCAGCTTCTGAGGGTTTGTTTCGCTGCCATTACCGTGGTAATGAAGTTACATGACGCTTGCTCAGTCGAAGGTGACGGCGCAGGGACAAATCTCGGTGCCGGCCGAGGTGCGACGTAGGCTGGGGCTCGGCCCGGGTTCGGTCCTGGAGTGGGTGGAGGATGGTGGCCGGGTCCTCATCCGCCGGGCGGGCCGATATTCCTCGCTGGACGTGCATCGGGCACTATTCCCTTCGGGTCCGCCCCGGGTGATGTCGGTGGCAGAGCTCAAGGAGGGGATTCGAAAATCGGTACGGTCCCGTCATGCGCGCCATTGACACCAACTTGCTGGTCCGTCTGGTCACACGGGACGACGACGCCCAAACCGCAGCGGCCGAGGCATTCGTGGCCAAAGGAGCGTGGGTTTCGCACTTGGTCTTGGCCGAGACAATGTGGGTTCTCGACGCCGTGCTGGGCTTTTCGCGCGGGCAAATCGCTATGGCAGTTGATATGCTGCTGCAGCACACCCATCTGACGACGCAAGATGCCGAGGTGGTGTCCAGTGCGCTTGCGCGGTTTCGTAATCGGACGAAAGTGAGCTTCTCTGATTGCATGATCCTTGAGATCGCGCGCAAGGCCGGCCACCTCCCGCTGGGAACATTTGACCGAGAGTTGGCCAGGATCGAAGGCGCGGTTCGGGTATGAAGTTGGGCGGGTAGCCCTGCGTGCACAAGCCCATGCCGACGCTCGACAAGGTTGCCCTCGTCCTGCTGCCCGCGGCGCTGCTGACCTTGCTCGGGGTGAGCTGCGCCCAGGCGCTCAGCGACACGAGCTTGGTGCAGCAGCTCTTCGTGCACGGGACCTACTACTTTCTGATGGTCACCCTGCTGGCCTGGGCCGGTGTTCATCTCCATGCGCTGCGTGGCGTGAGCCGGGAGCGGCTCGTCGGGTGGGTGCGGGAGAACTGGCCGGGCCTGGTCATCGCGCTCGCCCTCACCGTCGTCGCGTGGCTGGCCGTGCCCCCCGCGCTGCGGATGCTCTCCGACGAGGCGAATCTGGTGGGGACCTCGAAGAACTTCTTTGCCAGCAAGACCGCCACCTTCACCGTCTCGGGCAAGAGCTACTACGACAGCTACTGGGACATCGACGTGGCTATCGACCGCCGCCCGCCCCTGTTCCCCTTTCTGGTCAGCCTGCTTCACGTCGTATTCGGCTACTCGTATCGCAACGTCTTCCTGTTCAACCTCATGGTGCTGCCCGCCTTCGTGCTGATCGCCTATCGCCTGGCCAAGTCGCTGTGGGGCGAGTCGTTCGCCGTGGTGGCGTCGCTCTTGGTGGTGGCCCATCCCATAACCCTGATCGCGGTTCGTTCGGGCGGGTTCGACTTCTTCGCCGTGTTCTTTGCCTTGCTCGTCATCAAGAGCTTTCTCGACTATGTCGGCGCGCCCACGCCCGCGAGATTGGCCATGCTCTGGATGAATCTGGTCATGTTCGCCGAGATCCGCTACGAGAGCGCGCTCTTCCTGCTGCCCACCCTGGCCATCTTGCTCCTCTTCCGGACGATCACCCTGAGCATGCTGCGCCCCTACGCCCTCATTTATGCCCTCAGCCCCGCCTACCTCATGCCCCGCATCTGGCAGACTATCTTGCGCGGGAGCGTGCCGGAGCAGGATCCCGGGATGGTGGCCGTGGGCAGCCAAAACCTGGGCAAGAACTTGCGCGAGTACCTGGCGCCCGTGCTCTCGCCCTTCCATGCCCATCCGGCCCACTCGGGCATCATCATCGCCCTCGGCTTGCTGGGCTGCTCGCTCTGGCTGGTCTACCATTGGCGCTGGGTGGCGAAGCCCGCTTGGCGCGCCCCCCACATCCGATTCCTGGTCTTTGTCCTGGTCTGGATGATCCTACAGGCGCTCATCCTCTTTGCCTACGGGTGGGGACGTGCCCAGTCCCCGGCCGCCGCGCGCCTGTTCATCGCCCTCGACACCTTCTTGTCGTTTGCCGCGGCATGGTTGCTCACCCGTTCGCTCGGGCGCTGGCCGTCTCTGGTGGCGGTCATGCTCGCCGCTGCCCTGCTCGTGAGTCAGGTGCCGCTGGCCGCGCAGCATCGCATGCTCAACCGCCTGACCCAGACCCGCGAGAGCGCCACTACCTGGCGCTTCTTCGCCAGCTTGCATGAGAAGCGCATCATCATCGTCAGCGATCGACCCAACCTCTTCACCATCATGGAGTACGGCGCCATGAGCTTCGCGGAGGCCAGGCAGGACCCCGTTATCCTTCAGGCCTTCGCCCACCACCTCTTCTACGATATCTATCTGGTGCAGCAGATCTCTCTCGCCACCAACCAGCCGCGACCGGGATACGACAGCCCCTGGCCCTCGCGCAAGCTCGAGACGATGCTCGAGTTCCAGAACGATGCCGACGTCTCGATCCGCATCGCGCGGCTAGCTCATTGAGCTCGCCACGCGGCGAAGCTCATGCACTGGCCATCCACGCGCGGCTGTTGCCCGAGGACGCGAGCGCGGCCCAGGGGTTACGGCAAGCTGGGAATGGTGGGCTTCAGCTTGCCGGCTCGCTACGCTAAGATACCCGCATTTGCCATCGCCAATCGGCGCCCAGCCCACTCCCGGTCACCTTAGCTCCGCTCCATGGGAGCCACAGCGAAACGCCCCTCTAACCTATGGCCTGACAGATTTGGTCGCCACTGCGCTGGCGGCCGGGGTGGTGGCGGTGTGGGCGGGCGCAGCGGCGGGGGCATTTTCGCCCCTCGTGCTCCTCGCCTGCCTGGCAGCTTTCCTCTCGTTTTACCTGGTGGGCTCGCTTTGCGCGGGCTGGCAAGACCTGGCGGCGGGTACTCTTTTCGATCTGCCGCTGCGCCTGCTGGTAGGGTACATCGTCGTCAACACCTCGTTGTTCGCGCTAGCGTGGCTGTCGCCGCTAGGCCTCATTGCCGACTTCGCCATCCTGCTCGCGGTCGCGATCCTGCTCTTCCTGGTCAAGAAGCCGCGCCGGCGCGAGCCGGACGAGCAGGTCGGTCTCCTCGTGCTCGGTGTCTCCCTGGTCGCGGCAACCTTGTGGTGCCAAGACTCCATCCGTCCCACCTTCGTGGATGAGCACGCGGTCTGGTTCAAACCGTGGATCGACGGCTTTTATCACGCCGTTCACATCCGCACCTTTGGCGCCAGCCACGGGACGATCGAAGACTTCCGCCTGGCTGGCGTTCCCGCTCGCTTGTATCACTACGGAGACTACCTGACACCAGCACTGATCTGGCGAGTGGGGGGGATCTCTTCCTACTCCGTCTTTGCCGGGGTGCTGGCGCCCCTGGCTGTGTTCTTCAGCGGTCTCGGAGCTTACGCCCTGGTGGCGTCGTTCTGGGGCGCGTGGCCTGGTCTGGCCGCCTGCGCGGCGCTGCTCTTGCTGCCCGACGGCGTCCAGCAGGGGATGCGCAACACCTTCATGTCGTATCACTGGTTGACCCAGATCTCGCCCAGCGCAAGCTACGGTCTGGCCGTGCTGGCAGCCGCATGGCTGTTCGTGCTGCGCGGGTGTGCTCAGGGTAACCGCTTGCAGGTGCTGGCGGGCTGGCTGATGGGCGGAATCGTGATCGCCTACAAGGCGCATTTCTTCATTGCCAGCGCGCTCCCCCTCCTGATCGTTCCTCCGCTCTTCTTCCAGGGAAGCCGGGGACAGGGAAGGTGGGGACTGGGCAAGCGTGCCCTGGGGGCAGGCGCTGCGCTGGCGGCGTATCTGGCGGCCATCAAGTGGGTGCAGAAGGTGCCCGGCGTTCCTCCCATTCGCCTCGACGGCTCATGCCTGGCCAAGATCCTCGATCTGGTCAAGAGCTTTACCCCGCCCGGCGCGTTGCGCACATTTCTCTATACTCACATCGGCCGCGGACACTCCGCGACGGCCAATATTATGCTCGGGGGCGCTTTTGTCCTGCTGGCGGCCCTGGGGATGTTCGTCCCGCTGCTAGTGGTTCTTGCCCTGCGCCTCCGCCGGCGCACCTTTCCCCTGCTCATCGTCTTTCCCTTCCTGCTCGTCGTCAATTTCCTGACCATGTTCTTGGGGCTCGCTATGGATTTTAAGCGCAGCACCCCTGACGAGCTGTCGCACCGCCCGGTGATGCTGATGTACTTCGTGGTGGTGGCGTGGCTGGGCGGGGCGGCTGGCTTGCTGCTGGTCGAGTCACGCAAGCTGGGTCGTATCGCCCGGCCCACCATACTAGGTCTCCTGGTTCTGCTCCTGGCCGTGCCCGCGCTCCTGGGCGAGGGGGTGCAACGCATGTGGGCCATGCGCGGGTTCGCTCCCGTCCGGGTTCCGCTGGGGCTGGTCCAAGCCGCGCAATACCTGCACGACCACAGTGAGGCGCGAGAGGTATTCCAGGATTCTCAATTCGATCGGACCTATACCGTGGCCGCGCTGTCCGAGCGCAGGGCCTACGTCGAGCACACCATGACCCTGATCAGTTTCAATCGTCAGCTCGTGGATCAGCGCTCATCTGTCATCGAGGACTTTATGCAGCTCCGCGACCCAGCCGCCGTGATCGCCCGAGCGCGCGAGCTTGGCGTGAGCTGGTTCTTGCTCAACCCCGGCGACCGGGTGGAGTGGCCAGGCGATATCACCGACCGGCCAGCCTTCGAACGAGATGGCTACCGGCTATACCGATTCTGAGCCAGGCGAGCCAGAGGAAGCTACTGCCCGTAACCCGCCGCAACGATGTTGGCCTGGACGGCGTCGTCGGTGCTATCGGTCGGATAGCCTGAGACGATCGCCCCCTCGTAGAAGGTTCCCTGACCGAGGTTGTTGTGACACGGCCGAGCTACTTGCCGTAGCCTGCATTGACGATGTTGGCCTGGACGGCGTCGTCGGTGGTATCGGAGGGATAGCCGGAGACGACCGCTCCTTCGTAGAAGGTGCCCTGGCTGTCGGTGTTGTTGCTGTAGCAGCAGTCGCCGCCGCTGCCGAGGACGATGGAGCCCTCCTTGTTCATGGGGTCGTAACCCGGGGGCAGGGAGCCCTGGTAATAGGTGCCCAGGGCACCGGTGGTGGCATCGGCGCCCTTGAGGCTGAATTGCGTGGTGCCGTTGTTCTTCTCCATGGCGGTGACATAGGTTGCCGTCTGGGTCGGATCGCTGGTGTTCTGGCCCCCGCCGCCCTTGGCGTATAGCCCGCCTTCCAGATCGGCCATGACCCATGGTCCAGAGCCGGCGCCGGTACCCCAGATGGTGCAGCTGCTGAAGTTAATGGCGTCCATCGAGGGGCCGGCGACGTAAGTCCGGCTGGTCTCGCCGTTGCCGTAGTCGAAGCAGCACCCGCTGCCGTAGTGCTTGGTGCTGGTGACCATATAGATCCCTTGGGGGGCACTCTTGAGCGGCATGCCCGACTGGGAGCCGTTGCGCCAGTAGGCCTGGCTGGTCTTCATGTAGAGCGAGTAAACCTTGTGACCGCTGACCGTGAACGACTCGGCGGTCGCGTTGGAGGCGCTCTGGGCGCTGTTACCTCCAACATGCGCTGACGCTCCCGTGGGAACCGGCCAAGTGGGGTTGGCAACCTCGGCTTCGACGAAGTTGCCATGCCCGGACTGGTCATAGACGACGGTGATAACGCAGGTGGTTCCGGTGCAGAATGTATCTTGAGTCGTGGTGTCGGCCACCCCGCCTGCCCCCACGCTGATGTCCTGGGTTTTGCCATCGGAGGCGCGCTGCACCTGGTACAGCGGGCCGTTATACGAGCTCAATATGGCGCGCACCGTACTGTGAGCCGCCACACAGGTTAGGTTGGCTGCGGCGTAGATATCGCAAGGTCCGGCGGCGCCGGTGCCGCCGTCTGGCGGCGTGGTGCCGGTAGTCCCGGTGGCTGATCCACCCGCTCCGCCAGCCCCGGTCTTGCCTCCCGTGCTGACGGCTCCGCCCGCCCCGGTTGCGCCACCGCCGCCCGGCGTGCCACCGGTGCCCGAGCTGGCGGTTCCCTGGAGCACGATGCTGCCGGTGACCGGCACACTGCTCGCGGTGCCGCCCACCATCAGCTTCGCCGGGGTCATGGTCAAGGTGTTGCCAGCGACGCAGTACGAATAGTCCACCTGGCTGTCGGTGGTGAGGTCGTTGCCCGAGGTGGTGTAGTTGCCGGTCTTAGAAGCATCCGTGCTCACGAGGCCTATGCCACCAGTCTGGCTGGTCGTGCCCGAGCAGATGCACTGGCCGCCGGCATTGGTGGCACAGGTCATGTTGTTCCAACCCAGGCCGGAAAGGGCGCCCCCCATCTTAACGCACGGCGTTTGTACCGATGAGACCGTCAGGCACGCAGCGCTCAGGGTGACGGTGAGAGAGCCGTTGGTGGTGGTGGCGTCGGTGTAAGTGCCATCGGAGTTAGCGGTCCAGGTTCCGCTCACCTGGAGTGAGCCGCTGGTGATCGGGACGGTGGGACAGCCCATGCTGGCCTGGGAAACGTCGAGATCGCCCGATAGTGTCAGGCACGAAGACGCCACTTTCCAGGTCCCGACCACGTTGCCGCCACACGGCGAGACGTTGGTACAATTGGCCTGGCCACCCGAGCTGCCACCGCTGCCGGCTCCACCATTGCCTCCGCTCGCAGAGGAGCCTCCGCTCGCCCCGCCACTGGCCGAGCCACCGCCACCCGACTTCCCAGTGGAGCCGCCACTGGACCCGCCGCTGCTGGCGCCGCCGCTGGCGCTGCCACCCGCTCCGGCGTCACTAGGGCTGGAGCTGCCGCAGCCGCTGGCGGCCATCGTCGAGGCGAGAGCTATGGCGCTAACGAGTTTCGCGAGTTGATTTGGCATGAGACCTCACCAATGTGTTGTCGGGTTGGGGCCCGATTTTGGCCCAGGCTATCACGAAATCTGGCGAGTGAGTGAGCGAAGGCTGGCTGTGCTCGGCCCACGACAGCTCCTGGGAGCACTGGGGCTTGGGGTGAATGGCGCATGGCATGCCGCCGCGCCAGCTGGGGCCCATGCTAGAGTCGCCTAACTTTGCAGCCTTGGACCAGGAGCCCTTGACCGATAGCCACTCCAGCCGACTCTTCCCAGGCGAGGCCCGCCCGGGCCCCCGGTCTGAGCTCTTGGCCGAACCTCGGGTCGAGCCGGCCGCAGGGGTGGCCGAACCTCGGGTCGAGCCGGTCGCAGGGGTGGCGGCGCCGGTGGCCGCAGGGGTGGTCGGGCTGGTCGAGCTGGCGGATCATGTCCTATCTGTCAAGAAGCGCTTCCTGGCCATGTACAAAAAGGCCCACGCCGGACATATCGGCAGCTCACTGTCATGCGCCGAGATTCTCGTCTTTCTGCGGTATGCCTGGATGCGGAAAGACGACACCTTCATATTGTCGAAGGGCCATGCGGCGGCGGCGCTCTATGCGCTCCTGGCCGAGGCCAACCTTCTCACCCCGAGCGATATCGAGTCTTTCTATGGCGAGGGCACCCGGCTGCCCGCTCTTCCTCCGGTGGGGGCGATCAGGGAAATTCCCTTTGCCACGGGCAGCCTTGGTCATGGCCTCTCGCTCTCGGCCGGCATGGCGCTTGGCGCTGTGCTCGACCGGCGCGAGCAGCGCTGCTTTTGCCTGACCTCGGATGGTGAGCTCGACGAGGGTAGCGTATGGGAGGCGGCCCTCTTCATCGCGCACCGCAAGCTCACCAACCTGGTCTGGCTCATCGATCGCAATCACCTTCAGGGTATCGGGCGGACCGAGGAAGTGATGGCGCTAGAGCCCCTGGCGGACAAGCTGCGCGCGTTTGGGTTCCAGGTGGTCACTACCAATGGACACGACCTGGTGTCGCTCCAGGCCGCGCGTGACCAATGCACGCGCGCATTGGCCGCCAGTGCGGTGCCGGTGGTCATCATCGCCGAGACCATCAAGGGCCATGGCGTATCGGCCATGCAAGACCGGGTCGAGTCTCACTACCTGCCCATGGATGACGAGCAATACCAGCAGGCTATCCGGGAGCTGGACCTGGCTCATGCCGCCAACTGCGAGAGGTACGCCGGTGCGCCTTGAGTTCGCCCAGGCCATGATTGGGCTTGCCCGCAAGCGCACCGATCTGGTCTTTATCACCGGCGACCTAGGTTACGACGCCCTGGAAGGCGTCGCCGCGGCTTACGGGGAACGCTTCATCAATGCCGGGGTGGCGGAACAGAACGCGGTTGCTCTGGCGGCAGGATTGGCTCACGCGGGGCATCTGCCCTGGGTGTACAGCAGCGCCCCTTTCGTGGTGCTGCGCCCCTATGAGCAGGTGCGCAACGATCTTTGCCTGCATCGGCTCCCCGTCAAGCTGGTGGGCAACGGGGGAGGCTACGGCTACGGCATCATGGGCGCGACCCATCATGCCCTCGAGGACGTGGCGGCCATGCGCGCCCTCCCTGGCATGAGACTCTACCTGCCCCTGGTCGCGGCTGACGTGGATCGCGCCGTGAGCATGATGGCCGAGGATCCCCTGCCCAACTACCTGCGCTTGAACACCGCCGCAAAGATCCCAGGTGAGATTCCCGCTTTTGCCCCCTGGCGCAGGCTCAAGCCTGGCGGCCTGGCCGTCGTCATTGGCATGGGGCCGGTGCTCGGCAACCTGTACAGCATGGGTGATGAGAAGCTCCTCGCCGATCTCGAGATCTGGGCGGTGGGGTCCTTGCCCGTCGACGACCTGCCGGACGAGCTGGTGGCCAGCATCAGGGCAAAGTCGCGGGTGGTGGTGGTCGAAGAGCACTATCGCGCTGGTGGGCTAGCCGAGGCCCTGAGTTACTTGTTCCTGACTCAGGCCCTGTGCCCGCGCCGATTCGCCAGCCTTCATGCCGCTGGGTATCCCAGCGGGCGCTACGGCAGCCAACGGTGGCATCAGGAGGAGAATGGGTTGGCTGGACCTGGCCTGCTGGCACGCATGGAGAAGGCGGTTCGTGGCTGAGCCGGCCCAACTCGCGCGGCTCTCGGCCGTCGTGGCCTGCTATCGCGACGGGCCGGCGATTCCGCTGATGCACAAGCGGCTCACCGATGTCTTCTCTGCCTTGGCCGTCGACTACGAGATCATCTTCGTCAACGATGGCAGCCCGGACGATACCGACATGGTCTTGCGCGCGCTCACCGCTCAGGACGGCCACGTGCTGGCCATCGAGCACTCGCGCAACTTCGGCTCGCAGAATGCGTTCGTGAGCGGGATGCAGATCGCCACCGGTGATGCGGTCATTCTCCTCGATGGCGATCTCCAGGATCCGCCCGAGGTCATCCCTGCCTTCTACGAGAGGTGGCGCGAGGGTAGTGAAGTCGTCTATGGCCGCCGCGTCAAGCGTGATACCCCGTGGGTGATGGGGCTTTGCTACCGGGCCTTTTACCGCGTCTTCCGTGCCAGCGCTGACGTGGCGATACCGCTCGACGCCGGCGATTTCGCTCTCATGGACCGCAGGGTGGTGGACGAGATCCTGGCGCTGCCCGAGACCGATCAATTCCTACGCGGTCTGCGGGCATGGGTCGGCTTTCGCCAGACGGGCGTCGACTACGTCCGCCCGGCGCGCGCCTTTGGCCGCTCGACCCACGGCTGGCTGAAGAATGTCTGGTGGGCCAAGAAGGCCATCTTCTCTTTCAGCTTCCTACCCCTCGAGCTCCTCGGCTACGCCGGGGCGCTCATGACCGCGCTCTCCCTCCTGGCCGTCGCCTACCAGCTCGTCGACTGGCTGCGCAGGCCGGAGCTGCCCCACGCGGGCCACGCCATCATCGCTCTCGTCGCATTTTTCGGCAGCCTCAACCTGCTGGCCATTGCCGTGGTGGGTGAGTACCTGGGCAAGGTTCTCGAGGAGAGCAAACGGCGGCCGAGATTCATCCGCAAGGCGATTTGCCAGGGAGGCAAGAGCTTCGCTTCGCCGCGCGAGATCGCGATCTTCCTGGGCAGCAGGCGGCGATGAGCGGGGGACGCGGCTGCTGGTGCCGCCGCGGTCTGGGACAGAGGGCCAGCGCCAAGGTTGCTCGACCCGCGCCTGGGAAGCCAAGGCCCTGGCCGCGGGAGGTCGTGGGAGGCTGCGCAACTTGCGTGGCGCTGGAACTGCAACGTGACGCGAGCCGTTTTGTCGTGCTTGGGTACCTATCAGATGATGACCAGTCCAGCCGCCCAGAAGACCCCCCTGCTATTCCGCCGTTACCCGAGCTTGCTCGCGGCTAGTGCTCTCGCCGCTCTTGGTCTCGCTTGCTCGTCCGCAGTGCCGTCGGGCGGCAGCGGCGGATTGGGCGGGTCGACCGGGCGAGCGTCTGGTGGTGCGACCGGAACGGGAGGGGCGGCTGGCGCAGGGGGCAAGACCAGTGCGGGCGGTGGTGCCGCCGGCTCTGCCGAAGGAGGAACCAACGGCGGTGCTGGTGGATTGGTGCACGGAGGCGCCGGGGGTAGTAGCGGTCTGGGCGGGCACGGTCAGGGCGGCGGCTCTGCCAACGCCGGTGCCGGGGGGAGCGGGAGGTCAGGGGTGGGGGGGACTGCGGGTGGAGACGCGGGTACTGCTCCGGCGGGCGGGGCGGCGGGCTCCGTGGATGGCGGGGTCTTGGCCAGCTCAGGGCAGGCTTACAACGGTGCGCGGGGCCAGAGCTTCGACTCCGACTGGAAATTCAACCTGGGTGATGTCACGGGAGCCCAGGCGACCACGTTCGATGACAGCGGTTGGCGGAGCCTGAGCGTGCCGCACGATTGGAGCAGCGAGCTCCCTTTCGACAAGAATTCGCCGGCGGGAAACGGGGGCGGGCTGCTGGACGGCGGGGTAGGTTGGTACCGCAAGACTTTCACCTTGGACTCCTCGTATTCCGACCAAGAGATCCGCATCGAATTCGATGGCGTGTACATGAACAGCCAGGTGTGGATCAACGGCACCTCGCTGGGCACGCGTCCCTACGGCTACTCGAGTTTCGAGTATGACCTGACTCCTTATGTCAAGGTCGGCGCCAGCAACGTCATCGCGGTACGGGTCGACAACAGCAGCCAGCCTAACAGCCGCTGGTACTCGGGCAGCGGCATCTATCGCAATGTCTGGCTCACCGTCATGAGCCCAGTCCACATCGCTTACAACGGGGCCTTCATAACCACACCCTCGGTGAGCGCTTCATCGGCGACGGTGGCGATAGCTGCCGACATCGAGAATCAGGCGAGCAGCTCGCAGTCGGTCACCTTGACCGCGGAGATCGACGATGCCACTGGCGCGGCGGTGGCGAGCAACACCACGGCGGCTAGCAGCGTGGCTGCCGGGGCGACTGCGACGCTCAACCAGACTCTGACCGTGGCCAATCCCCACCTTTGGTCGACCTGGTCGGCTGGCACCCCCTACCTCTACCAGGTGAAGCTGACCTTGCAGGTGGGTGCTACCACCGTCGATACCTACGTGGTGCCTTGCGGGTTGCGCTCGTACAACTTCGACTCGGCTAACGGCTTTTCCCTCAACGGCCAGTCCGTGAAGCTCTGGGGCATGGCCAATCACCACGACTTTGGCGCGATCGGGACGGCCTACCACCACCGCGCCCTCGAACGCTTTTTCCAGATCTTGCAGGGGATGGGCGTCAACGCGCTGCGCACCTCGCACAATCCGCCCGTGCCCGAGCTGCTGGCTCTGGCTGACCAGATGGGCTTTCTGGTCATGGACGAGGCCTTTGACGTCTGGGAGACGGGGAAGAACGGGCTCAACGACTATCACCTCTTCTTCACAAAATGGGGCCAGACCGACATTCAGGACCTCGTGCGCCGCGATCGCAATCACGCCAGCGTCATCATGTGGAGCATCGGCAACGAGATCCCGAGTGCCTCGACCGCGACGGCCTCCAATCTGATCAAGTGGGTGAAGGCTATCGACTCTACCCGCCCGGTGACTTGGGCTTGCAACAGCATGGGCGACAGCACCAATCAAGCGGTCGCCGCGTTGCTCGATTTGCAAGGCTACAACTACCTGCAAAATGGCTCGGTCACTTCGCCCATCTTCGATGGCGACCACGCCGCGCACCCCACGTGGAAGATCTTCGGTAGCGAAATGGAGTCGGGCGGGCGCAGTCGCGGCTTCTATTCCACTCCCAACGACAATCCCGCGAGCTGGGGCAACTGCGACGATTCGGTCATGGAGTGCTCCGACTACCCGGATACCGACGCCAGTCCCGCCGACTACGAGCAGATGTACGTCATCGACAGTAGTCGTCCCTGGTTCGCGGGCGAGTTCGACTGGACCGGCTTCGACTACGGCGGCGAGCCCTGGCCGTATGCCAACAATGCCAAGAGCTCCTACTTTGGCATAGTGGATACCGCCGGGTTCCCCAAGAACGGTTACTACTTCTGGCAGAGCCGCCGTACCACCGCGCCCATGGTGCACATCTTCCCCCATTGGACCTGGCCATCCGGAACCACCGTGAACGTGTGGGTTTATAGCAACTGCGACAGCGTCGAGCTCTTTCTCAACGGCACCTCGCTGGGCTCCAAGACGTTCAGCTCCAGCAGCACGGCGAGCTTGGGGTGGACGGTGCCCTGGGCGAGCGGCGCCCTGGTGGCGAAGGGCAGCAAGGGCGGGGCCGTGGTGGCAACGGATGAAGTGGACAGCGCGGGCGCCGCGGCCAAGGTCGGTCTGACCGTGGACCGCACGAGCATTACCGCGGATGGCTGGGATCTGGCCTACGTCACCGCGGAGATTCAGGATGCCGCGGGCGTCACCGTACCCACCGCCAGCAACAGCATCACCTTTGCCGTTTCTGGCCCGGGCAAGCTGGCCGGGACCGACAACGGCAATCCCATCGATCTGACGGCCTATTCGTCGCCCACCCGTCCAGCCTTCAACGGCAAGGCCTTGGCCATCGTGCAGTCGACCGGCGCCGCCGGCCCCATCGTGGTCACGGCCAGCGCCAGCGGTCTCAGCGCGGGCTCGGTCACCACCAATGCAATGTGACACGACAGTAGGAGATTCTCATGTATCGTGCCATGACCCTGGTAATGACGGCCGGGCTGCTGCTCGGCTGCAGCTCGAGTAACTCAGCAGTGTCCCAGAGCGGGGGGACGCCCGCTCGCGGCGGCAGTAGCGGCGGGGGTGGGGGTGCGGGCGCGGGAGGCGCGGGAGGATCGACCGCCGCGGGTGGAGGGGGGCGAAGCGGGCCCTCGGGCGGGAGCACGAGCACGGGGGGCGGTAGCATTGGGGCCGCGGGAGGCAAGGCGAGCGGAGGGGCCGGCGGGAGCGGTGAGGGAGGCATGGCGGCCGGTGGGCGCGCCGGGAGCAGCGGCTCCGCGGGGGCGGGCGCGGGTGGCGCCACCGCTGCTGGGGGCGAGATGGGCGCTGACGGAGGGAGCAGCACCGATGGTGGGCAGGGCAGTGGTCCCCGCATCGTCCAGAACTTCAACCAGGCGTGGCTCTTCCAGCGCTCCGACGTCAGCGGGGCGCAGGCGACCAGCTTCGACGACTCGGCGTGGAGCAGCGTGGGCTTGCCCCATTCTTTCGGTGTGCCCTACTTCCTGTCGCCGAATTTCTACCAGGGCTATGGCTGGTATCGCAAGCACTTCACCGTGCCGTCGTCATGGTCGGGCAAGGAGGTGTTCATCGAGTTCCAGGCGGCGTACGATCAGGCGGAGGTTTACCTCAACGGCACCCAGGTCGGCACCCACATCGGCGGCTACAACGGGTTCTCGATCGACATCACGTCCGCCCTCACCACCGGAGACAACGTGGTGGCGGTGCGCCTGAACAACAGCTGGAATGACCAGATTCCGCCGCTCACCGGCGATCATACCTTCCAGGGGGGCATCTATCGCGACGTGAATCTCGTCATAACCGACCCCCTGCACGTCGCCTGGTATGGCACCTTCGTGACCACGCCCACCCTGGCGGCCAATGCGGGGGCGTCGAGCACGGTGGAGATCAAGACCGAGGTGCAGAACAATCGCTCGGCTGCGGTCAGCGCGACGCTCGCGACCGACATCGTTGACAGCACCGGCAAGGTGGTCGCCACGGTCTCGTCCCAGCAGCAGATCCCGGCCGGCCAGACGGCGACGTTCGACCAGACCACCCCGGCCGTCACCCTCAGCAGCACGTCGTTATGGCATCCCGATCATCCCACGCTCTACACCGCGGTTTCCTCCCTGGCCGACGGCACGGGGACGGTGGACGACTTCACCACTCCGTTCGGCTTTCGCTGGTTCAGCTGGACGGCGGAGCAAGGCTTCTCCCTCAACGGCGCGCACTACTGGATCCAGGGTGGCAACGTCCACCAAGACCACGCCGGCTGGGGCGACGGCGTGAGCGACTCGGCACTTTATCGCGATGTCCAGATGGTCAAAAACGCGGGGCTCAACTTCATTCGCGGCTCGCACTATCCCAAGGCTCCGGCCTTTGCCGATGCCTGCGATCAGCTCGGCGTGCTGTTCTGGTCGGAGAACTGCTTCTGGGGCGGCTTCGGGGGAGGCGGGGGGTACAACTTCAACGGGGCCTACCCCAACACCACCTCCGACTACAGCGCCTTCAACGCCAACGTGCTCCAGAGCCTCACCGACATGATCCGCATCCATCGCAATCACCCGAGCATCATCGCGTGGAGCATGGGCAACGAGGACTTCTTCACCGGCGATGCCACCGATACGGTTTCCCTGCTCAAGCAAGCGGTGGCCCTGACCCACCAACTCGATCCGGCGCCCTCCTCGGCCCAGCAATACACCTGGGGCCCCGGCCGTCCCGCCGCCATCGGGGGCGCTCAGTCGGCTATCGGCAGCGTGCAACCCGACACACTTGGCGATGTGGCCGGATTCAACGGCGACGGTACGGGCTACAACGACCCGGGCATGCCCAATCTCGTGTCGGAGTACGGTAGCGTAACCGCGACCCGGCCGGGGGCCTACGATCCAGGCTGGAACAACCTGGACGTCACCAATGGCATGCCCACCCAGTCCCCCTGGCGGGCCGGCGTCTCCAAGTGGTGTATATTCGATCACGGCAGCGAGGACAGCGTGTCGTACGGGATCATGGGCATCGTCGACTACTTCCGTATCCCGAAGCGCTCGTATTACTGGTACCGCAACACCTATGCCAAGGTGGCGCCCCCAGCCTGGCCGAGCTCGGGCACGCCAGCGGGGCTCAAGCTGACGGCCAACCCGACCAGCCTCACGGCGGTTGATGGCACTCAGGATTCCTGGTTGCTGGTGACCGTGGTGGACTCGGGCGGCAATGCCATTAACAACAATGTTCCGGTGACTCTAACCGTCACATCGGGTCCGGGCGAGCTCCCCACCGGGCCGAGCATCACCTTCACGCCCTCATCGGGTAGCGTCAACCTGGGCAGCGGGCAACCATCCGACATCTCGATCATCGACGGCCAAGCCGCCATCGAATTTCGCACCTACTACTCGGGCACCAGTGTCATCACGGCGACCTCGACCGGCTTGACCTCGTCCAGCGTGACCATAACCTCGCAGGGCAGCCCCGCTTGGGTGGAAGGTGTCACCCCGGCGGTGCAGCCACGCCCCTACAAGCCTTGATCTTTTGCCCCGCGTGGCGGGGTCGTTCGGCGCAGTGCGGTGTCCGAGCGTCGAGTAACGTAAAGCCAAGAAGGAGTATCACCATGTTGCGCATCCCCCGCGCCGTGCTTGGACGCTTGGGCTGGGTTCTGTCCCTGGTAGCCGCGTCCGCGCCGGCGTCAGCTAACGACGCGATGTTCCCCGCGCAGCCTGCCGCCGCGAGCAGCATGGGCTGGCAGGGCAACTACTTCGTCGTGAAGGGCAAGCCGACCTACCTGTCGTCGGGCTCGATTCACTATGCGCGCATCCCGCAGGAGCTGTGGCGTGAGCGCATCGTCGAGGCCAAGCGCGGGGGCTTGAACACGATTCAGAGCTATGTCTTCTGGAATGCCCAGGAGCCACAACAGGGGGTTTTCGATTTCGCCGACAATCTCGATCTGGATACCTGGTTGTCGACCATCGAGGCGGTCGGCATGTACGCGACCATACGCATAGGTCCCTACTCCTGCGCGGAGTGGCTGTCGGGAGGCATACCTCAGTGGCTGACCGCGCAATCCGGCATGCAGGTGCGCAATTCGTACGCCCCCTTCATGGCCGCGGTCGATGCCGAGTTCGAGCAGCTCGCTCCTATCTTGGTGAAGCACCAGATCAACAACGGGGGTGGCCTGATCCTTCTGCAGTTGGAAAACGAGCACCCCTCCGGGTCAGGTACCGATGACGGCGGCGATGCCTACCTGCAGCACCTGCGCAGCGAGGCCATCGCCCTCGGTCTGCAGGTGCCGATGTTCTACTCGGGGGTGAACCACTCGGCCAATCCAGCGGGGTCGACCCCTTTCGGGAACCGGACCTATCCCTGGTACTCCACGGAGTTCTGGACCGGCTGGTACACCAGCTTCGGCAACCAGAATCCCTCCACGCTGGGGGGGTTGAGCGTGGACGCCTGGCACGTCGTGGCCTTTGGCGGTGGCGGGGCCAACTACTACATGTATAACGGCGGCACCAATCTCGGCTACTCGGGCGACACCGGGGTGACCTCGTACGACTATTCGGCGGAAATTGGCGAGGAGGGCCAGCTGTACAACGCCTACTTCACCACCCGCGCGCCCAACGCTTTCGCGCACGCCTTCGAATCCCTGCTGACGACCTCGACCGATGGCTCGAGCTTGGTAAGCCATGTGGCGAATGGCCTCAAGACTTATGTGCGCAAGTCTCCCGCGGACGGCATCGCGGTGTTCCTGGACAATGAGGGCGGAAGCTCCATTCCTACCCAGGTAACGCTGAGCAATCCCGCGCTCACTTTTCCCGCTGGCAACACCCAGATTACCGTGGCCGCGAGCGAGGTCAGGCCACTGGTGGTTTCCGCACCCTGGACGGCCAACGCAACCATCGCCTATCTGGCCAGCAACGTCCTGGGCAAGCTGACCCTGGGCACGACGACGTATTACGTCTGCTACGGCCGATCCGGCGAGTCGGGCGAGATCGCCGTCCAGTACACCAACGCGCCCACCACCGCGCCGGCGAGTCCTTGGACGTGGGACGCAGCGACCAAGCTGGCGCGGGCGAGCTTCACCTATCCCACCGGCAATACCATCACCGAGCTGCCTTTGGACTCGGGCGACGGGTCTTCCGCGACTTTCGTGGTCGTCAATACCGACCTCGCCAATCTCACCTGGGTCACCGACCAGGCGATCTTCGTCGGAGCGACCTACGTCACCGAGGATTTGTCCATCGACGTCCCTCCGGCCGGCGCCAATGTCACCATCTACTCGTCCGCCGGCAAGACGGAGGTCGCCGAGCCCGCCGCGACCGTGCCGACCGCTCCTCCCGCCCTGGGCAGCTGGCAGTGGGCCAGCGCCGCCGCCGAGGCCGCACCCAGCTACGATGACTCGACCTGGGCTTCGTCTCCCGAGCCGCAGCCCTTTGGCTCCTACAACTTCCAGAACGGATACGGCTGGTATCGCGCCACCTTCACGGCTGCGTCGGCGGGCAACATGTCCTTCAGCATTCCGAACGTGCGCCAGTCGGCCATGGCCTTCGTCAACGGCCAGCAGGTCCAGCTGAGTAACAGCAACAGCGGCAGCTTCACGTCGGTTGCGGGCAGCAACACCATCGCGATCCTGGCGTGGCACGAGGGGCTGGACAAGATGTACAACTTCACCGGTGCTCCCACCGATCAGAGCGCCGGCATCTGGGGCAGCGTGACCAGCGGCGGCTCTGCTCTCGCCTCGAGCTGGAAATTTCGAGGTGGCCTGGGCGGCATGGTCGAAACCTCGCCGGTGGGGCGGGTGACCAACTGGTCGACCTTCCTTGCTGGCACCTGGGCGAGCAGCCAAGCCACCAAGAACTGGCCGGCTTTCTGGATGACCACTTTCGCTAGCCCGCTGCAAAGCGGAGCGTTCGTCACGGTCGGGCTGAGCACGAAGGGCATGTCGTCCGGCTCGGCGTGGGTCAACGGGCACAATATCGGGAGGTTCTCTGGGCAAACCCTGCTCTATGTTCCCGAGTGTTGGCTCACCGCGAACAATACCCTGGTCATCTACGATGTGTCCGGTAACTCGCCCGCGGGGGTAGAGCTACAGTACATCGAAACCCGTCTGCGCTATCCCAGCCCCGGTGGCATAGAGGGCGCGGATGGCGGAGTCGGTGGCGCGGGCGGCGCTGATGCTGGCAGCACCGCCGCTGGGGGCGCGAGCGGCGCGGTGGGTACCGGCGGCAGCGGCGGCAATAGAGCCTCCGATGCTGGCGCCGGGGGCACTCGCGTAACCGGGGGTGCGACGGGATCGGGAGGGGGGGCGGAAGGTGGCTCTGCCCTATCGAGTAGTGTGCCTGGCGGAACTGGCGGCCGCGCTGGCACCGTTGGAGGAGGTAATGGCACGGCCAGCGGCGGGATGACCGGAATGGGTGGCACGAGGTCCAGCGCCAGCGCAAGCTCGGGCTGTTCCTGTGCCGTCGCAGGTGGCGGTGGACGTGGAGGACAGGCGCAGAGCAGCGCCTGGCTCGGGTTTGGCTGCGCCCTGTTCCTGACTCTCTGCCTAAGACGCTTGGTGCCACGACGGCATTCGTGATCTCCAGGTCGACGTCTGCGTCTGGCGTCACCGGTCAGCGAGGGCCCTGCCGGCACGGTCTTTGGGCGCCCTGCTGACGCCCGGCGGCGTTTGACAATTTTCGAGCACAAGTGCTAATAATCTTTCATGAAGGCCCATGAGCTCGTGTCGGCGGCTATCTGCCGGAGAAGACTAACCGTCGGCGCCGAGCGGCCCTGCTGGGTTGCGGCCAGTCTCTTGCTCGTCGGCGGCTTGTGGTCCCGACCTGCGGCGGCGATCACCAGTCCGACGGACAAGCTGCAGGAATTCGGCCTGGATGAAGTGCAGGTCACCGATGCTTATCAGCAGAACCTGTCGACCCTTGATGTAACCTACCTCATCACCACCCTCGACTCCGATCGCCTCATGGCGGGTTTCGCGGCGGAGGCGCAGGGAGTGAGCCCGACCAATCTCTACGGCGGTTGGGAGAGCACGAACATACGCGGCCACACCATGGGCCACTGGATGTCGGCGGTGGCGCGCGCCTATCAGCAAGCGGTGGGCAGCGATCCCACCCTGGCCACTCAAATCAAGACCAAGCTCGACGACGTGGTGAGCAAGCTCAAGTCGTATCAGGGCTCCGACGGTTTCCTCTTCGCCACGCCGGTCTCCCAGTTCGACGACTTCGACAATGGAACGGGCAGCACCTGGGTGCCGTACTACACGATGCACAAGATTTTAGCCGGCCTCATCGACATTTACGAGTACGAGGGCAACCAGGATGCCTTGACCGTAGCCAGCAACCTGGGCAACTGGCTCTACCACCGCGCCACGGGCTGGACGGCGGCCCAGAAATCGACGGTGCTCGGTCAGGAATACGGCGGCATGAATGATGCTCTGTACGAGCTATACAAGCTCACCAACAACGCCAATCACCTGACTGTCGCGCACATCTTCGACGACACCAACTTGTTCACCAGCATCGCCGCGGGCAACGACGTCCTCAACGGCTTGCACGCCAACATGACCATTCCCAAGTTCATCGGTGCTCTCAATCGCTATCGCACCGTGGGAACGAGCGAACAGGCGTATTTCACCGCGGCCGATGAATTTTGGTCCATTGTGCTCAAGGATCACACGTTCGTGACGGGCGGACACGGCGAGAACGAGCATTTCCACGTTCCCGGGCAGCTCGACGCCATACGCGACAACCTCAATAACGAGTCGTGCAACGCTTACAACATGTCGAAGCTGGCGCGTGGGCTATACCTGGTAACCGGCGACGTCAAGTACGCCGACTACTACGAGAGAACTCACATCAACGAGGTGCTCTCGGCCATGAATCCCTCGACCGGGATGACGACATACTTCAAGGCGATGGGGACGGGGTACTTCAAGGCGTACGGGACGGCGGACTCGACCTTCTGGTGCTGCAACGGCACGGGCATGGAGAACTACACCAAGCTGGGTGACAGCGTGTACTTCCACACCGCCACCGATCTCTATGTGACAGGCTACGTCAGCTCGAGCTTGAGTTGGAGCGCGCGCGGTTTGTCCTTGACCCAGACCACCGATATTCCGACCTCGAATACGGCGACTTTCGCCATCAGCGCGGCGCCCGCCGATGCGGTGAATCTCAATTTCCGGGTGCCCTATTGGATTGCGCCGTGCCAGACGGTGACGGTCACCGTGAACGGTCAGGCGGTCAGCGCCCCGCCCGCGAATGGCTATGTGAGCGTGAGTCAGGTCTGGCAGGCGGGAGACAAGGTGGTGCTCACCCTGCCCATGCAGGTGCAAGCGTCGCGCCTGCCCGACAACCAGAACGCGGTAGCGTTCACCTACGGCCCCATAGTCCTGAGCGCGGGCCTGGGAACGGCGCAGATGGTGACGGCGCCCACCGGCGTCCAAGTAGTCATGGCCACCATACCCTCGGGCGTCACCATCCAGAACACGATCACCATCAACAGCAGCACCAGCATCAACGCGTGGCTCGCCAACCTGACCAGCAACCTGGTCCAGACCCCGGGACAGTTGGCTTTCACGCTCAAGAACACCGATTCGGACAGTACCCTGAGCTTCACGCCCCACTACTCCCGCTACCAGGACAGGTACGGCATCTACTTCAAGCTGGCCGGTAGCGAAGGGGCGAGCGCTGCCGATGGCGGTGTCTGTCCGGCCGCGGGTGGCGCGGTGGCCGCGGGTGGCGCAGCCGGGGCGGGCGCGGGCGGCAGCGCCGGAGCGTCCGGGGCGAGCGGCGGTGGAGTGGGCAGCGCGGGCGGGGCTACCAGCGCGGGCGGGAGCACGGGCGGCGGCGCTGGCTCGGCGGGCGGTGAGGCGAGGGGGGGAGCGGCGGCAGGAGGCCAGTCAGCGAGTGGCGGCTCGGGGAGCGGCGGTGTTGCGAGTGGCGGCGCCAGCCACGCGAGCGGCGGCGCGGGCCAAGGGGCGGGCGGCAGCATCGGCTCGGCCGGGGGTACGATCACCCAGGCAGCGGCCCAGAAGAGCAGCGGGTGCGCGTGCAACCTGGGCAGCCCCGAGCGGCTGCCCGGGACGGCCGGCTTGCTGCTGGGACTTGGGCTGCTAGCCCGGCGCCGACGCCGGACCTAGCTCGCCAAGGTTCCTGGCCGACCTCCACAACCTGCGCCAGCCGGCGTGCTCACTCGCTGGTCAGGTTGGGCGTCTGGCCGGTGCTGGTCTGGCCGTTCATCCAGGCCCAAACGTCTTGCGGCACCCAGGTGCAGGGGCAGGCGGGCGAGCAGGTGTCGGGATATGTGCCGCAGGAATCGTACAGGTCACCGGTTCCGTCCACGATGGCATTGCCCAGACCAGACTGGTGGACACACCAGCGCAGGGGATGCCCGCTCGAGCACCCGGCGTAGTCGGTGCAGACGTGCCCCCCCGGGTTCAGGTAGGGGGGCGGCGCGGGCGGCGCGGGCGGGTCGCTCGCGGGGATGGTGCAGCCGTTGTTGGCCGCAAACTGGTCGCGCATTGTCTGAGCCCCTTCGACGGGAAAAATCGTGTCCTCGAGCCCGACCATCTGCCAGTACCCGACCGGGTCGCTGCCGTTGTCGCAACTGCTGGTGATTGCTCCTTCGTAGATGGCGACGGCGCGAAAGACATCGGCGCGGGCACATGCCAGCGCAAAAGCCATGCCGCCGCCCGCGGCGAACCCTTGGGCGAAGATGTGGGTCTTGTCGATGCAGTAGTTGTTCTCGATCAGCCCGACGATGGCGTCGACGAAGGTCACATCCTCGCCGTTGACATTGGCCCAGACCCCGTTCAGCCCATCGGGCGCGACGAAGAACGCGCCGTTGTCAGACAGCTTTTGCAGCCCGTAGTAGGCCATGAGGTAGCCATTGGTGCCGCCGTTGTCGATGCCCCAGGAGTTGCCATAGCCAGGGTGGAAGGTGAAGCTCAACCAATAGGGCTGGCTGGGATCGTAGTTGTCCGGGATCCGCATGGTGAAGCTTCGGGGCTTCCCGCTGACCTCAATCGTGACATAGCCACCCTCACCGTGGCCCACCGTGAACCCCGATCCTGCACCGGCATCCGGATCTTGATTGGGTACGGGCTCGAAGCTGATCGCCGAGGTCTTGCCGCACCCGGCGCTTCCCCCGGTTACGGCGTAGACGTTGGTGCGCCAGCAGGCTGGGGTGCTGGCCAGCAGTCCGAGCAGGCCGAGTATGCCAAGCGTGCCCCCGAGGCTTGCTCTCATAGCCAGGCGCCCATGGTGAGGGTGAGCATGAGGTTGGGGCGTCCGCTGGTGGCGCCTAGCGTGTCGACGACGTAGACCGCCACGTAGGGCGCGGCAAACTGGGCATGGGCGGACAAGGTCAGGTAGGAGCGACCGTACAGGCGCAGCCCTGTCCCCAACCCGACATCGAGGACACCGGACCAGCGTTCAGCGCTGTGGCCTCCGGTTCCCGAGCCGGAGAGGCCGGTCACCGAGGTCCGCAGCACTCCGGCCGCAAGGCCCAGGAAAGGCCACAATCGCCGGCGCGGGCTCGCATGGTATTGCCCGCCCAGCAGAGCGAACTGCTGGGCAACGCGGGCCTCGCCCGCCGCCGTCGCCAGAGTCGACCGGCTGCCCAACCCGGCCGTGGCCACCTGCAAGAGCAGCCACCGGCGGGCTGCCCAACCCACCTCCAATGTCGGCAATACCGCTGGGCCGAGGCCGTCCGGGCTCATCATGAGAGCGGCGCCGATCTCGAGGCCAACCCGTTCCCCGATATCATCGCGGGTCTCGCCCGCGGCCGGGGCAGCCAGGGCGGGCTGGGCGGGGGTCCGTCGTCTGCGTTGCGCCCAGTCGATCTGGAGCAGACCGGCGCGCAAGGCCTCGATCGTTCGCAGGGCCAGCACCTCCGCCGGTCGGGGGGTCGCGGGCTCGACGGTGACCCGGGTGACCTCGAAGCGCTGCGGGAGTGTCTTGGCCACCCAGACGTCGAGGGCAACCCGGGCCTCTCCGTCCCGGCCCTCATCGGGGACGACATCGACGATGGCGTTGGCCCCACTCGTCGCCAGGTCATCGAGCCATCGCCGTGAGTCGGGGCTCTCTCCCGAGTGAGTCGTCGGTCGGTCGACCACCGTGACAGCCAAGCCCACGGATAGCAACTCGCCTCGCAAGAGCGTCAATGCCTCTACCACGGTCGAAGACGGAGCGAGGGGCGTTACGATGGCGACGGTGGCAGCCTGGGTTGGGCTCGCCCGGGCCAGGGTCGCCGCGGCGGCAAAAAGGACGATAGGCAGAGCGAGGCGGGGCGGCCTCTTCACGGGGCGAGAAGCTCCCGCGCCAATCCAGCATAGTTCCCCCTGGGGAAGCGGCGAAGATAGTCCTCGGCCAGCGCCCGTGCCTGGGCCGGACCGGCTAGCTTGTCGGTGAGAGTCATTTTGCGCCCCAACGCTTCTCCCAAGAGCGGTCCGCTCGGCACATGATGAAGGTACTCATCGTACCATGCGATGGCTTGGGCCGCGCCGGTTTCGCTCGCTTCGTCCACGCGACCCAAGAGGTAGAGGGCCTCGACCGCACGCGCCGAGTTGGGGAAGCGCCGCCGCTCCGCGAGCAGAGCGGCGCGAGCCAGCGCGAGGCGGCGCCGATAGCGAGCTGCGTTGGCCAGGGCGAATAGGTCATCGCTCGACGCTTGGCTCAGCATCGCTTCGACGCCGCTGTGCTCGGCCTCGGCCAGTATGCGGTCCCACTGGCCGCTCGCCAGCCTGCGGCTCCAGCGGTGGTCGTGCGCGAGTCTCTCGGTTGCGGAGGTGGCTGACCTGGAGGGCATGGTGAGGGAGGTCGGCAGGCCCGGGTGATCAGTGGGTGCGAGAGGGGCAGGGGAGGGATGCGCATCGGGAGCAGGCTCGGGCGCATCTTCGGTGATCACGGCCTCCACTCTCGCCACGCTGGCCAGCAGGCGCTGGCCGGCGCGCAGGGTAATCTCACCCGCGGAAACCGGGCCGCTCACTACCACGGTGCCCTGACTCAGCCTGAGATCGAGCTCCTCGCGCACGGGATCCCAGGCGGCGGTGAAGGCGGTTCCCGTGACCGTGACCAGGAAGGGGCCGACATCCACCAGCCATCGGCGACCGTCGTGGTGGGTAACCCGGAAAAACGCCCGGCCCCGTTCGATAGCCACGTGAGCATCGCGGTCGACGACCTGCAGCCGGCTGCGCGTGCCGGGCGTGAGCGCCAGGCTGCTCCCTTCGTTGAAGGTCACGTTCATGCCCTCATGACCGGATTCGCGCAGATATCCACCTTCCAGAACCGTGCCGCCATCGATCCGATAGGTGAGCGTCGGTATCTGCGCCTGATGGAAGCGCTTGCGCAGTGCCGACACCGCGGGCCAAGCAAGCAAAGCGCAGAGCGCAAGCGAAGCACCGGCCAGCGCCCAACGCGGGAACCTCGGCGCCCGGTGTGTCGCTACGCGAGCCAGGAAGCGGTCGAGCCCGTGGTCGATCTCCGCCGCGGTGGGCGGACCAAGCTCGGTGCGGCAGATGCCGATCGCCTCGGCCAAGGCAGGAGAACCACCTGGCTCGTCCACGGTCATGGTTCCCTCCCCTCCCCGCCCAGCGGACCCAATGCCAACGATGGCCGGTCGTTCATCAAGCGGGACAAGCGCTTCGCAGCCCGTGCCAGCGCTCGCTTGACCGTCGACTCCGAGGTCTCTGTGGTGGCGGCTATCTCTTCCACGCTCATCGACTCCACCCGCCTCATGACGAAAACGATCCGCTCGCGCGGCGCCAGCCGGTCGAGCAGGCCATAGAATTTCCGGAGCTGGTCACGCGATTCCACATCCGGCGCGCCAGAGTCCTTGCACTCCAGCTCATCGGGCTCGTGGAAGCTCAGCCAGGAGCGCATCTTCTTGCGATGCAGCTCGGTCTGGAGCACCCTCACCACGCAGGTATGAATGAAGCTACGGAAGCTGTCGGGCTCGCGCAATTTCCGCACATTGCGGTACACGCGGTAGAAGACCTCTTGCCCGATGTCTTCGGCATCGGAGCGTGAGCCCAAGGTGCGGCGGGCCAGCGTGAGCACCATGGGCGCGAAACGCCGCCATGTCTCCGCCGCGGCCCATGCCTCTCCCGCGCTCAGCGCCCGGGCTAGGTCACCATCGCTGACCGAGCGGCGATCTTGGCCGCCCACCAGAAACAAGGGCACCTGGGAAGGTAGCGAGGTCATGACCTTAGGCGAGTCTCACACCGATTAGACAGCGGGCTGGCACATTCCGGGTCAATAAATCTGCATCGGCTACGATTTTGCTGACCCGAACTGCCGGGTGGCCAGGTCTATATGGTGAGGGCGTGTAGTGGACGCCTCGGCGCGCTATTTGGCTTTGCTCTTTAACGTTCGATGCTAGCAGCTGTAACCCCCTTGCGGGCTCGTCCGGGCGGAATTCCGCTGCCAGGGCGTGCGCGTGAGGTGCTTGGATGCGAAAAGGAGAAACGATGACGAGGCAGACGGCAATCTATCTGGTCGCTGGCATCATGGGGCTATTGCCGGCTTGCGGCGGAGGGTCCTCGCCCCGCGCTGGCGCCGGAGGGGGAAGCAATAGCGCGGGAATGACCGGGATGGGCTCGGGCGGGAGCTCGCTCGCTGCGGGCGGGGGCGGAGTCCGCGGCAACGGTGGCGCGAGCGGCGGAAGCTCAGCGAGCGTCGGCAACGCGGGCGGGGCCGCCGGAGCGGCTGGGAGTCACGGGGCAGGGGGCGGCGCGGGTGGCGCAAGTGCATCGAGCAACTCGGCCGCCGGGGGCAGCGTAAGCGATGCGGCATCGTCGGGGACTGGAGGTCAGCAGGGCGGGCCGGATGCCGGAGCACCTGACGCAGCCTGGTTCCAAGACCCCGAGACCCCAAAACCCGTAAATGGGGCTACCACGGTGTCCGACCCAGCGGCTAGCGGAGGATCCTCGGTCAGCCTGGGTAAGACCGGCCAGGGTGCCCAGATCACGGGTCTGCCGGCCGCCAGCAAGCTGGCCATCCACTATGCATCGGTGTCGGTAGGCACCATCAGCGCCCAGGTCAACAGCCAAACGGCGGTCAAGGTAAACGTGCACTCCTCGGGCGCGATGACCGGCTCGTTCCTCTACGCCATCATCAGCATCGACATTCCCGCGAACGCCAGCGTGACCGTGAGCCAAGCCTCGGGCGACGTGGCGGTCAACATCGACCAGATGATCGTCGGCGATGGCAATTTGGGGCTGCCCCCGGACATCTGGAACCTGCCGACCTTCCAGCCCGCCGCCGGGCCTTATGCGGCCGACTGGACGAAGCTGGGCCTGAGCTACTCCGTGCCCGAATGGTGGCGCGATGCCAAGTTCGGCGGTTGGGCCCACTGGGATCCGCAATCGGAGCCCGAGCAGGGCGACTGGTACGCCTATCACATGTACCAAGAAGGCTCGGCTGATTTCAATTATCAGGTCGCCCACTACGGTGATCCAGGTGGTTCGAACCCATATGGTTACAAGGATCTCTGCGAGAACTGGAAGATCGACCAGTGGGATCCGAGCAGCATGATGAACCTGTACGTGCAAATGGGAGCGAAGTTCTTCATGGCGATGGGCTCTCACCACGACAACTTCGCCAACTATTCCTCGGTCTACCAGGACTGGAACGCGGTCAATTTGGGAGTGAAGCAGGATATCGTCGGCACGTGGGCGCCCCTCGCCCGCAAGGCGGGTTTGAAATTTGGCGTCAGTATGCACAACACGCCGGCGCGCACCTGGGGCCAGTGGATGCCGGTTCGCTACACCAGCGACTCCAAAGGGCCTTACGATGCGCTCCAGACCATCCTGGATGGCAAAGGGAAATGGTGGGAGGGCATGGATCCAGTCAACCTCTATGGCTACCAGCACACCACCGACTGTTCCAATGCTGCGTGCAACAACTCGCCCTATGGCACCCAATTCATGTACCGGGTCGACGAGGTCATCGAACAGTATCAACCCGACTTCATCTACTTCGACGACCACGCTGGAGATTCGCAATTGGATCTGGGGGTGCACATGGGTTTTGGTCCTATCGCTCCCACCATCTTGGCCAACTACTACAACAGGTCATCGGCGGCCAACCAGGGGAAGCCGGCGGAGGTGGTGATGACCATGAAGGGAATTTACGGTGAATACGATAGCTTCCAGGACAACGAGGCCATCGTGCCCTATGTCCAGCGCGCCGTGGTCAGGTGCTCGGAGGACACCGAGTCGGATATCAGTGCCTATCCTTTTCTGACCGACTGGGACATACAGGACGGCAACTGGCACTACATGTCGGGGGCGGGCTACTACGATGCCGTGACTCTGGTCACCCAGATCATGCAGAACGTCGCGCGCAACGCAAGCTTCATCCTCAACCTGACCCAGCACGGCCGGGGCAACCTCGATCCCCAACCCACCCAGATCGCCCAGGACATCGGGGCCTGGTTGGCGGTGAACGGGGAAGCGGTGTACTCGTCGCGCCCATTCGAAACCGCCGGCGACGATACGGTTCAGTACTCGCGCAACAACGGCAATGTCTACGCCACCCTATTCGGCTGGAACGGGGGTGCGGTGACGCTCAAGGCTCTCGCTTCGGGCGGGGCGACCATAGGCACCGTGTCCAAGGTCGAGCTGCTCGGCTCCACCGTCACCATGACCTTCGTGCAGAACAGCAGTGGCCTCACCGTGACCCCCAGCGGCTCGGTACCGGCCATCTCGGGCATCAGCAACCAGTCGCTTGCCTCCGGCGTGCGGACGCTGCGCATTACCCACGACAAGGGCCGGTTCAATGACGACGATCCGGGTGCAACCTACCCGGGATGGCTGCGCACTATCAGCACCTTCGGAACCGGTGACTATAACAACGACCTCACCACCAGCACCACGGTCGGGGACGTGTGGACGGCCCCCTTCACTGGCACCGGCGTCTCGGTTTACGCGCCGAAGCAATCGGGCAACGGCAAGATCCAGATTCAGGTCGACGGACAAAACCAGAGCACCGCCGATCTGTCGACCACGGGCGCCCGCCAAGCTCAGCAGATGGTGGCACAGGTGACCGGGCTCACTTCCGGGCAGCACACCATCAGCATCACCAACATGGGGCCCGGGCCGGTGGCCATCGACGCCATCTCGGTGCCGTAGCTCTGGGGCCGCCAGATTCATAAATCGAACCTCCTTCTAACATCGGGGATATTGCCGGGCCGCTCGCGGCGGACGTATGCTACCGAGCCGTACCATGACGAGCCGCCATGGAGGCCAAACGACGGAGCTGGCGTTGGCCTGGCCAGAGGGGTACCGTGCACGCGCTTGCTGCCATCGCGGGCCTAGTCGCCACGCCGATGGAGCAGCCGCGAGGCCTGCCGGTGCTTGGTCGCCGGTCGCAAAGGACCCGATGGGTGCTCACCGCAAGACACGGAAGGACATACGATGACGAAGCAGACGGTATCTTCTCTGGTCGCGGGATTGCTCGGTCTCTCGCTGGCGTGCAGCAACAGCACTTCCGGCAATGGGAGCGGGGGCGCTCAGGCTAATGGGGGTGGCGGGGCGGCGGGCGGCGCCAAGGGAGGATCCACGTCGGCATCGTCGGGAGGTAAGGCGTCCGGGGGCAGCGCGGGCAGCAATGGGGGTAGCGTTGGCAACGGTGGGGCGAAGTCGAGCGCGGGTGGGAGCGGAGGCGGGACCAACGGGGCAGGCGGAGGGGGTGGCGTGGGCGGTACCCACGCAGGAGGAGGGGCGGGGGCGGCTGACGGCTCGGCCGGCGCGGGTGCGGGTGGGCAGTTGAGCACCAGCGGTGGCAGCGACGGCGGGGGCGGACAGGCGGGGAGCACCGCGGCGGGCAACGGCTACGACGGCGAGCGCGCGACCACGGTGAGCTTCGATGCGGGTTGGAAATTCCATCTCGGCGACGTCACCGGAGCGCAGGCGTCGAGCTACGACGATTCCTCGTGGACGGCCCTCAGCGTGCCCCACGACTACAGCATCACCATGTCCTTCGATGAGAGCTCGCCCGCCGGCGCAGGGGGTGGCTATCTCAACGGCGGGGTGGGCTGGTATCGCAAGTCTTTCACCCTGCCTGCCGGCAGCTCGGGGCAGAGGGCCATTATCCAGTTCGACGGCACCTACATGGACAGCACCGTCTACATGAACGGAACTCAGATCTGCGCTCGCCCCTACGGTTTCAGCTCCTACGAATGCGACTTCACTTCATCGGCTTCCTTCACCGGCACCAATGTGCTCGCGGTACGCCTCAACAACCAACAGCCGAGCAGCCGGTGGTACTCGGGGAGCGGGATCTACCGCCACGTGTGGCTCAAGACGGTTAACCCGGTGCGGGTCGCGTATACCGGCCAATACGTCACCACCCCGCAGGTCTCGGCGAGCAGCGCCACGGTGAACATCGCGGTGACCATCCAGAATGACTCCGCCACCGATGCCTCGGTTACCCTGGCCAGCTCGATTCTGGATGCCACGGGAACCCAGGTGGCCAGCGCGACTGCGGCGGCGACGACGGTGAGCGCGGGCAAGAGCGGCACCTTGACCGAGACAGCGACGGTGCCGAGCCCGAAGCTGTGGTCGCCCGCGTCACCCAGCATGTACTCGGTGGTGACGACAGTGTCGGCTGGGGGCTCGGTGGTGGACACCTACACCAGCCCGTTCGGGATTCGTACCTTCGCCTTCGATGCCAACAAGGGCTTTACCCTCAACGGGACCTCGATGAAGCTCAACGGCACTTGCAATCACCATGACCTGGGGGCCCTGGGGGCGGCCGTGAATCACCGCGCTATCGAAAAGCGCCTGCAGATGCTCAAGGACATGGGGGTAAACTCCCTGCGCACCTCGCACAACCCGCCCGCGCCCGAGCTCCTGGATATGGCTGACACCATGGGGTTAATGGTGATGGACGAGGCCTTCGACTGCTGGGACCAGGGCAAGAACACCTATGATTACGGTCGCTTCTTCAATCAATGGAGCACCACCGACATCGGCGACATGGTGATGCGCGACCGCAACCACCCCAGCGTCATCATCTGGAGCATAGGCAACGAGATTCCCGACGACAACAACGCCACCGTCGCTCAGTCCCTCATCACCGCCGTCAAGGCTAAGGACAGCACGCGCGTTATCGGGCAGGCCTTTGCCATGGCAAGTCCGGGCGCCGCCGTGGCTCCTCTGGAAGACGTCGTTGGCCTCAACTATGCGCCCTATGTTTATGGCTCGCTCCACTCGAGCAACCCGACCTGGAAGTTCTTCGCCAGCGAGTCGTCCTCCGCGGTCAGGAGTCGTGGCGTGTACAAGACGCCCGTCTCATCCAACATCCTGACATCAAGCGACAACCAGTGCTCGTCTTACGATAACAGCGTCGTCTCGTGGGGCACCAGTGCGGAGGGCTCGTGGTCAAGCGTCAATGGGGACGCTTACATTGCCGGTGAGCACATCTGGACCGGTTTCGACTACATCGGCAAGCCTACCCCGTACGGCTGGCCGTCGAAGAGCTCGTACTTCGGTGCGATCGACACCGCCGGCTTCCCCAAGGATATCTTCTACTTCTACCAGAGCCACTGGAACTGGGATGGCCCGACCATGGTCCACATCGTGCCGATGGACTGGACGAGTTGGACGGCGGGCGCGTCCGTCACGGTCTTCGTCTACACCAACGCGGACAGTGTCGAGCTCTTCCTCAACGGAACGTCACAGGGGTCGAAGACGATGAGCCAGACCACCGGGCATCTGCAGTGGTCGGTCAACTTCGCCAGCGGCACGCTCGAGGCGAAGGCGACTAAGGGCGGTCAGGTGGTGGCGACCGACACGGTCAAGACCGCGGGGGCGCCGGCCGCGTTGGTCCTCACGGCCAATCGCACCTCGATCGCGGCCGACGGCCTCGACTTGTCTTACGTCGAGGTCGACGTGGTGGACGCCAACGGAGTGCTGGTGCCCCAGGCCAGCAACGCCATCGATTTCTCGGTGAGCGGGGCGGGCCGGCTCGCGGGGGTCGACAACGGTAACTCCATCGACCACGATCCCTACCAGGGCACCTCGCGGGCGGCCTTCAGCGGGAAGGCTCTCGCCATCCTCCAGTCCACGACCACGCCGGGAACGATCACCTTGAAGGCTTCCTCGGGCTCGCTCACGGGTGCCTCGGTCAGCGTGACCACCGGCCCCTGAGCTCGGCTCAATCTCGCTACCGCCTGCCGCGGCCTTGCCGCTAGCATTTCGGACCACGGCCCAAGCTCGACCGAGGCTAAGTCGACCATGGCCAAGGCGGGATAGCGCCCGATTTGCCAGGACAGCAAGACCATGACCATGTTTATGCTGTGACGAGTCGTGAGGACCTTGGCGCCGAGCAGCTCGCAAGCCGCGCAGCGCTCGCGACGCGAAGGCACGATTTCTGACCCGTAAACCTCCCATCCAGCGATCTAGCCATGTAGCCATAGCTGCGCGTCAGCATATGTTACCCGCGCCTGGCCCCACCGGAGGTTCCACATGCAATTGCCCTTTCGCCTTTCCGTGATCGTTGCGCTGGCGACGACCCTTATTGGCCCGCTGGGCTGTGCGCCCAGCCGCTCGCCATCTTCTGCTTCAGGCGGAGCGGACAGCGGAGGCAGCTCGGGGGTAGGGGGCGGCTTCGGGGGAAGCCAGGGTAGCGGGGGCAGCTCCAGCTCAGGCGGGACCTCAGGCTCCGGCGGCTTGCTGGCCGGTGGTGTCACCGGCTCGAGCGCGACCGGTGCGGCAGGAAGCTCCGGGGGCGGCCCGAGCTCGGGTGGGTCGACGGGGGCAGGTTCGGGAGGAGCCGCAAGCGGCGGTCACTTGGTGTCGGCGGGCGGGATTTTGGGCGGGGCGACGGGCACCGGCTCGGGCGGAATCACTGGCGCGGGCGGCTCGGGGACGGCTACCTCGGCCGGAGCAGGCGGAACGGCGGGTTCGAGCGGCACGGGAGCGCAAGGACCATGTGACATCTACCAATCTGGCAGTCCCGCCACTCCTTGTGTAGCTGCCCACAGCATGGTGCGCGCCCTCTATGCGTCCTACAGCGGCAACCTCTATCAGGTGCAACGCGCTTCTGACAAGACCACCAAGGATATTCCCCTCCTGGCGCCGGGAGGATTCGTGGATTCGTCCGTGCAAGACACCTTCTGCGCCGGTACGACCTGCACCATCTCCATCATCTACGACCAGTCTCCCCAGAAGAACGACCTGCCGGTCTCGCCGCCGGTTCACTGGCTGGCCAACGGGGGAACGGCGGTCAATGCCACCCTGGGCAAGGCTAGCGTGGGCGGTCATACCGTTTACGGCATCTACGTGACGCCCGACGTTGGGAACACCTATCGCAACAACAAGGCCACCGGTCTGGCGAAAGATGACGATCCCGAGTCGATGTACATGGTGGCGGACGGAACGCACTATAATGGCCGTTGCTGCTTCGACTACGGCAATGCCGAGACCGACGGCAATGACGACGGCAACGCCACCATGGAGTGCATCGAGTGGGGCAACATGACGACGTGGTCGGGGGGTAGTGGCAACGGCCCATGGGTCATGGCTGATCTGGAAAACGGGGTTTACGCAGGAGGCCTGAGCACTGGAAGTGTCACTGCGAACACGCCTCTCGAGGCCAAGTACGTCACCCTGATGATAAAGGGAGATTCCGGCAACCACTATACGCTCAAGGGCGGTGACGCTCAGTCGGGAACCCTCTCGGTCAAGTACGACGGAGCCCGCCCTCCGGGCTATAGCCCGCAGAAGAAGCAAGGCGCGGTCGAGCTTGGCACTGGCGGTGACGGCAGCGCCGGCGGGGACGGTACCTTCTTCGAGGGCGCCATCACGACCGGGCTCTCATCCGATGCTATTGATAACGCGGTGCAGGCCAACATAGTCGCCGCAGGCTTCGGTAAGTGACTCCCGCGAGCCGATGCTGCGATTGTTGACCCAAAATTTCGGCCCGCTTCCGTCTATGGAAGTGGAGTAAAATGATCCCAGGGCTAACGTTGGGGGTGGGGGTACGCCCAGGTGCTAGTCCTCCCGCGCCGCAACCGAGGCCAAAGGCGACTTAGCCGCGTGAGCGGCCGTCCGGCCTTATTTCATGGCAACTCGTTCTTCCCACGTTTCTCTTGCGTTGGTGGGCGGCCAAGAAGACCGCCGCGCTGCCAGTGATGCCGACCTGGCCCGCGCCATGATGGCGGGCAGCACTTGGGCAGTGGCCGAGGCCTGGCGTCGCTATGCGCCAATGGTGCTCACCCTGGCGAGGCGTGCCCTGGGCTCCCAGGCCGAGGCCGAAGACGTGGGGCAGGAGGTCTTCTGTCGTCTTTTTCGCAAGGTGAAGAGTCTGCGGGATCCCGAGAGTCTACGCAGCTTCATCTATGCCTTCGCCCTCCGCGCGCTCAAATCCGAGCTGCGGCGAAGGAAGTTGCGCTCCTGGCTGATCATGGTGAAGCCAGAGGTGCTGGTCGGTCTCGGCTCGCGCACGGTGGACTTCGAGTCGCGCGACATACTGCGCAAGTTCAGCGGTCTGCTCGATCGGCTGCCGCCGCGCGCTCGCCTGGTGTTCGTGCTTCGGCGCATGGAAGCGATGACCGTCGAAGAGGTGGCTGCGAGCATGGAGCTCTCTGAGTCCACCGTCAAACGATCGATGGCCGCTGCCGCGAGCCGACTGTCGCGCTGGATCGCCGCCGATCCGGACCTGGCGGGGCTGGTGCGGGGGGAGTGGGAATGACGACCGCGGACGAAGGGCAGGAATCGCGCGCCCTGCGCGAGCTGACCGCGCTCTATTGCGAGGGCATGGCCAGCCCGACCGCGGCCGAGCTCGACCGGGGACGCAACGCGCTCCTGGCCCGCCTGGCGGCGCATCGGGAGGGTCGCCGCAGGCGCGTGCGTTGGTCGTCGGCCCTCTGCGTTGCGGGGGCGGTGTGCGCGCTGGTGGCGCTGAAGATCGCCTCGACGATGCAGAGGTACAGGCCGCGCGAGCTTCCCCCTCTCGCCTTCCGCGTCGATGGAGGCACCGTCCTGGAAGGCGGCTATCTGCGTGAATCCGGCCATACCGGCATGACGGTGCTGTTCAACGAGGGGACCAGGTTTGCGCTGGCAGCCGGTACCCGCGGACGTGTCCACCCCATGGCTCGGGGCGAGGCCCAGGTGACCATCGAGCACGGCACTGCGTCAGTCCAGGTCACGCCTGACAGCCGCCGCGCTTGGCTGGTCGATGTGGGCCCCTTCTTGGTCACGGTCAAGGGAACCGTCTTCACGGTTTCATGGGATCCGCTGGCGGAGCAATTCCAGCTCACCTTGCGACGGGGTCGGGTGGTGGTGAGCGGCCCGCTTTCCGCCGGTGAGATCGCATTGCGGACGGGCCAGCGGCTGGAAGTCAACCTGGCCCGCGCCGAGACCACGATAACCGAGGCCAACCTCGAGGACGGCGCTTCTCGCGGGCCTCCGGTGCCCGATCGGGAGGAGCCTCTGCCGGGCAAGGCCAAGCCGGCCAGGTCTGCCCCGCCCCGCGAAGCTCCGGCGGTGGCCGCCGGCGGATCCGGCAGCGATCGACGTTGGAGCCTAGCCTTGGCGCGCGGCCGCTGGGACAGCATCCTCGCGGATGTCGACCGCGCGGGGGTCGAGGCCACGCTCGGCAAGGCATCGAGCGAGGATCTCTTCGCCCTGGCTGATGCCGCCCGCTACAGGCGCCGGCCCGAGCTGGCTCGCGCGGCGCTGTTGGCCGCGCAGCGGCGTTTTCCCGACTCGCCGCGGGCGTTGGACGTGTTGTTCCTGCTCGGGCGGGTAGAGGAGACACGTGAGGGAGGCACCGCCCGGGCGATCGCCTGGTACGACGAGTATCTGGCGCGTGCTCCGAGGGGGCCGTTCGCGGGAGAGGCGTTGGGGAGGAAGATGACCTTGACTGACAAGCTAGGCGGACCGGCCCCTGCGCGGCCCATCGCCTTGGACTATCTGCGCCGCTTCCCCGTGGGAAGCTATGCCAAATCGGCGCGCGCTCTTCTGGCCGTCGCGGGACGGGATCCTTGATCCGCCTCGGCTTGGCCGGCCTCCTCGTCGTTGGGGCCGTTTGGGCGTCGCCGGCAGCCGCGACGGTCGTCATCGTGCGGCCGTCCAGCCCGTCGGCCCAGGTTGGGGAAACCCTATCGCGTATCCGGGGCGAGCTCTTGTCGATTGGGGTAGATGTCACCCTCGCGGATCGGCCGAGCCAGGCCGATCACGGTCTGATCGACGCTCCGGGTTGGCTGCAGATGCTGGCGCAGGAGCAGGGTGCCCGCGCCATCATCGAGATCATCGGCACTGACGTGGTCGTTGCCGTCGACCTCTGGGTGGTCAAGCCACCACGGGCGGGGGAGCCCTATCAGCTCGAGGTCACGCGCGTGGCCGCCGAGCCCGCCGCCAACCCGCCGCAGCGCCTGGCCCTGCGGGCGATCGAAGCCCTGCGGGCGGGCCTGCTCGCCATGGACTTGTTCGAACGGCGGCCACGGGAGCTCGCCAATCAGCCTCTGCCGGCGGCGGTAACTGCCCAGAGCGCGGCTCCGCAGGGCCCACGCGAGAGCTTCGCCCTCGAGGTTGGCGTGGCCGGCCTGGTGAGCCTGGATGGAGCGGGACCGGCGGTGTTGCCGCTCTTGCGCCTGGCCTGGGCAGCGACTTCCCGGCTCATGGTGCAGGCCGCCTTTGCGGGGCTGGGCAGTCGGCCCTCGCTGGCGACGGCGAGCGGGAGCGCGCGGTTGGACGAAGGCTATGGGGTGCTGGCCATGTGCTATCGCTTGCGCCCGGACCGGCAGTGGTGGCCTTTCCTGGCCGTCGCTGCCGGAGCCTTGCGTACCTCGGCCGACGGCCAGGCCGGCGCGGGCACGGAAGGGCACGACCTGGTGAGGTGGTCGATGCTGTTCGAGGGCAGCTCGGGAGTAGGCGCGAGTATTTATCGCCGCTACTTCGCCACCCTGGCCGCCGACGCGCAAATGGCCGAGCCCTATCTGGCGATTCACCTGGGAGGGCTGCGGGCCACCATCGGGCGGCCCAACCTTCTCCTCATCGCCACTCTGGGGGCAAGGCTATGAAAGTGGCGGCTCTGCTCGGGATCATGGTCGCGGTGGGCGCCTGCTGGCGCGACGACCTTTATCCTGTGACCGCGGTGGCGAGGTACGACGGGGGGGGGATCGAAGATCTCTACGTCGCCCCCAATGGCAACGATGCCAATCCCGGCACCATCACGGCCCCCTTGCTGACTCTGGCGCGAGCGCGCGATCTAGTGCGGCAGATGAACGGCTCCCGCGACGCCGCCGCAACCACCATGACCGACGATATCAGGGTCTACCTGCGCGACGGCACCTATCCCCAGACCAGCACCTTGACCTTCACCAGCGCCGACTCGGGGAGTGGCGGGTTCTATGTCCAGTACCTGGCCTACCAGGACGAACGGCCGCTCATCACGGGAGGCCAACCGATCGGGGGCTGGACGCCGTGCGGTGCTACGACCAACCTCTATTGCGCCAGCGCGGGAGGGGCGACCTTCCGCCAGCTCTACGTCAACGGTGTGAAAGCGGTGCGTGCTCGTCGCCCGGATCTAGGCGCGAACGGCGCCCCCAACTTCTACCGCTTGTCCGGCTACGACAACAGCGCGCACAACGTGCAAGTGGCGAGCTCTTACGTGGCCAACTGGAACAACCTCGACAAGGTCGAGATGCACTTGATGACGGCCTGGGCCGACAACACCCTCCGTATCGCATCGGTCACGACTTCGGGAACCACGGCTTACATAACCTTTCAAGACCCGGAAGGGAGCATGCTCTTCACACGGAATCCCCCCACCCTTGACACCTTTGATGAGGGACCGGCGCGCGCTTTCTACTTCGAGAACGCCCTCGAGATGCTCGATCAGCCCGGAGAGTGGTATCTCGACGTGACCGCCGACACCTTGTACTACCAGCCACGGTCCGGTGAGAATATGGCGACCGCCACGGTCATCGCCCCTGTGGTCGAGACGATTCTGAGCGTGGCGGGCGCGAGCACGTCGGAGCCAGCGAGTTACCTTTGGTTCCAGGGCCTGACCTTCGCGCATTCGACCTACCTGCGCCCCAGCCAGGACGGCTTCCTCGATACTCAATCTGGCCAATACAACCTCACGGCGGAGGCGAACGGCGACCAGACCGTGGGTCGGCCCGCCGCCGGGGTCAGCGTCATGAACGCCAACCATATCCACTTCGAGCGGAACTTGTTCACCCAGATGGCGGCCACCGGGCTCGATTTCATCTCCGGCACCCACGACGACATGGTGGTCGGCAACGCCTTCACCCACATCGGGGGCAACGGCATATCGGTGGGCAAGTTCACCGCTGACGAGACCACGGAAATCCACGTTCCCTACAATCCCGCCGACCCGAACGAGATCTGCTCCGACGACACGCTCAAGGACAACTACATCGACGATGTCGCCACCGAGATGCAAGGAGCCTCAGGCATTGCCTGCGGCTATCCACGCAACCTGGACATCGAGCACAACGAGGTGGCGGGGGCGAGCTTCACCGCCATTATCGTCGGCTTCGGATTGACCAGCTCGGCCAATGCAATGAGCAACAACAGTATCAACTACAACAACATCCACGACGTGCTGTCTATTCTGGGCGGCGGCGCCGCGATCATCACGATATCCAACCAGGGACCATCGTCCACCATGGCATACAACTACCTGCACGACTTCGGGGTATCGCAATGGGCCGACTACCCGGTGGAGTCGATCTTCCTGGACGACGGCACGAGCGGCTACACGGTCGACCACAACGTGATCGTAAACGCGCCGGAATCCGTATTGGTCTCGGTCAAGGCCGGGACCAACGCGACCGACGATAACAGCGCCACTGCCAGCAATGCCCAGGACACCATGGCCACCGCTGGCATCGAGCCAGACTATGTCGACATCGAGAATCTCACCGTTCCCGCGGCTAGCTTCTGACGGCGGAAAGCTCAGGCCCGGTGGCTCAGACCTACTTCACAGATCAACCATGCTTCGAACAAATAGCCAATGGATTCGTGGCCCGGTTAGCAGTTTCATGGAACCCTCACCTTACGCGCGGGCGCAGGCGGGCTTTGCCCGAATGCGCTCCATCCGCGGGGGTAATAGCTAATTGCGTTGCCTAGCTATGGTAATACTGCGGTAGCCTCGCGCGTCGTTCACCTGAGACCGTTTGAAATTTCGCCAATGGAGCAGATGTAATGAAACCGACCCTCGTCCTCTCGGCTGTTGTCGCGCTGGCCCTTGGGGCCTGTGCTCCAAGTCGTACCACTACCGGCACCACGGAGGGTGGAGCCACCGGTTCTGGCGGCAGCCAGCGAGCGGTGGCTAGCGGTGGAGGAACCGGCCAAGGGAGCGGCGGCAGCTCGAGCGCGGAAACTGCCAGTGGGCAGGGCGGCGCAGCCGCTTCGAGCAGCAGCGGCGGGGCGGGTGGGAGTGCGTCGCTGCAAGGCGGCGCGGGCGGCGGCGCAGGTGCAGCCAGCCTAGGCGGAACGACGGCCAAGGGGAGCGGCCAGGGCGGCAGCGCGAGCTCGGGCGGCAGTAGCAGCGCCACGGTCAAGCCTGGCAGCGGCGGAACCGCAGGGACCAGCGGCTCGGGCCCCGCTGCGGGCGGCGCAGGCGGCAGCCCAGCGAGCGGTACCGGTCCTGTCGGGCCTTGTGACATCTACCAAAATGCTAGCCCGCCCACGCCCTGCGCAGCAGCCCACAGCACGGTGCGCGCTCTCTACTCCTCTTACGGCGGCCCCCTCTACCAGGTGCAGCGCGCCTCGGACCAGCAGACCAAGGACATCGCGGTCGGGCCCGGCGGCTTCGCTAACAGCGCCGACCAGGACTCGTTCTGCTCCGGCACCAGCTGCACCATCCCGATCATCTACGACCAGTCGCCCAACGGCAACCACCTCCGCGTGACGTGGTTCTCCAACTGGCTGCCCAAGGGGGCTATTGCGGCCAACGCCACCGACGCCAAGATCACGGTAGGCGGCCACACGGTCTACGGTATCAAGCATGAGAGCGCCACCAATAGCGGCGTTGGCTATCGCACCGGCACGCAGTTGTCCGGGACTGCCTCTGTCACCAAGGGTTCGACGACCGTCACGTTCACCGACCCCCAGACGCTCGCGGCCAACGTGCCGCTGATGTTCGTGGCCGAGTTGGCGTCCTGCTCGACTTACAACTGTCCCATGTTCCTCACCGCCGCGGCCATAACCGCCGCGACGACCGTGACGCTTCAGACCGCCTATTCTGGTCCCAGTAGCTCCTCGACCGTGGTCTGGAACGAGAACACCACCGGCGTGGCTACCGGTGACGGAGCCGAGTCGATGTATTCGGTCTTCGACGCCAAGGTATTCGGCCAATGGTGCTGCTTCGACTACGGGAGCGCGGAGATGGACGGTGTGGATGACGGTAACGCCACCATGGAGGCCATCTCCTGGGCCGCCGACACCCAGTTCGGGCAATCCGGCGGTGGCAATGGTCCCTGGGTCGGGGCGGATCTGGAGAACGGCATGTATGAAGGATACGAAAACGGCTCGGCAAAGGTGGCCAGCAACACATCGGTGACCGGCTTCTCTTATGTTACCGCCATGCTCAAAGGGCTCGCCGCGCCCGATTGCCCAACGGGTCTCACCGCCTCGGGGTGCTTTGAGCTCAAGGCGGGCGACGCGGCCTCAGGCAAGCTGGCGATCAAGTTCAACGCCGACACCAACGGCTATGGCGCCCGTCCGCCGGGCTACAGTCCTCAGAAAAAGCAAGGTGCCATCATCTTGGGTACCGGGGGAGATGGCTCCGACTCGGCCAACGGTATCTGGTTCGAAGGTGCGATCACCTTGGGCGCTTCGTCCGATGCGACCGACGACCTCGTGCAGGCCAACATCGTGGCTGCCGGGTATCCCCAGTGACGCCCGGGTCAAAGGATGGCTGAAAGGGATTGATCTCGGGGTGGACGGATTCGCTGCGTGCGAGATCCACCAACCGCGGCGCCACCAATCTGTGCGGCCAGACTGCGGGGACGCAGTCTTAGGACAGTCCTAGGACGACTTTGGCGGCGCGAGCCTGCCCAGAGCTTGGCGCGGCGGTGGCGTGCCCGTGAGCTCGGAGCTCGGCCGTTGCGACCGCCTCATTCGGGCCGGCGCACGTGCGTCTGGGGTGTGATAAGCCTCGTAGACGCAGGCTGGAGCTATTGGCCCGCGGTGTCCTTGGGGCGGGGCGGAGGGGAACGGGGGCCCCCACTCTCGTTCGGGGCCTCGACCTTGGGCCAGCCTCGTGTGCCCGTCAGGCCCTAGCCCAGGCTTGCGCCGCTATGGCTATTCGGCTATTCGGCCGTGCGTGGCTGGGCGGAATGCTTCAGCTGCTCAACCGGCGGAGAGCCACCGGGCTCTCTTCCATGCTGCAGCCTGTCGGTAGCGCTTGCCCACCCGGCCGGTGGTCTTTGTACGATGCGAGGTAGGATCCGCAGAATTCCTCAGTCTGCGGTTGTGATGGTAATACTACTCACGGATATCGTGCCGCCCCAACTAGCGCCAGGCGCAAAGATTATCGCCAGCTGATTGCCTCCAATTGACGTGACGAGCGGGGCTGTCCACGTGTATGAGCCGTCGGGTATGGGCCCGCCGGTGCTGCTCACCCACAAAGACGCCCCGTAACCGGCTCCCTGTGTTTGGACCTGGGGATCACACGTCTTGGAGGTCGCGCAACCCTGTCCATCGTCACCAAATTCTGGTCCGCCGGGAGTGCTAGATATGGTCAATTTGACCGTAATGCTCGAGAGGGAGGAGATTACGGCTTCGTCACTACAAAGATACACGTTAAGCGCAAGTATTCCACCTCCTGCACGAATGATTGGTGCAGGAGGTGGAATACTTGCGCTTAACGTGTATCTTTGTAAGTGAACGAAGCCTGGTACTCCTCCCTCTCGAGCATTACGGTCAAATTGACCATATCTAGCACTCCCGGCGGACCAGAATTTGGTGACGATGGACAGGGTTGTGCTTACCTCCAAGACGCGTGATCCCCAGGTCCAAACACAGGGAGCCGGTTACGGGGCGTCTTTGTGGGTGAGCAGCACCGGCGGGCCCATACCCGACGGCTCATACACGTGGACAGCCCCGCTCGTCACGTCAATTGGAGGCAATCAGCTGGCGATAATCTTTGCGCCTGGCGCTAGTTGGGGCGGCACGATATCCGTGAGTAGTATTACCATCACAACCGCAGACTGAGGAATTCTGCGGGATCGCGCGACCTCGCATCGTGCAAGAAGACCACCGGCCGGGTGGGCAAGCGCTACCGACAGGCTGCAGCATGGAAGAGAGCCCGGTGGCTCTCCGCCGGTTGAGCAGCTGAAGCATTCCGCCCAGCCACGCACGGCCGAATAGCCGAATAGCCATAGCGGCGCAAGCCTGGGCTAGGGCCTGACGGGCACACGAGGCTGGCCCAAGGTCGAGGCCCCGAACGAGAGTGGGGGCCCCCGTTCCCCTCCGCCCCGCCCCAAGGACACCGCGGGCCAATAGCTCCAGCCTGCGTCTACGAGGCTTATCACACCCCAGACGCACGTGCGCCGGCCCGAATGAGGCGGGTCCGCACTCGCGGAGCTCCGAGCTCACGGGCACGCCACCGCCGCGCCAAGCTCTGGGCAGGCTCGCGCCGCCAAAGTCGTCCGAGGACTGTCCTAAGACTGCGTCCCCGCAGTCTGGCCGCACAGATTGGTGGCGCCGCGGTTGGTGGATCTCGCACGCAGCGAATCCTGTCCACCCCGAGATCGATCCCTTTCAGCCATCCTTTGACCCGGGCGTCACTGGGGATACCCGGCAGCCACGATGTTGGCCTGCACGAGGTCGTCGGTCGCATCGGACGAAGCGCCCAAGGTGATCGCACCTTCGAACCAGATACCGTTGGCCGAGTCGGAGCCATCTCCCCCGGTACCCAAGATGATGGCACCTTGCTTTTTCGTAGGACCGTAGCCCGGCGGAAATGCGCCATAGCCGTTGGTGTCGGCGTTGAACTTGATCGCCAGCTTGCCTGAGGCCGCGTCGCCGCATCTCTGAGTTCAAAGCACCCCGAGGCGAAAATACCTGTTGGGCAATCGGGCGCGGCGAGCCCTTTGAGCATGGCGGTAACATAAGAGAAGCCGGTCACCGATGTGTTGCTCGCCACCTTTGCCGAGCCGTTTTCGTATCCTTCATACATGCCGTTCTCCAGATCCGCCCCGACCCAGGGACCATTGCCACCGCCGGATTGCCCGAACTGGGTGTCGGCGGCCCAGGAGATGGCCTCCATGGTGGCGTTACCGTCATCCACACCGTCCATCTCCGCGCTCCCGTAGTCGAAGCAGCACCATTGGCCGAATACCTTGGCGTCGAAGACCGAATACATCGACTCGGCTCCGTCACCGGTAGCCACGCCTGGGGTGATCTTGTTCGAGACCACGGTCGAGGAGCTACTGGGACCAGAATAGGCGGTCTGAAGCGTCACGGTCGTCGCGGCGGTTATGGCCGCGGCGGTGAGGAACATGGGACAGTTGTAAGTCGAGCAGGACGCCAACTCGGCCACGAACATCAGCGGCACGTTGGCCGCGAGCGTCTGGGGGTCGGTGAACGTGACGGTCGTTGAACCCTTGGTGACAGAGGCAGTCCCGGACAACTGCGTGCCGGTGCGATAGCCAACGCCGCTATTGGTGGCGCTCTCATGCTTGATACCGTAGACCGTGTGGCCGCCTACCGTGATCTTGGCGTCGGTGGCGTTGGCCGCAATAGCCCCCTTGGGCAGCCAGTTGGAGAACCACGTCACGCGGAGGTGGTTGCCGTTGGGCGACCTGCTCGGTACGCAGATCCGGATGGTGCAGCTGGTGCCGGAGCAGAACGAGTCCTGGTCGGCGCTGTTAGCGAAGCCGCCGGGCCCGACCGCGATGTCCTTGGTCTGCTGGTCCGAGGCGCGCTGCACCTGGTAGAGGGGGCCGCCGTAAGAGGAGGAGGAGCGCGCACCGTGCTGGGGGCCGCTGCGAGGGCGTGGGCGGGCTAGCATTTTGGTAGATGTCACAAGGCCCGACAGGACCGGTACCGCTCGCTGGGCTCCGCCTGCGCCGCCCGCAGCGGGGCCCGAGCCGCTGGTCCCTGCGGTTCCGCCGCTGCCAGGCTTGACCGTGGCGCTGCTACTGCCGCCCGAGCTCGCGCGGCCGCCCTGGCCGCTCCCCTTGGCCGTCGTTCCGCCTAGGCTGGCTGCACCTGCGCCGCCGCCCGCGCCGCCTTGCAGCGACGCACTCCCACCCGCCCCGCCGCTGCTGCTCGAAGCGGCTGCGCCGCCCTGCCCACTGGCAGTTTCCGCGCTCGAGCTGCCGCCGCTCCCTTGGCCGGTTCCTCCACCGCTAGCCACCGCTGGCTGGCTGCCGCCAGAACCGGTGGCTCCACCCTCCGTGGTGCCGGTAGTGGTACGACTTGGAGCACAGGCCCCAAGGGCCAGCGCGACAACAGCCGAGAGGACGAGGGTCGGTTTCATTACATCTGCTCCATTGGCGAAATTTCAAACGGTCTCAGGTGAACGACGCGCGAGGCTACCGCAGTATTACCATAGCTAGGCAACGCAATTAGCTATTACCCCACGGATGAGCGCATTCGGGCAAAGCCCGCCTGCGCCCGCGCGTAAGGTGAGGGTTCCATGAAACTGCTAACCGGGCCACGAATCCATTGGCTATTTGTTCGAAGCATGGTTGATCTGTGAAGTAGGTCTGAGCCACCGGGCCTGAGCTTTCCGCCGTCAGAAGCTAGCCGCGGGAACGGTGAGATTCTCGATGTCGACATAGTCTGGCTCGATGCCAGCGGTGGCCATGGTGTCCTGGGCATTGCTGGCAGTGGCGCTGTTATCGTCGGTCGCGTTGGTCCCGGCCTTGACCAAGACCAATACGGATTCCGGCGCGTTTACGATCACGTTGTGGTCGACCGGTAGCCGCTCGTGCCGTCGTCCAGGAAGATTGACTCCACCGGGTAGTCGGCCCATTGCGATACCCCGAAGTGGTGCAGGTAGGTGTATGCCATGGTGGACGATGGTCCCTGGTTGGATATCGTGATGATCGCGGCGCCGCCGCCCAGAATAGACAGCACGTCGTGGATGTTGTTGTAGTTGATACGGCCGTGCGCATTGCATTGGCCGAGCTGGTCAATCCGAAGCCGACGATAATGGCGGTGAAGCTCGCCCCCGCCACCTCGTTGTGCTCGATGTCCAGGTTGCGTGGATAGCCGCAGGCAATGCCTGAGGCTCCTTGCATCTCGGTGGCGACATCGTCGATGTAGTTGTCCTTGAGCGTGTCGTCGGAGCAGATCTCGTTCGGGTCGGCGGGATTGTAGGGAACGTGGATTTCCGTGGTCTCGTCAGCGGTGAACTTGCCCACCGATATGCCGTTGCCCCCGATGTGGGTGAAGGCGTTGCCGACCACCATGTCGTCGTGGGTGCCGGAGATGAAATCGAGCCCGGTGGCCGCCATCTGGGTGAACAAGTTCCGCTCGAAGTGGATATGGTTGGCGTTCATGACGCTGACCCCGGCGGCGGGCCGACCCACGGTCTGGTCGCCGTTCGCCTCCGCCGTGAGGTTGTATTGGCCAGATTGAGTATCGAGGAAGCCGTCCTGGCTGGGGCGCAGGTAGGTCGAATGCGCGAAGGTCAGGCCCTGGAACCAAAGGTAACTCGCTGGCTCCGACGTGCTCGCGCCCGCCACGCTCAGAATCGTCTCGACCACAGGGGCGATGACCGTGGCGGTCGCCATATTCTCACCGGACCGTGGCTGGTAGTACAAGGTGTCGGCGGTCACGTCGAGATACCACTCTCCGGGCTGATCGAGCATCTCGAGGGCGTTCTCGAAGTAGAAAGCGCGCGCCGGTCCCTCATCAAAGGTGTCAAGGGTGGGGGGATTCCGTGTGAAGAGCATGCTCCCTTCCGGGTCTTGAAAGGTTATGTAAGCCGTGGTTCCCGAAGTCGTGACCGATGCGATACGGAGGGTGTTGTCGGCCCAGGCCGTCATCAAGTGCATCTCGACCTTGTCGAGGTTGTTCCAGTTGGCCACGTAAGAGCTCGCCACTTGCACGTTGTGCGCGCTGTTGTCGTAGCCGGACAAGCGGTAGAAGTTGGGGGCGCCGTTCGCGCCTAGATCCGGGCGACGAGCACGCACCGCTTTCACACCGTTGACGTAGAGCTGGCGGAAGGTCGCCCCTCCCGCGCTGGCGCAATAGAGGTTGGTCGTAGCACCGCACGGCGTCCAGCCCCCGATCGGTTGGCCTCCCGTGATGAGCGGCCGTTCGTCCTGGTAGGCCAGGTACTGGACATAGAACCCGCCACTCCCCGAGTCGGCGCTGGTGAAGGTCAAGGTGCTGGTCTGGGGATAGGTGCCGTCGCGCAGGTAGACCCTGATATCGTCGGTCATGGTGGTTGCGGCGGCGTCGCGGGAGCCGTTCATCTGCCGCACTAGATCGCGCGCTCGCGCCAGAGTCAGCAAGGGGGCCGTGATGGTGCCGGGATTGGCATCGTTGCCATTGGGGGCGACGTAGAGATTCTGGATCCCCCCCCCGTCGTACCTCGCCACCGCGGTCACAGGATAAAGGTCGTCGCGCCAGCAGGCGCCCACCGCGACCATGATCCCGAGCAGAGCCGCCACTTTCATAGCCTTGCCCCCAGAGTGGCGATGAGGAGAAGGTTGGGCCGCCCGATGGTGGCCCGCAGCCCTCCCAGGTGAATCGCCAGATAGGGCTCGGCCATTTGCGCGTCGGCGGCCAGGGTGGCGAAGTAGCGGCGATAAATACTCGCGCCTACTCCCGAGCTGCCCTCGAACAGCATCGACCACCTCACCAGGTCGTGCCCTTCCGTGCCCGCGCCGGCCTGGCCGTCGGCCGAGGTACGCAAGGCTCCGGCAGCGACGGCCAGGAAAGGCCACCACTGCCGGTCCGGGGCGCAAGCGATAGCACATGGCCAGCACCCCATAGCCTTCGTCCAACCGCGCGCTCCCGCTTGCCGTCGCCAGCGAGGGCCGACTGCCCAGCCCCGCAAAGGCGGCCTGCACCATGAGCCGGGAAGTCGCTGCCCAGGCCAGGCGCAAGAGCGGCAACACCGCCGGTCCCGCTCCATCCAGGCTCACCAGGCCGGCCACGCCAACCTCGAGGGCGAAGCTCTCGCGTGGGCCCTGCGGAGCCGCGCTCTGGGCAGTTACCGCCGCCGGCAGAGGCTGATTGGCGAGCTCCCGTGGCCGCCGTTCGAACAAGTCCATGGCGAGCAGGCCCGCCCGCAGGGCTTCGATTGCCCGCAGGGCCAGGCGCTGCGGCGGGTTGGCGGCGGGCTCGGCGGCCACGCGCGTGACCTCGAGCTGATAGGGCTCCCCCGCCCGTGGTGGCTTGACCACCCAGAGGTCGACGGCAACGACCACGTCAGTGCCGATGATTCCAATGATGGCGCCGGCACCCTGCTCCTCTGCGCCAGCATCTGCAGCCAACCCGGAGCGTCGATGAGACCGTGATTGGCCTGGCTCGGCCAATTCGCGAGCGGGCCATTTCCAATCCCAATCGACAAGAGCTCGCCCCGGATACGCGATAGGGTTTCCCCAACCTGGGCCGACGGGCTGGACGGCCGCACGATGACGACCGTCGCGGCTGCCGGCGACGCCCAAACGGCCCCAACGACGAGGAGGCCGGCCAAGCCGAGGCGGATTCAGGATTCCGTCCCGCGACGGCCAGAAGAGCGCGCGCCGATTTGGCATAGCTTCCCACGGGGAAGCGGCGCAGATAGTCCAAGGCGATGGGCCGCGCAGGGGCCGGTCCGCCTAGCTTGTCAGTCAAGGTCATCTTCCTCCCCAACGCCTCTCCCGCGAACGGCCCCCT
>CAWKJE010000047.1:0-8261 GCA_963849735.1 uncultured delta proteobacterium
TGAACAAGCGAGGCATGAGCGGAAAGTGAAAGGCCATGTGGCACTCGTCGTCATCGCCGAAGTAGGGCAAGACATCGGTCGGCCACTGATTCGCCTCTGCCAAGATCATGCGATTGGCGTAGCCTTGGTCCATTTCGCGTCGCAACATCTTGACCACGGCATGGGTCTCGGGCAGGTTTTCGCAACTGGTGCCTTCGCGCTCGACCAGATAGGGGATGGCATCGAGCCGGAGCGCATCTACTCCGAGGTCGAGCCAGAATTTCATGACCGCGGTTATTTCGCGCACCACTTCGGGGTTGTCGTAGTTGAGGTCGGGTTGGTGCGAGAAGAACCGGTGCCAAAAGTAGGCCTTGGCCACGGGATCCCAGGTCCAGTTGGATTTTTCCGTGTCGGTGAAGATGATACGAGCGTCGCGATACTTCTGATCGGTGTCGCTCCAAACGTAATAGTCGCGCGCGCTCGAGCCTGGCGGGGCCAGACGAGCCACCTGGAACCAAGGATGCTGGTCCGAGGTGTGATTAACCACTAACTCAATCATGACCTGCATGCCGCGCGCATGCGCTGCTTCGAGGAAGCTCTGGAACTCGTCCATGGTCCCGTAACGCGGGTGCACGTTGCGATAGTCGGATATGTCATAGCCGTCATCGCGCATGGGTGACGGAAAGAAGGGCAACAGCCAGATGCAGGTGATGCCAAGATCCTGCAGATAATCCAGCTTCTGCAAGAGCCCACGAAAATCGCCGATGCCATCGTTGTTCCCGTCGAAGAATGCCTTGACCGGCAGCTCGTAGATGACGGCGTCCTTGTACCAGAGCGGATCACTCGCGCTGCCGTTCTTCTTCGTCATCCTTGCCTCGGCTCCTTGCGCAGCGGTAGGGCGTAGGTTGCAAGACTAGCATGACCAAGCATTCCATTCGGGATAGCTCGGCGCCCGTGCGCGAAAACGCCTCTCTCTAGTGCGATGAGGTAGAAAGAATGGCGCGACGCATATTCACACACGAGCCACGGCCCTCACATCCGCACCACGACCTTCGCCATCCCCGCCTCCGCGGACCCCAACCCCGGGCGAAAACCGGCATCAAAAGCGATACCGCATAGGCAAAGCCTGCCAACTCGGGTAGAAGAGTCTTGAACACCGATAGGGTCCATTCCTGCAGGGCGATCACGGGTTTGCGCTCGCAACTTCGCGGTCTCCCGACGTCCTAGAGTCCATGCGGTGTGCTTCAGATCCACGTAGCTCCAGGTTCACACAGGGAGACTGATCATGTTGCTGTTGCACGGGAGACCAAGGTCCCAGGCAGGGGCTGTGCTCGTTACGCTTCTGACGGTGGCCGTGAGCGTTGTGGGATGCTCCACACCCAAGCCGGTGGGTACTCCCGCCGGAGCTGGCGGCAGCGAAGGTAACGGAGGCTCGGGCACCGGCAGCGGAGGCGGAGGCAGCGGCGGAGTAGTAGTGGTCTCGATCCCGAATGGCGGCGCCGATGGCTCGGTGAGCCAGCAGACTTCTCCCGGCACGCTCGTCATCACCCCCGCCAATCCGGTATTCAATGTAAGCGTCGTGAACGGTAAGGCGCAGGTGGAGCTGGCCGATGCCGGGTCAGGCGCCCTCACCTTCCAGGCCACCACCGGCAACAGCCAGGCGGTTGCCGCCACCTGGTCGATCGATCGCGGCGAGATGGGCACCATCGCCGCGTCAACAGGGACATTCACACCCACCACCAGCTTGGGCGGTGTGGCTAACGTAAGCGCGAGCTACGCCGGCGTCATAGCGACGACCACCGTCACCGTAAACCTCCACCTGAGCCAAAACGGCGCCCCGACCAATAGTGGCGTGGCTGATGCGGGCGTGGGCGGGGTGGGCGGAGTGGGGGGCGACGGCCCCGGGGGCCCGGTCGACAGCCAGACCGTCAATCGCCTGACCGGAGCAGGCACCCAGCCCGCCAGCGCCACCGAGCTGGGCTGGCTCTACCCCTACGATCAAACCGTGTGGCCCCGTGCCATTTTCGCGCCGCTTTTGCAATGGCAGACCACCCACACCGCGACCAGCGTGTATATCCACCTGCAAGAGCAAAACTTCGAATTCCAAGGCTTCTATTCCGGCCAAGGCCTGGTCAACCAGCCCATCGATCAGACTTCGTGGCAAGCCGCACTGAGCAGCAACGGCGGCGACAAGCTCAGCGTAGAGCTCACCATCGCCGACGCCAACAATGTCTACGGGCCCATTTCCGAGAGCTGGATTGTGGCCTCGGGACCGCTGCGCGGGACGGTGTACTACAACTCGTACCACACCAGTCTTGCCACGGTCGTTCCCGGCGCGCTCGCCGCGGCTGCGATCCTCGCGATTCAGCCCGGGTCGAGCAGCCCCCAGCTCGCACTCCAGGGTGCGGGAACGAAGTGTATCGCCTGCCACACGGTTTCCGCGGATGGGTCGACTCTGTTCGCCCAGGACGCCAGCGAGCCCGGCGACGACTATAGCAATGGTTCTTCGTTCGACCTCAAAAACGGGGGAGCCACCATCGCGAATTACCAGAACAACGCCCCCGATGGCACCACCAACAATCGCAAGTTCCTTTGGTCGGGCCTGGCCAAGGATGGCACCTATGCCTTGCAGAGCGTGGGAGAGACCCAGGAGGCCTATGCCGGTCCCGAGGGGGTTTATCGCCGAGACACGGGCAACTCCGTCGCGGCGACGGGCCTCGGCAAAATCGAGGAGGCAGTCACCCCCGCCTTTTCGCCCGACGGGAGCAAAGTCGCTTTCGACTACTGGACCGGCACGCTTGCCCCCGGTGGTGGCAACGGCAACACCCTCGATCTGATGGACTTCGCGTGCGGGACAGCCGCAAATGCTGCCGCGGGCGCCCCGAGCTGCAGCAGCTTTGCCTTCTCGGGACTGCGTCGGCTCTACACCGCCACCGATCCCACCAACAACGTGGTGGGCTGGCCAGCGTGGCTCCCCGATTCGAGCGGCATCGTGTTCCACCAGGGCACCTCGCTTGCCACATGGCACAATGCAACCGCGGAGCTCTGGTTCATCGACGTGCCCGCCGACGCCAACACCCCGGGGCAGCCCATTGCTTTGAGCCAGCTCAATGGCATGAACGCGCAGGGTCAGAGCATCCTGCCGTCGATCCCCGGCCACCCCGAGCACGACGTCGATTACATGTTGAACTACGAGCCGACCGTAAACCCCATCGCTTCCGGCGGCTACAACTGGGTGGTTTTCACCTCGCGCCGCGCCTATGGCAACGTGCTCACCGGCGATCCATGGCAGGACGAGGAGAATTCTGCTCCCGCCCCGTTCACCAAGAAGCTCTGGGTGGCCGCCATCGATCTCAAACCGACGCCGGGCAAGGATCCGAGCCACCCTGCCTTCTACCTCCCCGGGCAAGAGCTCAACGCCGGCAATATGCGCGGATTCTGGGTGCCGGAGCCGTGCCGTGCTGATGGCACGGCGTGCGACACCGGGGATGAATGCTGCAATGGCTTCTGCCGGCCCAACGCCAGCGGCACCCTGGTCTGTGGCGGCCAACCCCCGGGTTGCTCCCAGGAATACGAGAAGTGCACCACCGACAGCGATTGCTGCGCGTCCGCGTCGGGGTTCACCTGCATCAACGGCCTGTGCACCAGCCCCGGGAAGTCGTCGATACTCTGAGCCCCCAAAGGATTTCGGCCACGCGGGCTTCGGCCACGGGCTTTCGCCGGCTCTTGCCAGCCTAGTTTCAGGTCAGGCTCCGGGCTATGCTCCTAGTCATCACCCTGGAATGGAGCGTCATGCCTAACGCGTGCTCTCTCAGAATCTTGCCGGTAGGCTATAGCCTGGCACTCGCGGCGATCTGCAGCGCGGGCTGCGTGGACCTCACTCCCCCGTGGGCCAACGCCGTGCCCGTCGCCGATGCCAGCCTCGCCGGCGTAACCGGCGTGACCGGGGCCGCGGGCGGCTCGAGTGGAGCCATGACCTCGCCGCCGTCGAGTGACGCTGCCGGTTATGGAGGGGACACCGGAGGAGGGAGCGCCGACGCTCCCACGCTGACCTCGGCCGGGGGCGAGAGCGACGGCGGCGGAGCGGCCGGGCGCGATGGCGCCAGCGCAGACGCTGCCCTCGATTACCCGCTGCCCAATGGCGCGGGGGGAAGCGGCGGCTCTGCCCAGGACGCGCCAGGGGATATTGCGCCCAGGGGCGGCGGCGGGGCCGGGGCAGCCAGCGGGACAGGCGGCAGCGCGGGGGACGCAGCGACCGGCAGCAGCGGTGGCACCGGCGGCGCGGGGGGCGGCGCGGGGGCGGACAGCGGTGCCGGCGGGGCGGACAGCGGTGCCGGCGGGGCGAGCGACGGCGGCTCACCGCACGACGCTGGCGCTTGCACCGGCTACGTGGGCGAAAATGCCAACCTCGACGCCGGCCTGACCCAGGGATTGGTGGCCTACTACACCTGCGACCAGACCGCGGGACCGTCACTGCTCGACCAGTCCGGTAACGGCCACAATGGCACAATCGTGTCCGGCACGGGGGGCAGCGCTGGCTACAGCTTCGCGCCCGGCAAGGTGAGCAACGCGCTAGACTTTTCCACCGGCAACAAGGGCTGCTACGTGACCTTGCCGGCCGGATTGCTGGCCACCGCTTGTGAGGCCACTCTCGCCACCTGGGTGTACCTCAACAGCGAGCAAAACTGGCAGAGGATTTTCGATTTCGGCCAGAGCCAAGACGTTTACATGTTTCTTACTACCCAGGCTAGCGATAATGGCCAGAAGGTCCGCTTCGCCATTAGCCTAACCGGCAACACCCACGAACAGCAGCTCGATGGCCTGGCCGCAATTCCCATCAATGCCTGGCATCATGTCGCGGTGGTGCTAGGTCCGAGTGGAGGATTCCTCTACCTCGACGGCACGCAAGTCGGCAGCAACACGACTATGACCTATCGTCCAGCCGATATCGGCGCGCAACCCAACTGCTACATCGGCAAGTCGGAGTTCTCGGACCCCTACCTCGACGGTGACATCCAGGAATTCCGGGTCTACGACCGCGCTTTGTCCTCGAGCGAGGTCGCGGCCCTGTGGAGCGGATTGTAGCTCCGCTCGTAGCCGCAAAAAGGCGAGACCCGCTTGCCTGGCCATCGGCGCATGGCCGCCAACACCTGCTCCCCCTGGCACGCCGCCACAGGGGTTGAATTTGCCCCCAGGCCGGCCCGTCATAGTCGATATTGCAAGGTAGGCATTCCATGCGCCTCAAAATCGCCGGTCTCCTCCTGCTCACCAGCTGTTCCGGACCGTGCCACCGATCCCAGGTGGACAGCGACCCGGGCTCGTCCTCCTCCCACCCGTCCCCGTCGCAGTCAGGCGCAGGGAGCCCACAAGGATGGCCAGCCCCTGCCCAGCCGGCCACCGCCCAGCTGCCGTCGACGTATCTACCGCCCGGGCCGCCAGCATACCCGCCCCAGCCACCGCCCTACCCACCGCCTGCGGCTAGCCCGCAGGAGCAGGAGGCGCCCACCGCCCAACTTTATCCACCCTCGCTCCCCCCAGCACCGCCAGCGCCCGCCAACCCCCATGCGAGTTATGGCGGCGCGACCTACAATTACCCGTTGGCCGAGGCGGACCAGGCGGCCGAGGTGGCCGGTCAAGGCGTCCCTTCGGTCGACATCTTCTTCAACGACCTCGCCCCCTACGGTAGCTGGTCCGACGATGCTGACTACGGATGGGTGTTTGCGCCCCCGGACTCCGGTTACGTGCCCTACTCCAACGGGCGCTGGAGTTATACCGACTACGGCTACACTTGGGTCTCCGCTGATCCCTTTGGTTGGGCCACCGATCACTATGGCCGCTGGGTCTGGTCCAACCGTTGGGTGTGGCTTCCCGACACCACCTGGGGCCCGGCCTGGGTAAGGTGGCGCATAGGTGATGGCTTCGTGGGTTGGGCGCCCCTTGGTCTGGCCTCCGACCTTCCCGTTCCCGATGCTGCCTGGCGCTTCGTTCTCGGCCCCAACCTGTTCATCCCCTTCGTGCCCGGCTACTTCTACCAGGGCAATATGCGCACGTATCTGGCCACCTCGCAGATGCTGCCGGACAGCCGTCGGCACGGCGAAGCGATCTGGCCCACCGGTCCCGACCGCGATTGGTTGCGCCGCAATCACCTGCGCCCCCCGCCCGAGCGCCTTGGTCTGGCCGAGTTGGGCCGTTACGACGACCAGCAAAGGAAGGAAGCCCAACGACGCGCACAAAAGCGGCAAGCCGAATGGCGCCCTCGCCACAAGCGCGACACGCAAGTCCGCCGTGCTCTCGAGGGACAGCTGCGCGCGCGCGAGGATAGCCTCCGGCGCAGCGAACCCCGCCCGTACCAGCCGTATGGCGACCAACTATCCCGCATGATCGAGCCACGCCCGCAACCCACCCCCGATCGCCAGCCCCAGAGCCAGTCGTACCTGCCCCAGCAGCTCCAGGAGCAACGCGAGCGGCAGGAGCAGCAGCGCCAGCAGGAGCAGCAGCGCCAGCAGGAGCAGCAGCGCCAGCAGGAGCAGCAACGCCAGCAGGAGCAGCAACGCCAGCAGGAGCAGCAACGCCAGCAGGAGCAGCAACGCCAGCAGGAGCAGCAACGCCAGCAGGAGCAGCAACGCCAGCAGGAGCAGCAGCGCCAGCAGGAGCAGCAACGCGAGCGAGAGCAGCAGCGCCAGCAGGACGAGCAGAACCGCCGCAACGAGGCCCACCGACGGCAAGAAGCGACGCAACGAACGCGCACTGGTGACGATCAGCGACGGGCGCCAGAAGGCAAGAAGGAGGAGAGCGAGGCCGCGCGACGCAAGCCCGCTAACAGACGGGAAGAGGGTTATCCCGGACGGTAGTTGAAGCCGCCCTGCCCCCGGTGGCCCCCCCTGCAAGCGGAGCTAGTTCGGGGCGAGGCGGATCCGACTCTCGGCGGTCCGGCGCAAAACGGGTGCCACCCTGGCCACGGGAGCGGGGAGGGGAAAGCGTATGGTTAGGCGCGTGCCCAGGCCCGAGGTGGAAGCGATCGTCGCCTCGCCGCCCAGCTCGCGCGCAATGGCCCGGATAGCGTCCATGCCCACCCCGCGGCCCGACACGCAAGATACGGCTCTACTGGTCGAAAAGCTCGGCCGAAAGAGCAACTCGTATATCTCTTGCTCGGGCATGGTCGCGGCCTGCTCCGCCGACACCAAGCCGCGGCCCTGCGCTATCTCTTTGACCCTTGCCATGTCTATGCCCCGCCCGTCGTCTGCGATGGTCAACTCGACCCAGCCGCACTTTTCACTGGCCGAGATTCCGATCCTCCCCCGGCGCAATTTACCCGCTGCGCTACGCGCCTCCGGCATCTCCAGACCATGGTCAATCGCGTTCCGCACGGCATGCACGACAGCGTCGCGCAGCCTTTGCATCACATTGCCATCGAGAAAGAGGTCGAGGCTATCCAGGTCGACCTCTTCCAGGTCCTTGCCCCGATCGCGCGCCAGCTCGTGCGCCGCCCTTGCCACCGGCGCGAGCACATCGCCGAGCGACGCCACGGTGAGATGAGCCACGGCCTTCTCGAGCTCCGCGAGCACGGGGACGATGGTCCCGAGGTCCCCCCGCGCGTGAAGGGTTGCCTGGCGCAGAGCACGCAGCGACTTGTCCAGGACACCGAGACGCTCCTCCGGCACCCGTTGAGCAGGGTTTCCCGTCTTGGTCCCGCGGTGAGCGGGACAGACCACGTTGAAGCGACATACGTCTTCGACGAGGAGAACGCGAGCCGACGCCGACAGCTCACACGCCTGGGACACTAGCAGCGTGAGTCCGGCTCGGCCGGCCGCTGTCAACCAGGCCTCGACCGCTTGCTCGCCCTCGCTCGCCGCACGCGGCCAGCTCAACAACCAATGCTCGGCGGCCTCGTTGTGGCGCACTTCGCGTCTGATGCTCTCGTAGCTTTCCACCTGCCGGCGCAAAGCATCGGCCACCTCTCGGCCTTCTCGCGGACGGGTCTGGGCCAGGGCGGCCAATGACGTCTCCGCCAAGCGAAATCGGTAGCGGCGCGCACAAGCGACGGCGGCAATGGCCAGGCCGGAAACCTGATCGGCAGTGGCATGGCCCAGGCGATCTATGAGCTCGCCGGCGTCGTCGTGAAAGCGGCCCAAAATGTCGAGATCCAGCTCCGGCCGCGCCCGCATCTCGACCAAGTTATGCGCGTCGGCCAGCCATCCCTCCAGCGTGTCGAGCGCCGCGCGCGCCGACATACTGCCTCCCTCCATCGCGCCCCGGCAGATCGTGGCCACCTCGGCCAAGGT
>CAWKJE010000048.1:0-136019 GCA_963849735.1 uncultured delta proteobacterium
TCCAGCGAGTACAATTCTCGGCATGGATCTTCGTGAGACTCTCAAGGCGGCGCGCACTGCGGCTCGAACCTTGGCGGCTCTGGCGGGACCGGAGCGCAGTGCCCTCCTCGAAGACTTTGCGGCGGCGCTATCCGAGCCCCAGACCGTGCGCACGGTCCTAGCCGCCAACGCCACCGACCTGGCGAGCGCCGCGGAGGAGGAGAGGGCTGGCCACCTCGGTCCGGCATTGATCAAGCGCCTGTCACTCGATGAGAAGAAGCTGGCCACCACCGCGCTCGGCATCGTGCAGCTGGCGCGCATGCCCGAGTTGGTCGGGCGCACGCTTACTCACCGCATCTTGGACCACGGCCTCATCCTCCAGCGAGTCAGCGCACCCCTGGGACTTCTGGGTGTGGTCTTCGAGGCGCGGCCGGATGCTCTGGTACAGATCGCGGGTCTGGCGTGGAAGAGCGGCAATGCCATCGTGCTCAAAGGGGGGCGCGAGGCGGCGCACAGTAACCGCGCCTTGTGTGCCGTGGCTCACCGTGTCCTGACCGGGCACGGCATCGACACGCGGGCAATGGTTCTCCTCGAGGACCGCTCCGAGGTGGCGAGTCTCCTCGCCCAGGCCGACCTGGTCGAGATGCTCATCGCCCGCGGCTCGTCAGAGCTCATCCGCTACGTGCGCGGCAACACTCGCATCCCCGTGTTGGCGCATGCCGATGGCATCTGCCACGTCTATCTGCACGCTTCGGCCGATCCAGCCATGGCGGCCAAGATTCTCGTCGATGCCAAGTGCAGCTACCCGGCCGCTTGCAATGCGGTGGAGACCCTGCTCTGGGACGCCGGGGCGGGGGCGGCGCTCGACGCATGCGTCGAGGCGCTAACGGAGCATAAGGTCGAGCTGCGTGGCTGCCCCGAGACGCGTAAGCGCCACCCGCGGGTTCTCCCGGCCAGCGAGGCCGATTGGGACGCGGAATATGGGGCACTCATTCTCTCCCTGCGCCAGGTGCCTGACCTCGGCGCCGCGCTCGACCATATCGCCCGCCATGGCTCGCGTCACACCGACACCATCGTGGCCCAGGATGCCGAGGCGGCCGCGCGCTTCTTGGCCGCGGTCGACTCGGCGTGTGTATTCCACAACGCGAGCACGCGCTTCTCCGATGGCTATCGCTTCGGGTTGGGGGCGGAGGTGGGCATAAGCACCGACAAGTTGCACGCCCGCGGCCCGGTGGGAGTGGAGGGGCTCCTCACCTATCGCTGGCTGCTCCACGGCCGGGGCCAGTGCACGACTGACTATAGTCCCGAGGGCAGGCACTACATCCACCGCGACCTGCCCATCGATCGTTAGACGATGCTGCGTTAGACGACGCTGCGTTAGACGGCGATGCGTTAGACGGTGATGCGTTAGACGGTGATGCGTCCCTGGGTGCGGAGCTCCACCTCGGGCAAGAGCTCGTGGTAGGCGACCACGGCGATCTGGGGATGCTTGGGGGCGATGAGGCCGCGCAAGTGGCGGCGGAGGTCAGCCGAGGTCACCAGCACCGGCCGGGCTACCCCCGCGACGGCTCGCCCCACGGCCGCGACTATATCGCGGCCCAGGTCGGGCTCGAGCGCGAGCCGAGGCTCCGCCGCAACGGTTCGTATCGACTCGCGCAAAGTCGTCTCTATGCTGGCATCCACCACGAACGCGGCCACGCTGCCGTCGGCTTGGGCCACCTGGGCTGTGATCTGCCCTTGCAGCTCGGCCCGCGTGCCTTCGGCCAGCTCGGCCGGGCTGCCGCGCAGCGGGGCGCGCCTCGACAGGGACTCCAGCACCTGGGCGAGATAGCGCAGCGAAATGCCCTCCTGGAACAGGGCACGCAGGATTTCCGCGAGCAGGGCGAGGCTGACCACCTTCGGCACCGTCTCGCGCACAAGGGCAGGATGGGTCTCGACCAGACGGTCGAGCAGGGCCTGGGTCTGGTCGAGGCCGAGCAGGGTGTGGCCATGTCGGCGCAGCAGCTCCGCGAGATGCTCGGCGATCAGCTCCTCGGCCTTGCGCTCGCTCGCGCCAGCCGGCACCCGTCCGGTCGCCACCGCGACGCCACGCAAGCGGACGGTGTAAGTCCCGGGTGGGCCGTGCTGGGCTCGCGCGAGATCGAGCTCGAACAGGGTGAGGCCGGTCTCGCGCAGAAAGCGCTCGCGCAAGCGGGGCAGGAGCTCCCTTTGTAGACGCTGGTGCTCGGCCTTGCCCAGGAAGGGGGCGAGCTCCAGCTCGATCGCGCTCGGGGCCAGCGATCGCGGATCGGAGGCGTGGGCCGGGTACGTGGCGTGATCTTCGTGGTCGCTCGGGTCAGATTCCCGGGTGACCAGCAGGCCCGCGGCGGTGGTGATGATGAGGGCCGGGATCTGGGCCGCCAGTCCTTCGCCGATGGTGAGCAGGGTATAGGTGTGGGCCGCGCTGCTCAGGGCGAGCCCGCGCTGGACCACGCCGACGAGCAAGCCGCCCACGATGTTGGTGGCGAGGATGACCACCCCGGCTATCGCGTCCCCCTTCACGAATTTCATCGCCCCGTCCATGGCGCCGAAGAAGTGTGATTCGCGGGCGAGCAGTTGGCGCCGGTGGCGCGCCTCTTGCGCATCGATATGGCCGACGCGCAATTCGGCGTCGATGGCCATTTGCCGGCCCGGCAAGGCGTCGAGGGCGAAGCGCGCCCCGACCTCGGCGACCCGCTCGGCGCCCTTGGCCACCACGATTAGCTGAACCGTGGTGACGATGACGAACATCACGCTGCCGACCACCAGGTTGCCGGCCACCACGAAGCTGCCGAAGGCGTAAATGACCTGCCCGGCATCGGCGTCGAGCAGGATGAGGCGGGTCGCCGAAACTTCTATGGCCAGGCGGAACAAGGTGCTGAGCAGGAGCAGGCTGGGGAAGCTGGCAATCTGCAAAGCGCTGCCCACGCGCAGCGCGAGGAAGAGCAGGGTCCCGGCCAGGACGAGGTCGAGGCAGATGAGCAGGTCGAGCAAGACGCTCGGGAGGGGAACGATCATCATGCTCACGCTGAGCACCACGACGGCGATCACGGCGGGCGCGGCATAGCGCGACCTGGGCGCGCGGCGCTCGCGAGCGGACGCCATGCCGCCAAGCCGAGCTAACCCCCAGACCATCCCCCGTCGGAGCCACCCCACCCCCTCGTCCATGACCCGCGATGATTCCAGATGGCAAGGCTGGGTCAAGCATATTCGTGGTCGGCCAGCGGATGACCAGCGGATGATATGATGGGCACGATCGCAAGTGGCGCAGTGGGCGATCTGGCGGTAGGTTGCCCGGATGCTGCGCACTATCGTTTCTGGCCAGCCGGATTTCGAGCCCCAGCTCGAGCTGCTCTGCCAGCGGGCGGGCGTTCTGCCGGAGGCCGTGCAGGCCAGCGCGGCCGCCATTGTCGCCGAGGTTAGGCGCAACGGTGACCGAGCCCTGTTCGAGCTCACGGCGCGCTTCGAAAAGCGCGAGTTACGCGCGGTGGAGCTACCCCAGCGCGAATGGCTCGCCAGCGCGGCGACGGTATCGCCCGAGATCGGCCACGACATCGCCGAGGCGGCGGCGCGCATCCGCGACTATCATCGCCGAGAGCGCTACGTTTCCTTCGAGCAGCGCGCAGACGGGGTCAGGTTGTCGTGCCGCTATTCCCCTTTGGCCCGGGTGGGCATCTACGTGCCGGGAGGCACAGCGCTTTATCCTTCTACCGTGCTCATGACGGCCGTACCGGCCAAGGTGGCCGGAGTGGGAGAGATCATCATGGCCACGCCCGGGCCTTCGCCGGAGACGCTCGCCGCCGCGCGCGAGGCCGGGGTAGACCGCATCTTCCTGCTCGGTGGGGCGCAGGCGATCGCCGCGCTCGCCTATGGTACGGAAAGCGTGCCTCGCGTCGACAAGATCGTTGGGCCGGGCAACGCCTATGTCGCGGCGGCGAAGCGCCTGGTCTATGGCGACGTCGGCGTCGATATGATCGCGGGTCCCACCGAGGTGGTCATCGCCGCCGATGGCAGCGCCAACCCGGCCTGGGTGGCCGCGGACCTGATCGCGCAGGCCGAGCACGACGTTCTCGCGGTTCCCATCCTGGTGGCGGTGGGCCTCGAGGTTGCCCAGCGGGTGGGGGCGGAGCTCGACCGGCAGGTGGCTGAGCTGCCGCGCCGGGCGATCGCGGCCAAAGCGCTGGCCGAGCACGGCGTCGCCCTGGTAGTCGACGACCCCGCGTCCGCCATCGCCATCGTCAACCGGCTGGCGCCCGAGCACGCGGGGATTGTCCTGGCCGACGCCGCCGTCTGGGCCGACAAGGTGGTCGCCGCCGGCGCCGTGTTCGTGGGCGAGTACGCCTGCGAGGCGCTGGGAGATTACTTCGCCGGACCGAGCCACGTGCTGCCGACCGGCGGCAGCGCCCGCTTTTCCTCGCCGCTCGGGGTGGGTGACTTCGTGAAGCGCACCTCGTTCATCGAATACACTCCCGCCGCGCTGGCGCGTCAGGCGCCGGCGGTCGCCCGGCTCGCCCTGGTGGAGGGCCTATCTGGCCATGCCCGCGCGGTTCGGCTGAGGATGGGCTCCGACACAGGCTCTTGACGCCACTCTTGACGCCTCTCTCGACGTCTCTCCTGACGCCTCTTGCCCGGCGTCTGACTTTTTATCCTTGACAGGACGCCAATCCCCTCTAGATTACGCGCCTCGCTCGGGAGCCCATAAGCCATGTACGCCGTGATTCAGACCGGAGGCAAGCAATATCGCGTCGCGGAGGGAGAGACTCTGCGCGTCGAGAAGCTCCCCGCGTCCCCTGGAGACAAGCTTTCCTTCTCGCCCCTGCTGTTCGCCGACGATGGCGGAAACGTCCACATCGGCAAGCCCAACGTTTCGGGCATCATGGTCGAGGCCGAGGTTACCGAACAGGGCCGCGGCGAAAAGATCGTCATTTTCAAGTACAAGCGGCGCAAGTCCTATCGGCGCAAGACCGGCCACCGCCAGCCCTTCACCGCGCTCAAGATCGTCTCGATCAAAGCAGGAGCCTAACGCCATGGCACACAAGAAGGGTCAGGGCAGCTCACGCAACGGCCGCGATTCCCAGTCGCAACGGCGAGGGGTCAAGCGTTTTGCCGGCGAAGAGGTGCTGGCTGGCAACATCTTGGTTCGTCAGGTCGGCACCCTGTTCCATCCCGGTGGCAATGTGGGGATGGGCCGTGACTTCACGTTGTTCGCGCTTCAGCCGGGCAAGGTGAAGTTCAGCCAATCGGGCTCACGCAAGCTGGTGAGCGTCGAGGGTAGCCCGAGCAGCGCCAGCAGCGCCAGCAGCGAAGGATAGGGCCGGGTAGGGTGTCCCGCCTTGCCGGACGTGGATCTGGCGCGTGTCCGCCTTTATAGATCAGGCGCGCATCAGCGTGCGCGGCGGCGACGGAGGTGACGGAGCGGTCGCTTTCAGGCGGGAGAAGTTCGTGCCCAAGGGCGGCCCGTCGGGCGGGGACGGCGGCGATGGCGGCAGCGTGATCCTGGAGGTCGACGAAGGACTCTCGACGTTGCTCGACTTTCGCTACCGGCACGAGCACAAGGCCGCCGCGGGCGAGCCCGGCCGCAACAAGGACATGTATGGCAGGCGAGGTGACGACACCGTGCTGCACGTCCCAGCCGGAACCATGGTCTATGATGACGAGACGGGTAAGCTTCTCGCCGATTTGCGCCGGCAGGGCGAGCGCCTGGTCGCCGCGCGGGGAGGAAGAGGAGGCCGGGGCAACATCCATTTCGCCACCGCCACCGACCGCGCCCCACGCCGCCACGAGCGCGGTACAGCCGGGCAGCAGCGCTCCATCCGGCTCGAGCTCAAGTTGCTGGCGGACGTGGGCTTGGTCGGATTCCCCAACTCCGGCAAGTCCTCGTTCATAGCTCGGGTGTCAGCGGCCCGGCCCAAAATCGCCGACTATCCCTTCACCACCCTCATCCCTAACCTGGGTGTGGTGCGGCTTTCGGGCGACCGGTCGCTGGTGGTGGCCGACGTTCCGGGCCTCATCGCAGGGGCGCACGCCGGGGCGGGTCTGGGGCACCGTTTCTTGCGCCACCTCGAGCGCACCCGGGTGTTGATTCACTTGCTCGAAGTGAGCCCCGTGCCGGGGCGGACTCCGCTGCGTGATTACCTGGCGTTGCGGCGCGAGCTCGAGCTCTACGACCCCGCCCTGGCGGAGCGGGCGGAGATCGTTGTGCTGAGCAAGGTGGATCTGCCGAGCACACGGACGCGTCTTGGTGCTCTGCGGGCCAGCTTTGCCCGCCGCAAGGTCGAGCTTTTGGCCATGAGCTCGGCCACGGGCCAGGGCGTGACCGAGGTGCTCGAGGCGGCCTTCCGAGCCCTCGCCAGCGCCCGCCGCGCGCAAGAGTAAGGCGGCCCGGGGCCGCGGGCACACGCAGGCGGAGGCCAAGGGCAGCGGGCCTCGCGGCTGCGGGCGGCGCGGAAGTCGGTGCGGGTCGGCTGCGGGGCTCGGGGCGGCCAGGCAAATCGCGGCCTTGACTGCGCACCAACTTATCCGACCGGCGACCGCGGAGGCGAACCTCCCAGGGTTCTGCTAAGATGCGGCCTCCGGCAACTACCTAACCCAGCACATTCAAAGGAGCTCCGGCTTTTGACTGGACGTCGAGTCCCCTGCTATAAACCAGCTTCTCTTGGTGTCGAGCCGAGGTATTGCTCCGGCACCGGGGCGGCCGGCCGCGTCCGGCATATGTGCTATCGAGAATGCTCAGAAGGAGCCGAGAGATGATGATGCGACCAACTTGGGGGGCCCTGAGCCTGGCTCTGGGCGTGGGGCTTATGCTGTCCGCCGCGCAAGCCGCCGATAGCCCGGTAGCGCCCGTCGCTCCTGGGTCAGCTCCGGGCGAGGCGGCACCCGCCGCTGCTTCGGCGGCTGCGGGCGCGCCAGGCGCGGGCGAGGGCACGACGTCCGCGGTCCGTCTCAAGGCGCTGGAGCGCAGCGTGAGCGATCTCAAGGAGCAGGTCTTCCGCACCCGTGCCCGCCTGAATTTGCTCAAGGAGACGGTGCTTGGCGGCGTCATCGGCGCCTCGCGCTGCGTGATCAAGCACAAGAACGAGATGGGGGCGACATTCCGCTTGATCAGGGTCGTCTATGCCCTGGATGGCGTCCAGATTCTGAACCGGGTCGACGACACCGGTCGCCTGGCGGACATGCCCGAGTTCGACGTGTACAACGGGGCCATTCAGCCAGGGAACCACACCTTGTCAGTCCAGCTGGTCTATCAGGGCAGCGGGTTCGGGGTCTTCAGCTACCTTAAGGGGTACAAGTTCAAGGCCAGCTCCAGCAACACCTTCGTCGCCGCGGACGGCAAGGCCACCGTGGTCACGGTGGTCGGCTACGAGAAGGGCGGCTTGACCACGAACATGGAAGACAAGCCCGCGGTCGAGTTCAAGACCAACCTGATCGCGCCGGAGGGCACCGCTGTTTCGTCCGACAAGAAGTAGCCCAGGACACCGAAAAGGAAGCCGCTGATGCACGACCGCAATTTGAGCCCGCCTCGTCCGCGACGCGGGTGGGGATCTCGGCGGGCGCTGGCTGTGACCGCGGCCCTGGCCTCGGTTTTCGTTCCCGTGACCCTGCGGGCGGGAGAATTCGACGACGCCGACCGCAAGCTGTCGGACCTAGAGGGCAAGGTAGCCGCCCTGGGCTCCGAGTTCCGGGAGACGGCGGTGGCCGACCCTGCCCTAGTCCTGCGTCGGGTGGTGGACGCGGAAACCCTGTTCAAGCTCAAGAACTACAACGAAGCGGCGACCCTCCTCCTCGACGTCGTAGAGAAGTATCCCGGAGCGCAAGGTTACGAAGATGCCCTGGTGCTGCTGGGCGAGTCGCTCTTCCAGGACAAGGACTACAACTCGGCCCGCTACTACCTCGAGATCGAGGTCAAGCAAAACAGCGGGTCGCAGCTCGAGCAGCGCGCGCTCGAGCGCCTGATCGAGATCGGGCTCCATACCGAGGACCTCGACAACGTCGACCAGTACCTCAAGCGTCTCGAGAACATTCCGCCCGCCATGCTGGAGCCCTCGGTTCCTTACGTGCGCGGCAAGTTCTCCTTCTTTCGCGGCCGGCCCGACGAGGCGCTGGCCATCTTTGCCGCCATCCCCGCCAGCAGCCCTTACTTCCTCCAGTCGCGCTATTTTGCCGCGACGGTGGAGGTGCAAAAGGGGAATCTGGCGGCGGCCTTGGCCGGTTTCGACGCAGTCGCCCGCATGCCCGCGCGTAACGATGCCGAGAAGGAGGTCCAGGAGCTGGCCCGCTTGGCTATCGGCCGCTTGCACTATGAGCGGGGCGAATTCGAGCTGGCGCGCGCGGCCTACGGGACCATTCCGCGCGACTCGCCCAATTTCGAGGAAGCGATGAACGAGCTGTCGTGGACCTCGATCAAGGCCAAGGACTACCAGTCCGCCTACCGTGCCCTGGATCTGATGCTGCTACAGAATCCCGACAGCCCGCAGGCGCCCGAGCTGCGCTTGCTCATGGGCAACTTGCACGTCCGCCTGGGTAACTTTGCCCTGGCCAACGAGGCCTTCATGGTGGCGCGCGACCAGTTCGACCCCGTGCACGCCCAGCTCGAGGACACGCTGTCCAAGTGCCGGACCGACCCCAAGTACTTCGACACCCTGATCGGCAAGGGGATGGAGAAATTCGACATCCAAGTGTTCATCCCCAAGGTCGCGGTTAAATGGGTGCGCGCCGATCCCGAGGTGGCGCGGGTGATGGCGCTGACCGACGACGTGGGCGAGCTCCAGCGGGGTATCAGGGACTCGCAAGAAACCCTGAGCCGCCTCGAGCTGGCCGTGAGCGGAGAGCTCAAGGTCGGCATTTTTCCCGACCTGGCCGCGATGCGCACGCGCACCTCGGAGATACTGAACCAGCTCCTGGCAATCCGCAGCAGATTCGTGGCCAAGATGCGCGCCCAGACGGCGGACGTGCTCTCGGGTGAGGAGAAGGCCAGGCTCGAGCAGATCGCGGTCGACCGCGCCACCGCCGAGAACGAGCTCGAGGGGCTGCCCATGACCGTGGCCGGGCTGCAGGAGCGCGGGCGCAAGTCGCGGGCCGCCCTCGATGCCCTCGACGGCCAGGCCTCCGAGCTCAACGTGGTGGTGCAGGGCATGGAGGCCGAGCTGGTGGCCATCGAGCAGTACTTCATCCGGTCGCGCGCCGACCAGAAGATCAAGCCCGAGGAGCTCATCGGCCCGGTGGCGACCCTGCGCCAGGCGATTGCCGAGCTGCGCTCGAGCAACGATCGCATTCGCAACAGCCTAGCCGAGTCGGCACGGGAAGCGCAGGTCGCGGTGGCTACCGGAGATTCCGAGCGCGGCGCTATCGCCACTCTTATCGACAGCCAGAAGAAAGAGCTGGTGATTGACCAGGCCGCCCGGCCTCGCCTCTCGAGCGGGGCCCAGCGCGACTTCGACCGGGTGGCCGGGGTGCTGGAGCGCGCCGGGGCGGTGCAGGCCGAGCTAGCCCAGCTCGACGGGCGTATCGAGGTCGTGGCCCAGCGCCGGCTGGGCGAGCTCAAGAATCAGCTCCTGGTGGAGAAGCGCGAGCTGGAAGCGGCGAATACCAGACTCGGCGGCATCGTGACGGAATCGCAGGATCTGGGTGGAGGCCTGGCCTTCGCGATGCTATCGAAGGTCACCGAGCGCTTCTACGACCTGGTCGTGCAATCTGACGTGGGCCTGGTCGACGTGGCCTGGGGGCTCAAGGACGAGCGGACCTCGACCGTATCCAAGCTGATCAACCAGCAAAAGCTCGAGCTCAAGACCGTCGAGGACGACTTCCGTGCCTTGATGGAGGAGGAAAAGTAAGTGGCGGTCCAGGTGCGCGCGAGGAGGTCGGGCGGCATGATCTTCGGAATGACCCTCGGCCGAGTGGCCGGGTCGACCATGGCGGTCATGGTGACCATGGCGGTCATGGCGAGCTTGCCGGCCGGGCGGGCCTTGGCGGCGCCCCGGTGGCCGCAGGGGGCCGCGGTCGATCCCAAGCTGGTGGACGAGATGGCGGCCGATCTGGTGCGCTATGCGGACGAGGTGCGCGGCTTCCGCAGGGCCGCGGCGGGCATCATCCAGCGCACTTACTACGAGAAGGTCAAGAGCATCCGCGAGAAGTACGAGCCTCAGATCAGCTTCAGCGAGCGGGAGGAAAAGCAGCGTCGCGGCGACGCCATTGCCGTGCTCGAGGGCTTCTTGCGCAGGTATCCGGCGGACAAGAAGTGGACGCCCGACGTGATGTTCCGTCTGGCCGAGCTCTACTACGAGAAGTCCTCCGACGAGTTCCTGACGGCGCAGGAGAGCTACCAGAAGGCGCTCGACTCCGATCATCCGCCCACCACTCCTTCGCCCAAGGCCGACTACACCCCCACCGTCGAGCTCTACCGGCGCATGCTGGTCGAGTTCCCCAATTATCGTCTGCTCGATGCCACCTATTACCTGCTCGGCTTCTGCCTGGGCGAGATGGGCCAAGACGACCAGGCCCGGCAGGCGCTCCTGGCCCTGGTGTGCGGCAATCAGTACAAGCCCCTCGATCCCCCGGCCAAGCTCGAGGTCGCCAGCGGTTTCGACAAGGGGCCGCTGACCGACTATTACAAGGACTGTACCCCCATCAAGCAGGATTCGAAGTTCCTGGCCGAGGCGTGGACGCGAGTGGGTGAGATGCACTTCGATGCCGTCCAGCTGGCCTACGCCATCTCGGCCTACGGGCGGGTGTTGCAGTACAAAGATTCGCCCTACTACGACAAGGCCATCTACAAGCTGGCCTGGTCGTACTATCGCGACAATCGCTTTCTCGACGCGATTCGGCAGTTCGACGGTCTGGTCAAGTGGGCCGACAGCAAGAAGGCGGCGGGCGACAAGTTCGGCTCCGAGCTGCGGCCCGAGGCGATCCAGTACCTGGGCATCAGCTTCTCCGAGCCCGACTGGGACGGCGATAACCTGCCCGACCCGGAGTCGGGCCTGCAGCGCGCGCAGAGCTTCTACCGGGGCCGCGAGAGCGAGCCGCACGTCAAGGAGGTCTTCCAGCGCCTGGGCGACATTTACTTTGACTCGACCAAGTACGCCGAGGCCATTGCCACCTACAAGTACATCCTGCAGATGTGGCCGTACTTCGGCGATGCCCCCAAGCTGCAGGAGAAGATCGTCAAGGCCTACGAGCGCGACCGCAACCTCCTCGCGGCGGCGAAGGAGCGCGAGGTGCTGGGGCGAACCTATGCCAAGGGCGGCGACTGGTATCGCCATAACATCAACAACCCCGAAGCTCTGGCCGCCGCGGCCCAGCTGGCCGAGGATGCCCTGCTCACGGCGGCGACCAACGTGCACGCCACGGCTCAAGCCTGCCGGGCCAAATGGCAGGAAAACACGGCCGACACTGGCAAGCTCGCCGAATGCCAGGCCGCCTATCGCACCGCCGCCGAGCTCTACGAGAAGTATCTCGCCGCCTATCCCAACGCCAAGCGCTCCTACGAGTTCTCGGCCTTCTATGCCGACGCCCTCTACTACGGCGGCAAGGTGCTCGAGTCGATCCCAGCCTACGTGGTGGTGCGCGATTCCAACGTCGACAACAAATATCAGAAAGACGCGGCCTTGCAGGTGATCAAGGCCTACGAGGAGACTATCGCGCGTCTGCAGCAGGAGCATCGCATCGAGGACCCGCCCATTCCGGACGAGAAGAACACCCGGCCACCGGTGGCGCCCCTGCCCATGCACGAGCTCTACAAGGGCTACCTGGCCGCCCTCGACTGGTACGTGGCCAACCTGCCCGACGAACGGGTCCCCGACCTGCGTTACGCGGCCGCGGTCGTCCTGCTCAAGCACCGCCACTGGCCCGAGGCGCGGGCGCGGCTGGCCGAGATCTCCGACTCCTACTGCGCGACCAAGCCGGCCATCGGTTTCAAGGCCTACGATGCCGTGCTCACCACTTACTTCATCGACTACAACATCGCCGACGAAGAGGCCAAGGACTGCGCCCTGGGCCGCCTTTTGCAGGTGGTCGACCGCCTGGGTGACTCGCCCTGTAGCAAGGCGCCCGAAGCCAAGCCCTTCCTTGCGCGCGTGCAAGAGATCAAGGCCTCGGTCAAGACCACCGTCATCAAGCGTCGTCTCGATATCGCCCTCGAAAACGAGGAGAAGGGCACCAACCGACAACTGGTACAGTGTCGCGAGGGCGCCGGCGGTATCGCGGTGGTGACCGGGACGGCCACCCTGGCCCAGGTGGAGGGTGGCCCGGGCATGGGCAAGGCGGGCGCCGGGGCTCCGGCGGCCGCGGGCGCGCCGGGGGCACGTAGCAAGACCGCGACCGAGCTCGACGAGGGTCTGGCCCTTGACCTCCTCGATCTCGTCGCCGCCAATCCCAACGATCAGGACGCGGCGTCCAACCTCAACAACGCCTGCGTGATCTACGAGAAGATCTTCAAGTACGGCGAGGCCACCAAGTGCTACGAGCGGCTGGCCCGTGACTATCCCGATACGGTCCTGGCCAAGGACGCGGTCTGGAACTCGGCGCGGAACCAGTTCCGCTTCTTCGAGTTCGACAAGGCGGTCGGCGGCTACCTCAAGGTGGCCACCGACCCCAAGTTCGCGACTTACGAGCACCGGCGGGAAGCGATGGGCATCGCCGCCCAGTTGCTCGACAACGACCAGCAGTATGCGCGGGCCGCCGAGCTCTACAAGAAGTACGCGGACACCATCGCCGACCGGCCGAGCGATTCGGCGCAAGCGTATAGCTTTGCTTGCGCCGCCTACGAAAAGTCGGGGGACACGGGGCGCCAGCTGTCCTGCCTGCACGAGCTCATAAAGCGCTACGGCAAGCAATTTGGCGCGGGCGAGTACGTGGTAAAGGCGTATCTGGAGCTTGCCACCCTGGCCGAGCAGGGCCACGACAAGAAGGCGGTGCTGGCGGCCTACCGGCAGGTGCGCGACGAGTTCATCAGCCGGCACCTGGCGGCCGCTACTCCGGCGGCGGCGGCGGCGGCCAAGGCGGACTATCTCATTCTCGAGGACAAGTTTCGGGCCTTCCAGGAGAAGACTCTGCACTTCACCAGCGATCCCAAGCAAGTGCGCAAGACCTTCGACGCCTTCACCGCCGAGGCCAAGCAGCTGCAAGACGAGTATGCGAAGATCTGGGAATACAAGGACGCCAACTGGACCCTGGCCTCCTTCCTGCGGCGGGGCGACATCTTCTACGAATTTGCGCAGAAGCTCATCAAGGCGGCCGACAATCCTCCCGAAGATGTCAAGAAACTGTCGAAGAAGGCCTGCAAGGCCGACCCGAGCCTATGTGGCGTCGCCGAAACCGAATACAAGGACGCAATCTTCCAATTCGTCACTCCCGTCGAGGACGAGGCGAAGCGGCAGTGGAAGGCTACCCTCGATCGCGCCGCCGACCTGGGCGTCACCAACGACTACGTGAAGAAGGCGCGCGAGAACCTGTCGAAGTACCTGCCCGACGAGTTCCCCTTCGTCAAAGACGAGCGCATCGGAATGGAGATGCCATGACCACGATGACGCCCACGCGGGTATCCCTGCTGGCCTTGGCCTTGGTGCTGGCATCCGGTGGATCGCTCGTCGCGTCGTGGACCGGGTCGCCAGCCTGGGCAGCCGAGCTCGTGCCCGCGGGTGGCGCGGGTGTGCGCAAGCGGCGCGAGCCACCTCCTCCCGTGATCCCGACCCAGGAAGTGCATGCGGCGCAGAGGGCCTATGAGGCGCGCAACTACCAGTCCGCCGTGGCGCAGGCGAAGGCCGCGCTCAACAAGAACGAGCGCTACACCCCGGCCATGCTGATCATGGCCAAGGCGTACTTCAAGCTGGGCAAGTACGAGTGGGTGAAGACCCTGGGCGAGATGATGAAGAACGCCGGGGCCAGCGAGGCCGAGCGCTCGGACATCTACCAGATGCTCGCCCTCATGGAGGTCGAGAAGAAGAACACGCCGGGGGCGATTGAGCTTCTGCACAAGGCGGTCGCCGCTAGTCCCGACAATGCGGTGCTGTGGAACAACCTGGGCGCCCAGTATCTGGTGGCGAAGAACTACCGGGAAGCCGGACCGGCGCTCGAGCGCGCCGTGCAGCTTCAACCCGCCTTCGCCAAGGCGCACCTCAACCTGGGCAGCGCCTACCGCGGGGTCAAGCAGTACGACAAGGCCCTGGCCGAGTACAAGCGCGCCTTGTCGCTCTTCCCCCGCTATTCGGATGCCGTCTACAACCTGGCCATTCTCTACCTCGACGCCGAGAAGATGCCCGACGGGGACACCACGGCCAAGCTCAATACCGCGGTGGCTTACCTGCAGCGCTACAAGGAGATGCTGACCGGAGTCGGGCAGCCGGTGCCGCCGGAAGCGGATGCCTATCTGGCCGAGGCGCAGGAGGGCATCAAGAAGGAGCAGAAGCGCATCGAGCGCCAGAAGAAGCAGGAGGAGCGCGACCGGCAGCGGGCGGCCAAGAAGACGGCCGACGACGCCAAGAAGCCTGGACCGGCTGGCGCGCCCGCGGCCTCCGCCCGTCCCGCGTCCCCGGCCGGCTACCCCGCCTCCCCGGCGGGCTATCCCGCGTCCCCGGCCGGCTATCCCGCGCGCCCAGCTTCGGGCTATTCCGCTCCCGGCGCCGCGGCGGCGCCCACGCCCGCTGCCCCGCCGCCCGAGTCGCGTACGGAGAGGTGGCAATGACCAGCATGACGATGAACCGTCCTCGCCGACAGCGGGGCAGGGCACGCGGCCTTGGGTGGGCTCTGCCGACCCTGCCGGCCATGATCGTGGCCGCCTTCCTCGCGGTCGGCGTGACGCCGGCCCGTGCCCAAGGCAACCGCAAGGCGGCCAGCCCGGCGGCGGCCAAAGCGCCGCCGGCCACGGCAGGGCCCGAAGCTGCGAAAGCCGCAGCAGGGCAAGAGCAGACCGGAGCAACCGACGCCGACCAGACCAAGGTCAAGGTCGAGCGGGGCGCGGGGGGGAGGAAAATCTACAAGATCGAGGGCGAGATCGTCATCGAGGGCAAGATTCAGAAGCCCGAGGCGTTCTACGTCCTCCAGAAATCCAGCATAAATTACGATTGGCACGAGCTCAAGCAGGACTTCCTGCCGAAAATCTTGGACAGCGTGACGAAAGCGCCCTTCTAGCTCGACTAACACGAGGAACCATCCATGGCCACGCCGCAAGCGACACCAGCCCAACGCACCAGTGGGGCGCCTGCTGCCAGAACGCGCATTTTGCGTATCGGCATCGTGCAGGGTGGTCGCATTGTCGAGGAACGACTGATCCGCAAACGCGAGAACGTGACCATTGGCTGGTCGTCCAAGGCCACCTTTGCCGTGCCCACGGATGCCCTGCCCAAGCAGTGGCTGCTCTTCGAGGCCGGCCCGCGCGGCTACATCGCGCACTTCGCCGACGCCATGGACGCCCGCATCGCCGTGGCCAACGAGGTGGTCTCGCTCGCCCAGCTCAAGCAAATGGGCCGCATCCGGCGCATCGGTGCCAGCCAGCGCTTTCTGCTCGACGAGCGCTCGCGCGGCAAGGTCACGATCGGCGATCTCAGCATCCTGTTCCAGTTCGTCACCCCGCCTCCGCCCCAGCCGCGGCCCCAGCTGCCGCCTTCGGTGCGCGGCTCAATCTTTGGCTCCTTGGACTGGGTCTACACCGGGATAGCCGCCTTCTCCTTCCTGGCGCACATCATCTTCGTGGTCTACCTGCGCAGCGTGGACTGGCCGGCGAAACCCGACATCGATGAGATTCCCGACCGCTTCGTGCAGATGGTCGTGAAGGCCAAACCGCCCGAGCCGCCCAAGGATGCGATAGCCAAGGAAGACGACAAGAAGGACGAGGACAACAAGGCGGACAAGGCGGCGGCCAAGGCCGCGGCCAAGCCCAAGAAGGAGCTCACGCCGGAGGAGAAGGCGCGCATGGACGCCGAACGGCGGGCTCGTTTGGCCGAGCAGGTGCGCAACACCGGCATTCTCAAGCTCCTGGGCGCCAAGGTCGACGGCTCAGGCTCGATTGCCGACGTGCTCGGCAAGGGCGATGTCGACCGCGACCAGGAAAATGCCTTCCGAGGCATCGGGGGGCTGGCGGTGGCGACCAGCGACGCCTCGCTGCGTGGAGTTAAGACGGGCAGCGGAGGCTCGGGCAAGGTGGCCGACATTTCCGGGTTACGCGGGGCGGGTTCGATTGCGGGCGGCAACACCGGGGCCGGGCTCACCGAGAAGCGCATCACCGGGGTGGTGCGGAGCGAGGCGCCGGCAGTCGACGGCGAGCTCGATCCCTCCCTGGTCACCAAAGAGGTGCGCGCTCGCCTGGGCGCGGTCAAGGCCTGCTACGAGCGGGCGCTCAAGCGCAATCCCAACCTCAGCGGCAAGGTCAAGATTCGCTGGACCATCACGGCCGCCGGCACGGTGGCGGCAGTCGAGATTGACGAAGACAGCATGGGCGACGCCGAAGTCTCCTCGTGCATCAAGGGTCTGGTGCTGCGTTGGCGCTTCCCGGCACCCTCCGGGGGCTCGGTCGAGGTCACCTTCCCGTTCCTGTTTCAGTCGTCTCAGTGAGTCGATGGTGGCGGTTGACACAATGTTTATCTGGACCATATATTCAGCGGGTCGTTGCCGTCCGCCACGTTACGGCCAGCTCCCCACGTCTAAAATGTCCAATTTCATCCCTATGCGCGTCACTCGTGTGACGCCTTCACCTTCCGGGGCGTCTTACTTCATCGTGAGGTCAAAAAATGCCAAGGCTGCCTAGAGTGACGTGGCTGCTCTCGCTCGCTTCACTGCTTGTGTTGGTAGCGCCGGCGGCGCTGGCTCTAGATCAAGGGGTTGCTCCCGCGCCAGGACCTGGCCCGGCAGGAGAGCAGGCGGGCCCGGGGGCACCGCTCCCCGCGCCGCGGATGACCTTGGGGGGCGCCGAGATGATGCGCCAAGGGCAGGAGTACCGGCAGCAGATTCAGAGCATCGCCATCCAGATCCAGACCCAGGCCGACCAGGCCAAGCACGACAAGGACATCATTCGCCTCAACTGTCTCCTCGACAAGCTGACTCAGGTCAGGGTCAACGCCACCATGATGGACCAAACCCTGCAGAACCTGCAGCAAGCTTACTCTCGCCAGGATGAAGGCGAGGAGCTGCACGAGTACACCCGGGTGACCATCATCAACCAGAAAGTGCAGGTTCTGCGCACCGAGGCCGATGCCTGCGTGGGCGCCGAGACCAACTACGTGGGAGCCACCCGTGTCCTGGTCGAGACCCCACCGGGTATCGCGGAGAACCCCGACCAGATCCAGCCCGCCGCCCCGCCTGTCACCGTGGTAGAACGTCCACCGCCCGCGAGCCCGTATCAGTAGGCCTGATCGCGCACACGACCAGAGATACTGACATGCGAGCACTTCTCCATCGCTAACCGGAAAACTATGAGACTTCGGCCACTCGCGCTTGCCGCTTGCCTTGCCCTCGGCGTGGGCACGTCAGCATGGGCCCAGACGCCCACTGGCGCTGCGCCGCTACAGCTGACCAGCTCACAGTCTGCTACTCTCGAGAGTCTATCGACGGGTGCGGGGCTGAGCTTGACCACCCGTGGGATCGCCTCCGGCCTCCAGCTCGGCGAAGGGGCGATCTTGCACGCGGCCATCATCGCCGACATGGGCTACGACACCAACGTCTTCTATTCCTCTTCGAGCACCGCGCAGGGCGCGCCGGGCGCACCGGTGCTCAACATCACGCCCCGCCTCGAGCTCACCAATACCATGCGGGACGGGAGCACGCCCAGCGGCACCTACTACGACCTGGTGGCCGCGGTGGATTTCCTCGAGTTCCTGAGCAACGACTCCAAGGTCACTTCCCAGAACGCCATCGACCCCACGGCGTCGGGGACGGCCGTCTTCTCGCCCGGGCAAGAGCTGAGCCTCACCCTGAACGAGAGCTTCACCCGCTCCCGCCAGGCGCCCTACGAGGAAGGGGGGGCGCCCATCGTGCGCGACGACAATATGGCCTCGGCCTCCTTGGCTCTTGCCCCCGGGGGCGGCCGCCTGCGCCTCACCCTCCGCTATACCAACCTCATCGACAAGTACGAGGGGGCCTACGATCCGGGCAGCAACATGGGCAACGAGGGCGTGCTCGACATTGCCTGGCGCTGGCTGCCCAAGACCTCGCTCTACGTCCAGATTGCGCAGGGGGCGATAACGTACTTCAATCCGGGAGCGAACAACTTCGGGGCGCAGGACGTCTCCTCCTACCCCTTGCGCACCCTGGCCGGTTTGCGCGGTCTTCTCACCGATAAGCTCTCGGTCAACCTGGCCGCCGGCTACAACAACGCCTTCTACTCGAGCGGCGCCTCCTCGCCCTCGGGCTTCGGCCACCTGGGCGGCCTGGCCGAGATCAACTACACCATCTCGCTGCTCTCCCGGGTGGGCGTCGGCTACCACCACGACTTCGTCAACTCACCCTTTCTGGGCGGCTACTACAACATGGATGCCGTCTACGGGGCCTACCAGCAGATGGTGGCCAGCCGCCTCTTCACCTACCTCTACGCCCGCTTCGAGGACCGCCGCTACGGCCCGGTATTGGAGACGGGCCAGCCGGCGAACGTGCCCACCAGCTACATCAACGACCGCACCGACGAGAACTTCATCCTCGGCGCCGCGCTGGACTACATGATCGGCAAGTTCCTGCTGCTGGGCGCTAGCTACTCCCTCAACCTGAACCGCACCGTCAGCGGCGCCGACCCGGTTTCCGGCGGCCTCAACTACACCACCCAAGTCGTCCTCGGCCGCATCGGCGCTGTCTACTAGGTCAGGCCCGCCCTGCCCCGCGCCCGCCGTGGCCGTGGCTGCGGTAGTGGGCGTGGCCGTGGCCGTGGCCGTGGGCGTGGCCACGTCTGCCGTCGCCCTACAGGTCCCCCGCCCCGTCTAGCTCCCCCAAACCGAGGTACAATCGCCCAATGAGCGATCCCCCCTCGGCTCCTCGTAGCTTCTGGGCTCATCCCACCGCGGTGATCGACGAGGGGGCGGTGGTGGGCCAGGGCACCAAGATCTGGCACTTCTGTCACGTCATGGCCGGCGGCCGCGTTGGCCGTGGCTGCGTGCTCGGCCAGAACGTCTTCGTGGCCGGTCGGGCGGTGGTGGGGGACGGCTGCAAGATCCAGAACAACGTCTCGCTCTACGACGACGTGGTGCTGGAAGAGGAGGTCTTCGTCGCGCCCTCGGCCGTCTTCACCAATGTGTACAACCCGCGCGCCTTCATCGCGCGCAAGCACGAGTACCGCAAGACCGTGGTGGGGCGCGGGGCCACGCTGGGGGCCAACGCCACCGTGGTCTGTGGCCACCGCATTGGCGAGTACGCCTTCGTGGGGGCGGGCGCGGTGGTGACGAGCGACGTTCCGGCCTACGCTCTGGTGCTGGGGGTACCCGGCCACCAGGTGGGCTGGGTGTGTCGCTGCGCCACCCGGCTGCCGCCCGGCGATCATCCCCTGTGTCCGGCCTGTGGGAAGGGCTACCGGCAGTGCGCGGCGGGGGCCGGCCTGGCCTTGCACCCGGACGGGGAGCCATGAAGGACGGGGAGCAAGGGAGAGGGCAATGAAGGTTGCGCTGCTCGACCTGGCCCGCCAGAACCAGCCCATGCGCGAGGCCATGCTGGCGGCCATGGCCCGGGTCATGGACAGCGGCCAGTTCATCTTGGGTCCCGAGGTGGAGGGTTTCGAGCGCGAGCTGGCCGCCATGCTGGAGGTGCGACGGGCGGTCGGCCTGTCGTCGGGCAGCGATGCCCTGCTGGCGGCGCTGATGGCGCTCGAGGTGGGGCCGGGCGACGAGGTGGTCACCACCCCATTTTCCTTCTTTGCCAGCGTGGGCTGCATCGCGCGCCTCGGCGCCCGACCAGTGTTCGCCGATATCGACCCCGAGAGCTGCAACCTCGATGCGGGTGCGGCGGCCGCTGCTTGCGGGGCGGCGACCAAGGCGATCATCGCCGTGCATCTCTTCGGCCGGCCCGCGCTCTTGCCCCAGACCACGGTGCCGGTGGTGGAAGATGCGGCCCAGTCCATCGGCGCTTGCAAGCTGGGCGGCCGCGCCGCCTGTCTCTCGTTCTTTCCCTCGAAAAACCTGGGAGGCATGGGCGACGGTGGCGCGCTCATCACCGACGACGAGGCGCTAGCCGAGCAGGTGGCCAGCTTGCGCGTGCACGGCAGCAAGCCCAAGTACGTGCACCACGCCCTGGGCGGCAATTTTCGCCTCGATGCCCTGCAAGCGGCCTTGCTGCGCGTGAAGCTCCCCCGCCTCGCTGCCTTCACCCAGGCCCGGCGCCGCAATGCCGAGCGCTACCGCCGCCTCTTTGCCGCCACGGCGGGCATACCCGCCGAGCTGCTGCTGCCCGCGGATACCCCCGGCCACATCTACAACCAGTTCGTGATCCGCGCTCCGAAGCGCGATGCCCTGCGCGCTCACCTGAGCGGGGCGGGCATCGGCAGCGAGGTCTACTACCCGCTGGCCCTCCACCTCCAGCCGTGCCTGGCCGGGCTCGGCTACCGGCCGGGCGCCTTTCCCCACGCCGAGCGAGCCACGCGGGAGGTGCTGGCCTTGCCCATCTACGGCGAGCTGGCGGAGAGCGAGCAGGCCTGCGTGGTCGAGACTATCGCGGCCTTCTATCGGACCGGGAGCACGGCGGGCACGGGGAGCACGGCGAGCACGGCGAGCACGGCGAACCCGGCGAACCCGAGGAGCACGGGGAGCGGGTCATGGTAAGAGTCGCGGTGGTGGGAGCCGGGGCCTGGGGGATGAACCACGTGCGCGCCATGAGCCGGGCCAAGGACGCCGACCTGGTGATGGTGTGCGACAGCAGCGAAGGCGCGCGCGCCCGGGCCGCTACCCTGGCGCCGCGGGCCCGTCTCGGACACGGGTTCGAGGAGGCTCTCGCCGCTGCCGACGTCGACGCGGTAGTGCTGGCGACTCCGGCCAAGGACCATGCCGAGCAGGCGCGTGCCCTGCTCGCCGCTGGCAAGCACGTGCTGGTGGAAAAGCCCCTGGCCCTCACCGCCGCCGACGCGGAGGCGGTGGTGGCCACCGCGGAGGCCAAAGCGCGGGTGCTCATGGTGGGCCACTTGATGCTGTTCCATCCCGCGGTCGAGCGGCTCAAGGCCATGATCGAGGGAGGAGAGCTCGGGCGCATCTACTACATCTATGCCGTGCGCGTTAACCTGGGCCGCGTGCGCCAGGATGAAAACGCCCTGTGGAGCCTGGCTCCTCACGACGTCGCGATGATCGAGCACCTGCTCGGTGACGAGCCCGACTCGGTGAGCGCGCGGGGTGGCATCTATCTACAGACGCGCATCGAAGACGTGGTCTTCGTCAACCTGCGCTTCAGGAGCGGGGTGAGCGCGCAAATCCACGTGTCCTGGCTGGACCCGCGCAAGGAGCGCCGGCTCACCATCGTGGGCGCGCAGAAGATGGTCGAGCTCGACGACGTCCACCCGGTGGAGAAGCTGCGCATCTACGACAAGGGCGTCGACCGTCCTCCGACTTTCACGGAGTACGCGCAGTTTCTGTCCATACGCAACGGCAATCTCCACATCCCGTACGTGCCCATGGCCGAGCCGCTCGAGCGGCAAAATCGCCACTTTCTCGAGTGCGTGGCCCAGGGCAAGCGGCCGCTCACCGACGGGCAATCGGCGCTGCGGGTGGTACGGGTCCTGGAAGCCGCGCAAAAGTCGCTGGCGCGTGACGGGGCCCCGGTGAGCGTGTAGCCTCCCCGGCCTCGCCATGTTGTTCCTAGCCAAGCTCCTCCCCATCTTCGTCTTGCCGCTCGGGTGGGTGGTCGCGCTCCTGCTCTTCGGCCTTCTCGGGCGGCGGTGGGGGCCGGTGCTGGCGGCGCTGGTGGTGCTCTACCTCGCCAGTCTGCCCTATACCGGGAGCCGTCTCATACGCGTGCTCGAAACCCGCTATCCCCAGCTCGCCCTCGACCAGGTGAGCAAGGCCGACGCCATAGTACCTTTGGGCGGGATCCTGGGGCCGCCCCGGCCCCCGGGTTGCTCCGCCTGTGTGGTCAACCTGGGCGAGGCCAACGAGCGCCTGGAAGCTGGCATCGACCTCTGGCGCGAGCACAAGGCGCCCTACCTGGTGTTCACCGGCGGGCGCATTCCCTGGGCCAGAGCCGCCCAGCCGGAGGGCGAGATGTTGGCCCAGCTGGCCCTGGCGCGGGGCGTGCCCCGCGACCGCATCCTCCTCACCGGCGAGGTGGGCAACACCGATGACGAAGCGCACGCGGTGGCCGGCCTGATGCGGGCGCGCGGCCTCACCCGGATCATCCTGGTCACCTCGGCCTGGCACATGCCGCGCGCGGCACGCCTCTTCCGGCGCGCCGGAGTTAGCTTCATCCCCTTTCCGGTTGATTATCAGGTCGATCCCGACGCCGTCCTGACCATTCTCGACTTCCTGCCTCGCGCCGACGGTTTGTCCAAGACCGAGCAGGCTCTGCGCGAGCTCTACGGGATGGCCTATTACGGGCTAGTGCGGCGTTAGCGCTGGGCAGGCCGCCGGCCGGACGAGGCCGGATGATGATGGTGCGGCGGGGCGGTGATGCCATGAGGGGAGGCATCGGGCCACGTTGGGGCAGTGACTGAAAAAATCGACGCCGAGCCGCTCGTGCTGGTGCGTTATCTGAGCGACCCGGCGTCGAACCTGAATCAGCGCGCACCCTCCGCGAGGAAGCAAGGAAACGGCGGGTGCAATGGATCTCTTGGTGGAGGTTGTCTCAGAGAAGTCGAACCCAATACCGCAACAAAGCACATTTGATAACGCATACCGGTCATCGTCAAGCGAAAAGATGGGCGAATTTCGCGCGTCAGTACGCCCTGCGTGCGTGCTTCGGCCGAGCCCCGTCAGGCGAGGCGGGCGCGGAAGTAGTCGATGGTCGCCCGCAGGCCTTGCTCTAGCGCCACCTTGGGGGTCCAGCCGCCGAGCAGGCTTTGCGCCAGGGCGATGTCGGGATTGCGGCGCACCGGATCGTCCTTGGGCAAAGGCGCGTGCACCACCCCGGTATTGGGCCCGGCCCCAAGCCCGACCAGGGACGAGATCGTGGTCGCTAGCTCGAGCATCGAGGTCTCGCGCGGGTTGCCGAGGTTGACGGGACTTGGGCCGTGGGGGCTCGCCATGAGCAGGAGAAAGCCCTCGATCAGATCGGAGACGTAGCAGAACGAGCGGGTCTGCTCACCGCTGCCGAAGACGGTCAAGGGCTGTCCGGCCAGGGCCTGCACAATGAAGTTGGACACCACGCGGCCGTCACTTTCGTGCATGCGCGGACCGTAGGTGTTGAAGATGCGCGCGATGCGGACTTCGACGCCGTACTGACGCGCGTAGCTTATGGCCAGGGCCTCGGCGCAGCGCTTACCCTCGTCGTAGCAGGCGCGCGGGCCGATGGGGTTCACGTGGCCCCAGTAGCTTTCCCGCTGGGGATGCTCGGCCGGATCGCCGTAGACCTCGGAGGTGGAGGCGATCATGATGCGCGCCCCGGACTCGCGCGCGGTCTCGAGGAGATTCGAGGTGCCCTCGACCGCGGTGCGGATGGTGCGCACGGGATTGCGCTGATAGTGGACTGGCGAGGCCGGGCAAGCGAGGTGGTAGATCTGGTCCACCTCCATGGTCAGGGGCCGTTCCACGTCGTGGCGGAAGAGCTCGAAGTGGGGATGGGCCAGCAGGTGCTCGACGTTGGCGCGCCGGCCCGTGAAGAAGTTGTCCAGGCAGATCACCTCGTGGCCGAGGGCGATCAGACGCTCGCACAGGTGCGAGCCCAGAAATCCTGCCCCGCCGGTGACGAGGATGCGCTGGCCTTGATGGCCCTGATTGCTTTGACTGCTTTGACTGCCCTGATTGCTTTGACTGCCTTGACTGCTTGAAAAGGTGGAGGAGGCCGGCATGGTCATAGTCTATAGCAGGGCAGCATAGTGTGGCGGGTGGAAGCGCAGGGAGCTAAACGGTAGCGACCGTTACGATTTTGCTCTATGATGCAAACGTGACCTGGCAAGGCAAGGCGCTGGGTGTGGCGCTGCTTCTCGTTCTAGCGAATGGCATGGCCGGTCGGGTGCAGGCGGCCGACGACCCCGCCGGAATCCTGGCGAGCGCCAAGGAGCATTTCCGGGTGGGCCGCACCCATTACCAGCTGGGCGAGTACCGCGAGGCGCTGGTCGAGTTCAAAGAGGCCTACCGGCTCAAGCAGGACGCGTCATTCCTCTACAATATGGCGCAGTGTCACCGGCAACTGGGCGAGTACGCCGAGGCCGTCAAGTTCTATGGCAATTACCTGCGGGAAGCGCCTAATGCGCCCAACCGTGTCGAGGTCGAGCGCCTGATGCGCGAGCTCAAGGAGACGCTCGACAAGCGGGGGCAGGAAGCGGCTCCGCTGGCGCCGGCCCCGTTTGCGGCGCTGCCGGCCGCGCCGGCCAACCCAGCGGCGCCGGGCGCAGCGGTAGCTCCTCTGCCGAGCGGGCCCGCGGCGCTCTCGGCGCCGGCCAACGTCGCGGCACCCGGCGCCACGGGAGCTCCCGCGCCGACCGCACCCGCGGCGCTGGTCCCGGCGGTTGCGTCTCCTCCACCCCCGGCGCCCACGGCGGCGGCGCCCGGGGCAAGCTCCGCGACTGCCGCTCCGCCCGAGCCCGGTCCGCCAGCGACCGCTCCTGGCTCGGCCGAAGGTGCTCCGGCGCCGGCGATCGCGCTCGGCCCCACGGCGCTCTCCGGGGAGCCGGCGGCCGGGCCACCCACTCCGGCCGGGGCGGCGCCTGGTCTGGATCTCTCTGCGCGGCCGGCCCCCGAGGGCACGCCCGCGTCCCCACCCGTGTACAAGCGGTGGTGGTTCTGGACCGGGGCCGCGGTGGTGGTGGTCGGGGCGGTCACTACCGTTGCCTTGCTCAAGCGGGGCGGTGGCTCCAACGTTCCCGGGACCGCGCTGGGCAACTACCAGGTCGTGCTGCCATGAGGTGGTTCACCTGCGTGGCCCTCGGCCTGCTCGCGTTGGCGGGATGCAAGAGCAAGGTGACCGAGCAAGGCGTGCTCGTCGTGGTGGCAAATCCCTCGGTCGTGACCGGGATTGTCGATCTGCAGGTGACGCTGACCAGTCAGGTCGATGGCGGAGGCTCTGCCGTCGTCCCGGGCGGCGGCGTTCATGTTCCGCCGCGGGTGACGTACCCGACGTCCTTCTCCATCGCGCTCCCTGGGGTCGGCGTGGGCACGTCCGTCGCCATAACCGTCAACGCCCTCAACGCTAGCCAGGTCGTGGTGGCCAGCGGGGCGGCCGAGGCGCCGCCCATCGTTGCCAACTCCTTCGTCACGGTCACCGTCACTTTGGCCTCCGTATCCCCGCCTCCGGTTTGCGACGGCGGGTGCTCAGGCGGCGACGGCGGCGGCGATCACCCGGGGGCGGATGCCCGAGCCGCGGACGGGCGAGAGGGGGACGTGCCCATCGTCGTGAGCGACGGCGGGACAGGCGATGGCGGTCCGGGGCACGACGGGGGACGCTTGGACGATGGCGGAGCCGGCGGCAGCGGCGCGGGGGGCGGCGTGATCACGGGCGCGGGCGGCGCGGGCGGCGCGGGCGGCGCGGGCGGCGTCATTTTGGGCAAGGGAGGGGCGGGAGGTGGTGGGGCGCCGGACGGCGGGGCGGCCGGTGGGGCGGCCGGTGGGGCGCCGGGCGCGGGCGGGGTCGGCGGGAGCGGCGGCATCGCCGGGTTGGGCGGGAGTAGCGCCAGCGGGTGTAGCCCCGCTTGCACCGCCGACCAGGAGTGTATCGCCGGGTCTTGCGCGCCCGCGGGCGGGCTCTCTTGCACCCTGTCCGCGGATTGCCCGACCGGATACACCTGCTGCGACGGCTCGAGCGAAAGCTGTGACGGTGTTCGCGTACCCACGGGAGACGGGGCGGGCACGGGGGAGCTCAAGGTCAGCGCGGACGGGCTCACCGTGACCGATAGCACCACCGGCCTCACCTGGCAGCGCGGGGTTTCGGGCTCGGGCACAGGGTGTAGCGGCAACAGCGCCGTCATCATCGTGGGGGCGGCCTGTTCTCAGAGCGATGCGGCAACCTATTGCAGCCAGCTCAGCCTGGGTGGGGTGGGGGCCGGAGGTTGGCGCTTGCCCGGGGTGATGGAGCTGAGCACCATCGTGGACTTCACCGCCGATGATCCCGCCATCAACCCCACAGCGTTCCCGAGCACTCCCGCGGACGAGTTCTGGACTTCCACGCCGTACGCCGGCGTCACGGTCGGGGAGGGCTGGTCGGTGTCCTTCGCTACCGGCCGAGCGAGCGCGAGTGCCGTGGCAGCTACCGGCGCAACCATCTTCAGAGCGCGCTGTGTCTCCGGCGAGCGCTGCTACCCCAGCGCGCGCTTCGTGCTCCAGGCGGATGGGTCGGTCAAGGACACCCTCACCAACCTGGTCTGGCAAGGGAAGGCGAGCGCGGCGACGATGACCTGGGCCGCTGCCACGACCCATTGCGCGGCTGCGGGCACGGCGGCCACGAATTTCCGCGTGCCCAGCGTGAAGGAGCTCCTATCCATCGTAGCGTTCACGGTGGGCGCCCCGGGGCCGACCATCGATCCGGCGTTCGCGGGCACTCCGGCCGCCGGGTTCTGGACGGCCACGGCCGACGTGAGCCCGAGCACTTGCCCGGCGACTAGCTCGTCCGGCGACGCCTGGTCCGTGTCATTCGCGGATGGCAGCTCGGGTGCGGAGTGCGCAGACACCACCCATTACGTGCGCTGCGTGCGCTGAACGCCGCTTGGGCGAGGGACGTCTGGCCTGCCGGCCCCCGCTCGCACAAATAGACCAAAGTTCGCGGGTCTTTCGCATGAGCTGGGGCAAGCGGGAGCCGTCATAATCATGCGCACGTTTAACCCTGAGGGCATTAACTCAGACAAGACCGGTCGAGACCGGCCAAACCGCCAAGACCACCGACCCGGTTCACCCTTCGCACGGAGCCATCATGAGATCTAGGGCAAATGTTCGCTTCTTCGGCCTCATCATCACCCTGGCGCTGGCGGCTTGCAGCAGCGGGGCTTCTTCCACGCCTCCGGGGGGCGGGGGTGGGGCGGGAAGCGGATTGGGCGGCCACCCAGGCAACGGCGGCCAGAACGGCGCGGGCGGCGCGGGCGGGGAGCACGGCGCCGCCGGCGGCGGGACAGGGCTCGGCGGGCAGAGTCGCGGGGGCAACGTCGGGGGCACGAGCGGGCTGGGTGGCCAGAGCGGCGCGGGCGGCCAGAGCGGCGTGGGCGGCATGAGCGGTGCGGGCGGCATGAGCGGTGCGGGCGGCATGAACAGCGCGGGCGGCATGAACAGCGCGGGCGGCATGAGCGGTGCGGGTGGCCAGAGCGGCGGGGGCAAGGGCGCGGGCGGCGTGGCCGCGGGCGGTGCGACTGGGGGCGTGGTCACGGGCGGGCTGGCCGATGCCGGGACGGCAACCGGGGCCGGTGGTAGCAGCGCTGGCGACGCGGGGGCCGAGGTGAATGCCGCCCAGATGGCGGTTGCCATGGGCTTTGGCGCCAACATCGGCAACACCTTCGACAACACCGCGTCCTGGGAAACCGGGTGGGGCGAACCGCTGGTCACCCAGGAATACATCAACGGTATGGCGAGTCGCGGGATCAAGAGCGTGCGCGTGCCGGTGGCCTGGAACACCTACGCGGTAAACGGCGTGATCCAGCCCACCCAGCTCGATCGAGTCAAGCAGGTGGTCGGCTGGATCGAGGCCGCCGGCATGTATGCCATCGTCAATATCCACTGGGATGGCGGCTGGATTGACAACCAGGGCAACGCCAACGAGTACACGCTCACCGACGACGTCAAGACCAAGTTCGCCTCGTACTGGACCCAGATCGCGACGGCGTTCGCCCAGGTCGACAACATGCTCATCTTCGAAGCCATGAACGAAGAAGGCGTGTACTACGTCAACGGCACGGCCAATGGGACGCCCGACTACCCGCCGCTCAATACCATGAATCAACTGTTCGTGACCACGGTGCGTGGCCAGGGCGGCTACAACCAGACACGGGCGCTCCTCATCGCTGGCTTCGGCACCGACATCGGTAATACCTGCGTCAGCGCCTTCACCATACCCACGGATCCCGCGGGCAGCGGCAAGCTCTTTCTCTCCTTGCACTACTACACCCCGTCCACCTTCACCATCCTCGACTCGGTCGCGAGCTGGGGCTCGCCCCAGACCACGTGGGGCACGGCTTCCGACCAGGCCGCCCTGCAGGCCCTCTTCGCCACGGCCGGGGCGTTCAGCAAGCAGAGGAGCATCCCCGTCATCATCGGCGAGTTTGGCGTCACGGTCGGGCAGAGCTATCCCCGCGATCCGGCATCGCGGACCTTGTGGATGGAGAGCGTGGCCAAGGCCGCCTTCTCGTACGGCATGGTGCCGGTGCTCTGGGACACCGGATCCGATATCAGCCGCACCGACGGATCGTTCTCCACCGCCCTGCAAAACGTATTCACCGATCTCGGCCTCAAGTAGCACCCCACCTCGGCGCCGAGAGGGTGATCAGCGGTCGGGCTGCTGGATGCGCTGGTAGGCCACGATCTCGGACTGGCGGCAGTGGGTGCAAATGGTGAGGTGCTCGGTGTGGGTGCGATGGATCGGCCGCCAGGACGGGCTCTGGCTGAGCTCGGGGATCAACGCGGGGAAGAACGCCGCGTAACGAGCGTGGCCCAGCTCGGAGACGGCCCGGGGCTCGCGGTGCAGCCAGGCGTGGTCGTTGAGCCCGACGGCATCGATGATCCGGTGCTGGGCAAAGTAGCGGGCCGCCCCGGCATCGCCTACCAGGATGGTGTCGCTGGCCGGTACGTGGTCCTTGAGCCACACCGCCATGGCCACGTTCAGCTCCTCGATGTTCTGGCAGTTCCAGGCAAAAAGGTGGGCCTCCGCGGCCAATGACGAGGGTAGCCTGGCCAGCGTGACCATGAGCAGCGCGGCCACGGCGAGGGCATAACCCGGGGCCCAGGCGGCGCGGCGGTGCCGCCAGGCCCAGGCGACCACCCCCACCCCGCCCATGGCCATGGTGGCGAGCAAGAAGGGCTCGGCCGGCAGGAGGTAACGGAGAAAGTAGAAGGACTGGCCGTCCGCCAACTCGCGTGAGGCCGCAACTCCCAAGAAGTAGACCCAGGGGAACGCCACTGTCAGCTGGCCCACCGCTCCACGGCGCCAAGCCATCACCGTGCCGATGGCCAGGAGGACCACGCCAGCGCCCCCGCGGAACCAGGGCGAGGCGGGCAAGATCTCGGTGAAGATGAGCACGAGGTTGCGCGCGAGCTGGTCGGTGCCCATGGCCGCCTTCACGTAGAAGGTGCTCGGCAGCAGGTAGCCCGTCACCAGGCCGCAGTAGCTGGCCCATCCGCCCACGGCCAGCAAGCCAGGGAGCAGAGCTTGCACGCGCCGCTTGGCCGAGGCACCCTCGGCGTGCAGGCGCCACTCCGCCAGGGCGAGCACCGGAAGGGAGAGGAACGCCATCTCCGGTCTGGCCAAAGGTGCCAATCCGGCGGCGATGCCAGCCACGCGGTAGCGTGCGTGGGCCAGCTCGCCCACCGCCCACAGGGCGAGCGCGCTCGCTAGCATGACCTCCATGCCCGAGACCTGGGCAAAGGCGAGAGCGGGATCTACGGCAATGACCAGCCCGGCCACCGCGCCCACACCGACGCCGAAGCCTAGCCCGCGCGCGAGGCGAGCCGCGGCCAGGCTGGCCCCGACGCCGGCAGCCAGGGTAGTGACCTTGCTGGGGAGCACGACGCTTGCGTGACACAGGCGGGCCAGCCAGCTGGCAGGCACCAGTACGATGGCCCACAAGGGGCTCGTCGAGCCGGTTTCGAGCTGTCCCGGATTATAGGCAAAGCCTTGCAGTGCCGCGATGCTGCGGGAATAGACTAGGTGGATCCAGGCATCATCGAGGGGAAGCCCGACCCAGGCCGCCGCGCTCCCCGGCGATCGATCGAGGACGAACCACAGCGCGGTGGTCAGATGAGCCGCGAGCAGGGCCAGGATTAGCGCCAGCGGCGCGCGAACCGGTAGCCGGCGGGAGCTCACAGGGCCTCGTCTCCGAGATCGCGGCCGAGCTCGCTCAGGAGGCGCGTGGCCTCGGGGTTCTTGGGTGAGAGGCGCAGGGCATGCGCGAGCGCGGCGCGCGCGCCCCCATAATCCTTGCCGATGGCAAGGCAAGTGCCAATCAAGATGTAGGCGTCGGCTCCGGCGCCCTGCCGGGCAGCGGCCCGCGCCAGTTGCAGGGCTTGGGCGAAGTCCTCGGCTTCGAAACGGTCCTTCGCCGCCGCCATGAGATCGTGACTGGTCGCCGCGGGCGACGAGGGGAGGAAAGCGGTTGGGGGGCGGCCCAGCGGGGGGATCGGTGTCGTTCGGGCAGGCCGCGCGGGCTGGGGTTGGCCAGCAAGGTGGGGTGCCAGCGCAGAGGGTGGCGCCAGGGGAGAGGATAAAGTCAGGGGATGGGCTGGCGCCAGGGGATGAGGTGGCGTCGCCGGAGGGGATGGTGTCGCCGAAGTGGGGGGCGCAAGAGCAGCCGGGGCACGCCCATCACCGCGCTCCCGGGGCGCGTCTACCGTGGTGCGGGGCCAGAGGTATATGCCGGCTACTATCACGGTGGCCGCCGCCAGAGGCGCGAGCAAGATGGCCTTGCGCTGGCGGGGTGGCTTGGCGGGAACCCGCGATGCGAGCTCTTGCCGAGCGCGGGCGAGGTCGTGCGCGATGGCGTCTTGCGCGGGGATCGCAGTGCAACGCGCAACCTGGCGGGCGAGCTCCGGGCCGCCGGCGTAGCCGATGGGCATGAAAGGCGTGACCGCCGCGATGAACTCCAGCGCGGTATGAAAGCGCTTCTCCGGCTGGGGATGCAGCGCGCGCGCGACGATCTCGTCGAGGGCGGCCGGCACTTGCGGGTTGGTAACCGAGAGGGGCGGGAGCGTGGCGCTCGTGGCATCGCAGCGCTGCTCCGGATCGCTGCCGGAGAGCAGGTACCAAAAGAGCAGGCCCAGGGCGTGCAGATCGGCGCCGTGGTCGCTCTGCCCGCCCTCGGCCTTGCCGGAGTCGATCAGTCTGACCTCGCCCGTCCGGGCGAACATGATCTTGGCGGCCGTGAGATTGGGGTGGCGGTGGCCCGGGCCGGGGCCGTGGCGGTCGTGGCTATGAGCGAGGGCGCGCGCGACCTCGGCGGCGATGTGGACGGCGAGGGCTACCGCCAGCTGCTCGCCGTTCGCGGCAAGCGACGCGATCAGGCCCGCCATCGTCACGCCACCGTGCTCGGCGATGGTCTCGCCGCCGGGGTCAAGGATCAGGTCATCGGACAAAGGGCAACCGTGATTTCGTGGGGTATAACGCTACGGGACTCGACCGAGGCCCCATCATAGTGCGCCGACTCGGCGCTGGCTAAGCGGGAATAATGCAAGGAATTCGGAGAAGTTGCTCTATCCTAGCCTCCTACTAAGAACCCTAGGAGGGTCCTCTAGATCCCCCGCGGGCGAGCTCGGTCGGGCCCGCCCGAGTTCACGCGATTACTGAACTGCGAACACCAACTGGAGACTCCCCGTGCTCAAGGCGCTGCTCATCCTCCCTCTCGGCCTGGCGATGGCCTTGCTCCCGGCTCGTCAGGCCATGGCGCAGCGCCGGACCACCTCGGTCGCCATCGTCGATGCCTGCAGCTTTTCGGACAAGGCGGTGGAAGCGCACGCGCGCCTGCGGGCGATGGTCGAAGACGCCCTGGAGCGCCAGGGTTGGCCGGTCGCCCAAGGACCCGAGATCGCTGATTGCGGCACCAAGAGCGAATGCCTGGCCAAGATCGCCAGAGATAACGGCGTGGGCTATGTCCTGCGCCTCTCGGGCCAGCGGAGGCAAGAGTTCGGCTACTACATGAGCCTCGATCTCTACTCGCTCGCCACCGGACACCTGCGCGGGGCGGTTTTCTCTTGCGATATGTGCGGCTCGGAGGGCGTGTCCGAAGGTGCCGGCCGGGCCGCGGCCGACCTCCTGGCCAAGACAGCCAAGGAGGAAGCCGAGACCAGGGAAAAGGCCAAGGGCGCCACGCCGGCCGCGGAGGTGGCGGCCCTCGCCTCGGGCTCCCAGCTCCCCGCCCCCGCGCCGCCGCAAGAGCCGTCGCGGGCCTCCTGGATACCCTGGCCCATGATGGGCATCGGGGCGCTGGCGGCGGCCTATGGCGGGTGGGCGCTCTACCAGAACGGGCGGTCTTCGGGGGCTCCCTTTCCTGGCTCCGCTGCTTCGTACGGTCATGAAACTTACTCGGCGAAAGGGCTCGGCATCGGCGCCCTGGTAGCCGGAGGTGCTCTGCTGGTCACCGGGGTTATATGGGTGGCTCTCACCCCCTCCGGTTCGACTACCCTCGCGGCCGCGCCTGACCGCGTTGCCCTGAACTGGAGGTTCTAGCCCATGCGTGAAGCTCTGCTCGGATGCCCCGACCATGGTCCCCACGGCCGTCACGCAGGACCGGGAGGTCCGGGCTTGCTCTTTGGCTTGGGGCTTCTTCTGGCGTCTTGTCTCCCGACCAAGTACCAGCCTTACACCTGCACCAACGATAGTCAGTGCCTGGCCCAGGCGGGGGTGAGCGCGGGTCTGCGCTGCGACGTCACCCAGCACCTCTGTGTCTGTAGTGGTCCGGGCGCACCGGGCTGCGCCCCGTACGCCGGCGGAGCCGACGGCGCAGTCGCCGAGACGGGCGGCGATGGGTCGGCCAAGCCCAACGACGGATCGGCCAAGCCCAACGACGGATCGGCCGACGTGCCCATGGTGAGCGACAGCGGCGAGCCCCCTGCCACGTCAGGGGACGGGTCCACGGGCGAGGCGCGGCCACCTGATGCTCCGGGAACCTGCGCCGCGAATATCGATTGCACCGATCCGGAGACGGGCTTCTGCCAGGCCGGGGTGTGCGTGGGGTGCCAGGCGGTGGTGGATGCGGGCGCGTGTGCTGCGCCAACTCCGAGCTGCGACACCAGCACCGGCAGGTGCGTGGGCTGCACGGCTGACAGCCAGTGCACGGCCGATCCGGGGAAGGCCTTCTGCGTGGGCGGGGCGTGCGTGGGCTGCGGCGTCGCGGGCGCGACCGGGTGTGCCGGGCGGACGGACGGAAAAACCGTCTGTGCCACCGCGGGGAATGCCGCCGGCCAGTGCGTGGCGTGCGCGATCGACTCCGACTGCGTGAGCCCGGCCCAGAGCTTCTGCGTGGCCAATGCCTGCGTCGGCTGCCAGAAAGCCGCTGCCACGGCCTGCCGCACGCGCGCGGCGGCCACCCCGGTGTGCTCCGCGAGCGGCGCCACGGCGGGCCAGTGCGTGGCCTGCGGGGCGGACAGCGATTGCACCAGCCCGGCCCAGAGCTTCTGCGTGGCCAATGCCTGTGCCGGCTGCCAGGCCGCCGCGGCGAGCGCCTGCAGCAAGCGCTCGGCGGCTACTCCCGTCTGCGGCCAGGCGGGAACCGCCCTCGGCCAGTGCGTGGAGTGCAACGCCTCGGCCGACTGCACGGTGGCGAGCAAGCCCATCTGCGCCGCCAACGCCTGCGGAGCCTGCTCGGCCGACAGCCAGTGCGCCGCCAAGCTCGGTTCCACCGGCAACCCCGGGGTCTGCCTCGACAACATTGACGGCCACTGCGCCACCGACGCCGAAACGGTCTACGTGCAGAACAGCACCGACTGCTCGAGCACCGCAGCTGGCGGCACCGCCGCCGCCCCCTTCTGCGCCGCGCAGGCGGGCATCGGCGCCGCCAAGTCCAGCGGCAAGCCTTTGGTGGTGATAACCGGGACTCTGGCTGCCGCCTCGACAGTCCTATCTTTGACCGCCCCGCTCACCATAGTCGGCAAGTCCTCCGCTACCCTCACCCCGGCCACCGGAGGCGACGGCATCGACATCACCAGCGGCACCGTCTATCTGCGCAACCTGAGCGTGCAGGGCAGCGCCAGCAGCTCCACTGGCATCGGTATCAGCGCCGCGCCCACGGCGGGCTCCGCGGTCACACTGCACCTCGATACCTGCGCGGTCGAGGGTAACCCCGGCGGCGGAATTCTGCTCAACGGCGCGGCCTTCACCCTCGCCAACGCGACGGTGACCGGCAATGGTCCGGGAATCCTGGGGGCGATCTCCTGGGGTGGCGTCCTGGTGAGCGGCTTGCCCGCGAGCGGCCCGACCACCCTCGACCTGGTGACCATCTCCACCAATGACGGCGGCGGCCTGACTTGCTCGGGAGCGATCAGCGGCAGCGGCGTCCTGTCCCTGGGCAACACCAATGCGGTGAGCCCGATAGGCGCGACCTGCGGCTTCTCTAGCTGCCCGTCCGCGGGCGCGACCTGCGGGGCGCAAGCACAGCCCCAATGATGCGCGCGCCCGAGCGGGCGCTTTGCCAGCACGGACGCGGCCTCGGTTGCCCGGCGACCCCGCCTGCCGCGTCGCTCTACCTCGCCTGTTGCCTCGCCTGCTGCCTTATCCTTGCATTTTGGCCCGGAAGGCGCGCATGCGCGCGCTGCCCGTGCCCGACGTGAGCTGCTGGAAGAGCAGGCCGCGAAACACCATGGCGTAGTGCAGGCCGAACAGAATCAGCGGCCAGGTCCAGATGGGCCAGGCGGTGACCATACCGACCAGCCCGAGCGGCGAGGAAAAGGTGTTGGCGAAGACCAGCAAGAGCTCGGCGGGCCGGGCGACGGCCAGCCGGCCGGTGGGCAGAAGGAGCAGCGCGGCGAATACGAGGTTGGGCAGCAACCAGACTACGGGGTGGGCGATCATGAAGCGCCCCGAGTCCAAGAGCAGCGCGAAGGAGCGGGAATGCCCTTGGTACAGGAGCTCGGGCACGGCGTTGAAGAAGAAAGCGACCGCCAGACCGAACACGGCGGCCACGCGCTCGCCATCGGGTCCCCTGAGCGCGGGTCCCATCAGCAGGGAGATGATCCAGAATGCAAACATGACACTGACCACGTCCCAGATGCGCGCGGCGAAGGTGCGGCGGAATTCCGGCCAGCTCAGCCGGATGCGGCTACCCGCCACGGCTTGCGCGGCGAGCTCGAGATAGCTCGACCAGCAGGCCGCCATCACGAGGCCCAGCACCATGCCGCCGATCATGCCGAGCGGCGCGAGCGCGGTGGCCGCGGCCACCAGGATCGCCGCATAGACCAAGAACGAGATCGCCACCGGCCAAGTGCGCAGGGCACGGTGGGCGGCCAGCAGGGTCACATCGCGCAAGAGATTAAGCATGGGAGCGGCAAGGCTAGCTCAGAAAATCAGAAACTATCGTGATTAATTCGGGGCTGATCACGAGGGGTCACGCAGTAGGCGGCAGGAGGGTGAGGCGGGAAGCATCCCGCAAGCGTTCTTTGCCGATAACTTGGCTATGGGGACGCGAACGGTGGGCTTTCTGCAAGAGGCGAGCGGCGTGGGCACCGCGCTCAGGCTTTGGCGCAGGGTGGGGGGCGGGCTCGAGCATCCTTCGGCCAGGTGGTTTGGGCAAAGGTTCGTGCGGGCGGCCACGGTGGTGGTGGAGCGCTGGGGCCCGAGCTGGGCGAAGCGCCGGCTGGCCCAGGCCCCGATAGGGGCCTGGCTGCTGCTCATGGTCTGGATTGCGGGAGCGCTGATCCTGTTCCGGAGGCTGTGGTAGCGAGGGACCAGTGGCCGCCACTTCGATGAGCGAGAGCGAGAGTGAGAGTGAGAGCGAGAGCAGCGTCGCGCGGGCAGAGGATCCTCCTGTACGCCGCACGGCGGGGTGGAGTGATGCTCTGCGCACCGCGCTCTTACCACTCCTGGGCTTGTTCGAAGATCCGCGCATCACGGAGATCGAGGCCAACGGCTTCGACGATGTGTGGGTCAAGGGAATCCCCTGGCAGGGCCATCGCCCGACCAACGTGCGCTGGTTCTCGCAGGAGGACTTCCGGCTGGCGTGCATTCGCGCCGCCGAGGTCATCGGTCGCCAGGTCAGCGAGAGCAGCCCGCTGTGCAATGCCCGGCTGCCGGGCGGCGAGCGGGTGAACATCGCGGTGCCGCCGGCCTGTGCGCGCATTGCGCTTACCATCCGGCTCTTCCCCACCGAGACCATGACCTTCGCCAAGCTGGAGAGCCTGGGCTCGCTCAACGCGGACGTGCGGACGATGCTGGAGTCGCTGATCCTGGCGCGTAAGTCGATCCTGGTCGCGGGCGGCACCGGCTCGGGCAAGACCTCGCTGCTCAACGCGATGTCGCAGGTGATTCCGCGCCACGAGCGCATCGTGACCATCGAGGATGCGCGCGAGCTGCAGATCCAGCAGCCGAACTGGGTGGCCATGGAGACGGTGGAGCCTTATCAGGGTTACCAAGGGAGCGGGGCGCGGGTGACCATTGGCGACCTGGTCAAGAATGCCCTACGCCAGAATCCTGATCGTATCGTGGTGGGCGAGGTGCGGGGCGAGGAGGCCTTTTACCTCTTGCGTGCGCTCTCGACCGGCCATGGCGGTGGCCTCGGCACTATCCACGCCAACGATGGCGATGATGCCCTCCATCAGGTGCAGCTCCTGGCCCAGATGGCCGAGGTGGGCGGCCTGACGGCGGCCACGGTGGCGGCGATGGTGGGGCGGGCGGTGGACGTGGTGGTGTACCAGGGATACGGTGAGGAGGGCAGGCGGCGGGTGACCGAGATCCTGGAGCTCACCAAGCCGGGCGTGGCCGTGAGCCGTACGGGCGGCATCCTCTACTGCTATCGGCGCTTGCTCGACTGGCAGCAAGAAACCGGGCAGTGGCGGTTCACGCAGCCGCCATCGGCGGATCTGCGGCGCAGCCTGGAGCGCCAGCAGCTGCCCTGGCCAGCGGAGAGCCTGGGTGCGACGGGACGCAGCGATTCACTCCCTGACGACGTGCACAGGGGTGGCGCCCGCAATGGTCCCGCGGCCATGTCCAAGCCGGGCAAGGCGCGCAAGGGCAGCGCGGTCATCCGATCCGCCAGCGGGTAGCGCTGCCGGCCGGGGTAGATGGAATTCGCGATGGCGGCCAGGGCTTCTTCCTTGCCGGCGCGGGTAGCACCGCCGGATGGAATACCGTAGGGTGGGTCACGCGCATGAAAAGCCACGAACCCGGGACAAACCTTCGACGCTGGGCCGTGTGGCTGGCCCTGCTGGCCTGGATGGGATTTCTCGTTGCCTGCTTGTCACTAAGGAGCTCCGCCGCACCGGATCTATCGGCGGAAAATCTGCGCAGCTGGGCGGCCTCCACCGCGTGGGTGCGCGCGCTGCTCTGGCACACGGCCGAGCAGCTGATCCTTTTTGTCCCGATCGGATTCCTGTCGGTCTTTACCCTGCCGCCACGGCAATCCCGGCTCGACCGAGCCATGCGGAGGTGGCTCCCCGCCGTCGCCATCTCGTTCTTGCTCTCCGCCCTCGTGCACGCCATGCACGAGGCCACCGCTCTCGATCCCTTCGCCACGTCGAGGCTCGACCTGCCGGCGTCCTGGACCGGCTGCCTGCTCGGCACTTGGGCAGGCATGGCCTGGGCCCGGGGAACGGTCGCCCGGATTCTGTTCTTGCCCAAGCTGTCGTTACTGCTGGTGCTGCTAGCGCTATCTGCCTGGGAGATGCTCCGCCTGGCCATCGACATCCATCCGACCGACATCGACATGCCCAAAGTCACCTCGGCGGACAGGCGACACCTCTACGATCTGTTCGCCGGCAAAAATCCGGTGGGAATCCGGGAGGGAGATACCGCCACGCTCTGCCTTGGCGCACACGATTTCAACCTCCTGCTGGCGTGGGGATTGTCGGTTGAAGGATCGGCGCGCAGGGCCAACATCGATTTCGTGGGAGACGAGATCCAGATCCTCGCCTCGACACCCATCCATGGCACCTCGAAATTCGTGAACATCCTGGCCCGCGGAGGCATCGCCCTGCACAACGGCAAGCTCGACCTGCGAGTCGACCGACTGCGCATCGGCCGCATCGAGCTTCCGCGCGTCGCGCTGCACACGCTAGCGCCGGTTGTCGCTCGCGCGATCGCCCGCGATCCACGGCTGCAACCGATTGCCGAGCGAGTCCGCAGCGTCGAGCTGCAAGCCGGCCAGCTGACCGTCACCTACGGGCACGGCACGCCACCCAAGGGCTTCGTCGCCAGACTTTTCCACGATCAGGACGCAGAGCCGATCGACATCCCGGCCGTCCACGCCCAGATCCGCAACATGATCGCTGCCGCGCCCAAAATGCCTCGCGACAGCGAAGCGCGTTTCGCGGCGACGGTTCGCGCCACGTTCCAATTCGCGCAAGAGCAGGGCTCACCGGCCATCGAGGCCAATCGCGCGGCGGTCTTGGCGCTTGGCATCGCTCTTGGCCACGCTCACGTTGAAACGCTCATTGGCCGATTCATGGACGAGTCGACCCGTATCGCGCTCCGCAAGGCCTTCGCGGGAACCACGGTCCGCCAGCGCGACGACTGGCCCAAGCACTTCTTCGTCAGCGCCGCGCTAACGGTCATTGCCGCTGGCAACATCAGCGACGCGAGTGGCCTGCTAAAGGAGGAAAAGGACTCGGCAGGCGGCAGCGGCTTTTCGTTCGGCGATCTCCTGGCCGATCGAGCCGGAACGACCTTCGCAGAGGTCGCCACGAGGGACGAAGCTTCGGCGCGCGCACTGCAAATGAGAGTCGCCCAAGGCTTCCGAGTCGATGATTTCTTTCCCGAGGCGAAGGATCTTCCTGAAGGTATCCAGGAGGCCGAGCTTCAGACCAGCTACGGCGGCGTGGGCGGCAAAGGCTACAGCCGGGTAACTGCCGAAATCGAGCGCCGCATCGCCAGCTGCCCAGGCTACCAGCCCGCGCCCTGATGTAGAGCTTCTTGGCCACCACATAACCCCAGCCACAGCTGTCGCCACGACAGTTTGCTCGGGGCGCCAAAGCTGTCGAACCACAGTGGCCAGAAGACGCCCCAGGGCGCCCCAGGGCTCGACGCTTGACACGTCGCCTTCGAGTGAATACGCTGGCCGGGGTCGTTAGAGCTGTCGTTAGAGCTGTCGCTAGAGCGTCCCAATTGCGCGAGGGTTGTCTTGAGGGAGGCGCTTTCAGCAGATAATTGCAGGATCGCGGTACCACTTAGTACCGTTACGGATCGGTTTGCCGAGTGGGTGCTCGGGACCCCCACGGCGACCGCGGTGGTGGACGAACAGGGCGCAATGACCTACGCGGACCTCGACCGCGAATCGGCCGCGCTAGCCGGTGCGCTGCTCGCGCGGGGCGCCGGCTGCGGCACCCGCGTGGGCTTGTGCCTTGGACGAAACCGTGAGGTTATCGTTGCTCTGCTCTCGATTCTCCGGGCGGGGGCGGCGTATGTCCCGCTGGAAGCCGCGTATCCGGCTTCGCGCCGGCAACTGCTGGTGTCCGACGCGAGACCCATCATCATCCTCACCAACTCCGACAGCGACGAGCTGTTCGCCTCGCTCGGACCTCGGTTGCGCGTGGACGATCCCCGGCTTTGGCGGGACGATGCCCCAAGAAGGCTCCCTCCCGTCGACGCCGAGACCCCGGCCTACGTGCTGTACACCTCCGGGTCGACCGGAACCCCGAAGGGCGTCGTCGTCCCGCATAGGGCTGTCCATCGACTGGTCTGCCCGGCAACCTTCGCTCGGCTGGACCCCGGCGTGGCGGTCCTGCAAGCCGCTCCGGTGGCCTTCGATGCCTCGACCTTCGAAATCTGGGGGCCTTTGCTCAACGGTGGCCGAGTCGTAATGCATGGTGAGCGCGTACCGACGGCCCGCGGGCTGGGTCGCGCGATTCGTCGCCACGGAGTGACCACGATGTGGCTGACCGCCGGTCTGTTCAACGCCGTGGTCGACGAAGACGCCCAGGCGCTCGCCCCCCTGCGCGAGCTGCTCATCGGCGGCGAAGCCTTGAGTGTTCGCCACGTTCGACGGGCGCAGGCAGTCCTGCCCGACACCACCATTATCAACGGCTACGGGCCGACCGAGACCACCACCTTCGCCTGTTGTTATCCGATTCCACGTCCCGTGCCCAAGGCGTGGACCGCGATCCCCATCGGGGTACCCATCAATCAAACCACCCTGCACGTGCTCGACCCCGAACGCCGCCCGGTTTCGGACGGCACCGTGGGCGAGCTCTACGTCGGCGGAAGAGGCGTGGCGCTCGGCTATCTGGAACGGCCCGAGCTCACGGCCGAGCGATTCATCGATCTGCCCCAGGCGCCGGGCAGCAAGGTCTACCGCACGGGCGATCTCGTGCGCTGGAACGACGACGGCGTGCTCGAGTTCCATGGGCGGGCGGACCAGCAGGTGAAGATCCGCGGCTACCGCATCGAGCTGGGCGAGATCGAGCACGCGCTCGGCGCGCTTCCCGGCGTCGAACGTTGCGTGGTCGCCGCCCCGACCGGCACCTCGGATGCAGTTGACGCGTTGGCAGAAAGACGCCTGGTGGCCTACGTTGTGCCGGCCACCAATGCCCGCTCCAGCCCCGGCACTCTCCGGCGCGCCCTGCTCGAGCGTCTGCCCGACTACATGGTCCCGGCCACGTTCATCTTCATCGCACGCGTGCCGGTCACGGAGAACGGCAAGGTCGACTACCGCGCGCTGCCGCCGCCGACACGACAGCGGCCCGAGATCGGTGCCAGCTTCGTCCCCCTGCGGAGCCAGCAGGAACGCCAGCTCGGCGCCATGTGGGCCGACCTGCTCGAGATCGACCGGGTCGGTGCCCAGGACAACCTATTCGATCTTGGGGCCACCTCCCTCATGGTCGTGCGTTTCGTGGCCCGCTTCGAGAGAACGCATGGCCAGCAGATCCCGGTGATCCGGGTCTTCGAATCCCCGACGATCGCGGGGCTTGCGGCATGGCTCGGTGGGGCCGATGCCGGCGGGGCTCTGGCCCGCATCGCACGCCGCAAACCAATCCCGGTGCGCGAAGGTATCGCGATCATCGGATTCGGAGGCCGTTTCCCCGGCGCGGCGGACGTACCGACTCTTTGGCGCAACCTGCTCGACGGTGTCGACGCCATCACCCATTTCGGCGGCGACCTCGATCCCGACGTGCCCCCGGCGCTGGCACAGAATCCCGCCTACGTGCGGGCCCGCGGCATCCTGACCGGCGTCGACGAGCTGGATGCCGCGTTTTTCGGCATCAATCCGAAAGAAGCGGCCCTGATGGATCCCCAGCAGCGGCTTCTGCTCGAGGTCGCGTGGGAAACCCTGGAGCACGCCGGCCACGCGCCGTCGCTTTACGACGGGACCATCGGCGTCTTCGCCGGAAAATATAATGATACCTACCTCTCCGAGAACGTGGTCACGCACCCCGAGCTGATCGAAGAGGCGGGCTCGTTCGTAGCCATGATCTGCAACGAGAAGGATTACGTGGCCACCTGGATTGCTTACCGGCTCGGACTATCGGGACCGGCGGTAAGCGTGCACACCGCTTGCTCGACCTCACTGGTCGCGGTGGTGCAAGCCATGCAGAGCTTGCGCTTCGGCCAGTGCGACATGGCGCTGGCCGGGGGGGCGTCGGTGACGGTGCCGATGCGCAGCGGATACCTCTACCAAGAGGGCGCCATGCTGTCCCCCGACGGCCACACCCGGACCTTCGATGCGACAGCTTCAGGTACCGTGTTCAGCGACGGCGTGTCCGTGGTCCTGCTCAAGCGGCTCTCCGACGCCGTGGCGGACGGCGATCACGTCTACGCGGTGTTGCGCGGGGGAGCCGTCAATAACGATGGCGCGGCCAGGGCCAGCTTCACCGCCCCCAGCGCCGTGGGACAATCAACCGTCGTGGCGATGGCGCACGCCGATGCCGACGTGGATCCACGACAGATCGGCTACGTCGAGGCGCATGGCACCGCCACGCCGATTGGCGATCCCATCGAGATCGAGGGCCTCACACGTGCCTTCCGCATGCGCACGGCCGACCGGGGCTTCTGCGCCATCGGCTCGGTCAAGAGCAACGTTGGACATCTCACCATCGCTGCCGGGGCCACGGGCCTCATCAAGACCGTGCTCGCGCTGCACGAGGAGGTTATCCCTCCGTCGCTGCACTTCCAGACCCCGAATCCGCGGCTCGGCCTGGAGGCCAGCCCCTTCTTCGTGGCCGACCGCCGGCTGGCCTGGCCGCGTAGCGAGTCCCCGCGCCTGGCCGGGGTGAGCGCTTTCGGGGTCGGCGGGACCAATGCCCATGTCGTGGTGGAAGAGGCGCCGCTGGCTCCCCCCGCGGTGCCCGCGTCCGGCCCCGCCCTGCTGCTGCTCTCGGCCCGCAGCCTGGAGGCTCTGCAAAGCATGAGCACACGCCTCGCCGACCATCTCGAAGCCAGCGAGCACGCTCTCGCCGACGTGGCGTGGACTCTCCACGTCGGGCGTGCCCGCTTCCCACATCGACGGGTGGTCGTGGCGACGGATCGCGGTGCGGCCGTGGCCAGCTTGAGACAAGCCGACGCCCGACGTACGCATACCGCTCGCTATGACGGACAGCCGGCCAAGGTGGTGTTCGCTTTTCCCGGACAGGGTTCGCAGTATCCCGGCATGGGTGCGGCCCTCTATCGCCGCTATCCCGCTTTCAAGCAGCCCGCCGACCGATGCCTGGCGGCACTGACCCTGTGCTCGCAACGCGCTGTCGCCGATCTGCTCTTCGCGGAGGAAGGCGATCAGGGTGATCAGGCGGCTGTTTTCGCGCAGACCGCGGTCACCCAGCCGGCGCTCTTCGCGCTCGAGTACGCCCTGGCTCGTCTGTGGATGAGCTGGGGCGTGGCGCCCGCGGCCATGATCGGTCATAGCGTGGGCGAGCTGGTCGCGGCCGCGCTGGCTGGGGTGATTGAGGTCGAAGACGCGGTCCGGCTGGTTGCGGCCAGAGGCGAGCTCATGCAAGCCCAGCCGCCCGGAACGATGCTCTCGGTACGCTTGGCCGCCGCGGTGCTGGAGCCACGACTGGGACCGACGCTAGCCATCGCTTCGGACAATGGCCCCGAGCTGTGCGTGGCGGCCGGACCCGAGGAAGACGTGGCCTCGCTCGAGCGTGAGCTTACCGCCGCCAAGATTGGATGTCGCCGGCTCGTGACCTCGCACGCGTTCCATTCGCCCATGATGGACCCGGCCGTGGGTCCGTTCCTCGAGCTGGCTGCTCAGGTGCGCTGGATGCCCCCCGCGCTTCCCATCGTTTCGACGGCGACCGGCACCTGGCTGCGCGACGAGGAAGCGACGGATTCCGCGCTACTGGGCCGCCCACCTGCGGCGTCGGGTACGCTTTCGCGAGGGCGTCAGCACGCTGCTCGCCGAAAGCGGGCGGCTTTTCCTCGAGGTCGGTCCCCGCGCTACCTTGGGTGCGCTGGCGCGCCAGCAAGCCCCTGCCGAGGCTCTCCCGTGCGTGTCGTCGCTGGCCTCGGCGCTCGCCGCCGAGGAGACCGCACTGCTCATGGCGGTGGGCCGGCTGTGGGCTGCCGGCGCGGAAATCTCGGCGGGCGCGCTCTATGGAGCGGGACGCCGTCGCGTCCCGCTACCGACCTACCCGTTTCAGCGCAAGCGCTTCTGGATTCCCAAGGCGACGGCGGCCGTGCCGCCCTCGAGCGCGCCCGCCCTCAGTGCACCGGCGACCGCCAACCGCGAGGAAATGGCCGGCGCACCGCCGGTTGCGCAAAGCGCGCAGCAAGAGCTCGTCGACGTCTTCGCGGACCAGTTGCGCCTCATGCAGCTTCAGCTTGCTCTCTTGACCGACGAGACTCCGAAGCAACCCGCCTTCGCCGTCGAGCCCGGCCCCACCTCGAACCCTACGGACCGCGCATGACTGAATCCACGACCCATCACCTCGCCTTGGCAGTCCGTGCCATCGTCGAACAGCTCTCCGGCGAGGACGTGCCGGCGACCGCACTCGGCCAGAGCTTCTACGACCTGGGCCTCGACTCTCTCCTTCTCACCCAGGCCGCGCAAGCCATCGCCCGACGCTTCAAGGTGCCGATGAAGCTTCGCCAGTTGGCCGAGGACTTCCCGAGTTGCGAGCTGCTGGCCGGTCATCTGGCGAGTGTTGTCGCGCCCGAGCTCCTTGCGCAAACCGCGACCCCGGCCTCGGGGGCCCCGCCCGGCCCCGCTCCGGTCGCGGCCCCCGAACCATTGGCCATGGCCCTCCCTCCCGTGGCCGCTCCACTCTTGCCCGTCCCCACCGGGGCCCGCGCGCCCGATGGCGTCGTGGAATCCATCGTCCGCCAGCAGCTCGCGCTCATGGCCCGTCAAATCGAGATCCTGGCTGGACGCGGGCTCCCCCGGCCGGCCGGGCATCCGGCCGCCGCTGCCCTGGCGGCGGCCTCGCTGGTTGCCACCACCGCCCCAGCGTCCGCGTCGGCTGGGGATTGCAACGGCGTGTCCGGCGGGCAGGGGGACGGCGGCGGCACGACGGCCGAAGCAACGGCGGCGGAGACTCGTCCCCACGGTCCGCAGCTGGTTATCGAACGCAAACGCGGGCCTGAGCTCACGCAGGCCCAAGAGCGATGCATCGACCGGCTCATCGCGCGCTACACGACGAAGACCGGAAGATCGAAGGACTTCGCTGCTCGCAACCGTCCCCACATCGCAGATCCGCGAACCGTCGCCGGTTTCAAGCCGCGGCTCAAGGAGATCGTCTACCCGATCGTGGTCGAGCGCTCGAGCGGTTGCCATCTGTGGGATCTCGACGGCAACGAGTACGTCGACCTGCTCAGCGGGTTCGGCTCGAACTTCTTCGGCTTCGGGGCGCCCTTCGTACGGGAAGCCATAGCCCGCCAGATGGAAATCGGCATGGAGATCGGTCCGCAGACGCACCTCGCCGAGGAAGTAGCGGCGTGCTTCCGAAAATTCGTTTCCTTCGATCGTGTCGCCTTCTGCAATACCGGGTCCGAGGCGGTGCTCGCCACCTTCAGAATGGCTCGCACGGTGACCGGACGCGACCTGGTCGTCATGTTCAGCGGTGGCTATCACGGCATCTTCGACGAGGTGGTGGTGCGGCCAACCAAACGCGGGAGTGTTCCGGCCGCTCCCGGCATTCCCGCGAGCGCGGTGGCCAACATCCTGGTGCTGCCTTGGGCGTCGGACGAGGCGCTCGAGGTGATCCGTAAGCGAGCCGACGAGATCGCCGCCGTCATCGTCGAGCCCGTGCAGAGTCGCGCGCCTCACATTCAGCCGGTCGAGTTTCACCGCGAGCTTCGGCGCATCACGGAGCAGGCCGGCAGCGCGCTGATCTTCGACGAGGTGGTGACCGGCTTCCGCGTGGCCCCGGGCGGCGCTCAGGAGTACTTTGGCATCCGCGCCGATCTTGCGAGCTACGGCAAGGTCGTGGGCGGCGGCCTCTCGCTCGGCGTGATCGCCGGACGCCGCGAATTCATGGATGCTCTTGATGGCGGTGCCTGGGACTATGGCGACGCATCGATCCCCACGGTCGGCGTCACTTATTTCGCGGGCACCTTCGTGCGCCACCCGATCCACTTGGCGGCGGCGCGCGCCGTGCTGCGCTACATGGAAGAGCAGGGTCCGGAGCTCCAGCGCCGGCTCAACGCCGAGACCGACCGATTCGCCGCCGAAGTGAACCGGGGCCTGGAGGAGCGAGGGGCGCCCGTCACCCTTCACCAGTTCTGCTCGGTGATGAAGCTCGCCCACCTACGCGAGATGCCGTTTGCCGAGATCCTGTTCCATCACTTACGCGAGCGCGGCGTGCACCTCTGGGACGGCCGGCCCTGCTTCCTCACCCTGGCGCACACCCGTGACGATCTCGAGAAAGTGAAGGCCGCACTCTTCGGCGCCGTGGAAGAGATGCAAGAAGGCGAGATCTACCCGCAGGCCGAACGGCAATTGCGGGCAGACGCGCCCCCGGTTTCCGGCGCGCGTCTCGGCCGCGACCCCAGCGGCAAGCCCACCTGGTACGTTCCCAACCCCGAGAATCCCGGGTCTTTCCTGCCACTGGTAAGCCCATGACAAAGCCAACCGACTTCGATCCATTCGCGGGCGGCGAGCTCGCAGCGTCCTCACCCACGACCGAGCCGCAGCAAGAGATCTGGCTGGCCGCCACCCTGGGCGGCGACATCGCCAACCTCGCCTACAACGAATCGCTCATCCTCCGGCTCGCAGGGCCCTTGGACGTGACTGCCCTCGGGCTGGCCCTGCGGGATCTGGTGGCTCGCCACGATGCCCTCCGTGCGACCTTCAGCGCCGACGGCGAGTCGTTCTGCGTGGAGGCCAAAGGGCGTGTCGAGCTCGAAGGCGAAGACTTGGCCGCGCTGCCGCCTCAGCAGCGGGCCGAGCGCCTGCAAGCACTGCATCGGCTAGAGGTCACGACGCCCTTCGATCTCGTGCGGGGGCCGCTGTTCCGAGCCCGACTGCTCAAGCTGGGCCCACAGGAGCACGAGCTCGTCCTCACCGGGCACCATCTGGTCTGCGATGGCTGGTCGGCGTGGGTGATCGTTTCCGAGCTGCGCACGCTCTACGGTGCACGTTTGGCGGGTGTCCCGGCCGATCTCGAACCGGCGGCTCAGTTCACGGACTATGCGCGCAAAGCCGGCGAAGCCTCGCATGGCGCGGCCGTGGCGGCGGCCGAGCGCTTCTGGCTCGGCCTGCTCGGCGATCGCCCGCCGGTCCTCGATCTTCCCACCGACCGCCCGCGTGCGCTCGAGCGCAACCCGGCGGCAGCGCGCATCGACCTGCGCCTCGATGCCAAGCTGGTCGAGGGGCTGCGCGCTCTGACCAAGCGGCACGGGATCAGCATGGTTGGCATCCTGGTCGCGGCCTTCGATGCCTTTCTTTATCGGCTGACCGGGCAGTCCGACTTCGTTCTGGCCATGCCCGCGGGCGGACAGCTCGCGGCCGACATGCCATCTCTGGTGGGCCATTGCGTGAACACCCTGCCCTTGCGCATGACCTTCGACCCGACGGCGCCATTTCTCGACCACGCCAAGGCCGTAAAGCGCGCCATCCTCGACGGCTTCGACAACCAGCAGCTCTCCTTCGGTAGTCTCATCAAGAAGCTCAATCTGCCCCGCGATCCCTCGCGGGTGCCGCTGGCACCGGTCATCTTCAACGTCGATCAACGCTTCGAGCTGGACGCCTTCGGCGCGGCGACCGTCGCCTTCGAGACCAACCCCAGGGTGGCCGACAACTTCGAGCTTTTCATCAACGGCACCGAGAGCGGCAGCAGCTTGGTGCTCGAGACGACGTACAACACGGCGCTCTTCGAGCGGGCTACCGTGCTGAGGTGGCTCGACGAGCTGACCGTGCTCATGCAGGGCGTGGTGGCCAATCCCGAACAAGCCGTGGGCGAGCTGCCCATCCTTCCCGAAGCCGAGCGGCGCCAGCAGGTGGAGACCTGGAATGCTACCGCCACCTCTTTGCCCCCCGAAGCGACGGTGCTCGAGCTGGTCGAGGGGCAAGCGCGCCGCACGCCCGACGCCATCGCCGTACGCGATGCCCGTCAATCGCTCACCTATCGCGAGCTCGACGAGAACGCCAATGCGCTTGCCCACGCCTTGCTGGAGCTGGGCGTTGCGCCCGAGGAGTGCGTGGGCGTGGCGGTGGAGCGATCGGCCCGCATGCTGGTGGCATTGCTTGCTGTGTGGAAGGCCGGTGGGGCGTACCTTCCCCTCGATCCCGAGTATCCCGCGGCCCGCCTCGAATACGTGGCCCAGGACGTGACGCTCAGGGTGCTGATCACGGATTCCGCCAGCGCCTCGGTCCTCGATCGGCCTGACATCAAGCGGGTCTGGCTCGACCAACCGATGGCCCCACGCGGTCAGCCGCCATCGCGTCGGCCGCGGGCGCGGCACCTGGCCTACGTGCTGCACACCTCCGGCTCCACCGGACAGCCGAAGGGAGTACCGGTCGAGCAGCGCTCCTTCGTCAACCTCCTCCATGCGCTCCGCCAGTGGCCCGGGATGCAACCGAATGATGTGCTGGTGGCCGTGACCACGCTATCGTTCGACATGGCGGGCGTCGAGCTATTCCTGCCGCTCGTGGCGGGTGCGCAGGTGGTCGTGGCGTCACGCGAGACGGCGATGGATGCCCGCGCGCTCGGCGAGCTCATTGCCTCGAGCGGCGGCACCGTGGTCCAAGCGACGCCGGTCACCTGGCGCATGCTGGTCGAGGCCGATTGGCAGGGGCCAGCCGTGACTGCCTTTACCGGCGGTGAGCCGCTGGCCAGGGACCTCGCGGCGGCGCTGCTCGGTCGCGTCCGCAGCCTCTACAACCTCTACGGCCCCACCGAGACCACGGTCTACTCGACCGGCACCCGGATCGAGTCGCCCGACACCATCACCATCGGGCGACCATTGGCCAACACGACGGCGTACATCCTCGACGACCGGCGACGCCTGCTGCCCATCGGCGCTCGCGGGGAGCTGTACCTCGGCGGTCTGGGCTTGGCTCGCGGCTATTGGCACCGCCCCGATCTCACCGCCGAGCGCTTCCTCCCCGATCCCATCCGCCCCGGCCCCGACGCCGTCCTCTATCGCACCGGCGATGTGGCCCGCTTCGATGCGACGGGGAATATCGTCTACGAAGGGCGCAACGACACCCAGGTCAAGATTCGTGGCTTCCGCATCGAGCTGGGTGAGATCGAGGTCGCTTTGGCCCGGCAGCCCCGCGTGCGACAGTGTGTCGTGGTGCTCAAGGAGGTCTTCCCCTCGGACTTCCGCTTGGTCGCCTACGTCGTCGGACAGGACGAAAAGCTGGACCCGGCCGCAGTCCAAAGCGGGCTGCGCGAAGCCCTGCCCCCGTACATGATCCCTCAACACATCGTGCAGCTGGCTGACTTGCCATTGACCCCGAACGGCAAAGTCGATCGCAAGGCCTTGCCCCTACCCGAGCTCGGTCTGGCCCCGGGCTCCACCGGTGTCGGTCCCCGTACGCCCACCGAACGGCGTTTGGCGGAGATCTGGTGTGACGTGCTCCACCTTGCTCAGGTCGGCGTGGACGCAAGCTTCTTCGAGCTGGGCGGCCATTCCATGCTCGCGGTGAGGATGATGAATCGCATCCGTGAGGCCTTCGGCGTCGAGCTACCCCTCAAGTTGGTGTTTCAGGCGCAGACCATCGAGGGACTCGCCCTCCGCATCGACGCGGCTCTCTTGCAAGAGCCCGGCTCCCCGGCGGGAGGAGGTGGAACGCCCGTGGAGGAGGTCGAATTTTGAGCCTCTCCGAGCTGCTCCACGAGCTGCGCACCCGTGGCGTCGAGCTGCGCGCGGAAGGCGGGCGCCTGCGATGTGTGGCTCCCCCCGGAGCGCTCACGTCCGAGCTCCATGATGCGATTCGAGCGCACAAGCAGGCCATCCTCGATGTGCTTGGCGAGGCAGCCCGGCCGGTGCTCACGACCGACGCAAGCGGCATTCCCCGCGTTGCCGAGCGCAGGCGCTACGGTCTCAGCATCACCCAGCAGCGGGCCGTGGTCTCCGCTCGCGAAGGCGGCGTGCTCCCGACGGCATTCCGCCTACGGGGTCAGCTCGATCGCGTCGGGCTCGAGGCGACCCTCCAGAGCATCGTAGCGCGCCATGCGCCGCTGCGCTCGCGCTTCAATCTGGCCCATGAACCCCCCCTACAGGAGGTGCAGGCCGAGGTCCGCGCGGACCTCGGACATTCCGACCTCAGCCTGCTCCCGGCCGAGAAGCGCGAGGCCCAACTGCGCGCGGTGGTAGCCAAGGAGCGGGCGCTGCCTTTCGACGTGGCCCGAGGTCCGCTGTTCCGCTTCCACCTGATACGCGTCGCCGAGCTCGAGCACGTGCTCTTCCTGGCTTTCTCACCCCTCGTGTTCGACGGCTGGTCGTTCGACATTCTGTGGAACGAGCTCAGGTTGGGCTACGCGGCGCTGAGCCGAGGCGAACCGTGGCCGTTGCCGGAGCTGACGGTCGAATATGCGGACTACGTCGCCTGGCAGACGGCGCGCCTGGCCCAGCGGGATGGGCAGCTGAGCCGCTTCTGGCGCGACCGTCTGGGTGACGAGCTGCCGCCCCTGCCCCTGTCCACCGAGCGGCCGCGCCCACGCTCGCCACTCACCCGCGGCGGCAGCATCCCCTTCGAGCTGCCGGCGGCGCTCGAAGCGCGCCTGCGAGCCATGGCGCGCGCCCAAGAGGCGACGCCGCAGATGACGATGCTCGCGGGCCTGTACGTGTTCTTGTACCTGGCGGGCGGCCAGGAACGCATCATCATCGGCACCCCGGTCGAGGCCCGACCGGAGCCTGCCCTGGAAAAGATGATCGGGCCGTGCGTGAACATGCTGCTGCTGCCGGCGCGGGTCGACCGGCAAGAAAGCTTCGCTAGCTTCCTCCGGCGGTTGCGCGATGAATGTCTGACCGCCTACGAGCACCATGAGCTGCCCATCGAGCGCTTGCAGGTCCGTTCGCCGGCTTCACCGGACGGCGGTTTGGCGCCTGCGTTCCAGGTCGAGCTCTCGTATCAACAGGTGAGTCAACGCGGATCCCACATGGGAGCGCTCGCGCTCAGCCAGCTCGAGCTCGAGTCGGGTGCGGCGACCAATGACCTGACCTTCTGGGTGAAGGACTGGGGCAGGCGTATCGCGGGCGCCATCGAATACAAGGCCGACCTCTACGATCGGGAGACGGTGGAGCACTGGGGAAAATGCTACCTCGACGTGCTGGACGTGGCGACCGCGGAGCCGGACCTCAGGGTTGGCGGGCTGCCGCTATTGGTTTCGGAGCGCGAGCGGGTCGAGGCGGCCGGGCGCACGGTGGCGGCCGTGCCCTCGTGGTTGCTTGCGCGCCTGCATGGGCCCAGATCCATTCGAGCGGTGCGCGTGGTGGGCGAGCATGGCGAGACACGCCCCTTCTCGACGATGGGGGAGGTGGTGGTAGAAACGGACACGGGAGTCGTTGCCACCGGGGCGCGGGCCTGTCTCACGCACGACGGTAGGCTACGCGCCGTCTCCACGCCCGGCGCCCACGCGGCTCCTCGCAGGCCCCGCGTGGCGCCGGTAGGCGATCTGGAAACCCAGATCGCCGGGCTCTTTGCCAAGCTGATCGGAGCTCCCGACGTCGGTGCGGAGGACAACTACTTCGAGCTCGGGGGCAACTCGCTGGTGGCGGTGCAGCTCCTGGCCGAGGTTCAGCGGCGGTTCGGCCTACGGCTCCCGCTCGCGGCCATCGTGACCGTGGGAACCCCGCGGGCGCTGGCCCGCGCGATCCAGCACGAAGTCGCGTCCGATCAGTGCTTGGTTCCGCTCAAGCCGTCTTCCTCGGGTAGCAATCTCTTCCTGATCCACGACGCCGACGGGGAAACCCTGCTGTATCGCAATCTCGCCCTGCGCATGCCCAAGTGGCTGGGAGTTTACGGCGTGCAACCTCGTAGCGTCGGCCGCGTTAGGATGGCTCATGCGACAATCACGGCGGCCGCGGCGGCATACGTGGCGGAGATACTCAGGGTGCAGCCCCACGGGCCCTATCATCTGGGTGGCCTTTGCGCGGGCGGCGTTTTGGCCTTCGAGATGGGGCGCCAGCTGGTGGCGGCTGGACATCGGGTCGGATCGTTGTTCTTCATCGATGCTGCGCCACCCGGGGCGCGCAAGCGGACCGCACTCGCCGCGCAACGCTCGAGGCGGATGGCCGCTGCGCTAGCCTCCGGAGGCGAGGCGCTGTCCCTGCTGCGCGTTGTCGCCGGCAAGCTCTGGCGAACCGCGGCCTGGGAGTGGCAAGATCGCCGGGAGAGGTTGCAGGCGGCCGCACGCCGCCAGCTCCTCTTGCGGGTCTACCGCGAGGGCGACGGTTGGCCCGAGTGGCTCGAACCTCCTTCCCCGAGAGCGATCCTGACGTTGGCCGAGCGCGAGTTGGACCGAACGCCCCTGTGCGGCGTAGGACCGGTCCTCTATCGCGCGACCACCGGGGCCGGCTCCGATCAGCCTTTCGCCGAGCTACTCAGCGACCCGGGCTTCGATTGGCAATCGTGGTGTGCCGAGCCGGTGTCGGTGGTCGACATCGCGGGCGGACACTCGTCGCTCTTGCAGGAACCCATGGTAGCGGACCTGGCGGCCCGGGTGACTGAAGTCGTGAGCGCCGCGCAGGCACGGGAGAGTCCGGCAAGTCTGGTGGCCAGCGCGACGTGATCTCAGGTAGATCCATGGTAGAACCGTCCCATGCACAAGCTGGCGGTGTGGATCGATCACGATGAGGCAAGGGTTTATCGCGTGACGCAGGGGGCCTTCGACGAGACAACGGTTCAATCGCCTGACCGCCACGTCCATCGTCATCCCAAGGACGAACAGACGAGAACCCACAATCATCCGGATGACGAGCCCAGATTCTTTCACGATGTCGTCGCTGAGCTTGAAGGTGCCGAGGAAATTCTACTGGTTGGCCCGGCAATGACGAAGTTGCATCTTCTCAGATATGTGCAGAAGCACGCGCCTGCACTCGATCCGCGAATAGTTGGAATCGAGAGCGCAGATCATCCGACGGATCGCCAGCTGGCAGCTCACGTGCGCGACTATTTTCACAGTCCCCACTCGAGAAATGGCGGCAAGATCTAGCACTGCCGACCGCAGAGCCAAGGTTAGATCAGCGGCGGCACGTCATTTTCTAGAGACCGTCTTCCTGACGCTCGTTCGGGTGATGCCAGCTTTGGCCCGCCGGGGTTCGGCGCCCACGGGGCGACGCTTCTGGGCTTTGGGAGCCTGGGCAGCAAGCTTGGGCTTGGCTTGCGCTATTTGCTTATGCTCGCTTATGTCGCTCAGCACGACGCGGCTCATCGGTGGGCTCGGCTCCGAGCTATCTAGCGGGAGCTGTGCAGTGGCCGCCACTCGCACCCAGAATACCGTGGCGTCGGCCTTCACCATCCGCACTTCGCACGTGTGTGCCTGTCCTGTCGCCAGTAGCTGTTTGCGGTGCAAGTAGTAGACATCCTGGTCTTCTTTGAGAATGAAGCGAGTGATCGGTTGCTCGACGAGCGCGGCGCGCGGAATCTTCAGCAGGTTGGCGCCCGCGAGGTTGGTCTCCATGATCCGTCCATCGTCGGAGACAATGAAGTACCCTACGGGGGCCAGGTTGTAGAGGTCGAAATAGCGCGCCCGGGTTGCGTTGAGGTCCGCCCGCGTTCGGCAGAGCTCGTCGTTCTGCATCCTCAGCTCGATCTGATGTACGCGAAGCTCGTGGAGCAGCTTCAAGGCCTCTTGGCGCGACAGGGCGGAACGAGATCTCGGGGACGGGATCCCTTCCTGGTTGACGATCTCCTCAGCTCGCCAGCGTAGCTTCGGGGCCACGCTTGACCTCTTACCGCCGTCGTTCATTGCTGAACTCGTGGTCTGCAGCCTTCGTGCCACCCGCTCAAACCGCATAGCCGTCCAGTCCTTGCAGGCAGAGGCGGTACCTTCTTCCAATCAAGATGGTTGGTGCGCACGGGCTGGCTGCCCCCCCCCCCCCCCCCCCCCCCCCCAGCGCTCTGCGCCATCATTAGAAGATAATGGTTTCATGGGCTTGCGGCGCCGGAGGATCTTGTTGGTGGCCCATTACTTCAAGGTGAAGTACTTTTCCAATCAATTCGAAGGGAGATGGTGATGTTGGCGGCTGACCTCGACTATAGGCAACTTCTGGAGCTGGACCCGGCGGGAGGCGTCATTCGTTTCGCCGGCCAGCGCGCGCTGCTGCTCGACGCGGTGGCGATGGGACTTCTGCGCAAGTACCTCGTCGAGAACTTCGGCTTGGCCGCGGCCCGGACGGTGCTTACGCAATTCGGCTTCGCCCACGGTTGGCGGATGGCCGAGGCCTTGCAAGCGGAATTCAAATGGCAAAGCGCCGAGGATTGGCAACGGGCGGGCGCCCGTATCCACACCATTGAGGGTCTCTTTCAGACGGAAGCAGGAAGCGACGGCCTTCTCTCCAAGGGTGGGATGATGCTGCTGACCTGCTACGAGGCCGAACAACACCTTCTGCACTTCGGTCGAGCCGACGCGCCGGCGTGCTGGACCATTTGCGGGCTCAGCAGCGGCTATATTAGCCGCAGCTCGGGCAAGGAGATTCTACGTTCTCGAGGACCGCTGCTTGGCCAAGGGCGATGCGGGCTGCCACCTGATTGGCCGAACGCGTGAGGAATGGGGTGACGAGCGAGCCGAAGAGCTCCGTTTCTTCGAGCCCCACCGGCTCAAGGATTGTCTCGATGTCTCCCTGAAAAGAGTCATTGAGACCTTGAAGACAGCCGAACAGAAACTGCGTCTCCGTCGGCGCGATTCGGTTCGCGCGGCGGTCGATGTCGAGGAGCCGCTCGGGATCGTTGCCCAGAGCATTGCGATGGCGCAGCTGGTGGACCTGGCGCGCCGCGTGGCGAAGGTCGATTCCACCATCCTCATCACCGGCGAAAGCGGCTCGGGCAAGGAGAGGATCGCGCGACTGGTGCACGACGAGTCCAGCCGTGCGGCCGGGCCGTTCGTCGCGGTCAACTGCGGCGCCATCACCGAAACCCTGCTCGAGAGCGAGCTCTTCGGACACGCAAGGGGTGCCTTCACGGGCGCGACTCAGGATCGGCCGGGCCTGTTCGAGGCCGCCAACTGCGGGACACTCCTGCTAGACGAAGTGGGCGAGGTCTCTCCGGCAATGCAAGTCAAGCTGCTGCGAGCCCTGCAGGAGCGGGAGATTCGGCGCGTGGGGGAGAACAAGAGCAGAAAGGTGGACGTCCGCGTATTGGCCGCGACCAACCGCGACCTGACCCGCAGCGTGGCTGCCGGGGATTTCCGGCAAGATCTCTACTACCGGATCAAGGTGGTAGAGCTGCACGTGCCGCCGCTGCGCGAGCGCAGAGAGGATATCCTTCCGCTTGCTCGGGTCCTACTGGCGGACGCGGCACTGCATATGAAGCGCAAGATGTCCGGCCTGGCCCCCGGCACCGCCGATCAACTCCTACGCTACGATTGGCCGGGCAACGTGCGCGAGCTCGGGAACACCATGGAACGCGCCGTGGCGCTCGCCTGCGGGAGCCGGGTTGAGCTCGAAGACCTGCCCGATGAGCTCCGCCAGGCCTTCCCGACGCCGCTAGCCACCAAGGGGAAGGTCCAGACGCTCGACCACGTGGAAAAGGCCTATATCCTGGCCGCCCTGGAGCTGAACGATGGCAACCAAAGCCACACCGCCGAGCAGCTCGGAATCGGCTCGGCGACGCTATACCGGAAGCTCAAGAGCTACGGCTTTGTGGTCAGGAGGCGCGCGGGGTCGGCCTGACTCGGGCTGGGTCGGACCGCTGCACCGGTCGATAGCAAGGGTATAACGCTGCCGGGAGAAGGCTGAGAGCAGAGCAGTATGATGGGTGCCATCCAATCAATATGATTGCTCGCATGGCCGTGGCCGTCAGGGACCATGGCACGCAGTTTGCCGTGCGGCAGAGGGTGGACGGCTGGCTCAGTTATTGAAGGGGAGAGTGTCTCGGTGGTCGAGTCGTCTCTATTCTTGCGCAAGCTCAGCGGGGCGAAATGACCCAGAAGCGCAAGAAGAGAGTCCCGACGCCAGCCAAGCCGAGCCTGGGGAGTGATTCTTCGTTCCCCATCGTTGGTATTGGAGCGTCGGCGGGAGGGCTGGAGGCGCTAGTGGCTTTCTTGCGCCACCAGCCGGACAAGAGCGGGCTCGCCTTCGTGGTCGTTCAACACTTGGACCCGACCCACAAGGGCATGTTGGTCGAGCTTCTGGCTCGCGTTACTCCGATGAAGGTCCTGCAAGTGAAGGACCGGGCGAAGGTCGAGCCTGACCGGGTGTACGTCATTCCCCCCAACAAGAACCTGTCAATCCTGCGCGGAGTGTTGCACCTGCTCGCACCCACTGCCCCGCATGGACTGGGCATGCCCATCGACTTCTTTCTGCGCTCACTGGCAGCCGACCTCGGGTCGCAGAGCATCGGCGTTATCTTCTCGGGTATGGGATCGGACGGAACCCTGGGTCTCTCCGCGATCAAGGAAAATGGTGGAGCCACGTTTGTTCAAGATCCCGCTTCGGCGAAATTCGACTCCATGCCCAGAAGCGCCATCGATGCCGGGCTCGCGGACGTGGTGGCGCCCGTCGAGGAGCTGGTCGGCAGGATCGCGGATTACGTTCGGCGGGCTCCCCGCGCGACCGCGCCCGGTGTGCCACTCGCTTCCAGGACCGAGAGTGCCATCGAGAAGATCTGCGTGCTGTTGCGCAGTCAGACTGGACACGATTTTTCGCAATACAAGCGCGGCATCGTGTATCGCCGCATCGAGCGGCGCATGGGACTGCACCAAATCGACGACATCGCCAGCTACCTGCGCTACATGCAGGGCAACCCGCAGGAAGCCACGTTGCTGTTCAAGGAGCTGCTGATTGGCGTGTCCAGCTTCTTTCGCGATCCGGAGGCCTGGGATGAACTGCGGAAGAAGGCGATACCCGCGCTCTTGGCGGAACGCCCCGCGGGAGGCGTGCTGCGTGCCTGGGTTCCGGGATGCTCGACCGGGGAAGAGGCTTACTCGCTGGCCATTGCCTTCAAGGAGGCAGCGGCGGAGCTGCGGACCTCCAAGACCTCTTCCTTGCAGATCTTCGCCACGGATCTGCACAAGGATTCCATTGATCGGGCACGGCAAGGAAGCTACCCGGGCACCATCGCGAGCGACGTTGCGCCGGAGCGCTTGGGGCAGTTCTTTGTGCAGGAGGAACGTGGTTACCGGGTGCGGCAGGAGGTCCGCGAATCCGTGGTGTTCGCCACGCAAAACGTCATCATGGATCCGCCATTCACCAAGCTCGATATTCTTAGCTGTCGCAATCTCTTGATCTACCTGGCGCCCGAGCTGCAGCTTAAGCTTCTTCCGCTCTTCCACTACAGCCTCAATCCCGGGGGAATTCTCTTTCTGGGCAGTGCCGAGACGCTCGGGCCGGTCGCCGGTCTCTTTACCCCGCAGAGCAGCAAGGCCCGAATCTATCGCCGCATCGATGCCGCGTCCAAGGCAAGGCCGGTCGAATTTCCCGCGGCGTTCCAGGTCATGCCCCGGATCGCGGGCGTTCCGAGGGGCTCTGCGGCGTCGCCCTTCAATCTGCAAGCGCAGGCCGCGCAGCTCTTGCTGGCGCACTACTCGCCTGCCGCCGTGCTGACCACTGCGCAAGGGGACATCCTCTACATCAGTGGGCGCACGGGCAAGTACCTCGAGCCGGCGGCTGGCAAAGCCAATTGGAACATCCACGTCATGGCTCGGGAAGGACTGCGTCAGGGACTGGGCAGCGCCTTTCACCGGGCCATGCAGGACGGGCAGGGCACCCAGCAGATTCGCGCACGGATCAGTCACGGTGCGGTCGTGGAGACCGTGGACGTCACCATCGAGCCACTGCGTGAGCCGGAGTCCATGCGCGGGATGGTCATGGTGGTGTTTGCGGACGTGGCCGTCGCACCGGCGGAGAAGCCGCGCGGCAGGCGCACCGAGCCTTCCCCAGCGATGGCGCAGCTCGCGGATGAGCTGCGGAGCGCACGTGAGGAGACGCGGTTATCGCGAGCGGAAATGCAGACGTCCGAGGAAGAGCTCAAATCGGCCAACGAGGAATTGCAGGCCACCAACGAGGAGCTGCAGAGCACGAACGAAGAGCTGACCACGTCGAAAGAGGAAATGCAGTCCATGAACGAGGAGCTGCAGACTCTCAATCACGAGCTGCAGGCCAAGGTCGACCAGGAGGTTCGCAGCAACGATGACATGCGCAACTTGCTCGACAGCACCGATATCGCCACCCTGTTCCTGGACGATGCGCTGAAGGTCCGACGGTTTACCCCGCGGGTGACCAACATCATCAAGCTGATTCCCGGCGACGTGAGTCGACCAATAACCGACCTCGCCTCGAATCTGGTCTACCCGGACCTTGCTCTGGATGCGCAAGCGGTGCTCCGGACGCTGGTCCTCAAGGAGACGGAGGTGAAGACTGTCGATGGGCGGTGGTTCTCGGTGCGGATCATGCCCTACCGCACGCTCGACAACCGCGTCGACGGACTCGTGATCACGTTTTCCGATATCACCGCTGCCAAGACCTTGGAGGCGACATTGCGGCAAAGGCGCGCGACCTAACCGCGTCGATCTGCCGCCAGGACCAGGATGGACCCAGACCTAGCACGGCTAGATCGCGCGGGGACGCAAGCCCATGGCAGCCGCCCCTCTTAGCTGGTGGGCATCGAAAGTCACGAAGTCGCTGAAGTTGTGGTTGGCAACCGCCGAGGTGTCGCAGGCGATCATCGGTCGCCACGTACGGCGTCGAGGTCGTCGAGTATGTCGCCCGAAGATTTGCGCGCTAGCAGCGCCTTGTACTCGGCCAGGAGAGTACGTTTACGAGGCTTGGCGGACAAGAGCGCCGGCCTAGCCAGTATCGCCACCGGTTTGCCTCGATCGGTAATGGTGAGAGGGCTTGGGGATCTAGCAGCCCTTCTCACGTGCTCACCCGTGCTCCGGTGGAGCTCTTTGATACTGATGCGAAGCCGCATGGCGTAACGGTGACAGCTTGCCGGAGCTCGGTCAAGCTTTGCTGCGCGTTGGCTAGGCCCGTTTGCCCACATCCGCACGCGTCAGAGGCGAAGAGTATTCGACTTGGCTGCCGAGGACAGCGGCGAGCAACCTCAAGATCAGCGCAGCACAAGCAACGATCGTGGTATGAGTTTTCCAGAGAAAATGTCCCAGGGAATGGCAAGAAAACCGCGCCGAGACGGGCAGGCTGCGCCAGCGGCGCAACCGCGTGAGCTGGTGAGCCGCCTGGACGGCGCGTCCCCGGCGCCGGGCGGAGAGGTGCAGATGGCGAAGATGACGGCCCTTGACGGCAGCCGTGAGGCGGGGCCCGCCCAGATGGGCGTGGACCGAGGGAGCATCGATGAAGCGGCGGCATGGATCAGCGCCAAAGTCGCCGCGACCCTCAAGCTTGGCGCCCAGGAGGTCGGCGAGTACGTCCTGGAGAAGTTCTTCCGCAACGATCCAGAGCTGGCCAAATCGAGAAACCCGCACAAGAACGCATCATTTCGTGCCCTCGCGGCCAAATGCGGAACTCCCCAGCTCCCCATCTCGAAGAGCTGGCTCCACAACGCCGTCGGTGTCGCGTTGATGCTCCGGCAGTTGCCCGAGACGGCCAAGACCTTCAAGGAGCTCCTGCCCTCGTACCAGGATGCCCTGCTGCCGCTCAAGGATCCCGCGATCATCGATAAGGTGGCGAAGCACGCGGTGACCAAGGAGCTATCCCTGCGTGAGCTGCGCCAAGCCGTGGCCGACGAGCGCTCGAAAATGCCCAAGGACCAGTCCCAGGGCCGACCGCCGGCACCTATCGTCATGAAGACCCTCGGCCATGCCCTCAAGCTCTTCGCTTTCGAGGGCGGCAAGCGGTCCTTTACCAAGGCCGATGTGGAGGCTCTCGACGATGAGCAGAGGAAGGACGCCATCGAGTCCACCCAGGACCTGATCGAGAAGCTCGAGGACCTGCTGGGCAAGCTCAAGAAAGCGTGAATCGGTAGCGCTATCCGATGAGCGCGCCGGTGGTGCGGCAGATCCTGCTCACTGCTGGCAGACGCGCACGTAGTCCACCATCATGGTCTGGGGGAAAACGGTGGTGCTGTCCGGGGCACCCGGGAAGTTACCCCCGACCGCCAGGTTGAGCAGGATGAAGAAGGGCTGGTCGAATTCCCAGACGCGGCCAGTCGCGCTGGCGGGAGCCTGCGTCTCATACACGTTACCGTCGAAGGAGAACTGGATCGCGGACGGGCTCCAGTCGACGGCATAGACGTGAAAGCCCCCACTGAGCTTGCCATTCTCGAGCGTGACGGAGCAGGTCAGCTCGTCATCGCTCGAGGTGCCCACCGCCGGCAGGTGCAGGCTACCGTGGTTGATCGAGGGCTCCTTGCCGACGTTCTCCATGATGTCGATCTCGCCGCAGGTCGGCCAGACGGCGCTGCTGATGTCGCTCCCGAGCATCCAGAAGGCGGGCCAGAGCCCCTGACCGTAGGGGAGCTCGATACGCGCCTCGATATGGCCGTAGGTCCAGCTAGCCAGGCCCTGCGTCTTTATGCGAGCCGAGGTATACGAGAATCCGCCGTAGCTCTCCAGCTTGGCCGTGATGACGAGGTTGCCGTTGCCGTCGAGAGCGGCATTGGCAGCTCCATCGCGATAGTACTCGAGCTCGCTATTGCCCCAGCCGCCGCTGCCGTTGCCCGTATCGAAGACCCACTTGGTGGCGTCCACGGCGGAGCCGGCGGGGCCAGCGAACTCGTCACTCCACACGAGCTGATACCCGGTCGGGCAGGGCCCCGGCGCCCCGTCCGAGGGCTCTGCCTCGGCCGTGCCCGTGACCTCGCAGGTTCCCGAGGAGGAAGGGGCTCCCGCGCAGGTGCAGCCCAGGGCCACGCTAGCAGCTTCTCCGCCCGGAGCAGCCGTGTCGGCGGGAACGTCGAGCCCGGCGTCCGAACCGCCACCTGCGAAGTCGAGGGCGTTTCTTACCGCGTTGGCCAGGGCGGTGGCGATGGTCTGCTCGACCGCATAGCCCGCCGCGGTCGTGCCAGCGGAGCTGACGACCCCGTTCATCGCCCAGGTCGGAAAGAGGGGCTGGGCATAGCTGGCCAAGACCGAGCTTTGCTCGTTGGTCGGTAGCGGTCCGAGCGCGGCGACGCCGGCCGCGAAGATCAGGCTGCCCGTGACGGCCTCGACAATCTGTGACAACCGCCCCGAGCCGTCGAAGGCCTGCTGATCCGCATCGGAGAAGCCAGGATTCGCCTCATCGCCCCCCGGAGTCACCACGTCACGCTGTTCCTGGTCTATGAGGCAGCCCAGATCGTTGACGGCCTGGGGCACCCCGGCAATCGGGGAATAGGTGAAGGTTGGCTGTCCTGCAACGCCGCAACCAATGGCGCCGCTGGATCCGCCGGCATCGCCGCCGGATCCACCTGCACCACCGTTGCCGCCGGCTCCCCCCGTGGCCGTGGTCGCAGTGTCACCCGAGCCACCCCCGCCACCGGCGCCGCTCGGCGCGCCGCCGGTCACGCTCGAATCGGCGATTCTGCCCGTATCGGGACCCTCGCCGCGAGGCATGCCCAGATCCGAAGCGGGATGATCGCCCGCCGCCGACCCGGATCCGTCGGGAACCGTCGCTCCGCCTTCTGCCGGCGCGGGCTTGCCGTCGGCCACCTGGATGCCCCCGTCTTGTCGCTGCACCCCGTTGTTCGTGGTGCAACCGAGCAAGAACAGAGCTCCGAGCGCGCAGCAACCCAGGCGGGAGAGCATAAGGCGGTCTCCGGACATCGTTGGTGGCTCGTAACGCATGGTTTCACTCATCGACTGCTCGATCAGGCCGACTTCCCCCATGGCCCATCCCTATCATGATGGAGCACGGCGCGGCGGAGGATCTCGGCGCGGCGATGCCGCACCGGTATGTCACGCGAGCGGCGCTCGATGCGGCCCGGATCGAAGGTTGGCCTGAAAGTTGCTGTCAACGACGGTGAGGTGAGGCTAACGCCTCGGGAGGTCTCGATAACCCATGCTCGCAGTCGCCGTCGGAGTCTTATTTGTCGTCATGTACTTCCTGGCCGGGATCAGGTTGGTGCGGCCCACGAGCAGGGGTTTGGTGGAGCGCTTCGGCAGGTACAGGCGCCTAGCCCAACCGGGCTTCAACTGGGTCATTCCCGCCATCGATCGATTGATCCTGGTCAACATCACCGAGGTCATGGTCAACGCCGACCCTCAGGAGATCATCACCAGCGACAAGCTCAACGCAAGAGTAGACGCCCAAGTCTACTTCAAGGTGCGAAGCGACGAGGAGAGCATCAAGAGCTCCCAGTACAGCGTGAACGACTACCGCTACCAGATGGTCAACCTGGCACGGACCACCCTGCGCAACATCATCGGTACCCTGACCCTGAAGTCCGCGAACAGTGAACGGGGCAAGATCAACAGCGAGCTGCAAAGGACCATGCGCGAGGAAACCAATCACTGGGGCATCGAGATCGTCAGAACCGAGCTGAAGGAAATCGACCCTCCCAAGGACGTGCAGGATACCATGAACAAGGTCGTGAAGGCCGAGAACGAGAAAGTCGCAGCGGTCGACTTCGCCACGGCCACCGAAACCATGGCGGATGGTGCGCGCCGGGCCGAGATCAAGAAGGCGGAAGGGATCAAGCAGGCCAAGATCCTCGAAGCCGAGGGAGAGGCACTCGCTATTCAGCTCGTGAACGAGGCTGCCGACAAGTACTTCGTCGGCAATGCGCAGCTCTTGCGCCGGTTGATTACCGTCGAGAAATCGCTCGCCACGAACACGAAGATCGTGGTTCCGATGAATTCCGAGCTGGTGAACATCATCGGTGAGATGGCGGGCATCGTGCCGCTGGCCGGCCGAGGCGTGGCCCCTGGCAGACCCTATCCGACCGTGCCGGCGAAGACAGGCGCGCTGGAGCGTCCGTTCAAAGGCAACGGCGAATAGGGGCAACCCGGCTAGAGGAGACGACTATGCCTAACCGACAAACCGAGCTCGTGACCCGTGACAGTGTCTTGAAGCTGCTTTCGGAGGAGGAGCTCGCGCAAGTGAGCACCGCGGAGAGCGCGCCTCCTCTCTCTGATGGCGAAGAGTACCTCGATCTGGAGCACCTCGAGCGAGGCGTTCGACGGGCACCCGAGGTGGTCCCGCCCACGGCGCTCGTGTTGCCGAGAAGATCCGTACAGGAGAAGAGGTGGAACCGGATCCTGGCGCACTTGGCGAGGCACGATCAGCAGGCCCGGGCCCCCGAGCGGCTCTAATTGTGTCACCGGTGGTGACACTTTCCGATGTCCTCACCCGATGTACTCAGTGGCATGAGCTCGGCCGAGGCCATACCATTCGATTTGATGGACAACGTCCTTCATGTTGATTGCACACCCCGGCGACAACTGCGCTGCAAGTCACTGAATTCGTTGCGCCTCGGCGATGGGCTCGGAATCTGCTCTGACATGGGGCCGCACCTTCATCGCACCCACCAGGGCCGCCACCACGCATTGGCGGAGTTTGTGGCCGGTATCGTCATCGACGCAGCATTTTGCGGAACTTGCCGGCCACGAAATCCGGCGACCACTACCCCGATCAAAATGACAACCGCCAGCACGGCAGCGGCCACGATCGCCAGCTGCCTTCCCCGGCCGCCCTCGGTTCTGGTTCTCTTGAGAATCAGACTGATCGCGCGGTCTTTCTGCATGAGCCCGACCCCTGCATCTATTAGGCCGATCCTCCTAGACTCTTGCCCCCGCCCTGGCATGTTACGGGAGGTAAGATGACCGAGGCCGGACCGAAAGACCGCGCGAAGCGTCCCCCTGCGGGGGGACCTCCCGGGCCGTCAGCCTCGCGTCGCATGCTGCTCTTGCTCCCGCTCATGATGCTCGCGATGTGGTTTTGGAAGACTACGACCGAAGGGGCGGGACAATCCCCTGTCACCTACTCGCAGTTTTTCCAGCTGGTCGAGGAGGGCAAGGTCGAGTCAGCGGTGCTCGATGGGGAGGTCGTCGACGCCATGCTGAAGAGCCCCCAGACGATCAACGGTCACTCGACCAAGAATCTCCAGACCAACCTCGCTCCCAATGATGCCCAGCTCTTGCCCCTTCTCCACCAAAAGGGGGTGCAGATCACCGTCAAGAGTCAAAGGCAGCCCTTCGGTGTCCAAGTGCTGGTGACGCTCTTGCCTTGGGCACTGATCATCGGGGTATGGCTTTGGATGTCCAAGCGAGCCACCGGGATGTTGGGCAGCGGGGGCGTCCTCGGCGCCTTCGGGAAGAACCAAAGCCGCAAGTTCGACAAGGCGACTTCGGTAAGCCAGACTTTCGAGGACATAGCGGGGCTGAAGGCGGCGAAGTCCGACCTCCAGGAGATTGTACAGTTTCTCAAGGAGCCCGAGCGTTTCCAGCGTCTCGGCGGGAAGGTCCCGCGCGGTGTTCTCCTGGCCGGGCCGCCAGGAACCGGCAAGACGCTCTTGGCCCGCGCCGTGGCCGGAGAGTCAGGCGTCCCGTTCTTCTCCATTAGCGGCTCCGAGTTTATCGAGATGTTCGTGGGCCTGGGGGCAGCGCGCGTGCGCGATTTGTTCAAGGAGGCCAAGAAAAGCGCACCCACTATCGTCTTCATCGACGAGATCGACGCCGTCGGGCGATCGCGCGGTACCGGGCTAGGTGGCGGCAACGATGAGCGCGAGCAGACGCTCAACCAGTTGCTCTCGGAGATGGATGGCTTCGATCGCACCGATCTCAGTCGTGGTGATTGCCGCGACCAACCGTCCCGACGTGTTGGATCCGGCGCTGCTGCGCCCCGGCCGCTTCGATCGCCGCATCTTGGTCGATCGGCCCGAGTTGGCGGCGCGCCGGGCGATCCTGGGCGTGCACGCCAAGGGCAAGCCACTCGCGCCCGATGTCGACCTCCAGGTTGTGGCCGAGAACACCCCGGGGTTCTCGGGCGCGGATCTCGCCAACCTGGTCAACGAGGCGGCCTTGTCGGCGACGCGCAAGGGTCGGGACAGCCTTGCCGCCCAGGATTTTACCGAGGCCTATGACAAGATCGTGCTCGGCGACCAGCGCGAGGCGAAGCTCGACCCGAAGGAGAAGAAACGAGTCGCGGTTCACGAGGCCGGTCACGCGGTGGTGGCTCGTTTCTCGCCCGAGGCGGAACCGCTTCATCGCGTGACCATCATCCCGCGCGGAATGGCGCTGGGGGCCACGCAACAGAGCCCGGGCGCCGATCGCCACTTGATGGCGCAAGCGGAGCTCGAGTCGCGCCTGCGTGTGCTGATGGGTGGCTACGCCTCGGAACGTCTCATCTTGGGCAGTACCTCGACCGGTGCCGAGAACGACCTCAAGGAGGCCACCCGACTGGCCTCGCACATGGTGGCCCATTACGGTATGAGCGAGCGCCTCGGTCCCGCCTATTACGAGCACGAGGCCGAGCATCCCTTCCTCGGCCAGCGCATGGGCAGCGACAGCGGGACGAGTCCCTCGACGATCGGCGCGATCGAGGAAGAAGCCCGCCGGATTTTGGCGCGCGCGCTGGAAGAGGCCAAGGTGATGCTGATGCAGCAGCGCGCGGAGCTAGAACGACTGGTCGTCGCCCTGCTGGAGCATGAAAATCTGGAGCGTGATGAGCTGGCCGCCATTCTGGGGACGCCTGTCCCTCGCCAAGAGGCCACCTCCGAGGCGTCTTTACCGACGGTGGCTACCATCAGCGGGCGACGATCGCCGACCGGGGCTTGACGGGTATATACTCGCATATACTTCTGTCATGGCTGAGCGGGCGAAGATGACATTCCCCGGCCTTCGTCGCAGGCAATCGCTGCCCGCAAGAACCGTCTTGATGGTTGAGAGCAGGTGACGGATGTACCTGCTCAACACGGTCACCGTCAGCTATGCTCTGCGGGGAGAGGGGGCATGTGGCGGGTCGCATTACCCCGCACAAGCCGTCGGAGCGGGCTCGCGGGTCATGGATCATGGCTCGTGGCCCGCGCAAAGAAGATCGCGTATCGTAAATCTTCTTTGCCGAAAGGGATGGCCATGACCGCAAGATCCGTCGCGCTAGTAACCGGTGCCAACAAAGGACTCGGATTGGAGATTGCCCGCCAGTTGGGCCAGCAGGGCTTGACCGTGGTGCTCGGAGCCCGTGACCGGAGCAAGGGCGAGGAGGCCGCGGCGGAGGTGCGCAAGTCCGGGGCTGACGCGCACGCGGTCGGTCTTGATGTAACGAGTCCAGAGGACGTGGCCAAGCTGCCGGGCTTCTTCGCCCAGCGCTTCGGGCGCCTCGACGTGCTGGTCAACAACGCCGGGGTAGCGGACGGGAAGAAAGGCGGCGACCTGGAGGCGTTCCGGCGGACATTCGAGACCAACCTCTTCGGCGCGGTCGCGGTGACCTACGCTCTTTTGCCCTTGCTCGAGAAGAGCCCCGCCGGGCGCATCGTGAACCAGTCGAGCATCCTGGGCTCGCTCACCACCTTGGAGAAGAACCCGGAGATGTTCGCGAATTTCCTGAACCCGGCCTACACGGCATCGAAGGCCGCGCTCAACGGCTTTACCCTAGCCCTGGCGCATCGACTGCGCGGGACCGCGTTGAAGGTGAACTCCGCCCATCCCGGCTGGGTGCGCACGGCCATGGGTGGGGACAATGCCCCCATGTCGGTTGCCGATGGGGCGAAAACCGCGGTGGCGCTGGCGACCTTGCCCGCCGACGGTCCGAGCGGCCAGTTCTTCCACCTGGGTGACCGGTTGCCCTGGTAGGCCCGGGCGGGCTGCCCTATCGACTCACGAAAAGCGCTGTGAACCGGGGAAGAGCGCGTGGAATGCAGTGCGCTCAACGCGCACTGTTCTTTTTGACACGATCTCGCAAGGCCCTATCGTTCAAATTACATGCTAATTATAGGTAGTAGAGACTCGTTATAGTGACGGAATATCTCCCCAACTTAATTCCTAAGATCTTCTTCATTCCCGCGCGGGTCGACTGCGGCCTTCGTCGTACAACAGAGAAGCGCGAGCTAAGCTGCGTCGTGCTCGCGAGTGCCTCTCCCCCATTCTGAGTGGCTCTCTTCCCTACAAGGAGACCGGGACATGTGTGGCATAGCTTGCGTTCTGGATATCCAGAGTGACCCCAGGGACATGCGCGAACGCGCCGTGGCCATGGCCCGGCTGCTGCGACACCGCGGACCTGACTGGAGTGGCTTGTACGCCGACGAGCACGCCGCTCTCGCCCACGAGCGCCTGTCCATTGTGGATGTCGAGCACGGGGCCCAACCGTTGGTCGACGCGGCCAACAACTTGGTCTTGGCCGTGAACGGCGAGATCTACAACCACAAGTCCTTGCGGGCCGAGCTCGCCGGCTATCCCTTCAAGACCTCGTCCGACTGCGAGCCCGTGATTCCGCTCTACGAGCGTTTCGGGGTCGATTGCCTCAATCGGCTGAGTGGCATCTTCGCCTTCGTTCTCTATGATCGCAGGCAGAACGACTTTCTCATTGCGCGTGACCCTATCGGGGTCATTCCGCTTTACACCGGGCGCGACGAATGCGGCAATCTTCACGTCGCCTCCGAGATGAAGGCGCTCATCAAGTTCTGTCGCCACATCGAGGACTTTCCCCCGGGGCACTACCTCACCCGCCAAACCCCGCAACCCGTGCGCTACTACCAGCCGAGCTGGACCGAGTACCGTGGCTCGGACGGCAAGCCGTGCGATCTCGGCGAGCTGAGGTCGAGCCTGGAGTCCGCGGTTCACCAGCAGCTAATGTCTGACGTCCCCTACGGTGTCCTCATCTCCGGCGGTCTCGACTCTTCCCTCGTCGCAGCGATCACCCAACGCTTTGCGCCCTACCGTGTCGAAGAAGGGGACAAGGTCGCCGCGTGGTGGCCTCGCTTGCATTCCTTCTGTATCGGGCTCGAGGGCTCACCCGACGTGGCCAAGGCGCGCACGGTGGCGACGGCCATAGGTACGGTTCACCACGAGTTTATCTTCACCATCGCCGAGGGGCTGGATGCGCTCCGCGACGTCATCTATCACATCGAAAGCTACGACGTGACCAGCATCCGGGCATCGACCCCGATGTATCTGATGATGCGGAGAATCAAGGCAATGGGCATCAAGATGGTCCTCTCGGGCGAGGGGGCAGACGAGGTCTTCGGTGGATACCTCTACTTTCACAAGGCGCCGAACGCGCGCGAGTTTCACGAGGAGACCGTGCGCAAGCTGAGCATGCTGCACAAGTACGACTGCCTGCGCGCCAACAAGACCTCGGCAGCCTGGGGGATCGAGATTCGGGTGCCGTTCTTGGACCGGGAATTCCTCGAGGTGGCCATGGCCTGCGACGCGAAGGATAAGATGGTGGGCCCGGGTCGAATGGAGAAGTATCCTCTGCGCAAGGCCTTCGAGGGCTACCTGCCCGAGGAGATCCTGTGGCGGCAAAAGGAGCAGTTCTCCGACGGCGTCGGCTATGGCTGGATCGATGCGCTCAAGGCCCACGCCGACCGGCTGGTGAGTGACGTGCAGATGAAGAATGCCCATTACCGCTTCCCCCACAACCCGCCCACCACCAAAGAGAGCTATCTCTACCGGGACATCTTCGAGTCGCACTTTCCGGGGGAGTCGGCCGCCGCGTGCGTCCCGGGCGGCCCCAGCATCGCGTGCAGCACGCCCACCGCGATCGCGTGGGACGCGAGCTTCGCTCGCAACTCCGATCCATCCGGGCGCGCGGTGCTCGGCGTTCATCACGCATCGAGTGCGGTCGGCCCGGACGGGACCGCGGGCGAACACGCGCCGGCGGAGCGCGCGGACGGGCAAACCGGTTAGAATATTAGCGAGGATTCATGCAGCCAAACTACCAATCCCCGTGGGCGGGAGATGATGTCGAGCTATTTCGCCGTACCATCCGTCGCTTCGTCGAAGGCGAGCTGGTGCCTCGTCAGACGCGCTGGCGCGAGGAGCAGCGGGCCGATCCGGAGGCGTGGCTCCGGGCGGGTGCGATCGGGATGCTGCTGCCCGATGTTCCCCAGGCCTACGGCGGCGGCGGCGGTACCTTCGCCCACGAGGTCGTCGTTCTCGAGGAGCTGGCGCGCGCCGGGGTCCACTTCGGCTCCAGCGTGCAGAGCATAGTCGCGCGCTACCTGTTGGTCCACGGCGGGGACGAACAGAAGCGCGCCTGGCTGCCCCGCATGGCGCGCGGTGAGGTGGTAGGAGCGATAGCCATGACCGAGCCGGGTGCCGGCTCGGATCTGCAGGGCATCTCCTGTGCGGCTCTGCGCAACGGCGACCACTACATCATCAACGGCTCGAAGACCTTCATCACCAACGGTTGCCAGGCCGGTCTGGTGTGCCTCGCGGTCAAGACCGACCTCAAGGCCGCGGGGCCCAAGGGCGTGTCGATGCTATTGCTCGATACCAAAGATCTGCGTGGGTACCGAGTCGGGCGTCCCCTCGCCAAGATCGGGCGGCAAGGCCAAGACGTGTGCGAGCTCTTCTTCGAAGACGTTCGCGTCCCGGCGTCGTGTCTGCTCGGTGGTGTCGAGGGCAAAGGGTTCTTTCAGATGATGGAGCATCTGTCCTACGAGCGTCTCTCGGTGGGGGTGGCCGCCGTGGCTACCATGGAGCGGGCGCTGCAGCTGACGACCGACTACGTCAAGACCCGCGTGGCCTTCGGCAAGCCCCTGATGGATTTCCAGAACACCCGGATGAAGCTAGCCGAATGCAAGACCGAGGCTCATGTGGGACGGGTCTTCCTCGACCATTGCATAGAGCGCTTCATCAAGGGCCAGTCTGACCCGGTGACCAGCGCCATGGCCAAGCAATGGCTTACCGAGCGCGAGTTCCATATCGTCGACGAGTGCGTTCAGCTCTTCGGCGGGTACGGCTATATGTTGGAGTATCCCATCGCGCGCATGTGGGCTGATTGTCGCGTGCAGCGCATTTACGCCGGCACCAACGAGATCCTCAAGGAGATGATCGCGTGGGCTCTGTAGAGGCGAAGGACCGGGACACGTCTTCGGCGGCGCAGCGCGCATCGGCGCTGTCCGAGGACGAGCGCCACAAGATTCTCTTGGCCTGGAACGACACCGCCGTCGAGCTCCCCCCTGTGTGTGCCCACGATCTGTTCGAAGCGCAAGTGGACCGCACCCCGGATGCCGTCGCCGTGAGTTTCGCGGAGCGACGACTGACCTACCGCGAGCTCAACCAGCGCGCGAACCAGGTAGCCCATTACCTGCGCGAGCGCGGAGTAGGGCGCGAATCCTTGGTCGGAGTTTCCCTCAAGCGCGGCCCGGAGCTGGTGGTGGGCTTGCTGGCGACGTGGAAGGCGGGCGCGGCTTACGTGCCGCTCGATCCGGCCTATCCGGCCGACCGACTGGCCTTCATGGTCGACGACGCCGCGATTCGCGTGCTGCTCACCGACAGTAGCTGCCGCTCGCTATACCCTACGATTGGCGATCGTGCCGTCATTCTGGACGGCGACTGGGCGCGCTTTGCCGATTGCTCCACCGACAATCCCGTGGCGAGCGCCTCGCCCGCCGACTTGGCGTACGTGATGTACACCTCGGGCTCGACCGGACAGCCCAAGGGAGCCATGATACTCCATCGCGGCCTGGTCAATTACCTCTGCTGGGCCGTCAAGGCGTACGCGGTCGAGCAGGGTGGGTCGGTACCGGTGCACAGCTCCATCTCGTTCGACCTCACCGTGACGAGTCTGTATCCGATCCTGCTCGCGGGCGGGTGCGCCGAGCTTCTACCCGAGGATGTGGGAGCGCAGAATCTGGTGGCGGCGTTGCGCCGCAACGGCAACCGCACGCTGGTAAAGATAACGCCCGCGCATCTCGATCTGCTGGGTCAGCAGCTAGCCCCCGCGGAGCTCGCGGGAATGACCAAGACATTCGTGATCGGCGGCGAGAACCTGCTGGCCGAGAGCGTGGAAGTGTGGCGCAATCTGGCCCCCAATACCCGGCTCATCAATGAGTACGGTCCAACCGAGACGGTGGTGGGTTGTTGCGTGTACGAGGTCAGGCCCGAAGATGCTCGTACCGGCCCGATCCCCATCGGCCGTCCCATCGCCAACACCCAGCTCTATGTGCTGGATGCCGACTTGCAGCCGGTCCCGGTGGGCGAGACGGGGGAGCTCTACATCGGGGGTGCGGGTGTGGCACGCGGCTATCTCAATCGGCCGGAGCTCACGCAAGAGCGATTCCTGGTCGACCGCTTTTCGGGACGGGAAGGGGCGCGGTTGTACAAGACGGGTGACCTGGCACGCTATCGGGCCGACGGGGTGCTCGAGTACCTGGGGCGGATCGACAATCAAGTGAAGATCCGGGGTTACCGCATCGAATTGGGCGAGATCGAGGCAACCCTCGCCGCCCAGCCCGACGTGCAGTCGTGCGCGGTCTTGTCGCGCGAGGATACTCCCGGCAACAAGCAGCTGGTCGGGTATGTGGTTCTGCGCGAAGGAGCGACCCATGGCGTGAGCGCTCTGTCCGACTTCCTCAGGCAGAGACTGCCCGAGTACATGGTGCCGGCCCAGCTCGTCCTGCTGGAGTCCATGCCTTTGACCCAGAATGGCAAGATCGATCGCAAGGCGTTGCCGGCCTTCTCGCAAGTGCAGGCCGCGGCGGCCGAGAGCTTCGTCGCCCCGCGCACCGACACCGAAAGGGCGCTGGCCGAGATATGGGCCAAGCTGCTCAATGTCGCGCGGATCGGCATCCACGATGATTTCTTCGAGCTGGGTGGGCACTCGCTGCTGGTGATCAAGGCGGTTTCGCGCATACGCGACACGCTGGGAGTGGAGCTGCCCACCGAGCAAGTGTTCGAGCATTCCACCGTCGCTGGCCTGGCGGCGCTGATGGCGCGGGACGAGGGCAAGCCCGGGGCAGAGCCGCCGCAAGAACCTCGCCGCATTCTTCCCCGCAAGCAGGACGCTCCCTGCCCCCTGTCCTTCGCCCAAGAGCAGTTTTGGCTGCTCGCCCAAATGGTTCCGGATAGCCCGGCCTACAACATCGTGGACGTGATCGACCTGACCGGGCCTTACCATGGGCCAGCGTTGCGGCAGGCGCTGGGCGAGCTGCTGCGCCGGCACGAGATCCTGCGTAGCGCCTTCGTGGTGGGGCAGGAGGGGCTCAGGCAGGTGGTGGCGCCACTCCTCGATTTGCCGATGCGCGAGGTCGATCTCTCCGGGTTGCCGGAGAGCGAACGAGCCGCGGAGTGGGCTCGCGTGGTCCGGGAGGAGGGACGCAAGCCGTTCAAGCTGGCCGAGCCCCCGCTGTTGCGCGTGGCCCTGGTGCACTATTCCGAGCACGAGCACCGGTTGCTCGTGGTCATGCATCACATCATCGGGGATGAGTGGGCGATGGGGCTGGTGCAGGGAGAGGTGAGGCAGATGGTCGAGGCCTTCTCCCGCGGGCTGCCGTCCCCGTTGCCCGAGCTACCTGTGCAATATGCCGATTTCGCCTGCTGGCAGCGCGACTGGTACCAGGGCGACCGGCTGGAGGCACAGCTCGCGTACTGGAAGGAGACACTGTCGGGTGCCGTGCCGGTCCTCGCGCTGCCGGCCGACAAACCGCGACCGCCCGAGCTGACCTTCCGGGGTGCGACCGAGCATTTCGTGCTGCCCAAGAGGAGCGTGCTCGAAGGAGCGCGCGCGCTCGGCCGCCAGGAGCAGGCCACGCTGTTCATGCTGCTCGAGGCGGCCTTCGCCAGCCTGCTCTATCGCTATTCGGGCCAGAACGACCTTCTGGTCGGAACGCCGATCTCGGGTCGCACCCAGACCGAGACGCAGGCGCTGGTGGGATGCTTCCTCAATACGGTGGTTTTGCGCTCGCGGTTCGACGATGAGCAGACCTTCCGGAGCCTCGTGCGCCAGACACGCGAGCGGGTCCTGGGTGCCTTCTCCCGCGCCGAGCTTCCCTTCACCAACCTGGTGGCGACTTTGGCGCCGGGGCGCGATCCGAGCCGGACGCCCCTGTTCCAGGCCATGTTCGTGCTGTTCGACCCGGAGAGCACTTCCCGGGTCTCGCAGGTATCGACTTATCAAGGTCTGGATACTGGAACCTCGAAGGTCGATGTGACGCTGTCCATGTCCATCTCGGACCAAGGCCTCGCCGGCGAGGTGGAATACAGCACCGACCTCTTCGAAGCCGACACGATCCGGCGTATGTGCCAGCACTTCGGCGTGTTGCTGGAAGCCTTGGTGGGCGAGCCGGATCGGCGCATCGCCAGCCTGCCGCTACTGACACAGAGCGAGGCGCAAAAGCTGCTCCACGAGTGGAACCCCGCCGCAACGACCTACCCGCGTGATCTGCCCATTGGCGGGCTCATCGAGACGCAGGCGCGGAAGACGCCGGATGCGGTCGCGCTCCGGTACGGCCAGACATCGTTCACCTTCATGGAATTGAATCTGCGGGCGAACCAGCTCGCCAACGCACTGCAGGCCCGTGGCGTCGGGCGAGGCAAGCTGGTCGGCATCTGCCTCCAGCGCTCGCCCGAGATTGTCGTTGCGGTTCTCGCCGTGCTCAAGTCAGGCGCGGGCTACGTCCCCCTCGACCCCTCGTTCCCGGCCGAGCGCCTGGCCTACATGGTCGAGGATTCGCGTCTGGCTCTGGTCATTTCGAGCTCTTCGCTCGCCAACGTACACGGCTGCCCGCGCGCGATGACCTTGCAAATCGATGGCGACCTGAGCGAGATCGCGCGCCAGCCGACCGATCGATTGCCCGATGACGGCGCGGGCGTGGGCCCGCGCGACATAGCCTACGTGCTCTACACCTCGGGCTCCACGGGCAGGCCCAAGGGGGTATGTGTGCCCCACCAGGCCGTGGTCAACTTCCTCACCGCCATGGCGGGCGTCCCCGGTTTGCAGCAGGAGGATCGGCTACTCGCGGTGACCACGCTGTCTTTTGACATCGCGGTGCTGGAGCTGCTGCTGCCCCTGTGCGTCGGGGCGCAGATCGTGCTGGCCAGCCGCGAGCAGGCGATTGATGGGGAGGCCTTGCGGGGGCTCATCGAAGGGCACGGAGTGACGGCGATGCAGGCTACCCCCGCCACCTGGCGCTTGCTGCTGGCCAGCGGCTGGCGTGGTCAGCCGAGGTTCAAGGCACTGTGCGGAGGCGAGGCCCTGCCGCTCGACCTTGCCGAGGCGCTGCTCGGCCGTGTCAGCGAGCTGTGGAACATGTACGGACCCACGGAGACCACGGTGTGGTCCACCTGTGGTCGGGTCAGCTCGCCGCGCCGGGGTATCACCATCGGCAGGCCGATCAGCAACACCACCATCCGGATCCTCGATGGCAGGATGCAGCAATGCCCGATCGGCGTCGCGGGGGAGATCTATATCGGGGGCGACGGCTTGGCGCTGGGCTATCTGAATCGGCCGGAGCTGACCGCGGAGCGCTTCCTTCCCGATCCCCATGGCAAGAAGGGAGAGCTGCTGTACCGGACGGGGGATTTGGGACGGTGGCGCCCTGACGGCGAGATCGAGTGTCTCGGTCGGGTGGACTTCCAGGTCAAGATACGCGGCTTTCGCATCGAGCTGGGCGAAATCGAGAGTGCCCTGGGGGAGCTCCCTGCCGTGCAACAGGCGGTGGTGGTGGCGCGGGAGGAGGACAAGGGAGACGTGCGGCTGGTGGCCTACCTGCGGCTTCACGGTGGCGGCCTCGACGAGCAGGCATTGCGGGCACATCTGCGACGGACCCTGCCCGACTACATGGTGCCGCAGCATTTTATGGCGCTGGACGCCTTTCCCACCACGCCCAACGGTAAGATCGATCGTAAGGCGCTACCGGCGCCCGAGTCGCGCCCGGCGGCTGTGGCTGTCCGGGGGCCGCGCACCTCGACCGAGCAGCGTCTGGCCGAGATCTGGAAGATGCTGCTCAAACGAGATGGGTTCGGTGTGGATGACGACTTCTTCGACCTCGGAGGGCATTCTCTGCTCAGCGTCACGCTGCTCGCCGAGATCGAGAAGCAGCTGGGCGCCAAGCTGGGTCTCTCGCACATCCTGCACTCTCCCACCATCGCGGGATTGGCGGCGGCCGTCGACGCCCTGGTGGGTCCCCGCCCGGGGGTGCTCGGCGATGGCGATGGGATTGTCGCGATCAGGCCGGGCGGCCCCAAGGCCCTGTTCTTCGTCTACGACGGCCTGGGCGAGGTCATGCCCTATCTGAATCTGGCCCGTCGCATGCCGCCAGAGTATTCCGTCTTTGGTCTCCTGCCCCGCCGACGCGCCGGCATTCCCCTCGCCCATCTGTCCGTGCCCGACATGGCCGAGTATTGCGTGCGGCATATGCGGCGGCAGCAACCGACCGGACCCTATACTATCGGGGGGCTGTGCGCCGGGGGTGTGATTGCATTCGCCATGGCGGAGCGCCTGGAGCGGGAAGCGCAGGTGGTGCAACGGGTCATCCTTCTCGACTCCTTCGTGGCCCCGGTCAAACCCCGGCGCGTGACCGCCGAGCGCTGGGAACGCTTTTCCGCCATCTTCAAGCGCGCCCGGCAGCCGAGCTCGGCTGGGACGGCGGGCGGCGAGCCTGCCCCTGGCCCGGCCGGGGTGGGCGGCGAGGTGCTACACAAGCTGAAGAACCTCTTTGCGTACGAGGCGCTCAAGCTCACCGAATCGGCGTCCATCCCACTGCGCCTTCGTCTGCTCGAGCACGTCCTGACGACGGGAGGCGAGTGGCCGGCGTGGATCCCGCCTCTGCGGATCGCGGACATCTATGCCGACGCCAGCGAACGTTACCGGCCCGGGCAGGTCGACGCGCGGCTCGTGCTAGTCAGGGCGGGGAAGGGGGACGGCGACGATCTCCCGGCCGTCGCACTAGTGCTCGATCCGTTGTTCGGATGGTCCGGGCGCTCGCGCAGCGGCCTCGATGTCATCGACACGCCGGGTGGCCACTACAGCATGCTGCAGGAGCCTTACGTCAACGCCTTCGCGGACCGCTTGCTCGAGGCCATCGACCCCGCCCAGCAGCGAAACGCGGCATTCAGCGGCTGAGCTCCTGGCCGGCGGAAGGTGCCGGAATGTGCTGGAGAGCTTGATAACTGTTCAACTGTTCAGTATAAGGAAGCGTGGCCGTCGTAAGGACGACTCCTTCGGTAGAGACTGCGCTAGCGGAGCTTGCACGGGCTGCGCAGCACGACCTGTCCTGCGCCTGCGGACCCGCCCAGCACCGGCAGCGCGCTAACAACGGCTTGTGGATCTATCCCGCGGCGCTGCCCTCGGGCCAGCGCGTACCCATGTTGAAGGTATTGCAGGCGGCAGGCTGCGAGCGATCCTGCATCTATTGCGTCGAGCGTTGCGGCGGGCAAGGGCGCGCGGCGAGTCTGGCGCCCGAGCAACTGGCGACGGCGTTCACGGATCTCCAGCGCAGCGGGCGGGTGTTCGGGCTGTTCTTGTCCTCCGCCATTCGGGGCGGCGCCGTGGCCACCATGGATCGCATGCTGGCCACGGTCGAGCTGCTGCGTAGGCGCCATGCCTTTCGCGGCTACATCCATCTCAAGATGATTCCGGGCAGCCGGTCCGATCAGATCGAGCGCGCCATGGCCCTGGCCACGCGCGTGTCGGTGAACATGGAGACGCCCACGGCCGCTCACCTGGCGCGTATCGCGCCGGGCAAGAAGTTCGAGGAGCAGATCCTCGCGCCCATGCGCCAGGTCGCCCGTGCCATCGAGCGCGGCCAATTCGCGCGCTCCGGGCAGACCACGCAGCTCGTGGTGGGCGCGGCGGGTGAAGCCGATCGCGAGGTGATGGGCGCGGCCGTGCGGTGCTATCGCGAGCTCAAGCTGGCCCGCGTGTATTATTCGGCCTTGCAGCCCATCGCGGGCACTCCGGTGGCCGAGCGGACGCCCATTCCCTTCGAACGCGAGCATCGCTTGTACCAGGCCGATTTCCTGCTGCGCAGCTACGGTTTCGCCCTCGACGAGATCCACTTCGATGAAACCGGCGCGCTGCCGCTGCACACCGATCCCAAGGCCCTCTGGGCACAGAGGCACCCGGAGCGCTTCCCGGTCGAGATCAACCAGGCTCCCCTAGCCGAGCTGCTACGCATCCCGGGCATCGGTCCGCGCTCGGCCAAGCGCTTGCTGACCATGCGCAGTGAGCAGCGCCTGCGTGATGTGGCTGCTCTGCGCGCGGCGGGCGCTGCGTGGAAAATCGCCTCGCCCTTCGTGCTCCTCGACGGGAAGCCGGCCGCGCGGCAATTGCGGCTCTGCTGATTCTCGAGTCCCGTCGCGCTCGCCTTGGGGCATTCGGCACCGGCCAATGCTTCGGGTTTACTGTTGACTTGTGCGGACGACAATGAGATATGACGCTGATAGCGTCCTCGTTGGGACTAGAGAGAGGCTGTGACTGACAATGTTGAGGACCATCTCAGAAGACGTACCGGTTCCAATCCCGTTGGACAAGACTGAGAGAATGGCAGCGTTCACTGAGCAGCTTGGCCATTCCGGGTACAACCTCGCGAGCTGCGCGGGTCGCCTCGGCGTGTTTCCTCGCCTCGGGGTCAATTTCTGGCGCGAAATGCGGCCCAACTGGTCCCCGGATAGGCTCAATCTCGTAGACACGTTGGTTGAGCTCTTCATCGACGGGTGCCAGGTGGAGGGGGATCGCCTGAGTCGGCATTTTTCCGCGGCGTTCATCGAGGCCGCCAGGGAAATGCAGTTGGTGGAAGAGAGCGATGGTGTCTTTCGATCGAGAGTTTGCCTGTTCCCCTGCTATGACAAATACATCTCCACCGATCGGCCTGAGAAGAACACCGCCATCAACCAGGTGATGTGGCTCTGGGGCGAAAGCTATATTCTTGGCGGCCTCGTCAAGCGGTCCCCACGCCGGCGCGCCGTTGACATCGGAACCGGCTCTGGAGTGCACGCGATCCTCGCAAGTGGCCATTGCCAGAGGGTTTTGGCAGCTGACGTGAATCCGCGGGCGCTCGCCTTTGCCCAATTCAATGCCACTCTCAATGGGCTGAGCAACATCGAATTCGTGTTGAGCGACGTCTTCGGATCGGTCAGCGGAACTTGCGATCTGCTGCTTGCAAATCCGCCCTATGCGCCCGACAGTGCTGCGAAGGCTGGGGACAATTTCTGGAGCGGCGGAGTGGCTGGCACGGATATCCTTCGACAAATCGTTCACGCCATTCCCAGCAGGCTCGACCCGGATGGAGCCTGCCATCTTATTGCGCTGTACCCCAATGCCCCCGGCACGACGATCAAAGAACACTTCGATCATTGGCTCGACGGCACGGTCAGCGAGTACGAGGTACTCGATCACACCTGGCCCGTGCCATCCTACAATGACCTGCTCTCCGAGGAGCCCTTCAGGGGCGACAAGACCGCCTGGCGTTTCGGCGTGGTCAGCATTCGCCGAGCCAGGTGTCGCTTGGGATGGTGGAAAGAGGTTGCCGGCAAGAAGGTCTTCTTCGGTAGGGACGGGGGTATCCAGATGGTTGCCGACCATGATGCGGCCTGATCGGCCTCGGTTTAACCAATAGGCGTTTGGCGCACTACACCGTCCAATCGCTCATGCAGAGATCGGGCGCCGATGACCAGAGAGCACGGATGGGTATGCTACCTCGACAGCAGAGCGAGGAGGCTCGTACCCCGCTCACGCCCCACTGCGCTATTGAAAAATCATAGGCTACCTATTAATTTTCTATCTCGTCCGGTACCTCGGCTTTGGTCCCGAGCGGTGGACTCGATTCGGTGCCGACATCCCGGGTGTTCGGACTGGTGCTGCGGTGTCATCTACGAGATGGCGAAGATACACGACCGCGACCTTGAGCATCCGCTTCTCGAAACAGGCGGCGGACATTGAGGCTGCAGACCGTTTTTGGCGAGAGCGAAGGCCGGACTTGCCGTTCGCCCTTGGTTGATGAGGTCATAGTGCTTGCGGAGCGGCTGGCCTTACCATGTATCTACAATTGACAACTGGTTAAACCAAATGTAAAAACTGCCAATGGCCACTACCGTACCGCGTCCCTTCTGGGCAGACCAGGTGCGGGACGCCTGGCGGCGGGTCCCCATTGTGTGGCTATCCGGGGTGAGGCGCGTTGGCAAGACCACGCTGGCGCGGAGCATTCCCAATGCGCTCTACCTCAACTGCGATCTACCCAGCACGGTAGACCGTCTCGCTGACCCCGAGCGTTTCTTGGGCGGGCTCGAATCGCCGGTTCTCATTCTCGACGAGATCCACCAGCTTGCCGACCCGAGCCGCCTGCTCAAGATCGCGGCTGACGCCTTCCCGGCAGTCAAGGTTCTGGCCACGGGCTCGTCGACGCTCGCCGCCACCCAGAAGTTTCGCGATGCCTTGACCGGACGGAAGCAGACCGTGCATCTCCAGCCGGTGCTCCTGCATGAGCTCGCGGCATTCGGAGTCAAAGACCTTCGGCGGCGTCTCTTGGCAGGTGGGCTACCCGCTGCACTGCTAGCCCCCGAGCGCCTGCCGGAGATCTATGCCGAGTGGCTCGATTCCTATTTTGCCCGTGATGTGCAAGAGCTGTTCCGAGTGGAGAAGCGCAGCGCATTCTTGCGCCTCCTGCAGCTTCTGCTCCGTCAGAGCGGGGGACTGGTTGACGTGAGCGCCTTGGGTCGCGCATGCGAGCTGAGTCGTCCAACCGTGATGAGCTACATCGATGCCATGGAGATCACGCAGGTCATTGCCATCTTGCGGCCCTATCACGACGGCGGCCGACAAGAGCTGGTTCGGCAACCCAAGATCTATGGGTTCGATACGGGATTTTCCGCCTACTGCCGCGGTTGGGACGATTTGCGACCAGAGGACTGCGGTGTCCTGTGGGAACAGATGGTTCTGGAGACGCTGCTCGCAACGTCGCGGGAGAGACCCGTCTGCTATTGGCGGGACAAGCAACAGCATGAAGTGGATTTTGTCTTGCCCGCAGGACGCGGTGTCGCCGACGCCATCGAATGCAAGTGGTCGGCCTCGGCTTTTGTCCCGAGCGGTCTTCGCGCGCTACGCGCCAGCCATCCCCGCGGTCGCAATTTTGTCGTGGTACCGAGCACACCGGCACCCATCACGCGCAGGCTGGGCAACCTCGAGGTGACGACGCTATCGCTGCCGGCGCTGGTCGAAGAGCTCCGGTAAGAGACTTGACCATGTAGTCTCTTGAGACCACACTAACAGGATGAAGACCGTCGGCGTCCGCGACCTCAAGATCCACCTTAGCGCGCACCTGCGCGACGTTGCGCGCGGAGATATCATCATTGTGACCGACCGCTCCCGTGTGGTCGCGGAACTGCGCGCTCCCGGATCAAACCAGACCACGAATCTCTCTCCTGACGCACTTCTGCGGCAACGACTCGTCGACCGAGGGCTGCTCAGGCAGGTTCCCCCTCCGGGCCGTCCGCATTGGCAATCGGCGCTGCCGGCTTTGCTCAAGAGCGGTACTGCGCTGGAGTTGCTCGATGCCGACCGTGAGGAGCATCCCCGGTGAGCTCGCATCGCTACGTGGAGACGAGTGCGCTCCTGCGCGTGGTCCTGGAGGGTGATGAGACCATGCGGCCACTGCTGCTGGATGGCACGTGCTACACCTCTGCGTTGACCTTCGCCGAGGCCAGACGGGCTATCCGGCGCGCTCGTGCCATGGGCAGGCTGGATGTTGCCGGCGCACAAAGCGCCCGCCGCAGGGTCGCGGAGTTCGAGAGCTGGGCTGAAGTGATCCCAATTGGAGATGACGTGTTGCGGAGAACGGGCGAGGAGTTTCCGGTCGAGCCGGTACGAACGCCCGATGCCATTCACCTAGCAACCGTGCAGCTCCTGGCCGAGACGCTACCGGAGTTAGATGTCGTGTCCACAGACGAACGCGTCAGGGGAAACGCCGAAGCTCTGGGAATCAAGGTGACTCCGGCGTAGCGGCGTGGCGCAACGAGCGCAGCTCACGGCGCGGGCAGCGGTGTCAGCTCCCACAGCTTGGCCAGGTCGAGAGGGACGGCATCGAACGGCGGCATGCGTGCTTCGGTGTTGCCGCCGGAGGTGCCGATCAGCAGCCAGCCATTCTCGGCGTTGCGCAATACCTCGACCGTGCGGGCCGCGGGATCCACGAACCACAGCCAGGGGACTCGATGAGCGCGATAGATCTCCTGCTTGTGGGTGCGGTCCACGAGGGCGGTCGCGGGCGAGAGGACCTCGCACAGCCAGTCGGGTGCAAGGTCGAACCATGCAGTGGTCGGCAGAGCGGGCATGCGCTCGCTGCGCCACCCGGCCAGGTCGGGAACCAAGACGTGCTCGGCCAGGTGCAGCTCGGGCTCGTCGAGGATCACCCATCCGCCCGGGCCATCCTGGCCGTGATCGAACGGTCTGCCAATGCCCATGCCCAACGAAGACGCGGCACGTGCGTGCGCGGGCGCTGGGCGGGGAGAGACGACCAACTCGCCATCGACGATCTCGCCAACGAGGTGCTCGGGCAGCGCGAGGATGTCCTCGTAGCGCGCGGGCCGAGGCCGTTTTGCTGGCAACGTCATGGCGCGATCTTAGCAGGTTGGGGCCCTCGGCGTATGGTTTGCTCCTGGTTGCCGGCTTCGGGGTACAACGCGGCTGCACCGTCCCTAGCAAGGATGCCCGCCAGGGATTGCGACTGCAGGGCCGCGTGCGTATGCTGACGCCCATGGCAATCGAGCTGCCAGCGAGCCACGCGGGTGTGAGCCAGACGGCAGTTTGGGCTCTGAACGAGGCTCGCCGAATCGTCGGCGAAGAGCTGAGAGGCCAGCGCGCCAGGGTGATCCTGTTCGGCTCGTGGGCGAGAGGAACCGCCGATCGGTTGAGCGATATCGACGTGGGCATCTGGCCTGATGACGACTTGCCCGGCTCCCTGTTGGTGCGCCTCAGGGAGCGTTTCGAAGAGAGCAACATCCCCTTTCACGTGGATGTCGTCGATCTGCGAGAAATGGATGAATCTCTGCGCAATCGGGTGTTGGCCGAGGGCATTCCATGGAGCGTTTGACCCAAGGTACGGCAGTCGCCATTCGCGCGCTGGCCACTCTCGAAGAGCTGGTGCACCTGGCGAACCCGACAGCCGTGGAGCGAGACGCGGCCATCCAGCGCTTCGAATACACCTCGCCGCGCGCGACCATCCGCGCCTGCCGCGATATCGGCCTTTTGAGTGACGAGCAAGCGGTCGCGGCGTTACAGATGGCAGATGACCGAAACCTGACTTCGCATACCTACAACGAGGTTCTCGCCACGAATCTTTGGAACAGGCTTGCCGCCCACGGCGACCTGTTGTCCGCCTGGTTGGTCGGCCTGCGAGCCAGGGCTGCGAATCCGACGGCGCTTTGAACGGTGACCGCGTCGAAGTCATGTGCGAGTCGAAACAGCGCTCTACCAGGCTAGGGCACGGTCACTCGTCGAGCTTGGGCGTGCGCGGGCGTTGCCGGTGCTGGGCAAGCTTCCTCTCCGCAATGTCGAGCAGCGTGGAGACACCGACTTGCACCACGTTTTCGAAGGCCCTCGCATGGTCGGTGTTGGTCGGGTTGCCCATGAAGCCGAGTATCTTCCGCTTCAGCTCTTCGCGCTCGGCCCTCCTAAGCGCCCGAGCGCGTTGCTTGGCTAGCTTCCGTCGCCTGCGCTCCAGCTTCTGGTAGGGGAAGAGCACATGGCGCATCTGCATGGCCAGGGCGACACCGCTCCCTAGTAGCGGCCACACGTACCAGGTGCCGCCCGTGCGTTGGCACAGCAGGAAAAGCGCAGCATTCACGGCGGCATAGCCCAGCAACGATGCGCCAAAGCGCTCGAGCAGCAAGCGCCGCTCGGCCGCGATCTCTTCGGCCTGATTTTGCCGGACCGCCGCGCGCGTTCGCTCGAGGGCAATGTCGGCCATGGCGCGCTCGAGGGCCTGCCGGCCGATGCCCGCTTCGCTGGCAATTTCCACCAAGTCGTCGTGGTCGAGGAAGCTCTCCTTACCCGCTTCTTGCGCCAACGCGCGCTTGATGATCTCGTTTACCTCGTCCTGGGTATAGGTGGACTTGTCGCTCATCGGCCGGCCGTGGTCCCGAGTGTAACTCTCGGCTGAGCCCCGGTCAGATTATTCAGCCCGACGCGCTACTCATCGAGGTCTTCCCGCGGACGGGCGCCTCGCGCCGTGGGCGTTCGATGGGTCCTTGACTGTACCCGTATGACGGGTACACCTTGTTGGTGTGGACGTACGCCTGGGGGACGATTCACTTCGTCAACGTCGAGGAGGTCAACAAACATGACCACTAAGAGTCATCAGGAAACGGTTGAGTTTCTGGAGGGTCTGATCGGCGGCCCTCTCACGCTCGGAGGCGCTCTCTCCGCGTTGCGAAAGTGCGACGAGCAGAGCCTGGCCGAGTACGCTCGAATCCTCGGGATATCGAGAACGCATCTCTGCGACATAGAGCGGGGACGGCGGTCGGTCAGCCTGGAAAAGGCGGCGAATTTTGCTCGCGCCCTCGGGCAGAGCGAGGCTCAGTTCGTCAGGCTCGCGCTTCAGGACCAAGTTCGCAGCGCGCACCTCAAGCTCCAGGTCGAGGTGAGGGCCGCGTGAGTTGATCTCGCCATGACCGGACGGCGCAAAGAGCCTCTATCAACGTGTACCGTGGCGGGCGATGGGCGCCTCGTGCCGTGGCTTGCAGCGGGCGGGGCACTCGCCTACAGCCCGGAGTCGCCCCCGCAACGCGACTACTACTTCAAGTATGGGTTCGTGCTCCGGGGAGTCCTGAGCGAGCACGCGGTGCCACAGCGGCCTTACTTTTTCGGTGCCTGCTTTAAGGAGGACGCCGCGCGCGTGCTAACCTTCTGGGAGCGGTCACGCAGCGGAAAGGTGGAGCGGGTGGCGCTCCGCCTTGGCCGCGTACAAGTGGATGGTGTCGCGGCGCCTGTGGCCGTCTACCTCACCGAAACCGTCCTGAACGAGCCAGTCTACGTCTTGGTCCAGCATGGCAGCTACCAGATAGTGAAAGTCGCCGACCAGCCCTTGCTCGCAGATGGCGAGGTAGTCCTCTATCGCGGGGTGCAGAAGGCAAAGCAGTTCCGCCTCCTGTGCCTGAGAGATCTCAATGCGTCCAGGCGGCAGATCTGGCAGCGCTATCTCGCGGTCCAAGCGCACGTCCTCTCAGACGCGACCCGCTCTTTCAACTCGATCCATGATCGAGCTGCGCGTTCGGAGACCACGCATATCCGGGACCGGAGCTTCATGACTGACCACATCGCACGACAGCACCAGCTCGATGTCGTCAACCCCGGATTTGCCCGAGCTCTCTGGCGAGGCACGCACGAGTCTTTCAGCCTGGCCCGCTGGGTCGCGGAACGAAAGTTCGGCCCGAGCTACGTGGTCGCCAAGGCACCCCTCGACAACATCCGCATCACCAGCTTCTTTGCTGGCGAGCAGGAAGCGCGGATCATCGACCCGAGACGGGTCGAGGTCTTGGAGACGCGAGGATGCCGAGTGATCCCCGTGCCATGAGCTATCTCGGCGGCCGGACCGACTCGGGTGTGCCCGGGAGCTCGTCGAGTGCCGCCGGATCTGGTTCAACGTGCGGCGGTTGCATCACCGGCCAGAACTACGCGGCGGCCTTGTGGAGAAGATTCTCGCTGAGCTGCCGCTCCAGGTCGACGGCCTGCTCGATCTGTTCACGAGTCAGGTAGGGATAGAGCGACAGGATCCCGTCGGTGGTGAAATCATCCTGGGCCAGAGCCGCGATAGCGCAAGTTTCGTTCCGCGTGCCGACCACGTGGGGCGAGCCGCCGAGCTTGGCCGGCACGATGCGCAGGTCGGGTCGTGGCCGGGCGAGATCCGGACCTCGTGTCCCTTCGCGAGTCGCGAAAGGCGCGACAAGATCCAGCAATCCCTCGTCGCCAAGCTGACCGTCCAGGTTCTGCACGCCTTCGGGTCGCTTCAGATAGATTTTGAGGTGGACCCCGTCTTCAGGACCACGATCCGGGGCCAGGAAGAGAGTGCGCTCTGCGGATTTGATGGATACACGCGCAGGAGGTGGAAAGCAAGGTGGTTTTGAAAGCTTTGTCGAGTCCTGAGCCGTGACGCTCCCTTCAGAGGCCCCGCCGGCCCGAGGCGCTGTGGTGATCAGGCGGCCTTTCGCATTGGCTCTTCGGTGAAGAGCTCGTCGGGTGTTTGGTATCCCAGAGACTGATGCGGCCGCTTCTCGTTGAAGAATGCTAGGTATATGGCTATTTCTCTGCGAGCCTCGGCAATCGAATCGTAGCCTTTCAGATAGACCTCCTCGTATTTCAGTGACCGCCACAGCCGCTCGACGAATACGTTGTCGAGGCAGCGGCCCTTTCCGTCGCGACTGATGGCCACGCCAGCGTCGAGCAGGCTCTGCGTGAAGTCCTCCGCAGTGAATTGGCATCCCTGGTCTGAGTTGAAGATCTCGGGCCTCCCAAAGCGCGTGAAGGCTTCCTCCAGCGCCTCGATGCAAAACGGCGTGTCCAACGTGTTCGACAGGCGCCAGGAGAGAACCTTGCGCGAGTACCAGTCGATGATTGCGACTAAGTATACGAAGCCGTGACGAAGGGGAATGTACGTTATGTCGGTCGCCCAGACCTGGTTGGGCCGTGTGACTTCCAGACCCCGCAGCAGGTAAGGGTATTTCTTGTCCTGCTTGCGGGGCCGGCTCGTGGCTGGACCCGGTGCCATCGCCTCAAGCCCCATCACGCGCATCAAGCGCTGGACCCGCTTGCGGTTGACGTGGTGGCCACGGCGGCCCAGTTCGACGACCATACGTCTGCTGCCATAGAACGGCCACTCCAGGTGGATCCTGTCAATCTCCCGCATCAAGGCCAGCTCGCCGGCGTCCGCCGGGACCGGCTGGTACGCCAGCCCCGAGCGGTGAAGGGACAGCAGAACACATTGTCGTCGCAGAGATGGACCTTTCGTCGTCGGGGCGATCATCTCGCGTCGTTGCATCAGCCCTAGCGACGCAACCCTCGCGATAAAAAATCGCGCTCCACGGTCAGCTCGCCGATCTTCTTGAGCAGCTCGTCAACCTGCGACGATTCATCGGACGCTGGGCCGGTAATAAATGCACTAGCTGCCTGATCTTGCAACTGCCGCTTCCACTGGAACACCCGCGACGGGTGTACGCCAAAGCGCTTCGCCAACTCGGGCACCGTTCCCTCCTCCCTCAGCGCCGCCAGGGCTACCTTCGCTTTGAATGCCGGTTCGTGTCTGGTTCGTTTCTTCATCGGCTCTGCTCCATTTTACAGGTTGCTGCAGAGCGTTTACTACTCTAGCCCCTGGTCCAAAAATCGGGGTCCACTTCATTTGTCCCGCGCCGTCCACGAACAGCGCCGGATCGCTACTGGGCTGCCAAATCGGAGAGCCAATGTCCCCAAGCGTGTCCAGCGCCTGGCGCACCGCTGGCATGCTGGTGCGCGGAATGTCCACGCCCAGGTCCGTCGTCTTGCGCTGGCGCAGCCAGTAGATGACCCGTAGGCCCATGAGATCCGAGTACGACCACAGCTTGACCTTCTCGGCCGAGACGCTGGGAACCAGGATCTCGTTGCGAGCCCACCAGTGGATGGTGGATTTGGGCACGCCGGACAGCGCCGCCGCCCGGTCTGCCGTGTATGCACCCGCGAGATCCATTGCGGATAGGATACCACGTTGTCACGTCTGGCCGGGATATCGTAGCCGAGACGCGCGCGTTCTATGATGACTTGGCCATGCTCGACACATCCGACAACCTCGCGCTAATTCTTGTCGACCTCCAGAACGACTACTTCCCCGGCGGCAGGAACCCCGTGGTTGGGGCACGAGCGGCGGCTGATGTCGCCAGGAAGGTACTCGACAAGGCACGCGAGAAGCACGAGACCGTCATCCACGTACAGCACGTCTCCATCCGTCCGGGTGCCACCTTCTTTCTGCGGGATACGCCCGGTATCGACTTCCATCCCCTGGTGGCGCCGCAGCCGGGGGAGATCATTGTGCAGAAGCACCACCCCAACGCCTTTCGCGAGACCGCGCTGCTCCAGGAGCTGCGGAACCGGGAGATCACACGCATCTTCTTCTGCGGGATGATGACCCACATGTGCATCGACACCACCGTCCGAGCTGCGTCGGATCTCGGATTCCGATGCGTGGTGGTCGGCGAGGCCACCGCTACGAAGGACCTGACCTGGGGAGAAGTCACTGTACCCGCAGCACATGTGCAAGCCGCGTTCTTGGCGGGGCTGAACGGGCTCTTCGCGAAGGTGATCTAGAGGCTCTCGCCCACGACTACACGGCACGGAGCCGCTCCGAAGGCTGGATCACACGGCTCGCCCGGTAGCGAAACCGACGCCATCGTTCCATTGAGCGGATACTCGTGGCAAAAGTCGGACGCGAGCGCGGGATGGGGTGGGCGATGGCCGGCCGGCCAGACGGGGCGCGGCGAGACGTGGGGGGAGCGCGATACGATGGCGATCCCCGGTGGCCAGCGCGAGTCCGTCACCCTGGGAGGGTGAGGGTCCCGTGTGAAACATGTTATCGGCCATGGTACGCTTGCCACATGACCTCGCGACGAGTAGGACGCCGAGGAGATGGGTCTTCGTTGTAGGGCATGGTTTTGAGGCTCCAGCAATGTGGGTAAGACGCACTACTTATCGAGGTCTTCCCGCGGAAACTGTCGGTGCCCTTCAAAGACCGTGAGCACCTGGACGACCTTCGCCTGGACACGATACACGATCCGGTAGTGGCCCTCGATGATCTCACGGATGCCGGTACCCGGGAGCTCAGGCACCACACGCCCCATCTGAGGAAACCTCGACAACCCATCGCCGCGCTCGACGATGCGATGGACGAGTCGCTCCGCTGCGGTGGGGTTTGCACGTATGACGAAGTCCTGGATATCGACGAGGCGCGTGAGCGCCTGCTCTGACCAGATGACCTTCAAGCCTGACGTCCGGTCTGCCGCCTCTTCTCGAGCCGGCGCAGAAGCTCCTTCGAGTCCATGGTCCGGCCAGCTTCAGCGTCTGCGAGGCCGAGTGCAACCGATTCGAGGAAGCGTTGCCGCTCGGTCAAGCGGTCATACTCGGTCGGCGAAACCAATACGCCGGCTGGCTTGCCGTTCTGGGTGATCACGACTGGCTGTCCGGTCTCGGCGGCATGCCTGAGCCACCTCGCGGCTTGGCCTTTGAACTCACCTACCGGGACGATGTCTTCAGCAACTTTGATGGCCCGCATCCTCGGAATGATGGGCCCATGCAGGTCTGAATTCAAGTCTGAAAACGGTATCGTTTAGAGACTGGATTAGTCAAAGATGCACGAGCTCGCGCTTCTGGTTGCTAGCAGCCCCGAGTTGCCCAGTGTCATGCAGCATTGGATTGACCAAGACGCCGCCTCCGCGGGCCTGGTGGTGGCGTGCTCCCCGCGGTGGGGTGACAAGACCAGCAACACCGTCGGAGCTTCTCGTTTCTCTGTTCACTTTCACCTTGCCCGGGCACTGCGCATGCGTATAGTATCGCCCATGGTCAGCGTCGAGGATCTAGGGCAGGAGATCGCGGAATTGTCAGTCCGATTGGACGCGGCGACGCACCGGTTGCTCGCCTGCATCCGTCAGTTCGATGCGGCGAATGGCTGGGGTGCTCAGGGGGCGCTCACCTGTGCGCACTGGTTGTCTTGGCGGGTTGGGCTCGACCTGGCGACCGCGCGTGAAAGGGTGCGGGTGGCGCGGGCGCTGGGTGTGTTGCCGGCCATCGACGGAGCGCTAGCCGCGGGCACGCTGTCGTATGCGAAGGTGCGCGCGCTCACTCGAGTGGCGACTCCGGCGAACGAGGCCACCCTGCTGGAAATGGCGCTTTGTGCGACGGGCGGGCAACTGGAGCGCATCTGTCGCGGCTACCGAAGCGCGCGGGGGCAGGACGATCCCATTCCGCCCGAGGCGCGCTCGCTGCGCCGTCGTCCGCTGCCGGGCGGCATGGTGAAGCTCGAGATCGTGCTGAGCCCGGACGAGGCCGACCTGGTGGCGCGGGCGCTCGACCGCGCGCGCGAGGTCGAGCATGCGCACGCTTCCGCGGAAGCGTCAGCTACGCTGACGCGAGAGGGCGACCAGGCGGACGTTTCCGCGGAAAGTGCGCAAAAGACGCCGGCGTCCCGGTTGTCAGTGCGGCACGTCGAGACCTCGGACGAGGAGGCGAGCCCGCCGCCTGCGTGGCCGTCGCGGGCCGCGGGATTGGTAACGCTGGCCCAAGGCTTCCTGGCGGGCCACCCGGTCGGGGGTAACGGGGGCGAGAGGTTCCAGGTCATCATTCACGTCGACCAAGACCCGCTGGCCGAAGATGGGACTCTGTCCGCCACCCTGGATGATGGAACCCGCGTGGCGGCGGAAGCGCTGCGCAGGGTGGCTTGCGATTGCGGCCTGGTGGCCATGGCGGGCACCGGCGAAGAGCTGAACGTGGGTCGGCGCACGCGCTCGATTCCGCCCGCCATCCGGCGCGTCCTGCACGAGCGGGATCGCGGCTGCCGTTTCCCGGGCTGCACCCACCAACGATTCTTGCACGGCCATCATGTGAGGCACTGGCTGCACGGAGGCGAGACCAGCGTGGACAATGTTGTGTTGCTGTGCACATATCATCACCGCCTGGTCCATGAAGGCGGCTGGCAGATCGAGCGTGACGAGGAGGGGCAATGGCGGTTCGTGGCGCCTAACGGCGGCAGGATGGCCGGGCCAGCGCGCCGCGAGGTAGCGGGGGACAGCGTCGCGTGGCTCGGGGGCTGGGCGGCCGAGCGGGGCCTTGACCTGAGCCCGGACACCAACCAGCCCCGCTGGGACGGCACCCCGCCCGACTACGACGTTGCCGTGGCCGGTCTGCTGGCCGAGGGATAGAGTAGCGCTCCGCCAAAAACCAGGCGGCCCGACTGTCGGCGAGGCTACCGCTACGAAGGACCTGGATCGTGTATACGTGGTCGTATATACTGCGGGCGAGGACTCAAGGATGGCTTTCGCGCGTGTCTTCCAATCGGGGAACAGCCAGGCGGTTCGTCTACCCAAGGAATTCCGTTTATCCGCCGACCGGGTCGAGATTTTTCGCCGGGGCGATGAGCTCGTGCTGCGCGAAGTTCCGGTCAACGCGAGCGCGATATTCGATGCCCTGGCCAGTCTGCCGGCTGATTTCATGGAAGGGGGGCGAGAAGACGTTTACCCCCAGCAGAGGGATGACCTCTGATGAGTGTTCAGTATCTTCTCGACACCAACATCTGCATCTATGTCGCAAAGCACAGCCCACCCGTCGTGCGCGAGCACTTTCTCCGGCATACGGCAGACGAGATGGCCATGTCGGTAATCACGCTGGGCGAGCTTCGCTTCGGTGCCGAGAAGAGCCAATCACGTGACAAGGCGATGGCCGTCATTCAAGAGCTCGAAGCATTGGTGCCCCCACGTGCGCTGCCCGAAGCAGCAGGGGAGCACTACGGTCAGATTCGCGCGGGCCTGCAGAAGCTGGGCACCCTGATCGGCAACAACGACTTGTGGCTGGCGGCTCATGCCCGCGCCGAGGGATGGATCCTGGTCACCAATAACGCGCGTGAATTCGCTCGTGTTCCGGGCCTGCAAATAGAGAACTGGGCCGAAGAAACCGGATAGCGGGCGCAGCGACTTCGATGACGAGCCGCGCGCAGCGAGCGGTGTTCGACGGGACAGGGGTAACTCGAAGGGGCAGCGGTTTTGGGGAACAATCGGATCACCATGGCAGAAATGAATCGTCTAGCTTTGCTCATTCCCTTACTCGCTACGTGCTCTTCGACCGGGCTGAGATCGCATGTACCCGATGCTGGCTTCTCGAACAACGACGGCGTTGAGGGACTTCAACCGGAGGCTGGCAGTCCCGTTGCGGAGATCATCGAAACTGCGTCTGCGAACCGCGCCGGGTTCGATGTGCTTGTATACAGCGATGGCAGCGCCACCCAGACTACGGTCCCGTCAAGCGGCTGCCCCTTCCTAGGTGCTGATGACACTAACTGTCAGACAAGCTCATCTTACTATCCCCCGGGCTCGCCAATCGTCATGCAGTTCCTCACCGATCTTCAAGCGGCTGGCGAGCTATCCAATATTCAGGAAGTCTCCTTTTGCAGCAAGCCGCTTTGCTGTGCGAACGTCACGACGGTCAGCGCCAGTGGAAGGTCCAGCCCGGACCTCCAATGCATGGCAAATCCAACACCAGCGCAATGTGCGCTCTATTTGGACTCTATCGCCTTGACTAGTGATCCAAGTGGCGTTCAGGGCGGCACGGTCTGCCCATGAGCTACAGCCTTCGAGAACATCCCGCACACCGTCGGTCGCCGCCCCGCTCCTCCGGGGATGGACTTCGCCCGTGTGAAACATGTTATGGTCCATGGTACGCTTGCCACATGACCTCGATGACGGTGCGTGACATGCGCCTGCATTGGCCCAAGGCCGAGAAGGCTCTGGCTGAGGGCGAGGAGATTCCCATCACCCGCGATTCTAAGCCGGTGGCCCGACTGCTGCCGCTGGTGCCGGGCGCGGGACAGAAGCGGCAACAATTCGACCCCGTCGTTCACGCGCGACAGATGCAACGATTCTGGAAGAATCGGCCCTCCCAGCCCTCGACCGACGCTCTCCTGGCCAAGGATCGCGACGAGTAGGACGCCGAGGAGATGGGTCTCTACCTCGACACAAGCTGCCTTCTTAAGCTGTTCTTTCCGTAGCCCGAGCGTGTCCCGGTCCGACGCAGCCAGCCGGCCTCACGCGACGTGGGCCGTGTGTCAGCAGGACACGCTGGCCTACAGCTCGCCGACCTCCCTCAAGACGTCGAGGACGATCCGACAAATACATGCCGCCTGCCCGCAACCTTTCGAATGCGTCGCGGGCCGAGGCGATCTTGCGGGATCGACGGGCACGAAGAACGAGGCCAACGGTGCCACGCAAGGGAATACCGAGGGCCTCGCCGCAACGTCTGCCGTGGAGGTCATCGATAATCGCACGCGCCCCAGGATGAGCTAGCGCCCACGCCAACACCGTTGATTCGCCTGTGCCGAGATCCCAGCCAAGGATGCTCGGCGGGATCTCGGGATCGTCCACTTGCACCAACCAAGGCGCCAGCCCGACTCAGACAGATCAGCGGCGATGCGTTGACGATGGCTGTCTCAGCCATCAGCCATCTCGCGCCGGAGCGAGTTCATGTCCACCGTGAAGGCGTCCACACCTTCGCGAGCAAGCGCGAGTATGAAATCCGTGCGGTCCAGCCCGGCGATCTGCGCGGCACGCTCCTGCGATATCAAGCCGCGTGAGTACCAGTGGACGGCGGAAGCCAGGCGCAGGTCGCCGGCCATCTCCGCAGGTGACCTGCGGAGTGCGGAGAACGCTTCCTCGGGAAGCTGGACGTTGACCGTGACCATGGGACGAGCCTACCACGCCTGCCACGGTTCCTGCGGACCTCCGCATCGGCCTAATCCTTTGTGCTTTGTCTTCCGCACCCAAGGGGGCGGCGCGTCACTTGCCGCCACTTCAGCTCACCCGATCCGTGAGGACGACTTCCGATGCGGTTGGGCCTTTGCCTTCGAGCCGGATCGGTTTGGGCAATGGCCCCGGGCGTTTCACGTGGCGTAGCGGCGGTGCACCCATCCCGTGGGGTACCAGATCCGCGATGGGCATCCCATGGTTGGTGATGACCACACGACCGCCGTCGCGTGCCTGCTTGGTGAGCCGGCTCAGGTTTGCCTTGGCGTCGCGTAGTGAAACGATTGCGTCGCGCGCTCTTCGTGCGGCACTGGGCATGAGGCCCTCCGTATCAGGGTAGGAGCCATGTAGTCACCATGCAACTACTTTCTCAATCGCTTTCTCAATCGCCCGACTCGCGTTCACCTGCGCGCGTCCTTCCGGTGCACATCGCCCGCGAAAGTCGGCCGCTATGCCGCGCCGGTACCAGAGGTGTTCTCGGGATTGCCGGTTTGGGCATCCTCGAGCCCTCGATGGTTCCTCTCGGGCAACGGCAGCGGCGAGCTCGTCTTCTTGGTCTTCTCCTCGCCCCGGGGCTGCCCCTTACACCATTGCTGGCCGACCGCAAGGTCCCGCGTCGCGGAGATCCCGCCGAAGGGGCGGGGTGAGACGGCCCTAGCGTCGTGGTCGGATGATGGCGTCTCTTGGTCGCGGTCATGTGGTCTCGCGATCCTACTGTTTACGTCCCGTCAAGTGGTGTGTGAAGGTCAGTCGATGGCGAGTAATGGCGGATTGGAGACGAGCCTACTTCGGCTTCCGCCGGGCGGCCCTACGTCGCATCTCACCCTTCGACCTCGCCGTCTTCAACAGCCCTGCCGGGACCGGCACTTCCCAGCGTGAAGCCGCGTCTCTACCAGCATCCTTGCCGAAGAGTCGCGCGATGACCAGAGCCACGCTCAGAGCAAGTTTTCGAGGATCCGTAGCGTTGTCCACGCCCACGGCAAGCTTGGTCTGTTTTTGAGCGAGCTCGCTCGCCTCCTTGAAGAGCGCCAAGTTGTCGGTCCCGCTGGTCCACCGCGGCCAGGTTCGCGTCTCGGCGGTTGGATTTTTCGACGCCGTAGATCAGCTCGCCCACGACCAGCAGGCTGGTGACCACCTCTCCCTGCACCCAGGCCTCGTCGAGCCGCGACACCACCGATGCTAGCCCGTTGCGGGCGTACACCAGCATGTTGGTGTCGAGCAGCCAGATCACAGCCCCTCGGGCGGCTCGGCGTTTCCCCCGACTTCCCGACCCTCGCGCAGAATGCGAATGATCTCCTCAGTGGATTCGCCCTGGCAGCTCCACGTCCAGATCGGCCAGGTGAGCGCGCACCGGGCGCGACGGGTCGTGCCTTAGCTTTGCGAGCGCTTCTTCCAGCGCCTTTGGGACTTGCATTTGCGGTGTGGCCATCGGGAGCCCGGACACCAACCAGCCCCGCTGGGATGGCACCCCGCCCGACTACGACGTTGCCGTGGCGGGTCTGCTGGCCGAGGGATAGCGCGTAGCCCTGCCGAGAAGGCTGGTGCCGGACGCGGGACAGAAGCGGCAACAGTTCGACCCCGGTCTTGGGCCGGATTCGGCTGAGCAGCTGCGGCTGATTTGTCGGAAGTTTTCGTTATTCCTGGAAAATAACTACCCTTGACTTCCGGATCATAGTAGGCTCTAAGCGTTCGCGTTGACGCGATCGATGTCAACCGTTGCGCTGATTCCAAAACCTGCCAGCAAGATAGCGACAATGAATCAGAACCAAGCTCTCGAGAGTACATCGAACCCTCCAGATCCTGAATACCTTGCTAGGAAGAAGCTCTCCGGGTCGATGGATGAGGCGTGTCGCAACGTTAATCCTGTTCTTGCCTTTGAGGGCTTTCCCTTCGGAGGGAAGCCGATGCTTGAGACGCCAAGCCAGCAGTCGCTAGATGCGTATCGCCTTCGTATCCTCGCCCGTCACGGCAGGTAGTCACGACTTTAGGAAGCTAGCAGGTTTGTCATGACGAGCCCGCTCGTGCATGAGCCGGGCTCTGGTTGGGCCGATGGTGACTCAACCCAAAACCTAGTGGAGCTTGCTCGGTTTACGGAATCCGTGCTGGTTCCAGTGTGCGAGGCGTGCCTTGCTAGCGGTGAATCTAGTCTGGCGCAAGTCGCCAATCAGGTTCGCAACGCCGTTGCTCACATCGATTGGGGTGTAGACGCTGATGACGCCAACAGGAACAAGCACTTTCGGCGCGCATTAGACCATCTAGCGCGTGGCGCACTCGATGCCTATAAGCTTTTGTGGGCGAGACGCATGGACGCGTTTGCGCCTAGCAGCTATGTGGAATTGTCCACCCTCTCCGACCGCTACGCCGCTTTGATTCAAGCCCCATTCGACCAAGAGTCAACTCTGACAGAATGGCAGTCTCTGCTGGAGAGTATCGGGGCGCCTGTCATGCCGATCGTGCCGGGTGACGTATCGCCGTCCAAGCAAGCTTCAGAAGGCGAGCTGTGCGAGCTGTGCCGCATGTGGCGCCGCATTAGGGTGGCCGAAGCCAAGGTTCATGCAGAGACGCTGCGCATGATGCGAAACTCGCTCCCCCTTCACTACGACTTGTGGAGACGATTCTGCGCAGAGGTGCTTGGCCGATCACACAGCGGTGGTGGTGATGGTTTGCTTGAGAGGCTGTCGATGGGCAGCGAACTGCCGATCGAATTTACACAAGGCGTTGCAGCGCTGGAAACGGCGTTCCATCTCGTGCTTCAGGCATTCCGGCTGGAAATCGTGGATTACGCTGTTGATGACGCTGAGAATTTTGCAGACGAGGCTCGCAAGGACATCCTCGACTTACTTCAATTCAAGTCGGGGGATGAGGCCTACCATAGGGTTGTAGAGTTACTGCCCAGATACTCGATAATGCGTCGCGATGCTGCCGCCGATAAGGTTAACGACCTGCCAGGACTGCAGCGGCCCGCCCTGGCGCCATCGCTGACGATGCCTGTCGAACTTTCCGGCTTGGTCATTTCCGGTGACCTGGCGGGGTTCAGCATGCTGCCCGGCGATGATGCTGGCAGACAGCTGCTGTGGCTCTACGAATCTTTCAATCTTGCGATAAGGGGTGCGATGCAGTCAGGAACACTCGTCGCCTGCAACACGTGGGGAGACGCAGTATTTGCAGCCATTAGCAACGTGGCGGAGGGGATAGAGGCGTTGCGTACTCTTGCCAACAGGTTCGAGTCAATTGCAAGCGGTGCGACAGCTAAAGTACGCCTCCGGTTGGGCGTCGCTGTTGGGAATTTTCGAAGGCAGAAGAATCCAATTACGCTGTATGACGTGACAGGCGAGCCGATCATTGCGGCGTCGCGCCTGGAATCGTGTGCGGCATCCTGGATTGATCCCGGCGAAGATGATGGAGCACGTGTAATGATCGTTGGGCCGCCGGATATTCAGACTTCACTTCAGAACGTCAAGTTACTCCGCTTGGAGCCCTGTGCTCGCAAAGCGAAGAAGGCGTTTCGGCTCGGAACTCGGGTGTACCCTGAAGGTGGATCGGTGGATTTGCTCAGGCTTCGCTTCCTGCCAGACGCCTAGCTTGGCAACGAGGAAGCCAATCACGGGCGACCCGGTAGCTCTTCCGAGCTCGGCAGCCACGTGAGCAGGCGTGGTTCGAGCCCAAAGTTGCTAGCGCTCAACAACGCCCTGGTGACTCCGTTGCGACCGGACGATGGGGAGGACACGGTGTCGCCGAGGCCATCGGGTGTAGGTGGTCCGCCTCGGTTTTTGTCCCGAGCGGTCTTCGCGCTCTACGCGCCAGCCACCCCCGCGGTCGCGATTTTGTCGTGGGACCGAGTGCACCGGCACGGCACCCATCACGCTTTCACGTTGCTGCGCTGAGCTTGGGCGACTATGGACGCGCGGAGTCTTGCGGCCTCAAGCTCTCAGCGAACAGCTTGGTGGCGGGGTGACGTCAGCATCAGTAGGTAATGAGGTCGGGTTGACCCGCGAGGAGCACGAGATTTTGAGGTCACAAATTGTGACCTCATCTGCGTCTACATCGCGAAGCACAACCCGACCAGAGTGCGCGAGCACTTTCTTCGCCATGGGGCAAACGAGATGGCCATGTCGGTGGGTGGACGCCCGAGACCGACCGTTTAGTGCACATTTGGTGCAAAGGATTCGTCCAGGATTTCACGCCGGAATGCGAGCTTGTCCGATAGTCTCCTCCTGGCCATGCCACTCCCCAAGCGCCCCTACATTGCCTCGCCCGAGCAGGTCCGCATCAGCCGCCGGGGCGACGACGCGATCATCGAGTATGCCGACAGCAAGGTTGCGACGACGCACCTCAAGATCGGCGCCAAGCAACTCGCCGCCATGACCGACGCCGAGATCCTAACGTTTTGGAACGAGCACCTGCAGGCCAATCAGGAGCTGCGCGCCAGCTACAACTATGTTGCGATGGAGATTCCCGTTGGTAAACCCCAGGTCGAGTACTTCGAGGCTGGCGATCAGTGGGTTGCTCGCGGCGGGGTGCTCCGCTGTCAGATCATTACTGATGCGGCGGTTCCCGTCGAGCTCGACGAGCCCGTTGTTGCCATCGACGGCCGGGACTTCACGACGGCCGAGTTCATCAAGCTGCTCGGCTGCCATGGCGGTTGGGGCATGCGCATCGTGTTCGTGCCCGACGACGAGCTACACGAACGGCCCAAGATCCGGGTGCGGAATCCGCCGGTCACCAAGAAGGGGCGGTTTGTGCGGTGAAGGGGCCGGCATGCGCAGCCCCGGAGCGAACGATGGCTAGACTCTCAAAAAACACAGTGGATACTGGTCCTGAACGGGCCAAGAATTGGAGGAGGCTTCTCGTGCTGCAAGGAATGAGTTGATTATCTAGACATAGTGAGATATTTATCTAGTCATGGTGAAGATCAGGCGGCGTGCCTTTTCGGTGCTCATGGAGCGTCTTGGTCGGGAGAGACGCTTCTTGCAGGTCTTGGCCGGTCCTCGCCAAGTGGGAAAGACGACCGTCGCGCTGCAAGTCGGCGACAACCTCCGGGTTCCCAACCGTTATGCGGCAGCTGACGCCGTGGGCGCGTCTCCTTCGGCCTGGCTGGAAACCGAGTGGGAGAAGGCGCGTTCTCTCGCCAGTCGGTCGGCCAAGGGCGCTGTTCTCTTCCTCGATGAAGTGCAAAAGATCCCCGACTGGTCCGCCCTGACCAAGAAACTGTGGGACGAAGACACAAGGCGTCGCTTGCCATTGCACGTGGTTCTCCTCGGTTCCTCCCAGCTCCTGCTCATGTCCGGGCTCAGCGAAAGCCTGGCCGGCCGATTCGAAACCATCTACGTGCCGCATTGGTCGTTCAAGGAAATGCGTGATGCCTTCGGTTTTTCGATCGAGGAATTCGTCACCTGGGGCAGCTATCCGGGCGCCGCGCCGCTGGTGAGCGACAGGGGCCGATTTCTAGCCTATGTCCGCGATTCGCTCATCGAGACCACGGTCTCGCGCGACATCCTCTATCTCGTCCGCGTCGACAAACCCGCGCTCTTGCGTCGTTTGTTCGAGCTCGGCTGTATCTATTCGGGACAAATCCTGTCCTATCAAAAAATGCTCGGTCAGATGCAGGAGGGCGGCAACGTGGTCACGCTCGTCCACTACCTCGATCTTCTGGCCGGTGCAGGTTTGCTCGCCGGGCTCCCACGGTTTTCGGGCAGCCACATGAACAGGCGTGGTTCGAGCCCAAAGTTGCTAGCGCTCAACAACGCCCTGGTGACTGCGTTGCGACCGGACGATGGGCAGGAATCCGAGGTGCGGGGCCGTCTGGTCGAGACAGCAGTCGGTGCCCACCTTCTTCGAGCAGCCCAGGCCTCGGGGTTCGAGCTGTCATGGTGGCGCGAAGCGAGTCGCGAGGTGGACTTCGTCATGCGCAAGGGACGCAGACTGGTGGCTATCGAAGTGAAGAGCGGCACGCGGCGCGAGGCCTTGCCCGGGCTCGACTTTTTCGCCCGCCAGCATCCCAGCGCGCGGCGATTGCTGGTGGGCGGCGATGGCATCGATCTCGAAACCTTCCTGCTCGGCGACCCAGAGCGCTGGTTCGGGGAGTGAGCAAGCGAAAGATGAAGGCGCCACGACCTGTGCCTGACTAGGCGCGACGTCTCGGACTCCTACATTGCACCGAGCTCGTCACTCCGGAACAAGCTCGGCGATGGCAAATGGGGTGCCCAAATGCCGAGCTGCTGGGATTATGCTGCCCGGCGTTTCCAGAATGCTTCTAGCTCCTTGAGGCGCCGCTCGGGGTCTTTGGCCAAGAGCACTAGTTCGGTCACCAGCATTGGGCTCGGTGCGTGGCGACCAGCTTTTATGTGGGACAGATAGCCTTGCGAGAGACCAAGGAGCTGCTCAACCCGTTTCTGTTCGATGGCTGCTCCGGCCAGCTTGGCGAGTTGGTGGGAGGCAAGCCGGACAAGCTCTGCCGTGTAGGCGGTTTCGAGCGCGTCATCGAGGGCCTGGCTCTGGCGCACGCTGAGCCACTCCTCGCCGCAGTGATCACAGGTGGGGATAGAAAAGTCAGCGGGGACCTCGACCTCCATCGTCTTGTACCATTCGCGCCTGCCCGCGCACGCCACGGGACGGATTGTTCCTTTGCCACACTGGGCGCAACGAAGCCTCTTCATGGTGTCACCTTCTTTCCACGGGCAGTGCGGATCGGCCTTTCCAGTGGGTGGAACGAAACCAGCAGGACGTGCTCAGGTAGCAGCGTGAGCTTGACGTACCAAGCTCGGCAGATCCTTTCAGTGCCGGCCACCATGGCCGTGATAGGTGGAATCGCTTGGTATGCGTACACATCACAGATGTCCGGGTTTTGGAATTTGGTTTCAACGAACGCGGTATCGGTTAGCTCTCTCATCATACGAGTGGCTGCCTCGGCGGCCACTCGTGGCGTAGCGAAGAAGACGCGGGCGCGTGTCTTAGAGAGCAGAATCGCATCCGGAGACGCCGCAACCTTTTTCACCTCTGCCAAGTTGAAATGCGGTGACCGCGCCACGGAGATGGATTGTACTGAATACAATCGAGCGGGCAAGGGAATATATTTCGTGCGGCAGGGAGACGGAGTTGCAACGCTGCGGCTTCGCGGCAGCATCGAAGCAACGGCGCGTTCGAGAGCTGGGGCGGACGGGGCTCTCTACCCGGTTTTTGTCCCGAGCGGTCTTCGCGCTCTACGCGCCAGCCATCCCGGCGGTCGCAATTTTGTCGTGGGACCGAGTGCACCGGCACGGCACCCATCACGCTTTCACGTTGCTGCGCTGAGCTTGGGCGACTATGGACGCGCGGAGTCTTGCGGCCTCGATGTATACTCATAGCCGCTTGAATCAATCATCCGAGATGCAGATAGCCGATCCGCTCTTGGGCGAGATCGTCAGGCGCCTGGTCAACGGTTGCCAGCCAGAGCGCATCTATCTCTTTGGCTCACGGGCGCGCGGGAATTCGGGCCGCGACAGCGACTACGACATCATGGTCGTCGTGTCCCGGTCCGACGAACCCGCGTATCGTCGCGCCCAGCGCGCGCATAGTCTCCTCTGGGATCTGGGCGCCGCGGCCGACATCCTCGTCTGGACGCGCGACGCTTTCGACAGCCGCGCTCACCTGCGCGCGTCCCTTCCCGCGACCATTACCCGCGAAGGTCGGCTGCTCTATGCCGCATGATCCGGCCCGCGTCGCGGACACGATGTCGTGGTTCGCCAAAGCCGCCAACGATTTGCGAGCAGGCAACCACGAGCTGACCGCCGTCGCTCCGCTGACCGACGACACGGTCTTCCACGCACAGCAGGCGGCTGAAAGGCAATGAAGGGTTTCTTGACTTGGCACGACCAACCATTTCGCAAGACCCACGACCTCGGCGAGATAGGCCGCCAGTGCATCGCGATCGACGGGTCGCTCGAGGCAGTGCTCGGGCGGGCCGAGCCTTTGACCGTCTACCTCGCGCGAGAGTCCGATGTCGTGGTTGCCCATGGTGCGCCAATGGCGTAGTCTAAGGCTCGTGGTGGAGAGATGGCGGACCATCGTCGAAACGCGGAGCTATCAGGCTCGTGCGGCGAAACTGTTGACCCCAGACGAGCAGGATCGGGTTGTCGGGATGATCGCGAGGGATCCTACTTGTGGGGGTGGTGATGAAAGAAACGGGCGGGATTCGCAAGGTGCGTGTCGTCATCGGTGTCCGTGTGGTGTACTACTATCACAGCGACATCATGCCGGTGTTTCTGCTGACCCTCTTTGCCAAGAACGAAAAGGACAATCTATCCAAGTCGGAGCGGAACATCCTTGCCGCGCTCGCAGGTGAGCTGGCAAGGCCATTCAAGAGGTAAAAACATGGCCAGGAAGGCATTTCAAGCAATAGCCGAGGGACTGGAAGATGCGATCGCCTTCACGCGCGGCGAGAAGGCGCGTGGGCGGGCCCACAAGGTTAGGGCACGTGATATCGACGTGGCGGCCACGCGGGAGAAGCTTGGCTTGTCGCAGGGGGAGTTTGCCACAGCATTCGGAGTCAGCGTTGGCACGGTTCGGAACTGGGAGCAGGGGCGGCGGACGCCAGAAGGCCCGGCCTTGGTGCTCCTAACCGTGATCGACAGGGCGCCTCGCGCAGTCCTGCGAGCAATCTGGGCAGGTCCGTCGAAGCGCAAGGCAGCCGCTTGATGGGGAGCTCCGCACGTGGTCCCGCGGTCCTACTCAGCGAGTTGACGCCGGCAGAGCTTTGCTTTTCGGACGGATGCTGTGGACCAGTTTCTCGGGGCGCGACGCCGCGAGGTCGTAGTGCACCTGCAGGTTCATCCAGAACTGAGGCGAGATCTCGAAGGCCCCGGCGAGCAGCCACGCTGTCTCGGGCGTGATGCCCCGCTTTCCCCTCGCAATTTCGTTGATTCGCTGGATGGGGACGCCCAGCTTTTGGGCCAGGTATGTCTGTGTCAATCCGAGCGGCTCGAGGAACTCCTCCACCAAGATCTCTCCGGGGTGCGGAGGAAGGTTTTCGTTGTACGGCATGGTTTTAGGGCTCCAGTGATGTGGGTAAGACGGTTGGGCCCCCCGCGGGCGAGCACGGTCGGGCAAAGCCCGCCCGCGCTCACGCGACTATCGTATACTCATGGCCGCGTGAATCAGCCATCCGAGATACAGATAGCCGATCCGCTCTTGGGCGAGATCGTCAGGCGCCTGAGCAGAGGCCCAAGATGCCCTCGCCGTTGCCCGATAGGCCGTCGAGGCGATGCTTGCGGGCCTTCCTGCAGAAATTCGCGGCTGAGTCGAGCGCCTGAAATTCATCTCCGACCGACGCCCCGTGTGTGGTCGTCAGGGCGCCCAGCCAGCCGGGGGTTGATGTCCCAGAGCGCGCCGATGTCGAAAACCACCGCGTCGAACGGGGGAATTCGCGCTTCCCTCGCCGGCGAACGTATCGGCAACCATCCAACCGAGCTCACCATGCCTGATGACTTCGATCGCTCTCGGGCAACGCTCTGGGTCCGTGCCCTGCCGCGCAGCGGCCTCGCTCCACTTGACGCGAACACCTGCCGTCGACATAAAGTTGGCTGGTCCGAGTGACGAGAAAGCGGTAGGAATATTCCGCTTGTCCACAGACGGAAACATGGTGTTGAATCTGGTCAACGTCGAGAGTATCCTAAAAATGGGGGTTTCTGCCCAGAAGTTTCGATAACCTACGAATCTAGGGGCACTGACCATGTCGCACATCGAACAGCATCACCGTCTCGTTTGGGCTCGTGCAAATGTCGCGAGCGCCCAACTGCATGTGATCGTTGAGCAGGCGGTCATCGTTGAGCAAGCGAATGTGTCGGTGGACAAGCGTTTTGCACGTAGCCAAGCGATAGCAGATCGCCTAGCGATCGATTTCCATACCCTCGGCGAGGTCATCCGATCACTTCGCTCCGAAGTGGAGTCGGAAAAGGCGCAAGACTTCAGCACCTTGGAAACTCCAGCCATTCTGCTGTGCTCTCACAAACTTGCTCCGCTTTTCCAGGCAGTTGGCTATTGCGAACATGCGGTTTCCAGATTCATCGATGAACATCGAGCCAATTTGTCGAAAGCAGATTGTGACGATATCCAATGGTTCGTAGGATGGCTCAAGGGGCTTGAAAAAGCCCTGAGCGGTCTGCGCGATGAGAAGCTGAATCGTCTTGAAGGGGACTTGCGGGTGGCGGGCATGGAGAACGACGGGGCCAGCTCCGATTGGGATGTGACCCTTTCTGACGGCCTCGAAGATGATGCTTCAAGCTGTTGATCTCGCCAAGGTAAGACGAGGCGCTGTCCTTCTGGTCGATCTCGATCCGACGGTCGGGCACGAGATACAAAAGCAACGGCCATGCGTGGTCGTCTCGCCGGACCTCTACAACAAATCTCTCAGGACCATTATCGTCATCCCGATCACTGGTGATGAGCCTGGGAAGGCTGTTTTCGCTCACGAGGTAGCACTTGCAGCCGGCGGATCGGGAGGGCTAGACAAGAATTCCAAGGCCCAGCCTCACCAGATGAGATGCGTTGATAAGTCGCGCATCGTCAAGGTCCTTGGCAGGTTATCCGTGGAGGAAATGCTACGGGTCCAGCAATCAGCTCAGATGGCGATCGCCGAAATTCCGACGGATCGATAGGACTGGGCGTGCGGAGCCCTGCGTAGCAGCTTCGGTTCGATGGCTTTGTTGCGACGCGCTGCGGACGATGGCTGTCTCAGCCATCGTCCATCTCGCGCCGTCCGGAACGTTTATGGTCAGTCTTTCGAGCTCAGGGATGTTGAGCGATCTCGCGCGATCCTGGTAGTTGAATGGAATGTCGACGACGGTAGCGTTGTCCACGCCCACGGCAAGCTTGGTCTGTTTTTGAGCGAGCTCGCTCGCCTCCTCGAAGAGCGCCAAGTTGTCGGTCCCGCTCTCGAACAGATCAATGTCGGCGGTTCGCACCCGGGCATCGTAGCCCAGTATCGCCGCAGACCCGCCCACCACGATGACGGTTGCCGGAGCAGTCAAATTTCGGTCGACAGCTCGGACAAATTTCAGTAGCTCAGACCTGCCGAATTCCCGGGGACCCCAGCTCACAGATGCGCAACCTTCGAGAAGTAGCTCTTGTACCCCTCGAGCGGCATCCTGGCCAAGAGTCCCCACTTTCGGGCGTAGTCCGACACGTCCTGCTTCGTGGCAAAGACCTCGAAGGGATGCTTCGCCGTCTCCGGAAATAGGAAGACCGGGCGATCAGCCCGAACGTGGGGACGCAGCGCCTTAACGGACTTCGAAAACGCTTTGGTCGATCCGACCTTGCCGGCAAGGTCGAGGTAGTAGCCGAGCACCTGGGCGCGCCTCTTGTTCACCGCCTTCGCAGTCAGCTCCTCGAGGTTCAGATTCTTGCGGACTCGCCAGAGGAAGACCGGCAACATCCGGGACAGCGACGGATCCTTGCGACTCGCAGAGATGGCGCGCAGGACCACGTTCTCGAGCTGGCAAGTCGTGGTCGCTCGGACACACCGAGCGCCGAAGTTCGCGACGAACGAATGCAACTCCTCGTGACTTCGAGGAGAACGGTAGACGCTCTGCACTGTTCGTCCAGGCACATATCCAGAATAGCATCTTTCCGCTACTTCACGAATAGGACGCCGCGCATCAAGACCGGGGGTACTCCGAGCCGACGAAGCAGAAATCGCGCGCGACCTCAGCGAGTCCATGACGCGTGGAGGTGCGCTGTGTATCCCGACGCAGCAATTTCGGCCGAGGGCTTGCCTCATGCGGCCTTCGCGCGCCTTGCTCGCCTTGTCTCTCCGGCCCGCCTCAATTCGTCGCGCACGACACGTCGCACTACTGCTTCGATCCTTGCTGGACCTTCGGTCGTGATCGTCCGGAGCGCATCATTGATCATGCTCTGGTAACTCGCGCCACCGGCGGCATCCGCCTGGGCGCGGAACCAATCCAAAATGTCATCGTCCAGACGAATGGTGATTCGCGTCTTCCCTGCAGGCGCGGGCAGGATCGCTCCTCGTCTTCCTTTCTTGAACTCGTATTCGTTGCGCATAGCTACTCCTCTTGATACTCGCGTTGCTCGGACTGTGTGGCCCGCCTTGCCGAGATGACACGCACCTCCTCGTTGCGCCAGGTCCAGCACACGACGACCACTCGCCCGAGAAAATCCAGTCCCAGCGTGACATAGCGGTCTTCATCGGGATGCGGATCATCCAGCGTAATGGCCCGAGGGTCTTGGAAGACCCCCACGGCATCAGCGAAGGTGACACCATGCTTCGCCAGATTGGCTCGGGCTTTGGTGGGATCCCACTGGTAGGACACCCCGTAAATGTATGCACATAAGTGCATACACACAAGCCCATAGGGCCCACCAGTCGCCAGACCCCCGAGCTCGATGAATCCATGGCGCGACCAGGCGTGCGGAGTCGCCCGGCGCAGCAGCTTCGGCCCGATGGTTTATTGCGATGCGCTGTCGCCCTTGGAAGCCTTCCTCGCTTCTCGATGAAGACGCCACGGGTGACGACACCTTCGCTCACGCGTCGGCGATGCCAAGGCCACGACATTCCGTTTGAAATCGGCGCCGCCCTTGGTTAGATGGGGGCCGTGGCCGACGTGGGCAAGGCGATTGGATACCTCGAGAAGGGCCTCGCCGCGTCAGGATGTGACGCGCACGACCGCGAGATCATCGCGGACAGGCTCGACCAGCTCAGGAGACCGACATACCTCCCGAGGTAATTGGCCCGCAGCGTCCGCGTGGTCACTTCCGGCAGGTGAATCCGATCTGCTTGTCCGACACGGCGGGGATCAGGTTGTCGAGCGTGGGGCTTTGATCGCCGATTCGCGGGCGCGACGCTAATTCACAGATTTTGTCGTCTTGGCGGCAATATTCGGCGGACAGATTGTAGTTGCCTTCTTCATGTGTCCATACAGCGCGCATCCAGCCGTTATGGCTGCCACCAACACGGTAGTCGCTATTGATGCGATTTTCCAGCGTGTTGCCCTGCGCTTCTTGTTCAATTCTTCCCTAGCATCGTCAAGAGAATCTAGGTCCTTTGCCAGGTCAGTGCATTTGCCGAACAAAGATGTGAAGTGTTCGTCACGGCTCTCTTTGTTCTGATTCGCCTCAAGCGTCAGATTCCTAGTCTCCCGAGCACGCCTTCTGATGGCCTGATAGTCGAGACCGTCTACCTTGATCTCAATCAACCTGTAATCACGTTGGAATCTCTTTATTTGCTCGAGCAGCCATAGTGTTTCCGACTCCGCCGCATCATAGCTGGCCCTTGTGGCATGCCTAAGTGCTCGGTTCAGTTCCTCGCGTTCACCATCCTTGTCAGGCGCTTCGAGCGCTCGGATGAGGTGGAAACCTGCGTCGCGAAGCTCCTTTATGGCTGGCGTATTCAACGTGAGTTGAACGTCCGGCGTGCTTGATCCTTTCCTCAGCAGCGCCCCACTGCTTCGCTAGAGCCGCAAAGGCTCCCGAATCAAGTGGTTGCGCCAAAGCCTAAAACGCGTAGTCTCTTAGCGCATCGCGACGAGCATCAACATCTTGCTCTGTCTCAAAGCTGCCGGACTGCAAAAGCACATTGCCACGTGCTAGCATGCTCGTAATCTTGCGAGCATCCCGCTCCCTTCGGGCTTTTTCATTTTCGCCCCTCTTCTGTCCATCTGGACATGCGGGTAGCATTCTGGTGGCCTCCTCGTGATAGCACATACTGGATACGCCCAGAACCATGTGTCAAGATAGAATTCCAATTTGCCAATTTGTCCAACGTTATCCGCAGGATATGCCAGCATGACACGTAGCGTCTGAGCTGGCAGCAGGCTGCGTCAGCGGCACAACCGCTCGAGCTGTCCAGGCGCCTGGACAGTGCGCCCGCGGCGGCGTGCGGAGGTCTCGCCGATGGACGGAGCGAGCACTCAAGGTGGCCGGCTTGCCAGCGCGGCGCCAGGGCAGCCTCACTCCTGGTCAGGGGATGCGGGGAGAGTGTCGGGGTCCGGCGGCGCGAGCTGGGCGTAGAGCTCATGGAGCTTCGAGCGCAGCAGCTCCTTGGGCGGCAGGAAGGTCTGGTATTCGGCGACCAGCGCGGGCGAGGTGGTGCGGGCGAGCGCGTACTCGACGACGTCGTCGTCCTTGGTCGCGCACAGCAGAACGCCGATAGAAGGACGCTCGTGGGCCTTGCGCACGTCGCGGTCGAGCGCCTCGAGGTAGAACGAGAGCTGGCCCAGGTCGGCCGGCTTGAAGCGGTTGGTCTTCAGCTCGAAGGCCACCAGGCACTGCAGGCCGCGGTGGAAGAAGACGAGGTCGATAGCGAAGTCCTGGGTGCCGACCTGTACCGGGTACTCCGAGCCGACGAAGCAGAAATCGCGCCCGAGCTCGGTGAGAAAATGGCCGAGCTGACGCAGCAAAGCGCCATGCAGGTCGGCCTCCGAGTGCCGATCGGGCAGGGCGAGAAACTCGAGGTTGTAGGCGTTCTTGAACTCATCGAGCGCGGTCGGGTGAATTTGCCTCACCACGGCTGAGGCTTTTTGCACAGGCGCCGCCTCCCGCAGCACGGCGCCCGATCGAATCTGACGCTCCAGCTCGCGCTTCGAACAGCGCTCCTTGATGGCGGCGAGGATATAGAACTCGCGCGTCTCCTCGGGCTTCGCCTCGCTCAGGATGATCAGGTGATGGGTCCACGGCAATTGTGTCACCAGCGGTGACACTCTCCTATGACTCCGGTAGGCCTCGAAGAACTGACGCATGCGGAAGAGGTTCCGCCGGGTGAAGCCACGGAGTCCGGGAAATCGCCGTGCCAGAGAAGCCGCCAGCTCATCGACCACACCATCGCCCCACTCGGCGCTCGCGATCTTGCGACTGATATACTCGCCGAGCCGCCAATAAAGCGAGACCAGCTCGGCGTTCACCGCTTGATAAGCGCGCCTCCGGGCAGCCTCGATGAGCGCGACAACCTCACCGAAGCGCCTGTCCTCACTCTCCACGATAGCCTGCCCCGCCGGGAGCGCAGCGATCTCCCTCACCTTGCGAGCGCCAGGTTTCGCCACGCGCTTTCTCGAGGAGGTCTTCGTCGTCATGCCGACAAAGCCCAAGGTTCTGGCATGCCTGGCGATTTCGCAAGCGAATCCGGCCTGGGCGATCTTGGCCCGCGTCAGGCCTGGCCAGCTCGGAGGGTCGAGGCCATGGATCGGTTATACGCGGTTGTCTGCGCATCCGATCGCATCGCAGGTCCCCCCCGAACACCGACCCGCCCGCAGCCTCTCGCCCGCCTTCTTGCTGCCCTACGGAGGAGCTACCTCTCCGATTCCTTCATCCCCTCCTGGCCCAGAGCGCGGCCCAACGCGCGCCAGCATGTAGCGGACGGTAGCCGCAGCCATCAGGATGAAAGCCGCCACTACCAAGCCTATCCTTAGGCGCTTCCTCTGCCTGCGGAACCGACTGCGCGAAAATCGCACACCATGCCAACCGCATGCCGTTGTGCAACGGTAGCCGCGCAAAAAAAGCAGGCCAAGCAGTCCGTCGTGTCGCGATCGCGCGTCGCGAGCGAGGAGCAGACCGCAGCGGGGACACATGTATTGCCTCCCGTGTTGCTTGGTATGGACTGACAATCGCGCCACGTTCGGTGAACGCTAGCACCAATCTTCGCCTAGGCGAAGTCCCACCGAGTCCCCACTGAGTCCGCACACGTCCCCACCCCGGGTCATTGCGCGTAGGCCATTTTAAGGCTAGCGTCGACTCCGCATGGAGTCCGTACCCGTCCCACCGTCGATCTCTGGGCCCGCCCGAGAGCTGCAGCGCTACCTCGACATAATGCGCAAGCGGTGGCGGGTCGTGACCACGGTCTTAGTCGTCAGTCTAGCCGTGGCCTTGGTGATTACCATTCGCATGCCCAAGACCTACGAGGCGACTTGTTCGCTGGTCATCGACTCTACCGCGCCTCAGGTACTTGAGGGTGTCAAGGAGGTCATCGAGATGGCTGACGCCACTCGCGAGTTCTACAACACCCAGTACCGCATCATTCGCTCGCACGAGGTTGCCCAACAGGTCATCGATCGCTTGGGTCTGAGCGGTGATGCTACCTATTTCGGTTCCGGCGCGGCCTCGCAGCCAGCCAACCGCAATCTCATGGTGGAACGACTGCTCAAGAAGGTGAAGGTCTTAGGGGTGCGCGACTCGCACATCGCCAACATTCAAGTGAGCGACGTGGATCCCATGCGAGCCACACGCATCGCCAACGCTTTCGCCGACATTTATATCGAACAAAACCTCGATTTCAAGCTGGAAGGGGCTCGCTCGGCCGGGACCTGGCTGGGCGAACAGACCGTGGACTTGCGGAGGAAGCTCGAGAGTTCTGAGATGGACCTGTACAAGTTCCGCAAGGAGCGCAACCTCTTGGATGTTGGTCTGGACGACAAGATGGGTATGACCCGGCAGAACCTGCAGAGCCTCAATGCCAAGATCACGGACGTCAAAGCTAAGCGCATCGAGCTGGAATCCATTCGCAAGCTTATCCTCGCAGCCAAGGACAACATAAAGGAGCAGGAAACTCTACCCGAGATCCGAGATAATCCGGTCGTGCAGAAGCTGCGGGAAAACTACTTGGATCTGCTCAAGACAAAAGCGGACTTGGAGTCCCGTTACGGAGAAAGGCACCCCAAGATCGAGACCGTCGAGCACGAGTTGGCGACAACCCAGCATGACTACGCCACGGAGCTCGACAACGTTCTGCGCGCCTTCGACAAGCGCTATCAGGCATTGGTCGAGACTGAAGATTCTTTGACCAAGTGGATGGCGCACGAAAGGCAACAGGCGCTAGATCTTGCCAAGCTGGAGACTGAGTATCGTCCGCTAGCACGTGACGCTGAGAATGACGCAAAGGTCTATTCACAGATCAACCAGCGGCAAAAAGAGATCAACCTGACTGGCATGCTCAAGGCCAACAACGTGCGCATTCTGGATCGCGCCGCCCCGCCTGGTTCTCCCGTTAGTCCACTCTTGAGCGTGAACTTGCCGGTTGGAGCGGTCGCCGGGCTGATTTTTGGTCTCCTGCTCGCATTCACCATCGAGTCTTTGGACAACACAATTAAGAGCCCGGAGGCCGCCGAGGAGATGGTTGGAGCGCCCCTGTTGGGGGTGGTTCCAATGCTCTCGCAATCCAGGCAACACTCAGCGGCTGGCGCACCCGACCGAGACATGGCCGTTTTCAGGGATCCCACATCGTTGGCCGCCGAAGCCTGTCGTTCCATTCGAACGAATATGCTGTTCATCGCGGCTCAGAAGGAGTTCTCTCTCTTCTCGGTCACGAGCCCAGGACCTCAGGATGGTAAGACTACGGTCGCGATCAACCTGGGCGTCGCCATGGCCCAAGCCGGCGGCAGAATCCTGCTAATTGACGCCGACTTGCGCAGGCCGCGCATTCACAGGTCATTTGGTCTGAAGTCCGACATCGGAATCTCCAGCGTTATCGCAGGCGACATCCCATTGAAGAATGCGATCTGCAAATCCGAGGTCCCCGGCCTCGATATCCTGCCGTGCGGTCCCATCCCCCCAAATCCGGCCGAACTCCTGCACACGGAAAGGTTCCGCCAGCTTCTAGCCGAGTGCCGGGGCAGCTACGATCGGGTTATTCTGGATTCTCCGCCCATTGGCCCGGTTACCGACCCGGCCATCCTCGGCGGCGCCACGGACGGCGTAGTACTGGTTTTGCGGGCGGGCCACACCACCCGCGAGGCCACCAAATTCGCTCGTCGCCAACTAGGCGACGCGGGCGCGCGTATCCTTGGTTTGGTGATCAACCAGACCGACCACAAAGGTGGCAGTTACGGCTATGGTTACTCGTATTACTCCCAGTACGGACGTTACTACCGGGCGGTCTCGTAGCCCATGTGCGGAATTGCGAGTATCGTCCATCTGGCCGACCCAAGCGACGTGGATCTATCCACACCGCGCAAGATGAGGGATGCGCTGAAGCACCGCGGGCCGGACGCCGGCGGGATCTGGTTCTCACCGAACCGACGGGTGGGTTTGGCGCACACGCGGCTCAGCATAGTGGACCTGACGCCTACCGGTGCACATCCGATGTCGACCCCGGACGGGTTGTACACCATCGTGTTTAACGGTGAGATCTGCGACCACGACGAGCTTCGCCAACGCTTGGTTGATTCCGGCGTCGTCTTTCGTGGGCGGTCGGATAGGGAAGTACCACTTCACCTGCTCGTGGAGTTGGGAAGCCGGTGCCTCGACGGGCTCCATGGGATGTTCGCGTTCGCGGTGTGGAACGCGAAGGAGCATGCGTTGTTTTGTGCTCGCGAACCCCTCTATTATGTGCGCAACAGCAGCTGCTTCGCATTCTTTAGCGAGTTGCGCGCTCTGGTCAAGTCGGGTCTAGTTCAGGGAAGCTGCGACTTACAAGGCATCCGGTACTTGCTGAGCCAGGGATCCATCCCGCCTCCGCACACGCACGTGAGGGACGTTAACTTCCTGGGACCGGCCTCCAAGCTGGACCTGCATTTGGAAACGGGCAACTTAGATAAGAGAAGGTACTGACCGATTCCAAGGCGGAAGAAGCCAGAATTGCCATGAGCCAAACCATCATTCAAAAGGGCTACGCTCCAATAAAGAAACACTTCCCGCCATGGATATACAATCCGGTTCGAAGCGTCGCTACGGCTATCCTTGGGCCGATCCTTTTTGGCCATAGAACTGGGTACTTCCGAAGCTGCTTTGAAAGGGCGGCGGTGTCGAAGAATGGCTCACCATTGCCCTGGTACACCTATCCGGCAATCGATTTTCTGAAAAACAGAAGTTTCGAAGGGAAGGTCATCCTAGAGTTCGGCGGCGGGCAATCAACCCACTGGTGGGCACAAAGGGCCAAGCAAGTGGTATCCTTTGAGGGCGACAGAGAATGGTATGAGAAGCTGGCTGTCCAAGTGCCGGCCAACGTACAATTGCACTACATTTCGCTAGAAACCCGCGAGGTCATGACAAATCAGATCGATGAGGCCCTGAAATCGGAAGGCCATTCGCGCTATGACGTGATTGTGCTCGATGGCCTATACAGGGACGCGACGATTCCTTTCGCTCGGCGCTTGGTGGCCGAAGACGGAATCATTCTGTGTGACAACGCCGAAGGATATGGGTTCCAGGAAGGGTTCAGAAGCACGACCTTGGAAAGGGTCGACTTCTTCGGCAACGCTCCAGGCGTCGTGCTTCCCCACTGCACTTGCATTTACTTCAATGCCTCAAGCTTTGCCTTCAGCAACAAGCACCCAATTCCAGTGATAGCCACCGAGAACAATGAATAGTGCACCGCGCCCCAATTTCTCGCGGCATTGCGTGCTAATTCCGGCCCCTGATGCCAGCGTCCCGCGGTCAGCAGCAACGAGGCGAACAATAAAAAGAAGATGTGTGGGATCGCCGGTATAGTCCAACTAGGTAGCACCACAGCGGTAGCTCTGTCCGCGCTTGAGAAGATGCGTGATGCTCTGAGGCACCGAGGACCAGATGCAGATGGCATATGGACCTCCACTCACCGGCGTGTCGGTTTTGTACACACCCGACTGAGCATCGTAGACCTGACGTCAACCGGGGCGCAGCCGATGTCCACGCCAGATGGGGTCTACACCATCGTATTCAACGGCGAGATCTACAACCACGAGGAGTTGCGCCGGGACCTTACGCGATACGGTGTCATCCTCCGCGGGCGTTCTGACACAGAAGTGCTTCTCAACCTTTACGCTCGGCTGGGTAGTCAATGCCTCGATGAGCTGGAAGGGATGTTCGCGTTCGCGGTTTGGAACCAAAGAGAAGAGACTCTGTTCTGCGCGCGCGATCATCTAGGCGAGAAGCCCCTCTATTATGTGCATAACAGCAGCTACTTCGCCTTCTCTAGCGAGGTGCGCGCACTGGTTAAGTCTGGCGTGGTTCAAGGAAGCCCCGACTTGCGAGGCATCGGGTACTTGCTAAGCCAAGGATCCATTCCACCTCCGTTCACGCATGTGGAGGACGTTCACTTTCTCGAACCGGCCACCAAGCTGGAACTACAAGTGGCGACTGGGCACTTGGGGAAGGGGCGGTATTGGTCCATTCCGATGGCATCGGAGGCGCGGGCAATTCAAGACCCGCACCTCGCCACGGAGATCGTGCACGAAGCTCTTCGTCAGTCGGTGCGTATCCGGCTTCGTGCCGACGTTCCGGTCGGTGCTTTTCTGTCGGGCGGCATCGACTCGAGCCTGGTTGTCGCCTTGATGAAGGAACAGGGAGCGAGCGATTTGCGCACTTTCACGGTCTCCCTACCTGGCCAGCCTGGCGATGAAGCCAATCTGGCGCGGAACATTGCGAAGCTCCTCTGTACCGATCATCAGGAGATTCCCTTGCATCCGGACTCCGAAGCGGGTTGGTTGGAGCAGGCGATGAACGACATGGACGTGCCGAGTGTTGACGGCCCGAATACCTGGCTGGTTAGCCGTGCCACTCGCGCCACGGGGATAAAGGTCGCCTGTTCCGGTATAGGCGGGGACGAACTGTTCCATGGATACCCGACTTTCAAATTGATCCCACGTCTTGGGCGGCTGCACCTGAATCGTGTGTTGCCCCTCATTCCTCTATCCGTCAGACTGCGCCTAGAACGGCTTATTCCCCCTGTGCCGCGCTGGTCGCGGATGGCCGAGGCGGTCCTGGCAGGCGGAAGCGTGGCTGCCCTTTGGTATGCATATAGGAGCCTCATGAGCGATCGCGAAGTCGCCGACCTGCTCGTCGAGAGCGCAGTTGATGTTGGGCACTGGCAACACCTCCGTCGCGTTGAGAACTTGGCATGCCCCAAAGGACTGTCCGTCGAACGACAGGTCAGCTTCTATGAGATCAGCGTCTACATGCACGATCAGCTGCTCCGCGACGCCGACCAAATGAGCATGGCGCACGCCTTGGAGATACGTGTTCCGCTTATTGGCAGAAAGGTCGTGGAGGCAGTTTCCACCTTGGGACACGAAGCCTTAGCTGGAGACATGTCCAAGATGGTCTTGAGACGAATTCTGATGGGATACTTGCCGAGCGATCCGTTTCGGAGGCCAAAGCAAACCTTTGCACTGAACTGGGACCGTCTTCTAGTTAGGAAGTCAGAACAATCGAGACCACTTGGTTCAGCATTTTTCCGCCAGGCGCCAATGGACCGGCTCCAACGGCAGTTTCAAAGACGCAAGTCCAGCTTTGGCCCGATATTTGCGATGCAGGCCATTGAAACCTGCAGCCGGGACCTATCGTCGCCTGTCCGGTAGATGAGATTGCGGTCTCAACTCACAAGGTCGCAGCTCGAGATGGATTGTCTCGACGCGTGGACTCGACAGAGTCGTGCTATGGAGATAACGTACCACGGATGAATATTTTGTCGGCGTCGAAGTGGCTCGACAGGCATGTAGTCCGCCCTGCCGCCTCACAGCTAGGTCGCCTGAACACCTTTCTCGACAAGAGGTCCACGATGGCCGACCTTGCCAAGGTGAAGCGGTGGAGCGCGCGGCTCGATCGGAATGTTACGATCATAGATGTGGGCTGCAGGTGGGGATTCGCCGACTCATGGGCCTCGCTCGGGTCTCATGCGACCATCGTTGGATATGATCCTGACGCGTCCGAGTGTGATCGGCTTCGAGCAAACTACGCCGGCCCTTGCGATGTTCACTTTGTGCCGGCTGCGCTCGGCGCAACCCAGGGCCGCGTTCCTCTCTTTGTTACGCAAGACCCGGCCTGCAGCTCCCTTCTTGAGCCGAATTCAGCGCTAAACTCTACAATGCCTGGACTCGCATGCACACGTTCGTCCAAGACGACTGAGGTTGAACTGACCACCCTGGATTTGAGTGCGAGACAGCTTGGCCTTGCCCAAGTGGACTTCTTGAAACTCGATGCCCAGGGTTCTGAACTGATGGTCCTGCAAGGGGCTGAAGCGTCGCTTCGATCGGCTCGCGCCCTGGAAGTCGAAGTAGAGTTCAATCCAATCTATGTCGACCAACCGCTGTTTGGCGACGTTGACGCCTTCCTGCGCGCGCGGGGTTTCGTCTTATGGCGGCTAAAGAACCTGGCCCACTATGGTGTCGAATCCCCTCAGGGACCTTTCACGACTCACGACCAGCACTTCTTTGACTCAAAGCGCGTGCGCATCAGGTCGGGAGATGGGCAGTTACTGTGGGGTAACGCCTATTTCATTCGAGCGGACTTGGCGATGTTTCGGGACCATGCGTCCTGGCAGAATGCACTGCGCGATGCGTGCATAACCAAGATTCTAGGGTTTCATGAGTTGAGCGACTTCTCTATCATGCAGGCAGCGAAGCTGGCGCCGCGTGGCGCTGTCGACTTGAACAGCCGATGAGACCGGCGGTCCAGGACGGTAGTTCGGCGCTGACAATTGTCCGATGCGGCTAGCATGAAGATCCTCTTCAGTTTCGAAGGTGGCCTAACCAAGATGGGCTATGGGGGCGGCCATCAGATCCTTCGCGGGCTTGCGCGGTCGTTGAGCCATTTGGGACACGACGTTCGGGTCGTGTGCGGTGGCGCGGATGAAATTGAGGCGGCGAAGGAGGATCCCGAGGTCGACTATAGGTTTCAAGGTTCTTCCCTCGTCAGGTTCAGGGGTCTAGCGACCGGGATTGCGACCGTGGCAGCGGTCACCTCGTGGAAGCCGCATCTGGTTTGCTGCTTCACCTCAGAGGCCGCTCTCGTCGCTCCCATATGTCGAGTTCTCGGGATACCAATGACCATCTATGTTGCCGCGCCAGAACTGCGCCCCATACTTTGTCGCAAAGGCCTACCTAGTTTGAAGCGAGAGTTGGGGTACCTGCCGCAGCGTGTCGGTGGGGCGCTCTCGCAGCGCGTACTCACGATTAGCAACCACACGAGCCGCCAAGCCACCAAGGTTTGGGGCCTATCCATGCGAAAGGTGATCGCCGTAGGGACCGGCCTCGATGATGCGTTCACAGAATCGAAACCTTCGGGGCATGAACGTCAACCAGGTGAACCCCTGCGCCTTCTCTCCGTGGGACGGATCGCACTTGCGCAGAAGCCCCTCGACCTAGTAGCCGAGGCGCTTGCCTCGATCGACGTGCCGTGGTCGCACTGGACTATCATTGGGACAGGAGTAGAAGAGAAACTGCTGCTTCGACGACTGGACGATCTGGGGCTTTCAGGCCGAGTACGCATCGCTGGCTTCCTCCCGCCTGCTAAGGTCGCCCGGCTGCTGTGTGCACATGACTTGGTGTTGCTTCCCTCGCGCTACGAGAGCTTCTTCCTGACACCGTTTGAGGCCGTTTGCTGCAGGAAGATGGTGGTGACCAATGACGTAGCAGAGGTATTGCCCTTGCTGGGTGACAGTCGACTGCTGGTATTCGCCCGCGACTGCAGCTTGGAAAGTTATCGCGATGCCATAAGGACCGCTTGGGCGCGGTTGGAAGAGGGGACGTCCGACGACGCCAAGGCAGATCAGGTGCGCAAGAAATACTCCTGGAAGGTGATTGCTCAGGGGTTTCTCAGCGTCGTTGAGGAGCTGAAGAAGGAGCGAGGACTGTGACATGGCAATAAACCCGACCGATCCAGTTGTTCTGATGTTGGAAGGCTGTCGGGAACGATTTAGGGGTAATCTCCTGACGCTTGGCCGACAAGAGATTGTCGTGAGACCTGAGCAGGTCCTAAGGCAAGCGGACAGGGTTGGATACCGGGTTGATGAGCAAATCGCCGGAAGTCATGCTCATCACCTTTCGGACGAGGCGTTCTTCCGAATGCTTGGCTTCACTTCCGTGAGCAGCCTGGATGCCAACGACTACGAGGCCGCGACGTTTATCCATGATTTGAACCAAGAAGATGTGCCAAAGGAGTTGGAGGAGCGTTTCGACGTAGTTCTAGATCGTGGAACATCTGAGCATGTGTTCCATCTTCCTAATTTGCTCAACACGGTAGGCCGGATGGTCAAGCCGGGTGGCCGCGTGATTCACTTTGTCCCCTCGTCAAACCACATTGATCATGGCTTCTACATGTTTTCTCCAACGCTGTTTTTCGATTATTACACGGCAAGTGGGTACGAGGTTCCCACATTGTGGTTAGTTGCACAGCCATGGCTCCGGGCGCGTCCGACGGTCGAAATTCTTGAGTACCGACCGGGATGCTTGGAGTCGGTGAACCATGGCGGGCTGGATGATCGCACTTACCAAGTGTTCTGTGTGGCCGTTCGGAGCGCTAGCGCAGGAGTTCGGGCGGTTCCAACACAGGGCCGCTACACTCGGATGTGGGCCGAGCATCCCGGTCCGGCGGGCAGCGCCAGCGCGAGCGTCTGGCGACGGACTCTTTCCCCCTTGATCAGAAGACTCAGGAGTACGCGAGCCGGTGATGCATTGGTTGGAACGGTAGTGAATCCGATAAAGAAGCGGCTCTACTTTCGCAAAGGGCCGCGCGTGCTACACCGGTACCAAGTATGACTAGGGACACTTCGCTCAATGTCTGACAAGTGAGTTTCAGTCTATTTGGTCGGTCGAACATCAAGATTGATGAAACTCACTGACGACATCCGGCGGCGCGCTGAGCAATATCTGCCCCATGGCTCGCTGCGAGCAAGGTTCGCATCAGGTACGCTCTGGGTGACGGTTGGCTTCGCGTTGGCCCAGGCGCTCACGCTCCTAGCCTCGATCATCAATGCGCGCTTTCTGGGGAAGTCCCGTTTCGGTGAACTGGGGATGGTGCTCAATACCATCGGCGCGTTTGGCGTTTTGGCCGGGATGAGCTTGAGCGCAGCCGCCACCAAGTACGTGGCGGAGTTGAAGGCCAAGGAGCCTGCCCGGGCGGGCAGGATCATCGCTCTGTGTACTGCTACTGCCACGGTTTCCGGCGGAAGTGTCGCGCTCCTGGTCTTCCTGTTTGCATCCTACCTTGCCAAGCATGTTATGGACGCCGCCTGGCTGGACTCACAGGTGAGAATTGCGAGCCTGCTACTCTTTATTAACGCACTCAACGGGGCACAAAATGGCACCCTTTCAGGATTCGAGGCTTTCCGCACAGCTGCCAAGGCCAACCTTCTCAAGGGCTTACTGGGGTTCCCTTTCATGATAGCGGGAGTCTACTGGTGGGGACTGACCGGCGCTCTTTGGGGAAACGTCGCCGCCTCCGCAGTGGGCTGGCTCGTCTTCCATATCGCCTTGCTCGAAGAAATCAGGAAGGCTGGGATCACGGTTAGGTACCAGAACCTGCGCGGCGAGCTGCCAATGCTTTGGAAGTTTTCCGTCCCCGCGGTACTCAGTGGATTCTTCATTACGCCCATCACCTGGCTAGGCAACGTCATGCTGGTCCACCAGCGCGCCGGCTACTCCGAGATGGGCCTCTTCAACGCGGCCAACCAGTGGCGGACTCTCCTCAGTTTCGTGCCTGGCATCATTGGTGCCACTGTGATGCCAATGCTTTCCGAGACCCTCAACAGCAACCGCAGGGCGTCGCTACGAAAGCTCTTCCTGACCGGAATTGCTTTGTCCGCGCTCTTCGTGCTGTCGCAGGCGCTCGTGCTTTCCGCGATGAGCCCATGGATCATGGCGCGATACGGGCCAGATTTTCGTGTCGGATGGCCGGTGCTGATCTTCTGCCTAGTCAGTGGTGTACTGCTCGGTGTCGAAACGCCGGGCATAACGCTGATCATCGCGGCGGGAAAGATGTGGGCTGCGTTTGCCCTTAACGTTGCCTGGGCTGGTGTGTTCTTAGCCATGGTGGCATTGCTGGTCAGACGGGGCGCTCTTGGACTTTCCATCGCCTATGCGGGATCCTATATCACCCACTGCTCCCTGATTTTCGTAGTCGCGTACTACGCGGTTATCCGGAGCAATACAAAAATCTCGGCGATTCGGGCGCCGGACCCCAAGGAGCTATGTCGCTGAGCACCGAGGATCTGTGTCGGTGATCAATGTCCGAAGACCTATCTGGTCATTGCGAACAGTCGACCTTAATGACTGTTCCTGATGGCGATCCCTGATTCGGTTCGACAAAGATCTCTAGCGGCTTGTCTGGACAGAGATGGTTGAGCAGCTTCTCCGTAGCCTCGACGTTCAACGCTTGCGCAGGCGGCAGCACGTAGACGCTGTGAACCGGTCCCTCCGCGCAGTTTCTCCGCAGCATGACTCTAGCTGGGGTCGCGCCGTCGTGAAGCTTCTGCTGAAGACTCATGATTTCTTGATTGTAAAATCTGCTGGATTTCCAGGTTTGCGCAAAGCACTTCGCACGGGAAACCAGGCCGAACCAGCCAGTTGCGAACAATGCAACCGCAAGCAGCGCGGAAAGAATTCGCCTAGATCTTCCGGGGGCAAGCGCAGAGGCGAGACTCATGCCTACCAGCAAGGCCACGCCGGCATTCGGACCCATCAGGTAGAGTTCCGAGAACCCGCCCGAAAGTAAGGTTGGTGCGAGACTGGCAAAACACACCATCGCGACCAAACAGGCGTCGAACCAACGGAAGGTACCACTCTCGGTTGTTGGCCTGGACCGTAGGGGACCCAATCGAAACAACAGCACCCCGATGGTTAGCAGTATCCCTAGGAAGGGCAGACCGCGTAAGAACGGGTTGGCATCGTGAGCGCTGGCCAAATGCACCGGGCCCACACACAGGAATCCGGCGGCTGCAATGATCACGTTCTTGGCCAAAGTGAAGCCCAAATGAAGGCTATACCTACTAGTGGGATTGGAAAGCATCCTGCCAAGCCCGCCCCAGTACCACCTCGCAAGAAGATAGGCCACTGGGACAAGAACAATGGGTGCGAACAGCGCTAGCCAAAGCCTCACGGCGGTGTTCCGGCCTTCAAGCGCGCCTTTTATCCGAAGTAGCGCCAATAGAATTCCGCTGGACATTGCCCAGCCCAGAAACGTCTCCTTGGTGAACACCCCGATTAGGCAGACCAGAACTTCCGCTGCGAGGAGGTGGTTGATGGCCTGGCTGCTGTTGATTCGTTGTACGGCCGACCACAATAAAACAACCAGCGAGAGTCCCGCGGCGCCGCTCCAGCTCTGACTTATGGTATCAGGCTGCCAGAGCGCAACCGTGGTCCCGGGGTTGAACAACCACCACAAGAACGCCGCGAAGAAAGCCGTCCTAGACGAGCTGCAGAGGCGCCTGACGAGAAACGCAAGACCACCGACAATCGCGGCCAGCGCCGGCAGGTGTAGAAGCAACGGAGCCAGAGCTGTCCTACCGACCGGATCCCCCAGCCTGCTGGCTAGCACGTCCAAAGGTCTAAACAAGCCAGAATTCCAGGCCTCGACCATTTGGTGCGGCAAAGTTAGGGCAAGACTGGAGTATAGATAGAAACCAAGGTCGTCCGCGCTGAAGGCTATTCGCTTCGCCGCCGGCCAACACACGACGAAGACCAAACCAGCAACGCCGAGGCTAGGGAGGAGAGCCCGGATGTTGCCATTCTCGAACTGTGTGGCCCCAACCGGTGAGTGTGAATCGCTCAAGGAGTCAGATCTCCCTGGCTCCCGCCCGGCAGGAACAGATTTCGAGGCTGCCTAGCCGCCTGGTCGTAGTGGTACCGCATTCTCACTAGCCGCCGGCCCGTTTCTTCAGGTCGGCGGGGACCTTGGTAGGAGCTCGATCAGACAACATCGCGCCCTTCCTTGAGTCTCCGGGCAGGTCGCTGAAGACTGCCTATCCCAAGGTGAGGAGTGCCGCCGGGGATTTCCGTGGCCAGCATGGGTCTACTCGCAGCTCCGGTCATAACTGCGCTCAGCCTCGACCATGCGCAAGACGATATCATCGACGTGGACCTGGGCTTTCCAGTCGAGCACCTGCTCCGCCCTCCGTGGGTTGCCATGCCCGCAACGAATCTCGGAGGGGCGAATCAGGTCGGGATTGTGCTGGACGTGATCAAGCCAGTCGAGGCCTAGGTGCTTGAACGTCAAATCGACGAAGTGGCGTAGCGGACAGGTATGGCCCGTAGCAATCACGAGGTCTTGAGGTTGCCGGAGTTGCAGCATCCGCCACATGGCCTCCACGTATTCTGGAGCCCAGCCCCAATCCCGCTCGATTTCCAGGTTGCCGAGTTGCAGTTTTTCCTGGGATCCAGCGGCGATGCGGCAGGCTGCGGCCACTATCTTGCGCGTGACAAAGCGGCGCGACCGCAGAGGCGATTCGTGATTGAAGAGTATGCCGGTGCAGGCGTGAAGCCCATAGGCTTCACGGTAGTTTGCAAGAGCCCAGTAGGCGGTACATTTGGCGACGGCGTAGGGGCTGCGTGGGCGAAATGAGGTCTGCTCGTCGCAGGGAACGGCCGATTCGCCGAAGCACTCTGACGATCCAGCATTGTACAGCCGCACGGGTCGCCCGACGAAGCGGATTGCCTCAAGCAGGTTGATAGTGCCCTGCCCGATGCTCTCAAGGGTCTCAACGGGTTGCTCAAACGACAGAGATACCGAGGACTGCCCCGAAAGGTTGTACAGCTCATCCGGAGCGCTCCGAGTCATTAGCTGCAACACGCTGCGAAAGTCGGTCAGGGTGGTCGAGACAATGGGGACTTGGTGGGCGATGCCCAGTCTTCGCAGGTTGGTGGCGCGTGTGACCTCGGCATCCCGGGAGGTTCCGATGACTCGGTAACCTTTGGACAGCAGGAGTTGCGAGAGGTATGCCCCGTCTTGACCGGTGACGCCACAAATAACCGCTGTTGGCACGCGTAATTCCCTCGACTTGTTTCTATACTCGGAATGGTGGTGCGATGGCAATGCGGGTTTGGGAGGTTTGCTGCAGGCTTTCAGGGCAATCGAGTCCTCCTAGGGGCTGAAGGGCGAGATAATTGGCAGGCGACCGGATTGGTGTGAACGACCTACGTGCCAGGCATGTGCACGGCGTGGAAGTCGAAGCTATGGGACGAGTCCTGCGGATCACCATCAAGAATCCGCTTTGCCTCGTCGCCCCCCCGTCCTCACCAACCAGCTTGGCTGGTAACAGCAACGAAGGCCTCGCGAAAAGCTGTTAGTGGTTGTGGTGCTGTTAGTGGACCAGCGTATCCCGCAATGGTGGCCGCTTGTTGATGTGCGGCGTGAGCCCTGCGGGCAACACAGCGTTCACGAATCGATGAACGCGTCGGGTGAAGTTCTGGAGGCTGAAGTAGTCGAGACCTGCGGGCGGCGCTCCTCTGCCCTGTGCCAAAGCCCGCCTTATTGCCGTGACGATCGCTCCGGGCTCGCGAGGATCGCAAAGCTGACCCAACTCGCCAAAGCGCACCGCCTCCCGGCTTCCATCCAGCACACTGGCGACTACGGGAATGCCGCAAGCCATGGCTTCCAGGAACACGAACCCAAACCCCTCGCCACAACCGGGCATTACGTAGGCATCAGCTAGTTGGTAGTGCGCCACTTTTTCGGCCTCGTTGATACGGCCTGCAAAGACAACGTGGTCCGCTAACTTGAGCGACCACATGTGCTGGCGAATGCTTGGCATATCGGTTCCATCGCCCACGATCAGATACCTAATCTTGGGATCCCAGGTGATGAGTTCCGGCAGGACGTCGAGGACCTCACGCACGCCCTTGTAGCGTTCCAGCGCCGTGAAGCGGCCCAAGGTCATGATGACACGCTTGCCGTGCAGCCCATATCGGTTCAACAGCTCCTGCGGCTTACGGGTAGACGCCGCGAAACGATCGAGATCTACAGCGTTTGGCACTATGGTCAGAGGGACTCGATGCGGCATGTCGGTCCAAGTTAACATCTTGTCGATCGTCAGCCGGCTTATCGACACGTAGTGGTCGACTTGCCTTAGCAGTAAGCGCGATGCCAGACGCGGCGGCTGCCAAACGTCAATACCATAGACCACGAGTGCCAAAGGAACTCGGTGACGCAGGGCCAGTGGCACGGCAAAGGGCAGGAGATTGACGTGCCCGCACAAAATCAGTCCTGGACTCTCGTTCAGTAGGGTCTTCGAACACGCAAGTCCAAAATTGCGTAGACCGCCAACCCCCTCGGTTCGATAGTCAACAGTTGGGGGAATGCTCGTGGCTGACCCGTGCATGGCGCGCGGTATAGCAACGACTCGCCGAACATTCGGCGAATCGGCTAGCGCCGTCAGAAAATCGCGATTGTACTGCGCGATTCCCCCAAATCCACCAAAGGCATCCGTAACGAGAGCGACTACCGTTGACAAAGCCGCCATATCATAACATTACCTCGTGACCAGAGTCGTCCGGTTGGGCTCAGCGCGGTTCGACATGTTCATTCCCCGCAACGTTCCTGCCAAGGTATGATGCAGATTCTCTGTCACATAGGGAAAAATGACCAGCCCCAGAAGCGTTTATCGCAGCCGGATTTATGGCGCCTACAGTAGCGCACGGGATGTGCCGCTCGCTCCGGACGCGATAGGGGGTCTAGAGCCGAGCCTTCCCTACTTGCAGAGGCTGATCCGAACGCTAATACCGGCGGATCGGACATGCACGCTGCTTGACCTCGGATGTGGATATGGCGCACTGATCCATGCGCTACGCGAGGCCGGATACCGAAACATCCGCGGCGTGGACGGATCACCAGAACAAGTTGCCGCGGCCAAGCGGCTCGGGATCGCCGGGGTAGAGGCGGGGGATATCTTCGACACCTTGGCCCAAACGGGTGAGGAATCGATGGATGTGATTGTTACCTTCGATGTCATTGAACATTTCACGAAAAGCGAACTGATTCCCTTGGTGGATCACGTCTTCCGGGTGCTCAAACCTGGCGGCCGGTGGATCATCCATTCACCCAACGGCGCGGGTCCATTTGGCGTTCGCGTATTCTTTGGCGATTTTACTCATGAGCTTGCATTGACCCGAACGTCCCTCAACCAATTGCTGCGGGCAAGCGGATTCTCACGTGTGGAGTGTTACGAGGACGCGCCGGTTCCTCATGGGTTGAAAAGCATGCTTCGCCTTGGTCTTTGGATGCCCATCCGCGCCCTTCTGCTTCTCTATCTTGCCGTTGAGACGGGCTCCTTCGACAGGAAAGAAGTGCTTTCGCAGAATCTCCTTGCAGTCGGCTTCAAGGGCTGACGGGCATAGGGAATTTGACCACGTGCGAAGGATAGGCGGGTATAACGGAGGGTACAGAGAAGAATGAGCATGTTCAGTTCAAGAATCATTTACCAGCTGGGCAGAATTCCGCTGTTGGGCAACTGGTTGCGCGGCCTGGCGTCAGGCTACCCGGAAGGCTCGGTAGTCACCATCAAGCGAGGTTGCGCCGCGGGGATGAGATTTACCCGGTCGCACCGCTACTTGAATGGCTATTGGCTTGGCATCTACGAGCCAGAGATGCAGGAGGCACTGTCATCTCGGCTCAGGCCGGGCGCGGTCTTCTACGACATCGGCGCCAACGCGGGTTTTTTCAGCCTCCTGGCGGCCAAATGCGTTGGGAATGAGGGTGAGGTATTTGCCTTTGAGCCGGACCCGAAGAATGCAGAGACCGTCAAGGCCCAGTTTCATATCAACGGCTTACGGAACTGCCACCTGGTCGAGTTCGCAGTAGGACGAGAGCTGGGAATGGCCTCCTTCGAATGCGCACGTGCCGAGGGTAAATTGGTGGAAGGCAGGACCGAGGGCTCCATCATGGTGCGAGTCACCACGCTGGACGCCTTCTTGGAGGACCATCGTGCTCCGGACGTTATTAGGATGGACGTGGAGGGCTCGGAGCTTGACGCGCTGCAAGGCGGCATGAAACTCTTCGATAGCGCCCGCCCGCCCGTCTGGCTAATTGAATTGCACGGAGAAAAGCAGGCCCGCGGCGTTTGGGACATCCTGACCAAGCAGAACTACGAGATTACCACTATCCGCGGCGACAAGGCCTTGTCCGACAACATCCCCAGCCAAATCGTAGCGCAAAAGAAACGCGGAGGCGGTTGAGGCTTGATAGTCGTCACTCTCATTGCCATTGCCCTGTGGCTTGTTATCCCGTTCCGTGCCAAGCATGCAGAAGTCAGGTATCTGCTGTTAGTGGGCTCCCTCTATTTTATCCAAGACCCGCTTAGGAAGATCCTGCCCGGGGCTCCACCTTACCTGCAATTGTCCTTTGCTGGCATGGTCGCCGTCATCTATTTCCTATACCGCTGGAGAGGTATCACCGGGAACTACCCCCAATGGGCCTGGACTTTTCCACTTTCGGCTATTCCCTTGGTTCTCGTCTTGGTCTTGAGCACAGCTGGTCATGCCGGCGCCAACTTCAACATTCTCATCGCCACCCTCGGCGTCTTCACTTATCTGTTCTTTGTACCTGTGTTCTTCCTGACACAGGATTGTCTTCGCTCTGAAGAAACGATCCTTGAATTCATGACGAACTACGTCTTGATGTCCTCCATACAAATCATGGGAGTATGGATGGAATGGGTCTACGGCGAGCGGATCCAGTCCGGCATCGGTTACACAGGCCACCTGTATGATGATAAGCTCACAGTCATTCGAAGTGGGCGAGACCTTGTCCAGTACTGTGGCTTTTTCCAGTCATCAGAGCCGATGGTGTTCTGCCTAGCCCTGGCCTTTGCGTACAGCGTCACCCTGGCTGCGCACAAAGACAATCGACGACGCAACGTCATCTTGTCGCTGGCGTTCTTCGTGACCAGCCTGCTTGGTGTCCGGAGGAAGGGGCTGCTCTTGTTCGGGGGAGTGCTGTTGTTCCAGATGGGTGTTGTCTTCTCCCAGCGCAAGGTCTTGGTCAAAAGGGTGGTTGCCTCGCTGGTGCTTCTGTCAATGGTTTCGCTTGTCGGCGGCTTCATCTTCTACCAGCATGCGCCGGAAACCTTCGATGCCTTTTACGATCGGTTCGTTATGGACACCGCAGATGAATCATCCGGCAGGTTCGAAGAGATGACCGTGACCAGCTTGGAGGGCGCGTCCAGCAGCATCTGGCCTTGGGGAGCAGGTATGGGTTACGGTGCCATCGGCATCCAGTTTCTCACAGATGGGTCTGACCAGGGTCAAGTTCCGGAGGGAGGTCTCGGTGCCGTTTATTGGGAATTGGGTGTGCCAGGTCTTTTGGGAGTTGTGGTGGTATTGACTGGGGGTATCACCATGATGTTGAGGGCACGGCGGTACCTCCGCGGCCAGCTGAAACTGCTCTTGTTCAATTCCGTTTTCGGCTTTCTGCTGGGCTCTCTGGCGGCGTTTCTCTTCTCGCATTCGATGATTTGGCTCTACTTTTCTATCTTCTCGATCTGGCTCAATATTGGGATGGCCATCGGAATGGCTGAGGGCGACAGAATCGCCGCCGAACATCACAATCAACATCGTCCGGTGCAGCAGGGGTAGGAAATTGTGGCGACGATGACTGAAGGGTCAAGTGCATGCTACCGCCTGGCAGTTGTGATTACTCATCCGATCCAATATCAAACCCCGCTCTTCAGGGAGCTGGCCAGGGATCCGGAAATCGAGCTTACGGTGTTCTTCGCTTCGAAAGAAAGCGTGAACGGAAGAATTGACGCAGAATTCGGAGTTCCTGTGTCGTGGGATGTCCCGCTGTTGGAGGGGTATAGTCACAGATTTCTAACAAATTGGGGCACAAGGTGCGGAAACCAATCATTCCTCAGATACAATTGCCCCTCGCTTTTTTGGGAACTACCAAGGGGACACTTCGATGCGGCCTTGCTGATGAGTTACGGCACTGCCATCCTTGACTGGCAGGCAATCTTCGCCTGTCTGGTCTGCGACATACCCATCCTTATCCGGCCTGAAGGCAACGATCTCGTCAATGACCGCGGCCAGCTGAAGAACTTGGTGAGACATCGAATGCTGACCTTCCTCTACCGTCACGTGAGTGCCTACCTGGCAATAGGCTCGCTTTCGATAGAGCACTACCTCAAGCACGAAGGTAGGCCGGAGAACATCTATTGGTCGCCCTACTGTGTGGACAATGGCTTCTTCCGATCTCACGCTGAAAGTCTTCCCTCCAAGGCAGAACTGAAGCGAGAGCTCGGGTTCAAAGAAGATCAGATCGTGGCGCTCTTCTGCGGAAAGCTAATCGCCAAGAAGTCTCCGCTTCTTCTCGCGGAGGCGCTCCATAGACTGCGGCACGAGAACAAACTTTCTCTCCTGGTAGTTGGCGACGGCGTGCTGAGACGGGATATGGAGGAGAGCGTCGGTCGAAGTGGGATCGGCGGGTTCATGTTCGCGGGCTTTCAGAACCAGAGCGAACTGCCCCGCTACTACAAGGCCGCTGACTTCATGGTCCTGCCGTCTGGGTTCGGAGAGACTTGGGGATTAGTCGTAAACGAGGCTATGAATTTCGGCCTGCCAGTGGTCGTGAGTGACCGCGTGGGGTGTTCTCATGACCTTGTCCGAGAGGGTGAAACTGGATACACCTTTCCAACTGGGTCCGCAGATATGCTCGCAAGCGTCATCGACCGAATGGTGACCCAGCCGGAGGGAATTTCGACAATGGGAGAGAAGGCAAAAGAGCTGATATCCCGATACGGGGTTGACGCCGCCGCATCCGGAATCAAGCGGGCGCTTGTCGAAAGGGCTCTAAGGGGCAGCAGGCAAGGAACTATTGAGGAATGACGCCGTCCCGATACCGGCTGGCCGTCTTCGCGCCGCATCCGGTGCAATACCACGCGGGTATCTTCCGCGAATTGGCCAAGCTGGAGGACCTAGCTGTGACGGTGTTTTACGAGGACCGCCTCGGCCAGAAGCCAGTATATGTAGATGAGTTCAAGACGACCATCAAATGGGATGTCGACCTGCTGAGCGGTTACGAGCACGCCTTTATCCGGAACTATGCGCGCAATCCGGAGGGCAAATACTTGGCCAGGATCAATCCGGGCGTTTGTCGTGTTATCCGCGAAGGTGCCTTCGACGCGGTGCTCTTGCAGAGCTACGAACGCCTGACGGATGGACTCGTGTTCTTGGCGAGCCTCAGGGCCGGTATCCCGCTGCTCTTCCGCGGTGAAGCGACGCTGCGGCCGAGCACAGTCAAACCACCCTTGCGACGTCGGCTGAAGAGACTATTTCTTGCGCGGTTTCTGCGCTGCTGCGACACAGTGCTATTCAGCTGTAGCGGCAACCGGGAGTACTTCGCGCATTACGGGGTTCCCGATGAGAAGCTGGTCCATCTTCGATGTGCGGTGGACAACGATTTCTTTCAGCGTGCGCGCGCAGCCCTCCATACAAGTAACGAGGACGTTCGCAGAAAACTCGGACTACGTGGCAATGACTTTGTCATAGTGTTCTGTGGGCAGATGACGCCTCGCAAGAGACCACTCGACCTCATCGAGGCCGCTGCCCGGATCTCCAGGGAGGATCTGGCACTTCTGTTCATCGGTGACGGACCTTTGCGAAGCGAGTTGGAGGCCACTGCCCGTGCGAAGGGCGTGCGAGCCGTCTTCACCGGTTTTGTCAACCAGGGGCAGATTTCTCGCTACTACGCTGCTGGGAACCTGTTTGCCTTGTTGTCCGACTATGACAATTCACCCAAGGCGCTGAACGAGGCCATGAATTTTGCGATGCCCGTGATCTGCACGACAGCCGCAGGGACGGCACGCGATCTCGTTGTTCCGGGCGAGAACGGATATCTCGTCGAGGCTGGCGACGTGGATGCAATTGCCTGCGGCCTTCGCCAGGCAATGGGGGATCGGGTGCGAGCCACCGAAATGGGGTGCAGTTCACTCAAGATCGTGGCGGAATGGAACTTCGCCGCCGGTGCTCGTGCTATTCGGGAGGCCGCACGGCGGGCATGCGCCGGCCGGCACCGACTAGTGTCGTGATGAGCTGAGCGACCATGAGTCTCCCGTGCCGAATCTTTCAAACCCCGCCAGGCCAGCACTTTTTCTTTGGCTACTACGACAAGTCTCCTCTGGACGCCACGAACCGGCGGTTGCTCGCGCAAAGGGCAGCTTTCGTCTCGCGCATGGTCAAAGCGGATGACGTGCTTGAACTCGGGGTCTTCGATTGGCGGGAGCATCCGGTTTTCGTCCCGCTGGCCGAAACACGTGCGTGGAACTGGCAACAGGGGTGCATGTTGCAGTGGCTGGGGCCGGATCATCACGACCGGCTGCTGTACAACGACCGACAAGGCGGACAATTCGTTTCCGTCATTCTCGATGTGGAATCCGGCGCACGGACCGCTCTTCCCATGGCCGTCTACGCGGTCGATAGGCAGGGCACACTGGCCCTCTGCATTGACAATGAGCGGCACTACTGGTTTCGCCCTGGGTACAATTACCAGGGCGTCGTGAATCCCGCGAAGCAGGCGCCGTTGGATCCGGGCGATGGGATCTGGTTGCTCGATTTGAAGCGCGGCGATGTCCGGCAAGTAGTCAATATCATGACGCTGCTTGAAACCAGCCACTTATCAAGTATGGACGGAGCCTCTCACTGCCTCGAACATCTGATGTTTTCGCCGTCGGGCGGCCGCTTCTGTTTTCTCCACCGGTGGAAGATACCCGACGGTGGTGTCTACTCGCGGCTCTACACCGCCGACGCCGACGGAAGCGTCATCCGGCTGGTAGCGGACAGCGGACGGATAAATCACTTCAGTTGGCTAGACGATCATCGGATAGTCGCCTACGGTGGCATTTCCACGGGCTTCACCCGCCTGCGCCGCTACCGGGGTGTTGTGCGGTATCTCGTCCGCCCACTGTTACCTCTGTATCACGCTGTGGTGCCGCCGAAATCATCGCTGCGCAAAAGGCTAACCGGCGACGGCTACATGATCCTTGAGGATCCGGAGGGCGGCCCCCTGCGCCTTGCGCCCGACGTGTTGTGTGAAGACGGGCACCCGAGCCGATCTCCTGCACAGCCGAACCTCTTGCTCAGCGACACCTACGAAGGCGCCGGGCACGTCCGGGAGGTGTTCCTGCTCGATATGGGCAGCGGAGCCAAGATCTGGAGCGAGAAACTACGATCGATTCCCGAGCTGGACAGCACTGGGATGCGGTGCGATCTGCATCCTAAGTGGTCGTTCGACGGCGCGTACTTCGCCGTGGACACCATGAACGACGGATGCCGCGGCATTTATCTCTACGCCATGGGAGCAGGCCGCCAGGCGCCTGTCTCGGCAATCGTTTGTTCTACCGGGGACCCTTGGCGGGGTGGTGGAACGCTCGGGTGACAGCAGCGACTGGCTCGCGCTTCTGATGCGGGGCATGTTATCTGGTCCCGTGATAGCGCCGAATCTCCTGCTCGTAGACTTCGGCCATCTGTCTCGCCACGGTCGGCCAGGTGTATTTCTGCAGCACGAGTGCCCGCCCGGCCTCGCCAGCTCTCGCGCGAGCATCGGGCGACGTGACAAAGGGCGCGATCGCATCGGCGAGCGGTCTTGGTTGGTTCGCGACCCAGGCCCCACATCCTAGATCTGCCAGGTCGGCCCAGGGTGTGCCTAGACTGGCGACCACGGGCGTTCGCACATTAAGTGCTTCGACGACTACGTTGCTGAAGTTCTCAGAGTGCGACGCCACTACCAAAACGCTGCAACGTGCGTAGAAGCGCAGCTTGGCCTCCCCATACAAAGGTCCACACAACTCGAAGTGGTCAGCCAGCCCCAATCGTTCCGCCTGGACCAGGAGCGCGTCTCGGTACGCGATATCTTGAACGGGGCCGACGAATTGCAGACGTGCAGTCACACCATCGCGCCGAAGGAGGTGCAAAGCCTCGATCACGCAGTCGACGGCTTTGATGGGATGGAGCCGGCCGAGCATACCGATGACAGGAGGATCGCTAGTGCCTTGGCCGCGAAGATTGTCCACCTCGCGATCGGAGAGGCGGTCGGTTCCGTTGGGGATGATCGCCAAACGGCGGTTCGCCCCAAAGGTGTCTTGGATTGCACGCGCTTCGTGCTGGGCGGTTGCGTGGAAGATCCCGACCTCATTGTATAGGCGCGAGAATAGCTGCAGCCAGGCCTGCTTGCGGCCTCGCCTAGTCTGCATGGCTACGGGCTGGAGTGCACCACGGACCGAATAGACGACAGGTCTTTCGACTGCCCGCGCTGCCAGCAACGCAAACACCGAAGGCACGCAGAAGACCGTGTTAATGTGAACGAGGTCAGCCCAACGCGAGCAGTCCAGGGCTTCGGGCAACAGGAAGGGCGCGATGTCAGGGGCAAGCCACCGCCGCAGGTATCGAGTCGGAACGCCATTACGGCTGGTCCAACCGCGGGGTACATCGAGCGTACGATCCCAATTCGCGTTCGTGGTAACGACCCTTTGCTCCACGCCCAGGGTCGACAGCGTGGCGACCAAGCGTTCGACGCTTTGTACGGGTCCGCCATAGCCGTAGGCCGGCGCATACGAAGGAGTCACATGCAGCACCCGCATCCTGGTCCTAGGTCCTAGTCCGGCGTAGGAGGTCCACTCTTGCCGATGTGAAGGATTTCCTGCTGCTTGGCCACGGACACGAGCTCGTACCATGCCAGCAGGCTGCTCATGACGAAGCCGGGGTAGCCGTCCAGGAATCCACGCTCGATCAGGTAGCTGTAGACAAAACGCAGCCCAGGACGTCCCGGCAGATTTCGGCTGATGCGCTTGAGCCATCGACGACGTTCGATCGAGGAACCGAACAGGTTGGGTTTGATCTCCCCGGCATCGGCGGCCAGGGCAGCGTGCGCCTCCCAGGTGCTGTAGCGATTGTGCTTCTCGATCCAGGTCGCCAGATCAGGATAGGCATAGTGCAGAAACTCGTGTTTGAGACGTCCAGAGCGGCCGGTCGAGACCTTAACGTGTTCGTGAACCTCGTTGTCGCCTGAGCCTGTGTCGCCTAGGTTGCCGATGCGCTCGTAGCGGCCGACGGCGTGCTTGAAAAGGCGCAAGTTCCAGGACGGGTAGTAGCCGCAGCCCTTGATCCAGCGCCCCATGAACATGAAGCGTCGGTTGATCCAGTAACCATCGTTCCCTCGGGGTGAAGCCGTGGTTTGGGCGCCCTGGCGTCCCGCGATGACATCTTCGATCTCGCGCGCCAGCTCAGGCGTCATGTGTTCGTCGGCATCCATGATGAGCACCCATTCGTTCCTCCACGGAACGTTTTCGAGGGCCCAGTTCTTTTTCTTGGGCCATCCCTCCTTCGAGTAGTCGAATTGATGGATCTGGGCGCCGAAGGCTTGGGCGATGGGAACGGTCGCGTCAGTAGAATGGCTGTCCACGACCACGATTTCGTTCGCCCAGACGAGGCGACGCAGGCATGCAGAAAGGTTGCGCTCCTCGTTCTTAACCGGAACGAGCACCGACAGCGCCACCGAACAGCGCGCTGGCCAATCACCGGCGGGAGCATCGGTGTTCACGACCTTGGCGGGGTTGGAAGGTTCAGGGGGATGCTGCACGAATGCTGGCTCAGCATATCATCGCGGGAACCACAATGGCCACGCCAACCTTAAGCTAAGAGGCTATCTGGGAGTGGCGGATGGCGTCGTCGCCGCGAGCGTCAGGATCGTCAGGCTCCGACTCCTTCGTGGCGGCCGCTGATCTGGCTAGCAGTGCCTGCCACGCGGACAGCGCCTGTCTGCGCTGAAAGCTCGCAACCCACAACGCATGGGCACGGGCCGCCAACTCGGCGACCTTTTCGGAATGGGCGGCAAGATCTCGAATCGTGGCCGCCAGATCGGCCGAAGCACCGACGGAAAACGCCCGCCCGCAGGCTGCGTCGTCAATTCGTCGGGCTATTTCCGACTTGAGATCGCCGACGAAGAGTACGGGGCGGCCCGCGGCGAGGATCGAGTAAAACTTGCTCGGTACCATCAGGCCTTCGAATTCTGGCTTGAGGGAGACAAGGTGCACATCAGGGACGGTCAGACTCCAAGCTAGCTGGTCGAGCGGCTGGTAGGGCTGAAAGCTGACGTTAGTCAGGCCGAGGTCTTTCGCGCGTCTCTCAACCCAAGCGCGCTGGGCCCCTCCGCCCACGAAGAGGAAATGGACGTCAGGCAGCGCGCGCGTCATCGTTGCAGCGTCGAGGACTGTGGCAAAGTCGTGTGCCCGACCGAAGTTCCCGGAGTACCCGACCACGAACTTCTTGCAGAGATTCCATTCCTTGCGGAGCGGATTGTCCGTGGGATCGGCGCTGTGTGATGCGGCTTCGACCGGTGACCAGTTGTGGATGACTTCGATCTTGTCGGGTGCGACACCTTCGGCGCGCAGGCGCGCAGCCATGGTCTGGCCAAGCACGACGTTGGTGTGGGCCTCCTTCAGCGAAAGGTTGCGCAGCCTACGAAGAATCGGGGCCATGCGCGCGATGCCGGGAACATGGAGGCGTTCCGCAATTTCGGGAAATAGATCTTGGGTCCAGTTCACGAGGGCGGATCCTTTCAGCTTGGTCACCAACGCGCACGGTACCGACAGCAGAGGCGGATCGGTTTCGGCGATGACGACTGTGGCCGAGTCGGCAAGGGTCGTAAGCCTCGCAATCGTGCTCACGCAGAAAGAGAGGTAGTCCACCGCTCGCGGCAGTAGCCGGCTACGTCCGAATCGCGTTGCCCACACCCGATGCACCCGCACTCCGCGCACAGTTTCGCTCCCGGGCAAGACACGTGAAGGATCATCGTAGATCTGACGACTCGTCAGCACGTGGACGTCTGAGCCGGCTTCTCCGGCTAAGTGAAAGGCCAGATCACTCAGGATCTGGCTGGTCGCCGAGTGATCCGGATGAAAGAAGCGATTGACAAAAATTAGGCGAGCCATGGATCAACCTAGCATCTACCGTGATATCCGTCGGTTGCACTGCTCGCTACAGCGAGCAGCAGAGTCCGCCGCCCTGGCATCGCGCGCTAAATGACCGGTCGCGATTCGAGGACAGGAGGATCGGAGAAAAGGGTTGAAATCGCGGGGGCACATCCTGGATTGTGATTTTGGGCAAAAACAGAACAGGAGACCCCCGCATGACGAAGATACCGCATATCCCGCGACGAGTGCGAAGACGAATGCTGCGTGTGGTGATGAAGAGCGGAGACGTGGGCGCGATCCGTCGAGCCCAGATCATCGCGAACGCGGCGGCAGGTCGCAGCGCGCAAGACACGGCGGAGGCTATTGGCTGCGCGAGATCGCACGTCTACAATACCTTGGCAGCTTTTGAGAGGGATGGGTGGCTGGCACTGGTGGACCAACGGTGCACGAACGGCCCGCTCAAGGCGGACGCAGAGTTCCGGAGAGTACTGCGTGGCCTTGTGGACCAAAGCCCGCAGGATTACGGATTCGCAAGGCCAACCTGGACGCGCGAATTGCTGTCGCGGGTAGCCGAGGAGCAGACGGGTGTGCGGGTCAGCGTATGCGTTATGGGACGAGCGTTGCGTGCAATTGGGGCTCGGCGCGGTCGTCCGAAACCCGTGGTTGAATGCCCGCTTTCCGACCGGCAGGAACGACGTAGGTTGGCTGCAATTCACAAGCTGGTCGCCGAGTTGCCAGGGAGCGAAGTAACGGTCTTTGAGGATGAGATCGACATCCATCTCAACCCCAAGATCGGGAGCGACTGGATGAACCACGGGACCCAGAAGTTCGTTATGACACCCGGAAAGAATGCCAAGGCCTATGTGGCAGGCAGTCTCGATGCTCGGGACGGCACGCTGCTCTGGGTGGGTGGGGTGACCAAGAACAGCGGTCTGTTCGTTGCCATGCTGGAGAAGCTCGATTTGCACTATACGTCGGCAAAGCGCATCCACGTGATTCTCGACAACTACGGCATCCATAAGAGCCGAGAGGTTATGGATGCACTCCGACGGCTGCCGCGTATCAGACTGCACTTCCTGCCGCCCTACTGCCCAGACGAGAACAGGATTGAGCGGCTGTGGCTCGACCTGCACGCCAATGTCACCCGCAACCACAAGCAGAGTAACCTGACTGCCCTCTGTCGCGATGTGGCCCAGTATCTCGACTATGCCTCCCCGTGGACCGCTGCAGCTAATGCCGCACGTCCGCCGCGCCGCATTGCCGCGTGAAGGAGACGTCATGGAGACCCCACGATCTACAGCCCTTTTGCAACTGCTTGTCCTCATATCGCGATCAGTCATTTAGCGGCTCGGCGCCTTGCAGGCTTGGAAGACCGGAAGACCGAGCGGGGCAGAGCCCGAACTAGCGGGGCAAGGGGCGGCATCTCCATCCTCAACCCTAGAACAGCCGTTCCTCCACGACGACGATATCGCCAGGCTGCAAGACCACGTTCGGCGCTCGGCCCTCGCTGATGTCGGCTACGGGATAGTTGTTGCTCTGAACGGATCCCCTGCTCTCGCGTCGCAGTGTCACAGAATTCTTTGACGCGATCCCGGTAAAGCCACCCGCTGAGGCGATGGCGTCCACGATCGTCATGTTGGTAAAATAGGGCACCGAGCCGGGCTTCTGGACTTGACCGATGACGGAGACCTTACGACTGTTCCACTCCTTGACCATCACCGAAACTTGCGGCTTTTTGAGGTAACCATCCGCCAGCTTGTTGGCAATCAACTCCTGCACGTCACCGCTGCGCATGCCCAGGACGTAGACTCGGCCGATAAAGGGATAGTCGATAGTGCCGTTCGCGGAGATTCGGTAACCACCAGAAAGTTCCTGCTCGCCCAGTACCCGAACCTCGAAAACGTCATCGATGCCCAGGCGCTCTTCCGGCATCAGCTCAACAGCCTGGATCGGGCGGTCTGGCATGCGGCTTTGCTTGGTGCACGCGAATCCGCCAGACAACAGTGTAAGGGCAATCAGCACCTGGCAAACGCCGAGTCTGACGCCCTGGGAGCGCGATGGGCCAACCATAGGAAGGACTAGGAATTATAGTCGAGGCCAACGCATGTGTCGAGACGGAGCCGCGTAGCGGCAGGGGTGCCCAGAAGTTCGTGGCGGCAGGCCACCGCGAGCTTCCGAGCAGGAGGGATGCGTCAGATGGGCAAAGAGACCCCTTTCCCCGTCGGGATGGCTACAAAATCAAGTTGTGGGCGACAAGAAACGAGTGGCGGGCGAGATCAGGGTGTGGTGGCACACACCTCGGGAAGGTCTGGCATCCCTTCCGCAGACCAGACCAGAGCGTCGCGTACCCAGTCTCGTAGCTGCTGCCACGCGGCCTTCCTCGCTGTCTTGGAGCGAAGGTGCACGGCATGCAGCATTTCGAGCAGGTTGTACGCGATGATGCGCAGGAGCGACACGACGGGCAGACCGTTGCCGCGATGGACCCAGCGTCCGTGGTCTTCCTGCCACTCGATGTCCAGCCGCCCGAAGCAGTTGTTCTCGATACGCCAGTGCGCCCTGACCAATCTCAAGATGGCGTCGCCACTCAGGCGCCCGGTCGGGAGATTGGTTGCGTAGAAACGCTCTTCAAGGACCCTCTCGGGCGCTTCCCGATTGGCCCTGACAAGGACACGCACCAGCCACACCTGGCGTAGATGCGACCAGGTTCCCCAGCCGGCCATCTCACTGGCTCGCCACAGTTGGCGCTTGATCCACCCGCGCGATGAATCCGATTCCCAGTCCATCTCTGCCTCTGGCAGGCAGCTCTTTGCCGTGTTCCACATGACCCGCTGCGCTTCCTTGTGCAGCTCCGGCTGGTTGCCCTTGATGGCCATCATGTAGGCCTTGCCTGCCTCATCCACCTGGCGGGCGTTGGCTTCTGATGTGAAGCCCGCGTCCGTGCTGACCAATTCGTAAAGGTCCGCCCGTCGGTACGTCTTTTCCAGCCTGGCGAAGAATTTCGCGAACACCCCCATGTCGTTCGTCTCGGCCGGTATCGCTTCTTGGTCGATGCACAATGCTGCTGACGACGAGACCAGGGTGGCTCGCGCCACCCGATAGAGCCAGTAGGGATCTTGTCCCTCCGGAGACTGCTTCTGGCAATCCTTGTTCGCCTCTTCCGACAGCGTCGCCACCGTCTTGCCGTCGATGCTGAGCGCCCGAATGGGCACCACGGTGGGCTCCAGGGCTTTGCGCCTGTGCTCGGCCAACACTTGCCGGTGTAGGTGCCGCCGGAGTCCCTGCGGGTCCAGCACCGCCAGAAAGTCGCCCAGGGTCGAGTCAGGCACCCGCCGTGTGATGCCGCGTTTCCTTTGCGCCGTGACCAGGTCTTCACTGAGTCGCTCCGCTCCGCGCAAGCTACGCGCCATGGTCATGAGTGAGAACACGGCCGTGCTCAAGAGCGCCCCGACCGACCAGCGCTGGCCGCGCGCGCTGCGAGGGTCGCGAATGTCCTCGAAGGACAACGCTTCTCCTCGCTGGCGCAAATAGGTTTGCACTGCCCTGATTCTTTGTCGTAGTTTCATCGTGCCTTTCCTGTTGAGGGAGATTGGGTTTCCTGGGCGAAAGCCATTCGCCCGCCACCCGTTTCTTGTTTCCTCTCTCAACAGGATTGGCCTGTGGATAGAACGCGAATTCCTCTCTTGCCCGCGCGATTTTTGGCAAGACGGAGCGCGCTAAAGGCTCGCGCTTGCCCCAACGCGAATTTGCAGCCTACCACCTCACCGTCGGTGAATTGACGCACTGCCGATCAC
>CAWKJE010000049.1:0-284830 GCA_963849735.1 uncultured delta proteobacterium
GGAGCCTCCGGGGGCGAGCAGGACTATGCCGATCACGGCGATCAGCACGCCGGGATGAGCGCGGTCAGCATGAAGATGAGACGAGCGCGGTTGAGGAATCGCGTGGTTGGGGTGCGGAGGCGCAAGGCACGTCTATTGTGGCAGACCTCGGTGGCAAATGTGCCGGTTTCGCAACGCGGAAGGAACGCGCCCACCTTGGCGCGAAAATCAAGGCTGGATTGCGCAAGGGTTTTGGGTACCTTGCCGGCTATGGCCGCGGTCACTTTCGAAATTGGCTTGCAGCGTCTCACGCGCACATCCCTCCTGCCGGCGTGGCGGCGGTCTTGCGATTGGCCGGCGAGGGCGCCACGGTTCCCTTCATCGCGCGCTATCGCAAGGAGCAGACCGGTGCGCTCGACGAGGTGGCCATCCGTGCCGTGATCGACGGCAAGGAGACCTGGGACAGCATATGCCGTCGCCAGACCTTCATCCTGAGCGAGATCGAGCGCCAGGGCAAGCTGACCGACGAGCTGCGCGCGCGTATAGGGGCCAGTTACGATCTGCCCACGCTCGAGGACCTGTACCTGCCCTACAAGCAGAAGCGCAAGACCAAGGCCGTGATCGCACGCGAGGCCGGCCTCGAGCCGCTGGCCAACTGGCTGTGGGATTGCGGGCACGGGCTGGTGACGCCGGGGCCTGGGGAAACCCCGGACGGACGCGCGAGCGCATTCATCGACGAGACCAGGCAGGTGGCCGACGCGGATGCGGCCCTGGCCGGCGCCAGTGAGATCCTCATCGAGCGGCTGGCGGAGAACGCCGATCTGCGCACCACCACGCGCTCGCGTTACTTCGAGGAAGGCTTCGCCAAGACGAGCAAGGGCGAGAAGGCCAAATCGCCGAGCAAGTTCGAGCACTACTTTGCTTACGAGGGACGCATCCAGGATTTGCTGAAGCCAGAGCATTCCCATCGTTACCTGGCCATGCGGCGCGGCTGGATGGAGGAAGAGCTGACCTTGCACCTGGGCGGCCCGGCTCCGAGCGAGCTCTTGCAGGCAGAGAGTGGCAAGCGGGCAGCGCCCGATCCATTGGCCGAGCGGCTCTTGGCCACCTTCGAGGCGGCGGCCTGCACGGTACCCGACTTCGCCGGCGCGCCCCTGCTCAGGAAGGCGGCGCGCTTTGCCCTGCGCGCCCACGTGGTGCCCGCCATCGAGAACGAGGTGCACAAGGCACTGCGCGAGGTGGCCGACGAAGTGGCCATCAAGGTGTTCGCCGAGAACGTGCGCAAGCTACTCCTGTCGGCGCCTTTCGGCCCCAAGGCGGTGTTGGGCCTCGATCCCGGTCTGCGCACGGGTTGTAAGCTGGCGGTGGTCGATGATGCCGGCAAGTATGTAGGCAGCACCGTCATCCATCTCGAGTCCGCGGGCGGCCAGAGCGGCGCTGGTCGGGTGTTGGCCGAGCTGGTCAAGCGAGCGGGCATTCGCGCCGTGGCCGTGGGCAACGGTACCGCGGGACGCGAGGCCGAGACGCTAGTGCGCGAAGCCCTGGCCGCGGCGGAGCTGAACGTGCCGGTGGTGATGGTGAGCGAGGCAGGGGCCAGTGTGTACAGCGCCAGCGATGTGGCGCGCGAGGAATTCCCCGACCTCGACCTGACGGTGCGAGGCGCCATTTCCATTGCCCGACGTCTGCAGGACCCGCTCGCCGAGCTGGTCAAGGTCGATCCCAAGAGCATAGGTGTCGGGCAGTACCAGCACGACGCTTCGCCTAGCGCCTTGCAGAAGAGCCTGGATGCCGTGGTGGATTCCTGCGTGAACCAGGTCGGGGTCAACCTCAACACGGCATCGCACCTGCTCCTGGCTCACGTGTCGGGCATTGGTCCGGGCTTGGCCAAGGGCATAGTCGACTTTCGGGGCAAGCACGGCCTGTTCAAGTCGCGCCGAGCCCTGCTCGAGGTACCGCGCTTCTCGGCCAAGGTCTTCGAGCAGGCGGCCGGGTTTCTGCGCATTCCCGAGGCCGAGCATCCCCTCGACAACACGGGCGTTCACCCGGAGCGCTACCCGGCTCTCGAGCGCCTGGCCGAGCGGCTAGGTGTTCCTGTCGCAGCGCTCTTGGGCGCGGGTGTGCAGTCGGTCAAAGCCTCACGCGAGCTGCAACAGGAGCTGGGCGCCTTTACGTTTGCCGACGTGGTCAAGGAGCTCGAGAAGCCGGGGCGTGACCCGCGCGAAACCTTCGTTCACTTCGCCTATCGGCAGGACATCCACACCTTGCAGGATCTGCAGCCCGGCATGGTTTGTCCCGGCATCGTGACCAATGTGACCAACTTTGGCGCCTTCGTGGACATCGGCGTGCACCAGGACGGTTTGGTCCATATCTCCCAGCTAGCGGACCGTTTCGTGAAGGACCCCCGCGACGTGGTCAGCCCGGGCGATCGGGTCAAAGCCCGGGTGCTGGAGGTTAAGCTCGACAAGCGCCAGATTGCCCTCTCCTTGCGGTCCGGATCGACGGCCGAGCTGGGCGGGGAGCGGGCCGGTCAGCGCGAGAAGGCAGCGAGCCATGTGACGCAGCCGTCCCAGGGCAAGCGCCCGTTCAACAACCCGTTCGCCGGGCTCGACAAGCTGCGCTGGCGCTGAGGCGGGCGGACCACGGGTTACGGGCTGCCAGGCGGAAGGGCGGCCCACAAGTTGGTGTCCGGCAAGCTCTACCAGAGCGCTGCGGCAGTGGCCACCTCATCGGTGTGGCATGAAGGCGACGCTTCGAGCATGGTTGGGACGATGGACTCGTCGATGCGCAATAATAATATTGACGCGCTTCGGCTTTTGCTCGCCGTCCTGGTGATCTTTTCCCACAGCTATGCGCTCGGTCTGGGTTCCGAGGCGCGCGAGCCGCTGGCGCTGGCCACGCGTGGGCAACTCACCCTGGGCAACTTGGCGGTCGACTGGTTCTTCGTGCTCAGCGGCTTTCTCATCGCGCAGAGCTGGGAACGGCTGGGCGCCTGGCGCCCGTTCATGCTCAAGCGCATCAAGCGCATCTATCCCGGCTTCGTCGTGGCTGCGGCGCTGTGTAGTTGGTTGGTCGTCCCGGTGGCCAGCCGAGACTACTCCACCTATACCCTCGCGCACCTGGTCGACTTCCTCGCCAAGGTGCCGCGCCTCTTGCTGCCCAGCTACCGGAGCGCCTTCGTACACAACGCCTACCCCGGCGCGGTCGATGGCTCGCTGTGGTCGATACCCTACGAGTTCTGGTGCTACGTGGGTGTCGCCCTCATGGGCGGGGTGGGACTCTTGCGCCACCGCGGCTGGGTAGCATTGCTGTTCGCTCTCGCCATCCCCATCCACATGGTCTTCGCGATAACGCGGGCTCACCCCGGAGGCGGCTTTCTCGGGGTCGTGCTGGGCTATCCGCCGCTGTGGGCGATGATGTTGCCGCTTTACCTCGCGGGTGTGGTCTACTACCAGTTCCGCGCGTGGTTGCGGCCGCGGCCAAGCGCCGCCCTGGTCGCGGGAGCGGGGCTGGTGGTTGCGGCGCGCCTCCCGCACGCCATGGTGGTGGCCCTGCCCACCCTGGGCACCTACCTGCTCTTCTGCCTCGCGTTTTCCAAGCGTATTCGCCTGTATGGCTTCGCGAAGCACGGAGACTTTTCCTACGGGGTCTACCTGTACGCCTTCCCGATTCAACAACTCATCGTGGAGTGGGCGGGCGGGAGCATGGGCCCGTGGAGCCTGTTCTTGTGTGCTCTGTCGCCGGCTTTGCTGGTGGGTGCCGCCAGCTGGTTCCTGGTAGAGCGTCGTTTTGTCCGCCCGACCGGCAGGGTCAGGGTCGCGGCGGTGTCCGGGGCCGAGCTGTTAACCGCCCGGTCGCGTACGTCCTCATGACCGTGCGGTCCGTGGGGTATGGCCAGTGTGCAGGGGGGGGAAGGGGCCAAACCCGTGCCGCCAACGTCGGGTTTGTAGGATGAGAGCTGACAGCGGGAGTCGCGGCGGGCGGACACGCAAATCAGAAGGTGGATCGGTTACCAGCGGGTCTGTTCTCTCCTAACCTGAAGCGAAGTTCTCGTAGCTCTTGACGGGCCGGGACAAGGACACACGCGCACACACACCGATGGCCATGCAACCATCCAGCTCCCCACTACGAGCGAGCTCCGACCCGCTCGCCTCCTCAGCCTTGTCCCGGCCATTTAATCTACTAAGAAAAGGACCCTGGGAGGGTCCTTTAGAACCCCCGCGGGAGAGCCCGGTCGGGCAAAGCCCGCCCGAGCTCACGCGACTAACAAAAGGACCCTGGGAGGGTCCTTTAGAACCCCCGCGGGAGAGCTCGGTCGGGCAAAGCCCGCCCGAGCTCACGCGACCAAGAAAAGGACCCTGGGAGGGTCCTTTAGAACCCCCGCGGGGGAGCCCGGTCGGGCAAAGCCCGCCCGAGCTCACGCGACTAACCAAAGGACCCTGGGAGGGTCCTTTAAATCTCCCGCGAGGAGCCTGGTCGGGCAAAGCCCGACCAGGCTCACGCGACTGCTCTCGCCTTCGCCCCGTTCCCGATCGCGCCAACGGCTCTCTCACAACCACGCTTGGATGTGATCGGGGACGGGGAGGAAGGCAGTTACGTCCACAAGTCATGTGCCATCGGTCAGGGAAAGTGGCTCAGCTAGCGAGAAACACGGCTTTGGGCAGACCGGGCATCGGGCCGCGTTGACCGCGTCTTCGGGTCATGGCAGAAGGAGGGAACCATGCCGGTTCTGAAGTCGATCAAGGATGTCGTAGTCGGCCGCGCCTTTCAGCTCGCGGGAAGCCCCAAGGTGTCCAAGCTGGTGAGCGACCCTCGCCTGATGAACGCGGCCATGAAGGCCATGAGCGTGGGCGGGGTGGTGAAGTCGAACATGGACAAGGCCGGCCGCCTTGCCGCCGGCGCCTTCGGCCTCGCGACCCACGAGGAGATGATCAGCCTGCGCAACACCATCCAGCAGCTGGAAGATCAGCTTGCGTCGCTGAGCAGCGCCCCCAAGAACTGATCGCCCGGCGCCAGAGGCGGGAGCGGTGCTCGAGACTGGCATCGCCGGGGCGGGAGCGGGCAGACGGGGGCGATCATCTGTTCAGACCTATGCGCGCCCGTGCTCACGGTGTGTTGCACAACGGCGCCGAGCGCTGCCATGACTGGCCGAAGCAGAAGGCTTGCTGCCCTTGCGCCAGGTTCGGACAGCTTCCGGCGGCAAAGCAGGTGGCGCGCGTTTCTCCCGCGAGGCATCCCGCCACCACGCGCCCTTGCGGCTGGGCGGCATAGTCGATCCAAATCCCGGTCCCGGCCAGGGTAGCGGCGCCGATGAGGCCGTCCACATGGGGTTGGGCGGCCACGTCGGCGTTGAGGGAAAGGATGAGGTCGCTGGTGTCCGGTACCACGGCGGTGACGAGGGCGCCGTCCAGCTCCAGGTATGCATGCGTCGCCACCGACTCGCCGCTGCTCACGTCGCAGGGCTCGAAGCAAGACTGGTTGGCTTGGTCGGCCGGGTTGGTCTGGGCCTGGTTGGCCAGCACCCACTCGACGCGGCGGGCGCGAGCCAGGTCGGCGCAGGGGCCGAGCCAACTGGAATCGGTGATCCCTTGCAAGAGGGCCAAGCTGGGTAGCGAGACGAAATTAGCCTGGGTGGGCGCCGCCGAGTAGGGCGTGTACAGATCCCCCGGGGTTCCAGCGTCGGCGGCCAGCCCGAGCCCGGCGGCGATGCGGCTCCAGGCCGCCTGGCTGAGCACCAGGGGGCCTTCCCCGGTGCCCACCGCCAGCATCAGGTCCTGGCCGCTGGCCAGCACGTTCGTTTGCCCCGTGGCGCAGACCTGGCGTGGATCGGTGGTCGCGAAGGGATTGGCAGCGGCGCAAGCCGACAGCACCACCCGGGAGTTTGGTAAAGTGATGGACGCCTCCCCATCGCCTTGCGCCACCGAGAACGATCCGCGCAGGTTGAAGTGCAGGACGGCATAGCCGTCCTCCGCCAGGTCATCGTCGCTGCCCGGAAACCCTGGCCAAAGCGTCAGCTGGGGCGGGTCGCTCGCGTCATCCACCGCGCGGGGAAAGACCAGCCCGGTGGCAAAATTAGCGAGCAGCGATCCGCCCACCACGCCGAAGGGCTGCAGGGAAGGATCGCCCGAGGCCCCGGGGCAGATGTCGAAGAGCCCGAGGTTGGCGAAGACGGCGCGCAGGGGATTACCCGGGTTGGCGCCGTGGACCGCGATCTGGCCAGTGTAGCTCCACCCCTGGGTGCCGGGGCAGCTGCCCTGGGCCAGGCTGTTATAGGGGAACGAGGTGTCCACCAGCAGGGGCTCGAGCCCGGACGGCGTGGCCACCGTGGCCCACAGCCCGCCCAGGTCAGGCCCCCCCACCTGCACCGGCGCTCGCGCGAGCACGATGGGCTCGAGGTCGTACTCCAGCTCTTGCGAAGAGCCGCAGCCAGCCAGGAGGAGGAGCAAGAGGAAGCGAGGGCGCATGATCTGGTGCAAGGCGTATCGTTTCAGAGTCCGATGGTGGTGTACACCGACAGCGTTTGGCGCCAGAGATGGTAGGTTCCCGCGGCGCTGGGTTGCGCTTGACCATTCATGCGCTCCTGGCAAGCGGGATTGGTCAGATCACCGCCGGCGGCATTACAGGCCGCCACCGCGGCGGGATTGAATACCGAGGCGCCGGTCGCCACGGGCAGCATCCACAAGAACGCGTAGCTGACTCCCAGGCGAGTCTGACGCCATATGTGCACGTCGGCTGCCAGCGAAGGCTCGAGCTTGGTCCCGTCGATGGCGGCGGCGTTGACGTTGGCCGGCGGGACGGCGGAGGTTTCCACCCGGAAGGTCCCGCCCACTCGGAAGTCCTTGGTCGCGTAGGCCAGGCGGGCGCGCAGATCGAAGCTATCCACGAAACCTTGGTAGAGCACCATCTGGTTGGGCAGGACGGTGCCCAGCATGGGCTGCGCCGCCGGACCGCTCAGCACGATGGTGATGTTGTCCGAGCCGCCGTAGCGCAGCCAGCGGGCGATGCCGGTGAGCGACCAGTACCGCGCCACCTGCCAGCTAGCGCCCAGGGTGTAGATGGAAGGCAGGTGATATGTCATCTGACCCACCACGCAATTGCCGGCCCGGTTAACGCAGAGAGTCTGGTCGGCCAAAGCCGGTGGCAGGGTAATTTGCACGTTTTCGAGCGGCAAGGTCACCGCCCCTCCCGTGCCCAGCGGAGCGCTGGTGTAGGCGAAGCCGAGCGCCAGGCGGCCGCGCCGATAGTCGCCCCCGGCCGTGATTAGATACGAGGGAGCCAAGAGCCCCTGGGTAGCCATATTATACCGCGCGGCAGCGGCCGGGTTCTCTACCCCAGCCGCCAAGCTGGGGTCGAGGAGCGCGGCGTCCTGGTCGAAGACCAGGTGAGCGGTGGGGAAGAGGAATCCGGTGGCCACCCCGAGCTGGATGGAGTCCGAGGCATGGATGGCGATGGCCGGGGTCAAGGCGATGTGATCGAGCTCCATGCTTACCAGGTGGTAGCGGGTGGGCTCCTGCCCATCCGCGCTCGGCTGCATGGTGAGCCGGGTGCTGAAGGGCGAGTACAGCGCCACCGCGATGCCGAAGCGGTGGCCGATGCCGATGCCCACGGCCATGAAGCTTTGCGGGCCGGGGGGCCAACGCAACGGCTGCGCAAGCGCGCTGCCGGTGGCGGTGGGAAAGGCGAGCGAGCCGGGGTTCGTGCCGGTTTGCGGGTCGATCGATGTCCGGTTCACCGAAACCGAAGTGGCCGCGATGGCCCCCCCCAGCATCAGCTGCGGCCCCTGCAAGAGCCCCAGCCCGGCCGGGTTCCAGTACACCGCTGTCAGATCGCCCGTGGTCGGCCCCGAAAACCCCGTATCCGCGACGTGCGAGTCGTCGAGCGGCCCCCCGCTAACGCGCGTCGCCGAAGAACCGACGACCGCGGCGGCCACGATGAAGATGGGGAGGCCGGTCCCGGATCGCTTTCGCCGGCAGGTGCGCACGTCGACCCTACGGTAGCTCGACTCGCGGCCGACGTCGAATCGAAGCGGATGATGCGGGACCGGCAAGTGGCGCCCGCACCGAGCGATGGCGCCCTACTTCACGCCATGGTGTCGAAGGCAACCTCAGCGACAGTCGTCTAGAAGCAGCGCCTTCGCATCTGCCTTGCGGCCGAAAATTTCCGGCCTGAGCAGCCGATGGGGCCGGGCTAAAATGCACTGCTTGCGAGACAGGACAAGCAGTCGATTGAACAAGCCCTTGAGTAGCCTCCTGGGGGCCGGCCGGTCCAGCTCCAGCAGATCCATGGAATAGCCGTGGCTCAGCATTCGCTGGCGCACGCGGGCGAGTCCCACGCCGGCCGGGTTCTCGCGCAAGAGCTCGACCTTGACATAGGGAACACCCAGGTCCACCAGCTCGAGAGGGGTCCAGATAGACGCGTTGCGCGCCCCAATGCGGAGCTCGGGGTCGAGGACGCTGGCGAGTACGGCGGGGAGGAAGCCCTGGTCCAAGAAAAAGTGGGTCAACCCGACCTCATAGGAGCGGATCACTTGCCGTTTGTGCCGGTAGGGCAAAATGCTCGCGAAGAAGCGCTCGACATTGCCACTTTCAAGGAGCCGGCGGCGCATAACCAGGAAGAAACTCTGTAGGTGATATTCGATCTCAAGGCTGTCCGTCAGGGCCCAGAAGTCGCAATCCTTGTGCTCCATCCGGGCGAAGGTTTGTGAGAGCGGCATCAGAGGCCCGCAAATGCTCGAATTGCTCAGCACAAGCTCGTCGCACTCCCGAAGGTTGAGCTCCGAAATCACTGCGGCCCACATCCCGAAGTCGTAGCCAGTGTTCTCTAATGTGCGTTGGCTTGCGACCAACCCCTCCAGTTTGCGGAGCTCTTCGGTCGCCAGATGCGACGTCGAAGCGAAGTGGATATCTTCGCAGACCTCCCGCAACGCGGCCAAGTGGTGCAAGATGTACCCCTTGATCCTATTCTGCGGATCATGGTGGGCAAAGATGGCCGTTCGGCGCATTCAGGCCACGTTAGCACAGGTACGACTTGCCGATGACAACGTCGCTGGCCTGTGGTAGGTACGCAAGCCTCAGCTTGTCCGCATGAGTGCCATCGACATTCTGCTCTCGACCTACAATGGGGCAGACTATCTGCCAGAGCAGCTCGATTCTTTGTTCGGGCAGACTTGCCAGGACTGGCGGCTGCTTGTTCGAGATGACGGGTCGACGGACGGCACGCGGGATATCCTGGAGCGATGTGTCGCCATGGGTCCTGGGCGGGTCACCATCTTGCCCCCTGACGGGGAGCGACTTGGTGCATCGATGAGCTTCGGGAGGTTACTCGACCAATCAATCTCCGCTTACGTGATGTTCTGTGACCAAGACGATGTCTGGTTGCCTGACAAGGTCGAGGTAGCCCTTGTGGCGATGCGCAATCTGGAACGGGTCCATGGCAAAGGGACTCCGTTGCTGGTGAGCACTGATCTAAAAGTCGTCGATGAGCGAATGGGCCTAGTCGACGAATCCTTTTGGCGCGTTTCAAGGATTCATCCGGAACGACTGACCAAGCTCAGCCGTGTTCTCATGCAGAACTTTGCTACCGGATGCACCACCATGATCAATCGGCCGTTGGCCGACCTAGCCAAACCCATGCCGAGTGAGGCACTCATGCACGACTGGTGGCTGGCTATGGTCGCGACAGCATTTGGGGAATGCGCGGCGCTTCCCAGGGCGACGGTCCTGTATCGGCAGCATGGCAGGAACGTCGCCGGGGTCTCGACCTGGTCCTTCCTGGCAGGCGTGAAGAACTTCCTCTTCCACCGCGATAGGCGGCGCGCAGCAATCTCCCGACGAGACGAAATCCTGGCTCGACTGCGCGCTCAAGCCCAGGCCTTTGCCGCGCGCTTTTGCCAGACGCTAACTAAAGTGGATGAGGCGGCGTTGGACGCGTTTTGCCAGCTCCCCAACAAGGGTTTTCTCGGCCGGAGGGTGCTCATGGTGAGGCACGGTCTTTTGCCCTCTGACCGATGGCAGAGCTTCATGACGCTGGTGGGGTGAGGCACAGCTTCCATGGGAATGCTACGGAGGTTCGCCGCGCGTGCTTTGAGCCATGGGAAAGATCTCCTTTTCAGGAAGGAGCGATCGGGATTCGCGCCCTTTTGCAAGCTGTTCGATGGGCAGATTGGCCTCGAGATCGGCGGGCCCAGTGCGGTGTTTCGCGCCAGGGATATCTTGCCCGTGTATTCGGTAGCCGCCCGGATCGATGGTGTCAACTTCGCCACCAACACCTTGTGGCAAACCAACATCCGCGAGGGGATGGGCTACCGCTATACACGCGCAAGGGTGGGTCGACAGTACGTGTGCGAGGCCAGCAATCTAGACCGCATCGCCGATGCCACCTATGATTTCGTGCTGGCGAGCCACTGTTTGGAGCACTCCGCCAATCCCATCCGTTGCGTCAGGGAGTGGCTTCGCGTGCTCAAGCCCGGTGCCCCTCTCCTGCTTCTCTTGCCCGATCAACGCTTCACGTTCGATCATCGCCGCCCGGTGACCGCGTTCGAGCACCTGCTCGACGACTACCGCGAAAACAAAGGCGAGGACGACATGACGCATCTGGATGAAATCTTGGCTCTACACGACCTCGCGCGCGATGCCGGAGCGGGTGACGCCGAGAATTTTCGAGAGCGGTCACTCCGCAACTTCGCAAATCGAGGCTTGCATCAACACGTCTTCAATGCCCAACTCATCGAGCGCCTTCTGGGGTACTTCGGCGTGCAGCAGATATATGCCGATGTCGCGCCACCCCATCACCTCATCGCCCTCGGCCTTAAGGCCGCGAACGTCAGCCCGTAGCCAATCGGCGCCTTCAAACCGGTCTCCGAACCGAGATCTCTGCTGGCGAGGTCTACAGCTTAATCGCCAGGCGGTTGGTAAAGTTCACTCGGTTGAGCAGAAGTCGCCTGGAGGGCTCCGCAAAATACTCGTCGACTGCGCGCCGCGCGCCGAAGGCGTGACCGTAGTCGTCGATGATCGTCACACGTTACGAACTTCGGGTCAGCTGTGATCGGCAGTACGTCAATTCGCCGACAGTGAACGGGTAGACCGCAAGTTCGCGTTGGGGCAAGCCTGCCAGGATGGCGCCGCGAATCTGGGCAAGCACGCGGGTACCATAGCATTCCGGAGGGGCGGAGCTAATACTGTCGCCAAGATCAGGCCGCCTTTCTTCCGCGAATGGCCCGGAAAAGCCTGGAGGCCCAAGCGAGGCGTGAGCGAACGGGGCGCGGTGTGAAACGCACTCCGGCAGGGTCAAGCTCGCCAACCAAGCGGAAGTACTCCCTAACGGGAAACGCGTCGTGATTTGTGCGAATGCAATCACGCAGGACCGTCAGCCCGAATTGGGTATAACCAGGTCGACCGATTCGTATCGCCGCGAGGCCGAGCGCGACCAGCGGAGAATAGCCGGACCTGGACTCCGGCCAAGGTGAGGCGACCTCGATCAGATCCGTCCCCGGTAGCGCGGCATAGTGCAGCAGTACCGCCGTAGTTTCCCAAGCCGCGCGTGCGAGGTTCGGGGGCAAAGGAGCACTCGTGTTGCGGTCGTGCTTCAGCACTCGAAATGCAGTAAGAGCCTCGGACAGAACGTGTATCTCGAAGCGCCGACAGACACGTGTCCACATGTCAAGATCAGGCAAGTTCATGAGGAGAGGGTCGTATAGGCCGACCTGCTGGTAGCACTGCCTCCTGATCATGATCGTCGGGTGGCAAAGACGGTTGCCACATTCGAAGAGATGCCTCAGCCACTCGAGCCTGGTTCGGTTATGTTCTACAAAGAGCCCTACGAAAGAGTGTTCACCATCACTCAGCTCGTGCCCGGATTCATCGACCACTGTGGGCAGCCCGAAGACCGCCCCTATTCCGGGGTTGGCGTCGAGAAATGACACTTGGCGAGCGAGCTTCTCCGGAAGAAAGTAGTCATCGGAGTTCAATACTGCGATATATTCGCCACGTGAACGCGAGATAGCGTCGTTAAGCGCGTCCACGGCGCCCCGATTCTCCGGGAAGACACCTAGACTGATGCGGGGGTCAGTGATGCCACGAACCGCCTCCGCCGTACCGTCTCGTGATCCATCGTCCGTGATCACCAATTCGAAGTCACCGAATGACTGGCCGAGCACACTGTCGACCGACTGTCGAACGAATCTCTCGTGATTGTACGACGCCATCACGACACTAACTCTCGGCAACATTGGCGTGCTACCTCGTGCTCGACCGTGATTGAGGTTGAGTGCCCACAACCGGTGCCGAACTTGTCAATTCCCGGGCCCTCATCACCCTTGCCGGAACACCGTATGCTACGACGCCGGCGGGCAGATCGTGAGTGACGACAGCCCCAGCGCCGACTACCGTTCGTTCTCCTACACTGCGCCCTTCCAGCACCAGGGCACCCAGGCCGACCCATGTTTCATGGCCGATCCGGACCCCGCCCGCCAGGTGGGCTCCAGGGGACAAGTGAACCGCGTCTCCTAGATCGCAGTCGTGGTCGATTGAAGAGCAGGTGTTTACGATAACACTCTCCCCGAGGGATACGTTCGGATTTACGACGGCACCGGCCATAACCACAGTTCCGTTGCCCACTCGAGTATCACTTGCGATGGTCGAGCGAGGGTGAGCGGCACGTCCTAGGGTAAAGCCCTTGCCGATGAGCTCGTTCCCCATCCTTCTGCGCGCGGAGTTGTCGCCGATGGCTAGGATTGCGTGGCGAACTCCATCTTTGGCAAGCTTGTCGAATTGCTCCCTGCCGCCCAGAACCAACGCATTACAAAAGGGCTGACCATGCCTGTCAGGGTGAATATCGTTGAGAAATCCAACTATCTCATAATCCGCAGTACTGCGGATGATATCGGAGACGACCCGGGCATGCCCGCCGGATCCCCAGATCACGAGAGGAATTCGCACGGGTGGAGCATACCACGGGCTGTGCGCTGATCCATCAGGAGGCCAAGTCGCCCGGGCTGGTCAAATTGCCTGAAAGAGGAAGAACGGCTCGTTGACGTTCACGCCGTAATGCCCGGGATCGTAGTTGGACAATGCCTGCCCGTGCTGGAGAACCTTGCTCACGAAGCCCGCGCTGGCGATTCGGTCGAACACGTGACGGCCATACAGGCGGACGTGGTCCTCCTGGCCGTAGACCTGCAGACGCGCCTCCTCCGAGCAGATGCCGGGGTCACAGAAGAGCGATGCGAGCAATTCGCTGTATGGCGTCTGCAGGATGGCGTGGCCACCCGGCTTTAGCACGCGTCGGATTTCCGATAGGGCGCGCGTGTCGTCGGCCACGTGCTCGAGCACGTGATTGGCGATCACGAGATCGAAGGTGCCCGCCGGGTGAGGAATGTCGAGCAGGTCGATGCGCTCGATTCCGGCCCGGGACGGGATCAGATCGGCCCGAACATATCTTCCAGGGGCGGCCCTCTCCACAAACAAGGTGAGCCGGCCCTCCGGGGCAAAATGCAGCACGTGGCTGCCCTGAATCTTACCGATCCACCCGGTTTCGCGCAGGTAGAGCAAGAGGTGCCGTTCGCGGTCGTTACAGCCGCACACCGGGCAGAGGTAGTTGTCGAGATCACTGCCCACCACGCGCAGCGAGCGCAGCAGGGGTGGGGCCTTCCGCCAACCGCCCCGGTAGGGGAGAAAGCGCCGAATATGCGCCCCGCACATGCAGCATTCACGTTGCGCGCCAATCGGCAGGCTGGCCACCGCCTGGCGCAATCTGCTGATCAACATGTTGATGCGGCTGGCGATCAATCTGTTTGCCTCGACAGGGTGAGACGAAAGCTTCGTAGCAACTCTACACCCTGGCGACGCGCGAGGGGTGCGACCAAAATGCCGATCAGGGCGATCACGGCGGTTAGCAGAGCGAGCGTGGCCAGCACCTGGAGCCTGCCGGAAGGCTGCAGCCCCATCAGCCGCGCTGCTCCGACTAGCGCCCCTTCCAGCAAGGCGACTATGCCCACGTCCACGGCCAGCCAGCGCCACCACAAGCCAGGCAAGATGCGCCAATGTATATAGGACAGCCAGGAAACGAGGTAGATGCCGTTGCATGCTAGCCACACCATCCCTGTCCCCGTGCCTCCCGCATGGCGCGCCGCCAGGTATCCTCCGGGAACCCAGAACGCGCTGAACAGGCAGCTGCCGATGATTTGCCAGCGCAGGCGGCCAAACGCGAATTGCACCGAGAAGGCCAGAGCGAGGATGGCCGCGGTCGCATTGCCAAGCACGTACAGGGTGAGAATGCCGGCGCCCCGTTCGGCCACTTCCGCGTTGCCGGTCCACGCCAGCAGGAGTGGCCGTGAAAAGGCGGCCATGGTGCCAGCAATGGCGAAGAGACCGACCGTCATCAGCTGGGTGCTGGTGCGATATAGGTCTTGGAGTCCGGCCAGCTGTCCCTGTGCCGCCAGGGCGACCAACCTCGGCTGCAGGGACTGGATCATGGGCGCAGAGAGCTGGGTGATTCCACCGGCTAGCGAGGCCGCCACGGTGAACGAGCCGTAGCTGGACAGGTCGAGCAACCACGACAGCGCCAGCTTGTCCGACTGGCTGACCACGATCCACAGCGCAGCCAGAAAAGCCATCCCACCGGCCACGGCGCGCGAGCCGTGTAGCGACTGGAATTCCGGCCACAGGCTCGCTCCCTTCATCTCGAATAGGCGATAGAAGAGCAGCCGGTACCCGACCAGCTCGACCGAGGCCGCCGCGATGTGAAAGGTAAAGTAGGCGTGGGGCGTCGCGCTGACGAATTTCAAGACCAACCAGGATCCACCTGCGCGGCCAACCGCTGAGATGATGACCGCGACGTTCAGGATGACCATGCGTTCGAGGCCGACCAGGCCAGCCCGATAGACCCCACCCAGCCATTGCAGACCGACCATGCCGCCCATGAGAGCAACGCAGAGGGCGACCTCGGCCTGGCTGATGTGGCGTGCTCTGAGCCACGCGTGCGCAATCCAGCTCGACGACAAGATCACGCCCGAGGCACAGACGAGCCCCAACCCGGCGAAGATCCACTCCATAGCGCGGATCATCTTCGCGACCCGCTCGTGCGCAAGGACGCCAGCGGAAAACCGTGCGAGCTCGCGGGACAGCGTAGGGGTCATCCCCATGTCGAGCAGCATCGACCACGATTGCAGCATGGTGAAGAAGCCGACTAGGCCGTAGGCCTCGGTGCCCAGATACCGGACGAAGACCGGCAGCATGATGATGCCAGTGAGCGCGGACGTGACCTGACCTAAATAGCTGGCTATGACGTTGCGTCTTAGCGAAGGCACGCGACCCCTTGTTCGTTAGCTCGGCTACCTCGGCAACTCGCGCACGAGGGAGATCACCCGATTCTGATCTTCCGGCAACAGGTCGGCGTGGATGGGCAAGCACAGCACCCTTTGTGCGGCCTGCGTCGCGACGGGCAGATTCCCCGGTGCTGCCGAGGGCAGCCCTCGGTACATGGGCATGTCGCTGACCAGAGGGAAGAAGTAACGTCTGGCCATGACGTTGGCCGCTCGCATTCTGTCGTAGAGTTGGTCCCGGGTGAGGGGATAGTCGGGGCCGACCAAGATCGGGAAATAGGAGTAGTTGCTGACCACGTCGGCATCTTCGCGCGGCAGCAACAACCCGCGCACGTCGGCCAGCGCTGAGCGATACCGGCGGTCGACGGCCTGCCGCTTTATCCAACCATCGCGCAAATAGCGAAGCTGCAGCAAGCCGAACGCCGCCTGCACTTCGTTCATCTTCCCGTTGATGCCTGGGCCGACGACCGTCACCTCATCGGCGATCCCGAAGTTCTTGAGAAAGTCGATGCGCTGCTTGGTGCGCGCGTCAGGTGAAATGATCGCGCCACCCTCGAACGTGTTGAATGACTTGGTCGCGTGGAAGCTGAGGGTCGCCAGATCGCCAGCGCGAAGGAGGCTGTGACCACGACGCTCCACGCCAAAGGCGTGGGCGGCGTCGTAGAGCACTTTGAGGCCGTAGCGATCCGCGATGCGCTGGATACGCTCCACGTCGCACGGGTTGCCGTAACAGTGCACTGGCAGGATAGCCGTGGTCTGCGGTGTGATGGCGGCTTCGATGCGCTCGGGGTCGAGGTTGAAGGTATCGCCGTCGATGTCGACGAAGACTGGCTTGATGCCATTCCAGAGTAGCGAGTGCGTGGTTGCAACGAACGTAAACGGGGTCGTGATCACCTCGCCGCTAATACGCAATGACTGCAAGGCCACCACCAGGGCGATCGTACCGTTGCTGAACAACGAGAGATGGGACACGCCTAGTTGACGAACCAGCGCGTCTTCCAGCTGGTTATGGAAAGGCCCAGCGTTGGTGAGCCAACGATTTTCCCATATCTTCTCCAGATAGGGGATGAACTCCTCCAGCGGCGGCAGGTAGGGCTGCGTGACGAGTACCGGTTTGCGTGGATTTTCCATGGGTCAGGCGAACAGGACAAGCATGTGGTGCGCGCCCAGATCATGTCGTGGCCTGTTGGCCAGAGGTGTACCGAACGTGTAGCGCCGCATGCTGCTCGTAGTTTCTGCGTGCACACTACCCTGGTTGTCCGAGCTTGTCCCGTTTCCCAGCTGGGCCGCAGAGCACCGCCTTAGCTCTAGTGGCCATTGGTCGCTAGCCACGGGCGGTGTATCGTGGCGCAGATTCATGGTCTTGCCCCCGCCTATCTCGGCTTCGGGCCACCCACTGGTCCACAACTCGCGTCTCGGGATTTCCGTTGCGCTCTGCACCTATCACGGTGGGTCATATCTCGGCGCCCAGCTCGACAGCCTGCTCGCACAGACGGTCCAGCCGATGGAGGTGGTCGCGTGTGACGACGGGTCTACCGATGATACGCTTCCTATCCTTGAGAGCTTTCGTCGACGTGCGCCATTCCCGGTTCGCGTCGAACGCAATCCGACCAACCTCGGTTCCACCAAGAACTTCGAAAAGGCGATCAGTCTCTGCACGGGCGACCTGATCGCGACTTGTGACCAGGACGACGTGTGGCTGCCAGAAAAACTCGCTCTGAACCAAGCATGGTTCGCGGCTGACGCCACGCGCGGGCTCGTGTTCAGCAACGCGGAAGTTGTCGACGAGCTCTTGCGTCCCATGGGTCACACCATCTGGGAAACTATTCGCTTCGGTCCGCTCCGCCGCAGGCGCGTACGTAGGGGTGACTCCTTTCCGGCGCTGCTGAAGCAGTGGCTCGTGACTGGCGCAACCATGATGTTCCGCGCGGATCTAACGCCGGCCATTCTGCCCATCCCGGAAAACTGGATTCACGATGGCTGGATTGCCTTCATCATCGGCGCCATGGCCCCGGTTGGGCTGATCGACCAATGTCTGGTCAAGTACCGGCAACATTCGCGGCAGCAGATCGGTGGCAAGAAGCTGAGCTGGCGTGAGGTTTACGAAAAGGCGCGGGAGATTCGACCCGAGCATTATAGGCTCGACTATGAGCGCTTTCTGATCGCGCGAGAGCGATTGCGCAGCAATGCGGACCGGGTCCGCAGTCCTTCGCTCTTCTCCATGGTGGACGCAAAAATCAGGCACCAAGAACGCCGGCTGGCAGTCTCCCAATGCCACTCTCGCGTGGCGCGCCTCTGGTGGGTGCTGGGCGAGCTCGTGCGCGGCCGCTACGCACGCTATTCGCCCAGTTCACGGCATGCCATCATGGACCTGTTCCTCTAGTTTCAACCATGACGCCCGGGGCGCGTTTCGCAACGCGGGGGAACAAGCGATCGCGCAGGCGAAGTGCCGGAAACTCGACCAGCAGGCCGCTCGTGTAGCCGATCAGCGTTGCGGCGAGCAAGTAAGCCCCCGTGTAGGCAAGCCAGTTCCAGCCCGGGTGCGCAGATATGGGATGATGGGCCGCAAATCTGAGCATGGGCATACGGACCAGATTCCAGTGCCATAGGTAGATCGAGTAGCTCGATAAGCCGACGACCAGGAGGACGCGCGTCGCCGTCATGCGAGCGATGAAGCGTAGTGGCTGGCTGTCTGGGCTGACGCTCATCACCGAAACGATGATGCTCCCGTAGCCCAGGTACAGGAGCGAGAAGCCCCAGGTGCAAACGAACGGTGCGCTTTCGAGGGAAAGCACCGTCATCGGGCAGACCAGGACCAGGCCAAGCAAGAAGAACCCATAGCGTAGCGGCCGCAAGCGTGCGAACCAGGCAGACTTAACGTGATACAGGTAGGCCAGGGAGGTGCCGAAGAGCAGGCCGTCGATGCGCAGATGAGTCGGCACGAGGGCCTTGATGAAGTTGATGGGAGGTCGCGGGTGGGCGTAAACGCGCAGGCAGGTACACCCACCGACCACCAACACGGTGAGAAGACCCACCAGACAGGCACCGGGCGGGCCGGAAAATCGGCGCACCCGAGTGTAGAGCAGGAGCATTAAGGGGAACAATAGATAGAAGTGCTCTTCTACGGCGAGGCTCCATGTGTGCAGCCAAACCGGGCCCAGATAGTTCTGCAGGTGAGCGAAGTGTGGGCCCAACGCTCTGACCTTCTCCGGAAAGGTGCCGTGCTCGCCGTGGTACAGCGGTGCGAGCCAATACGAGCTGACGAGAAGGAATAGAACGAAAAGGTAGTACGAGGGCCAGATCTTGAAGCCACGACGGATCAGGAAGCGAGACAGGTTGAGGTCCGAGGTCGCGTGCAGCTCCCGGTAGAGAAGACCACCGATAAGGAAGCCGGACAACACGAAGAAGAGATCGACTCCGGTCCACCCGAAGCGCTCCCACGCCTCGGCAAACGGCGAGAAGATCCCGGCTTGGCGCGGCGGCACGACAAAATGACGGCCGAGCACGAGGAGGATGGCGACTGCTCGCAGCAGGTCTAGCTGGAGGATTCGGGTTGGCCTATCGGACATTCAGCTGACGCATACGGGTGACGGCGAAAATTGGAGGAAACTGAATCTCACTAAACCGGGTTTGCGGCAATGGCGTCGCGCGTCGCGCGCTTCCGGCGCAGTGCCTCTCGCATCATGAGCGCGGCCCAGACCAGGAGGTAGATCCAGGCTGCCCGACCGAGCAACGCTTGCGGCGCTCGCCATGGGCCCACCTTGTCCGAATCGGCGAAGTGCCAGGGAAAGCCGCGATTCCAGTAGTGGTATACGCTGAACATGAAGGCGCCGCCGATGAGGTTGTAGCCGATGGCACCGGCGGGGCCGAGCAGGAAAGATGCGATGGCCAACCAGGTCAGGTACTGGATGCCGAAGCCTGGCGTGAGCAGCATGAAGATGAGGAACGCCCATCCGACGGAGCCGAGGAGCTCGCGGGCGCGACCGCGAATGCGACCGTCAAGCGCCCCGGACCGGTCGTATCGGCTCCGCCGGTCTAGCCATGCCAGGGTGGCTGCGCGGCCGGTGATGAGGAGCGCAATGGCCAGCTTGAGCCACGACGCCGCCGCAAGCGATGTGATGGTCGGCCAACCGTTCCCGCACAGCTCGCCCAGACCCAGATGCCCCGCAAGCCGCCGTAGTCGAAGACGTTCCTCTTCATGAAGGGGTAGGCCAGCGCCACGTGGTAGCCGAAGCCAGCCGCGATGGGTGCGGCCAGCGCCAAGCTGAAGCGCACCTTCGCCCCGAGCTGGCGCAGGCGAAAGAAGAAGACCGGCGCGAGGATGAGCGGTACGAGCTTCACATTGAGGGCGAGACCGAGCAGCAACCCGGCTCCGACGGGGCTCTCCCCCAGCAGCAGGCGATCCGCCGCCAGCAGAACCAGGCTCATGAACACCGGATCCGAGTTGCCGTGGAAGCCGCTTACCATGATCAGGATCGGGCTTAGCGCGACGGACGCTGCGCACGCCAGGGCACGCCGCTCGTTCCAGGCGAAGCGGACCAGGCGGAACACGACGATGGTCGTGACGGTGTCCGCCGTGATCGCGGGCAGGCGGATCAAGAAGGGAAAGCCATTCGGCGCGTACGGCACCAGCCAGCTCAACACCTTCAGCAGTCCGCTCATCATCGGCGGATGGTTGTAGTACCAGATGTCGCGGTAGATGGTGACCGAGCCTCTTGCTACGATATAGTCCATGAACGTGTGCCAGTAGCGCACATCGTTGGTGCCCACGGTGGTGAGGGCGAGCCACAGCTTGAATCCGGTGGCGAAGGCAAGTGGGGCGCCGACGATGAGGAGTGTCCGGAATCTCCCTGGGCGGGCGAAAAGCGTCTTCACGGTGGTCTTAATGGACATGGGCCGAGCTGGCACACTCTACACCGACTGCGCGACGGGCCAGGCGGGCACGGTCACGATGCGCTGAGTTTGCGCTCAGGTCGGGCTGGCCCGGCTGGCCGCCTTCGCCGCCTCCAGCACGAAATCGGCGTCGGGTGTGGTCTCGGCTTCGACGTAGATCTGGTATGCAAAGAGCGTCTTAGACATCTTGATGAGTGCCTGATTGGCGCCCAGGGCCGCGCGGGCGAGCGCATTGTTGCCCAAGGCGAGGGGATAGGGGGCGGGCACCCCGCGTACGGTCTTGATGCGGAAACCGTGATCGCGCAAGAGACGCCTGAAGGACCGGAAGGTGAAGAGCCGCGTATGCGTAACATCGAGAATTCCACTCTTCCCGTAGTTGAATTGCCCGGCCAGCAACATCAGCCGTTCGGGCAGGAAGGCAATGTTGGGGGTCGTGATGATGACGGTCTTCGTCTGATGAGTGAACTGCCTGCGCAGGCGCTGCAGAAAGAGCTCGGGGTTGCGCAGGTGCTCGATCACGTCGAGCAGGAGGATGTGCTGGTAGGGCTGGACATCGAAGGAGGGGGGATCGTCCAGGTCTTGCTGGTAGACCCGGATCTCCCCGATCTCGCCAGCCAGCCCGTGGCGATCCACGACCGCGACCTGGCAACCCTTGTCGGCCAGCGCCTTGGCCACGCCCCCTGGCCCCGCGCCCAGATCTATCACCGAACCGTGTGCCGGTACCGCTGCGATGGCCAGGCTGTGGCTAGAGCAGAAGCTCGCCTTCAGCGCGTAGTGGGCGTTGTCGCCCGACCCGACGTCGAAACGGGGCTGGTAGAACATTCCCATGCGGTGAGCCACGTTCTGCAGGGTCACACGCACGACGTCCTTGGCATACCTGAGCCCGTTGACGTAGCAGATCTCGTCACCGTAGTAGGTTGGAATGGGCAGCTCCAAGATGCGCAGGCCGGCGTTGAGGAACTGGATGATGATCTCGGTGTCGAAGTGGAAGTCGTTGGTATTGAGGGTGAAGGGAATACGAGCCAGGCTTGACACACGGTAGATCCGGTAGCCGCTGTGAAACTCGGACAGCTTTGCACCCAGGAGCAGGTTCTGGGTGGCGGTCAGGATGCGATTGCCCAGCCACTTGTATAGCGGCATGCGCCCCTGGCGCGCCTGTCCGGGCGCCAGCATCCGACTGCCGAGCACGAGATCGGCTTCTTGCCTCACCAGCGGGTCGAGTAAGCGGGGCAGCTCTTCCGGCGCATATTGTCCATCGCCGTGCACCATGGCAACCAGGTCGAACCCCTCTTTGATGGCATAGCGGTAGCCAACCTTCTGATTACCCCCATACCCCTGGTTGTACTCGTTGCGCAAAACGGTGATCTTGCACTCGGTGTGAGCTGCCTGCCAGGCTCGGCCGATGGCAAACGTTCGGTCCGTGGATGCGTCATCGACGATCAGGATCTCGCAGTCGTAGCTGGTGAATAGGGAAGTTGGGATGCGATCGAGGACATGCTCCAGGGTCGATTCAGCCCGATAGGCGATCACGAAGATCAGGAGCCGCGGGCGAAGAGTTGCCGACATGGCCATCCTGTAACACGAAAAGGCGCGCTATGTCCGCGCACACGGGCCCACAGAGGAGATGGCACAGCGGCGCTGGTTGGTCGGTCTTCCCTGAGGTCGTGCCGGGCCCTATGAGATGGAAGGGCGGAGCACTCTACACGGACGCTGGGCCGGGTCCATAGCGCAGGCGCCCCTACCTCCGCGCACAAATCCTACGTGCGCCCAGGGCGCACTGCCCTGAATCGTGTCCTGGGGTGGGCCGGGCCAGATGATGTTGTTTCTTGCCTTCGCGGGCGGTTGGCTCGATGATTAGGGGCAGCGACTTCGGATAGGAGTTAACTCCATGCCTCTCAACCACTGGTTCGGCAATTTTTGGAAGCGGCTGGGGAGTGCGGTCGTGCAGGACGTGCCACCCCACTTGGATGATTGCGAGGACTGCCGTGAGGTGGATTGCACCTGGGTGAAATGGGAGGGCTGCGAGCGTCGCCTGACGGCCCAGTCGGCGAGTTGCACGGGCGTGACGTCCGAGGAGATGCCAGGGCTGGGGGCGGCGGCGGATGAGGGCGACGATCAAGACGACGCCGAAGGCGATGCCGAGGGCGTTGCGGTGGCCAGGCGCGGGCTGACCAACTAGCTGCTCGCCCAGCTGCGAGACCCGTGAGGCTTGGGCAGTCTCGGGCCGTGGTCATGGCTACCACGGCCATGGTCGACGCGGCCACGACCCCGGCCGCGATCGCGATGTCGGCCGTGGGCTTAGGACCTGCTCCTGGCCGGGCAACCCGAGGCGGCAGGGTTGACAGACTAAACTGGTGGTGTTAGCGTCGCCTAATAATGGTGCCTGCCTCTAAGAGCCTGGACGAGCAGGAAATGAGCTCCTCGCTCGAGGACTACCTGGAGACGATATACCTCTTGGTGCAGGAACAGGGTTTTGCCCGGGTCAAGGACGTGGCCCGGGCGCGCGATGTCAAGGCGGCTTCGGTTTCGATCGCCTTGCGCCGGCTGGCGGAATTGGCGTTGGTACGCTACGAGCGGCGCGAGTATATCGCGCTCACGCCCGACGGGGAAAAGGCGGGGCGGCGGGTGTTCTCGCGCCATCGCCTGCTCACGCGCTTCTTCGAGCAGGTCTTGAGCATGCAGCCCCAGGCGGCGAGCGAGCAGGCCTGCGCGATGGAGCATAGCTTGACCGACGAGGCCATGGATGGCCTGGTGCGGTTCTTTGAGTTTCTCGGCGCTTGTCCGTCGGTGGTGGAGAGCTTTCATCACTGCCCGCTGGTGCAGGATGCAAAAGCCTTCGCGGCGGGACAGGGCGGGTGTACGGTCTGCGCCAAGAAAGGAGAGCAATCCACTATGAGCCTGGCGGAGTTACGGCCGGGGCAAGGTGCCGTGGTTACGAAAATCGATGCTGCAGGAGCGCTGCGCCAGCGGCTGCTCGACATGGGAGTCCTTCCGGAGACTCGAATCGATGTCGAGCGGGTAGGACTGGGCGGTGATCCATTCTGGGTACGTTGCCAGGGCGCCCGCTTGGCCCTGCGCCGCAGCGAAGCCCATTCCATCATGGTGCGTGTCCCGGAGGACCCGATTAGCCCGATCAGCAAGAAATAGCAGTAAGCAGTCGAAGAAATAGCAGTAAGCAGTCGAAGCAGTAGCAGGAAGCAGTCGCTCGATGTTCGCCCCTCTAGATGCCAGCGCCCAGACCGCGGACCGTCAGATCCGGGTGGCCTTGGCGGGCAATCCCAACTGCGGCAAGACCTCGCTCTTCAACGCGCTGACCGGGGCGCACCAGCACGTGGCCAACTACGCGGGCGTCACGGTGGAGCGGCGCTCGGGCAGCTGCAGCCTGGGCGACGGTCTGCTCGAGATTGTCGATTTGCCCGGGACCTACAGCCTCAGCTCTTACTCCCCCGAAGAACGGGTAGCCCAGGACGAGCTCACCGCGGCTCCCGACGTGGTGGTGGTGGTGGTGGATTCCACCCAGTTGCACCGCCACCTGGTGTTGCTGGCGCAGCTCATGCAGACGGGCTCGCGGCTCGTCCTGTGCCTCAACATGGCGGACGAGGCGCGGGCGAGCGGACAGAAGCTCGATTTGGAGCTGATGGAGCGGCTGCTCGGTTTGCCCGTGGTGGAAACGGTCGGCCATCGCGGGCAGGGCATCGCCGAGCTCAAGGCCGCCATCGCCCGGGTGAGCGCCCGGCCGGCAGCGCCGAGCCGCCTGGTCTTGGGCGGTACCATGGACGAGGCTTTGGCGGCGATTCGTCCCTTGCTACCTGCCTCGGGCGGGCGAGTTTTCGCCAGCGACTGGATGGCGGCGCGTCTCCTTCTCGGTGATCGCCACTATGCCAGCCGGGTGCTGGCCATGCCCGGGGGAGCGGCCGCGCTCGCCCAGGCGCGCAGGCAGCGGGAGCGCATCGAGGCCAGGACAGGGCAGGACATCGTGGTGTTCACCAGCGGTTGCTACTACGGCTTTGCCCAGGGGCTCTTGCGCGAGGTTTGTATCCAGCCGAGTCGCGCCGACGCGCGCCAGGTAACTGATCGAGTCGATGCCGTGCTGGTGCATCGCTGGCTGGGTCTGCCCATCTTCGCCCTGGTGATGTACGCCATTTTTTGGCTCACCTTCAAGGTGGGGGAGATCCCCATGGAGTGGATCGACGGCGGGGTACGCAAGCTCGGCGGGCTCCTGGGCGGGCTATGGCCAGTGGGATCGCCGTCGCTCTTGCGCTCGCTTCTGATCGATGGGGTGCTGGGCGGGGTGGGCGGGGTAATCGTGTTCTTGCCCAACATCGTCTTGCTCTTTTTGGGGCTCGCCTTCCTGGAAGACACCGGCTACATGGCGCGGGCCGCGTTCCTCACCGACCGTCTCATGCATCGCTTTGGGCTCCACGGCAAGAGCTTCCTGCCCATGCTGTCGGGCTTCGGCTGCTCCATCCCGGGGATCATGGCCACCCGCACGCTGGAGAGCCAGCGCGACCGACTCATCACCATGCTGGTCTTGCCGCTCATCTCCTGCGGCGCGCGTTTGACCATCTGGATGTTGCTCATTCCCGCGTTCTTCCCGCCGGCCTGGCGGGCGCCGATGCTATGGTTCATCTACGCCTTCGGTATCGGCTTGGCGTTGCTCTTGGCTCTGCTCCTGCGCAAGACCCTGATGCGCGGCGATGACACGCCCTTCGTCATGGAGTTGCCACCCTACCGGCTGCCCACCTTGCGTAGCGTGCCTATTCGCATGATGGAGCGCTCGGGGCTCTACCTGCGCAAGGCCGGCACCACCATTCTCGGCATGTCGGTTCTGCTGTGGGCGGCGACTTCGTTTCCCCACCCCTCTCACTTCCGGGTCGATGGCGCGGGCGCCGCTCCGCCCACCGCTGAGCTCGCGCGCGCACCGCTGGCGCTGCCTCACGCCGAGGAAGCCCACCTCGCTCCTGACCTCACCGCGCGCCGGGCGGCCGAGAGCCTGGAGTACTCCATCGCCGGGCGCATCGGCCACAGGCTCGAGTTCGTGTTTCGTCCCCTCGGTTTCGATTGGAAGATCGTGACCGCGATGATCGGCGCTTTTGCCGCCAAGGAGATCTTCGTCGCCCAGATGGGCATCGTGTGCTCGCTTGCCGATGCCGACAAGGGCAGCGAGGGTCTGCGCCGGGTGCTGGCGCGCGAGTACCGTCCCGCGGTGGGGCTCTCCCTGATGCTGTTCATGCTGGTGGCGTCGCCCTGCATGGCCACCGTGGCGGTCACGCGGCGCGAGTCGGGCAAGTGGAGCTATGCCTTGCTCCAGCTCGGGGGGTTGACCGGGCTCGGCTATGTGCTGGCGCTGCTGGCTTTTCAAATCGGCAAGCTGGTGATGTGATGGAGAACCTCGTGGTGGGACTGGTGGTGGGGGCGGCTGCCCTGTGGGCGGGTGCGCGCTGCTGGCGTCGGGCCAGGGCGGGTGGTTGCGGCGGCGGGTGCGCCAGCGGGGGCTGCGCCGGGTGCCACGCCGGTGGGAGCGCCGCCCGCAATGCCGGTGGCGACGTCAATGGCCTGGTCAAGCTCAGGAGGTAGTGTGCACACGGAGCTCAAGCATTTGCAGATCGATGGGAGCTCGGCGGGCGAGCTGCGCTGCGATTGCGGGAAGCTCCTGGCCAGGGTCCTACGCTCCGTGCTCGAGCTCAAGTGCCCGCGCTGCAAGCGGGTGGTGCTGGTGATGGGCGACCGCCGTTACCAGGAAGCCGGGGCAGCGCCGTGCCGCTGCGGAAGTGGTCGAGACCTCAAGGAGCTCTAGCAAGGAAATCCCGGGCGAGCCCAGGCCGAAGCTCGCGCTGGAGCTGCGGACTAGGCCAAAGACAAGCTCTCGGCCGCCAGATCGTATTCTTCCCGGCGGATCTCGCGCAGGCGGCGGGTGAGCGCCCCGGCCAGCAGGAAGGGATAGCAGGCCCAAAGCCCGTTGGGGATGAGATCGAGGGTGACGAGGGTGAGTATGAAGGCCAGGCCGGCGACGCCGAGTTGGTCGCGCTTGCTGCTCATGCGCAGGATGCGCCGGTTGGCCAGCAGCACCGGGATCACGAGCGGCCCGAAGGTTGCCAGGAAGCCCACTATGCCGTTTTCGCTCAGGCGGATGATCCAGTATCCATCCACCACGGACTGCCCCTGGCCGTCCGCATCGTAGACCAGGTTGCGGCCGTATTCACCCCAACCGAAGGCGATGCGCGCACGGGTGTGCTGGAGGAGAGCGTCCTCGTTGAGGAAGCGAAAGGCCAGCGATCCGGTGCGCTCGCTGGGCAGGGCTCCGCCGGCAGCTTCCAGCAGCCGGTCCACGGGGAAGATTCCCGATAGGCGCAGCACGGGGTAGAGCGCGGCAATCCAGGCCAGCACCACTGCCACCCGCAGCTGGCGCTTGGGCCGGGAGAAGATCAGGAGGGGTAGCCCGGCCAGGGCAAAAATGATTGCTCCCGTGCTCTTGCAAGCCACCAGCACCAGGAACTGCAGCCAGGCCAAGAGGCGGGTGGGCAGGGAGACCAAGCGGCGGCGCAGCCGGTCGAGCACGACCAGGGCGAAAGTCGCGGCGAGGAAGAAGCGCGCCAGGGCCAGTCCGTGCGGCATGAAGATCATGGGGCGGTAGCCGCCCCAGCGGATGGTCTGGTCGAAATTCGACTGGGCATAGCCATAGATCCAGCGGTGCCACTGCGGGCTCAGGCGCAGCTCGACCAGAGCGAAGGGGATGTAGACGAGCCCCCCCAGCGCCAAGGCGGAGAGCAAGGTCTCGAGGTCATCCTGCTCGCGTATGAGGGCATAGCCAAGGTAGAAGGGCAGACAGCTTTCCACGAAGTTGGTGGCGGCCATGAAGGCGCCGTCCTTGAAATTGAGGCCGGGCATCACGGTTTGCACCCAGGTGCCGATGACCATGGCGTCGCCGTTGGTCGTGGCGGTGAGCAGGCTGCCCACGAGCAAGCACAGGGCAAGCGCGAGGATCCACTTCTCCTTGGGCAGTTTGGTCACCCGGCCCGGGCAGCGCACGAGGCAGGCCAGGAAGATGCAGAGGTAGGGCAGGTTGTGCTTGTCGAAGGCGGGCAGGTAGGGCCACTTGTAATGGGCTCCCTCGGGCAGGAACATCTCCGATGCGATCGCCACCAGCAGCGCGGCCGGCACGGGACGCATGAAGAAGAACACCGCGATGGAGCAAGGAATCGAGAGGGCGAGGACGATTTCGGCGATGGTGCTGGTCACGGCCTTACCAGTAGCCCAGGCCGAGATTGCGCTTGATGGCGCGGTTGGCGCTCACGGCCGCCAGCAGGTCGAGGGCGGTGGCGGCCAGCGCCGCGGGAGCGCGGCGGGTCGCCTGGCCGGCCGGCACATGGCGCAGATCGCGCACGCGCCGAAATACGTGTCCGAGGGGAACGACCCAGGTTCGCCGCTCGCACTGCCGGGCCAGATATTGCGCGAGCCAGTCGGGATCCCGCTGCAACTCGTCGCGTAGTAGCTCGCCCGCGCCCCGGCTGCCCGCCTCCTGCCATAGGTGGCGAAAGAGCAGGTGGTTGAGGGTGGTGCCGATCATCAAGCGCTTCTTGTGGCGCCACACCTCGCCCATGCGGATCTTGGGCTCGAAGAAGTGCGCTGCGTTGTCGGCCCGCCTGATCCGGCGCGCATCTTCCGGTGCGCGAAACTCGTCGGTGATGATCATGGCGCGCAGAAAACCGTCTTCGACCGGCAACCCGGGCGGCAGCCATATGGTCCGCAGCGCGGCAGCGCGGGCGCAGTAGAACTGCCCGCAAATTTCGGTGGGCCCCGGGGGGGTGGCGGCGGAAAAGCGGCGCGAGAGCTCGCTTAGCCAGCCGCTCTCGCTCAGGACGCGCTTCATGGGTCGGTCCGTCACCACCTGCACCAGGGGATCCTCGAGCAACACGGCCAGGGCGCTAGCGATGGTGGCGTCGCTGGCGAAGACGATGTCGGCATCGATGAGGCAGAGATAGTCGCTCGAGCGCAGGGCTTGGTGTACGCAGTGGTTCCAGGCGTTGGCCTTGCCCGGCCGGGCCAGCTCCTCGACCATCCAGGTGACGTGGGCTCGCTCGGGTTGCGCGGTAGCGTCGGCGAGGTGACGCCGGGCCACGCCGGCGGTGTCGTCGGTGCAGCCGTTGGCGATGCAGGCGACGCTTACCGGCCGGCCCGAGGTGAAGACGCTCTGCCGAAAAAGCGAGCCGAGCAACGCCGGCAGGCGGGCCGCCTCGTTGTGAGCGAGGATGCCGACGCCCAGGGAGGCTGAGGGTGGTGGTGTCATCGGTGATGCGGACCTATGCCAGCGCTAGCTTGTGGCGGCTGGCCCAGTCGAGCAGCACGAAGGGAGCCCAGACGCGCGACCAGTATATACCGGGGGCGCCGCTGCGAAAGGTCCGCCACAAGCGGCCCAGGGCTTGCTCATCGAGCCCCACCCTGCGCACCAGCTCGCGCTCGCCGAACAAGGCCTCGATCCGTCCCGCCAACTGGTCTTTGGCCCACAATTCGATGGGCAGCACGAAACCGGCCTTGGGCCGGTCGAACATGGTCAGATCCAGGGCGGGCATGGCGAGCGATTTGAGCAGACTCTTCTGCCCGAGGGGCAAGAAGCGCAGGGGGGCGGGCACCGCCTGGGCGGCCTCCACCACGCGATGGTCGAGCAAAGGCACGCGCACTTCGAGCGAAGCGGCCATGCTGGCCACGTCGGTGTCGCGCAGCAAGCGCTCGCCCAGAAAGAGCGCCAGCTCGAGTCGGCTCACGGCAGCGAGCGCCTTGTCTGCCGCGATGCTGGCGCCGAGCTCCTCTTTGCGGCTGGCGGGCAAGCCCGCGGGCACTTGGGCGAGGGGCAGCTTGGCGGCCAAGGTGGCGAGGAGCTCGCGGGTGTATAGGCCGTAGGCGACCTGATAGAGCGCTACCGGGTCTCCGCGTGTACGCAAGAGGTCGGCCAGCTTGCCCCAGCGGGTCTGGGGCGGCAGCTCGCCGCCCCGGAGCGCCATGAGCTTGAGGGGCAGCCAGGCCAGGCTGTCCACGATCTTGTCCGGCAGGGGGCGCAGGGCGCGCGTGATCCTCCGGCTGGCCGGCAGGTCGCGGAAGCTGCGGTAGCCGCCGAACAGCTCGTCGCCCCCGGTGCCAGCCAGGGCAACCGTGAAGCCCGCGTCGCGCACGACCCGGCTCACGAAGTAGGTGTTGATCCCGTCGAAGGTGGGTTGGTCGAGGCTGGCCAGGGCGCCCTCGAGGTCGGCGCGAAAGCGGGTCTGGGTCAGGGTGAATTCCTGGTGCTCGGTACCGAGGGCGCTGGCCACGCGTCGGGCGTAGGCTGCCTCGTTGAACGACGCCTCTTCGAAGGCGATGTGGAAGGTCTTGATCCGGCCGCTTCCCACCCGGGCGGCCAATGCCGTCACCGCGCTCGAGTCGACGCCCCCCGAAAGGAAGACCCCGAGGGGTACGTCGCTCACCAGGTGCTGGCGCGCTGCCGTGAGCAGCTCCTGCTCGAGCTCGGGCACCGCTCGGGCGGAGGCGGGCTCGGCGCTGGGGCTGAGCGACCAATAGCGGCGCGGGGCTAGCCGGCCCGGATCCTGGAGATCGACTGTCAGCGATGCCCCCGCTGGCAGCAGGGCGATACCCTGCACGGCGGTGCCGGGGCCGACCACGAAGCCGTTCCAGAGATAGGTGCTCACGCCGACGGGGTCGAGGTGACGCTCGATAAGCCCGGTCGCCAGCAGGGCGCGCAGCTCGGAAGCAAAGAGCAGCACCTGGCCCGACGGGCGGGGCACCAGGGCGTAATACAGGGGTTTGATGCCCAGGCGGTCGCGCGCGAGCAGAACGCGGCGACGGCCATGGTCATAGAAGGCGAAGGCATACATGCCTCGTAACCGATCGAGGGCGCTTTCGCCCCATGCCCCGCAGCCGCGTAGCAGCACCTCGGTATCACCCCGGGAGCGAAAGCGCTCGCCCGCCGATTCCAGATCGCCGCGCAAGGCCGCGTAGTTGTAGATCTCGCCGTTGAAGACCACCGCGTTCTGGCGTTGCTCATCGAGCATGGGCTGGTGCCCGTCGGCCGAAAGGTCGATGATGGCCAGACGGCGGAAGCCCAGGATGACCCCCGGGACGGTGGGGCTGCGGTAGAGCCCGGCATCGTCGGGACCGCGATGGGCCTCGGCCGCCATCATCGCGCGCACGGCCGCTTCCATATCGTCATCGATGGCGCCGATGGCGCCGGCAATCCCGCACATGGTTGTGCATCATTTTGGCGTGCGGGCTGGCAAAGGCAACCTCGCTGATCATCTCGCTCGCGGTCTGCGCCTGGGGCTGGCACGGAATTCGCTTACCCAGAAGGGGCGAAGCGAGGTGAGGCATGGCCGATGAACGATTCGCGATTATCGAGCGTCGCTACCTGAGCGTGACAGGTATCCCGTGTTTCGTCGACGGGGCGGGGAGTATTCTGCTGGACGATGCGTGGCATCATGACCTGGTCCAGCATCTCGCGTACCTGCCCCGCTTCGTGCTTGCAGCTCCCTGTCGCTCTGCCCCGCCGGGGCGCTGCCACTTGCTGCCCCTGGCCGACGACTTGCGAGGCAAGCTCGAGGTCGTCCCCTTGCCGGCGCCGGCCTCGCGGTTTTCTGCGCTGGCCACCCTGCCGATCACGGCCGCCCGGCTGTGGCGCGCGGTGGGGCGAGCGGAGATCGTACACACGGGAGTGGCGGGTTGGCCGTATCCCATGGGCTGGCTCGCCATTCCCATGGCGCGCTTGCGCCGGAAGAAGATCGTCGTGGTGGTCGAGAGCGCGCCCTGGCGCGGTGCCGCGCGGGGCAAGCTGACGGTGCGCCAGCGCTTGGAGGCCGCCATTTACGAGCGACTGGCCCGCCGGGGTTGTGCGGCCGCCGATCTGTCGTTCTATACCCAAGCGGTCTACCGAGCGCAGCTCCACCACCGCGGGCGGGGTCCGGCGTTTGTGGCACCCGCCACCTGGATCAATGCCGAGGACATCCTCGACGACGCCCAGGCGGGCGCGGCCTGGGACGCGAAGATGAAGCAGCCGGTGCGCTTCCTGTTCGCCGGCCGGCTGGTGGCGGAAAAGGGCGTGAAGACTCTGCTGGCGGCGGCGCAGATTCTGACAGCAGCGGGAGCGCAGGGCTCGCTCCACCTGATCGGGGATGGCCCGCTGCGCGCCATGGTCGCAGCGGCGGTGGGAGACGGGTGCTTCAGTATTGACCACTTCGCGCCCATCGACGGGGGAAAGCCCTTCCTCGACTTTCTCCAAGGCTACCACGTCGCCGTTGTCCCCAGCCTCACCGACGAGCAGCCGCGCATCGTTTTCGATGCTGCCGCCCGGGCGGTGGTGGTGCTCGCGTCTGATACCGATGGCATCCGCCCACACATCGAGAACGGCACCACCGGGTTCCTCGTTCCTCCCGGCGACCCGGAGGCCCTGGCGCAGGCCATGATGAAGGTGATCAGAATGGCGAAGATGATGGAAGTGGACGGTGCCGGTGGTGGGTTGCGCACCATGGCGGCAGAGGCGCTGCGGCGGGTGAGGGGAAAGACTCATCGGGCCATGCACGCCGAGCGCTCGCGCTTGCTGGCCCGGCATTTGCTAGCATAGAGGTAAGCCTGCTTTGCTGGTCGATTGCCACTGGAGTCGCACAGCTGGACGTTTGCCTAATGACTGGTTTCAATATGATGGACCTCCCTAGCCTCAGCATCACCGCCGGCGACACCTTGCGCTCGGCCCACGACGACCAGGGGCGGGCCCGTGCCGCGCCCAAGCCCGCATCCCCACCTGCGGTAGTGCTGGCGGGAAGCTTTACCGTCGATCCCCTCCTGGCTCCGCTGCAATTCATCCTGGGTGAGGCCGGCCTTGCCCTTCCGGTGAAGCTGGCGCCCTACGGCCAACCCTTCCAGCAGCTTCTCGATCCGCAAAGCCTCTATGCGCAGAACCGGGGTGGGGCCAATGTGTTGCTGGTGCGCCTCGCTGACTGGGTGCGAAGAGGCGGGCAGACCGACTCTACTGCCATTGCGCGCCAAGTGGACGATCTGGTCGAGGCTCTGCGCTCGGCCGCCGCCCGGGCTTTGAGCCCTTTGCTCGTTGCCATTTGCCCAGTGCCCCAGGGCAGCCCGACGGTGGCCTACGCGCTGCTGCGCGAGCAGGGTGAGCGGCTGGTGCACGATCTGGTGGGCCTGCCCAACCTGCATTGTCTGCCCATGGCCGAGTACGAGAGCTGGCCGAGCGAGCTGGTGCACGACGGGGTGCAGAATCGCCTGGGTCACGTGCCCTACACGCCCCGCTTCTTTGCCGCTCTCGCCCGGCAGGTTGCGCGCCTGATTTTCGTCATGAGGAGCGCCCCGGTCAAGGTGCTGGTGCTCGACTGCGACAACACCATTTGGCGCGGGGTCGTCGGGGAGGACGGTGTGGCCGGGCTAACCATCGGACCGCGCGAACGTGACTTGCAGCGCTTCGCCCTCGCGAAGAAGAGCTCGGGTATTCTCCTGTGTCTGGCCAGCAAGAACAACTCCGCCGACGTGTGTGCGGTGCTCGAGCAGCGCAAGGACATGATCCTGCGCCTAGGCGACATCGTGGCCATGCAAATTCACTGGCAGCCCAAGTCGGCCAGCATCCGTGCTCTCGCCGATGAGCTCAATCTCGGTCTCGACAGCTTCGCCTTCGTGGATGATAGCCCCCTCGAATGCGCCGAGGTACGCGCGGCTTGTCCAGAGGTTCTGGTCATAGGGTTTTCCGAGCACGAGGATCCGGCGGCCGTGCTCGGCCAGGTGTGGCCGCTCGACGTCGCGTCAGTCACCGCGGAGGATCGGCAGCGGAGTGAGATGATGCGCGTGGATCTGGCGCGCCGCCGCTTGGCCAAGTCATCCACCGGCATGGCCGAGTTCCTGGCCAACCTCGAGCTGCGCATCACCATAGCGCCGGCGCAGTCGAGTCAGCTCGCGCGAGTGGCGCAGCTCACGTGGCGGACCAACCAGTTCAACTTCACCACCAGGCGACGTAGTCCAGCCGAGCTCGAGCAGCTTGGCGGGCAGGGCTGGCACAGTCTGGCAGTCGAGGTAGGCGATCGCTTCGGGGACTATGGCCTGGTTGGCGTGGTCATCTACTCGGTTAGCGCCGACGCCCTGGTGCTCGACACCTTCTTGCTGAGCTGTCGCGTGCTCGGGCGCGGGGTCGAGCACGCGGTCTTGCGCGAGCTGGGGAAAATAGCCAGCGACTGCCGCAAGCTTCGTCTGGAGATGTCCTTTTTCCCCACCGCCCGGAACCTGCCGGCCAGGCGCTTCTTGGACAGCCTGGGGGCAGAGGTGCATGAGGGGCAAGACGGCGGCATGTGGTTCTCGCTTGCCGCGGAAAAGGCGCTGTCTTGCCTGCCCGCGCTGGCTGGCGACGCGGCGACGGTGCCAGGGGGCGCCGCCGAGGTCAATCCGGGCGAGCCAGGCCAAGGAGCTGCGCTGGGCAAGTCACCTGTCGGTGCCGGCGCGGACGGCGCGGACGGCGCTGATGGCGCTGATGGCGCTGATGGCGCTGATGGCGCTGATGGCGCTGATGGCGCTGACGGAGCCGCTCGTGCGGCGGACGGTCGAGCCCCGGCGGTGGGCGCGACCCGGGAGCCCACGCGATCGGAGCGTTGGAACCGCCTCGCGCGCATGCTGGAGACGCCGGAAAAGATCTTGGCCGCCCTGCGGGCTCGCGGGCAGCGCGAACGCAACCGCGACCTGGCCCGACCGGCCCAGCCGCCCCGCAGCGCCACCGAGCGGCGGTTGTGTGACATCTGGTCGGAGGTTCTGGGCCTCCACCCGATCGGGGTGGCCGACGACTACCATGACGACCTGGGCGGGTCATCGCTGCAGGCAGTGGAGATTTTTGCGCGTATCGAGCGTGACCTCGGGGTGCGCCTGCCGCTCGTCGCTCTGCTGGAGTTGCCCACGGTGGCCAAGCTCGCCCTTCGCATCGACCGCCCGCGCGGCTTCACCTCGCTGGTGGCTCTGCACGACGAAGGCTCCGGCCTTCCCCTGTTCCTCATCCACGACGGCGACGGCGAGATCCTGCTCTATCGCAACCTGGCCGCGCGCCTGGGGGATCGTCCGGTGTTCGGGGTGCAGCCGCACGGCCGGTTGGGGATGCCCATCACGCATACGCGTATCGAGGACATGGCAGCTCACTACGTGGCGGAGATACGCGCGCGCCAGCCGCGGGGCCCCTATCTCCTGGGCGGCCTCTGCGCGGGAGGGGTGCTGGCCTACGAGATGGCGCTGCAATTCGAGGACGCGGGTGAGGACGCCAGATTGGTGGCGGTCTTCGATGCCGCCGATGTCGAGGCCGAGCTTGTGCCCCAGCGCGAAAACCGCCAGCGACTGTCACGGCTGCGCCAGGCCTGGGCCGGAGCGTCGGTGCGCGAGCGGGCGGCCATGATGGCGAGCAAGCTGGGCGGCTTTGCCTACTACCAGCTCGCGTTTGGCTTGGGCCACGTCCGCGACCGGCTCTCCCTCCTCGGCCTGCGCTCGTGCCGCGCGCTCGGCATTGCCCCCCCGGGCTGGCTGCCCGCGCTCGACGTGCGCAGAGTGTACAATATCGCCGAGTCAGCGTACCGCCCGCGCCGGGCTTTGCGCCACGAGATTGTGCTCTTCCGCGCCAGCGCGGGCGAGGGCGGCGACGAGCCCTATCGGAGTCGCTATCGCGATCCCTTGCTGGGATGGAGCCGACGCAGCTTAGAGGGGGTGCGGGGCTACGACGTGCCGGGCGGTCATGCTAGCATGCTGCAGGAGCCGCACGTGGCGGTGATGGCGGAAATCCTGAGGGCGTACCTCATCACGTTGGGGCCGAGTGGAGACGTGGCCCGGGGTGCCGCTGCGTGAGCCGAGCGCTGGCAAGCCAACCTCTACCGAGGGTAGGCGTCGTGGTGATCGGTCGCAACGAAGGCGAGCGCCTGCGTCGTTGCCTGGCCGGCCTGGGTGAAGACCTGGCGAGCACCGTATACGTGGACTCCGGCTCGAGCGACGGCAGTGTGAGTCTCGCTCGCGCGCTGGGAGTCGAGGTGGTTGCCTTGGACGGGCAGCGGCCCTTTACCGCGGCACGCGCGCGCAATGCTGGCCTGGCCCGACTGCGGGAGCTGGTGCCTGACCTCGAGCTGGTGCAGTTCCTGGACGGCGACTGCGTTATGGCAGAGGACTGGCTGGTCCGCGCCCGCTCGGCCATGGCGGCCGACGCAAGCCTGGCCGTGGTCTGCGGTCGGCGCCGCGAGCGCTTTCCTGATGCGACCGTATACAACCTCCTGTGCGACATAGAATGGAATGCCCCGCCGGGATTGGCGCAGGCATGCGGGGGCGATGCCTTGATGCGCATCGGAGCGCTGGTCGAAGCGGGTGGCTACGACGAGAGCATGATTGCGGGCGAGGAGCCGGAGCTATGCTTGCGCCTCCGCCAGCGCGGTCATCGCATTCTGCGCATCGCCGCCGACATGACCCTGCACGATGCCCATATCACCCACTTTGCCCAATGGTGGAAGCGCACCGTGCGTAGCGGTCACGCCTACGCCGAAGGCTTTGCCATGCACCGCCGTGACCCCGGCGGTTTCTGGGCCAGGGAGGTGCGCAGCAATTTCGCCTGGGGCCTGCTCCTGCCGCTTTGCGTGCTCGCGCTGTCGCTCGCGGGGGTATGGCTGGTTACGCTGGCGCTGGCCGCCTACCCGATGCTGGCCCTGCGGGTGCTTCGTGCCGGCCGGCGCCGAGGTCTGTCCTCGCGCGAGGCGCGGCTATGGGCGAGCTTTGTCGTGCTAGGAAAATTGCCGTCGGCGCTGGGTCAGTGTCAATACTATTGGCGTCGCTGGTGCGGCCGGCGCAGCCTGCTCATCGAGTACAAGGGCGCTGCCTCAAAGCCCAGCGGCGACGGCGGCTGATGGTTCCGGTTGCGCCGGCGCGACCTCGGCCAGCGCCTCGGCCAGGAGCCTGACGTGGGGCTCGCGCAACACCCCTAGGTGATCGGCGGGCAAACGGCGCACCACGACGCTGTCAGCCCAGCCATTCCATCCCTGATCGGGTGCCACGCGCACGTAGGAGGGCCAGGGTTCGGCGCCAGCACACACCACCAGGACGCGCGTGGACAGTCGACGGGGGACGGTGGCAAAGCGGGTGACTTCGGCGTCGGCTTCCGGGCCCTCCACCGGCAGATCGATCAGGTCCAGCTCGGCGGTCGGGGTGGGGGAGGTGCGGCCGTTAGCCAGCAGGCGGCGTAACCGGCCCCAGGCCACGCCCACTCTGCTCGCCAGCTGCTTGCGCAGCGCCTTGGCTAGCTCCTCGGGTGTCTGCCAGGCTTTGCGGAGCAGACCGTAAACCTGGGCGGCACGATTGACGCGCAGGCCGTGCGGGAGCACGGCATCGATGATGGTGACCATGGCCACCTCTTGACCCGCCAACTGGAGCTGGCGGGCGGTTTCGTAGGCGGCCACTCCACCGAAGCAGAGGCCGAGCAGGTGGTAAGGACCCCTCTCCTGCAAGCCGCGGATGGTCTCGGCGTAGCGGGCGCCAATCTGGTGCAGGTCGGGGCGACGGTCCTTGCCCGGCACGAAGCGGAAGGGAATGTGGATGCCGAAGACTGGACGATCCTGGGTGAGGCGTAGAGCCAAGTCTTGATAAAGCGTTACGCCGAAGAGGCAGAAGAGCGGCGCCTGGCCGGGCTTGCCTTCGCGCAAGCGCGCGATGATGGGGGCGTCGGGCGAGAACTCCTTGCCCGCGTTTTGCGCTACCCCGGCCACCGAGGGCGCATCGTAGAACGCCTGCATGGAGAAGGCGATGCCCAGCTCGCGCTCGACCCTGGCCACCACCCGGAGAGCCATTTCGGAGGTGCCGCCCAGGGTGAAGAAGCTTTGCTCCAATGGTATCTCGGTCAGTCCGAGCACTTGGCGGAAGACCTCGGCCACCCGCTTTTCGATGGCGGTGGCGGGACGACCGACTTGCTCCTGGCTGGTGACCACGCCATTGGGCTCGGGCAAGGCTTTTCGATCGATTTTGCCGTTGCTGCTCAGCGGGAAGGCGGGCAAGGGAATGTAGGCGGCAGGTATCATGTAGGAAGGTAGGCTGCGTTCGGCCGCCTTGACCAGCTCCGCGGTCTTTGCCTCACCGACCCAGTAGGCGATGAGGCGGGTGTTCTCTTCGGAGTTGCGATCCGCCACCACCAGGGCTTCGTTTACCCCGGGCACGTTACGCAACACCGTCTCGATCTCGCCGAGCTCGATGCGAAAGCCGCGGATCTTGACTTGATTGTCCAGGCGCCCCAGGCACACCAAACGGCCGTCGGGTAGCTGGCGGCCGAGATCGCCGGTGCGATATAGGCGTTCGCCCACCGCTCCGAAGGGACTCGGAACGAAACGCTCTGAGGTGAGCTGGGGTCGGCCCCGGTAGCCACGTGCGAGGCCAGCACCCCCTATCCAGAGCTCACCCTCGGCGCCTACCGGCACCGGCCGTAGGTTTTCGTCGAGCACGTAGACCTGAGTGTTGTCGATGGGCTTGCCGATGGTGATCTGGTCGTAGCCAGCCTCGATCTTGCCGAGGGTAGACCACACGGTGGTCTCGGTGGGCCCGTACATGTTCCACAATTCGCCCCCGGCGCGGAGCAACCGATCCGCCAAAGCGGGCGACATGGCTTCGCCCCCGCACAGCATGCGCAACTTGTGGTCGCCCCGCCAGCCGGCCTCCAGCAGCAAACGCCAGGTCGCCGGGGTGGCCTGCATCACATCGATGCGCTCTTGCTCGAGAGTACGGAGCAGGCGGCGGGGATCGTGCGTCGTCGCGGCGTCGGCAATGACGACGGTGGCTCCCACCCACAGGGGCAAGAGCAGCTCGAGCCCGGCTATGTCGAACGAAGTGGTCGTGATCGCGAGCAAGCGCTCGTCGGGGTGCAGTCCGGGGGTGTGGGCCATGGAACGCAGGAAGTTCGTCAGCGCTCCCCGGGTGATTTCCACCCCTTTGGGCCGCCCGGTCGAGCCCGAGGTGAAGAGGAGGTAGGCGAGCTGCTCGGGCGAGGCGGCCAGGTGGGGCGGGTCCTGCGGCTGGCCGGCGGTGGCCTCCGCGAGGCTATCCAGCACGACGGCACGGGTTCCGCCCAGGCGGGAGTCCACGCTCACCAGCACGACCTCCGGCGCGGCATCCTCGATGATCATCTGCAGGCGCTCGAGGGGATGTGTCGGATCGAGTGGGACGTAGGTGCCTCCCGCCTTTACGGTGCCGAGGAGGGCACAGAGCTCGAGCGCCCCGCGGGGCAAGGAAAGGCCGACCCGCGACTCTCGGCCGACGCCCAGGGCCAAAAGCCTGTGTGCTATCTGGTTGGAGAGTCGGTCGATCTGGTCATAGCTGAGCTTTCCTTCCCGGGCTTCCACCGCGATCTTGTCCGGGTGGCGACGGACGGTCTGCCCGAGTATCTCGAGCAGATCGACTGGCACTGCCGAGCTCTCAGCGGCCGCCGCCATTGCCGGCAGCGGAGTCGATGCTGGGGCCATGTCCATGTCCATGTCTCTCCTGCCACAACGTAGCTTGCTGTGCGTTCAGAGCACGGGTTGCCTCGGCCTTGCCCCGCAGCAGACACTGGGTCTGGTAGGTGCGCAGAAAGCGGCGGAATTCCGGATCGTCGTAGCGGCTGGCGCCCGTGGCTGCACTCTTGAGGTATCCCCACAACATCGCGATGCCTCCGACCAAAAGTGGATGGCGAGGCATACGATACACTGCGCTTGCCGCCAGGTAAATGGGCGCCGTGCCCATGAAGTACTGGCCAAAGCCCCAGCGCACCCGGCCCGCCCAGATACTCTTTTGGCTCGATCCCATCGGACGCAAGTGGAGGAAGCGCAAGTCGTCGCCGTCGCGACTTTCCGCGATCCAGCCCAGCATGCGGCAGCGGTGGCAGTCTATGCCGTCCCACATTACCTGCCGGACGAAGCCCCCGATCTCCTGGAAGCAGGCCACGCGGTAGAACTTCGTCATCCCGACCGACATTTCGTCGCCACATAGCTCGGACACCAAGGCTTCCGGCTGGCTGCCCTTGCCCGCATCGCCCGTGCCATTTTTGCCCTTTCTGGGATCGACGAAGTAGGGCTTGCCCGAGGTCGTGCCTATGCGCGGATTGGACTCCATACGCTCGATCAGAGTGGCGAAGTAGCGGGCCGGTAGGTCGAGATCGAGGTCGAGCTTGCATAGATAGTCGAAATCGTTCAAGTTTATCCCGGCCAAGCCGTCGTAGAAGGCATCGATGACGCCGGGACCCACACTCCGGGCGCCACGGTTGTCTCGGCGCACAATCCGCAGGTAAGGCAGACGCGCGGCATACTCGCGCAGGATGGCCGGGGTTTCATCGCTGGAGCCATCGTCCACGATGACCCAGAGCGCCGGCTGAGCCGTCTGCTGCGCCACGCTGTCGAGGGTGCGCCGCATGTGTTGGGCCTCATCGCGACAAGGAGAGACGAGAAGGTATCGTGACAATTAGGTTGCTCCGGGTCCGCGTTTTAACCTACGATGGCGAAGAAAAGTACTCGGTTCGTGCCGCTGTGTGTTTTTTGTGCTGGGCACACGCTTACCATCTAGAATAAGGCTCGTCGATGAGTGGGGAAAAATCGCAACAGGCTAACCTGGAGACTATCCTGCGTCCGGGCCAGGTCGTGGCGGGGAAGTACTGCGTGGACAGCCTCATCGGCAAGGGGGGGATGGCGGCGGTGTGGGCGGGCACCAACCAACGGACGGGCAAGCGGGTTGCCCTCAAGGTGATATTGCGGTCGTTCGCGTCGACGCCCGATGCGGAAGAGATGTTTCGCCACGAAGCGCTGGCGGCCAGCAAGGTGAACCACCCCAATGTCGTCAACGTGTTCGACGTCGTCGATCACGAGGGCATGACCTGCATCGTGATGGAGCTGCTCGACGGCGAGCCGTTCGGAACGTACCTCGCCAACAAGGGCTTCCTGAGCGTGGAGGAAACCGTAGCGCTTCTCCTGCCCGCCATGCGCGGGGTGGCCGCTGCCAACGCCCAGGGCATCGTCCATCGCGATCTGAAGCCGCAGAACATCTTCGTATGCATCGGCCCCGACGGCAAGGTCTTGACCACCAAGGTGCTCGACTTCGGCATATCCGTGGTGGTCGAGAAGGCTCTCGATGCCAGTGCGGCCACCGTGGTCACCACCCACGGTACGCCAGCCTACATGTCGCCTGAGCACATCACTAACGCCCCCGACATCGACGAGCGGGCCGATGTCTACGGGTTTGGCGTGCTCTTGTTCGAGGCCTTGACCGGACAGCTGCCCTTCGTGGGCGAGCCCGGACCCGCGTTGTTGATGCGCATCTTGAACGAGCCCCCGCCCAGCGCGGCCGCGTTCCGCCCCGACTTGCGCCCGGAGGTGGTGAAGATCATCGAGCGCGCGATGGCGAAGAGCCCCGACGACCGCTTCGAGTCGCTGAACCAGTTCATCCGGGTCTTGGAGGATAACTTCCTGCCCGCCATGCCCCTGCCCCGCTCTCTGACTCCCATGGTCGGGGTGCCCATCTTGGACCCAGTCAGTCAACCGAGATACGTGGGCGAGCCCGCCCCAGGTGGGCAGGGCGCCGATGCATCGGGACCGCACGGGGCAAGCTCTACCAAGGAGCTCTACACCTTGCCCGCTGCGACGGGCGTGCCAGCGCGCGTGGAAGATCGTGCGCGTCAAGACCTGGGTCAAGCGCTCGACGACGGTAGCGAAGGGGGGCCCGGCCTACCCCAGGACGCCCGGCCTCACCCTTCGGGTTTCCATACCGTCGATCTGGCCGGCTCGACCAGGGCCAAGGCCATCGGTGTGCTGGCCAGCGTGGCGGTCTTCCTCGCGGCCCTGGCCGCGGTGGCCTGGATGGCGATGCCTCGGCATCCCGAGGTGCGCTTGCCCGAAGGTATGGCGCGCCGGCCGGTCCAACCGTCTGGCCCGCCGGCTCTGCCGGTTCCCCCGTTGCCTGGGGCCACTGCTCAGAGGGTGGCTACCTCGGCTGATCCGGCTTCGCCCGTGCCCGCGCCGCTCAGAGCTGGCCAAGCGGTTGCTCCGGCAGCGCACCGCGATCGAGCCACCGAGGTGGCGCCGGCAATCGTCACCCCGCCGGGCGCCCTGTCCAGTCCGGCCGCAGCCTCGCCAGCTGCTCATCCGGCTTATCCCGGCCATTTGGGCGCGGGCGCGGGGCCGGAGGAGATGGGGTCGGACGAGCGGGCCACGCGTAGCGGTAAGAGACGGGGCAAGGAAATGCCTGCTCCGAAGGGGCTCGGTTTCTCGATCCCTGCCCCCGAGCCTGCGCCGGTGTTGCCCGCCCCCAAGTTACCGCCACCGCGCGCCGGCAGCCTATCGCCTGACGACTTTTGAGCCAGCTGGCTTGGCTGGCGATTCAGGCCGGCAGGGCGGGGGCCAAGCGCTCGCGCACCAGGGCCAGGAGCTCTTCCGGGTGAAACGGCTTGGTCAAGAGCACGGCGCTGCCTAGGTTTTCAACTTGGGCACGCAGCGTGTCATCTGGAAAGGCGGTGACCACGATGATGGGGAGGCCCAAACCCGAGTTACGGGCCGACAGCGCCACCTGGAAGCCGGTCATCCACGGCATGCGCACATCGGTGATGAGCAGGTCGACGGGTTCGTCGTCGGTGAGCATCACCACCAGGTCTCCCCCGCTCGAAGCCTGGGCCACTTCGACGCCGAGGCCGGCTACCAGCTCGCACAGGACCGCTCGCATATCGTCGTCGTCTTCCGCGATCACGACACGTGGTAGTCGTTCTTCTTCATTCATGAGCGCCCCCGGAATTCGCCTGCTAGATGATCCTATGAACCATCTCGGGCCCCTGTGCCAGGTCCGAATCTGCTCGGGGTTGGCCAATGAGGTCGACGGTAGCCAAGGTCGACGGCAGCCAAGGTCGACGGTAGCCAAGGTCGACGGTGGCCAAGGTCGACGGCAGCCAAGGTCGACGGTAGCCAGGGTCGACGGTAGCCAGGGTCGACGGTAGCTAAGGTCGACGGCAGCCAAGGTCGACGGTGGCCAGGGTCGACGGCAGCCAAGGTCGACGGCAGCGACACCCAAATCACGGCTTTTGCTCTCCGGGCCGCCATCTGGCCCTTGCTCGCCTGACAGGCTCGCTGTATGGGGATGTGCTTGCATATGGGCAAGATGCGATAAGATAGGTCAATGACACCCGGCCCCGACTTGCACTTATCGCCCAGAAGGGTCAGCCTGGCCATCTGCTGTGCGTTGCTCTTGAGCGCGGGCCGTTCCGCAGCGGCGGCGGCCGACGACCACGCAGTCTTCGACCCCAAAGAGGATCCCGCCTACCGGGCAGCCATCAGGGACGCGTTGGCCGAGTACAACGCTCGCCATTTCGAAGAGGCCAGGATCCTGTTCCGACGTGCCCACGAGCTCGACCCCAACGCGCGCACCTTGCGCGGTATCGGCATGGCATCCTTCGAGCTGCGCGATTATGTCACGGCAGTACATGCCCTATCGGCTGCGTTAGTCGATGCGCGTAAGCCGCTCAGCTCGGACCAGCGAAGCCATGCGCAGGGTCTGCTCGAGCGTAGCCGGCTTTACGTCGATATCTACGTCCTGAAGATTACGCCAGCTGATGCGACTGTGCTCATAGATGGCCATGCGCCTGACCTGGAGCCAGATGGGACGGTCCTGCTCGGGTTCGGCAGCCACAACATCGAGGTCAGCAGCACCGGCTACGTCTTGCGCACCTTCTCGGTCAACGTACGGGGCGGAGAGCGCAAGGAGCTCAGCATAACTCTCGAGCGCAAGCCGGCGCGCTCGCCCCTGGCTTCTCCCGCGGCTGAAGCCTTGCGCAAGCCAGCTCCCGCCGAGCGCAGCCACGGCTCGGCCGCACCCTGGCTGATCGCGGCAGGCGCGACCGGACTTTTGACCGCAGGCGCGGTAGTGTACTGGATCACGCGTGCAAGCCAGCTCGACTCGTGCGACAGCCCCCCCAAACAGAATGAATACTGCACGACCAAGAATACCCTGGTGCTCGAGCGCAATCTCGCCATAGCGGGTACGGCGGTGGGTGGGGCGGCCGCGCTGGCGATGGCGGTAGTGGGCGTGCTCTCCCTGACTTCGTCGCCCAAGTCCACCCTGCCCCGGGGGCCGTCAGCACGCGCCTCGCTTGGTTGCACGCCAGTCTGGTCGGGCATGGTGTGTGGTGGGTCGTTTTGAGCCGCACGGTCCAGGTGTGGTGTGTGGTGGTGTGTTAGGTCATTCTGAGCCGCCATGTCCAGGATAGACGCCAGCTTTTCCGTGTGCGCCTTGCTCGGGCTGCCCGCTCGTCATTCGCTGGGGCCGGCCATCCACAACGCCGCTTTCGAGCACATGGGCCTGCCCTACGTCTATGTTGCGCACGACGTCGTTCCCGATGATTTGCCCGCGGCCATGGCGGGTGCCCGCGCCCTCGGCTATCGCGGACTTTCCATCACCATGCCGCATAAGGTGGCCGCCCTGGCCCTGGTCGATGAGGTTGACCCGGTGGCCAGAGCGATCGGATGCATCAATACCGTGGTTTGGCAAGGCGGTCGTCTGATCGGTTACAATTCCGACGGGCAAGGCGCCCTGGGCGCGCTCAAGCGCGCGGGCATCACCACCGAGGGGCGGCGGGTTTTGCTGCTGGGCTCGGGCGGGGCGGCGCGCGCGATAGCCATGACCATCGCCCTGCGCGGAAGACCCGCGCAGATCGCCATCCTCGGGGTGCTCGCGCCCGAGCTGGCGGCGCTCGGCCGGGACATCTCCGTCCAGGCCGATTTGCCCGTAAGCACCGCGCCTGCCGATGAGCCTTCCCTGGCCGCAGCGCTAGCGCACTCGGATGTGCTTGTGCATTGCACACCGGTGGGCATGACGCCGGATGTGGACAGCTCGCTAGTGCCCGCTCGTTTGTTGCGCGCCGATTTGGCAGTGCTCGATGCAGTCTATAATCCGCGGCGAACGCGCTTGCTGAAGGACGCCGCGGCAGCCGGCTGCGTAGTGGTGGAGGGCATGGAGATGTTTCTCGGCCAGGCCATGGTCCAATTCGAGCTCTGGACCCAGAAATCCGCCCCTGGCGATGTTATGCGGGCAGTTGTCGACTCTCGCCTATGAACCTGGTCTTGATCGGCTATCGGGGAACGGGCAAGAGCGCGATCGGGCGCGAGCTGGGCGGCGTGCTGGGCCGGCCGGTGGTGAGCATCGACGCGGAAATCGTGCGCGAAGCCGGTCAATCCATTGCCGACATTGTAGCCGGCTCGGGCTGGGGCTGCTTTCGCGATCTAGAGGAGCGAGCATGTCGCCGTCTTGGCGCGTGCGACGGTCTGATCATCGACTGTGGCGGCGGAGTGGTCGAGCGCGAGGCCAACATGGACTCGCTGCGCAAAGGGAGCCACGTCTTTTGGCTGCGCGCCACGCCCGCCACCATCGTGGCCAGGATCAGAGGTGACGGCTCGCGCCCCTCGCTCACCGGCGGGAAAAGCTTTACCGAGGAAGTCGCCGAGGTCCTGGCGCGGCGCGAGCCGCTCTACCGCCGCCTGGCCCATGAATGTATCGACACTGACGACCGCAGTCCCGCCGAGCTGGCGCGCATAATCGGCGATCGCTTCTGCGTCATAGCGGCTCATCGACCCTGATTCTGTGATAGATATCTAAAGCCGCCGCGTGCGCGCGTCGGCGGCGCCACAAGGAGAACCAATGTTGGACTCACGCGACAATTCGGTCCTCAAGTCTCTCAAAGAGTTGCGTAAGCAAGAGGAAGATCGGGTCAAGAAGGAAAAGGCGGACGCCGATGCCCGCGCCGCGGCCGAACGTCAGGCCAAGGAGGATGCCGAGCGTAAGGCCAAGGAAGCCGTCGAGCAGGCGCGGCGCGAGGAGGAGGCTAGGGCGAGGCAAATCGAAGAGACCAAGCAGGCGCGCGAGCGCGAGGAACGGTTGCGTCTGCAGGAGGCCGAGCGCCGAGCCCGCATCGAAGCCGAGACCACCCTGGCGCAGGAAAAGATGCGCCTGGATGCGCAGGTCAGGACGGCGACCAAGGCGGCCAACCGGGCTCCGGTGGGGCTGATCGCGGGCATCATCGTCGTGGGTGTGGTGCTCGCGGGAGGGGTCATCATCAAGATAAGGTCCGACCACCAGAAGCAGCTGGCCGCCCAGGAAGCCGAGAAGGAGGCTGCCATCGAGCGGGAGAAGCTGCGCGCGGCCGAGCAGGAGCGTAGGTTCGAGCTGGTGGTGGCCAGCCTCAATCGACAGCTGGCAGAAGCCAAGAGCGATGTCGAGCGGGCTGCCATACAGAAGAAGATCGACGAAACCCAGGCCTCGCGCCATGCCTCCACGGGGACGCACACCAGCGCGAGCAGGGAGAAGAAGGAAGCGCTGCCGGCCTCGCTTTCCTCACCCGACTTCATCAAGAAGAAGAAAGAAGTCTCTAACGATCCGCTCGACGGTCTCAAGCTCTAGCCTGGCGAAGCGGGCCCGGCCTCGGCGGCTCGCCGGGATGGCCGGCCCGGGCGGCTCGCCGGCCGAAGAAGCTTCGCGGCGGTGGGGCGGCCGTGGTATTAAGGGCGCATGCGCGCGCGCGAGTTCGACCGCCACCGGGCACGCCTTCTCGAGTTGCTGAGGCTGCTGGCGTATGAGGAGCGTGAGGTGGTTCTCGCGTCGGGGCAGAAGAGCAACTTCTACATCGACTGCAAGCAAGCGGTGCTGAGCGCTGAGGGTCATTTCCTGGCGGGCTGGCTCTTGCAGAGCATCATCGCCGAGCGCGCGCCCGAGGTCGAGGCGGTGGGCGGATTGACCATGGGCGCGGATCCATTGGCATCCGCGGTGTCCACCGTGAGCTATCTCGGTCCCAAGCCGCTGGCGGCGTTCTACGTGCGCAAGGAAGCCAAGGGGCATGGGACCGCACAGTGGATCGAAGGCCGCAAGCTGCTCCGCCCGGGGATGCCGGTCGCCATTCTCGAGGACGTGGTGACCACGGGGGGCTCGGCGCTCAAGGCGGTGGCCCGCGCCCGGGATTTCGGCCTGGAGGTGCAGCTGATCGTGGGACTGGTAGATCGAGAGGAGGGCGGGCGCGAAGCGCTCGAGCGTCACGCCCCCCTGGTGACCCTGTTCGGGAGGCGTGGAATCACGTGCAGCTCGAGCGCCTAGGCGGTCGCACCCTCGGGGTCTCGCTCTGCGCCTGCGCTCTGGTCGCAGCGGGGGGCTGCATCACCGGCCGCGCTCCCGCGGTCGACTTCTCGGAAGCGAGCAAGAGCTACCGCAGCGAAGACTACCCGGAAGTGTACGATGCCTGGACGAGGCATGCCAAGCTGGTCGCAGACGTGGGCACGGTGCTCGAAATGTGGGCGACGCTCGAGAGCTGGGATTTTCGCCAGGCTTTCGTGGCCAAGTACGCGGCGGCTTATGATCTCCAGGATGGCGAGCGGGATGCCCTCGCCAAGTCGGAGCATGATACCGCCCGCTCGGTCTACGAGATTCACCTCGTGGCCCAGAGCACTACGGACAAGTGGAACGATCTGGAGCGTAGGAATTCGACCTGGCGGATCACCCTCCTCGACGGCACCGGGGCCGAGCTGTCCCCTTCATCTATCAAGGCGGAGAAGTTGCCCGAAATTTACGTGCTGGAATTCTTTCCCCGCCGCACCCCGTTTACCCGGACCTATACCGTGCGCTTCGATCGTCCCTCGCACTCCGACGGTGGGGACCCGTTCGTGGGCGCCGCTTCCGGCCGTCTTGTTCTGCGCATTGCCTCGCCCATCGGCAAGGTCGAGGCGACGTGGGAGGCGCGCCGATGAGCACGGGCAGCCAGGTCTTTGTATGCTCTATGTGTCGTAAGCCGATATTGCAAGGCAGCAAGGCCATTCGCTGCTCGGTTTCGACGTGCAACTCGGGCAGGGTCAAGCTGGTGTTCTGCTCTCCCGCTTGCTGGGACTCGCACCTGCCCGATGCCCGCCATCGCAGTGCCTACTTCGTCGAGGAAATCGCCCGCAGGGGCTCGTAGCGGAATACCAGGCTTTACGAAGGGGAGCGGGGATGATAAGCACCCCTCCATGCGACGGATATCGGCCTGCCTGGTCTCTGCCCTGCTCTTGTTGTTAGTGACAAGCTGCGGCGAAGGCTATGGCGATCGTTGCTCGGTGAACTCCGACTGCGCAAGCGGACTCAGTTGTTGCAATCCCCAATATGGCAACGGCATATGCGGGCCGCTCGAGTGCATCTTCCCCGGCGTCAACGCTGATGCCGCGGTGAGCAGCTCGGCCGATGTGGCCAGCGCAGGGGAAATTGACGCCGATTCTGCCTCGGTCGACGAAGCTCCCACGGCGAGCGCGCCTCTGACCTCGGCTCCCGCGGGCGATGCCGTTGCGGGCGAAGGCCCGAACGCCCTGCCCTAGCTCGGCCAGGGGCGGGCGGGGGCATGACGATTTTGCGCTATCGCTAGAGCTCGGAGGCTGGTAGAAGAGAGGGTAGACGCGGGCATCGGCGGAGTCAGTTGATCGTCGCGACACTGACCGAGGCATTGGCATCGTAAGGAGCGCACGCATGAGCGGCGAGATGGAGGCACAGTCAGGCGACGATACGATGTTGCGGCCGGGGCAGGTCGTCGCGGGCAAGTACCGCGTGGATAGGCTGATCGCCGAGGGTGGCATGGCGGCGGTCTGGGCGGGGACCAACTCGACCACGGGTAAACGCGTCGCGCTCAAGATCATCTTGCGCTCGTTTGCGGGCAACGATGCTGCCGCCGAGATGTTCAAGCGGGAGGCTCTGGCGGCCAGCAAGATCAACCACCCCAACGTGGTGAGCATCTTCGACGTCGTCGATCACCAGGGCATGACTTGCATCGTGATGGAGCTGCTCGAGGGGGAGACCCTGGCTGCCTTCCTCAGACGACGCGGCGCTCTCGACATGAGGGAGACGGCCACGTTGCTCCTGCCGGCCATGCGGGGCGTGGCCGCAGCCAACTCGCAAGGCGTCATTCACCGCGACCTCAAGCCGGGTAACATCTTTCTGTGCACGGGCGCGGATGGCTGCCTGCTTGGGGCCAAGGTCCTGGATTTCGGTGTCTCGGTCATGGCCGAGCGAGTCTTCGCCCGGTCAAGCGAAGAGCCCAATTCCTTCCCGCGCTTCGGCACCCCGTCATATATGGCTCCCGAGGATGTGGGGGGCTCGGCGGTCATCGACGCGCGCGTCGACGTCTACGCTTTTGGCGTGCTGCTGTTCGAATGTCTCACCGGGCGGGTGCCCTTTGTGGGTGAGCCCAACGGCGATTTGCTGATGCGCATCCTCTCGGCTCCGGCACCGCGCGTGAGCGAGCTTCGCCCGGATTTGCCTGTCGAGGTGTCCGTCATCGTCGAGCGGGCGTTGGCCAAGGATCCCGACGAGCGCTTCCCCGATGTGGAGCACCTGATTCGCGCGACCGAGGACCATCTTTTGCCGGCGTTGTCGGTGCATCGGTCGCTGAGCCCTATTGCCGGGGTCAGCTTGCTCTATGTTCGGGATCCCATGGTGAAGGTGCCGCTGCGCCGCCCGGCGCAGGAGCCCGCGCCGCGGGAGCCGGGTCGCGCGGCCCTGGCCTGGGCTGGCCTCGCCAGTTTTGCTCAGCGCCGCCACTTGTGGTTCGCGGCGCTGGTGGTCGGGGTTGCCCTGGTGGTGTGGGCGGTGGCGCTGACGCCAGCGGCGAAGGACCATCACATGCCCGAGACATCGCTGGTGCGCGGGATGCCTCCGCCCAGCGTGCCAGTCCTGGAGCGGGCGGCGAGGGAGCCGCCAGCGCAGGCGACGGGAATGCAAGCGGAGGCAGTGCAGGCGGCGGAAGCGCAGCTTGCGGCCAGGGCTGCGACTCTCGCGGAGCCGAGCGGTACCGGCTTGGCTGCTCCCGACCGGAAGGCGCTGCTGCCAGCGCTCCCGAGCTCGACCCCGGCATCTTCCCTCGGCGCCGCCGCACGGGTCGTGCCCCGCGCAGGCGCCGATATTCCCCCCAGATTGCAGGATCCCGCGCATCCCGCCGGCTTGATGGCCGGTGGAGGAACGCGGGAAAGCTCAGGCGCCCCGGCGGCGTGGGAAGGGTTGGGTACGCGGGAAGGCACCACCCCGGGTACTCGGCGCAGGCGAGCGCGCTCCTCGGTCAATGGGGCACCCTTGCGCGCGGGCAAGCTCTCGGCTTCCGACTTTTGACCGGTTGTTGGGCGATAGCGCATCTTGCGCCTTCCCACCTCGCCAGCCTCGCACGTTGTTCCCCAGGAGGACCCGATGTCAAGACCGCGTCTCATCCTGTTCCGCTGCCTGCCAGCTTTGTTCTTGCTCGCCTACTGCGCCTGCGGGAGCAACCCGAGTGGGAATGGATCGACGCAGCAGGCAGCCGGCGGCGCCGGGGGAGCGCAATTGGGCGGAGCGGGGGGTACGGCAACCGGCGGTCACACGAGCGCCGGCTCGGCCGGAGCCCCTGCGCTCGGGGGGGCGACGGGCGTTCCCAGCGCGCCGGCCGGAGGCTCGCCCGGGACGGGCGGCACCAGGAGCGCTAGCGGTGGGGCCGCGCCGTGGGCATCGACCGGAGGCGGCTACGGAGCGGGAGGTACTTCGTCAGCGGGCGGGGCGAGCGCAGCCGGTGGGGCAGGGGGGGCGACGGGAAGCGGCGCCACCGCCACCGGGGGGACCACCAGCGATTCTTCCGGCGTTCCTCTGGCCAAGCCCGGTGATTCCACCAGCACCTCTAAGGCGTATCTCAACCTGGGTGACATGCGCCTGCTCAACAACCGCTGGGGCTCGGACGCGCTCAGTTGCAACGACTCTGGGGAGCAGAAGGTGTACATAAATTCCGACGGCACGTTGGGCTACAGCTTCAACCGTCCTACCTGTGGTGGCAAGCGCGCCGATCCTGACTATCCGGAGGTCGAGTTCGGCGTGGCTCCCTTCGGGGCGAACAGCACGCTCTTGACCTCGCCACCCTTTTCTTCCACCACCCTGCTACCCATCCAGCTCTCGGAGCTGCAGAGCGCCAGCGTGACCTTCGACACCTTCGCCAGCACCTACCAGAACCCGAGCTACTACGACACCAACTTCGAATTCTGGATCAGCAAGAGCAATCCTCTGACCACCACGGTCACCGATGGGAGCAACGCCTACGCCGAGATCATCTCGTTTCTGGGCTGGAACAGCACTCGCATGTCTTCCAGCTCGGGTGGTTGGTCTTGTGACCAGAGCGGCAACGTGACCGCCGGTACCGGGTTCAACCTCTGCCATCAGAGCGACGCCTGGTCGCCTCCGAGCAACTGGCGCTTCTTCAATTTCAACCTCGACAACGGTCCGGTATCAACCTTCTCAAGCAAGGTCGATGTCTATGCCATGCTCCAGTGGGTCATGACGAAGTATAGCGGCTTCACGAGTGACATGTGGCTGACGCGGATCGAGGTCGGCACCGAGGTCGACGACAATACCCAGGGCTCGGTCCAGATCAACAATCTCACGTTCGAGATCAACGGCACCTCCAAGTCGGTCCAGTTGGCGCATTAGCCGGCGGCAAAAGCTGGGCTGGTCACGGCCACGGCCGCGGCCACGACCAGGGAGAGGTTAGGCGAGGTACGGTCGGGGCGCGGCCCAGGCTAGACCGCGATGCCGAGCTCGGCGAGCTGGGCCCGAAAGCTTGCCGCGGTGGTGAAGCGGTAACCGTGGATGCCCAGGGCGCGGGCCGCGACCACGAACGGCTCGATATCATCGAAGAAGGCCGCGTTCTCGGCCGCCACGCCGGCGCGGGCCAGGGCAAGCTCGAAGATGGCGTGGTCAGGCTTGGCCAGCTTAACCTCGCACGAGATGATGAAGGCGTGGAAGCGGGCGAAGCAAGGGATCAGACTGCGCACGAAGCACCAGTGGCTCGCGTTGGTGTTGGAGAGCAGCACCACCTTGACCTGTCCGAGCAGGGACTCGACCATGGGCAAGACCTCGTGGTGGACGCGGAAATGGCAGTTCCACATGGCGAAAAACGGCTCGGCGGCCATTGCCTGCGGCGAACCGGCGGCCAGACAAACCGCGCGGCGCAGGTCGTCGCCGGCCAATGACCCGCGGTTGATGGGATTCCACAGCTCGAGCATGCGTTGGCGGATCTGGTCGGGGGCGGCGCCGCCCCAGACTGACATGCGGCGGAAGAGAACCGGGTCGTCGTGGAAGGCGAGAACGTTACCGAGGTCGAGAAAGACGGCTTGAATCTGGGTCATGCGCTAGCCAAGGGGGGCCGAGCTCGATGGCCAGGGCGGCTCGGCCGCGTTCGCCTCAGGCGTCATCTTGCGGCAGGAAGGTGATGCGCTGGATCTGGTACTCGCGCGTGCCCTTGCCGGTGCGCAGATTGACGGTGTCGCCCGCTTCGCGACCTATGAGGGCGCGGGCGAGGGGAGCCGAAATCGCGATGCGCCCTTCTTTGATGTCGCCTTCGTGGTCACCCACGATGGCATAGACCACTTCTTCCCCAGAGTCGGCGTCGGTCAGGCAAACCGTCGCCCCGAACACCACCTTGCTGCCCGACAGCTTGCCCGGATCGATCACCTCGGACAGGGCGATGAGGCTCTCCAGCTCGCGCAGGCGGCCTTCGATGAAGGATTGGCGCTCCTTGGCCGCGGCATATTCGGCGTTTTCGGACAAGTCGCCATGGGCCCGGGCGGTCTCGATGTCGAGCACGTTCTTGGGACGCTCGATTTCCCGCAAGCGCTTGAGCTCTTCGCGCAGCTTCTTCTGCCCGCGCGGGGTCATTGGGATGCGATCAGCCATGCTGGTATTCCTGCAGCGAGCAGACCGATATGCTCCCGGCCTTGAGCCGGGCGATGGCGTCGGCGGCGGCGCGGGCGGCCGACATGGTGGTGTAATAGGGCAGCCCGCGCATGAGCGCGGTCCGGCGCAGCGAGAAAGAGTCCTTGATGGAGGCCCCACCCGCGGTGGTGTTGACCACCAGGTGCACGTCGCCGTCGAGCATGCGGTCCACGCAGTGGGGGCGGCCTTCGCTCACCTTGTTCACGCGCTCGCAGCGTACGCCGGCCGCCGATAGCCGGGCATGGGTGCCGCTAGTGGCCATGATGCGAAATCCTAGCCCCACCAGGGTACGGGCCACCGGAATGGCGAGGTCCTTGTCGGCGTCCTTGACCGCCATGAAAGCAGTCATGGGCTTGTCATTTAGCTTGCCTCCTTCGAGCTTGCCAGGCACGGGCAGGCGCATGGAGGCGGCGAGCTGGCTCTTGGCGAAGGCGGCCTCGAAGCTGCGGTCGATGCCCATGACCTCGCCGGTCGACCGCATCTCGGGGCCGAGCAAGATGTCGACGCCGCCGAACTTGACGAAGGGGAAGACCGCTTCCTTGACCGCGATATGCTTGGGCACCACTTCGCGGACACCCAGCTCCTTCAGGGTACGGCCGGCGGCGACCTTGGCGGCGATCTTGGCCAGCGGTACGCCGATGACCTTGGAGACGAAGGGAACCGTGCGCGAAGCGCGCGGGTTCACCTCGAGAATGAAGATGCCGCTACCGTCGCGCGGCACCGCGAACTGCACGTTCATCAAGCCGCGCACGTCCAGCTCGCGCGCCAGGGCGCGCGACTGCTCCTTGATGGCGTTCACCGTGGCCGGAGGCAGCGAGAAGGTTGGCAAGGCGCAGGCCGAGTCGCCGGAATGAATGCCCGCCTCCTCGATGTGCTCCATGACGCCGCCGATGACGACGTCGTGGCCATCAGCTACCACGTCCACGTCGACCTCGATGGCGTCTTTGAGGAACTGGTCGACGAGAATGGGAGCTGACTCATCGCCCCGCCCCCCTCCGCTGGCCAGGCTTTCCTTGAGCGCGGCCTCGAGGGCGCGCCCGACGAAGGTTTCCAGGCCGGCCAGCTCGTACACGATCTCCATGGCGCGCCCGCCCAGCACGTACGACGGTCGCACCATCACGGGGTAACCAATGCGCTCGGCGATGGCGCGGGCTTCGCCGAGGCCATGCGCGGTGCCCCAGGCGGGCGCGCGCAGGCCGAGCTTGCTCACCAGCTCGCCGAAGCGCTGGCGGTCCTCGGCCCGGTCGATGGCATCGGCGCTGGTGCCGAGTAGCTTCACCCCGGCTTTTTGCAGCGGCACCGCCAGGCGCAAGGGGGTCTGGCCGCCAAACTGCACGATCACGCCTTCGGGCTTCTCGGCGTCGATGATCTCGAGCACATCCTCGCGGGTCAGCGGCTCGAAGTAGAGACGATCGGCGGTGTCGTAGTCGGTCGATACCGTCTCGGGGTTACAGTTGACCATGATGGTCTCGTAACCGTCTTCGCGCAGGGCCATGACGGCGTGGACACAGCAGTAGTCGAACTCGATACCCTGGCCGATACGGTTGGGGCCACCCCCGAGTATGACGATCTTCTTCTTGCCGGTGGGGCGAGCCTCCGACTCGGCCATGGCTTCTACTGCCTGGTCCTGGCCGGGCTGGGCAATCGCCTGGCCCACGGGCTGGGCAATCGCTTGCTGCTGGCCGTGCTCGTAGGTCGAATAGAGGTAGGGTGTGTGCGCTTCGAATTCGGCGGCACAGGTGTCGACGCGCTTGAGCACGGGCCGGATGTTATGGCGCAGACGCGCCTGGCGGACATCCTCCTCCTTCACGCCAGCGAGCTTCATCAGACGGCGGTCCGACATGCCCATGCGCTTGCGGCGGGCCAAGGACTCCGGATCGTCGAGCAGCCGGGCGCCCTCGCTGCGGGCCAGGTCGTCTTCCTTGACCATGGCCTCGAGGTGGGCGAGGAACCACGGATCGATGGCGGTCAACTGGTGGGCCTCATCGATGCCGAGGCCGGCGCGCATGGCTTCGGCGAGCTGCCACAGGCGCTCGGGGCCGGGCTCGTGGATCAGGCGTTTGAGCTCGTCGAGCGGGGGGACACGGTCGAGGTCGAGTCCCCAGCGGCCGATCTCGAGCGAGCGCAAGGCCTTGCCCAGCGATTCGCAGAAGGTGCGCCCGATGGCCATGACCTCGCCCACCGACTTCATCTGGGGCCCCAAGGTGGCGTCGGCGCCCGGGAACTTCTCGAAGGCGAAGCGCGGCACCTTGGTGACCACGTAATCTATGGTCGGCTCGAAGCAGGCCTGGGTTTCGCGGGTGATGTCGTTGGGGATCTCGTCGAGGGTGTAGCCGACGGCCAGCTTGGTGGCTATCTTGGCGATGGGAAACCCAGTGGCCTTGGAGGCCAAGGCCGAGCTGCGCGAGACGCGGGGATTCATCTCGATCACCACCATGTACCCGTCCTTGGGGTTCACGGCGAACTGGATGTTGGATCCGCCGGTGTCGACGCCGATCTCGCGAATCACGGCCAGGGCCGCGTCGCGCATCACCTGATATTCCTTGTCGGTCAGGGTCATGGCGGGTGCGATGGTGATGGAGTCGCCGGTGTGCACGCCCATGGGGTCGAAGTTTTCGATGGAACAGACGATGACGGCGTTGTCCTTGCCGTCACGCATCACTTCCAGCTCGTATTCCTTCCAGCCCAGCACCGACTGCTCGACCAGGACCTCACCCCGTGGGCTCTGCTGCAGGCCCCAGGAGACCTTGGTCTCGAACTCTTCCGCGTTCCAGGCGATGGCGGCGCCCGAGCCGCCCAGGGTGAAGGAAGGGCGCAGGATTACCGGATACGAGGTGCCGAGCTGGGCGGCCATCTCGGCTTGTATGGTCCGGGCTTCGGCCAGGGTATGGGCATAGCCCGAGAGCGGGACCTTGAGACCGATGTGGCTCATGGCCTGCTTGAACAGCTCGCGATCCTCCGCCTTCTCGATGGCGGCGACCTGGGCACCGATGAGCTTGACGCCGTACTTGTCGAGCACTCCGGCTTTGGCTAGCTCGACGGTGAGGTTGAGGGCGGTTTGCCCGCCCAGGGTGGGCAAGAGGGCGTCGGGACGTTCGCGCTCGATGATCTTGGTCACTATCTCGATGGTGAGCGGCTCGACGTAGGTGCGATCGGCCAGCTCGGGATCGGTCATGATGGTGGCCGGGTTGGAGTTGACCAGGATCACCCGGAAACCCTCCTCGCGCAGGGCTTTGACCCCTTGCGTGCCGGAGTAGTCGAATTCGCAGGCCTGGCCGATCACGATGGGGCCGGAGCCGATGAGGAGCACGCTCTCGATGTCTGTTCGTCGTGGCATCAGTCGGGCTTCTTCAGTTTCAGGATGTGACCTTCGCGGTCGAGCTGGAATCCGTCAGGCAGCTTCTTGTCCACGCTGCCGCGGAACCCTTGCACCAGCCAGCCCAGGTCGGCGAACCCTTCGGCGATGCGGATACGTAGGCGCAAGCTTTCCTCGGTGTCGGACACGAACAGCTCGAGCAGCTTGGCGCGGGCGGCTTCCTGGTTTTTGAGGGCGAGGAGGGCTTCGATGGCGGCGAGGCGGACCCCTTCGTCCATATCGCTGAGGTAGGGCAGCACCATGGCGCTACCCTGGGGATGCTTCATCAAGCCGACGTGGCGGATGAGCTGGATCTTCTTGGTCGGGTCGCGCTCGTAGCCGGGCTCGTGCCGGGCCAGAACCTGGGCCACCAGCTCGAGCTCGGCCTCCTTGCTGGGTGCGATCTTCTGCAGCACGCGCAGAGGCCACGAAACCGAGTCGGCCGCCAGCATGTAGCGCTTCACCGCGGGCAGTGCCGCTTCCCCCTTGCTGACCAGGGTATCGAAGACCCACTCCTTCTCCTGCTCGTCCTCGATCGATTTGTCGTACATCATGCCGAAGCGGCGCATTAACCCGTACAGGGCCTCGTCCGAGCCTTCGCTGGCCAGGGCTTCCATGGCCTTGTAGCGGTCGCCGGACTGGGAGTACTTGTTGATCGTGCGCTGGATATTCCCCGCGCGCGCACGTTCATCGCGCTTCTCCTTGGAGAATATGTCGAACAGGCCCATGGCGAGTTGGCGGACTCTATACCACGCTTTGCCCGCAAATCGTTGTATACAGGGGCGATCGTGTACCCGGGACGCTCTCGCGCACCCCAACGGGCCGGCGCCGAGACGCGCTCCGGCACGCAAGCCATCGTGCATTCATGCACGCAAGCCATCGTGCAATCACCTAGGACCGGCGATCCGCCCAGTGACGAACGCTCCGACCTCCCCGCGAGGCGCCTTGGTTCGCGCCGCGCGGCCGGTGAGCTCAGGTGGTGGCACTTTCTCGTCTTCGCGGTTCTCGAGCTCTATGCCTTTCCCTATTTCGACAAACTACGCAGTGCGCAGGAGATGCCTCGCCTGCTCCTGGCCGAGCAGATTGTCGAGCGGCATGTGCTCTACCTCGATGATCGCCTGGGTGAGCTCAGCTCGCGCAACGACCTCTCCGTTGGCCCGGACCGCCACTATTACGCCAACAAATCACCCGGGCCGTCGCTAGTCGCGGTTCCCGTGTACGCCCTGGCGCGCGGGTTGGGCAAGCTATCGATTCGGCGTGCGATGTGGCTTGTTCGCGCGGGGACCGTCACGTTGCCGTTCCTGCTCTTCCTGCCCCTGTTCTACCGGCTGACTCGTTGGTTCAGCGCTGATGAGCACGCGCGGCGGGCAGCTCTGGTGGCCTTCGCTCTGGCATCGCCGGTGGTGCCCTATGCCATGCTGCTCTACGCGCACGTCTTGGCAGCGGTGTGTCTGGGCGGCTCGTTCGCGGCTTCGGTGCTCCTGGTGCGCGAGCGCAGCAAGCGGCCCTGGCTACTCGCCATGATAGCCGGTCTGCTCGCCGGCTTGGCGCCGGCCATGGACTATCAGGCAACCTTGGCAGCCCCGGTTATCGGTATCTACGTCATGGCCCGCGCTCGCTCACGTTTTCGTCATGCCACCGTCTTCGCGGCCAGCGCTCTGCCTCCCGTGCTCGCCTTGCTCGCCTACCACAACGCGTGCTTCGGCTCTCCCTTCCGCATCAGCTACAGTCTCGGGGTTGACACCGCGCCGCGCAAGGGACTGCTGGGCTTCATTGGCCCGAACTGGCAGTCCTTCCACAACATTCTCTTCGTCCCCTCGAACGGTCTGGTAACCCTCGCGCCCTGGGTGGTGCTGAGCATAGCGGGCGCCGCCATGATCGTGCTCTGCCGGCGGCTGCGCTTGCGCATCGGAGCCGAGGCGCTGGTCGCGGCCAGTATCGTCCTCGTCTATCTGACCTTCGTGGGCTCGATGTTGCCCTACATGGCACGCGGAGGGTGGTCGGCCGGATCACGGCAGTTGGTTGGCATGTTGCCATTTGCGGCGTGGCTAGCTACGCCTGCCTTGGCCTGGGTCGGGCGATACCTGGCCACGCAGGTCCTGGTCTTCGCCAGCATGCTGGCCAGCTTGGCCATCTTCTTTTGTGCCGCGACCACCTATCCGCACTGGCCGGACGCCCTCCAGAACCCCCTTTACGAGCTGAGCTTTCCCCTTCTCGCCCATGGTTATGCCGTCCACTCCTTGGGGACGTGGCTGGGCCTCCACGGAATCTGGTCGATAATGCCCCTGTATGCGCTGGCCTATGGCTGGGCTGGCTACTTGCTAGTGGGCAGACTCCCGCGGCGGCGCATCGTCGTCTTGTTCCTCAGCACTGCCCTGGCCGCGGGCATCGTGGTCGCGGGTTCCCGTCTTCCGGGCAGTGGTTACTATGCGACGCGTGCCTGGAATTGGGTGACCGCGACCTGGGAGCCGCCGCGCGGGTAGCGGCGCCACCATGTGACGCACGCGCTGAAAAGATCTTCGCGTACCGAGAAGAAATCGCATAGTAGTAGGTCAGGCATGAACGAACCCAAGCCGCTTCCGGGCGGCCCAGACCTCGCGCGAGGTCACCGTCGCTCTTCAAGTGATAGCCCGGCAGGATCAGGCTGGGGCGCCTGGCTCGCGGATGGCTCGCTCGGGCTACTGGGCGCGGCTCGACGGTCGCTCCTCTGGCTGGCTTCGGGTCGGGTGTGGGACCCTTGGTGCTTTGGCGTGGGGTATGCCATCCTGCTCCCCTTTCTTCTGGCGCCCTTGTTCGCGACGCGACTTCTGCCGGGGTTGGACCTGCCCTTTCATATCGCCGCGGCTGACATGCTGGCCAAGGCCGGCGACCCGGCTTCGCCCTACGCGCCATACTACGAGGGCGGTCTGCGTCTCGCCCCCTATGCCGCGCATTTTCTGGCCCTGGACGTGCTGGGCAAAGTCATGGGCCTACTGGTGGCCCATAAACTGATCATCGCGCTCTACATCGCGGGCTTGCCTTTGGCGATGGCGAGCTTGCTCGCGGCCTGCGGCCGCAGTCGGGTGCCCGCGCTCTTGGCCTTTCCCCTGGCCTACAACCTGACGCTGCACTACGGGTTCGTGAGCTTTGCCCTGTCGCTGCCCGTCGTGCTCCTACTGCTGGCGTCGATGGCCAAGCTCGCCCTGACCCGCGGGCGCCGCTTGGTCATGCTCTGGTGGTCAGTCACCGCCGTCGTCGCCTTCTTGCTCTACCTCTGCCACCTGCAGAACTTCCTCTACGGCATCTGCGCCGCGCTGGCCTTCGCGGTGTTGGTCCCCGCCACGTGGAGGCGCAAGCTGGTCGCTACCGCCGCCCTGGCGCCCTCGGTCGCCCTGCTGGCCCTTTGGCAGATCACGACCGCCCCGGTGGCCGGGCAGGCGCCTTTGACCTTGGCGGTGGCCTGGCACATCCTCAAACGTCACCGGCTCAGCGATCTGGGCCACCGCCCGCTGCGGGTCGATATCTGGCAGCGCATCCTCCTACTCCCCATGCACGCCATGCGGGGTTTCGTCGACGGGGTCAACCTGCCGGCCTGTCGCGCCCTCTGTTTCATCGCGGGCGCGTTCTTCGTGGTCGGGCTGGTGGCAGGGCTACTCTACTGGGCGGGGCTGCTGGGCCCGCAAACGTCGCGCGGTGTGCGCTCGCGCAGCATCACCGCCGCGGTCGTGATTGCCTTTCTGGGCGCCCTGACCGCCTACATTGCGTTGCCCCATCACCTGCAAGAGATGGAGCTGATGACATTCTTCCCGCGCTTTTCGGTGCTGGTCCTGCTCATGCTGCTCTTACTCGTGCCCGCGGGGCTCTTGCGCCTGCGTGGCCCCTTGGCTTGGCTACTCCCGGTGCCCGCCCTCGTTTTGGGTATAAGCTACGGCAGACAGCTCTTCCTGCACTACCGCGCCTATGCGGGTGAGGTGGCGGGCTTCGTCGATCTAGCCGAGAGGGTTGCGCCCGGGGGCAAGGCCATCGGGCTGATGTTCGACCGCAAGTCGAAGGTCATGTCGGTCGAGTCGGCCATGGTAGGGATCCCCGACTTCTACCCAGCTTTGCGTCCCGCCCCGGGCAGCATGGCCCCTCCGGCATATTGCGGGCTTCGCCATATGCCCTGTCGAGTCAAGCTCGGGCGCAACTTCATCACCAGTCCGTGGGTGCCCGCCAGCTTCGCCCCGGCCAGCATGCTGGAGATCTTCGACTACGTCTTCACCCGCGGCCTGCCCCCTGGGTTAGACCTGTTCCGTGGCTATCACGGCATGGTGGAGTTGGTCGGGACGGCGCCGCCCTGGGCGCTGTTTCGCCGGCGACCCGGCAAGCTGGTCCCTGACCCGGCCCCGCCTCCGGGGATACTGCCCATGGCGGCAAAAGCTGCGGCTATAGGAGCGCCAGGGTCAGGGCCCCAGGTACCGAGCCAGCGCGCCCATTGAAAGGCCAGCGCTCCCCGGGACAAGGTCCAGCTATCAAGGGAGTTGAAGGCCAAGCGGCCAGGCGGCATAGTTTGGTTGGAGCAGTGCATGACAAAGAAAGTCGAGATCTGCGCGTCCATTCTTGCCGCGGACTTCACCAGGCTGGGCGACCACATGCGCGAGGCGGACGCCGCCGGGGTGGACCGCTTTCACCTCGATGTGATGGATGGGCGTTTCGTGCCCAATATCAGCTTCGGGCCCATGGTGGTGGGGGCGGCGCGCAAGGTCACCCGGACCTTCCTGGAGGCGCACCTCATGATCGTCGAGCCCGAGCGCTATATCCCCGAATTCGCCAGCGCCGGTGCGGATCTGATCCTGGTACACCAGGAGGCCTGCCCGCATCTCCATGGAACCCTGCAGCAGATCCGCGGCTTGGGCAAGCGCGCCGGCGTGGTCATCAATCCGGCCACTCCCCTTGCCACCATAGAAGACGTGCTGCCCGAGGTCGAGCAGGTGTTGCTCATGTCGGTCAATCCCGGATTTGGCGGTCAGCGGTTCATAGCGAGCACGCTAGCCAAGGTGGCGCGCTTGCGTGAAATGATCGCGGCGCGGGGGCTCGTATGCGCGATCGAGGTCGACGGCGGGATCTCACCCGCCAATGCCGGCGAGGTGGCCAAGGCCGGCGCCACACTGCTGGTGGCCGGGGTTTCCGTCTTCCGGGCGCCCGAGGGCGTGGCGGAGGCGGTGGGGCGGCTGCGCGCAAGCGCGGGGTAACCGGCAGGGGTCACCGGGTGTCACCGGGTGGGGGAGACGCGGGTGCGGGAAGGGGTGCTTGGGGGGCCGGAGCATGGGGGAAGGGTAGACGCGGGCGCAGGGAGGGGAGCCGGCGTTGGAGGCGTGGCCACCCTTGCCGCGCCCGCGAGGGGAGAGGCGGGGGCAGGGAGCCTGCGGTCCCCGGGCGCGTGCGGGTGGTGCCTTACTCGAGGAGGAAGTTGCCTTCGGCCAGCACCTTTTCCTTGGGGCCCACGCCTTGGACGATGCGCACCAGATAGGTGTGTCTGGGCTGGAATCCGTCCTCGGCCGCGAGGGCCAGGCGGATACCCATGTCCTTGGTCGCCGCGCCGTCGATCTGCCAGACGGCGACGGCTTCCTTCCTGGCCATGCCCTCGGGGTCCGCGTAGTCCATCACCGCCACGATGACGGGCTCCGTGCTCAGGGTGCGGGCGCGCAAGCGCGCGATCATCTCCGCATGCCAAGCCTCGCTGGCTTGGCCCCCGGCGGTGGCAGCGCCGGCCAGTTGGATCCCTCGTGCCAGGGTGGTGACGATGCCGACCGACGGGTTGATGTCGATGCCGGCGATGGTGCCGGCGCCGTCGGCGAATAGGCAGACTCTGGCGCTACCCAAGCAGTCCTTTTTGCGCTGCGCTGAGGGTAGAAAGACGTCGGCCCGGGGGCTCGCATCCTCCACGCTCGGTAGCTCCTGCTCTTCACCTGCGCTGGCGGCTGGTGGCGCGATCGCCGTTACCAATAGGGCTGGAAACACATAAGACCAAACGATCCTGTCCATAGTCTATCTCCGTGAATTGTTTCGGTTACTCACCTTCGCTTGCCTGGAGTTGTGTTGTGCTACCTCCACCTACTTCGATGCCCCACGACGGGTTCACGATTCGCGGCGTGGACACTGGTAACCCGCATGCAACAAGGATTTCACCGTCCACCCGCCGGCCGGCCGGCCTGCCGATCGACCCGACTGGTCATTCCCTCCTTGCCCTCCTTGCCGCGGTGCCGCCGCCGCCGCATAGGAGTTATCGGACGGGCGGCGGCGGGTGTTGCTTTAGGCCCGTGCTATGAAATGAGTTAGCAAGGGGAAAACTATGCGGGCGTGGCTTCTCGATCGATTCAGTGGGCTGGCAGGGCTGCGGCTGGCCGAGGTTCCCGAGCCGGTGGCTGGCGCGGGCGAGGTAGTGCTGCAGATGCACTATGCGGCGCTCAACCCGGCGGATCGGTATCTGGCGGAGCGGCAATACCCTGCCCTGCCGTCTCTGCCGCACATCCTCGGTCGTGACGGCGCAGGACATGTGGTAGCGGTTGGTCCAGGTGTCAGTGAGGTATCGCCAGGCGACACTCGCATCATTCTACGCAGCGCGATCGGGGCGGAGCGGCCCGGCACCTTCGCCGAGCGGGTAGCCGTTCCTTGTGCCAGTCTGGCCGAGGTTCCCCCCGGCTGGGACGAAAAGGAAGCGGCTTCGGCGCCGCTGGTCTACCTGACTGCTCATCAGGCGCTGGTCATGTGGGGCACGTTGCCACCCCGCTCGGCGCTGCTGGTCACGGGCGCCTCGGGGGGAGTAGGTGTGGCCGCGGTGCAGCTGGGAACAGCCCTCGGTCACCGGGTGGTTGCTCTGTCGCGCAACCCAGAAAAACGCAACCGGCTGCGCCAGCTGGGAGCGGTGGAATGCTTCGATCCCGCGGATCCCGGCTGGCCAGACCAGGTAGAGCGCGCGATTTCTCCCCAGAAGATCGAGCTGGCCATCGACAATGTCGGCGGCGCGCTCCTGTCCGAGGTCATCGTCACCCTGGGCAATCTCGGCAAGGTCAGCCTGGTGGGCCGCCTGGCGGGGCCGGTTCCCGCCTTTAACACCGCGGCGCTCTTCTTTCGCCGCATTCGCTTGGGCGGGGTGGCCGTGGGGGCCTATACGCCCGAGCAGGCGCGGGAGGCGTGGCAGGAAGTGCTGGGTCGGCTCGCCCTCGTGAGGGCGCGTCCCGTGCTCGACTGCGTCCTGCCCTTCGAGCGCCTGCCCGAGGCTTTTGCGCGCCTGGCCAGCGGCCCGATGGGCAAGGTATTGCTCGAGGTGGCCCGCTGATCCTTGGCGTCGGTCCCTCGGTTCAGGGCGGACTGAAGGGGGCCGGTGGGGCCAGGCGTAGCTTGGCCAGCTCGGAGAGTGCCATGCCCGCGCGGCGCAGGTGCAAGATCTCTTCACATAGACTGGTGCCGAAGACGGCGAAGTCGTCGGTGCCCAGGGCTACCTCGACACCGGCCGCGAGTAGCGTTCGAATGGGATGGTCGGTGTAATCGCCGGTCAAGCCTAGGGCGATGTTGCTGGCCAGGCCCAAGTTGAGCTGTACGCCTCGCTCCGCCAGGAGCTCCATCAGCCGCGGCTCGGCAGCAGCGGCAATCCCGTGCTGGATTACCTCGACCTCGAGGATGGCGAGGGTTTCGCGTATCTTGGCGGGGCCGCAGGTCTCGCCGGCATGGGCTTTGAGCAGCAGCCCTCGCTCGCGGGCGCGTCGATAGAAGGGGCGGAAGTCGCGCAGATCACCTGCCCTCTCGTCGTCGTAGAGGTCGACCGAGCCGAAAACCCCGGACTCGAGATAGGCTTCGAACAAGGGCCACAGCTTGGCGGGGGGGACGCGCCGATTGATACCGATCTCGGGCACGAAGCACAGGCGAGGGGCGATGCGCTGGCGCTCCTCTTCGACCATGGCGATGACCGCGTCGGCCGGGAGGTCGAGGTGGAGGGGCAAGAGCAGATCGATGCTGGCCTCGGTGTATACGACCCCCTCTTCCGCCATGCGCTCGAGGCCGGCGCGCAAGACGGCGCGTGTGCCGGCGAGCGTCTTGAGGGCGGGGAAGAGATGCGCGGCCAGGTAGCCGGCAAACTCGGCGAAGGTGCGAAACCGTGGGGGCGGAGGCGGGATGGGATGGCCGAGCACAGTCTGGTAGCTGGCCAGCGGAGAGTTGAGCAGGGCATGGCAATGGACGTCGGCTTTGGGCAAGCGGCGGAGCCGTGCCCTGGCCGCTTCCCCATCGGCGGCATTTTCTAGAGCTTGCCGAGCCTGGGCCAACTCGGCGTCGGCCCAGCGGGTGGGCTGGGCCCGGCCAGCAGCTCGCCGCCCTGTCATGCCCCTAGGCGATCCCCTTGCCCGGGTTCATGATCCCTTTGGGATCGAGCGCTTCCTTGATCCGGCGCATGAGGTCGAGCTCGACCGCGCTCTTGTAGTGTCGCCCTTCCTCGCGCTTGAAGAGTCCGATCCCGTGCTCGGCACTGATGGAGCCGCCGTGAGCAAAGGCGAGGTCGTGGATCACGCGGGAGAGCTCGTCCCATCTGGCCAGGTAGGTGCTCGCGTCCGCGCCCACGGGCTGGGTGAAGTTGAAGTGCAGGTTGCCGTCGCCCACGTGGCCAAAGGGCACCGGCCTTATGCCGGGGATGAGTCGCGCCGCGGCTGCGAGCGCCTCGGCCACGAAGGCCGGTATGTGCGACACTGGTACCGAGATGTCGTGCTTGATGCTGGCCCCTTCGTGCTTTTGCGCTTCGGATATCGACTCGCGTAGCCGCCATAGCGCCCGGGCTTGCGCCGCGCCGCTGGCGAGCACGGCATCGTCGAGGACGGCCTTGTCCTGGGCCGAGGCGAGGAGGGCTTCGCTTTGCTCCCGCGCGAGGGTGAGGTCCGCCAGCACGTACCAGGGCGCGGGCCGGGCCAGCGGATCGGATGTGCCCGGGATGTGGCGGATGACCAACTCGAGGGCAAAGCGCGAGATCATCTCGAAGGCCAAAATGGTGTCACCGGTGGTGCGGGCCAGCTGGAGTAGCTCGAGCACCTTGGTCGGGTCGGACACGCTGGCGAGGAATGTGGTCACTTGCGCGGGACGCGGAAAGAGCTCGAGCACCGCGGCCGTGATGATGCCCAGGGTACCCTCGGCGCCGACGAAGAGCTGCTTGAGGTCGTAGCCGGTATTGTCCTTGCGCAAGGTGCGCAGGCCGTCCCAGACCTGGCCATCGGGGAGCACGACCTCGAGGCCGAGGACGCCGGCGCGCGCATTGCCGTAGCGGAGGACGTGGATGCCCCCCGCGTTGGTCGAGAGGTTGCCGCCCACCTGGCTGGTACCTTCGGCGGCCAGGCTGAGAGGTAGCCAGCGGTCGACTTCGCTGGCCGCCCGCTGGGCCTCGGCCAGCGTGCAGCCGGCCTCGATGGTCATGGTGTTGTCGACGGCATCGACCCGACGGATCGCGTGCAGGCGCGACATGACGATCAGCACCTCGCCTCCGTCGGCGCGCGGGATCTGGCCGCCCACCAGGCCGGTGTTGCCTCCCTGGGGAACCAGGCCGACCTCGGCCTCGGCGCACACGCGCACCACCTCGGCCACCTCGCTGGTGTTGGCCGGTTTGAGCAAAAGAGGCGTGCGGCCCACCACCCGGTTGCGCCACTCGATCAGGTGAGGGGCGATCTCGTGTGGGTCCTCGGAAAAGCCGGACGGCCCAACGATCTGCTTCAAGCGCTCGAGGGTCTGGCTTTGCGGCTTTCTGAGCATGAGCAACCTTACCAATCCTGGGCGCGCGTCTCCACTGCGCGCAACCCACGAGCCTGGCTGCATTCAGGCTAACACCGCTCAGGCGGGGCCAGAGGAGAAACCGCGCCCGTGGGCCACGAGGCAGCTGCCACTAGAGGTAGCGGCTACTACTACCTATTGGCGGGAACCCCACCGCCCGGGGCGGCATCCAAACGGCACAACGCGAGAGGAGACCCATGGCAAGCATCATCAATTCTCAGATTCCCGAGTTTCACGTGCAGGCGTATCACGATGGCAAGTTCAAGACCATCAGCCATGCGGACCTGAAAGGGCGATGGTCGGTATTCTTCTTTTACCCCGCGGACTTTACCTTCGTGTGCCCGACCGAGCTGGGCGACATGGCTGACAAGTACGACAAGCTCAAGAGCATGGGTGTCGAGGTCTACTCGGTCAGCACCGACACGCACTTCGTGCACAAGGCTTGGTACGACGCTTCTGACACTATCAAGAAGATAAAGTTTCCCATGCTGGCGGATCCCACCGGGGCGCTCAGCCGGGCGTTTGGCGTGTACATCGATGGGGAAGGGCTCGCTTACCGCGGCACTTTCGTGGTCAGCCCCGAGGGTAAGATCAAGGTGGCCGAGCTACACGACAACGGCATAGGCCGCAACGCCGACGAGCTGGTGCGCAAGATTCAGGCAGCGCAATTCATTGCCACCCACGAGGGCGAGGTTTGTCCCGCCAAGTGGACGCCGGGCGCCGCCACGCTCAAGCCCAGCCTCGATCTGGTGGGCAAGATCTAGATAGGCCACCGGGTGTCGGCGCTCGCGCCGACGTCCGGTAGAGCAAATGGGCCGGCCTCCGGTGGCATTTACGGGTCAGGCTGAAGTCCGTCCGGGCTCTTCGGATTTTGGGCGCCGCTTTGGCCAGGCTCCAGGTGCCTGGAGCCTGGCGCCCCTCATGAAGTGGGCGCCCGAGGAAATATGCGGGGGCGGCGTATACTAAAGGTAATGCCCGGCAACGTATTCGATGTGTTCGTGGTGGGCTCCGCCAATCCGAGCGCGGCAGGCGAGACTCGCCTGGCCGCCACCCTCTCGGCCCGGTACGGCCTTACCCTGGCGACGATTGCCCAGGCGGTGGCGGCCAAGAATCTGCGCGCCGGCCACGAGCTCGAGCCGCAACGGGCGCAGGCTTTGATCAAGGACCTGCAAGCCATGGGTGCCGTGACCATTATTCGGCCCAGCGCTTCCGCTGCCGGGACGGCGCGTACCTCGGATCTCCATGGAACGGGACCGCACACTCTGGCTGAGGCCACCGCTCCCGCCACCTTCGCCCCGCTGGGGCCGCCTCCGGCTGCAGCCGCCGCGGGCGGGGTCGTCGATCTCCCTCCTCCTGGGGAAAAGACGCCGGTCATGCTGGCCAAGCGGATGCCGCTGCCCAAGGTGTCCAAGGATCTCGTGCCGCCGTCCGGTCTTGTCCTCCAGGTTGCCCCCGCCCTGGAGCTGGCAAGGGCACGCTCCGAGACCTTGGCCGAGGAGCCAGTAGCCCGGTCCAAGCCGTCTATCCCCACCTCGCTGCGCGAGATGGACGGGGGAGGCGAATCCGGAGTGGCGATGGATGAGGATCCGAGGAACCTCAACCTCGTGCGCTGTGTGCAGCACGGCCTCTACTACGACAAGAGCAAGGCGTCCGGCTGCCGCGTGTGTATGGGCGCTGCCCGCATGTACGCGAGCAAAATCGAAGAAAGGGCCGGTCGCTTTGCCCAGGCGCGGGACCGGCCGGCGCGACGCGCCTTTTGGGGCCTGGCCGTGGCTCTGGTCATCGGGTTCTTGCCCGCGGCCTATTACTGCCTGGGCCCGGGCGCCAGCTCGGCGCATCGGCTGCGCACCGAGCAGGAGCTGTTGTCGCGGCAGCCGGGTACCGATGCCAATCTGCGCCGATTCGCCGATCTGGAGGTGCAGGTGGGCGACGCGCACCGCCGTGCCAGCCGCAACACTGCTGTCATCTGGGTTGCGGTTGCTGGCGTGGCCATGCTCGGTTGGTACCGAGTCACCTGACGGCCAGGGAGGCGCTGGCGCTTTCCCGCCGGCGGCGGGCGCGCTCGATCAGCCAGACAATCAGGATGGAGAGGTTGTAGAGGCCGAAGATGGGCAGGGCGAGCATGGTCTGGGTGAATGGATCCGTGCTGGGCGTCAGCACCGCGCCAATCACGAAGGCCAGCACGATGGCATAGCGGTTGAACTTCAAGAGGAACCGGCTGGATACGATACCCATCCAGCCCAGAACCGAGAGCAACACCGGCAGCTCGAAAGCCAGACCGCACCCGGCCAAGGTCATCATCTGGAAGTTGGCGACATCATCCATCATCAGCATGGTGTCAAGCTTGAAGGGCAAATCGCCCGCGAAAGTCGTGCACAGCTTGGTCAGGTAATAGGCGGCGGGCTCGCACATAACGCTGTAGGAGAAGATGGCGCCGCCCACGAAGCAGATAGCGATCGAGCCGCTGAGCAGAGCTCCTATCCGGCGCTCCTTGCGGTAGAGGCCGGGCGCCACGAAGCGCCACAGCTGCCAGAACACGTAGGGCGCGGAAAGCAGCAGGCCGCCCACGATGGCCAGTTTCATGTAAACCCAGAACGGCTCAGTGAGGCTGCGGGCGTAGAAATTCATCTCGTGCCCGGCGTCGCGTAACCCCCTGCGCACCGGGCGAGTCAGCCAATCGAAGTAGTGCTCGACCACCACGAATGAGCCCACCATGGCCACCAGGAAGCCCAATATGGCGTTGCGCAGCCTCACGCGCAGCTCGGCCAGGTGCTCGAGGAAGGACATGCGCTTCTCGTCGGGACGGGGCGCGGCCTCCTTGTCATTGCCCTCGCCCCCGCTAGCCGCCAGGCGGGCCGGCTCCTGCGCGCTCTCGAGGTATGGATCGGCGCCGCTTCCAGGCTGGGCTTCGGTTTCTGACTCCGCCATGGGCTAGCCTTTCTTGCCGCGGTTCTCTTGCTCTGGCTTCTTCTCGTCGCTCTTGTCTTCTTGCCGGGCGGGGGGCTTGGTCGGGGCCGTCCGGCTGGCGATGGGGCCGGGACGCCCGGCCGCGGATTCTTGGCTGTCCACCACGGCCTTGAGTTGGGCATGCAGGTCGACCACGGTTGCCTCGGCCAGGGTAGCACCCGGCCTGGGCAGACGCGGCAGCGGCGGCGGCAGGATGCCGGGTGGCCCGATTACCGGAGGAGGCGACAGGTCCGGCAATGGCGTCAAGGTCTCCAGCTCTTCCGCTGGAGGCGGGCTGGCCGCGATCATCGTCCCACCAGGGCTGATGACCCCGGCGGGCTTGGCCTTGGCCTTTGCCGTGGCGGCGCCCTTCCGCTCTGCGCTGGCGAGCGGGGCGGCCTGGGCCCCGGCTCGCCCGGTGGCAGCAGGCGGGGCAGCCGCTGGGCTGGCTGGCTCAGTCCGCGCGCCCGGGGCAGTGCCCGCGCCGGCTTGCTCGGGATGGCCGTGACCCATCGCGACAATGGCGGTCGGTTCGCGCTCCTTGCGCTCGGCCTCCTCGGCAGCCAGCTCGCGCTCCTTGTGCTCGGCCTCCTCGGCGGCCAGCTCGCGCTCCTTGCGCTTGGCTTCCTCGGCGGCCAGCTCACGCTCCTTGCGCTTGGCTTCCTCGGCGGCCAGCTCACGCTCCTTGCGCTCGGCTTCCTCGGCGGCCAGCTCGCGCTCCTTGCGCTTGGCTTCCTCGGCGGCCAGCTCACGCTCCTTGCGCTCGGCTTCCTCGTCGGCGCGCTTGCGTCGCTGCTCTTCTGCGCGGGCGGCTTCTTCCGCTTTGCGCTGGGCGGCTTTGACCTCGTCTCGGCGCTTTAGCTCCTCGGGGGGCAGGGTTGCGGCGTCGCGTAGCTCCTGCAGGGGCTTGCGAATCACCTCGTCGATACCGATGTCATGCCGTATATCGGCGGTGGCCTTGCGAATTTCCCGAATGATCTTGCCCAACCCGGTCGCAACTTCGGGCAGCATTTTCGGGCCCAAGAACAGGAGCGCGACAACCAGAATGACGGCCAGCTCGCCAGCACCTAGATTGAACACGTGATATTTCTATCCCCAAAGAAGCCCGACTTCCACTCTCAAGCGCCAGGCTTGGCCCACGGGGCGTCACCTAGCCACTTATCCTCCCAGCGTCATTTGCCGGGGCGGCCCGAGAGAGTAGGCGGCGAAACCGCGACCGCGCAGATCGGCCAGGAGCTCGTCGGAACTCGCATGCAGCAGCGCCACTTCTTGCGCACCGCAGTCCTCGAGCAAGGACAGAATCTCCTGGTGGCCCGGTAGGAGGGTGAGCGTGAAGATTTCATCCAGGCTGGCGCGGGCGGGAATCTCGCCCTTAAGCGCTTCGAGCGCTGGGTCCATGACCAGGGCCACCCTGGTGGCGTGCCCGGGCCGCAGCGCCGCCCATTTGGGGCCGCTTCCCGGGCGGTCCGCTGGCCACAGCCAGACTTCTCCCATGCGTAGCCGCCGACCGGCAGGAGCGACCACCGGAATGGCCGCGCAGACATCGTGTAGCTCAGCGAGCGCGCGGCCCAGCCGGGGATGGGCGCGCAGGATCAGGCCTTCCCGGCGCAAGTCCGAGGCGACGGACGGCAGCACGCTGGCCGCGGAGATGAGCAAGACCGGGGTGCGACCCTCGTCCAGGGCGCGCCGCGCAAAGGCGCGGATGTCGGCCAACGTCTGCCGGCGCGACGGCAAGACCAGGCGAGGGTCGCCGGCTCGCGCGTCGAGGCAGACAGCGTCGGCACGACGGGGCTCGGCCGGACCCAGTCCGGGCACGATAACCTCGGGGGCACAAGCTCCGAGGTAATAGACGCGGCGGTGGGAAGTCTCGCATAACAGAGCGGCCGCACCGGGCCAGTAGCCCGACGGCACGATCTCGATACGCTGGCCACCCAGATTGAACGGCTGGCCGAATGCGGCAGGCAAGGTCCGTGAGCGCAAGCTGCGGTCGGCGCCAAGCAGGCGCAAGGTGGTCTCCGTGGTCATGAGCCGTCGGCCCTTGGCCTTCGCCCCCGCGAGCTGCGCGGGCCCCCGCTGGCCCAGGACCTGCGCATGCGAGAGGAATATCAGATCGCTGGGAAACCCGGCGGCATCGCAGGTGATCTGCGTGCCGGCCAGACCAATGCCTGCCCGGTAGACGAAGGCGTGGGGTGAGGATGATCGGCGAGAGCGCACCTAGAGCACCCGATCACCATAGCGCAAGCAGTACGGCGAGCGGCAAGCTAACCGCTCCGCGCGGGGGATGCAAAGGGCACTCTCAGGGTCCTTTACACAATAATTCGCGTGAGCGCGGGGGATATTCGCGGGCGGGCTCAAGCGAGGTGCGCCAGCACCCGCTCGGCCTGGGTGACGTACGATCCACCGAACAGGTTGACGTGGACCATGAGAAAGTAGAGCTGGTAGAGCGGGACGCGAGTCAGGTGACCAGCGGCGAGAGGAAACGCTTCCTGGTACGCGGCGAAGACGTACGGACCGAAGCCGCCGAATAGCCTCATCATGGCCAGGTCTACCTCGCGGTGCCCACCGTAAACCGCGGGGTCGATGAGGCAGGGCTGGCCATGCTCGTCGACCATGGCGTTACCGCCCCAGAGGTCGCCATGCAGGCGCGCGGGTGGCTCGGGGGGACCGACCAGCTCTTCGAGACGCGGCAGAACGTGAGTGAAGCTCGCCCGCATGGCCGCGCTGGCGCGGCCCTCTTGCACGGCCAGGCGCAGCTGCGGCTCGAGCCTGCGCGTCCGATAGAACTCTGCCCATGTGGGCAGGGCGGCGTTGGCTTGGGGCAGGCGGCCGATGAAGTTATCGTGGTCTAGCCCGAAGGCCGGGGCGCCAAATGCGTGCAGAGCCGCCAGACCACGGCCCAGCTGCTCGTCGTAGTTGGCCTGCTGGCGGACCGCCGTGATGTGTTCCAGTACCAAGAAACCTGGGCCATGGCAGAGCACGGCGGGAACGCGCAGGGCTCGCGCTTCGGCCAGCCAGGCCAACCCTCTAGCTTCTTTGGCGAACATGCCTGGGGGTGGCTGGGGATTGCTCTTCACGAACACGGTGCGGCCGTCGGCCAGGACGGCCTCGTGGGCCTGATTGATGTCGCCACCCGCCACCGCGCGCCAGCGAATGACGCGGCTACCGAGCTCGGTAGCCACCCCCTGCCTCGTCACCTCCTCGCTCGTCTCCTCCATGGCCATTCCACGCATTTCGGCCTTAGATGCCACGGGTCCGGCGCAGGAAGGCGAGCAGGCCCTGGCACGCCGCGAGACAGATATCGAAGACTTCCTCGAAGCCGTCGGGCCCCCCATAGTACGGATCGGGCACGCTGGACCCGGGGGGCGCGGCCGGGTCGAATTCCCGCAGCAAGTGTATCTTCTCGGCGGCCTGGTCGTCGGGCGCGCGCCGGCGCAGATCGCGGGCGTTATCGGTGTCGAGTGCCAGTATGAGGTCCAGCCGGTGGAAGTCAGCCGCTGCGAAGGTCTTGGCGCAACCCGCGAGGGGCATGCCCCGTCGCTTGGCCACGGCTCGGCTGCGCCGATCGCGGTCTTCGCCCACATGCCACGAGCCGGTGCCCGCGCTCTCGACGCTGATGGCTTGTTCGAGGCCGGCCTCCCTCACCAGGTGGCGCATGATGGCCTCGGCGGTGGGAGAGCGGCAGATGTTGCCCGCGCAGACGAAGCTGATCGCAACGGAGGTCGGTTCCTTCATGCTCCCCTCGCGTTGATGGGTTGGCCGTAAAGGCTGGTCGGGCTGGCGCGGCAGATGTCGACGTCGACCAGAGCCCCTACCGCGAGGGACGTGGCGGTCACGATGACGGGGCGGAAGGTGCTGGTGCGTCCCAGAAGCTCGTGCTCGGACCGGCGGGAGATCGATTCGCACAGCACCTGCTCGCGCCGCCCTACCTGCAGGGCATAAATCTCGGCGGTTATCTGGCGCTGCTGCTCTATGATCTGGGCAAGACGCCGCTGCTTCACCTCGGCGGGAATGTCGTCCTTGAGCTTGCGTGCCGCCAAGGTGCCTTTGCGCTCGGAATAGGCGAACGTGAAGGCATTATCGAACCTTATATCGGCTTGGGCCTGGCAGGTTGCCTGGAAATCCGCCTCGCTCTCGCCGCAGAATCCCACCAGCAGGTCCGTGGTTATGGCGATCTCGGGCATGGCCGCCCGCAGGGCCGCAACCAAGACGCGATATTCGGCGAAGCCGTAGCCGCGGCGCATGCGCTCCAGCACGGCGTCGGAGGCGGACTGCAGTGGGAGATGCACGTGCCGGCACACCTTGGGGAGCTCGGCCATGGCGGCAATAACCGCGGGGCTGAAGTCGAGCGGGTAGGGCGACATGAAGCGGATGCGCGCGATGCCGTTGATGGCGGCTACCTCCCTCAGCAGCGCTGCGAAGCTCACTTCCTGCTCGCCTTCGCGAAAATGGTAGGAGTTGACGGTCTGGCCCACCAGCTGGACCTCGCGGTATCCGGCCTCGGCCAGCGCGCGCACCTGGCGTAGGATTTCCTCGGGAGAGCTTGCGCGCTCGCGACCACGGGTGAAGGGCACCACGCAGAAGGTGCAAAAGCGGTCGCAGCCGCGCTGGATGGCCACGTGCCCGACCACCCCGTTCGCGGGCGCCGAGACAGGACCAAGGCCCGGACCAAGGCCCTGGTAGGTTTCGTGCGGATCGAGGTGGGTGTCTTGCACCCGCTCACCCGCGCGCGCCCGCTCGATGTGCTCGGGCAGGCGCCGGTAGCTGTCCGGCCCAACCACCAGGTCGACGCATGATGTTGGTCCGCGCAGCTCTTCGCGCAGGTGCTCGGCCACGCAGCCAGTGATCCCGAGCACGACGCGCCTACTGGCCGACTTGTACTGCGCCAAGGTGCTCGCGCGGCCGCGCACCCGCTCGACGGCGCGCTCGCGCACGGAGCAGGTATTGATGAGGATCACGTCAGCTCCCGCCGGATCGAGCGTGCGCTCATATCCGGCCTGCCGGAGCAGGCCGAGCACCATGTCGGTGTCCGCGACATTCATCTGGCAGCCGTATGTTTCCATGTAGACGGTGGGCATGGCATCCCTGGTGACCGGCCAAAGATAGCAGAGGACTGCCGTGTCCCCATAAGGTGGACGTGGTCGTGGAGATGCCAGGCGGTCAGTTCTTCCTGACCTCCAGGCGGTCAGTTCTTCCTGACCTCCAGGCGGGCGACTTGTTGCGCCGCCTCGGGGCGAGCGGGTGCGTTCGCGGGCGCGATCTGCAGGTAGCGCTTGAATCCGGCCAGGGCGGCCGGCTTGGAACCGACCAGCAGCTCGGCCTGGGCCAGCTGGAAGCACAGATCGGCACGCCAGGGTGACGCTTCGCTCACTCGGGCGCTGGCTTTGCGCAGGTGCTCGATGGCGGCTGACGGGCGAGCTCGATCGAGCTCCCTTCGTCCCAGGCGATAATGGGCCTCGGGCGAGTCCGGGTCGAGCTTGAGGGCGGCGTGCCAGGCTTCCTCGGCTTTGCCCGGCTGGCCTAGCTTGTCGAAGCAAAGCCCCGTGAGAACCAGCGGCTCGGGGTTGGCCGGATCCAGTGTGCTCGCGGCCTGGAAGTCGGCAAGCGCGCTCTCGGAGTCGCCCGTGCTGAAGCTCAGCCGGCCCCGTTCGATGCGGCCCTCGGGCAGGGAGATCGTGTTGGCATAGGCGGCCAGGGCTTCGCTAACCTTGCCGAGCTTGGCCAGCAGGCGGCCATAAGCGAGGGAGAACTGGGGTGCGTTGCCCCAGGTGGTCGCGTGGCGGTACTCGGCCAGAGCTGGCCCGACCTCGTTGCGGGCTTCGCGCGCCCTCCCCATGACGTAGGCGGCCTCGGCATTGCGCGGCGATTCGTCGGCGACCTGCTTGGCTTCGCTTTGCGCGATCTCGACCTTGCCCAGGTCGAGAGCCAGCTCGGCGGCAGCCAGGTGGAGCTCTAGGCTGGGCCGGCCGATCTTCATCTCCTCTTGGTACCACGACAGCGCGGCCAGCTTGTCACCGCTCGCAAGTGCTACTCGCGCTAGCCGTTCACGCACCCCGGGGACGGTAGGCGATTCCTTGAGCGCGTCTTCCAGAGCGGCCTTGGCCGAGGCGTGCTGCCCCTGGGCCTCTAAGGCGGCTGCTCTGCCCAGGAGCGCCGCCAGGGAGGAAGGATCGGTGGCGAGGGCCTTGTCGAACACCGCCTGCGCTCTGGCGGGCTCCTTGGCCACGAGCAAAGCGTTGCCCCAGGCTAGCTGCAGGACGGCAGGCGGCGCGCCGGCATCCGCTGCCGCGCGCAGCACCGTCAGTGCATCTTCCGCCTTGCTCTGCTGCTCCAGGAGCGTGGCCAGTCGGAGCGAGGCGGGCAGGAACTTCGGATCGCGTTTGAGGGCTTCCCGGTAGCCCTGCTCGGCCGCGCTGGCGTCGGCCGGTTTATACTGGGATGCGGCGAAGCCTTGCCAGAAGGGTCCCCGGGGATCGTCTGGCCATGCCTGGGCGGCGGCCGTGACCAGGGCCAGACCGTCGGTTACTTCACCGCTCGCGATCTGCGCTCCGCCCAGGGCGAACTTGCTCGTGGGAGCCGTCTCGAGGCCAGGGCCGGCCGCGCGCAGGAGGTCCAGGGCTTCTCGGTATTCGCCTTCGTAGAGCAAGCTCTCACTCAAAGCCACCACCGCGGGCATCAGCCGCCGGTCGAGGCCCACCGCGTGCTGGAAAGCATCGCGGGCCTCGGTCGGCCTCCCCAGGGACCGGTTGGCTAGGCCCACCAGAAAGTGGAGCTCGGCCAATTGCTTGACCCCCGCGTCGGGTAATTGGCCAGCCAGGAGAGCCCGCCCGGCCGCCAGACGCTGCTCCGGCGTCTCGGCCAGCCCGGCCACCGCGATTTGTGCGCCGGCGTGACCGGGGTTGTGCTGGAGCACGTAGTGGAGCTCGTCGCGCGCGCCGGGCGCGTGAAGATCGAGGAGGGCCTTGCCGAGAAGGTAGTGGGCCAGCACCTCGCCGGGCCGCCCGCGCAGGTAGGTGCGCAGGGCTTCGATCGCGGCTGCGGGTTTGCCTTCTTGGAGGCGGGCCAGGCCGATGACCCATTGGTTTTCGGCCGCGCTCGCGGCGGCGAGTTGGCCGTCCGCAGCGCCGGGCTTGCCCTTGGCGATGGCAAGCAGCGCTCGCACTCGCCCGAATAGGGCCGCGAGCTTGTGCTGGTCGGGACCCGCGGCCAGCTGCTCTATCTTGCTCAGGTCCAGTATGCCGCCGTGCACGATCTGAGTCGTTAGGAGCAGCTCGGCTGCGCGCAGCTGCAACTCGGTGTTGCCTTCGTGCTGCGACGCAACGGCGAGCAGTCGATCGGCAGCCTTCCGGTAGCTGGCTGGCTTGTCGTTGGCCAGGTCGGCGGCGAATGGTCTCAGCACGACCTCGGGGCTGGGAGCCGAGCGCAGCAGGGCCAGGACCACGCAAAGGGCGATGACGACGACGATGCCCCCCCCGGCTATCGGCCAGACCCAGCGGGGAAGGCTGGCTTTGCGCGCCACTGGGCGCAGAGCGCTGGTCGGTGCCGCCCGGCGGCCGGCTGGCAACGTAAGGGCTGGCAAGTCCTCCGTGGCTCGCACGCCTGCACCCGCATTGGCGCCTTCGCTCGCGACGCGCGTGCCGGGGAATGGAATGGTGGCGGCGACGATCGGGCTGCCGGCCCCGGCACCTTCGAGCTCGAGGCTCAAGCCCGGATCCAGCCCAGCCCGGTCCGCCGTCGCGGAGCCGTCGCGACGGGACGGTAGCCGCGTGAGCTCGGGCGGGCTTTGCCCGACCGAGCTCGTTCGCGGGGGATTTGAAGGACCCTCCCAGGGTCCTTCTCCTAGTAGGCGCGTGAGCTCGGGCGGGCTTTGCCCGACCGAGCTCGTTCGCGGGGGATTTGAAGGACCCTCCCAGGGTCCTTCTCCTAGTAGGCGCGTGAGCCCGGGCGGGCTTTGCCCGACCGAGCTCGTTCGCGGGGGATCTGAAGGACCCTCCCAGGGTCCTTGTCCTGCGGCGGGAGGGGCGGGCGCATGCTCCGCTGCGCCGGGCGGTGGAGCGATACCGTCGAGCGAAAAGCTGAGCGGCACACCCAGGGGCGTGGTTGGCACACGCGTCGGTCGGGGTGGGCTGCCATCGCGACGTGGTAATGCGATGGGGGGCGCTTGGGTTTGACTGGTAGCCGGTGCGCCGGGTGGCGATGGTGGTGGCGGCGCCTCGGCGTCGCGGGAGACGGGGAGATCTCCGGGGCGTGGAGCGGCGTCGCGGGAGATGGGGAGGTCGCCGGGGCGGGGAGCGGCGTCGCGGGAGATGGGGAGGTCGCCGGGGCGTGGAGCAGCGTCGCGGGAGATGGGGAGGTCGCCGGGGCGTGGAGCGGCGTCGCGGGAGATGGGGAGGTCGCCGGGGCGTGGAGCGGCGTCGCGGGAGATGGGGAGGTCGCCGGGGCGTGGAGCGGCGTCGCGGGAGATGGGGAGGTCGCTGGGGCGTGGAGCGGCGTCGCGGGAGATGGGGAGGTCGCCGGGGCGTGGAGCGGCGTCGCGGGAGATGGGGAGGTCGCTGGGGACAATCAGTCTGGGCCGTCCCGGAGGCTGGCCCGGCAGGGGACCATGAGCAGGTGGCGAGGCGCCAGGCTCCGGCGAGCGGATGCCCGGCCCAGGCTGAGCAGGTGGTCCGGGTGGCGCATGGTCGGCAGCGGGCAGATCGTATGGTGACGGGCGTTGCGGCGGCTTTATACGGAAGGCGGCCTTGCAGAAAAGGCACACATACTCGAGGCCGCCCGGCAAAATGGGGCCGGGCACCTGCTGGCTCTTAGAACACTTGGGACAGACGACCTTGAGCGAGGGCACGAGCACGCTCCGCGGCCCGATTGTAACATAGCGTTCGCGGCAACCAGGTTAGTTGGGGGTGGGTCTCAAAGCCTGGGCTCAGGTCGGCAGCGTAGTTGGCTCGGGGATCTGCTCCGAGGTTGGTAGCGACAGGCGATGGGCGATGCGCTGCTGGTAGCGCGTCTGGTAGAGCTGCACCAGGGTGAGGAATAGGGTCATGATCAGCGGCCCATAGATGAGGCCGCTCATCCCGAAGCCCATGACGCCGCCAAGCAAGCTCAGGAATACCAGCAGGTTGTTCATGCGCATCGATGAGCCCATGAGGCGTGGCTTGACCGCGTACTCGAAGAAGAACGACTGCCCCATGCAAAAGACCAAGAACAGGACAGCGGCGAGGGGGCGACCCTCGACCCAAAGATAGAGGGCGGCCGGCACCACGACGGCGGCGATGCCGACCAGAGGCAAGAAGGCGGCTATGGCCATGAGGATGCCCCACAGCACGGGAGAGGGCAGGCCGACCACGACCCAGGCGATGCTCGCGACCAAGCCCTGCAGGGCGCTCGAGCTGCCCGCGCCGATGAGAATGGCACGGCCGACCTCGCCCAGCTTATTGAGGAAGATTTGGTCTTCGTCATGCGTCAACGGCGAGAGGCGGTAGAGAAAGGTGAGCAACTTCTCCCCATGGACGAACAGGTAGAAGGTGGAGAAGAGCGTGATCACGACGTGTAGCAGCGTCGACAGCAGGCTGGACAGGAAGGCATTCGCGCGAACCGCCAGGTACTGGGTGATACTCCGGCCGGTGTCGAGCAAGGCTTGTTCGACCCACTCGGGGCGCAAGCTGATGCCGAGCCGCCCGGCCATACCCGTGACGCCGCTCATAATGGCCCCGTCGCGTCCTGCGATGACCCGCAGGGTGAGCGATCGTCCGGTGGAGCTCCAGGATGAGGCGGATTCGCTGATGTCGCGAAGCAGCGACGACGCGATCAGGAAGAGAGGAACCGTCCCGACCACCACCAAGCCCACCACCATGATTCCCGAGGCCAGCACCTCGCGGCCGCCGAGGGCGCGGCTCAAGCGCACGTGCAGAGGGCCGAGCAGGGCAACGCATAGAATCGCGAAGACCACGTCTCCGAAGAAGGGAAGCAGGATATAGCCCACCGCGAACAGAGCCAGCATGAGCAAGGCCACAAAGAAGTAAGGAGCGATGGCCTCGTTGCCGAATAGCGCCTTGGGCGTCGCGGGTTCCGCAGGGTGGGGCGGGGATGCCGTCTTTGCCACCGAGTCGGACGGTTCAGATTGGGTCATGGGCCTAGGATAGCGCGGGTTCGGCGGTTGGTCTTCTTGCGTGGGAGGGGCGGAAAAGAGTGCTCGGCCACGTCCACGTCCACGTTTACTACCACGTCTACGCTTACGGCCACGTCCACGTTTACTACCCCGTCTACGCTTACGGCCACGTCTACGCTTACGGCCACGTCTACGTTTGCGGCCACGTCTACAGCACTTGTCGGCGAGTGTAGGCTTGGTCGTGGCCGTGCCTGGCATGGCCCTGCCACTTGACGTTCCGGGCGCTAGCGACTAAGAAGGGGCGTCCGGACGGCAGGACCAGCAAGGCCGCGGACAAAGGTGCACATGGGTTACCAATTCGGCGCAGTGCTCGCTTTCGCGACCATGGCAGTCCTGTTCGCGCTGGTGGTGCTGACCTTGGGCAGGTTTGTGCGACCGCACTTCCCCAGCGACGACAAGCTGTCCATTTACGAGTGCGGGGAACGGCCCATCGGCTCGGCCTGGTACAACTTCAATCCCCGCTTCTATCTCATCGCGCTTGCCTTCATCGTCTTCGAGGTCGAGATCGCGCTTACCCTTCCGGTGGTGGTGGTCTACGCTGCCTGGGTCAAAAAAGGGACCGGCTGGGTCGCGTTCGCGGAGGTGATCATGTTCACCGTCGTGCTGCTCGTCGGGTTGGCGTGGGCGTGGGCGCATGGCGATTTGGACTGGGTCAAGGGGTTCTCGTCCCTGCCCCGTGTCGGCGCACAGCCAGGGAAGGGCTCAGGATCGCCCTGAGCGTCTGAGGTTGGGCATGCGCGACGATCTAGCCGAGCTCGGCACGGGGGTCCTGTTCACCAATACCAGTGTGATCGACGACGCCATCAATCTGGCGCGCAAGAATTCCATACATTACCTGCTGTTCGGGCTCGCCTGTTGCGGGATTGAGCTCATGCAGACGGGAGGGCCGCGGGCCGACCTCGATCGCTTCGCCGCGATTTTTCGCGCCAGTCCACGTCAGGCCGACTTGATGATCGTGGCCGGCACGCTCACCTACAAGATGGCGCTGCGCACGCGGCTGCTCTACGACCAGATGGCCGAGCCCAAGTACGTCTTGTCGATGGGCTCTTGCGCTAACTGCGGGGGGCTTTTCCAGATGTCGTACTCGGTCTGCAAGGGGGTGGACAAGATTCTCCCCGTGGACGTTTACGTTCCCGGCTGCCCGCCGCGTCCGGAGGCTCTCACCGAGGGGCTCTTGCGCATCCAGGACATAATCATGTGCGAGCGCTGGGGGACCAAAATGCGGCCGATGCGGCCGGATCAGGCAAAGCCCGCGGCGCCGATGATGGTGCCCGCGACCAAGGCCAGATGACATGAAGGAAGAGGAGGTATGCGCTGCGCTCAAGTCTCGCTTCGGTGATGGCGTGAGCGCTCTTGGCGGCGACAGGGGAGACAAGTTCGTGGTGGTCAAGGACGCCGACCTGGTGGCGGTCTGTCGCTTCTTGAAGGAGACGAGTGAGTTGGCCTTCGACTACTGCCAGGACATCACCGCGGTGGATTGGCCCTCCCGCAGCACCATCGAAGTAGTCGTCCATCTCTACTCGCTGGTGCACCGACACGGTCTCGTGCTCAAGGTCGAGACCAAGCGTGATAAGCCAGAGCTGGCGACTCTGGAAGGGGTCTGGCGTGCCGCAACCTGGCTAGAACGCGAGGTGTACGACATGTTCGGCGTCAGGTTCCTGGGGCACTCCGACCTGCGGCGGATCTTGTTACCCGACGATTGGGTAGGTTACCCTCTGCGTAAAGACTACCAGGAGGCGGGCGGCTTTCACGGCATCGAGAACGTGCGGCCGGATCCGTTGGTGCAGCTTGGCCGGACAACCGAAGCCGAGCGCAAACGGGTGGCCGCGACCGCGGTGCCCGCCGCCACGGCGCCAGTCGACGCGGCGGCAGGGGTGCCCGCGGTGACAGCGGTGACCACGCCGGTCGCGCCCTCGGACAAGAGGGAAGGGTAGGTGGCGGCCATGGGCAACGGTCACGGGCGATCGCCATGATCGACATGAAGATAGAGCGCCAGATCTTGCGGCGCACCGAAACCAGCGATGAGGAGATTGTCGTCAATTTCGGCCCCCAGCACCCCTCCACTCACGGAGTCATCGACTTCGTAACCCAGACCAATGGCGAGGTGATCCGGCGCTCGGTCCCCGACGTAGGTTACTTGCACCGCGGCCTGGAGAAAATCGCGGAGCTGGTGCCCTACCCCGGGTACATGCCCTTCACCGATCGCATCGACTACCTCGCCGCCATGTTCGCCAACGAGGGCTACGCCCTGGCGGTCGAGCGGCTGCTGGGCGTGGAGGCCCCCCCGCGGGCGAGGTACATTCGCGCCATCGCGGGCGAGCTGTGCCGCATATCCAGCCACTTCATTGCGGTGGGCACGATGGCGCAAGATATCGGTGCCGCGACTCCGCTGACCCACGCTCTGCGCGAGCGCGAGTCGGTGAACGACCTCCTGGAGGAGCTGTGCGGCGCTCGTCTGACTTTCAACTTCCATCGCATCGGCGGCGTGGCCTTCGACCTTCCTCCCGGCTGGGCGGACAAGGTCTTGCGCTACCTCGATCACCTGGACAGCTACTTCCAGGAGTGGGATCGTCTCATCACCTTCAACGAGATCTTCGTCAAGCGGCTCGCTAACGTGGGGGTGATCACCCGTGCCCAGGCCATCGATTTCGGGCTGGTGGGCCCCAACCTGCGCGGCTCGGGGGTGAGCTGGGACGTGCGGCGCGATATGCCTTATGGCGCTTACCCTGACCTGGCCTTCGCGATTCCCGTGGGCTCGGGCAAGGTCGGAACCCTGGGCGACGCTTGGGATCGCTTCTACGTGCGTGTGCTCGAAATCGTCGAATCCTCGAAGATAGTGCGCCAGGCGCTGGGCAAGCTGCCCGAGGGCGATATCCAGGTCAAGGTCCCGCGCAAGGTCAAGCCCGAGGCGGGCGAGGTCGTGGGGCGCGTCGAATCGGCGCGCGGCGAGATGCTCTATTACCTCGTGGCCGACGGATCGGAAAAGGCGTACCGCTTGCGGTGCCGCACCGGTAGCTTCATGGCCATGGCCATCGTGGAGGAGCTCTCACGCGGGATCATGGTGGCCGATCTCATCGCCATCATCGCCTCGCTCGACGTGGTGGCGCCGGAGGTCGACCGATGAAGATTACCCTCGGTCTCGACTCCACCTCGCTCACGCGCCGCTACCCGCGCCTCGCGGTCCTGGCCAGCTTGTTCATGGCCTTCGGCGCGCCGCTGGGGCTTTACTGCGCGGCGCTGCTGCTCTTCCCCATGAGCTCGCCGGAGCGGCTCGACAGGGTGGCCCGGCAACTTCTTGGCTACGATCTGGCAGCCTCGCCCTATCGCCATCTGGTCTACGCGCTCTTTCTTCTCCTGGTGGCTTTCGTCGCGGTTAACTTCGCCGCCGTGTTCGGGGGCGTGGCCACCTGGGTCGAGCGGCGCGTGGCCGGCCGCATGCAGAGCCGCATCGGCCCCAACCGCACCGGAGCCGCCGGCTTTCTCGCCTGGGTTGCCGATGCGGTGAAGATGATCCTCAAGGAGGACATCATTCCCCAGTCGGCCGACAGCCTGCTCTTTCGGGGAGCGCCGTACTTCGCCATGGTGGGCTTGTTACTGCCGTTCGTGGTGCTCCCCTTCGGGGAGAGCGTGGTGGCCGCCGACCTGAACGTCGGGGTCTTCTACCTCACTGCCGTCACCGCTTTCGTGGTGGTGGGCATACTGGTCTCGGGTTGGGCGTCGAACTCCAAGTGGGCGCTCTTCGGGGGGGTGCGCGGCGCCGCCCAGGTCATCTCGTACGAAATCCCCGCGGGCATTTCCCTCATGGTGCCGATCCTGATGGCGGGAACGCTGTCGATGCAGGGTATCGTGCGCGCTCAGGGCGGCATGCCCTGGGACTGGTTCGTATTTCGCAGTCCCGCTGCCTTGGTGGCTTTCTTCATCTCTCTCACCAGCTCGCTGGCCGAGGGCAACCGTACCCCCTTCGACCTGCCCGAGGCGGAATCCGAGCTGGTAGCGGGTTATCACGCGGAATATTCGGGCTTCCGGCTGGCCATCTTCCTGATGGTCGAGTGGGCTAACATGTGGATCATGGCGGGTCTGGCCGTGACCCTGTTCCTGGGCGGCTGGCAGGTGCCGGGCATCAACGCCGAAATGTATCGAAACGCCCTGGGCACGGGTGTGCTGCCCGCCGGGCGGTGGTTCGTCTATCAGGCGCTGTCGATGCTGGTCTTCTCGCTCAAGACCTGGGCCCTGGTCTTCCTCTTCATCTGGCTGCGCTGGACCCTACCGCGGGTGCGGGTGGACCAGATGATGGGGCTGTGCTGGAAGTACCTCGTACCCGGAGCCTTCGCTTGTCTGATCGTGGCGTTGCTCTGGCAGCTCCTGGTGCCAGCTACGGGCAGCACCATCACCGGCGTGGTGCTCTCTCTTGGCGCCCTGGGCTTGGCGGTCAAGTTTGTCCGGGCCAGCTTGCGCAACATCAGTCGGGTGCATGGGCACCGGGTGGACATGAGCAATTGGTGAGCTCTGATGGCTGAGGCAATGCGCGCGTACTTCGGGAACATCAGCGCGGTCGTCAAGACCTTCTGGGAGGGCATGACGGTCACGCTGTCGTACCTGGTGCGCCGGCCCATAACCGTGCAATACCCCGACCGGGTCGCCCAGCGGGTAGCCGATTCTCTGCCCGTGCGTTACCGTGGCCTCCTGGAGGTTGACACCGGGGTGTGCACGGGTTGCATGGCCTGCGAGCGGGCTTGCCCGATTGGCGTGATCAAGATCTCGACCGACAAGGATCCGACCAACCCCAAGCAACGCCTCATCACCCAGTTCGACATCGACGAGTCCAAGTGCATGTTCTGCGGGCTGTGTGTCGAGCCGTGCCCCACCGGCGCCATCCAGCACACCCGTGAGTTCGAGTCGAGCATGAAGTCGGTGGTCAACCTGGTCTTCCGCTGGGTACCCGACCCGGCCGAGCCCGTGCCCTTCTACCGTCCGGTCAAGGGCCAGGACGCCCCCCGGGCCCCGGTGGGTGAGCTCCTGCGCAAGCGCATGGCGCTCGCCGTCTGGACGGCGCCGCCTGCCTTCGCCGTCGAGGGGACAGGCCAAGAAGGGCCGACGAAGGGGCCGACGAAGGGTTAGGGAAGGATCAGCCATGCCGAGCTCGTTCGCGATTTTCGTCTTGCTGGCCCTGGCCACCCTGCTGGGAGCGGCCGGGGTGGCCCTGTCGCGCAATATCTTCTGGAGCGCCATGGGCCTGTTGGCGTGCCTCTTGGGGGTGAGCGGCCTGTACGTGCTGCTGGCGGCCGACTTCATTGCCGTAACCCAGGTCCTCATCTACATCGGGGGCGTGCTGGTGCTGATCATCTTCGCCATCATGCTCACGAGTCAGATTCGCGACATAAGCGTCTCGAATAGCAGCATGGGGAGCGTGGGCGGCTTCGCCCTGTTCTGGGTCGTCGCCACCTTGCTCTGCTTCGTGGCGCTGTGGGCGCCCTGGCCGATCGCCTCGCTTCCGCCCGGGCATGGCTCCACGGCGGCCATCGGCGATGGCCTGCTCGGACGGTGGCTCTTGCCGTTCGAAATCGTCTCCGTCCTGCTCGTCGCGACCATGATTGGCGCCATCGTCATCGCGCGCAAGGAAGCCAAGCCCGACTAGGGCCAGCAAGGACCACCCCGACCCCCAATCCCCCCATGCCTCATCTAGCCCTAGGACATTTTCTCGTAGTCGCCGCCCTGCTGTTCGGGTTTGGCCTGCTCGCGGTGGTCACCCGGCGCAATGCCGTGGCCGTGCTCATGGGCGTCGAGCTCATTCTCAACGCCGCCAACTTGAACCTGGTCGCCTTCGGTCGCTACGTGGCTGGCGGCATCTCGGGCCAGGTGTTCAGCCTGTTCGTGATCGTGCTGGCCGCGGCGGAAGCCGCGGTGGGCCTGGCCATCATTCTCGCCATCTACCAGATGTTGCGCAGCATCGATACCGCGCGGGCGACCACGCTCAAGGAATAGGGTAAGCCATGGAACCCGCCGCTCTCGCCGCTTCCGAGCTCTCGCCCCTCGTCACCCGGGCCGCTGGCTACCTGTGGCTCATCCCCTTCTTCCCCCTCCTGGGTGCGGTCATCAACGCCACCCTGGGCGTGCCCATGCAGCGTCGCTTCGGCAAGGGCACCGTGCACACCATCAGCATCGGCGCCATGGTTCTCTCCTTCGTGGTGGCCGCGGTGGCCGCGCTGGAATTGCTCGGGCTTCCCGCTGAGCACCGCTTTTTGCAGGACACGCTGTGGAACATGCTCAGCGCGGGCCAGGTGCGCGTCGACCTGGGTTTCGCGCTTGATCCGCTGAGCATGATGATGACCATGGTCATCACCTTCATCGGTACCCTCATCCATGTCTTCTCGACCGGCTACATGGCGGATGAGCCTTCGTACTGGCGTTTCTTCGCCTACCTCAACCTGTTCGTGTTCTCGATGTTGTTGCTGGTCATGGGCGACAACTTAGTGCTGATGTTCTTTGGCTGGGAGGGTGTGGGTTTGTGCAGCTACCTGCTCATCGCCTTCTGGTATAGCGATGCCCAGAAGGCGGCGGCGGGCATGAAGGCGTTCGTCACCAACCGTTTCGGCGATTTCGGCTTCATCCTGGGCTTGCTCCTGCTCTTCTGGGCTTTGGGCGGTAGCTGGCGGGCCGGTCCGAGCGGCAAACTGACCTACCTCGCCAACGACGATGGCGCCCAGGTGACGGCCGGGGAGGGGCAGACCCCGCCCCAGCACGCTGACCACCCCGAGCTGAGCCAGGCCAGCTCGCCGGTCAGGGTTGGCCCCACCCTCAACTTCCGCGAGCTGCGCGATCAGATCGTCATCAGGAGCACCGGCGTGGCCGCGAAGCTCAAGGCGCAGCGCATTTACGGCTTTGGCCTGCTCGCCGTGGTCGGCGTGCTGCTCTTCGTGGGCGCCATGGGCAAGAGCGCGCAGCTCCCCTTGCACGTGTGGTTGCCCGACGCGATGGCCGGGCCTACGCCGGTGTCCGCCCTCATCCACGCCGCGACCATGGTCACGGCCGGGGTTTACATGGTGGCGCGGCTCAACTTCATCTTCGCCCTTTCGCCCACTGCCATGGGCTGGATCGCTCTCGTCGGGGCGCTCACGGCTTTGTTTGCGGCCTCCATTGGCTTTTTCCAGTACGACATCAAGAAGGTGCTGGCCTACTCCACCGTGTCGCAGCTCGGCTTCATGTTCATCGGGGTGGGGGTGGGTGCCTACTGGGCGGGGGCGTACCACTTGCTCACCCACGCCTTTTTCAAGGCCACCCTCTTCCTCGGCTCGGGCTCGGTGATCCTCGGCTGCCACCACGAGCAGGACATGCGCAAGATGGGCGGCCTCGGCCGGCTGATGCCGGTCACGCGCTGGACTTACCTGGTCGCGTGCTGGGCCATCGCTGGCTTCCCGTGGGCCAGCGGTTTCTATTCCAAAGACGAGATCCTCTGGAAGGCCTTCAGTCAGGAGAGCATGGCCTTGCTCGGCATCCCCGCTCCCCACCTCGGCCAGCTCATCTTCGTCATGGGCATCCTGGCGGCGACCGGAACCTCGTACTACATGTTCCGCAGCTATTACATGACCTTCACCGGCGCGTACCGCGGCGCTGGACAAGGGCACGCGCAGGAGCATGGGCACGGGGGCCACGGGGCAGTGCCGCACGAGTCGCCGCGGGCGCTGACCCTGGTGCTGGTCACCCTGGCCGGCGGGGCCGTGCTGGCGGCGGTGCTCGGCCTGCCCGCGGCCTGGACCGGGCATGCCCCCTTGCTCGAACGCTGGCTCGAGCCCACCCTGCCCGCCACCGTGCATTTCGCCGAGCACGGCCGCACCACCGAGCTGCTCTTCCAGCTCATCGGGGTCTTGGCCGGCCTGGTGGGCTGGGTCTGCGCCCGTGCGCTCTATCGCGACGGTCGGAGTGAAGTGCCGGCGCGGCTCCTGGCCCGCTGGCGGGGTATCTGGAACGTGGTCTACCACAAGTACTTCGTCGATGAGCTGTACCAGGCCACCGTGCTGCGTGGCTCGCTAGCGCTGGCGCGCACCTTGGCCTGGTTCGACCGGTGGATCATCGATGGCATCGTGGGATTGGTCGGTGCCATTACCCGTACCCTGGCCAACCTCGACGGCGTAATCGATCGCTACCTGGTGGACGGAGCGGTCAATCTGGTGGCGGCGGCCATCCTGGCCCTGGGTCGGGTTCTCCGCCGAGCTCAGACGGGCCGGATTCAAACCTACCTCTACGGAGCGCTGGTGGGTGCTATCGCCCTCGTGCTCTTCACTTTCCTCATACGATGACTACGACCGGGGTGATGCGCTCATGATCAGTCAGCAAAACGTTCTCTCCTGGGCCACGTTCTTCCCGCTCATCGGGTTGGCGGTGATCCTTCTTCTGACCGTGGCTCGCCACGCTCTCGGGCTGTCGCGCGCCATGCTCGACCAGCTGGCCCGGGTCGTCGCCCTGGCCGCGAGTGGGCTGTCCTTCTTCTGCGCGGGGCTAGCTTGGCTGTGGTTCGAGCCGGGGCGGCCGGGGGTGCAGATGGTCCAGCACGTCACCTGGATCAAGAGCTTCAACATCGAATACCTCATGGGTGTCGATGGCCTGTCCATCGCGATGGTGTTGCTCACCGGCCTCATCTCGTTCGTCGCGTTTCTCGCCTCCATGCCCTGGTGGGGCAGCGCCAAGTACGATGCCATGGCTGGGGTGGCCGAGGTGCCCCACGACCACGACCACGGCCATCCCCGGCACTTCAGCGTGCGCATGGTGCCGGGCTACCTGTGCATGCTGCTGCTCCTGCAAACCGGCATGATGGGTACCTTCGTGGCCCTGGACATGTTCCTCTTCTACGTGTTCTGGGAAGTCATGCTCCTGCCGATGTACTTCCTCATCGGCATCTGGGGAGGGCCGCGCAAGGAGTACGCCGCCATCAAGTTCTTCCTCTACACCTTGGTGGGCTCGGTGCTGATGCTGCTGGCCATTATCGGTATCTACTACAACAGCCATGCCGCCCCCCTGGCCGACGGCACCATGTCGAGTGGCCACACCTTCAATCTCATCGAGCTGGCCAAGCAAGGGGCGCGTGGGGTGTTCGAGCACTCGCCCGCGGTTTGGGGCTTCGCCTTCAGCAAGATCGCCTTCGTCGCGCTCTTCATCGGTTTCGCCATCAAGATCCCCATGTTCCCCTTCCACACCTGGCTGCCCGACGCCCACGTGGAGGCGCCCACCCCGGTTTCCGTCATCCTGGCCGGCGTGCTGCTCAAGATGGGCCCCTACGGCATCCTACGCTTCAACTACCCACTCTTGCCCGACGCCACCCAATGGGCCGCCACCGCCATTGCCGTATTCGGCGTGATCAACATCGTGTATGCCGCTTTCGTCTGTCTGGCGCAGAGCGATCTGAAGCGGCTCATCGCTTACTCGTCGGTCAGCCACATGGGCTTCACCCTACTCGGTATGGCGGCCTTGACCCCGACGGCGATTGCCGGCGCGGTCTTCAACATGTTCTCCCACGGCATCATCTCGCCCATGCTCTTCCTCATCGTGGGCGTGATCTACGACCGAGCCCACCACCGCGAGATCGGCCGCTTCGGCGGCCTGGCCGTGGCCCTGCCCGAGTACAGCGCCATGACCGGCCTGGCCTTCTTTGCTTCGCTGGGCCTGCCCGGCATGTGTGGCTTCGTCTCGGAATTTCTGGTGCTCTCGGGCTCCTTCTCCACTTTCACATTGCTCACTACCCTGTCCGCCACCGCGGTCATCATCACCGCGGCCTACTACCTGTGGGCCATTCACCGCGCCTTTCTCGGCAAGCTCAATCCCATCTACCAGGGCTATCCCGATCTCAACTGGCGCGAGCGCATGGTGCTCTATCCCCTGGGTGCCATGGCCATTGGCCTGGGCTTTTACCCCCAGGCCATTCTGGGCGTGATCAATCCCGGTCTCTCCGCCCTGGTCAAGGGCCTCAGGGTGATGTGAGCTATTGCTCACGGGGAAGCGCCGAAAATGGACAAGTCTCTCTACCTCAACTTCGGGAGCGCGGCCTGGTTCCGGCCCGAGCTGGTACTGACCAGCGCCATCTTGCTGCTCTTTCTCCTCGATCTGGGGTGGAAGAAGCACCCCCATCGGCTGGCGATCCTCACCGGGGCGACGCTGGTCTGTCTCGCCGCGGTGGCTGGCTTCCTGGCCCGCCAGCCCTCCGAGCACACTGCCCTCTTTGGCGGCATGATCGTGAGCGATCCCTTCGCCATCTTCTTCAAGTGGCTGTTCCTGGCCGCGGGCGCGGCCACGGTGCTCATCGCGGCACGGGCCACCGAGTTCGGTCCGCTGCGCATCGGCGTGTTCTACCCATTGCTGCTCGTGGTGGTGCTGGGCATGTTCCTGATGGCCAGCTCGTTCGACCTGCTCATGCTCTACCTCGCGGTCGAGATGGTATCGCTACCCAGCTATGTTATCGCCGGCTACAAACCGGGCGACCGCCGCGCGGCCGAGGCCGCGCTCAAGTACGTCATCTACGGCGGGGTGGCCTCGGGCATCATGCTCTTCGGTCTCTCCTATATCTACGGTCTCACTGGCAGCACCAGCCTGGAGGGCCTGGGCGCCCGTCTGGATGCGCTGGCCGCACCCGCGGCGCCTGGCAGTCAGGTCGCCCTACGCGCGGCCTTGCTGATCGCGGTGATCTTTGTGTTGTGTGGCATCGGCTACAAAATCGCGGCCGTGCCCTGGCACATGTGGTGCCCGGACGTGTACGAAGGCGCGCCCACGCCCTTCACCGCCTTCCTCTCGGTGGGGCCCAAGCTGGCCGGCTTCGCTCTTGCCATTCGCGTGCTCTATGGCGCTCTGGCGGGAGCGGGCGAGCAAGGCTGGGCGCGCGGTCTGGTGGAGGTGCCCTGGCCGGCCGTGGTTGGGGTCCTGTCCGCGGTGACCATGACCGTGGGCAACTTGACCGCGCTCTACCAGACCAACCTCAAACGCTTGCTCGCCTACTCCTCGATTGCCCATGCCGGCTACGCCCTGATGGGGCTATCCGCCGCCTCCAGCCTAGGCGTGCAGAGCGTGATGATCTACCTCTTGGTCTACCTGGTGATGAACCTGGGTGCCTTCGTGGCCGTGATCGTCATCGGGCAAGCCACGGGCTCCGAGACCATCGCCGATTGTAATGGCCTCGCGGGACGGCATCCGCTCCTGGCGGTGAGCTTCGCCATCTTTCTCTTTTCCCTCACTGGCTTGCCCCCCTTGGCGGGCTTCACCGGCAAGTGGTACCTCTTCGTCGCCGTCCTCGACCAGTACGCCGGGCAGGGAGGCGCCTGGTACGTCGCCCTGGCCGCCATTGCGGCCCTGAACACCGCGGTCGCGCTTTACTACTACCTACGCATCGTGCGCGCGATGTTTCTCGACAAGCCGGTGGGGGATTTGGTGGTTCGCCCCCGCCTTGGCTATCAGATCATGCTCGGTGCCTGCTCGGCCGCCCTCGTCCTCTTCGGCGTTTGGTGGACTCCGCTCGTCGATTGGACGCAGAGGTCGCTGCGCTTTTATCTGCCCGGGTAGCACAGGACCCCTGAGGGGGTGAGCGTGCACGGACCCCTGGGGCCCGCCCAGTGGTTGCCTGCGGGGCACTGGCGTCACGTGGCGTTATCTCAGGCTGGGTGGCCGCGGCGCCAACTTTAGGGCGAGAGGGGACCCGCCGAGATGCACAACAGCGCCCTCGGTGGTGTTACAGACATGGAAGGAACAGTCGAGGACTCAGCTGCCAACGAGGCGATGCGTCGGCCCTCCCGGCTCTCGAGCTCGTGCGCGGAAAGGAACTCTTAGCTTGTCACCTGCTCCGACGTCATGCCCGTCTCCCATAGCTGAGTCTTCGTTTGCCATGTTCTTTGCCATGGGTGTAGGACTGGTAGCAGCATGTCTGTGCGGGTGTGTGAACCTGGACAAGCCGACCACCGTGGCGCAATGCTCGGCCAGCTTGACCGGATGCGCCGACAACCCGAGCCATGCAGCCGGGGGCGCGCCCGATCCCGGTCCCGACGCTGGTTCCGCGGATAGCGGCTTTCGTGCCGATGGTGCGGGCGCAGGGTCTGGATCCGACGGCGGCGGAGGTGCAGGGGGCGGAGGTACAGGGGGTGGAGGTACAGGGGGTGGAGGTACAGGGGATGATGGGGCACCGAGCAGCCCGGATGGTCCCGGTCCCGATCAGTTGTCGGTGCCCGACTTACTAACTTCAGGTCCCGACCTCACCCCGGATGAGGCAGCGGATTTGGGCGCTAAGGACCTCGCTCCCGAGATCCCGACCGGTGCCACTGATGGCAAGGCCGGCCCCGACTTGGCCACCGAGCTCGGCGCCGGGCTCGATTCGACCGCGAGTTGCATCAGCACCATAATTGCCAACGGCTACCAGGCGGGATCCGCGCCGGCTTGCTCGGAGTGCCACGACAACAGTACCCAGCTCGTCAGCAACTGCAAGGCGATGATCGACTGCCTGGCTGCCGGGCCAGACCTCACCAACTGCCTCAACTCGACTCAGAGCGATATGGTGGTCAATGCCTGTGTCACGGCTTTGACCAAAGCGGCTGGCTGCCCTGCTGGCTATTATTGAGAAAAGGACCCTGGGAGGGTCCTTTAGATCCCCCGCGGATGAGTGCAGTCGGGCAAAGCCCGCCTGCGCTCACGCGTAAGAAAAGGACCCTGGGAGGGTCCTTTAGATCCCCCGCGGATGAGTGCAGTCGGGCAAAGCCCGCCTGCGCTCACGCGTAAGAAAAGGACCCTGGGAGGGTCCTTTAGATCCCCCGCGGATGAGCGCAGTCGGGCCCGCCTGCGCTCACGCGAATTAGCGAAGCGCTCAGAAGGGCAGGTCGTCGTCGCCCGCGGGCGGTGCATCACTGGCTGGGGGACCATCGCCCTGCCCGGCATTGACCACCTCGACTCGGGTCGCGACGTTGTCGCCGTACACCTTGCCATTCCAGTCGCGGCCGCCCAGTCGCCCGCTCACGGCTAGCACCGTCCCCGGCTTCCAGTCGCCGGCCTGCTCGGCCAAGCGGCCGAAGACCTTGATGGGCACCAGCTGGGGATATTGGCCCTCGGTTTCGAAGATGAGGGTCAGGATTGACTTGCCCGCCTTCGAGACGAAGGTGTCGATGCGCTTGAGGGTGCCCTGTCCTTGAAAGGTGAATTCGTTGCTATTGGTCATTGCGTCATCTTTCCCATTGCACCCCAGGTTTTACCCCAATCATTCGCGGCGAAACCAGAGCAGAGCCAGCCCTACCATGGCGGCGGCAAACAACGCCAGGACCGTGAGATCGAGCCTGATGGCAAAAGCGCTGTGTTGCCGCAGAGCGTGGCGCATCAGATCGACACCGTAGGTAACCGGGTTTACGCGCACGAGCAGGGCCATCCACCTGGGCAGGTGCTCGACCGGAAAAACCCCACCCGAGAGAAAGTAGAGCGGCATGATGACGAAGTTCGAGATGACCCCGAAGCCCTCGAAGGTCTGCATGCGCGTGGCCATGACCACGCCCATGGCGGTCATGGCCAACGACAAGAGCACGATCACGGCGACCAGGGCGCCCAGCGAGGCGAGACCGAGGTGGATGCCCACGAGGGGGGCAAAGATTAGCGTCAGGCATCCTTGCACGATGGTGACCGCGGTGCCCGAGAGCGTTTTGCCGAGCACGATGGTGAGACGCGAGATGGGAGCCACCAGCACCTCCTTGAGGAAGCCGAACTCGCGATCCCAGATTATGGTCACGCCCTGGAAGGTGCCGCCGAAGAGGACGGCCATGGCGATTGCGCCGGCGAAGACGAAGTGCTGGTAATCGGTGCCGCCCACCACCGGGACGCTGGCCCGCAGTCCCTTGCCCATGAAGACGAGCCACAGCACTGGGCGCGCCAGCGCGCCCAGGACCTGGCTGCGGTCGCGCAGGAAGCGGACCAGGTCGCGCCAGGTTAGGGCAACAACCGCGTCGAGCTCGTTCACGACCGCCTCCGCATGCGCACCATGCGTCGCAGGACGTCGCGGGTCGAGGCTTCGTCGGGTCGAATGGAGTGACCGGTGAGCGCGATGAAGGCATCCTCCAGAGTAGGCTTTTGCAGGCTAAGGCTGCGCAGCTCGACGGGGAAACCGGCCATCTCGGCCAGGAATTTCTCCCCGCTCTCCACCTGGAAGCGCAGCCCCTGCGCCGTCGTCTCCGGCTGGTAGCCCAGGCGTGCTGTCAGCTCGCGGGCCGCGCGCGCATCATCGGCGGTGGCGAGGGTGACCCGCTCCGCCCCCGCCTGCTGCTTCAGGGCGGCGGGAGTGCCTTCGGCCACCAGCTTGCCGTGATCGATGATGGCCAGGCGATCGCAGTTCTCGGCTTCGTCCATGTAATGGGTGGTGAGGAAGATGGTCAGATTATCGCGCTCGCGCAACTCGTGCAGGCGCGTCCACAGGGAACGGCGGGTCTGCGGGTCGAGGCCGGTGGTGGGCTCGTCGAGAAAAATTATGCGCGGCCGGTGCAAAAGGGCGCGCGCCACTTCGAGCCGCCGGCGCATACCCCCGGAAAAGGTGCGCACCCGTTGCTCGGCTTCGTCAGCGAGGCCGATCCAGCTCAAGGCGTCGTCGATGCGGGTCCGGCGCTCGCGCCTAGGGACGCCGTAGATCATGCAATGGATCTGGAGGTTTTCGCGCGCGGTCAGCCGGTCGTCGACCGAGGGATCCTGAAAGAGCAGGCCGAGCGAGCGGCGGACCTGCCCTGGCTCGACGGCCACGTCGTGCCCGGCCACCCAGGCCCGCCCGCCCGAGGGGGCGAGCAGGGTGCAAAGGATCTTGATGGTCGTCGACTTGCCGGCGCCGTTAGGCCCGAGAAAGCCGAAGATCTCGCCCGACTTCACCGCGAACGAGATGCCGTCGACCGCGGTCAGGTCGTCGAAACGGCGGACCAAATTCTCGACCGCGATGGCGGCATCTGGAACAGGGGCGAGCATGGACGGAGAGTATGTTCTACACCAACCCGCATGGTGGGCCACCCGGCTTTGGGCCTTAGACACAGGGCTGCGAGCTTCGATCAGGGCGGGGGCTCTTGCCCGCGCCACGAGACGAGCAGCTCGCGCAGGCGGGGGAAGGCGGCTGCGATCTCTGCCACCGAGACGGCGCCCACGGACAGGCGAAACCAGCCCGTGTCGCCGCGCTGGCCAAAGGCCTGGAAGGGAACCACGGCGAAGCCGGCCTCTTCGAGCAGGCTCTTGCGTATGCTCTCGTTGCTGGCGCCGGCTTTACCAATGCGAACCGAGAGATAGATGGCGCCCTGGGGGTCGATGACCTCCACGGGAAGGCCTTGCGCTTGCAAGGCGTGGAACCCGTTGGCCAGGCCGTCGAGCCGCTGCCGTACTGCCGCGACCATGCCGTCGCGATAGCGCGCTTGCGCGCCTTCATCGGCCAGGAATGAGGCCAGCGCGACCTGCTCGGCGTGGGGCGCCCACGCCCCGACGTGCCCGAGGATATTCGCCATGCGCTCGGCCAGGACGGGGGGCATGACCGCCCAGCCCACCCGCAAGCCGGTGGCGGCGTAGCTCTTCGAAGCGGCGTCCACCATCACGGTGTAGCGGGCGACTTCGGGGACCAGGGCGGTCGGGGTCACGTGGCGAGCGGCGCCGAAGGTGAGCTGCCAGTAGACCTGGTCGTAGCAGAGCCACAGGCTCTTTTGCCCCTTACGCTGCCGCCGCTCGTTTTCGCTCACGACTCGTTCGCACAGCGCAGCCAGGACGTCAGGGCTGATCACGGTGCCGGTGGGATTGAGGGGCGAGTTGAGGGCAACGAGGCGCGCCACGCCGAGATGCTCATCGAGCGCTTCCGGCAGAGGGAAGAAGTTCTCCGACCGTCCTGCCGCAAGCTCCACCGCGCGCGCCCCGACCAGCTGGGCGTAGTAGCCGTTGTTCCACGAGGGGACCGGATAGATCACCACGTCGCCCGGATCGATGAGGCAGCGATAGACGCCGTAGAGCAGGGGGCGCGCGCCGCTCGCTACCACCACCGATTCGACCGGGTAGTCGAGACCGAGCTCGCGCGCGTATAGGTGGCAAACCGCCTGGCGCAGCGCTGGCACCCCGTCGGGCGGGGGATAGTTGGTGCGGCCCGCGGCCAGGGCCTGGCCGATGCCGGCACGCCACGGTTCCGGGATGGAAAACTGCGCCGAGTCGAAATCGCCGATGGTAAGATTACAAAGTGGCCGTCCGGTGGCTTTCAGGGCACGAATCTCCGCGGCGATGCGCAGAATATCGGAACCCTTGGTCGTCTTGGCCAAGGTCGATAACGATGCTGTCAGCACCTGGGGCGAGCCAAAATCCATGCCCAATCCTAGCAGCCGTGCCTGTGCCGCGGCCATCCCAATGATGCCATGATGGGTGCGCCTTGAACGCGCGGGCGGTGCGCGGGCTCCGAGGGTTAGGGCGAGCGGCCCGGGCGCTGCTCGTGGCCTCGCTCGCGCTGGGCTTGGGTGTGCCACTGCTGGTCCGCGGCCCGCTGGTGCGCTGGCTGTTCGCGCGCGCTTTGGCCGACCGGAGTGGGCACTTCTCGGTACGGGGTGGACACCTGGGCTGGACGTCCATGGCAGATGTCGTTCTCGGCCGTCCGGTGGAGGTAACCCTGGACGGCGTCTCCATCAGGGAGGCGGACGGATCACCCGTGCTCGAGGTGGCCAGGTTGGACGCGGCGGTCAAGGTGACCTTGGCTTCGCGCGAAATTGGCATCAGTGGTTTACGCCTGGCGCACGGGCGCTGGCGCCTGGCGAGCAGGGCTGACGGCCACGGCAGCTGGGACGCTTTTCGTCTCCTGCCGGGGCAGCGGATGCCAAGTGGGGCGCCGTCCACGGCGCGTGCGAGGCAAGCCCGCGCTTCGTCATCCGGGCGGCGTCTGGTGGTGAACAAGGCCTGGCTGGACGACGTCGACGTGGATCTCGACTTTCCCGCCTGGTACCTGGGTCTCGAGCGTGTGAGCACCAGTTTCTACCTGTCGCTCGACGGCGCGCTCCAGTTCGACTTTGGCCGGGCGGTTGCGGCAGCGGGCCGCCTGCGCATCGGCTCGACCGCGTCCGAGTGGGCGTCGACCGTCCCGTTCGGCCACATCGTCATCAGGCGGGTGGCCGTCCTTCCCGATAAGCCCACCGACTTGCTCTTCGAGGTCGAGAGCGCCCGGACGGGGCGCGCCGATCTATACGGCCGGGCCGAATTCCGCGCCGTGTTCGCCGGCGCGGCCCGGCCACCGGAGCAGCCCGGGCTGGCAGTGGACGCGCACTGGCACTCGTTTGGCGATGCGCTGGCTGGGGCCCAGGGGTCATGGAAGTCCGGCGCGGAGTGGCTCGAGCGTGGCAATGGCGATCTGCACCTCACCCTGCGCGGCCCTTACTCTGACCTGGGCGCCACCCTGAGCGTAGAAGGAGAAGGGGTACACATCGAGGCCGAGCTCGCTCGCGTCCTCGCCCAGGTGCGACTCGACTGTCAGGGAGTGGATACGACCTGGATGGTGGCGCCCGCGCTGCGCCCGCTCTTGGGTGGTCGGCTGCAGGGCAGCTTGCGGGCGGCCGTGCATTTGGCACCCTCGCTCGCCAAAATGGCCGCGGAGATCGGGCGTGCCGATCTGCGCCTGGATCGGGGCGCCAGGGCGCGCGGGCCGCGCGTCCTAGCTCTGCGGATCGGACGGTTCGAGTCGGACTTGCTCAGCCCGCGTCGTGCCCCGTCCGCAGGTGATGCGCTGCTAGGGGGCCTTCGCCGCGTGCGCCTCAGCCATGGGCGGCTCGATCTGGAGGGGGCCCGCCTGGCTTGGCGCGCTCTTGAGGCCGAGGGCGACGCGACCATCGACTTTGCCGGTGTGCTGGGCCGCTCGCAGGTGAGCGCGCGGGCCAGTCTCGCAATCGGGAGAGATTTCTGCCCGCCTGGGCGGGAAGGCGTGGCCTGCGTCTTTCGGCTCGAGCTAAGGGAACCTTGGCGGAGCTCGCCATCCAGCTCGACCTTCATTCCCCGCCTGGGCTCATGGTTGGAGGGCAGCGCCTGGCCCTGCCCGCCCGACTGGCGCTGACCTGGGGAGAAGCGAGGGGGCTCGCTCTCGCCCCCTGCCTCATCGCCGGGGGCGGAGGCACGGTCGAGCTTGCCGGTAGCTTGGACAGAGACGAGAGGCTCGAGGTGGATGTCGTGCTCTCGCACTATGCCCTGAGCGCCCTGCCCGGGACGGCAGATAGCGTGCTGGGTCGAGAGCTCGCGGGCACGCTTTCCGGCCGCCTGACGCTCGAGGGGCCGCTGCTCTTGCCTGTGCTCGCGGGCCATCTGCGTGTGCCCAGGCTGTCCCTGCGCGGACGCTCCTTGGGCAGCGCGAACGCCACGCTGCGCGCGAGCCTTGCGGAGGGAAGCGCGGACGTGCAAGTTGGCTCAGCGCTGGTGGCCAAAGTGAGCCTGGAGCGAGCGGCCCCCCTGACCGTCGCCGCTGATCTGACCCTGCACGGACAGGAGCTCTCGCCCTGGCTGCCCGGCGCTTGGTCCGTACCGCCGGTGGCCGCCTCGGGCAGGCTGCGCCTCGTGTATGTATCCGGCCGGCTCCCTGTGGTTGCGGGCGCGCTCGATCTGGCCGGCCCGGGTCTCGAGCGGGTCAAGCTGGCGGCAAGCACGCAGGGCGAGGTCATTACTGCGGAGCTGCAAGGTCAGATTGAGGTCGCGCCCTGGCGCTGCCTGTGGTCGCGCTACGGCACGGGCGGGGAGGGAGCGGTCAGGGTCGACCTCAAGGCGGTACACGGAGGTGGCGGCACGCAGGTGAGCGGCGATCTCCCTGGTGGTGCGCAAGCTTGTCCTGCCAATGGGTCATGGGCCGGGATGGGTGCGCATCGAGGCCGGCGACCGGCTCGGCTTCGCGGGCGACAGCCTCAGCAGCCCGGGCTTGCACCTCGAGCTCCCATGGTTCCACGGGCTAGTCAGCGGCCGCCTGACCCCGGGCCATTCCGATTTGGCGCACGGCTTCGGGCAGGCCAAGGTCGCGGCCAAGATCAAAGGCGAGCTCGACTTTGCCGCTCTCCCGGTCGAGCTGGCCGGTGCCACCCTGGGCGGGCGGGGCAAAATCGTGGCCGAGCTGCAGGGCGCGCTCGGAGACGCCGCGGGGCCGGTTGTGAACGGCGAGCTCGACCTCAACGGCCTCACCATGAAGTCGTGGCTCTTGCCCCCGGTGACCTGGCACGGGACCGTCACGGCCGCGGCCGGCCAGCTCACCACCACTGACCTCAGCGCCGATATTGCCCAGGTGGGCCGGGTCAGGGTGGGGGAGGCGGGGTCACCCGCGGTGGCGACCCTGCTCTCGCTCGTGCCCCTTCGCCTGGGCTTTCTCGATATCCCCATCTCTGGCTCCCGTCTGACCATCGATGGCGCTCATTCCGCTTCGCCCGTCGCCATCAGGGATTTCGACGTCAATGCTCGCCTGACAGGTTGGCCTGGATCACGCAAGCTGGTGGGCGAGGTGACGGTGGCGGGCGGGGTGCTGACCCGCGCCAGGGGTGGGCGCAAGCCCAGCGCGGGCCCGGAGCGCCCGTGGTATGCGCTGCTGCCCCCGGGGCTCGCCCTGGATTTGCGCGTGCGCGGGGCCAAGAAGGCCATGCGCGTGGCGGTCCCGGTGCTGCCCGATGTCACGGTGGATTTCGACTGTCGCTTGCAGGCGACCCGGCAGGGCGCCACTCTCACCGGCAATCTGCACGGCGACAGCCCCTACGATCGAGCGGTAGTCGATCTGTACGCCTGGCTGGCCGGCAAAGACTTGCGCCGCTGCCGCCTGTAGCATCATCGTGTCGGGTGCGCACCTCTGATGATCGTAAGGCGGGCACGAGTGGGGGATATTCTACCCAGATCGAAAGATTCGTCAGTCAGAGTGGCCGCAAGCGGCCTTGACGGCGGCGAGCAGACGGCGCGTGCCCTCGGCCAAGACGGGGGGTGGCGAGAGCAGGCTGACCACCAGAGTCGCGCCCAGGTCGAGATCGAAGAAGTAGCCCGGCTGTACCAGTACTCCGTGCTCGCGCAAGAGCCGTAGGGCCCAGCCTTCCTCGCTCATGACGGCGGGTACGCGCACGATGGCGCTCCATCCTGCCTCGGCGGTTAGCAGGGTGCATGGACTATCGCTGACTAGCCTAGCCAGCTCGGCCAGATTGTGCCCGAGGCGTTCCCGTATGCTGGCTCTTATGCCGGCGCCGATGGCCAGCAGCTTGGGCAGGGCGATCTGTACCGGGGTTGCCACCGAGAGGTAGCTGTCCGCCACCAGGTCGAGGTGATGGAGGGCCTCGGCGACCGAGTCCGGTGGACCGCTGGCCGCGATCCACCCCAGCTTCATTTGCGGCAGGCCGCTCGCTTTGGACAGGCCGCCGAGCGAGAAGGTGAGGGCCGAGCTGGACAGACCGGCCAGAGTAGGGAGCGCGTCCGGCGCGGGGGTGAGGGGAAAGTCGGCGAAGACCTCGTCGGCGATGATGGCCAAGCCATGCTGGGCCGCCAGGGCGCACAGTCGCTCGCCGTCGCCGGTGGTAAGGTATGAGCCGGTCGGGTTGTTGGGGCTCACCGCCACGATGGCGGCAACATCGCTCAGATCAAAGCTGTCGAAGTCGATGTGCCAGCGGCCATCGTAGGCTAGCTGGTACGGGCGAGGCACCAGTCCTTCCAGAGACGCCAGGTAATCGAACAGGGGATAGCTGGGCTGCGGCACCAAGATCGCCTGCCCGGGATTGGCCAAGAGCTTGAACAGCAGCGCGTACGATTCGCTCGAGCTGGCGGTGAGCACGATGTGGTCGGGCGGCAGGGTTACTCCAAGTCGCATGTAGTCACGGGCGACACAGGCACACGCCTCGCTCATGCCGCGCGGTGCCGGTCGGTAGCGGGCCAGCGCGGGGTCGGCGAAGGCCTGGGCCAGCTCGAGGTCGGGGTAGGGCAACTCGACCTGGGTCGGGTTGGTCACGGTCAAGTCGAGCACGGGCAAGCCGGCTGCGGCACGTTCGGCTTGGGCACGCGCCAGAGCGTTTTCTTCGGTCGCCCAGGGCAAACGGCGGGAGAAACGCACGGCCGCCGCCAGCGTCACAGGGTGCCCACGTCTTCGGCGTGGACGAAGCCTTCGAGGCCATTGGCCAGGCGCACGTGCAGCCAGTCTTGCTCGCGCTCGAGGATGCGCACGCGGAGGCCACCGTGCACTTGAAAGCTGGTGCGGAAGCTGTCGTCGCCGCCTTCCTTGACCGCCACCGAGTCGGGCAGTACCACGGCAAAGGGGATGCGGTCGAGACTCATACGACCCACGAGCAGAAGCCCGGTCAGAAGGGCGCCCACGCCCAGGATGGCGGCGGCGGCAGTGACCGCGACGCGGGCATCTGCGGCACTGCGCCGGCGGAGCAAGAGCAAGGCGAAGCAGCCCACGTAGAGAACACTGAAGAGCACCACTTGGGTCGACGGACCGAAATAGGTGACGATGCGCGTCCACAGCGGCTCGCGCTCGGCCCCCTCGAGCTTGTCGTGGGCGCGCTGCTCCGCGAGCTTGCGCGCCTGGGTGAGGTTGAAGCGCGCGTCTTCGTCATCGGGCGCGACCACCAGTGCGCGCTCGAACGACCAGATCGCCTTGCCCAGCTGGCCCTGGCGAAAGTAGGTGACGCCCATGTTGTAATAGAGATCGGCCGAGATCACGTGCTGGCGGTCGAGCTGCTCATAGGCCGCCGCCGCCGCCGGGTAGTCACCGCGCAGGTTGGCCTCGTTGCCACGCTTCCAGGCCTGGTCGAGCAGGTCCGCGCGCGCAGCCGGCGCGGTCAGCAGTGCCAGGGTCACGGCCAGGGCGAAGGTCAGCCCGCTGCCCCCCTGGCTCCCGCGCACGTGCCGCCGCTCATGCTCGTATCCTCGCCCGCGCAATCTCATGCCTCACCCCGCGGCCGTGCGCCAAGCTTTTCAAAATCCTCGATGATCTCGCTCGCCCCTTCGATGGTGGCACTGGCCTCTTCCGTGCTTATACTGCCGGGGGCGAAGCGGGCGCGATCGCATGTGTCGAGCGCGGCCAGGGTGCCGTCCACCAGAGTGAGGCTGGCACCCAGCGCGACCAGGGCGGCACGCAGCTCAGCGCGTGACATGCCCACCACCGTGCGGCCGACCTTGCCCAGCAAGAGCTCGCTTAGTACTCGCTCGATCTCGGCCAGCGACGGGGCGAGCTTGCCCGCTCGCCACAAGGCGGCCGCGGTACGCAGGCGGCGGTTGACCGACCGGCGCAACCTGCGCTGGCGCTTGCCCTCGCTCTCCCGGCTCATACGTGCTCGCGCCACGCCAAACAGGCTGAGCAGCGCCAAGAGCCCGGGCGGGGCCGCCACCACGCCCATGAGATATGGCGATCGGTAGAGGGCGGCCCCCAGATCGCGGTGGAGAGCGGGGTGGCCGTGGATGGGGCGCACTTGCAGGCCGAGCAGGTTTTCGCTGCCGGCTGCGGCGGGGGAGGAGGTGGCAAGGGGGGGATTGCTCGGCTGGGGCCGCGCTTCGCCGGTGACGGTCAGGCGCAAAGGCGAGGTCTTGAGGGTGGTGTAGCTGCCCTTCGAGGGGTCGAAAGTTGCCAGCTTGAAGGGGGCAATGGTGGTCTCGCCCGGCCTTTCCGGCAAGAGCAGATACTCGGCGGTCTTGCTGCCCGTGACGGCGCCCCCCGCGCGTGAGAGTGCCACGTGGATCTTGGGATTGTAGACCCTGAAGCCCTCCATCACGGGCAAGCCGGGCAGGGGGACCTCGTGGAGGTTGCCTTCGCCTTCCAGGCTGAGCTTGAGGGTGACGGCGTCGCCCACCTGCACGTGATCGCGGTTCGAGCTCGGCCGCTAGCCGGTAACGGCCAACCGCGGACGGGTTGAAGTCGGCCGGCGCGCCCGCAGGCAGGGGCATGATCTCGATGGTCACCGGATCGGCCTTGAGGTGCTCGCTGCGCACATGAAAGAAGTCGGCGCGCGAAATGTCGGCTTCCAGAGGGGTTATGGTGTACCGCCCCGGGCGCAGCCCGAACAGGGCTTTGCGCATGAGCGGCCCGACCAGGTAGACATGTCCGTCGACGACTTGCTCGGACAAGGAGAGGTGTCCGCCTTGGCTGGGAACCTCGAGCTCCTCCACCCAGAAGCCATCGGTGCGCGCTTCCTTGGTGGGAGCGTAGTTGGTCTGGCGCTCGACCAGGCACAGCGACCACTCCACCGTGATCTGCTCGCCGACGTAGGCGCGCGTCTTGCTGGGCACGACACGGAGGAAGTTGTGGCGGCCCGCGGGCAGGCCTTGTCCGGGAGCAGCGGGAGCAGGCGCCGGCTCGGGCTCTTCGTCCGGCTCGAGGTCGGGGAAGAGGAACGACCCGGGGAAGCCCGGTATGCCGCGCGGCAGACGGGTGCGCGGCTGGGGCGGCGCCGGGGCTTGGCCGGCGTCGACCACGTTTACCGTCACCTTTTCCGTGGCCAGGGTGCGGCCGCCCGCGCGTACGGTGGCGGAAGCGATGGTGAGCTTGCCCTTTTGCACCGGCACCAGCTCGTAATGCCAGGTGTAATTCTGGCGCATGAAGCTGCCCCCGCCGCCCATCTGGATTTGGGTCGACTGGCTCGGCTGCTCGACCAGTACCCGGAAGCCGCGGAAGTCGGGTGGCCGGTAATCCTCCATGCCGCCGCCGTCGACCGACAGGGAGATCTCGAAGGGGAACGACTCGCCCAGCCCAACGGGGTTACGCCCGAGGCGGGCCGTGAACGACGGTCCCTGGGCGTAGGCGGGGCATGCCACCAGGACGGTGGCGACGAGGAGCAAAGCGGGTAAGCGGATCAAGGGGAGAGCAGCGGAGGAGGAGCGACGGCGGGGCGAGGGGAGTGGGGGACATCGGTCCGAGCGTAACGTCAGTGGCCGGTTCCTTGGGTGCCGCATCGCTCCGCGTTTGCACACGCGGCCAAGGGGCGAGCTCTCCCGGCCATGGCGTGGGCCCCGGCCACGGAGTGGGCGCTCCCGGCGATGGCGTGGGTAGGTCCGGCCACCGGGCGGGCGCTCCCCTCCGCACGGGGATAACCCCCGGCCACCAGGTGGGGCGGGGAGCTCTTGCTGGCAATTGGGCATGGTGAGGCTGGCTCGCGTCTACCAGTCTTTGGCCGGAGGTGCACGTCTCACCGCACGCAAGCGGGCGCGCATCTTCTCCAGGTCCTTGGGGCTCTGCTCCAGGTTATCCAGCACGGCGTCGATCTCGCGCATGTCGGCCGCTTCGTCCTTGCCGGGCGGCGGTTTTTGTCCCTCGGCCTGCTGCTTTTGCTGGTCCTGCTGCGCCTTCTGCTCTTGCTGCTTGGGCTCCTGCTTGGGCTGGTTCTCGTCCTTGTCCTTGTCCGGCTTGGGCTGATTTTCTTGCTGGTCTTTGTCCTGCTTCTGCTGGTCCTTCTTGTTGTCCTTGTTCTGGTCCTTGTCCTTGTCCTGCTTCTGCTGGTCCTTCTTGTCCTTGTCCTGCTCGTCCGGCTTTTGCTGGTCCTTGTTCTTGTCGTTCTTGTCGTTCTTGGACTGGTCCTGCTTGTCCTTTTGCTCTTTCTTCTTCTCTTCCTCTTCCTTCCTCTTCTGGAGGGCCAGCTCGAGGTTCCACTTGGCGTTGGCGTTGCTCGGGTCGAGAGCCAAGGCGTGGCGGTAAGCGGCGACGGCGTCGTCGAACTTGTCGTTCTTGAAGTGGGTATTGCCGAGATTGTAAAAGGCCGCCGAGCGCAGCCCGGGCGAGCCTTCCTGGGTGGCGCGGAGAAACTCTTGACTGGCCTCCTCGTAGCGCGACAAGGCGAAGAGGGCGTTGCCGCGGTTGAAGTGCGCGCCCGGATCGGTGGGCAGGTCGGTGACCGCCTTGTTGTACTGGGTCAGGGCCTCCTCGGGCTTGCCGTTCTTCATGCTCGCATTGCCGGCCTCGGTGGGGCGGTTGTTGCGCTCGAGCGGATTCCAGGCGCCGAGCAGAGGTAAGAATGCGGTCATCACTAGAGCGGCGGGGAGGGCAGCCATGCTGGGGTTGCGGCGCACCCGGCGGCTCTCGCCCAGGCAAGCCTCGATGAGCAAGAGCAGCAGCGCGGGCCAGAGCAGGTATGCGTAGACCTCGTCATATTGCTTGACCAGGCGGGTCTCGCTGTCGGTGCGCTTGAGGCGAGCGAGCGCGTTCGCGATGGCCTCGACGCCGAAGTGCTGCGCGTCGGCGCGCAGATATCCCCCCCCGGTGCGGCCGGCGATCTGGGCCAAGAGATCCTCGTCGAGGCGCGAGGTGACGTACTTGCCATCGCGGTCCTTCATGTACCCGGCGGCCTGGTCGCTCTCGCCCATGTCGGGCACCAGCTCGCCCGAGCGCGAGCCGATGCCAACCGCGAACACCTTCACCCCCACCTTGGCGGCTTCCTCGGCGGCCTGCAAGGGATTGCTCTCGGTGTCCTCGCCATCGGTGAGGAGCAGGATCACCTGATCGCGGGTCTCGCCCCCCTGGGCGCGCAAGCGCGTCAGCATATCGACAGCGGCGGTGATGGCACGGCCGATGGCGGTGCCACCCACGGGCAGATCGGCAGGGGAGAGATCGCGCCAGAACAGCTTTACCGCGTCGTAGTCCGTGGTCGGGGGATAGGTCAGGGTTTCGCCGGCGAAGGCCACCAGGCCGACGCGATCGCCGTTCAGCCGATCCATGAGCTGCTCCAACTCGCGCTTGGCCCGCTCGAGCCGCGAGGGATAGATATCCTTGGCCAGCATGGATTTCGAGAAGTCGAGGGCCACTACCAGGTCGAGGCCGCGCTGCTTCTCCAGACGGGCCCGCCCGCCGGCCTGCGGGCGAGCGAGCGCCGCGGCGAGCAGGCCGAGGGCGATGCACAGCAGGGCTGCCCGCGCCACCTTGCGCGGCCTCGAGGTCGCGGGCGACATGCGTGCGATCAGGTCGGGGCTGCCGAGGCGTGCCAGCGCGCGACGGCGCGCCACCGAGGCCACGGCGTAGGCCAGCACCGCCGCGGGTACGAGGAGCAGCAGCCACAAGAGATGAGGATGGGCGAGCCTCACGGCAACCTCCTCAGCCAGCTCAGGCGGAGGACCAGCTCGACGAGCAGCAGGATGAAGGCCGGCCACAGACAGCTGGGGTAGAGCTCGGCCCACAGCACGCCGCGGTCCTTGATGCGCGACTTTTCCAAGTCCTCGAGGATGGCCTGGAAGCGTTTGGCCAGAGCGCCGGTGTCGCTGGCAAGATAAGGCGAGCCTCCGGTCATGGCCGCGATCTCCTCGAGCAGCTTGGGGTTGACGGGATAGCGGGCCTGACCTTGGCCGCCCTCGTCTTCGGCCGCGCTCTCGCGCGCTCCGGCCAGGATGGTGTAGATCTTGACCCCCATTTTCTGGGCGAAGGTGGCGGCCTGGGTGGGCGAGATGTTGCCTGCGTTGTTGTCGCCGTCGGTGAGCAAGATGATGACCTTGGACTTGGCGTCCGACTTGCGCAGACGGGCCAGCGCCACCCCGAGGCCGTTGCCGATAGCGGTGCCCCGGCCGTCGACTATGCCCGAGCGGAGGTCGGCCACCATGCGCAGGAGGGTACCGTGGTCGAGGGTGAGGGGAGTGTAGGTGTAGGCTTCGCGGCCGAAAATGACCACCCCGATGCGGTCGCTTGGCCGGCGGCGGATGAAGTCCTCGATCACCGTCTTGGCGGCCTCGAGACGGTTGGGCACCAGGTCGCGCTCTTCCATCGAGCCCGACATATCCAGGGTGACGACGATGTCGATGCCCTCGAGCTCGAGGGTGTCGTCGCGGCTCGAGGTCTGCGGGCGCGCCAACGCCAGGCCGAGCAAGGCGAGGGCGACGAGACGCATGGCTACCGGTAGGTCACGCAGACGCGCCAAGAGACCCTTACGCTCGGTAGCCAGTGCGCTGGCGCGCGAGTGGACCAGGAAGGGCAGGCGCCGCCTCCTGATCCCCAGCCCAACCACCAGAGCGAGGACGATGGGGATCGCGGCCAGCGCCCACGGGTGGGCGAAGCGGAAGGTGGTAAGATTGCGCCACATAGCGAGGTAGGCGAGCGTCGCGGGCACGAAGAGCAGGGCGAGCAGGCGGTAGGGCACGCGCCCGCGCGCCGCGGGCAAGGTGCTGGCGGGGATGGCGACGCCCACCCCCCGCGGGTTGGTCGGACTAGCCATGTGCCACCTCCGGGCCGGCCGGCGACGACGGCTGCACTGGCGGACGCGGGCGAGTGGCTTCGACCATGCGGATGGCGGTTTCCAGGGCGCCGCGTGCCTGCTCCATGGTGGGAGAGACTTTGGCGAACTTGACCAGGTCGCAGGCCGAGAGCCAGCCCTCTATCTCACTGTCGATTACGCGGGGGATAGCGGCAAGGGCTGTGCGGCGCAGTGCCTGCATAAGCTCTTCGGTCGTCATCTCCAGGGAGTCGAAGCCGAAGCGACCGCCCAGGTACTCGCGCACCGCCTCGGAGAGCTCGAAGTAGAACGGTCGCACGTCGCTGCCGTCGGTCAGCAAGGTGCCTAGCCGGTCGAGCTTGGCCATGGCAACTTCGTGGGCCGGGCGGGGCGGGACGGGCGGCGGCGCCGGCTTGCGGCGCTTCAGGCGCCGGCGAATCAGGAGGGCCAGTCCGGCACCCAGGCCTGCGGCAGCCAGGCCGCCCGCGATATACAGGAGGAGATAGTCTCGCTGCGCCACCCGCCGCGAAGGGGCGTTGTCCTTGAGCTTGGGCTCGGGCTCATTGGCTATCAGACTGGTGATGGTGAAGGGAATAGTCGGCGTGCGGACGCTCTTGACCGTGCCCCCCTGGCCGAAGTACGTGAGCTCGAGGGCGGGAATCTCGGTGGCGCCCGGCTGGTAGGCGGCGATCTTGAGCGCGAAAACCCGGCTCATGCGGCCGTCACCCAGATCCTTTTCCTCCAGGGTACGCTCGAGCTCGGAGAATTGGCCCAGATCGAGATTGGCGGGCAGGACCACAGGCATGGCGCGCGGGCCGATGGAGGTGATGGTGAAAGCGATGGCGTCGCCCACGTGCGCCTCGGGCTTATCGGTGCGGGCGGTGACGGTGGGGGCGTCGGTTGCCCCCTGGGGCAGCGGCTGGGGCTGGGGTGTTGACGCCGGCGCTCCGGCGTCGAGGGGAGCCGCGGTGAGGAGGAGGAAGACTAGGGTGGGGCTCAATGGCGCAACCTCCGCGCGCGAGCGGCGAAGAACGTGGTCAGGGCGGGCAGGTAGGGCCGGTCAGTTGACACCTCGATGGGGTCGAGGGCCAGGCGACGAAAGAGGGCCGCCCGGCTGGTCTCTTCTCGCTTGACCGAGGCGGCGAAGGCGCGCGCCTCGGGACCGGAGGAGTCGAAGACCACCAGCTCGCCCGTCTCCGGATCGTAAAGGTCGATTAGCCCCACCCGGGGCAGCTGGGTCTCGAGCGGATCCGAGACCACCACCGGGATCAAGTCGTGCCGGCGCGAGGTTATGCGCAGGGCGTGCTCGTAGCTCGTTTGGGGCGCCAGGAAATCGGACACCAGGAAGGCCACGGCGCGGTGGTGGGCCACGTGGCCCAGGAAATCGAGGCCAGCCGACAAGTCGGTGCGCGGCGAGCGAGGCGCGAACGACAGGATCTCGCTGATGACGCGCAGTACGTGCTTTTTCCCTTTCTTGGGGGGAACGAAGCGCTCGACCTGGTCGGTGAAGATGATGATGCCGACCCGGTCGTTGTTCTTGATGGCGGAAAAGGCCAGCAGGGCAGATAGCTCGGCGGCCAGCTCGCGCTTCTCCTGGGCGACCGAGCCGAAGCGCCCCGAAGCCGACATGTCCACCAACAAAAGGACGGTCATCTCGCGCTCCTCGACGAAGAGCTTGACGTAGGCGTCGTTCATGCGCGCCGACACGTTCCAGTCGATGAGGCGGATGTCGTCGCCTGGGATGTACTGGCGCACCTCGGAAAAGGCGATGCCGGCGCCCTTGAACACGGAATGGTACTGCCCGGCCATCCGGTCGCGCACCAAGCGCTCGGTTACGATCTCGATCTTGCGCAACTTGCGCAGCAGCTCGCGGGTGAGCATGACGGTAGGCCGAGCTAGGGCACTTCGACGTGGTCGAAGAGCTTGCGCACCACCTGCTCGGAGGTCATCTCCTCGGCCTCGGCCTCGTAGGTCAGGATGACCCGATGGCGCAGCACGTCGGCGCCGATGGCCTTGATGTCTTCGGGGGTGACGTAGCCCCGACGACGCAGGAAGGCATGGGCGCGCGCGGCCAGGTTGAGATAGATGGAGGCGCGCGGGCTGGCGCCGTACTGGATGTATTCGGCCAGGTCGGCCATGCCAAAAGCCTTGGGGTCGCGGGTGGCTTGTACTAGGTTGACGATGTAGTCGCGGATCTTCTCGTCGATGTAGACCTGGCTCACTACCGAACGGGCCGCCGCGATCTGCTCTGGGGTGGCCACCGCGCTGGCCCGTACCGCCAGGCCCGAGGTCATGCGGTCCATGATGGTGCGCTCGTCTTCCTTGCTCGGGTAGCCCACCTTGACCATGAGCATGAAGCGGTCGAGCTGCGCCTCGGGCAGACTGTAGGTGCCCTCCTGCTCGATGGGATTCTGGGTGGCCATGACCAAGAACGGGTCGGGCAGCTTGTGGGTGGTGTCGCCGATGGTGACCTGACGCTCCTGCATGGCCTCGAGCAAGGCGGACTGGACCTTGGCCGGGGCGCGGTTGATCTCGTCCGCCAGCACCAGGTTGGCGAAGATGGGCCCCTTCTTGGCCACGAAGTCACCCCGGTTCTGGTTGTAGATGACGGTGCCCACGATATCGGCGGGCAAGAGATCGGGGGTGAACTGGACGCGGGCGAAGCGCATGGACAGGGCGTCGGCGAGGGTCTTCACGGTCAAGGTCTTGGCCAGGCCGGGCACGCCTTCGAGGAGGACGTGGCCTCCGGTCAGAAGGCCGATGAGGATGCGGTCGACCATGGCCTTCTGGCCCACGATGACCTTGCCCACCTCGGCGGCAAGGTTGTCGACGAAGGCGGACTGCTGCTGGACCATTTCATTGATAACGCGGACATCCATTTGTCGGTCTCCTGTGGGGCTGGGGGGCTATCTGCGCGTCCTTACCAACCTCGACTTACACCACCCTATTCCCGGCGGCATGCACAATCGGCAGCAGACCGAGGGGCGAGTAGCAGATTTCCGAGGCGAGGGTGGGCTGGGGAGGGCAGCGAGCACGGGTCGACCACGACCATGGCCACGGCCACGGAACACGGCCACGGCCATGGATCAGGACCACGGCCACGGGCATGGACCAGCACGGACCAGGACCGTGCTGGCCTGGTGGGGATTTGTGGTCTAACCTACGCGCGATGCGAGCGGTAACCATCCTCTTGGGCTTTGCGCTGGCTGCCGGGTGCTCCGGCGGGGGCGCGGGCTTGCGTAACATTCTATCGAGCGACGGGGACGCGGGTGCGGGCACTGCTCGGGGAGCACCCCTAGCTGGTCTGGACGGCGGCCAGGTCTTTCCCAATCTCACGCTGCAAGGATTGCCGTCGGCGTCCTTTACCGGGGGAGAGCAGGCCATATCGACCTGGGAGTACTACGATCCGTCCGGACAGCACTGGGACTTGCTCCATGTCATGGCCATTTTCATGTGGTGTCCTCATTGCAACAACGAGACGAAGGCGGTGTCTAGCATCGCCTCCTGGCAGGCAGCTCAGCGCGTCGCCGCGATGCAGATCGCGATGGAAGGCTACGACGGTGGCACGCCCAGCTATGCCGAGGTCCAGCAGTGGGCCACCCAGTACAGCCTGGATTTTCCCGTTGTGATCGATGGGCAAGGGGCCCAGCTGGGGCATTACTTCGACGTGAGCGCGGTCCCCGTGAACATCGTGGTGGACCCCAGGACCATGGGGGTGCTGTCGGTCGACATCGGCGAGATTGACGACGTGCAGGGCTACGAGCAGAGCTTTCTGCCCTAGTCCTGCTGCTACTCCTGCTCTAGGGCCCAGCGGGCGAAGGCGGCGAGATCATCGAGACGGTTGGCGATGATCTCGGCCACTATGTCGAGGTTGAGCGCCTGGTACTCGTGGACCGCGACATTGCGGAAGCCGACCATGCGGCGCAGCTTGGCCGTGGCCGCAGCGGGATAGAGACCGGCGGACGCCAACAGGTCGAAGGCCTCCCGGCTGTCCTGAGGGATGCCCAGGTGGTGACACCGCACCGCATGCATGGCGAGGTCGATGATGGCTTCGCAGGCGCGTTGGATGTTGAGGATCATGGAGTCCTGGCGGGTGATGTCTTCGCGCAGGTTGCGCACGTCGCCGGCAAAGACCTCGCGCACGCGCCGGATACAGCGTTCGACGGTGGCGGCCTTGTTCACGACCACATCGTCGCGGCTCATGCGTATACCCGCCCGCGCCGAACGATGTCGTCGAGTATCGCCCGGCGCTCTTCGTTGAGCCGGGCGTAGGCCGAGAGCGCCATGGTCTCGAAGGCGATGCGCCGGGATGGGTTGCGGTCGAGCAGGAGTTGCGCGTCGCGCAGCACCTGCACCCGCATTACCGTCGACGCTCGCAAGAGGTCGACGAGATCTACGTCCGCATGTGCCAGGGCGGCCAGGTCTTCCTGCAGCTCCCAGCGTGCCACCGGAGCCAGCGGGACGTCGGTCAGCAACGCCAGGTCGATGTCGGCCTGCTTGCCTCCATCCCCCCGGGCCCGCGAGCCGAAGAGGTACACGGCGATTACGCCCGGGACGCGGGTCGAGGTGGTATCGGCCAAGTCTTGCGGCGACGCGATCACCGCCCAACTATAACCCGTAGTAGGCGCGCTGGCGCGCTTAGCTCCTGGTCGTGGTCAAGGGGACGCAGGCCCTCGTGGGGTCACGGGGCAACGCCCCGTTCTGGTCGACTTGAGGTCGCGGCGCCGAAGGCGCCAGCGACTTCGGTGGGATTGCGGGAAAGCCTGACATTTTTTGGTATTATCTGTTCCCATTCGGGGCTCAGCTGTTGTTGAATGCCGGCAGACCACAGAAGAGGGTGACATGAACGCAAGATTTATCTCCACGATTCGATTTGGCCTCGCGGGAACCGCATTGGCTTTCTGCGGCGCGCTAGCGCTCACCACGGGCGGCGGCTGCGCCGGCGGGGGCAGCGGCGGCGGCTCTACCAACGAGGGCGGCTCGAGTGGCACAGCAGGTAGCAGCGGCAGCGGCAATACGACCGGCAGCAGCACTAGCACTCCCGGGGGCACGGGGTCTTGCACTCCGACCTCCGATAACATTTGCTTTGCCAACGGCCAGGCCAGCGGCGGCGGGCAGCTCGCCAGCGCGGTCTCGGGCTACGGCTGGGTCGCGCTGGGTGCGCAAGATACCATAACCTCGCCGGTGTGCGCTACTAACCCTTCGGCCCCGAGCACCACTCAGCCGATCACAGAAGCCAACGCGTGTCCCACCACGGGAATGGCCGTGTGGTCGGCCAACACTGGGCTCTGCATCAACGGCAGCATCCCGGAGGTGACCGGAGCTGACTATACTGACAACTGGGGCTTGCAGATTGGCATGAACATCAACAAGGATGCCGTTAGCACGCTGGGTGTGGGGTCGTATACCAAGGTCAGCTTTGCCTTCACCGACAATGTCACCCCGTCGGGGGCCCAGATTCGCGCCGAGATCCACGTGAAGGGCGATTCGAACCTCGAAGCGCCGAGCACCGATCAGAACTACTGCCTCGTGATCGAGCCAGGAACGGCGGTTTCGCTAGCCGCCTTCAACACCGAGTGCTGGGAAGGAGGCACTCCTGTCTTGATCGGAACCGCCGGTACCTATACCTCCCTGTCCGACGCGGTCAAGAACATCGACAAGATCGGCATCCAGATCTCGTCGGACGCTACCAGCGCTTACACGGTCAACAACTTCTGCTGGACCGGAATCACCTTCCAGTAAGATCGACCTTCCTTCACCGCACAAAACGGGGTGCTTCGGCGCCCCGTTTTCGTTTGGACAAGTGGCCCGCGCGCGCATAGCTTGGTAGGGCCATGAGCGAAAAGGAAGCCGGAAGCGAAGACGGCCGGAGCGCCGCCAACTTCATCGCCGAGATCATCGACCAGGACCTGGCCCAGGGCAAGAACGAGGGGCGGGTGCACACCCGCTTTCCGCCCGAGCCCAACGGGTATCTCCACATCGGCCACGCCAAGTCGATCTGCCTCAACTTCGGTCTGGCGGCCAAGTATGGCGGCAAGTGCAACCTGCGCTTCGACGACACCAACCCCAGCGCCGAGGACGTGGAGTACGTCGATGCCATCGCCGAGGACGTGGCCTGGCTGGGTTTCCGTTGGAACGGCCCCGCCCTCTACGCCTCGGACTACTTCGAAAAGATCTACGAGTGCGCCGAGCACCTGATCCGCGAGGGCAAGGCCTACGTGTGCGATCTTTCCGCCGAACAGATCAGCGCCTATCGCGGCAACTTCTACCAGCCGGGCCGGGACAGCCCCTTTCGTAACCGCTCGGCGACCGAGAACCTCGACCTCTTCCGGCGCATGCGCGCAGGCGAGTTCGCCGACGGCTCGCGCGTGCTGCGCGCCAAGATCGACATGCAGCACCCCAACCTCAACATGCGCGATCCACCCCTCTACCGCATCAAGCGCGCGACCCATCATCGCACCGGCGATAGCTGGTGCATCTACCCCATGTACGATTACGCGCATCCCATCTCGGACGCGCTCGAGGGCATCACCCACTCCATCTGCACCCTCGAGTTCGAGGATCACCGCCCGCTCTATGATTGGTGCATCGACAACCTGCCGCTGCCCTACCGGCCGCGCCAGATCGAGTTCGCCCGCCTCAACCTGACCTACACCCTAATGAGCAAGCGCCGCCTGCTCCAGCTGGTGCAGGAGAAGCTGGTGAGCGGGTGGAACGATCCCCGCATGCCCACCATCTCGGGCTTGCGCCGGCGCGGTTACACCCCCGAGTCGCTGCGCACCTTCGCCGAGCGCATCGGGGTGGCCAAGAACGACAGCACCGTCGACGTGGGCGTGCTCGAGCTTGCCATTCGCGAGGATCTGGAGAAGCGGGCGGCGCGGGCGCTGGCGGTGCTGCGTCCGCTGAAGGTGGTCATCGACAACTACCCCGAGGGCCAGGTCGACTGGTTCGATGCGCCCAATCACCCCGACAACCCGGCCATGGGCACGCGCAAGCTTCCCTTCGCCAAGGTGGTGTACATCGAACAGGACGACTTCATGGAGAGCCCACCCAAGAAGTGGTTCCGCCTGGCTCCGGGAGCCGAGATCCGGCTGCGCTACGCTTGTCTCATCCGCTGCATCAGCGTGGTCAAGAACGACCAGGGCCAGGTGGTGGAGCTGCACTGCACCTGGGATCCGGCCTCGCGCGGGGGTGATGCTCCCGACGGCCGACGGGTCAAGGGCACCTCGCACTGGGTCTCCGCCAGTCACGCCCTGCCCGCCACCGTTCGCCTCTACGACCGGCTCTTCACGGTGGACAATCCCTCGGCGGGCGAGGCCGACTTCCGCGCCACCCTCAACCCCCATTCCCTCACCACCCTGCAGGCCATGGTCGAGCCCGCCCTGGCCCAGGCCGCCCCGGGCATGCGTTTCCAGTTCGAGCGGCTGGGCTACTTCTGCGTGGACACGGTGGATTCCCAGCCCGGCGCCCCCGTCTTCAACCGCACCGTCGCCCTCAAAGACAGCTGGAGCAAGATCGCGAACAAGTAAACCGATTCACTCACGGATCTGCTGCCACCTGAGCGACGCCGAGGTCGACGACCTGGTCCCCGATCGGCAGCCAACGCTGCCACCCCGGTTGGTGGCAGGCCCGATTGCCCGCCGAGCTGTGCCTGTGGCACCTTGGCACCGTGCTACTGTCTCGGCCACGGAGGACAACATGAGCAAGATCGCCCGCTTCGGGGTGTCGATGGACGACGACCTGCTGGTGCGCTTCGATCGGCTGTGCAAGCGGCGCAAGTACCAGAATCGCTCCGAGGCGCTGCGCGACCTCGTGCGTGACGCCCTGGTTCGTGACGAGTGGGAGGGTGACGAGGAAATCGTGGGGACCATCACGCTGGTCTACGACCACCATACCCGCGAGCTCAGCGACAGCCTGACCCAGGTCCAGCACGACCACTTCGAGGCGATCCTCGCCAACTTGCATGTTCACCTCGACCACGACAACTGTCTGGAGGTGATCGCGGTGCGCGGCCGGGCGAGCTTGGTCCAGCAGGTGGCGGACTCACTCTTGGCCAAGCGCGGAGTCAAGCACGGCAGGCTGTCCGCGACCACGACCGGCAGGCGGCTCAAGTAGCCGACGGCATCACTTTATCGCTGATCGCGATGCTGGCGTGACGAGCACGGCATCGGCCTCGATCAGCCCGCCCCGCGGTAGGGCCGCTACCCCGATGGCCGCCCGGGCGGGATAGGGCTCGGCAAAGTAGCGCGCCATAATTTCATTCACCTTGGCGAAGTTGCCCAGGTCGACGAGGTAGAGGTTGAGCTTGACGATATCGGCCAAAGACCCCCCCGCGGCCTGGGCCACGGCCTTGAGGTTTTCGAACACGCGTATGGTCTGGGCCTCGAAGCCTTCCGCCAGCGTGGTCGTCACCGGATCGAGGCCGAGCTGGCCGGAGAGATAAACCGTGTCGCCGGCACGGACCGCCTGGGAATAGGTACCGATGGCGGCGGGAGCTCTGTCGGTGGCGATAACTCTGATGCTCATTTCGTATCCTCACATCCTCCAACTGGTTCTCGGCAAGGCCCTCCCGCGGCGACGCCGCGGATCGTGAGCTCGGGTTGCCACTTTTCGTGTATATGCTACGAGACATATGTCTAGCAACCGGGACGGAGAGCTGTCAAGCCGGACCGGTGGGCCAGGTGGCAATGGGCGAGGCCGCCGACTGCGGGTGGCGTTTCTCCGGGGTCGGGGGCAAGCTTCAACAGAGGAAGGAGCGCCGAGACTTGCCGCGCAAGGCCGCGCATCTGGCCATCTACAACGCCAACATCGTGACCTTGGACTCGCAGCGCCCCAGAGCATCCGCGCTAGCGGTCAGAGGCGATCGCATCACCGCCGTCGGGGACGATGCCACGGTCCTGGCTACTGCCGGACCCGACACGGTCACCGTCGACTTGCGGGGGCTGACGGTGTTGCCGGGGTTCAACGACGCTCATCTTCACGCCCTGGGCATGGGCTACTTCCTTGCGCATCCCAACCTCTTCGGCAAAGACGCCGACGCGATCGTGGCCACGCTGCAACAGCACTACCGCGATGCGAAAGCGGGCACGCGTTTTCTGGGCTACGCCTGGGACTACGCCTTTTGTCCTCGGCCCCACCGGGACATCCTCGACCGAGCTTTCCCCGACAATCCCGTGGTGCTCCGTCAGTACTCGGGGCACGCCCAGTGGCTCAGCTCGCTTGCGCTGCAGGAGCTCCTCGATGGCGCAGCCCGTACCGGCAAGGGGGCGGCCGACATCGTGTACGACGAACAGGGTCAGCCGACGGGAATCGTGCGCGGCACCATCGGACATCCCCATCATCGCCGCGAGTTGCTGGCGCGGGCGCTCAAGCTGCGCTTGCACTGGCGCTTCCTCGAGACCGCGCTCGACCGCTTACGCAAGGCGGGCATCACCTCGGTCCAGGACAACACCTGGCAGCCCATTTCCGTGTGGCTGCTGGCGCTGCTCCGCCGCTTGGGCCGGCTGACCGCTCGTTTCTCGTGTTGGTCCTTCGGTCACTACCCGCTGCTCGCCAGGAGCATGGCCCTTGCGCCCTATCAGGGCTGGTGGATCCGCCGGGGACCGGAGAAGTACATCGTCGACGGGGCGTTCTCGCCCCACACGGCCTGGATGCACGAGCCCTACGCCAACGAGCCCGGCAATAGCGGCCGGGCCGCGCTCGAGCCGGCCGCGCTGGTGGACATCGTCCGGAGTGGAGCTAAACGCCGCCGCCAGCTCGCCTTTCATGCCATCGGCGATCGGGCAGCGCGCGAAGTGCTGAGCGCGGTGGAGAGCGTGGCGCGCGAGTTCCCGGTCGTCACGCAGCTGCGGATCCGCATCGAGCATGCCCAGATCGTCGCGCCGGAGGATATCGCGCGCATGCGCCGCCTGGGCGTGGTCGCCTCGGTGCAGCCCGTGGCGCTGGCCCTACCCGAGCGTGACCTCGCTTTGGTGGGCGAGGAGCGCTTTGCCCGGCTTTATCCCTATCGATCCTTCCTCGACGCCGGAGTCCCGCTGGCCTTCGGCTCGGACATCCCGGGCGAAATCGAATATGACCCGTTCCAGGTGATCTATCGCGCGACCTCCCGGCGTGGGCTGCCCCCGGCCAAGCGCAGCTACGCCATGGCCGAGGCTCTGACCGTGTCCGAGGCCGTCGCTGCCTACTGCACGGGCTCGGCCTATGCCGAGCGAGCCGAGACCGAGAAGGGTGTCCTGCGGGAAGGAATGCTGGCCGACTTCATTGGCCTATCCCGTGACATCTTCGCGGGCGATATCGACCGCATCCCGGAGACCAAGGTGACGCTGACGGTGGTGGGGGGGAGGATTGTCTATTCAACCCTCTGAGCGTGGCCGGGTCGAGCATCGGGTCGCAAGCGACTCGTCCGGGTGCTCGGGTCCAGCTATCGTCTGGACGGGACTAGCCCTTGTACTATTGACGGTCATTCTGCTCGCGGTTTTCGCCATCCGGGCCGAAAGGAGCGTGCGTGCTCGGGCACTGGCGGCGTCGCTTGGCTGGCCAACCGGTGCGGTTGCACGGCGGGATGGGGGCGTTAGCCGATGACGCGTATCACCTCCGGGGTGTGTGGCAATGCCGCGCTAGCGGGCCTTCCTCGCTTCGTCGAGAGCCGTGCACACGGCCGACATGCCGTCCAGGATGCGTGGTCCCGGCCGGCTGATGGTATCGGCGGGAACGAGCCACATCTGGCCGGTGCGCACGGCTCTCATGGCCGAGAAGGCTGCCCAGCGGGCGAAGCTTGCATCACTCGGGGCACGCTCGGGTTTTGCGCCATCGGCGGTTTTGGCCTCGATGTGGGCAGCCAGGATGACGTCGGGGTTCGCCGCCACCACACTCTCGGTCGACACCTGAGGCACCAGCGCGGGCTCTTTGCCGAACACGTTGCGGCCGCCGCACAGCCGAATGACGTCGGAGATGATCTGCGTGTCGCTGATGGTGAGGAGAGGGGGATCGGCAACCTGGTAGAAAACCGCAACCGGCGAGCGCCTTTCGTAGCGGGAGCGCAGCTCGGCATAGTGGGCACGAAAGCGCTGGGCGGCACTCCGGGCCGCGGCCGGGGTGCCGAGCAGCTGGCCGATACGTTCGAGCCCATCCGGTACATCTTCGATCCGGCGTGACTCGAGGTTGAACATGGGGAAGCCCAAGCTGGCGAGCTGGGTCACCTCGTTGCTGGTGTTGCCGTGCAACCAGACCAAGATGAGATCGGGTTTGAGACCGACTATGCGTTCGAGATCGAGCCGCTGGTTGCTGCCCACCCGGGGGATCTGGCGAGCCGCCGGGGGGTAGTCGCTGTGCTCGACCGTGCCGATCAGCCGATCCCCCCCACCGGCTTCGTAGATCATCTCGGTCACGCTGGGCGCGAGCGAGATGACTCGCCGGGCGGGGCGCGCGAGCTGCAAGGTGTGGCCGGCATCGTCGGTCACCCGCACGTCGGCGTGGGCCAGGCCGATCCTGGCCGCGCACAGGACCAGCAAGAGAGCTCTCTTCATGGGCGGTGCTCCAGCTCCGCGTCGAACCAGCGGGACTCACCGTCGGAGAGCAGCCGCACGGGCAGGCCGTAGGCCGAGCCGATGGTCTCGGGCGTGAGCACCTGCTCGCGCCGGCCGTACAGCGCGTTGCCGTTGCCGTCGAGGAGCAGGGCGTGCGTGGCGAGCAGCCAGGCGAGGTTGACGTCATGTACCGCCGCGAGCACCGTCCCCCCTTGCGACGACCAGTCATCCAGCCTGTCGCGCAGCAGACCTTGGTGCGACCAGTCCAGGTGCGAGGTGGGCTCGTCGAGCAGGATGAGAGGGGCACCTTGGGCGAAGGTGGTCGCCAGCGCCACGCGCTGGCGTTCGCCGCCTGACAGAAAGCGCACATCGCGAGCGGCCAGGTCGACGGCATCGAGCTCGGCCAGCCAATGACGGGCGACGTCCTCCACCGTGGCGGCATCGCGGCGCGGGTCGGTGGCGAGAACGGCGGATGCTACCGTCTCCCACGCTGTCGCTGGGAATGGATCCAGCCAGAATTGCGGGCACCAGGCGCGTGCCCGCGCGAGGTCGCGACCGTGCCACCTGGGTAGATGACGGTCCCCCAGTACCACCGTACCCACGTCGGGTGCTATCAGCCCGGCCAGCGCCATCAACAAGGTCGACTTGCCCGCGCCGTTGGGCCCCAAGATCACCCAGCGTTCGCCTGGTGAAAACCGCACATCGAGCTCGCGGCAGAGCAAACGCCCGTCCCGCTTGCCGCCCGCGCGCAGAGACAAGTGCTCGATCTCTACGCTGCGCGGCTGCCATTCTCCCGGAGGAGTCATCCCCGTCTCCGTAGCATGAGGAAAAGGAAGAATGGCACACCCACGGCCGCCGATACGACCCCTACCGGCAGCTGCGTCGGCGCGAGCACGGTGCGTGCGAGCGTGTCGGCTAGCACCAGGAAGCCTCCACCCCAAAGCGCCGAGAAGGGCAACAACTGGCGGGCCGAGCGCAAGCCCAGCAGACGTACTGCGTGGGGGGCGACCAGGCCCACGAAGCCGATGCTGCCCGCGGTGGCCACCGCCGCCCCGGTGGCCAGGCAGGCCGCGAAAATGGCCAGCCGACGGCGCCGCGCCACCGGAACTCCGAGAGTCCACGCCCAGCTATCGCCGCGGGCCAGCCAATCGAGCTCGCGCGCCGTCGGATAGACCAGCAGCAAGGCCAGGCCCACCGCGGCCCAAACCGGCGGCCACAGGGTGGCACCGTTGAGATCGCCGATCAGCCAAAAGACCATGGGACGCAACTGGGCGTCGCCGGCCAGCGCGAGGACGAAGGACACTACGGCCCCGCACGCGGTACCCACCATGACGCCCACGAGGAGCACGATGGCCGTGCCTGACGGTGCGCCGAGCTGAAGCCCGCGTTCGAGATTGCGCCAGGCGAGCGTGAACACGAGAGCCATGCTCGCCAGGGCACCCAGCATGGCTCCGAGCTCCAGGGTAAAGTGCGAGCCCGCAGGCGCCAGCAAGATGGCGAGGACCGCGCCAACCGACGCACCTCCCGTAACGCCCAGGACTTGGGGATCGCCGAGGGGGTTGCGGGTGACCAGCTGTATGATCGCACCCGCCAGCGCGAGGGCGGCGCCGGTTCCGCAGGCGGCGAGCACGCGCGGCACGCGAATCTTCCACAGGATGTCATGGCCCGGGAGTCCCCAGCCCGAGGAACCCGAGAGTAGGCCGAGAGCAACGACGCCGAGCACGAAGGCTAGCGACAGCGCGGTCGCTAGCCCCAGCGATGGGGCGGCCAGGCGACCGCCGGGCGGCGCGTCCGCGACGCTGGCATTGGCCTGGCCAGGAGCGGGAGAGCCGGAAGCCAATGTCACTCGCTCCGTCGCGTGCCCCGGGCCATGGTCGGCGTCCGGCGTTTGCGGCCGGTTTCCCGCAAGTTGGCCTCATGGCCCGAGGCAATCCGGGGATGCCACCGGCGTGGCTCGCCGAGGACACGATCCAAGGCCACACCCAGGATGAGCGGAAGAGCAGGGCGTGCCACGCCGACTTAATAGCACGTGCATCCCGCGCTATGCTACTGCCGCGCTCGCACGGCGCGGTCGCGCAGTCCGCGCAGGCGTTGGCCAGCCGCGGCCAGGGTTTCCGGGCGCTTGGCGAAGTGGAAGCGGATCCAATGCGCGACGGGCTCGCGGAAGAAGCTGGAGCCAGGCACTGCCGCCACCCCGACCTCTTTGACCAGCCACTCGCAGAAGGCGCGGTCGTCTGTCCAGCCGGTGGGAGCGATGTCGACCATCACGTAGTAGGCGCCTTCGGGCTCGCTGTAGGCCAGCCCGGTTTCGCGCAGGTAGCCAAGAAAAAGCTCACGCTTGGCGGTGTAGCTGGCCTGCAGCTCGTCGTAATAGCTGTCGGGCAAAGCCAGAGCGACCACCGCTGCCTCCTGCAGGGGTGCGGCGGCGCCGACAGTGAGAAAGTCGTGTACCTTGCGGGCGCCCGCGACCACTTCGGGCGCCGCGATGACATAGCCCAATCGCCAACCCGTGATCGAGTAGGTCTTCGAGAGCGAGCCGCAGCTGATGGTCCGACGGCTCATGCCGGGCAGCGCGGCGAAGTAGGTGTGCCGGTGCGGGGCATACACGATGTGCTCGTAGACCTCGTCGGTGATGACGAAGGCATCGGCGGCTTCGGCCAGCTTGGCGATGACCTCCAGCTCGGCGCGCGTGAAGACCCTTCCCGATGGATTGGCGGGATTGCAGAGAATGATGGCCTTCGGCCGCAGGGCGAAGGCTCGCTCCAACTCGGCGCGGTCGAAGCCGAACCCTGGCGGATGGAGCGAGACGTAGATGGGCTCGGCTCCGGACAGGATGGTGTCGGCCACGTAGTTCTCGTAGAACGGCGAAAAGACCACCACCCGGTCGCCGGGATTGCACGCCGTCATCATCGCGACCATCATGGCTTCCGTGCTACCGCAGGTGATGACCAGGTTCTGGTCGGGGTCGAGGTCGAGACCCATGAGCCGAGACTGCTTGCGGGCCAGGGCGGCGCGCAAGTTGGGCGCGCCCCAGGTCACGGCGTACTGGTGGGGTCCGTGGCGGCCACAGCGCTCGGCGGCCTGCTTCAGCGCTTCGGGCGGGTCGAAGTCGGGAAAGCCCTGGGACAGATTGATGGCACCGTGGGCGTTGGCCAAGCGAGTCATGCGACGAATGACTGACTCGGAGAACCGGCTCACTCGCTCGCTGGTACTGGGCATGGCGCCTCACCGGCGAAAATAGCCGCTTCCGCGCGGTCGAGCTAGTGTCGTTTGAAGGTCGAGCGGAGCTCGCTCGCCACCACGTCGCAGACCACGGTCTCGATCTTGTCGTGCGCCTCGCCCGAAAGGTCTTGGAAGGCCGCGCACATGAGCGCGCTGCCCGGCCGGGGGATGACATTCACCACCTGACAGCGGCAGGCGATGATGGTGCCCCCCCCGATCTTAAGCCGCATTTGCACCGCGGTGCCGGGGGGCGGCGCCTCCGCGACCAGGGCCGATATGCCGCTAGTGCTGATGTCCTTGGTGATGGCGGTGACCGGCCCTACCGCCAGAGCGAGCTCGACCTGGAAGGCACGCGCCACCCGGAGCGCGGCCCGGGCGGCGGCGCCCGGCTCGATGGCAAGGCGCTGAGCCATGAGCAAGGCCTGGCACAGGTCGCGCCGTTCCACCAGGTAGGTCTCGACCTCTTCCGGCAGCAGGGTCGCGCGCTTGTAGCCATCGTGCCATTCGCAGAACTGCATAAGCCAGGGTATTAAGTTGTTTGCCGCCGTCACGTGCGTCGTCCTTTGTGTCTTAGACCGATTGCAGCACGAGATCCCATCGGCGGATAGGGCCGCAACCTTTACCCCAAAGGACGGCTATGCTCTGGCCTGGAACACGGTCTTGCGGCTAACCTTCTGCAAGCTGATCGCGTCGTCGGGACAAACCTCGATGCAGGCGCCGCAGCGGATGCAGTCGGCTTGATTGATCCAGAGGCGAGGGTGCTTGTCATTCTCGCTGGCGCGCTGGAAGCCGGTTATGCGCCCGGCCGCGTCGTAGGAGAAGCCGGTCACCTTCACGATGCAGTCGGCCCTGGGCTTGACATTGAGGCACAGATCGCAGCTCGTGCACAGAGTTGGATCGATCTCCATCTTGTGATGGCAAAGGTAGCAGCGCTGAGTCTCCTCGGCGGCGCGCTCACGCTCGAAGCCTTGCTCGACCTCGGCCCGCAGAGTGCGCTCGAGCACGGGCAGAAGCCGCATCTTGCGCCGAGGAACCTCGTCCATGGCGCGCGTGCGGCCGGTACCCTGGGCATTTTCGACCAGCGCCACTTCCGCCATGCGGGTCTTGCCGGTGAGGGCTTGGTCCACGCTGAGGGCACAGCTCTTGGCGTGGGCGACGGCGTCGATCAGGGTCCGCGCTCCGGTGGCGAAGTCTCCGGCCGCGAATACCTTGGCGCGCTGGGTGCAATGGGCCGAGCCGGTGGTGAGCCAACCCTCGGCGGTGAAGAGGTCCTGGCCGGCGTCGCCCACGATGCTGCTGTCGGGGAATTGTCCGGTGGCGAGCAGCACGGTGCTCGCGGGCAGCTCGAATTCGCTGCCGGGGATGGGCTCGGGCTTGCGGCGGCCAGAGGCATCGGTGGCCGTCAGCTGGGTGCGCACGAAGCGCATGCCGCGCAGTCGCCCCTGGCCGTCGCTCAGGTAGGCGACGGGGGCGACCATGATCTCGAGGTCCATGCCCTCGTGTTGCAAATCCTCGATTTCGCCGGGAGTCACGAGCATCTCCTCTCGCGAGCGCCGGTAGAGCACCCGCACGGTCTCGGCGCCGAGCTTGAGCGCGGGGGTCGAGTCACGGCCCCGGGGAGCTTCGCCGAGCTGCACGGTATGAGCGCCCAGGCGCGCGGCGGTGCGGGCGCAGTCCATGGCGGTGAAGCCGCCGCCGATGACGAGCACGCTAGGGCCAAGGGCGACGTCCTTGCCCTCGGCGACCTTGAGCAGAAAGTCGATCCCGTGCTCGATGCCCGGCAGATCATGACCGGGCAGCGTGAGCAGGTTGGGCCGCAATGTTCCTGCCGCCAATACCACGGCGTCGTAGCTGGCCTCGAGCTCGGCCAGGGTGATGTCGCGGCCCATGGCAATGCCACAACGGATCTCGACGCCGCAGCGCCGAATTTGCTCGATCTCCAGCTCGACCACGTCGCGAGGCAAGCGAAACTCCGGGATGTCCTGGATCATCATGCCGCCGGGACGAGTGCTCTGTTCCAGCACCACCACGGCGTGGCCCAGGAGCGCCAAGGTGCGCGCGGCCGCCAGGCCCGCCGGGCCGGCACCCACCACCACCACGCGCTTGCCCGATGGCGGAGCCAGGGCGGGCAGGACCATCGGCTCGCGCGCCCGCAGATCGAACGAGGCTCGCTTGCTCCAGCAGATGGCCACCGGCTCACCCAGGCCATCCCAGCCGTGCCGGCATGCGGCCTCGCAGGGTCGTGAGCACACCCGGCCCAGCACTCCTGGGAATACGTTGTCGCGCAGGTTGATGCGGTAGGCCTCGTCGTAGTTGCCGTCGGAGATGGCCTTGAGGTAGGCGGGAATGTCGGTGTGGGCGGGACAGGCCGACTGGCAGGGTATATTTTGATCGAGCCAGTGCCAGTCACGGGCAGCGGTGCCATACCCGCGTACCACGCTGAGCGCGCTGGCGGGGTCGGTGGTGGGCTCGGTTGCGGGCGCGGGTGGGGCCTTAGCGAGCGCGGTTGCTGCGGGCGGGGCTTTGGCGGGCTCGGTTGCCGGCGCCGCGGGGGTTTGGCTGACCGACCCACAAGCGCACGAGCTCTCGGGGGCGGCCTCGCTCGTGCGCAGCGGGTGCGGCTCCTGGCCGGCGTCGGCCACCACCTTCAGGCGGGCTGAGCGCACCGGTTGGCGGGTGTTGGCCTGGGGCGGGGAAGAAGCGTCGGACTGGGCTTGGGCGGGGTCGGCCGGCTCGATTCCCGAGCGGCCTGACGCGCCACCCGTGCCCCAGCGCACGGCCGCGGCTTTGAGCGAGGTATTGAGACGGCCGAGCAAGCTGCGTGCCTGTCCGCGCACCTGGGGGGCGAGGCGTAGGGCGCGGGTCAACCTGGCCTCGGTGCCCCGCCAAAGATGTCCGGCCCGCCGTCTGGTCGCGATGGCGCATATCGCCACGCGCGACTTGCCCAGGAAGGGCGCGATCTCGGCCAGGCGATCGGCGGCCGTTCCCGCGGCGGCATGGGGCGAGCGGTGGAGGCCGCTGCCCAGACCCTTGTGCTCGGTCAGGAAGGCCTGCACCTCGGCGCGGGTGGTGCCCGCGCGGGCGAGCGCCGCTTCGTACTCGGCCACCGCCCGCTGGCGCGCCTTGAACACCTGCATCTGCACGCGACTCTGTACATTCACCTTGCCGTCGCCCGAGGTCTCGATGGCGCAAAATAGGCTCTGGGGGAAACGCGCGGTGATCAGGCTCTGCACCCCGTCTGAGATGCCCGAGGAGGGCATGCAGCCGAAGGGTTTCACCGACAGGGTCATGTGCGACTTGTCATGGAGCACGTTGAGTATGAATTTGCCCACCTCCATATGGCCTTCGCCGCCGCGCAGCCGGTTGTCGTAGTACTGGTGGGCGGTGGCGGCGACCTCGTCCATGTCGGGCAGGTGATAGCCGGGCAGGCCGCCTATGTGGGCGAAGGTCTGGAAGACCGCGCGCAGGGCCAGATCGGCGAATAGCAGCTTGGCGCGCTGGAGCTCGACCTCGCCCAGCGAGCCTTTGATGCTGGCGTTGGCCTGATCCTGTCCGCGCAAGGAAGCGCGAGCGCGGGTGTCGTAGCGGGCTTCCCATACGTTGTAGAGCAGCCAGCTGGTGACGAACTGCACGTCGCATTCGGCGCCTTCCTCCTCGAGGAAACGCTGCAACTTGTAGTTGCCGTCGCCCTCGGTGGTCATGGCCCAGAACTCGCCTATGATCGAGACGCGCGGCAGGGGACGGGTGAAGTCGCACTTCACCTGGCTGAGCTCACGCCGCGCCCGGCTCAGGGCGAGCAGCACCGAGCCCCGGCGCGCAAAGGCGCTCTCCATGTGTCCGCGGGCGCGGGCTAAGGCTGCGTCGGTGGCGCCGGGCTCGAGCTCGAACGGGCGCAGGCGGTAGCCGATACCATTGAGCACATCGCCCGCGATGAGGGCCTTGAGCAAAGCGATGAAGAATTTGGGCGAAAACTCCAGCCCCGCGTCCTGGCCGGTGGCCTGCGCTAGCCCGCCCTGCTGCTGGAAGAGCATCACGCGAAAACCGTCGAAGCCGGCGTCGCGCAAGGCCTTGCGGTACTCGGTGGCATACATGCCGAAGCGGCAGGGGCCGCAGGCCCCCGCGGTGACGAAGACGAAGCGCTCGACGGCTTGGGCAGGGGTCAGCTTTTCCGCCCGGCAGCGCTCGGTGAGGAACTTGACCAGGTTGCCCACGGTGAAGTAGGTGGGGTTGCACTGGCCGCGATTGCCGAACTCCTTGCCGTAGCGCAGGGCCTCGTTGTCGGGCACGTCTATGACTTCGACTCGGTAGCCCAGCCCGAGCAGGGCTGACTTCACCAGGTGATCGTGGGCAGCGGTCAGGCCCGACACCAGCAGGGTGGTGCTGGCGCGCTGGCTTTTGCTGAACTGGGGGCTCACCATCGCATCGCGCCAGTGGCGATCGAGCGCCGGCAAGCCGAGGCGCTGTCTTTCCTCGCGCTCGAACTGGGCCAGCTCGTCCGCGAGGTCGGCTCCGCTTTCCGGCAAATTCGCTGTATTCATTTCCGTCTCCTCCCTGGGCTAGATGCGAGAAATGGTTGCGGAAGCTTCGCGGCGGACGCCGAGCCGTACCAGGCCCAGCTCGGCCGCGCTCGCCTGGGCGGCCAGCGCTTGGGCGCTGGCTGCTGCGGCGCTGGTGTCGCGCTGGTAGCGACCTACTCGCTCGACCAGGTCGGCGATCTGGCGGGCGAGGGCGGTGTCGCCCAGCGAACGAGCGGCCAGCTCCTGCTGTCTATGGCGCAACAGCTCGAGATGCTTGAGGTCGACCCGATAGCCGAGCTCGGCCTTGGCCCGTGCCATGTCTTCGAGGCGTTCCTGGTGCAAGCCCAGGCTATGGGCATAGGTCTTCACCCGTATCTTGATCGACCCGCCGGGCTTGTTGGCGTCGATATCGTGCAAGGCGGAATAGGGGGTGCCAGCGGCCGCGATGATGCTGTCGATGATGCCGTAGGTGGGGGCGTCGTGCCCGCACTTGAAAGAGGAGAGGTCGAGCACCACGATGTGGGGATGGCGGCTGGCGAGCTTGGCCGCCCAGACCTTCATGGCCGAGTTGGCCGAGTAATTCTCCGGCCACACATCGCTGATCTCGAGCGGGCTCTTGATGCGGCCAGCGGCCAGGTCAGGGGCGAAGAAGCGGCCGAGGTAGGCCTCGTCCTTGGGTAAGGAGCGCATACTGAGTATGGGGAAGCCCATGATCTGGAATTCCTCCAGCACGCCGTGGTTGAGGCCCGGGTCGAGGTGGTAGGGCCGGCCGAGCAGCAGGAGGGCGACCCGGTTGTCCTTCTCCACCTCGTCGAGAATGGCGCGGCCACGGGTCTCGAGATCCTGGTCGAACAAGCGCATGGCGGTGAAGGCCTCGTGGCAGGCGAAATCGGACTCGTCTTCGGTAATCTGCAGGATTGCGCCGAAGGTCTCGAACAGCTGGCGGCGGAGGAGGACCGGCTCGACAAAGGTGAAGGCGCTATCGAGGTAGCGAATGCCCCGCTGCGCGAAGAAATCGATCTCCTTGGTGAAAGCCGCCTTGAGCACGTTGGGCGAGCCCGCGACGATCGGACACGAGGTGTAGTCTTGCGCGTTCTTCACGAAGGACGGCACATGGGTGAGGCAAGGGTTGAAGATGAAGTCGAGCGGCTGCTCTGGGGTGTGGTGATGGAAGAGCAGGTTGTGGACATGGGCCTGGCCCACCTTGGCCGGGAAGCAAGGGTCGACCGAACCGTACTTACCGCCCTCGAGCCACATCTCTTCCGAGGTGACGTCGGAGAAGACCACGTTGCCGCGCGGCATGCCCAGGGCCTCCAGGTAGGTTCTCCAGAAAGGCGCGGTCGACCACATGTTGAGCACGCGCGGTATGCCGATGCGCAACTTGCGGCGCGTCTCCTCGGCCGCGGCAGGTGAGCGCCGGAAGCCGCGCCGGGTGGCGAGGTGGCGGGCCCCGAGCAGAGTGCGCTCCACCGCCACATCGTCGATGGGCTCGCCCTCCTCGGGCAGCGGGCGTGGGTCGTAGAAGTGGCGGAACAGCATGCGCGCCTCGTAGTCGACCAGGTTGGGAAAGCGTTTCATCACGGCTTTGCGCTCGGTGGCGATGGCGACCATGGCCTGCCGGGATTCGACGGTGCCCTTCTCGCAGGAGAAACCGCTGATGTAGCGGGCCTGGCCCCCGTCGGGGGTGCGGGTGTCGATGAAGGTGCGCGCGCAGTTGTTGGCGCAGAAATGGCAGCGCGTGCTCTCGTCGTTGCGGGCCTCCCACTCCATGCCGATGGCTGCCTCGAGGCCGACGAAGGTGGAGTGACCGCGGCGCTTGACTACGCGTAGGGCTTCGAAGGCCGCGCCGATGGCCCCGGCTTCGCCGCAATGGGGGTGTACGAGAACCTCGGCGCCGGGCACCCGCTCTTTGATGTAGTCGACCTGGGCCTTGACCGCGGCCAGGTTGTACTGGGTCCCGCCCTGCAGGACGAAGCGCTTGCCCAAGGCGGCCATGCGGGGAATCTGCACCACGTACTGCCACACGTTCTTGGGCAGCACCTGCGCCAGACCGGCGAGCAGCTCCTCCTTCGCGTAGCCCTCCTTCTGGAAGTTCACCCGATCGGAATCGAGGAAAACCGCGCAGCCGTAGCTGAAGCGAGGCGACAGGGTAGCGGCAAAGGCGGTCTCGGCGTATTCCGTGATGGGCACGCCGAACTGATCCGCCATCGCCTGCAGCAACATGCCGTTGCCGGCCGAGCATTGGTTGGACAAGCGGAAGTTCTTGATGTCGCCCTTGTGTAGGAAGAGCACCTTGATGTCCTGGCCGCCGATGTCGCATACGACGTCGACGTCTCCGAAGAAGGTGGTGGCCCAGGTCATGTGGGCCACGGTCTCGACGATGTTGGCGTCCGCGTGCACCGTGCGCTCGAGCACATCGGCGGCATACCCGGTGGCGCCGAAACCGATCACCTCGAGCGCCGCGCCTTCTCCTTCGGCCCAGGCCTTGAGCCGCGCAAGGATCTCCTTTACGTCCTGGATCGGGTTGCCCTTGGAGAGCTGGTACTCCTTCTTGAGGATGTTGCGTTGCTCGTCGATGACCACGGCCTTGGAGGAAGTCGAGCCGCCATCCATGCCGATCACGGCGCGTACTCTGCTCCCGGGCGTCAGACGCCGAGGCTCGAAACGGGGTATGCGGTAGAGGTCGCGAAAGGCGGTCAGCTCGGCGGGCGAGCGCGCGAGCGGTGGACCCGCCGCATCGCCCAGCTTGGCTTTGCGTCCTGAGGCGATGAAGGCGCGCAGATTGTCGAGACCGTGGAACAGGCCCACCTGGCCTGGCTCCTGCACGCCGTACATCACCGCGCCGAAGGCGGCGTAGTATTCCGCTCTGGGCGGGACGAAGATGAGCTCCTCGATGGGGCGGTTTTGCGGGTAGGGATAGCTGCGCGCGGCCCAGGTCGCGGGGATGCGCAGACGCCAGCAGTCCTGCAAGAAGGGCAGGTAGGCGTTGGGACCTCCCAGCAGCAGCACCCTATGGCGCAAGGTATTGCCGCGCGTGAGCACGGAGAGGTTCTGCATGACGATGGCATCGGCGAGCGAGCACATGATTTCCTCGGCGGGTATCGAGGCCTTGACCAGGTTTACGATGTCGGTCTCGGCGAATACTCCACACTTGGCGGCCACGTGGTGCAGCTTTGCATCGGAAAAGCGCAGGCGGGCGGCCTCGGCGGCGGGCAGGCCCACCTTGAGGAAGCACTTGTCGATGGTCGCGCCCGTGCCCGAAGCACACTTATCGTTCATCGAAGCGATGGCGGTCTTGCCCGTGCTGCGTCCCTCTGCGTCCACCCCCTCCTTGAAGATGATGATCTTGGCGTCCTGTCCCCCCAGCTCGATCACGGAACCGACGTCGGGATATAGCTTTTCCACCGCCAAGGTGACGGCGTTCACCTCCTGCACGAAGCGGGCCCCTATGGGTTCGACCAGGGGCGACGCGCCCGATCCGGTGATGAACATGCGCCCACTCTCCGGGTGGGCGGCCAGGTCGGGGAATTGCTCCAGAATTGCCTGCAGGAGCTCGAGGGCTTTCTCCGCTTGCCGGGTCTGGTGGCGTTGGTAGTCCGACCACAGGATGGCGTGCGAATCTGGCGCCACCACCACCGCCTTCACCGTCGTCGAACCGACATCGATGCCGACCAGAAACCGCGCTCCGGACGCCGTAGGATCGTCTTGCATGAAGCCCTCCGAATGTCCTCGCCTCGTGGCACTACGAGGCCACGGCGGTGAAGATAGCGGGCATACCCGTCGATGGTCAACCGAAAACGGACTAAATTAGTCCTCATTTAACGCGAGTAACGCGAAGGCAACGCCGAGTCAGCCGCTGACCCTTCTTGCCGCGGGCCCAGACCTGTCACCGTCCCGGGGCTGATGTCATGCTGACGTTATTAGGTGGCGGGACCGGGACCGGGCCCAATGAGGTCACCGGGTGGGGGAGCAAGCGCAGGATCGTGCCCACGGCGGTCTGGTAGACCTCGTCGGCCTGGCCGGCGATCTATGGAGACGGCCGGCGAGGTCGGGGAAGGTGTGGCCGAGGGCGGACTTGGGCACGATATCTGCGGCCTGAAGCCTCGTGACGCGGGTGCCGAGGAAAGCGTTGCGGGGCGATAGTAGTCCAGGGCGCTAGAACCAGGCCAGGGCGCGCGGGGGAAGCTTCTGGGTCGGGTTGGTGGTGATGGTGGTGGTGGCCACGAAGGCACCCCCGCTGCGGGTGAAGACGCGCAAGAGCGGCGGGGCGACCGTGGTCCCGTCGGCGACAAAGACCAGGTTGCGCTGGGCGTCCACCAGTACCGCCCCCAGCGCGAAGGCTTCCGCGGAGCTGAAGATCTTGCTCGGAGACGTGCCGTCCTGAGGGATGAGCCAGAGGCTGTCAGGCGGTGTGCCCGAAAGCGCGCCATCGGTCACGCCCAGCACGCTGCTGGCGTCGAGCGCGGCCACGGTCGAGTTGGAGAAGACCAGGTTGCTGGCGGCGGCGCCGGTGACCAGAGTGACCAGGGCGGGTGGCGATGTGCTGATATCGAGCGTGGCTATCCCGGAGGCGGCGTACTGCTGGGCACCGTCGCCGTAGTCACCGTTGCAGGCCACCAGCAGCTTGTGGTCCGCCGCCAGATAGAACATTGCGCTGCAGTTCTTGGTGCCGGGTAGGTCCACCGTGCCCACTACCTGATCGGAGGCGGGATCGACTATGACCAGCCGCCCGGTGGCGTTGCCCTGGTAGTCGGTATTGCTGGCGTCGAGGGTGACGAAGACCTGGCCGCTGACCAAGAGCGCACGATCGGCGCGCGGCAGCACCCCGGCGGGCGCGAAGGCGCCAAGGTCGATGCGGCCGAGGATCTTGGGCTGCGAGGGATCGACGATGAGCAGGTCGTTGCCTTGGTCGAAGTTGGTGTCGGTCGCTTTGGCCGCGGTGTTCTGCTCGTAGCGGGTAACATAGGCCTTGTTCGGGGCCAGCTCGACATAGTCATGGGGATCGGCGGTAAAGCCCGTGCTCACATCGAGCTCGCGCAGGGGGGCGCAAGTGGTGGGATCGATCCAGATCAGGACATTGTTGCCTCGATCGATCAGGGTGATGGGGGAGGTCGTGAGCAGCTGGCTGGGCAAGACCACGTCGCCGGAAAGGGTCATGGTCAGGCCAGGTTTGCCGGTGCCCGAGTTGATGCAACCATCCTTGACCACATTGCCGTCGGGGTCGAGCAGCGAGACCGCGGTCGACTGGTAGTCGCTATTGACGGCCACCATGCCGCGCACCGCGGGTGGAGCAGCCTCGCCGTCGAGCGTGGGCGCACCGGCGTCCGACGAGCCGAGGGTGCCGTCGAGCGGGGCCGTAGCGGTGTCCGACGAGCCGGGCGCGTCGTCGAGCGTGGCCACACCGGTCTCCGACGCGCCGGGCGCGCCGTCTCCGGAGAGAAGGCCGCTGTCCAGCCCTGGCGTACCGATGTCTCTCGGGCTAGCTCCCGCGTCGGGGGTGGGGGGTGCGCTTTGGTCCAGGGCGGCATCCGAGCGGGCCGGAGCGCTGTTGTTGCTGCCACAGGCGCAAAGACCGAGGCCGAGCAGGAGACTGGGCAGGGCAAGGATGATGCGGCGATGTGCCGGCGGGTGGTTCATGGGATCGTTGATGGGATTGTTCACGGGATTGTTCGTGGAATTGCTCATGGGGCTGCTCATGGGATTGGGTTGCTCTTGGGTTGCGGTTGTTCTCGGGTTGCTCTTGGGTTGCGGTTGCTCTCGGGTTGCTCTTGGGTTGCGGTTGCTCTCGGGTTGCTCAGGGATTGGGCTATGGGGTGTTCAAGGGGTGGCCGCTGGGATTGCTGCCGGGAGGGTCCCTTCTCGGTGCTTGGGGTGGCTCCATGCCAGGGCCAGGTACAGCTCGCGGCCGGGAAGGGGATAGTCGCTGATGTCGTAGACGGAGGCATTGGTTAGGTTCTGTCCGGTGAGGCGCAGGGAGAAACCGCCGGGCAAGTCGGCGTAGGCGCCGGCCCCGAAGAGCAAGCGGTCCGGCACCACCACGCTGTTGTCGGGGACCAGGTAGTCGCTGCCCGTGGCATCGCACTCGAGGTAGAAGCCGAGGGAGGTTTGGGGCGAGATGCGAATCGCCCGCCATTCCGGGCGGGCGAAGAGGCGGTAGCGCGGGCGAAAGGGCAGGAACTTGTCGTGCTGGGATGCGATGGCTGAGGTGTTACGTGGGTCGGAGTAGGTCCCGGACATCACTACGCGGAGGTGCGCGCCCAGCTCCACCGTGGCCTCGCTCTCCACGCCCAGGATGCGCGCGCTGCCTAGATTGGCCGGGCGAGCGTGGCCATCGCCATATTCGTACTGTATGAGGTTGTCGATGAAGCTGGCGAAAGCCGCCGTCGTCCAGGACAGGCGGGTAGATGCCGTCCGCCAGGCCAAGGCCGGGCCCAAGTCGGCATTGACTCCGTTTTCCGGCTCGAGGGCGGGATTGCCGAGCAAGAGTCCGCTGTTGCCGTAGAGCTCGACCAGCGAGGGCAGGCGGGCGTAGCGGCCGCCGTTGGCGCGCAGGCTGAGCCAGCTCGTCAATTCCTCGATCGCCGCCAAGCGGGCGATGGGCAGGACGTGGTTCACCGGGGCCGAGGTGGGCAGGAGCTCGTAGAACGGGTTGCGTCCGGAGGTCTCTTCCCGCGCCATCTCGAGACGGAGGGAAGGAATGAGGTCGAGCCGGAGGGACTTCACCCAAAAATCGCCTTCTAACCCGGTGGCCCCGAAGAGCCGGGTGCCGGGGGAGCCCGTGACATTGGTGTCCGAGGGCGAGTAGCGGTCGAAACGGGAATCGAAGAGCCCCGACAAGACCAGCCAAGGACGCCCGGCATAGCGCCAGGTCACGGTGCCGCCGGTGGTATAGATGCGGTCGCGGGCGTCGGTGGGGATGGGGGTGATGTCGGCATGGGGATCGTCGAGATGGGACAGATCGTAGTGGCCGTACAGCGTGGCGTGTACTCGGCCGCCCGGGCCCAGAGCCTGGGGTGAGTCGTAAGCGAGGGCGCCAGTTGCCCACAGCGATCCCAGACGTGCGCTGGGGTGGGCCAGGATCACGTTGCCCGGCAGGCCTTGAGTGCGGCCAAAGCAGAGCAACTCCGCGCTGATGCGCCGGCCCTCCGACTCATCGACCACCGCCTGCAGCATGCCGTCCAGCTGCTGCATATCGTTGTTGCGGCGGATGGCGCTGTGATCCTGATCGGTGGTGACGCCGGTGTTCGAGGTGACGGTGTAGGGGAAATCGCCCTCCGAGGTCAAGCCGTGCATGCCCCCGTATACGTGCAGGCGGCCCAGCGACCACGTCCCCTTGGCCCCCCCGTAGTAGGTTCCGAAGGATCCCGCGCCCGCCTCGACATCGGCGCGATTTGCCGCGGGCACCGCGGTAGTGATGGCAACCACGCCGCCGATGGCCGAGGCACCGAAAATCATGGGGCTCATGCCGCGATAGATCTCGATGCGCTCGATGTCACCGATCGGGATGGCGCCCAGATCCACTCCGCCCCCGGTTACCGTGTTGAGGGGAACTCCGTCGAGGTAGACCGAGACCTGGTTGGCGCTAGATCCACGCAGCGACAGGGTGGCGGTGGAGCCCAGGCCGCCCAGACGGGTTACCACCGCACCCGCCTGCTCGGACAGGATCTGCGTCACGGAGTCGGCCGCGTGCGGCGCGCGCTCGGCCACGGTGACGGTGGTGGAGGAAGCAGCGCGGTCGGCACTGGCCGTGTCGGTGGGATAGGGGTCAGCCACCACTACGGTTTCGCCAACCTGCTCCGCATCCGCGCTGGCCGCGCCAACGAGCGTAAACGGCCCGCTGCACAAGAGGAGCGCGCCCCAGGATCTCGATACACGGATTAGCCAGCACCGCACGTTCCGCGCGCACGGCGCCGGGTCTGGCCTCGACACGAAAAAACCCTTCTGCCCACGGCGGCGAAGGGTTTCGGCTGAGACCGGAACGTCCTCCTCCGCGGAAGGTCATTGCGAGTTCGATAATCGCGACGGGATATCCTGGCTCGGGAGCGACTGCGACCATGGCGCAGAGGCGTCGGCGCTGACCTTCCCAGGGATACCCCAGTGGCGAACCAGCGCCTTCTTCTCCTTCACAGTGGCGGGACCGCGCCGGATTTGCACCGGCTTCCCCTGCCGCGATCGAGTATTAGATTTTCGGAGCGCACCCTAACGATGCGAGGTTGGGCTGTCAAGAGCATCGCGGGGTTACGCTCGCGCATCCAATCTGCCCATCGGAACGAATTTGTGCAACAATCCTGACGATGACTTCCCAGATACCATGGAGCAGTCGCCATGGACGGGACCGCGCTGTCCTGCGCTGTCGACGAAGGCGGTCCCGCATTGCGGCCGCCGCGCGGGTAGCGAACACCGCCACACCATGAGAAATACGGCTATCGCCTCGCGCGAAGGCGGGTGCCCCGAGGTCGAGGGAGGGTCACGCCCTCGCTCATCCGCCGCGGCTGCCGCGGAGGATACTGCCTTTTGTATTGCCGTCCTGCCGCGGGTGTCGCGCACTTTCGCGCTCTCCATAGAGGCTTTGCCGGGAACGCTGCGCGCCGCCGTGCGGGTGGCCTATCTCCTTTGCCGAGTGGTCGATTCCATCGAGGATGCTCCAGGGTTGGGACGGGCTCAGCGCAACGGACTTTTCAACGTCTTCGATAGTGTGCTCGACGACGATCAGGCAGAGGTGACCGAGCTCGAGGTGGGCTGCCGGCGGGCAGCCGTGGGCGGTACCAGCGCGGATGGCGAGCTGTGTCGCGGAGCAGGCGCCGTGGTGCGCGCCTTCCGTGCCCTGCCCGAGGCGCAGCGCGAAGCTACTCGCGCCCCCGTGCTCGAGATGTCGGCGGGCATGCGCGCTTATGCCGCGCGCGGCGCGGTTCTGCGTCTTGCCGATCTGGAAGACCTCGAGCGCTACTGCTACTTCGTCGCCGGCACCGTGGGCAACCTGCTCACGGGGTTGTTCGAGCAGACCATGCCGGGCTTGCCTGACCAGAATCGCTTTGCGCTGCGTGACCGAGCCGTGAGCTTCGGGCTGGGCCTGCAGATGGTGAACGTGGTCAAGGACGTGACCGAGGATTTCACCGAGCGTGGCGCCTGCTTCTTGCCGCTCGCTCTGGCGCGGGAGCATGGGCTCGATCTGGAGCGCCTGCTCGACCCGGAGATGCGCGAGTCCGGGCTGGCGGTTATCAGGGCGGTGTGCAAGCGGGCCCGCGCGCACCTGGGGCGCGCCGAGGAATACGTGAGCTTGTGGCCGGCGGCAGGAGAGGGGGGCGAGGCGGGACGAGCCATTCGCCTGTTCTGTGCGGTGCCACTGGCCTTGGCCCTGGCCACCTTGAGATTGGTCGAAGAGGGGGAGAGCACTCTGCGCAGGGGCGCCGAGCCCAAGGTCAGTCGGCGTGCGGTGGCGGGCATCCTCGCCGAGGCATCCCTGGCGTCGGCGTCGGACCAGGCGTTGGCGGCGCTCCTGGGCCGCGCGCGTGGATGATTCGGCGACCGTGCGCTGAATCAGCGCCCTGTGCCTTGCGCGCGGGTGATTCAGAGCTCCGCGCTGCGCAAGCGCCGGGCCACGCGCTGCAACTTCTCCGCCGACTTACCCATTAGCCCGCGCAGGCCGCGCCAGCGGCCGATGGGCTGACCATCGCCGCCCGCAACCCTGTGCCGCATGGTGCACACCATACCGTGGCCGGCGACACAGCCGTACTCGGCGAGGAAGCTGACCAGGCGACTGTCGGCGCCCGACAGGAGGGCGAGCGAGGCGGCGCGAGCGCGGCTTCCGCCTTGCCAGTAGCGGAACATCCCGGCGCGCAGCGCGCGCGTGCCGTCGCTCTTGGCCTGGAATGCCTCGTAGAGGGCGAGGGTTAGCTCCTCGCGGGCGCGGGCGAAGCGGTAGCGGCGTGCCTGGTAGTGGGCGAGCACTTCTTCCGGCTCGAGCGCCCGGGCGAGCTCGTGGGCGAGAATGCTCACGTCGGTGAGACAGACGGTCATCCCGGCGGCGGTGATGGGATGCGAGCACCCGCCCGCCTCTCCGACCAGGGCCACGCCCGGTGCGACGCAGCGTTGGGTGGCGATGGCGTGGCAAGCGGCCACGTCGGGCCGTTGCTGGCCGAGCGCCACTCCGGCGGCTTGGCGCAGGGGTTCGGGCACCCAGGGCAGGTAGTGCTCGCGCAGGGTGGCGGCCAGGAGCTGCAGGCCACGGCCCTCGGCGGGGAGCTCGGGCAAATCGAAGCACATGCGGATGCGCTGGCGCCCCGACTTCTCCGCGGTGATGGGATAAGCGAGTATGGGGCCGGGAGCGCCGAGGAAGATGTGCCCTCGGCCGCTGCGCGGCAGCTCGGCCTCAGCGACGAGCAAGGCGGCATTGTACGAGACCAGCCGACACGACTCGCCCGTGGCGAGCTCGTGGCGCAACGCCGAGTGGCGGCCCTCTGCGATCAAAGTCAGGCCGGCGCGGATGGTTTCTCCCGCCTCGGTGCGCACGCCCACCACCCGCCCGTCTTCGCGCACCAGCGTCCGCGCTCGCCTGCCATAGCGAACCTCGACCCCGGGGCGAGCCGCTGCTGCGCGCCGCAATACCCCCACCATGTCGTGATGCTCCATGGCGAAGCCGTGCGGGCGCTGGCCCGTAATCTCGGCGTAGCGTAGATGCGCGGTCGGCTGATCGGCCGTGCTGATGGCGAAGCCGTCCACCGGCACGCCCCCGGCCTCGGTCAGGGCGGCTAGCAGGCCGAGCCGGTCGAGCACGTCGACGCCGGTGGGATGGATCAGCTCCCCCGCAAAGCGGGGACCGCGCCCTTCCCGGGCTTCGAGCACCAGAATGCGCCGCTTGCCGTCCGCCAGCGCGCAGGCGAGGGTGGCGCCGGTGAAGCCGCCGCCCACGATCAGGATGTCAAAGGAGGGGTGGTTGGCGTCGGTCGAGCTCGGATCTGCGGCCATGACTGCACCGTGAGTATGTACGCCCGGGTGGAAATGGCAAAGGGCGGCAGCACCAGGTCCACCGTTATCATGGTGAGATCATCCGGCTATTGACTCCAGCCGCAGCCTGCGTAGAAGTACCCTCCGCATTCATCTAATACCCTCCGGAATATCTAGCAGTGCAGTCGATCGCATTAAGTCTCGTCGTGGGCGCGGGGGCCGTGCTCGGTGTTAGCGCTCTGATCGTCGTGCTCGCCGGCCGCTCGAACCGGGTGGCCCTAGGGGTAGGAAGCGGGGGCGCTCTCTTGGCGGCGCTCGTGGGCTTGCCCGGGGCGATCACAGCGCTGGTCAGCGGTGCCAGCACCGACGTCGCGCTGCCCTGGTCCCTGCCGGTTGGCAGCCTGCGGCTGGGCCTAGATCCACTCTCGGCCTTCTTCTTGGTCGCCGTCTTCGTCGTCTTCGGCCTGACCGCGCTCTACGGCATAGGGTACCTCGCGGGCTACCACGACGAGCGACGCCTGGCGCCGGTGACCGCCGGGTTCAATGTCCTTTTCGCGTCTTTGCTCCTGGTGGTGCTGGCGCGCGACGGGGTTACCCTGCTGCTCGGCTGGGAAGCCATGTCGGTGAGCTCGTACTTCCTCGTCACCTTCGAGAGCGAGCGCGATAGCGTGCGCCGCGCGGGCACCACCTTTCTCATCGCCACCCATATCGGGGCGCTGGCGCTGGTCGCGCTCTTTGCCCTCCTGGCCCGCCACGCCGGCGGCTTCGCTTTTGCCGAGCTGGCCCGGGGAGGCCAGACGGCATTTGCCGGCGCCAACCTGTGCTTCGTCCTCGCTTTACTGGGCTTCGGTGCCAAGGCCGGGTTTTGGCCGCTGCACTTCTGGCTACCCGACGCCCACCCGGTTGCGCCCAGCCACGTGTCCGCGGTGCTCTCCGGGGTGATGATCAAAATGGGCATCTACGGGTTTTGCCGGGTGCTCGCTTTTCTCGGCCCACCCCCCTTGTGGTGGGGCGCCCTCATGGTGATAGTGGGCGCCATCTCCGGCCTCGCGGGGGTGGTGCATGCCCTGGCCCAGCACGACCTGAAGCGCATGCTTGCCTATTGCAGCGTCGAGAACGTCGGCATCATCGGCCTGGGCCTCGGCCTGGGCTTGCTGGGACGCCATTACGGGGTGGCGCTGGTGGCGGCGCTCGGCTACGCGGGGGCGCTCTTGCACGTGCTCAACCACGGCCTGAGCAAGAGCCTGCTCTTCCAGGGGGCGGGTAGCGTGATCCACGCCACGGGAACCGGCAGGATGGATCGGCTGGGCGGTCTCGCCCGCCGCATGCCCGCCACCTCGCTCGCGTTCTTGGTCGGGGCGGTGGCCATTTGTGGTCTGCCGCCGCTGAGCGGCTTCGTCAGCGAGTATATGATCTTTCTCGGGGCGTTTGGGAATGGAGGGCTGCCCGCGCACGCGGTCGGGCTGGTGCTCACTGCCCTCGCCGCCCTGGCGCTCATGGGTGGGCTGGCGGCGGGCTGCTTCGTCAGGGGGGTCGGGGTAGTGTTCTTGGGGGAACCGCGCAGCGACAACGCGCGCCATGCGCACGAGCCCGCCTTGGCCATGCGCGCCGCCATGATGACCTTGGCCCTGGCTTGCGTCGCGCTCGGCTTTGCCCCGGTGGTCGGGGTGGGGCTGGTCGCCCGTGCCGCCGCTACCCTGGCTGGGGCGGTGGGTTTGCCCAGCCTGGGGTCGCTACCGGCTTTGAGTGGGCTTGCGGTGGTGTTGTCCCTGCTCGTCGCGGGGTTGGCGCTCTTGCGCGCGCGCCTCCTCAAGTCGCGTTCCGTCGCGCACGGCCCGACCTGGGGCTGCGGCTATGCGCAGCCCACGTCCCGCATGCAGTACACCGCGGCGGCCTTCGCCGAGCCCATCCTGGGTCCCTTCGCGCTGGCCCTGCAAGTCCGCACTCAGGCCCAGTTGCCCGAGGGCTACTTCCCCCGTGCCGCCCACTTCGAGCGCAACGTCGGGGATACGGCGGGCGAGCGTGTGCTGGTGCCGGCCTGGCGACGCTTTCTCCACCTGGCGCTGCGCTTCAAGGTCATCCAACATGGGCGTACGCAGATTTATCTCGTGTACATGCTGGTGACGCTGGTAGCCCTCCTGCTCTGGCAGATGGGAGGCGGGCCAGGTGGCCGACGAGGGGCGGTTGCGCACCACTAAGGCGGCGGCGGGTGCTGCTGCGGGGGGGGTGCTATGACGGCAGCCAGGTTGGGCGATCTGGCCGTGCATCTCGGGCTGCTCTTGCTCCTGCCGCCGCTTCTGCCCGGGCTCATCGCCAAGACCAAGGCCGTGGCCGCCGGCCGGCGTGGCCCGCCGATCCTGCAACTCTATCGGGATATCGGCAAGCTGCTGGGCAAGGGTGCGGTGTATAGCAACACCACGACCTGGCTGTTCCGCGCTGGCCCGGTGGTGAGCCTCGCCGCCGTGCTCGCCGCCGGCTTGCTCTTGCCCTTGCTCGCGCGTGCCCCGTTCGGATTCGCGGGTGACGTCATTGTCTTCGCCTATTTGCTCGGTTTGGGCCGCTTCTTCACCATGGTGGCGGCGCTCGACACCGGATTCGAGCTTCGAGGGCATGGGGGCGAGCCGAGAGGCCGCCTTTTCGGCCCTGGCCGAGCCCACCCTGTTCCTGGTCCTGGCCATCCTTTGTCTGCCGGCCAAAGGCCCCTCTTTCGCGGCGGCCTTCTCGGCCCTGCCCTGGCAGACCTGGCTCGCGGCCCACCCTCCGCTCATCGCCGCCGCGGTTGCTCTCTTCATCGTGCTCTTGTCCGAAAATTCCCGCATCCCCATCGACGATCCCAACACCCACCTCGAGCTGACCATGATTCACGAGGTGATGGTGCTCGACCACGGCGGTCCTGACCTCGCCTTCATTCTCTACGGCAGCGCGGTCAAGCTCTTCCTGTTCGCGGCGCTCTTGGTGCACGTGCTCATACCCGTGCACGGGCGGGTGGCCGGCCTGCCCGCGTTCTTGCTGGGCATGGTGGCGGTGGCGGTGGCGGTGGGTATCGTCGAGTCGATAACCGCGCGCCTGCGCCTTTTGCGCGTGCCGCAATTCCTGGTCGGGGCCGGGGTGGTTGCGGTGCTGGGGCTCCTGGTGCTGGTCTTCCGGGGGACGCCGTGAAGGCTTACGTCGATTTGGCCCTGGTGCTCGTGCTGCTCACCAGTCTTTACGTCGTCTATACCAGCCGGCTCGAGGCGTGCATCAAGGCCATTGCCGTGCAGGGCGCCGCGCTCGCCATCCTGCCCATTTTGCACTTCCTCCAGGCACCCGACGCGAGCCTGTTCCACGCCCTGCTCATCGGGGGCAACGCCCTCCTGCTCAAGGCCGCGCTCATCCCCTGGCTGCTCCGGCGCGCGATGCGTGCTACCAAGGTCCGGCGCGAGGTCGAGCCCTTCGTCAGCACCCATGCCTCGGTGCTCATCGCCGCTGGCCTGGTCATCGCCGCCTTCGTGTTGCCGCCGCGGTTGGGCCTGCCAGGTGACGTCGTGGCTTCGGTGCTCTACCTGCCCGTCGCCCTGGCCACCCTGCTGCTCGGCTTCCTGGTCATCGTCAGCAAGCGCACGGCCATCTTGCAGGTGGCGGGCTATCTCATGCTGGAAAATGGCGCCTTCGTCTTTGGGCAAAGCGTGGCGGCGCACTTGGCCTTCGTGGTCGAGCTGGGCGTGCTGCTCGACCTCCTGGTCGGGGTTTTTGTCATGGGCCTGGTCATCCACCGCATCGGACGCGAGTTCGATCACATCGACGTGGAAAAGCTCAACCTGCTGCGCGGGTAGTCACGACGGCGATGGCAAACTTGCTCTGGCTCATCCTTTTCGGTCCCCTGCTCGGCGCGGGGCTGTGCCGGTTGCCGCGCACCCCGCGGGCGGTGCTGGTGGTGCTGGCCGGGGTGGTGGGCGCGCTGGCGCTGGCGGCCGCTGGGGTGGGGGTGGCGGTCATGCGCGGAGGGGCGCTCGTCACCGCCCACGCTTGGCTGCGGCTGGACGCCTTGTCCGCTTTCCATCTACTGGTGCTTGCCTTCGTCTTTCTGTCGAGCACGCTCTTCGCGGTCGGCTACTTCACCGCTGCCGGTCTGAGCTTGCGCCAGGCGCGGGGCTTCGCCGCGCTTTGGCTGGCTTCGCTGGCCGCCATGACGCTGGTGCTGGTGGCCAACCACCTGGGTCTCCTGTGGGTGGGCGTGGAAACGACCACCCTGGTGACGACCTTTCTCATCGCTTTCCATCGCTCGCGTGAATCGCTCGAAGCCACCTGGAAGTATCTGATGATCTGCTCGGTCGGCATCGCCATCGCCTTCCTGGGTATGCTGGTCTTCGGCGCCGCGGCCAGCCACGCGGGGGCGGGCGGCGGAGATGTCATGTTGTGGACCACGCTGCGCGATATGGCAGGCCGCCTCGACCCCAAGCTGGCCAAGCTCGGTTTCATCTTCCTGCTGGTGGGGTACGGTACCAAGGTCGGCCTGGCGCCCATGCACACCTGGCTGCCCGATGCGCACAGTCAGGCGCCGGCCCCGGTCTCGTCGATCTTTTCCGCCGCCATGCTAAGCACGGTGCTCTACTGCCTGATGCGCTACCTACCGGTGGTGGACGCGGCGGCTCCGGGCTTTGCCGGGCACCTCCTGTGCCTGTTCGGCGTGCTGTCGATGATCATCGCAGCCGCCTTCATTCTCTTTCAACGCAACGTCAAGCGCATGCTCGCCTACTGCAGTGTCGAGCACATCGGCATCGTGGCCATAGCTCTGGGGCTGGGCGGTCTGGGCGCGTTCGCGGCCATGTTCCACACTCTCAATCACTCTCTGGCCAAGAGCGCTGGCTTCTTCGCGGCCGGCCGGCTGGGACAGCGGGCCGGTTCTTACCAGATCGCACGGTTGCGCGGCAGCGTGAGCGCGTCCCCGCTCTGGGGGATGGGGCTGTGTCTTAGCCTGCTGGCGCTCATAGGGGTGGTGCCTTCCGCCATCTTTGCTAGCGAGTTGATGGTGGTCAAAGCGGCGGCCGAGGCCCACGCTAGCTTCACCCTGGTCGCCTTTCTGGTCGCCGGCGGCACGGTTTTTCTGGGGATGTTCGCGCACGCCATGAGCATGGCGCGTAAGTCGCCCGAATCCGCCAACCCAAGGGCAGGGGCAGGAGGCGGGCTAAGCCCGCTGGAGCCGGAGCGCGGGAGGGTCGGGGAGCCCTCCCAGGGTTTCCATTACCTGGATTTTGTCGTGCTGGGGGTGCCGCTCTTGCTCCTGGCGGTCTTGGGGGTGTGGATGCCGGCGCCGCTGCGCGATGCCTTGGCGCAGGCCGCGGCGGTGGTGAGGCCACCGCCATGAGCGGGTATGTCCTGGTCGACGGCGTGGGCGACTGGCCGGAGGTGCCCGCCAGCTCGCCCGCGGACTTTCACGCCGAGGTGGTCGCGGCCTGCCGGGCGGGGGGCCGCTTGGTGGCCTTGCCCGTCATGGAGCTACGCGGCCCCCAGCTCGTGGCGGTCGTGGCCCACGACGGCGCGCGCACGGTGGAGGTGTGGCGTACGGCCGCGGTGAGCGGCGGGCGTTACCCCGCGCTGACCGCCGTGCTGCCCCAGGCCCAAGCCTTCGAGCGTGAAGTGGCCGAGGAGCACGGGCTTGTGCTCGAGGGCCACCCTTGGCCCAAACCCCTGCGCCACCATGCCGATCTGGATGCTCCCGGCACCACTGACCCATACCCGTTCTTCCGGGTGGAGGGCGAGGGCGTGCACGAGGTCGCGGTCGGCCCCGTGCATGCCGGTATCATCGAGCCCGGACACTTCCGCTTCCAGTGCTACGGCGAAGTCGTGCACCACCTCGAGATCCAGCTCGGCTACCAGCACCGGGGCGCCCAGCGCCTCTTGCTCACCGCTCCCCCGGGGCGGCGGCTGGTCATCGTCGAGTCGGTCGCGGGCGACACGGCGATTGGCCACGGGCTCGCCCACGTCACCGTGATGGAGAAGCTAGCCGGGTTGGCGATACCGCCGGCGGCGCAGGCCCTGCGGGCGATGGCTCTGGAGCTCGAGCGCATCGCCAATCACACCGGCGATCTCGGAGCTTTGTGCAATGATGTCGGTTACCAGCCGGGAGCAGCCTGGTACGGCCGGTTGCGGGGTGACTATCTCAACCTGCTGGTCGAGATGACGGGCAACCGGTTCGGCCGGGGCTGGCTGGTGCCCGGAGGGGTCAGGCTGGGCCTGCCCGAGGGCGAGCGGGCGGGCTTCCTATCACGCTTGGCGGCCGCGGCCGAGGATTGCGAGCGGGTGGCGGAGCTGGTTTTCGACGCCTCGGCGGTGGTCTCGCGCTTCGAGCGCACCGGCCGGGTCGAAGCCAAAGTTGCTGCCGAGCTCGGCCTGGTCGGGCCGGTGGGCCGAGCCAGCGGGCTCGAGCGCGACGCGCGCTGCGACCATCCCGAGGGCGCCTATCGCGAATCGCCGCCTGCCATCGCGGTGCGGGAAGCGGGAGATGTCATGGCGCGCGCCGAGGTGCGCAGGGCGGAGATCGCGCCGGCGGCGGCCTGCGTGCGCACGCAGGCCGCCAAGATAGCGGGGCAGCTCGCCAGCCCTTGGTCCTCCGAACCCCTGCGGCGATCGGCCCTGGCGGTGGCTCTTCTCGAAGGGTGGCGGGGCGAGATCGCGCACGTTGCCGCCACCGACCGCGAGGGCCAGCTGGTGGGCTACCAGATAGTCGATCCGTCGTTTCACAACTGGTTCGGGTTGGCCATGGCCTTGCGGGGCAATCAGATCTCGGATTTTCCCCTGTGCAACAAGAGCTTCAACCTGTCATACGCGGGGCATGACCTCTGATGAAGCGCTTTTTCGAACGAGCCCATCAAGGCCACCGCACCCTGGCCTGGCCGAAGGAACCGCTCAGCCTGCACCCGCGCTGGCGCGGCCTGCCCGTGCTCGATCCGGCCCGGTGTGCGGCTGGCTGCTCGGCCTGCGAGAGCGCGTGTCCCACCGGGGCGATCAGCGCTTCACCTTTGCGCCTGGATCTGGGCAAGTGCCTGTTCTGCCTGGCCTGCAGCCAGGCTTGCCCCACCTCGGCTATCGCCTTCAGCCCTGACTTCCGCCTGGGCACCCGCACCCGGGCGGCCTTGCTGTTGGAGGGCCGAGAGGGCAAGGACGGCCGGGACGGCAATGACTACCAACATGCGGCAGCGCTCGACAGCGAGCTGCGCCGGCTTTTCGGGCGCTCGCTCAAGCTGCGCCAGGTCTCGGCCGGCGGTTGCAATGCCTGCGAAGGCGAGCTCAACGCCGCCGGCAACGTGGTCTTCGACCTTGGCCGTTTCGGCGTGCAGTTCGTGGCCTCGCCCCGCCATGCCGATGGCATCGTGGTCACCGGACCGGTAACCCGCAACATGGCATCCGCCTTGCGTGACACCTACGCCGCCGTGCCCAGCCCCAAGCTAGTCATCGCATGCGGCGCCTGCGCCATCTCCGGGGGCCCCTTCGCCGGCTCGCCCGCATGCGGCAATGGGATTCCCGCCGACATCCCGGTCGACCTCTTCCTGCCCGGCTGCCCGCCACACCCCATGGTGTTCCTGGATGGCGTGCTGCGCTTGCTCGGCCGGCTGCCGGCCGGGCCCGCTCGGCCGGACGCGTCTGTCTGAGCTACTACCGTTCGAAAACCCTCGCGGCGGCGACGGCGTCGCGTTGGGCTTGCCAAGCAGCGCGGCATGGCGGACAATGCGTTCTTCTCGAGCGCACGGCGCGCTCGAGGCTGGAAAGGATGCTTCGCATGAGTCCTTTGCGCGCTCGCATGATGAAGATGAGCTTGGTGGCGCTCCCCGTGCTGGTCCTGGGCATGACGGCGCCGGCACAGGGCAAGAAGTATGCGTGGGAGAAAGATCCGGGGCCCATCTCCGGCAAGTGGAAGGCTACCTGCCCCTACCTGGGCAACTTCGTTGTCGAGTTCAAGCTAACCGGGGACAAGAAGGCGTCGGGCTACATCGATGAGATTGGGGACGGGGGCAAGTTCGGCTACGCACCGGGTGATGAGATTTTTCGTCTGGCCGCCGACGACTACGGCGACTGGGTGGGCAAGCTCAGGTGGCGGAGCCTCTATGGTGGCGATCGCTGGGATCCCATCCGCCTGGTGGCCACGCCGGACAATCTCAACGCCACCATGACCACCAGCGAGTGCTACAAGAACATGCCGCGGGTGCAATAGAGCATCCGGCCGCTGGCCACCCCGCTCTCGACTCGCCCCTTCATCCTCGCTCCGTCCAGCAAGTGAGGTCTTACGCTCGCGGTCCGGGCAGGATAGGCTGTCGGTATGCGACGAGTCCCCCTGGGCTTCGTGCCCATGTTCTTGCTACTGCCGGCCGCCCCGCTCTTGGCCCAGGCTCAATCGCCCGTTCCTGTCTGCCCCGCGGGGAACTTGCTGGCGCACAAGCGGCCGCTGGCCTGGCAAGACACGCGGCGTGACCTGGGCCTGTTGACCGACGAGCAGGTCACGCCCGAGGGGGCGACGTGGGACGCCGAGCCGGCGGTGATTCTCGATACCGCCGCCTCAACCGTCACCTGGGATCTGGGACAGGTAACGACCATTCATGCCTTTGCCATCCAGGCCGACGCCAACGACACCTACACCGTGTGGGGCTCGCTCGACGGTAAGGACTACAAGGTCTACGGGCAGATTGACCCGGTGCCCAACCACGGCCTGCGCACGCGCACCCTCAACGTCCCCGACATGGCCGCGCGCTATGTGAAGTTCGGGGAAGGGGTGGGCGACGGCTTCTACTCCGTGGCCGAGGTCGCGGCCTACTGCCAGCTGCCCTCGCCTTTCCCGCCCGCGTTCAAGATCGTGGACGCCCCCCAGGCCAAGGTGCCGCCCAAGAAGCTGCTCGACTACTGGGACAACGCTGCCAGCGCCCGCTGGGAGCTGGTGCTCGCCTGCCTGGGCATTCTTTTCTTGTGGTGGGAGCGCAAGGTCAACGATGGGCTCGTCGCGGGGGAGGTGCCGGCCCAGGCCGGTCGCTGGCGGAGACTACGCTTGCGCACGGCGCGGTACTTCGCCCGGGCCAAGGTGCGCGATGCTCTGGTCGGGGTCATGGGGGTGTTGGCGTTCTTGACCTACTTCAATTTCGGTTCCTTCCACTTTTCCAACTTCATCCATGGCCACGACACCTTCCACTACTACATCGGTTCGAAGTACTTCAAGGAGCTGAGCTACGAGCGCCTCTACGAGTGCGTCGCCATCGCCGACAGCGAAGAGCCGGGTCTGCGCCGCCGGGTGGAGCTGCGCAAGATGACCAACCTGCGCACCAACCTGGTGGAGACCACCGCCGACATTCTGGCGCACCCGGATCGGTGCAAGTCGCATTTCACGGCCGCGCGCTGGCAGTCTTTCGCCCACGACTTGCGCTACCTGCGTAGCTTGGAGACCCCGCGCCGCTGGGACGATGCTCAGCTCGACCACGGCTTCAACGGGACCCCGGTCTGGAGCATCCTGGGGTCGGCGCTTAGCAACCTGGCCCCGGCCAGCCGCACCCAGATCTTGCTGCTGGACAGCATAGATTGCGTGCTGGTGCTGCTGATGGCGCTCCTCATCTGGTGGGCTTTTGGTTGGCGGGTGTTGACGGTGGCGCTCACCGCGTTCGCCACCTACTATTCCTCGCGCTGGGAGTGGACCGGCGGATCTTTTCTGCGCTGGGACTGGCTGTTCTGGATGACCGCCTCGGTCTGTCTGGCCAAGCGCGGACGCCACTTGCAGGCCGGCATGTGCCTCGGTTACTCGACCTTGCTCAGGATCTTCCCCATCTTTCTCTTCGTAGGGCCGGCGCTAGCTCTAGGCTACCACTACGCCAGGTCCCGGCAGCTCGAGCGGCGCTTCGTGCGCCTGTTCGTGGGCGCGGCACTGGCGGTGGCCATCCTGGTGCCGGTGAGCGTGGTCACCACCGGCGGCGCTGCCGTCTATCCCGCCTTCGTCCGCAACACCATCAAGCACTCGAGCACTCCGCTCACCAACTACATCGGCCTGCGTACCGTGGTGAGCTACCGGCCCTCCGAAGTCGGACGGCTCCTGCGCAACAGCCAGCTGGTGGACGAGTTCAGCCGCTGGAAGGAAGCTCGCGTGCGCAGCTTCCGCGAGGCCAAGCCGCTCTACTTCGCGCTGGTGCTCTGCTATCTGGTCCTGCTCGGCTTGGCTGTGCGCAAGGCCGAGCCGTGGGACGCCCTGGCCCTGTCGGCGACTTTCGTATTCTTCGGGGTCGAGCTTACCGGTTACTACTATTCTCTGGTCATTGTCGTAGGGTTGCTCTACGCCAGAAACGAGATGGTGGGGCGCTGGCTGCTGGCCGTGACGGCGTTCACCCAATTCATCGGCTGGGCGCCGGTGCGTAGTGTCCCCGACTGGCTGGGCAAGCTGTTGCCCGCCGCGCTTCGCAATCTGGGCATGCCCATCGACCTCGACGAGCAGTACACGTGGATGTCGCTGGCCACTCTGGTGGGGTTCGTCATGATCGCCTGGGAGATGATGGCGTCGCGTCAGACGGCGGTGGCTGCGTTGCCAGCGTCATCCCCGTCGCCCGGCCCGGCACCGCGCCTGGCCACCGATTCCGCCGTTCGCGCGGGCAACCTATCTTCGCCGTCCGGGCTCAAAGCCCGGCGGCACGGCTCAGGAAATAGACCGCCGACGCCACGGCGGCCGAGGCGGGGATAGTGAATATCCAGGCCCAGACGATGCGGGTCGCCACACCCCAGCGCAGGCGGCCAGGGCTCGAGACCGAACCCACCCCCACTATGGCGCCGGTTATGGTGTGAGTGGTCGACACCGGGATGCCCAGTTGGGTGGCGATGAAGATCGCCAGCGAACCGCCGGTTTCGGCGCAGAAGCCCCCGAACGGTCGCAACTTGGTCAAGCGCATGCCCATGGTCTTGACGATGCGCCAGCCACCCGCCATGGTGCCCAGCCCCATAGCCGCGTGGCAAGACAGCACGATCCAGAGGGGAAACTCGCGTGAGCTGGGGAAGGACTTGCCGAGCATGCCCTGGGAGTAGAGCAGCACGGCGATGATACCCATGGTCTTCTGGGCGTCGTTGCCGCCGTGGTTGAGGCTCAGGGTGGAGGCGGAGATGAACTGGAGGCGGCGAAACCAGGTATCGACCTTGCCGGGCGTGCGGTTACGCACGAGCCAGGAAAGGCCAATCATGAGCGCCGCGGAGCCGAAGTAGCCGACCAGAGGCGAGACGAAAATGAAGGCCGCCGTTGCGCCAATCTTGCTCCAACCGAGCATGGCGAACCCGCTCTTGGACACGCCGGCGCCAATCAAGCCGCCCACCAAAGCGTGGGAGGAGCTCGACGGCAGTCCCCACCACCAGGTCAGAAGATTCCAGGTGATGGCCCCGGCCAGCGCTCCGACGATGACGGCCAAATCGACAATGGCGGGGTCGATGATGCCCTTGCCGATGGTGCTCGCCACGTGGAGCTTGAACAGGGCGAAGGCGATGAAGTTGAAGAAGGCCGCCCAGAGCACCGCGCGGAAGGGGGTGAGCCCTCGCGTCGAAACGATGGTGGCGATCGAATTGGCCGCGTCGTGAAAGCCGTTGATGAAGTCGAAGGTCAATGCCGCCGCGACGACCAGCACGACTGCGGTATAGTTGCCGCCGGTCACGGGTCTACTCGCGGCTGGAGGTCCTCGGTCGGCGTCCTTCGGGCGCTCGCCCGGCTAGCGCGGAGATGCAGATGGGTCATGCGTGCCCCAGTGATACAGCCTTCTGGGTCACGAGCGCTAGAGCGCGATTTTGGGCCGGACCATCGTGTGCGGGGAAATGAGCTCTGCCCCCCCCCGCGCAGCCACGGCAGGGGCGGTGAAGTAGGGCGAGGGCGGCTCGGCCGGCCTTCCGTCAGCGGCCTAGCTCTTCGTCAATCCAGTCCTTGAGGCTAGGCAAATCCAGCCCGTCGCTGTACCTGCGCCCGTTGATGAACAGAGCGGGGGTGCTGTGAATCTGCAGGCTGCCGCCCTCGGCGCGGTCGCGCTGCACGTGCGCCCTGACATCGTCCGAGCCGACGTCGGCGTACCAGCGCGAGAAGTCGAGGCCAATCTCCTTGGCAATGGCCTCCAGCACGGCGGGGGCCAGGTGATCCGAGTTTTCCCAGACCTTGTCGCTGAACTGCCAGAACATGCCTTGGTTCTGCGCGGCGGCGGCGCCCTGCGCGGCAAACCTGGCGTTGATGTGCGAGCTCCAAGGATGGTGCTTGAAATACAAGGTGACGTCGCTGTACTCGGCCAAGAGCGGCCGGATGAGGGCCTGCGCTTTCTTGCAATGGTCGCACTCGTAGTCGGCGAACTCGACGATGGTCACTCGTCCGGATGGACTGCCTTCGCGGGGCGCTTGCGACACGTCGATGTAGGGCACGCGGGGGGCGCGAAAACGCTGCTCTAGCTTGTCGGTTATCTCGGCTTCGGAATACCCGAGATCAGCCAGGCGTGCCACATAGCGAGCGGCGTAAAATGATGCCCTGCATGAGCCGAGCTCGACCGAGTGGAGCAGGCTGTGGCCTTCGCCGCAAGCCGAGGGTTCGCGGCCTACCACCCGGAAGAAGAGGTTGCGCTTGCCCTCCTCCAAGCCACCGAGGGCGATGCCATGCAGCGATGTGTCCTTTGGCGCGGTGCTCGCGCCAGCGGCCGCCCCGGCGTCGGAGCTGGGAGCGTGCTCCGCGGGTGCCGGCGCGGGTTTCTTCGCGCACGCGGCGCTTGCTATGGCGCTTGCCAGCAGGAGTCCTGGCCCAAGCCCGCTCCATGCGCGATTTTTGCCGGGCGTGGCTCTTTCAGGTCGTTGCCGCTCTGGGCGAGGGTAGCGCGGCAGCAAGGCGTCTGCATGGGACATGACGGGCACGCTACTCCGCCGTGAGGCGGTGGCGCAATGGCGCCGGGCGATTCCGGGGGGTACCGGCGGGGGTCGTCGGCTAGGCTGGCTCGGTGGGCTCGGCTGGTTCGGTGGGCTCGTTTGAGCCATTTGCGCCAGCTGGGGTATCCTTATAACTATGGCGGCGCTATCCCGACCGCAACCCTCCATATTGCCTAGCGTAGTGGCCCTGGGTGATGCGGAGTTGGTCGCGCGTGCCCTGACCGGGGATCGGTGGAGCCAGGACGTGCTCTACCGCCGACACGCTCATCACCTGCTGGCCATATCCACGCGCCTGCTGGCTAACCGCAGCGAGGGGGAGGAGGTGGTGCACGACACTTTCGTGGTGGGGTTCGAGCAGCTGGGCAAGTTGCGCGACCCCACCGCGCTACGAGCCTGGCTGGCGCGCATCGCTGTCAATCTGGTGCGCCGGCGTCTGCGCCGGGCCAGGTTGTTGCGGGTGCTGGGGCTCGACCGGGGTGCCGATGATGCAACTTTGGAGGCGCTCGCCTCGCCGACCCTTCCGCCCGATGACCAGGCCGAGCTGGCCCTGGTCGATCGTATTCTTCGCCGCTTGCCGGCTGGGCCCCGTATCGCCTGGATGCTCCGTCGGGTAGAAGGGCTGCCCCTGGCCGAGGTGGCAGCGGCCTGCGCGTGCTCGCTCGCCACGGTCAAGCGGCGCGTGGCCGCCGTCGATGCCGAGGTGGGTCGACACGTGGCTCTGCCGGAAGGGACGGCTTGAGCCCCATGCAATTCCCCTTGCGCGATCTTCTTACAGACATCACCGATGAAGACGCCATCATGCGCATAGGTGAGCGTATCCATGCCGGCAAGCGACGCAGCGGGAGCCGGCGTCTCTTGCCCTTGGCTGTCGCGGGCGCGCTTGCCGTGGCCGGCCTGCTTGCGCTGGTGCCGCTCCACCGTGAAGCGGGTCCTCTCTTGTTGGCCGACGGTCATGAGCTGGGGCCGGTGGAGGCGGGAGCCGCCGCCCTGGACCTCGATCTTGCCGACGGTTCGCGCATCAGCCTGTCGCCAGGGGCGCGCTTCGAGCCGCTCGAGAGCTCGGGGCGCACCTTCCTGGCCATCGTGAGCCAAGGCCGGGCCGACTTCGAGGTACGGCCCGGGGGGCCACGTCGCTGGATCGTCGAGTGCGGGCTGGCAACCGTCGAGGTGGTGGGCACCAAGTTCGCCTGCGCGCGCGAGCCGGGACGGTTGCGGGTAGAGGTCAACCGTGGCGCGGTGCTGGTGCGTGGCGACCTCGTCCCGGGAAGGGCCCGACGTCTGTTCGCGGGTGAGGCCATGGCGCTGGCCGAGGAGGCCAAGCCGCGCGCCGACGTTCCGGCGAGTGTCGAGAAGGAGGGGGGCGCCGAAGCCGCAGGGCTTGGTGAGAGAGGGGCTGGGTCAGGGATGAGGACGCGCTCGGCTCCGACCCAAGATTGGCGCGTGCTGCGCCAGCGCGGCCGCCAGCGCGAGGCCTATGCTGCCCTGGGGACCCTGGGTTTCCGTCGGGAATCGAGGCGGCTTGGCGTGGACGATCTGCTGGCCCTGGCCGATGTGGCTCGTCTCTCCGGCCACCCGGCCGAAGCGGTGCTGCCTCTGCAGCGCATTCTCAGCGATTTTGCTCGCGATGCCCAGGCGCCGCTCGCTGCCTTCGCTCTGGGCCGCCTGGAGCTCGATGGCCTTGGGCACCCGCAGGCGGCGGTCTCGGCTTTCGGCCGCGCCCTGGCCCTCGGCATTCCGAGCAGCTTGCGTGAGGATGCGCGGGCTCGCTTGGTGGAGGCCGACGTGCGCGCGGGGGACACCGAGGCTGCCCGGCGGGCCGGCGCGGCCTATCTGGCCGAGTTTCCCAAGGGTCGGCACGTGCACGCTGTTCAGACCTGGCTGCGCCTGCAACAATAGCCAGCGCGATGACTCGCGCGACTAGCAACCTCCGGCCCTTCGTCCTGTGGGCTGCCGTGCTCGCCGCGGTCCCGCGCGAATCATATGCCGAGCCAGCGCCGGTGCTGCCGGGGCCCGGGTCGCGCGCTGTCATCGTGCAGCCGCCCGCGTGTCCCGCCGGGGTCTTCCCTTTGGCGGGGGTGCTCGATTGCCTGCGTGTCGAGCTGGCAGGGCGCGGGCTCGCGTGCTGCGGCGAACCGGACAGCTCGGCGCTGTCCGCGGCCTTGCTCGTCCGCATGGAAATTGTCCCGTGCGCCAGTGCCGCTGACCTAGATCGGGTGCGGGTGTCCGTGCGTGAACAGGGGAGCGGCCGCGAGATCGCAAGCCTGGTCTCCTTGGCCGATGTCGCCGAGACGGCGCGACCGCGGGCTTTGGCGCTGGCCGTGGCCGAGCTTATCCGCTCCCTCCAAAATGGTCCCGAGCCGGTGCCGGCCGCTAGCGCGCCCCCCGAGCCGGTGTCCCGCCCGCCCGCGCCCTCGCCCCAGCCGATCGGCTCCTGGCTAGAGCTTATGGCCGAGGGGCGCACTATGCCGGAGGCCAGCACCACCATCTGGGGTGGCCGTCTGCTCTGGAGCGTTTATCGGCGCCATCTGCACGCTGACGTGGACGTCGGGGGGGGCTACGGCCGGGCTCCGGTCGACCTGGGCGCCGTGGTCTGGCACAGCGGCAGCGCCGGGCTTGACCTGGGGCCCCGGCTCGCGCTGCCCAGGTTGGTGCTCGATCTGGGGGTGCGTGCCGAGCTGGGGTGGCTGTGGGCCAGGGGGGAAAGCTCGCAGCCCAACGTGCTGAACGGCTCGGGATCCAAATTGACCTCCAGCGTGGGCCTGCGGGCGGCGCTGGCCATTCCCGCGCGGAGCAGGGTCGGCCTGGGTCTCAGCATCGAGGGCGGCGAAGTCGTGCGCGGCGTGCGCGCCCGCGCCGGCGAGCCAGCGACTGGGATGGCCGGGTATTATCTGCTGGCCGCGCTCGGTCTGCGGATCGGTCTGTGATGTGTTTGTGCTCTCTGATGGTGTTTGTGCGTCAAGGGTTCGTTGCTCTGGAGGCCCCGCGGGTGAGGTATCTTCCTGCCCGTGGACATGCAGCCCCACCTGGCCAGTGCCTTGAGCTTGGCGACGGTTGCCGCGCTCGGGTGCGCCGGCCCGGTGGACGTGTTACTCGACGGCCCGAAGGCGTCGGGTCCGGTACCCAGCTCGCAGCAGCTTGCCTACCAGCGCAACGAGCTCATCGGCTTTCTCCACTTCGGTCTCGAGACCTACGACAGCACCGAGCACGGCGATCCGGCGCAAGACTCACCGAACATCTTCAATCCGACTGATGTGGATGCGGCCCAGTGGGTGCAAGCCTTCAAGGATGCCGGTTTCGGCCAGGTGACCTTGGTAGCGAAGCACGACCCGGGTTTCTGCCTGTGGCCGTCCAAGCTCACCAAATATTCGGCAACGGCCGAGTACCAGGACTACACCGTGCAGTCGAGTCCTTGGCAAAACGGCCGGGGCGACGTGGTGGGGTCTTTCACCAAAGCCGCCCACGATCTCGACATGAGAGTCGGGCTCTACCTGTCGCCCTGGGATGTGAATTTCCCGAGCACCGACACCGCAGACTATCAAGCCTACTTCGAAGGCCAGCTCACCGAGCTCTTGCAGAACTATGGCCGGGTGGACGAGATCCTCTTCGACGGGTTTAGCGCACCGACCGCGCTCGACTGGCAGGCTATCGCCAAGTTGGCCCATCGGCTGCAGCCCGAGGTGTTGGTCTGGATGGGCAAAGAGATCTTCACCGCGGACGCAAACCTGCAGTATGTGGGCAACGAGTACGGCCAAGGTTCAACCACGACCTCGAGCGTGGTCGAGAGCGCCAATGGCGATGGCGGGCCTGCGAATATCTGGTGCCCCTCCGAGGCTCCGGTCTCGGATCGGAGCAGCAATCCGAGCAACTGGTTTGCCGGGCAAGACTGGTTCTGGCATGCCAGCGACACGGTGATGCCGCTCAGCCAGATGCAGACCGTCTACTTTGGTACGGTGGGTCGGAACGCCACCCTGAATTTCGACGTTCCACCGTCGAGCAGCGGGCTCCAGGCGGATTCCGATCAGGAGCTGCTGCAGCAGTTCGGCTCTTGGTACCGGTCGCTCTATGCGAGCGATCTCGTGCAAGGGCAGCGGGCGAGCGCCGACAGCATCTGGGCTAACCCGGGTTTCGGACCGAGCAAGGCGGTCGACGGCAACCTCGCCACCTACTGGGTCGCGGCCGAGGGCACGACCTCGGCGTATCTCGAGGTCGATCCGGCCTCACCCATCACTTTCGACCTGATCAGCATCCGGGAGCCCATCGAGCTGGGCGAGCGCGTGACCGCATATCACATCGAGCTTAGCCAGAATGGCGTGTGGAACACGGCTCCGGTGGACGCATCGGGAACCCAAATCCAGGGAACCGTGATCGGCCAGCGTCAGCTCTGGCAGCTCGACGAGACCGAGGCCGATGCCATCAAGCTGGTCATCGATTCGGCAACGGATACCCCGGCAATCGCGGAGCTCGGGGTCTACTCCAAGCGGGCGGTCAGCGAACCGCCCGCCCTCGACGCTGGCCAGGGAGGCTAGGCTTACCCCCCCGCGCCCGCACCAGCGCCCGCACCAGCGCCCGCACCAGCGCCCGCACCGGCACCAGCACCAGCGCCAGCTCCACCGCCAAAGCCGGTACCACCGCCGCCAAAGCCGGCGCCACCGCCGCCCGCACCCGCACCGGCTCCGCCGCCAAAGCCAGCTCCGCCGCCACCAGCGCCCGCACCCGCACCGCCACCGAAGCCGGCGCCACCGCCGCCGAAGCCGGCGCCGCCCCCGCCGAAGCCGGCGCCGCCCCCGCCGAAGGCACCCAAGCCGGCATCACCGAAGAGGGCGGCCAGTCCGCCCAGGCCTGCGTCGCCGAACAGACTGCCAAATCCGCCAAAGCCCCCGAAGCCGGCGTCGCCGAAGAAGTTGACCGGGCCGCCGCCAATAGTGCCAGGGCCGGCATCGCCGACGGCCTCTATTGTGATGCCAGCGTCACCGCCGCCGAAGCCATTGCCGCGTCCGCCCCCTCGGCCGTCGGGTCCAGCGTCGGCGACAGGTGGGACCGGGGTCGCGACCTCGCGCGCCAGGAAGGGAGCGCCATCCGGGCGCTGCGGTGCCGCATCCGCGGCCACGATCGGCGCCACGTCCGGGGTCTGGCTCATGGCATCAGACGTCGCGACAATCGGGCCAGCGTCGGGAGGGATGGGCTGCGACCCACCCTGGGCCCCAGCGCCAGCGCCCGCAGAATCCCCCAGTGACCGCGGTCGAAGCGTCGGGCGCGCTCGGCCCGAGGGGGCTGGTGAGCTCGGTGCGCAAGCCGCACGAGGCGGTGGCGATGACGAGCGAGGCGCAGAGGGCGCGTAGCAGGGCGGAGGCGGGAAAGGTTGCCATGGTGATTCTCCGAGAGTAGTAGGGTGTATATTAGAGTCACCAGATGGGCTTGGCCGCCAAATCTGTTCTGAAAGGACCCCCTGGTAGCCTGGTAGGGTCGGTCCTTTTCATCCCCCCGAGAGCGCCAGGCCGGGCAAAGCCCGCCCTGGCTAACGCGGCTCTCCTGGTTGTGCTGCCAGGTCCTACTCGCCGCGCAGTACGGCACGTTCTTCGCACGGGCAGACGAGGCCGAGGGAGAGCTCGCGCTGCTGGCCGGAGCAACCTTATTATCGGCTCTCGCGGACGCAATCTTCGGGCAGCTTGTCGGGGCGCAGGCCCTGGTAGCTCGGGTGGCGGGCGTAACCGTCTGGGGTCCACTCGCTGAACCTGACCTCGACCACGGGCCCGGGCCTGGCCCAGCGGGCGAGGCCGCCCAAGCCTGGAGCGCGGGCGGCGGGCGGCTGGTCGACGTGCCGTTCTTCCAGCATCTGGCCGAGCTGGCTGCGCGTCTTGGTGTCGAAACCGGTCCCGACCTTGCCAGCATAGATCAGGCGGCCATCTTCGTGCAGGGCGAGGAGCAAGCTGCCCACCACGCCGCGTTGAGCACCGGTGAGAGGTAGGTATCCCACCACGGCAAATTCCTGGCGCCGCTCGCACTTGAGCTTGATCCAGTCGAGGCCACGCCCGGGGCGATAGGGCGAGCCGACCCGTTTTCCCATCAAGCCCTCGAAGCCCGCGCCACACGCGGCGCGCAGCAGCTCATCGGCTTTCCCCGCCAGGGCTGTTGCCTGTGCGAGGGGCGGTTCGGGCGCACCAAGGAGCGCCGTCAGCGCGGAGCGGCGTTCTTCGATGGACTGGCCGCGCAGGTCGATGTTGTCGCGACAGACGAGGTCGAAGACGACGTAGGTGAAGGGGCGTTGGCGATTCTGCAGGCGCTGGAATGACGGCACGCCACGCTGGTCGGGCGCGATCATCTCGCCGTCGAGTACCAGGGTGTGGGCAGCCAAGGTGGAGACGGCTGTCGCCACCTCGTGGAAGTCGCTGGTCCAGTCTTGGCCTCGGCGGCTGCGCAAGCGCACCTCGGAGCCCCATTTGCAGGCCAAAATGCGATAGCCGTCGTATTTGAGCTCGTAGGTGTATTCACCCGGGGGAGGCTGGTCGACCAGGGTGGCGTTCTCGACCTCCGCGAACGTTGCCATGAGCTGCGATAGCCCACCCCCCATTTTGGAGCTGCTCCTCATGCCTGAGCTTGGAGTCTGTCAAATCCCGCGCCGGGGCACCCGTGCGCGGCCGCCGTGCAGGGCCGGGTTGGGGACGGCGTGTCACCTCAATGAAAGTCCCGTGACACATCGATACCGGCTATGTGTTCGTGGTGCTCGTGTCCGGGGCCGGGCAGAGGCGCGCAATGGTCCGCTTTCACGGACACGATGCCGTCCTGGTTTTGCACTACGCCAGCGACCACGAGAGCAGCGGTCGTGACGATCAGGTTGCGATAGGTTGCGAAGCAGCTCGGCGCCACGATAACGTTGGCGAACCCGGTTTCGTCTTCCACCGTTAGGAAGACGAAGCCTTTCGCCGTCCCGGGCCGCTGGCGGACCACGACTATGCCGGCCACGGCGGCGCGTTGCCCGTGCTGGATCCGGGCCAGGTGCGCGGCGGACACGATGCCTTGCCGCTCCAGGTCCGCGCGCACGAAGGCCATGGGGTGAGGACCGGTCGACATGCCGGTGCCGTGAAAATCGGCGGCCATGGCTGCAGCCGCGCTCATTTCCGGCAGCGGCGAGCCCTCCGTGGCCGGGCAGGCGAGGAAAAGCGGCCCCGAGCGTCCGATGGCCTGGGCTTGCCACAAGGCCTGCCGTCGCGTACCGCCCAAGCCCGCCAGCGCGCCGATCTCGGCCAGAGTCGCCAGCTCAGGGCGGTCGGCCTCGACGCGCATCTGGAGATCGGCCAGCGACGAGAAGGGGCGGCCATGGCGGGTCGCCGCAATGCGCTTGCCGACGGCTTCGCGCAGCCCTCTCACGTAGCACAGCCCCAAGCGCAGCGCCTGCCCGCCATCCTCCAGGTCGCACAGCCAGGCCGAGGCCGTGACGTCGATGGGGCGCACCTCGACTCCGTGGCGAGCCGCGTCGGCGATCAGAGTGGACGGGTGATAAAAGCCCATCGGCCAGTGGTTGAGCAGGGCGCACACGAAGGCGGCGGGGTGATGGCATTTGAGGTAGGCCGACGCGTAAGCGAGCAGCGCGAAGGAGGCGGCGTGCGATTCGGGAAAGCCGTAGAGCGCGAACGACTTGATCCCTTGCACGATCTCTTCCTGGGCCGGGCCGGTGATGCCCTTGCCGGTCATGCCGGCGCGCAGCTCGCTCTCGATGGCATTCATGCGCGAAGATGAGCGTTTGAAGCCCATCGCGCGCCGCAGCTCTTCGGCTTGTCCGCCCGAAAATCCTGCCGCGACCATGGCCATGCGGATCAATTGTTCTTGGAACAAGGGCACGCCGAGCGTGCGCCGCAAGATCGGCTCGAGCGACGGGTGGGCATAGGCGACCGGGGCACGCCCGGTCCGGCGGGCCAGGTAGGGGTTAACCATCTTGCCCACGATGGGTCCGGGCCGAATGATGGCCACCTCGACGACCAGGTCGTAAAATCGGTCGGGCTTCATGCGCGGCAGGGTCGCCATCTGCGCACGCGATTCGAGCTGGAAAACCCCGACCGTGTCGGCGGCGCGCAACATCGCGTACACTTGGGCATCGTCAACGGGCAGGCGGGCGTAATCGAGAGCGATGCCCTGGTGGCGACGGAGGAGCGGCACGACGTCCTCCAGCACTGCCATCATGCCCAGGCCGAGCAGATCGACCTTGACGATGCCCAGGTCGGCGCAATCATCCTTGTCCCACTGGACCACCACCCGGCCGGGCATGCTGGCCGGCTCCAGGGGCACCACCTCGTCGAGGCGGCCGGCCGCGATGACCATGCCGCCCGGGTGCTGACCCAGGTGGCGCGGCAGGTTCAAGAGCGCGGTTGCCACCTCGGCCAAAAGGCGGGTGCGCCGATCGGTCGCGGGGAAGCCGGCCCGCTCGAGATAGCTCAGCAGCGGCTCGTCCTCGGCCAGCCCCCAGGGCAAGTGCTTGCTCATACGGCCGAGTTGCTCTTCGCCAAAGCCCAGCGCTCGCCCGGCATCCCGCACCGCCATGCGCGGCCGATAGCTGATCACGTTGGCGGTCATGGCGGCGCCCTGGCGACCGTACTTCTCGTATACGTGCTGGATCACCAGCTCTCGCCTTTCTCCCGAGGGCAGGTCGAGATCGATGTCGGGCATCCGGTCGGCCGCGCTGCTCGCCCCGCGCACGCGTTCCTCGGAGAGGAAGCGTTCGAAGAGCAAGTCGGTGCGTACCGGATCGACGGCGGTGATACCGAGCACGTAACAGACGGCGGAATTGGCCGCCGAGCCGCGCCCCTGCACCATGATGCCGCGTTGCCGGGCAAAAGTGACGATATCCCAGACCACCAGGAAGTATCCGGCCAGCGCTAAACGCTCGATGATGGCGAGCTCATGCCTGAGCTGGGCCTGGACCTTGGGCAGCAAGGGATCGTGCGCGGGGTAGCGCGTGCCGATACCGCGCTGGCAAAGCGTGCTGAGCAAGCTTTGCTCGCTCTCGCCGGGCGGGACCGGGTAGACCGGAAAACGGTAGCCCAAGTCGGCCAGGGTGAAGGCGCAGCGTTCGGCGATGGTGCGCGTTGCCTTCACCGCCGCCGGCAAATCGCGAAATAGCGCTGCCATTACCGCGGGCGATTTCAGCCAGCGCTCGGCGTTGGGCGCTACCCGCCGGCCGATGTCGTCGACGGTGCTCCGGGCGCGCGTGCAGGTGAGCACGTCGTGCACCATGCGCCCGGCGGCCGTGGCATAGCGGACGTCGCCGGTGGCCACCACGCCGATGCCGTGTGCCGCGGCCTGCGCCAGCACCGCCGACTCTTGCCTGGCCTCGGCCGCGTCGTAGTGGCGCTGGACTTCGAGGTAGACCTGGGCTGGGCCGCAGGCGTGTATCAGCGCGGGCAGATCGGGGCGGGGCCGGGGGCCGACCAAGGCGAGCAGACCCTGGGCATGCTCGGCCAGTAGCTGAGGGGTGACCTGCGCGCCCGTGGTCTTGGCTCGCCCAGCGCGCGCCCGGGTGATGAGCTTGCACAGGTTCTGATAGCCGCGCCGATCCTCCACCAGGAGCAAGACGGGCGCAGCCGCGGCCATGGTCACCTCGGCGCCGACCAGCGGCCGGAGGCCGACCATCCGGGCGGCGGAGAAAAAGCGAGGCGCGCCGTAGACGCCATTGCTATCGGCGAGCGCAAGCGCGCTATGCCCGTCTTGGGCCGCGGCGCGCGCCAGATCTTCGGGCAGCGAAGCGCCGTCGAGAAAGCTGAACGCCGATCGGCAGCGCAGCTCGACATAATCGGGGGCGCCGGTCATGACCAGTCAGTCGAAGTAGCCGTCGAGGAACCACCCACCGCTGCGCTCGTCGCGGTGAATGCGATAGACCGCCCCGTCGGAGGCGTGCACGTTCCAGTAGGTGCGGGCCCAACCGCCCTGGTCGTCCCACCATTCGCCGGATAGTCGATACGGCCCCGCCGCCACCAGGATGCGCGCGGTGGTGGCTTTGCCCCGCAACGCGGTGGGCTCGTGCCGTTCCACCAAGACCTCGATGGCCTCCGGCGGACGACAACGGCGGATGGTAAGCGTGGCGGTGGGCGCGCGCTCACGCCCGGGCAGCGCTGCCGCCTTGGCCTCGTCCTTGGCGGCGGAGAACGGCATCAGAGCGACCGCTTCTTCGCGCCAGGTGTCCACCGGGGCGGGCGCGCCCACGTTGTCCGGGCCGACCAGGGCGGCCAGGCGCGCGATGGTCGTGGCCAGTCGATCGGGAGCCGGTCCGGCGGGATGCCAGAGATCGAGCTGAGTGGCCCGTACCCGGGCCGGCAGCGCGAGCAAGCGCACGCCGGTCACCGGTGCCATGGGTGGGCGTCGCGCCAAATCCAGGCGCACGAGGTCGAGCAGGGTTGCGCTGTCGCGGGTGGGCGCCGCGACCGGAAGGGCCCGCACGTCGAGCCCGCGCGACCCACCCGGCCCGCTCGTTTCGAGCGCCAGGCGGACCGTCAGCCCGGCACAGGCCAGCGCGCGACAGGCGAGGCGCTGTAAGACCCGGTCGATCAGGCCGCGCAAGAGGAAGGCCAGCGGCTCCAGATTCGCGATGCCATAATCGCAATCCAGCCCTTCTTCGAGCGCGTCGGCGGGCAAGCGCGGGACGAAGGGCTCGTCGTCCTCGCCCCGGGCAAGGCGGCAGGCACGCGCGCCCGCCGGCCCTAGGCGCAGCGCCACCTGGGCGACGGGCAAGGCGGCCAGATCCCCGACGGTATGAAGCCCCCAGCTGGCGAAGGCGGCGCGCAAGTCGGGCTCCGCGGTCAGGAGCCGCAGTGACAGGGGAGCAAGAAAGGCGCGGGTAGCCGTGTTGCCGGCCCCGACCGCCATCAGCTCAGCTGCGCGGGTGGCGACGCGGGCCACGCCCTTGGCGCTGGCGATCGCGACCCGGGTGCCGAGCCCGACTCGCGTCGCTTTGGCCTGTACGGCTTGCATGATGGCTTGCTCGCTCGGGTAGAGCTGGCCCAGATCTTCGACCGCGAAGAAAATGCGTTCGTCCTCGCATTCGATGCGGGGCGCGAAGGCGTAGCCGACGTCGGCGAGCGCGGCCCGGGCGGCTTCGCAGTCGGCCGGGCCGGCCGAGAGCAGACGGACCCCCGGGCATACGGTCTCGGCCTGCGCCATGGTCATGCCGGCCCGCACCCCCGCGCGCCGCGCCTCTGGGGTCATGTCACTGATGCGCTGGTTGGGCCCGGTGGAGGCGACGTCGCGTAACACGCAGGGTGAGCCGTGGGCCTCGGGCGTGCGGCGCAGGACGGCTTGCAGGGCTAAGCGCGGTGCGAAAAGACAAGCCAGACGCATTGCGCTCCTGGGGCGGAAGGAGGGAAAGACGGGGAAGAAGGGCGGGAAGCGTGGAACGCATTGTCGGGATCGTGGGGCGCATGGGCAGGCGGGGAAGGCGCATGGGAGGAATCGTGCCTGCCGCGCAGGAGGGTGACCTGGGACCGCAGACTGGCCAAGAAGGGTGGGCGCTCGAAGCAGGGCATTGATCGGGAAAGCTCGATTCGCGTCGTGGCGAAAGCCCCCACCAGGGCGGCAGGACTGGCGACCAATACCGTGGTCCCTTGCCGTTCCGTGGTGTGCTTGAGGCGAATCCACGCCGCGTTGGGCAGACGGGGGCGCTCGTCGCCAAAGTCGATCGCTACCAGATCGAAGCCCCCGGCATTGACCACTAGGTCGGCGGCCTTGAGCGTCTGTGCGGGCGGCGAACGAATCCACAGCAGGTGGGGCAGGGCAATGCCAGCAGCGGCGGCGGCGCGCGGATCCAGGGCGCCCCCGGTATCGACGAGAGCCACCGTGTGCTCGGCCGCGATCGCGCAAGCCAGCGATGCGTACAGGACCGCGGTGCGGCCCGAGGAACGCCGCCCGCACAGCTCGGCCAAAGCTGCCCGCGGCCATCCCCCCTCCAGGATGTCGTCGAGCGGCGCCAGGCCGGTCGAGCGAAAGCCCCGGCGCTGTTCCAGCTGACGGGCGGGAACGAGGTGGGCCAGAAGCTCCGGGCTCAAGGAGGACATGGACACTTGATGATACTGAACACAAGTTCAGTAGTCCAGTGGTAGCAATTCACCTCCCGGCCGAGCTGCCCAATGATTCGGACGGCTGCAAGTTTGGCCCGGCGGTTAAGTCCAAGACCTTCACGGCTCAGGTCAACGAGATCCTGTGCAAGGTGCTCTGCCACAACCTGTCATGCCTCGTCATGGCGATGCACACCCTGGCCATCAATCCTAGCTTCCTAGGACTTGGCGAGGTGTCGGCCTAGATGCGCCAGGCACTTCCGCGCCTCACGCTAGAGGAGCGCGCGCGTATTCTGGCCGCGCTCCATTACCTACATGCGCGCGTCGGAACGTGGCGCATGCTTGCGCGAGTGCTACGAACGAAGCGCGCCACGTTGCGACGGGTGCGAGCTGGCGCGACGCTTCGAAAGCAGAGAAGCCTTGCTGGTCGGATCGCCAAGCTGTGCGACGTGCCGGTCGCAGACATCTACGCCGGCAGGTTCCCGCCGCAGGGGGCGTGCCCGCACTGCGGACGAGGGGGTAATTGAAGGAACCTCTAGGCTCCTTTAGGATTGACGACGGAGGCGCCAGACAACCATCTGGTGAAAGGATGATCCGTGGACCAGCAGACTAGCGCGAGCGGCGAGTTCAGGAAGTTGAGCCACACCATCGAGAGCGCGGAGGAATTCGCACTTCCCACTCGATGGTCAAAAATAAGGAGACACCTTCATGTCTGCTGGTTCCGCTTTCGCTACTGGGCCGGTCAAGGGTCCGTGCTTGAACGCATTCTCTATACGCTGGTCTACCTGTACCTGCCGCTCACCGCCGCAAGCCAGCTTGGTCTGAGTAACCATACCATCTACGGACTCATTGCTCTGGTTGGTGCCCTGGGAGTAAAGGCCTATCGAGACAGTTCGCCCAAGCATATGCAGCAGCTCGCACAGGGATATCTGACCAGAAAACTCCTTTTGGACCGACTAGTACGTGATGTGCCTAGGGCTGGAATCATGAGCCCGCACGAAATCGCGCGTTTTCAGCAGGAGGCCCTCCATCTAATTGCAACCTACGTGCGCGATCATAGGCGGGACGTGAGAGCGAAGCAGATTTTCGCCAATCTGCTGATCGGGGATGGCGATGATATGGTTGTGGTGGCGCGGGATCGGCCGCATCGAACCGGTAGCGCCAGATATCCCAAGAAGCGCATGCTCGCCGCGCGTGCGCTGGAAACTGGTAGGACCCAGCTGGTCGGAGAACTCTACGCGGAATGGCCGGACACCGAGGGCTCGAAGTCTTATCGCAGCATCCTAGCGATCCCCGTGTTCTTAGAAAACAGGACCGTGGGAGTCGTATCAATAGACAGCATGATCCCTTGGCATTTTCACGCAGATATGAACCTGGCAGACTACTTGATGCCATACGTAGGGCTTCTGGCCTGGACGCTCGATCTGACCTATGTTAAGAATGTTCAGGAGCAGAACGGAGCTAATCGATGAATTCAAACATCGACATCTTCCGAAGGACAGCTATCAGATCGCTGGAACCCGAAGTGGGAGCGGCGATAATCATGAAGAGACGTCAGCTCCAAAGGCAAGCATCCAAGCCAGAGTGGATGCCGCGTTGGGCCTTCGCGCTATGCATGCTCGTCGTTCTGGTAGTCGTGGGTATGCTAGCCGGGCGGCAGAATTCGAAAGCCTGAAGCCAGGGCGCCAGGCATCGCCCTGAACTTTGCCTGCCCGGCAATCTCCGCGCCGCCCGCAGGAACGAACCGTGCGACGTGGCCCGCCGGTAGGAGCTGGCCAGATCGCCCGGTCCCCGTACCTTTCCGTGCCAAGCCTCGTCGCCACATCTCTGCTCGTCTAAGCCCGTGGTCTCCTACCGACCGGCGGGTGGGTATGACGGGTGTGGTTATCCCCTAGAGTTTTGCCTCGGGGTTTTCCCGGTAGCTCAAAAGTTTGGTCAACATGGGACCTTCCTTTCTGCCATCGGGCCAACATGGCCGGCGAGGTCAGGATACCACCGCAGGTTGGCCTTGGAGCGCGATGCCTAATATTCATCCGCGCTGCCTAACATTTCCGCCGGTCATCGCGTCAACTCAGAATCCTTGGGCAAAGCCGTCGACGAGTGCGACACCGGTGCTACACTCGAGACCGTGCCAACGACGAAGAGAAGAATCGCCATAACCGTTGACGACAAGACCTATAACGCCCTGGAGCATCTGTCCGGCCAGCGTGGCCAGTCAGTTGCCGGCGTGGGATTATGCTTGATCGAAGAGGCGCTTGAATACCAGGAGGACCTCCATTTCTCACGGATTGCCGATGATCGCCTAGCCAGGCAAGAGAGAAGGGTGCCTCACGCCAAGGCTTGGGATTGAGTTACCGCATCGAATACCTCGAGAGTGTCGTTAGGGAGGATATTGCACGGCTTTCGCAAGACGTCAGGCGGCGCATCCGCCGGGCCATCGAAGAGAAGCTCACCACGCATCCGGTAGAGTTTGGCAAGCCTCTGCGGTACAGCCTGAAAGGCGCTCGGCGACTGCGTGTGCAAGATTGGCGCGTTGTCTACGTCATCGAGCCGCCAGCCGTCGTCGTCATCGTCAAGATCGGACACCGAAGAGACGTCTATGAGCCATGACGCCACCGCATAGACGAGTAACGCGCGCAAAAGTCTAGAGCACCGATCAGCGATCCCGGTGCTCTAGACGTCTAGCGCAACTCTCACTTCGTCTCGCTGGCGCTGATCAGGCGGAACTCGATACGGCGGTTGGTGGCGCGGCCGGTGGCGGTGGCATTGTCGGCGATGGGCCTATCCTTGCCAAAGCCGATGGAGGTCAGGCGCGACGGGTCTATACCGCGCGAGACCAGGTACGTCTTCACCGATTCCGCGCGCTTCTGCGAGAGGGTGATGTTGTAGCCGGCGCGACCGCGGTTGTCGGTATGGCCCGAGATCTCCAGGCGCACGTCCGGGTAATCCTGCAGAACCTTGGCCGCCCGATCGAGGAGGGTGTACGAGCCGGGCAGGATCTCCGCCGAGCCACTCTTGAAGCTGATGCCATCGATGACGCCGGTGAACTTCTTCACCTCAGGGGGCAGCGGGCAGCCGTTCAGCTCCTTGGTCCCCGGCTCGTTGGGGCACTTGTCGAGCACGTCGGGGATGCCGTCGTGATCGTTATCCAGGTCGGGGCAGCCGTCCTCGTCCTCGAAGCCGTCCATGTCCTCCGGCTCGTTGGGACACTTGTCGATAGCGTCCGGGATGCCATCTTGATCGTTATCCAGATCCGGGCAGCCGTCTTCGTCCTGGAAGCCGTCCTTGTCCTCCGCCTGGTCCGGACAGCGGTCGACGTTATCGGGAATGCCGTCACCGTCCCTGTCAAGAACCCTTGCGCTTTCGATCCTGGTGGACACCACCCGGACCTTCTCGATCTCGCCGAAGTTGACGTAGATGCCGCCGAACGCCTCGAAATCCGGTCCCTTGGCCGAGGTATAGCCGCTGAGGGGGAGAATGACGGTCCAAGGAGCCAGGATGCGGCCGTCGAGCCGGATCCCAATCCAGGGCGTGAGGCCCAGCTTCACGCCCAGACCAGCGTGGGCGAAGCCCCAGTTGCGGTTCGAAGAGGGAGTTATCTCGGGCGGCGTGCCCGAGGGGGCGGCCGCGCTCAGCGACGTCAATCCCCCGTAACCGGCGAGCAAGAAGGGCTGGACCATGTAGCTGTCGGAGAGGTTGAGGACGAGACTTCCACGGTAGGCGAAAATCCATTCCCGGATCTCCGGCACCGCCAGGCCATCCTCCGTCCCGCCCCGGGTGTGGGTGGGGATGGCCAAGGTTTCCGCCTCCAGCCCGATCCAGCGATTGAAGTGGAAGCCCAGGATGGCGCCGAACATGCCCGAGTTGCGGGGCGAGGCGGTCGGGTCGTTGCTGCCTAAGAAGTCGGTGTGGCCGAGCACGTGCTGGCCGGTGAAGAAGTGTCCGCCGCCCACCAGGCTAAAATCGAAGCGGTACTCAGGATTGGTATCCGACGCAGGCTCGGCCGCCTTGGCCGGCAAGGCCGGGTCGGGCGCAGGCGCGGGCGCGGCGGCGGGAGGGGCGGCCTGGTCTTGGGCTACTTGGGCCATGACCGGCGCGGCGAGCCATGAACCGAGCAGGCTCCCGAGCAGCACAGCCCTTCCCCAGATTGGTCTGGCGCGGCTACAACGGCAACGACGACGCATGGTGGTACCTCGCGTTCATGTTTGTGGACGTGGTGCTCCTCCCCGACGCCGCCGCCAACCAGCGCCAACCATAGGCGAAACCTGACGAGATTGCTAGAGGCGTTGCGGAAGACCTACCAACCCTCCCGCACCCAGGCCATAACTCCTGGATGGGTTCCCAAGCGCTTCCGCGTAAATCGCGCGAGTGTCCGGTAGCGTCGTGAGCCTCGTTGCGCCGCCACGGTCAGTGAAAGAGACGTCGATCCAAGGTGAAGTCGGTGGCCGCGTGGATATGAATCTTGGCCATATTGGGGTGCCGCGGATTGAGCAGGAGGTTAAGCTCGCTCGGGACGATTGCGCTCGGCACGGCAAGGATAACCGAATCGCCTGCCTTGACCCACTGATCGCCAAGACGTTGCAAGGACACGGGCGGTGGCTCGTGCTGCCAGTCCTTCGGTAATTCGTGGACAGGAAAAGCTCTCATCAGCCCCTCATCGAAATCAAAGGCTAGCGACTTGTAAACCCCGGACATCGCGACGTGAACCCTAACCTCGAGCACGGCCAGAGACGCGTGCTCGCTGGCGTAGACCATCGGTACACCGACCAAGTTCCATCTCCCGCCGTGACGTCTCGCCCCCTCACCGTCGAAGGCCGTGTGCTCTTGAGGTGGAGGCACCAGCCGCCACCCCCTGCGTATCACGTGTAGACTCCGTACTCGATTCGACCCAAGAGATTCTCAACTTCCCGAGAGCCAACTTCGCTCTTTGCGAAGTCCAGGGGTACTGCTCCACCTAGGCCAAGCTGCGGAGACTTGAGCCATTTATTCGCCTCATCTTTGCTTCCGAAGACCTTGATCGCCTTGCTGAGCAGCATGGCGAAGCGGATCACGCGATCTGAAACCAAAGGGTTGAGGTGGGCGCCCGTGGTCCTCCTGCGGTGAAAGGTAGCCTTGGACAGACCAACCAAGGAAAAGAGCCTCTCCAAGGAGAGGTCGAGACTGGTTTGCAGATCGGTGAGCTCGAACTCGCGCAAGCCGGCCTCCATGGCCTTGACTTGCAGCGAGACGGGTATGTCATGGGTTGGACGGCGTCCCATCGCAGCGTCTACATGGAGACGCACCACCCCCTGACCGCCTTTGGCATAGGGGCCCATGTGGCGCCCAACCAGCTTTTCAGATCGAGACTTCTTGGCAGCCCCGGTTCGAGCTTTCTTGGCGCCCGCTCTCACGTCTGTCAGTTTCATCTGATACCTACCATAGTCCCATGTGCAACCATTGGCAAGGACGGATGACGCGATGCCCAGCAATGTCCGAGCTGGTCAGCGTCATTTAGCAATCCTAGGGCAAAGCCCCCCTTTCCCGACAAATTCCTACACTCACCCCTAGCATTGGCCCCAGGCCAGCCGTAAAATGGCGCACCTCGATTGGCCATGTCCCAGCCGACCCACCTAATCTTGCCCGCGCTTCTGGCCGTGCTCGCCTCGTGCACCCAGGCGGAGTTCGCTCGTATCTCGGTGAGCGGTGGCAGTCCAAGCGGCGGCGGAGGGGCTAGCGGTGGCGGAGGGGGGGCAGGCGGCACTGGAGCTGGCGCGGCTGGCGGGGCCACCGTGACTCAGCCCGACGCGGCGCTTAGCTGCGAGTCTTTCGAACCGCCGTCTGGGCCGCCGACTTGTAGCTCGGGAGCGTGTCCGCAATTCTGTCATGAGTACAATGGGGCGCCGCCTGCCCCTGCTGCGCAAGGCACATGCGTGATATGGGGAACGTCGACCAGCTCGAGGCAGGTGGACAACTGCGCCTCCGGCTCGATTTGTCTGTCCGCCGGACCGGGCAGCGGCGGGTCCTACTGCTACAAGCCATGCAAGTCCCTGCTCGATTGCGGGAACGTTGCCTGCTCCATCCGGTACTTTAGCGGTAGCGTCACGAACGGGACCACTACCATTACGGCTTGCGATCCGGCCCCTTATGAATTTTGCTCCGCTTCTCCTGATTCGGGTCCTTCTAATTGCTGCGATCCCTCTGCTGCCACCGCCGATGCGGGATGCCCAACCGGTCAGACTTGCTATTTGGTCGAACCCACGGTTGCGGAGAGCGAGAGCGCCACCCTCTGTGACTACGCCGCCTGGGGCAACACCTCGGCTGGCGGGCAATGCAGCTCTTGGTTCGATTGCACTCCACCGAGGTTGACGTGCGTTCCCAGCCCGGGCGAGTCCCTGCTCACCGCACCAGGGATTTGCCGCGCGGTTTGCCAGATAGGGGACTCCTTCGCTTGTGGCAGTAACCCTGTCCAGTGCCTGCCTATGCCTGGCCAACTGGGCAATCAGTCGTACGGATACTGCTCGCCGGGCCTTTGACCCAAGTCTCCGAGGATCCATCGGCCAGCCCTTCGCACGCGGGCTGCAAGTTTTGACTTGACCTGGCAAGCGAGTAGGGCAAGCTCATGGGCCGGGGCTCGGGCGGGTTGGGTGCCGGCCCCGCCTTTGCCATGGTCAAGCATCTATTTTCAGGTTGGTCGGCAGTTGCGCGGCAGGAGCGGCTGCTCGGTGTGCTGGCGGTGTGGGCCGCCCTCGTTCTTGGGGCCTGCGGCTCGAACAATCATGGCCAAGCTTCGGCCGACGGGGGAGCTCATGTCTCCGACGGACCCAAGGATCGGCCCGCGGATGCGAAATCGTGCAGCGGCGATGCTGGGCCGGCCACCAAGGGTCAGGGCGAGGGCTGTTCCTGCAACAGCGACTGCCGCACAGGTTACTGCGTCGATGGCGTGTGCTGTAGCTCGGCGTGCAACGAGACGTGCGAGACGTGCAATCTCCCAGGCGCGCCCGGCGCATGCTCGTTTGTGGCCGCCGGGGTTCCACCCTCCGATCTGTCCCAATGCAGCGCGGCGGCGGTGTCGACTTGTAAGCAAGATGGCTATTGTGATGGTAAGGGCGGCTGCCAGCTCTACCCAGCCGGGACCACTTGCGACAACGGTACCTGCGACGGCGACGGGGAGTCCGGGCTCAAGTCCTGCGACGGCAATGGCGCCTGCTCGGGTGCGACCAGCAATCCGTGCACGCCATATTCCTGCAACCCCGCCACCAGCACATGCTTCGAAAGCTGCACCACCAGCTCCCAGTGCGCCGTGGGAGGGCAATGTGCCTCAGGGAGCTGCGGCCAGGTGGAAAATGGCTATCACTGTACGAGTGACATTGGCTGTCTGTCCGGGTTCTGCGTGGGCGATATCTGCTGCAACGCCGCATGCAACGGACCCTGCGTGTCCTGCTCATTGCCCGGCTCGGTCGGCCGGTGCGAGCTAGTGCCCGCCGGACAACCTGACCCGAACGGTCATTGCCCGACCACCGCCCAGTCCACCTGCGGCGCCACCGGCCTCTGCGACGGCTTCGGGGCATGTGCGTTGTCGGCCAAGAACAGCCTGTGCGGCAGCGGTTCGTGCTCCGGCACCGCCTTGCTCAACCAACCGCCCATCTGCGATGGCAATGGAACCTGCGAGCCTGCCCAGCTCATCGATTGCTCGCCCTACCTTTGTGTCTCGGGTGCCTGCACCGGCACCTGCACGAGCGACAGCGATTGCGCCTCCGGCAACTCCTGCACGTTCAGTAATGGCGCGAAGGTGGGGACCTGCGGACAGAAGAGCAACGGCCAGACCTGCAGCGCGGCCAGTGACTGCCAATCGGGCAACTGCGTCGACGGGGTGTGCTGCGTGAGCGCCTGCCAAGGGGCTTGCGTGAGCTGCGCCCTGCCCGGCTCGCTGGGCCAATGCGTTGACGTGGCCGCCGGCTCACCCGACCCGCGCGCCACCTGCACCGACAAGGGCAGCAGCTCCTGTGGTCAGAACGGCCTCTGCGACGGCAAGGGCTCCTGCCAAAACTACCCGGTGGGGACGACTTGCGGAGCTTCCACTTGCACGCAGGGGACGTTCACGGCAGCACCGACTTGCAACGCGGCCGGCCAGTGCGTGCCGTCGCCGTCACTGGCGTGCAATCCCTACACCTGCAACGGGAGCACCTGCTTCGGGAGCTGCACCCAGGATTCCGAGTGCGTGGCGCCCGCCACCTGTGTAAATGGCTCGTGCGGCAAGAAGGGCAGCGGTGCCCAGTGCAGCTCGGCCAGCGAATGCCTGTCCGGCTTCTGCGCCCAGGGCGTGTGCTGTAACTCGGCATGCACCGACGATTGCAAGTCGTGCAGCCTTGTCGGTAGCGTCGGCCAATGCACGTCGGTCCCCGATGGTGCCGACCTGACGGGGAAGTGCAAGTCCAGCGATAGCTCGACTTGCGGCCTGACGGGCGCCTGCCAGGGCGGGGCGTGTGCGTACTTCAACGGCACGACCGTTTGCAAGGCAGCCACCTGCGATGGCACATCGTCACAGACCCCCGCGTCCTACTGCGACGGACACGGGGATTGCGTGCCCCCGTCCCAGAATAACTCGTGCGGCAAGTTCACCTGCGCCAACAACAACTGTCTCTCCAGCTGCCAGGTCGACAGTGATTGTGTGCCCCCCAACACCTGCGTGAACCAATCGTGCGGGACCAAGTCGAACGGCGCGACCTGTGCCAACAACGCCCAGTGTGCTAGCGGCATCTGTACCTCCGAGGGGGTGTGTTGCAATACGACCTGCACGGACGGCAGCTCGGGGCTGTGCATGAGCTGTAAGGTGGCCGGTAGGGAGGGTACCTGCTCTTCGGTTCCCTCCGGGCAACCCGATCCCAAGGGGGCGTGCAAGGCCAGTGGCTGTTCTAACGCCGGTTGGTGTAACGGCAACGGTGCTTGTGCGCCGTCACCCACGTCGGTATCATGCGGCACGGCGGGGTGCAGCAGCGCCAACAACCACACTCTGAACAATGTCCCCTACTGCGACGGCAAAGGCAGCTGCTCGAACCCCTCGACCACGGATTGCACGCCCTATCAATGTTCCACGAACGCGTGCCTGAGTACCTGTTCGCTCAACCCGGACAATTCCAGCACGAACTGCGCGGGCGTCTCTTGCATCCAGACCTCCAACGGCTACCAGTGCGGCAATAAGGTCGGGACTGGAGCGGCGTGCGTGGGCGATAGTGATTGTTCGAGCAATATCTGCGTGGGTGTCTGTTGCGCGAGCAATAGCTGTGGAATCAACCCGACATGTTATGGCGCGGGTACCGCCGACCCGAGCAATGCTTGCCTACAATGCACGCCCTCCGCCAGTACGTCGGCGTGGAGCATGTCTGCCGACGGCACGCCGTGCGACGACGGAAAGGCGTGTACCACAGGAGATGCGTGCCAGAAGGGGCTCTGTACAGGAACCCCCGTCGTATGCACCGCCAGCGACAAGTGTCATCTGGCTGGCACGTGCAACACCAGCACGGGAACCTGCTCGAACCCAATTGGTAATGACGGGGTGTCCTGCGGAACCGGGCGTGTCTGCCAGGGGGGCACGTGCGGATGTGCGCCTGGGACATGCGGGACCGGCTGCGTGACGTGCTCGACTGGCCAGACCTGCGTTTCTGGCACATGTACTAGTTGCTCGGGTTGTATTGATGGCTCCGGTGTCTGTCAGGCTGGTACGAGCGACAGCGTCTGTGGTGTCTCTGGGGGTTCCTGCTCCAGTTGCACGGGTGGCCAGACGTGCGTTTCTGGCAAGTGTACCGGCTGTTCGGGTTGCATCGACGGGACCGGTGCGTGTCAGGCTGGTACGAGCAACAGCGCCTGCGGTGGTTCCGGGGGTACGTGTTCGAGCTGCGGGAGTGGTGACACGTGCGTTTCTGGCAAATGTACCGGCTGTTCGGGTTGCATTGACGGGACCGGTGCGTGTCAGGCTGGTACGAGCAACAGCGCCTGCGGTGGTTCCGGGGGTACGTGTTCGAGCTGCGGGAGTGGTGACACGTGCGTTTCTGGCAAATGTACCGGCTGTTCGGGTTGCATTGATGGGACCGGTGCGTGTCAGGCTGGTACGAGCAACAGCGCCTGCGGTGGTTCCGGGGGTACGTGTTCGAGCTGCGGGAGTGGTGACACGTGTGTTTCTGGCAAATGTACCGGCTGTTCGGGTTGCATCGACGGGACCGGTGCGTGTCAGGCTGGTACGAGCAACAGCGCCTGCGGTGGTTCCGGGGGTATGTGCTCGAGCTGCGGGAGTGGTGACACGTGCGTTTCTGGCGAGTGTACCGGCTGTTCGGGTTGCATTGACGGGACCGGTGCGTGTCAGGCTGGTACGAGCAACAGCGCCTGCGGTGGTTCCGGGGGTACGTGTTCGAGCTGCGGGAGTGGTGACACGTGCGTTTCTGGCAAATGTACCGGCTGTTCGGGTTGCATCGACGGGACCGGTGCGTGTCAGGCTGGTACGAGCAACAGCGCCTGCGGTGGTTCCGGGGGTACGTGCTCGAGCTGCGGGAGTGGTGACACGTGCGTTTCTGGCAAGTGTACCGGCTGTTCGGGTTGCATCGACGGGACCGGTGCGTGTCAGGCTGGTACGAGCAACAGCGCCTGCGGTGGTTCCGGGGGTACGTGTTCGAGCTGCGGGAGTGGTGACACGTGCGTTTCTGGCAAATGTACCGGCTGTTCGGGTTGCATTGATGGGACCGGTGCGTGTCAGGCTGGTACGAGCAACAGCGCCTGCGGTGGTTCCGGGGGTACGTGTTCGAGCTGCGGGAGTGGTGACACGTGCGTTTCTGGCAAATGTACCGGCTGTTCGGGTTGCATCGACGGGACCGGTGCGTGTCAGGCTGGTACGAGCAACAGCGCCTGCGGTGGTTCCGGGGGTACGTGTTCGAGCTGCGGGAGTGGTGACACGTGCGTTTCTGGCAAATGTACCGGCTGTTCGGGTTGCATTGATGGGACCGGTGCGTGTCAGGCTGGTACGAGCAACAGCGCCTGCGGTGGTTCCGGGGGTACGTGTTCGAGCTGCGGGAGTGGTGACACGTGCGTTTCTGGCAAATGTACCGGCTGTTCGGGTTGCATCGACGGGACCGGTGCGTGTCAGGCTGGTACGAGCAACAGCGCCTGCGGTGGTTCCGGGGGTACGTGTTCGAGCTGCGGGAGTGGTGACACGTGCGTTTCTGGCAAATGTACCGGCTGTTCGGGTTGCATTGATGGGACCGGTGCGTGTCAGGCTGGTACGAGCAACAGCGCCTGCGGTGGTTCCGGGGGTACGTGTTCGAGCTGCGGGAGTGGTGACACGTGCGTTTCTGGCAAGTGTACCGGCTGTTCGGGTTGCATCGACGGGACCGGTGCGTGTCAGGCTGGTACGAGCAACAGCGCCTGCGGTGGTTCCGGGGGTACGTGCTCGAGCTGCGGGAGTGGTGACACGTGCGTTTCTGGCAAGTGTACCGGCTGTTCGGGTTGCATTGACGGGACCGGTGCGTGTCAGGCTGGTACGAGCAACAGCGCCTGCGGTGGTTCCGGGGGTACGTGTTCGAGCTGCGGGAGTGGTGACACGTGCGTTTCTGGCAAATGTACCGGCTGTTCGGGTTGCATCGACGGGACCGGTGCGTGTCAGGCTGGTACGAGCAACAGCGCCTGCGGTGGTTCCGGGGGTACGTGCTCCAGTTGCACGGGTGTTCAGACATGCACTTCTGGCGGTTGTTCCGATTGTTTGGGTTGCATCGACGGGCTCGGTGTCTGTCAGGCTGGTACGAGCGACAGTGCCTGCGGTGCGGCCGGGGGGGCGTGCTCCGCTTGCACGGCTGGCGTGACGACATGTGTTGCTGGCTTATGCTCGTGAGCTGCTCATGGACGGGTGCGGCGCCAGGCCCTTGGTGATCCAGGAATGGGGGCACACATCCATGGGTCTGTTGGCGCGCCAGACGTGCACGGATGGCGGGTGACAATGATCTGCTGGCACGAGAAGTCTTGACCGTGAGAGGCAGGTTCCACCGATGACAAGGCTAATCTTGGGGCCTGTTACTATGGCGCTCGCGTGGACGGCATGCGGCAGTAACCCAACGGGCACTCGTCTAGGTACAGGTGGCGGCGGTGGGGGCGGCCTGAGTGCAGGAGGTCATGCGGGAAGCGGCGGTGCTCTTGTCGCTGGCGGCGTCTCGCCTGGAGGTGGTGGTTCGGCGGGCGGGGCGAGGAGCAGTGGCGGTGCGCAGGCCCTGGGCGGAGCCAGCACGCAAAGCCTCGGGAGCGGTGGTGGCAGTGGGGGCGGGTCGGGCGGCGGAGGGGCAGTGGGCGCGCAGGGTGGTTCTCGGCCCGGTGGCTCGGGCGGGAGCGGTGCTGGCAGTGGCGGGGCGGCGTTGAGCGCGGGCGGGAGTGGTGGCCCGGCCGGCGGGAGCGCGGGTAGTGCGGGGGCGGGCGGAGATTCCGGCGCCGGGGGAGGCGCGGTGCTCGACTCCGGGTCCGGGGGCAGCGTGGCGGTAACCTGTCCGGCCGGTGCCGCCAAGCCGACGGACGGGCAGAAGACGGTCATGGTGAGCACGACCAGCCGCACTTACTACCTGCACGTTCCGGCCGCCTACACGGGCACCAAGCCCGCGCCCCTGCTGCTCGACTTCCACGGCCTGGGTGGCACCGGGCAAGGCGAAGAGCAGTCGAGCCCCTATCCCCCGGTGATCGATCCCGATGGGGTGGTCTCGGCCTATCCCGATGGGTCGAGTGGCTCGCAGGGTACCGGCTGGAACCTGGGACCGTGCTGCACCAGCACCGACGATGTCGCCTTTGCCCGGGCGCTGGTGCAAGACGTGGAGAAGCAGGCTTGCATCGATCCCACCCGGGTCTACGCCGTCGGCTATTCTTTGGGTGGCGGCATGGTCCACGTGCTGGCTTGCCAGGCGGCGGATGTGTTCGCGGCGGCTTCGCCGGCGGCTGCCGATCTGGAGAAGGATAACGTGGCCACCTGCAAGCCCGCGCGCCCGATTACCCTGGTCGACTTCCGCGGCACCGCGGATCCGGACGTGCCTTACGCGGGCGGCACCATAGCCTCGCTCGTCAACATAGGCGCGGTGGCGACCTTCCAAGACTGGGCCCAGTTCGACCAGTGCACCGGATCGCCTTCGGCCTCTGACAGCAACGGCTGCTCGACCTATTCGTCGTGCGCGGCGGGGGTTCAGGTCACCTTGTGCACGAAGCAGGGCGGTGGCCACGATCCGGGCAATGCCACGGTCAGCTGGCCCATCCTCCAGAAGTACACCTTGCCGTGACGGCGCCCGACCCGGGTCAGCACAGTCAGCCGCGTTTGCCGGTTGGGCTCCCCAGCTTGACCTCGACCACGACGTCCTTTGTCCCGGCCGGGGGCAGGGGCACCACTGCGCCTTTTACCGGCCGGCCATCTACGGTCAGGGCTGCCTGGTGGCCTTGGCCCACCCGCTTGACCGTGATGTTGTAGCGGACGGCCCGGAAGATGCGGGTGACCCGGAAGCCCCGCCACTGGTCAGGAACTACCGGCGCGATCATGAGGCCGCGGTAGGTGGGGCGGATGCCCAGGATCCATTGGGTGGCCGCGACGTAGGCCCAGGAGGCGGTGCCGGAGAGCCAGGCGTTGCGCGCGTAGCCGAACTGGGGGTGCTCGGGACCGGCGATGTTGCCGCAGTACACGTAGGGCTCGACCTTCATGCGCTCGACGTCTTTGCGGGTAAAGGGGGTGATCTGGCGATAGTAGAGCAGCGCCCGGTCGGCCAGGCCCAGCTTGGCGGCGGCGACGATGGCCCAGGTGTTGGCGTGGCAGAAGATGCCGCCGTTCTCCTTGGCACCGGGCGGATAGGTAGTGGTCCCGCGTATGCGTGGGTCGCCCTGGGTATAGGCGGGCCAGAGCAAGGCCAGCCCATACTCGGAGTTGAGCTTCTGGTGCACGCTATCCATCGCATGCCGGGCGCGCGCGCGGGGCGCGGCTTCGCCTATGACGGCCCAGGTTTGGGTGTTGAGGGCGATCTTGTGCTGGGCTTCGCTCTTGACCCCCACCGGCCGGCCCTGATCGTCAAAGGCGCGCGCGTACCATGCGCCGTCCCAGGCGACCCGGTTCAGGATGGCCGCCATCTCGGCGTGCAGGTTGCGGAAGCGCTTGGCATCAGCCGTCTTGCCCAGGTGGTCGCCCAGCTCGGCCAGGTCGAGCAGGGCGCGGCAGAAGTGCTGGCCGCACCACACGCTCTCGGCCTTACCGCTGCCGTGGTCGACGTTGAGGGTGTCGTCCCAGTCGGAAAATCCCATGCGGGGCAGGCCGTGCGGGCCCCGGTGCTGCAGGGTGAACTCGACGCCGCGGAGCATGTGGTCCCAGATGGTGGCCTCGCCCCCATCCCAGTAGGCGATGGCATGGCCCAGGTACTCGAGGTCGCCGGTCTCCCGCAGGTAGGCGCACACCGCCAGGATGAGCCAGAGATGGTCGTCGGAGAACCATTGCGGCCAGTGGGGAAACTCTGCCGCCAGCCCGGGGCCGCCTTCGCCCGTGAGGGGCAACACTTGGTGCCAGGTGTGACCGTCGCGGTACTGCAGGTGCCAGAGCATGTTCAGGGTGGCGCGGGCCCGTTCCGCCGCGTTGTGGACGGTGCCCAGGGTGTCTTGGGCCGAATCGCGGGTACCCATGCCCCGGCCCGTGCCGGTCTCGTAAGCCGAGACGAAGCGCGACCAGAACAAGGTAGTGCGGCACTGGATGGGGTTCCACACGTTCAGCATCGCGTTCATCACCGGGTCCGGCGTCTGCACGGTGAAGCGGCCCAGGTAGTCGCTCCAATCAGCCTCCAGGGCGGCCAACGCGGCCGCCACCTGGTCAGGGTCGCGGTAGCGCTCGACCACGCCGGCGATGCGCTCCGGCGTATCGGTAATGCCCAGGACGAATACGATCTCCTTCTCCTGTCCGGGCAAGAGCTTGATGTCGTGGCAGAGCGAGGCGATGTTGTTGCCGCGCGCTGCCTGGGTGTTGGTGGGCTTGCCCTTCTCCACCATGGCGGGATGGCCGAGGTCACGCCAGGGGCCTACGAACACCTCGCGGTCGGTCTCGAAGCCGACCGGCGCGAGGTTCGCGCCGAAGAAGCTGGTGGTCGGGGCAAACCTGGTCTTCGAGGTGATGATGCCGTCTTTCACTCTGGCCTCGAGGATGTGCTGGCACCAATCGAGGTTGAGCTGGTCGCCCAGGGCATCGGTGAAGCTGAGCTCGAGGTAGGAGAAGCTGCGCAGCTTGCGCGGCTTTTTGCCCAGGTTCTTCACCTTGAGCACCCACAGCTCGCACGGGCAGGTCTCGTCGGCCGGGGCGGGGGGGACGAAGTAGAGTAGGCTGGCGGCGATGCCGCCGTAAGTGCTGGCGATTTTGGTGTAGCCGGCGCCGTGGCGACACTCGAAGCGCGCGAGTTTTACCTCGCGGGTCGGCTGGGCGGTGGGGCTCCACACCTTACCGGACGCCATGTCCCGCAGGTAGACGTACCGGCCGGGCTGGTCGGCGGGCAGGGCGTTGTAGCGGTAGCGAGATACCCGCCGGTTCTTGGGGTCGCGATCGAACGCGAATCCTCCCCCCGTGTTGGACACGATCCCCCCGTAGCGCCCTTCCCCGATGAAATTGAACCAAGGAGTCGGGGTGTCGGGTCGGGTGATGACGTACTCGCGCCTTTCGGCGTCATAGTAGCCGTATGGGTTGGAAAGCGGTTTGCGCTTGCTGGGCATGGGCTTCTCTCCCGGCTGAAGGCCGGGGCGGATTTAACCCTCCGTCACGACGCAAGTCAAAGGCAAGTCAAAGACAAGTCAAAGACAAGTCAAAGATAGGAACAGCTCCCCGCCGATGATAGGGTCAGCGCCACACCAGCCGACCCTTTCGGGTCGAAGGCAGGGCTCATGTCGCAAGAGAAAGTCGCGGACCAGTCGCAGGTCATTCCGTTCGCCGAGAAGGTCGGCTATGCCTTGGGCGATTTCGCCTCCAACCTGTTCTGGATGCCGTTCATCTTGTTCGGCAGTTTCTTCTATACCGACGTGTTCGGCATTTCCGCCACCGCGGTGGGATACATGCTGCTCGTCACCCGGATCTGGGACACCGTCATCGATCCGGTGGTGGGACTCATCGCCGATCGCACGCGTTACCGGCCCGGCCTGGGACGCTACCGGCCATACCTCTTTTGGTTCGCGCTGCCCTTTGCTCTGGTGAGCAGCGTCGCTTTCTACACGCCGAGCCTCGGTCCCTCGGCCAAGGTGGTCTATGCCTGGGCGACCTACACCGCGTTCTGCATGGTCTACTCCTTCATCAACGTACCCTATTCCGCCCTGATGAGCGTGATGTCGCGCGAGCCGGGCGAGCGTAGCAGCACCAGCTTCTTCCGCATGATCGGCGCCCAGGTGGCGGGGCTGTGTGTGTCGAGCGGCCTCATGCTCCTGGTGTTCACCTTCGGCGGCGGTAGCGGGCAAGCCCAACAGCAGCGCGGCTTTGCCATCGTCATGGCGGGGTTCGCTCTCACGGCGATGGTGTGCTTCTTGCTGGCCGGTAAGATGACCCGCGAGCGGGTGGAGTCGGCGCCCAAGGAGAGCAATGCGGTCAGGGAGCTCAGAGACGTCATCGGCTGCGGGGCCTGGTGGCTGCTCTTCTTCGTCTCCTTCTTCACCATCGCCGCTTTCACCCTGCGCTTTGGCGTGGCGGCCTATTACTTCAAGTACTACGCCGATCCCGAGGCGGTGGCCAAGTGGGGCCTCCATGGCGGGGCGGTGAGCGCCTTCTTCACCTTCGGCACCATCGCCAGCCTGCTCGGCGTAGTGACCTTCAGCTTCTTCGCCAAGACCATCGACAAGAAGAAGATGTACTACCTCCTCATCATCTCGTCGGGCCTGCTGTCCATCTCGTTTTACTATGTGCCCAACCGCAACATCACCACCATCATCGCCATCCAGGCCCTCTTCTCGTTCCTAACCGGCCCCACGGGCGCCGTGCTCTTCGCCATGTACACCGACATCTCGGCCTACCTGCGCCACCGCGGCGCCTCGGCTTCGGACGGCCTGGTCATGTCGGCCGGATCCTTTGCCCAGAAGTTCGGCTGGGCCATCGGGGGCTCCATCACCAGCATTCTCCTTGGACTGGCCGGCTATGTCGCCAATCAGCCCCAGACCGAAGGGGTAAAGGACATCATGCGCTTCATGATGAGCTGGGCGCCCATGATCGCGTGCTTCCTGGGCGCCTTCTTCATGTTGCTCTACCCCCTGGGCGCCGCGCGTATGAAGATCATCACTCGGGAGCTGGCGGAGAGGAGCGGCGACGCCCGGCAGGTCGCTGCGGGCTAGGCTCGATCGTGAGGAGGCTAGCTGGTGGGCCTACCCTTCAAATAGGCCGACGCGTTCTTTACCACTTCCATCATCTCGACTGGCACAGCCAGGACGACGGTGTTGGATGCGGTTGGGCCGAGCCCGTCGATAGTCTGTAGGGTTCGCAGCTGCATGGCGCCGGGGCTCTCGGCCATGGTCTTGGCAGCAGCAGCGAGGTTCATGGCGGCGTCGCGGTCGCCTTCCGCCTTGGTGATGGTGGCCCGTTTTTCACGTTCGGCGGACGCCTGCCGCGACATCATCTTCTTGAGCTCCTCGGGCATGTCGATGTCCTGGATGCGAATGCCCTTGACCTCCAGTCCCCACTCCTCGGTGTCCTTCTCCACATTGGCTTCGATTGCCTTTCCGATTTCCTCACGTTCGCCCAGAAGCTGGTCCAAGGTCATCTGCCCGATTACGTCGCGCAATGAGGTCTGTGCGTACTGCGAAATTGCGTAGCGGTAGTCCTGGACCTTGATGATGGCGTCGGCCACGTTCTCTACCTGGAAGAAGAGCACGCCGTTGATCTTCACCGGCACGTTGTCCTTGGTGATGACCTGCTGGGTTGGAATGTCGAGCGTTAGAACGCGGGTGTCGATGAACCTGGCTTGTTCCAGGATTGGGATAATGAAGAAAAGACCAGGCCCCTTGATGGCGGAGTACTTGCCCATGCGGAACACAAGAACCTTTTCCCACTGGGCAGCCATCTTAATGCCTGAGGACAGGATGATGTCGGCCAAGAGCCAGACAACTCCGATGACGCCCGCCACAGCTGGGTCGCCTTGGGCCACGATTCCGACGATCGCTGCGCCCACAGCCCCAATAATGACGAACACCAGCATCGAAATATAGTTGACCATAGTCGTCTCCTCGGTCCGGTGGTTGTGTTGTGCCCCCGGGGTGGGAGCACCGATTCTGCCCCGCGGACGGCGAGAATAGCACACCGGGTGGACGGGGAGCTGGCGCAGGGTCACGCCGGTTGCGGTCTTGGCCGCGCTAGCAAAGTATTGGTCCGGCCACCATCTTCTTGCGATCACCGCGTTGGCCACGATGACGCGTGCTTCTTTGCCAAGCTAATGCCGAGACCATGGATGACCGCCGCGACGAGCGGGGTCGCCAAGGCCGCCCTATCAGGGCATCCTTCACTTACGGTCGAGCGCCGAGGCTGGGATGATGTTATCCCGGCTGCAGCGCCGCCTTCACCGCGATCGACACGGGCGTGGTCTTCCGAGCGATGAGCTTGCTCAGCTGGTGGCTCTCGTCGTAGAGAGCGCCCTTGGCAATGCCGGTGTCCGAGTCGGCCAGCAGCGCCGCATAGGCTTCGGGCAGGCCCATGCCGATGAGCACCTTCCTGTACTCCGGCTCGCCCAGGTTGACATAGCTGATGCTCTTACCGACCTGAGCACCGATCTCGGCGGCCAGCTCTGCAAGCGTGAACGCGGTATCACCGCCGAGCTCGTAGATCTTACCCTCGTGGCCGGTGCCACTCAGCACCACAGCCGCCGCATCGGCATAGTCAGCGCGTGATGCCGCCGAAATGCGACCATCACCCGCGCAACCGTAAACCGCGCCCACCTGCGAGGCGCTCTTGACCACCGAATCGTAGTTCTCGGTATACCAGCCGTTGCGAAGGAAGACGAAGGGAACGCCCGACGCGCGAATGGCTTCTTCCGTCGCCTTGTGCTCGCCCGCCAAGCCGAGAACCGAGGTGTCTGCGCGCAGGACGCTGGTGTACGCCAGTAGCTTCACGCCCGCATGTTTGGCCGCTTCGACAACAACCCGGTGCTGTTTGGCCCGCTGACCGATCTCGTTGGAAGAAATGAGCAGGGCTCTGTCTGCGCCCTTGAAGGCGGCATCCCAGCTCTCCGGCTTGTTGTAGTCCGCCTGGCGCACTTGCACACCCAGCGCAGCGATGTTCTTCGCCTTCTCTACGTTCCGCACGGCAGCGACTACGCTGGAGGCGGGCACCTTCTTTAGCAAGGCCGCAATGACGAGGCGACCAAGCTGTCCTGTAGCTCCAGTGACGGCGAGCATATGGCTCTCCTTTCGGTTTGCTCTTGGATGAGCTGCCCGGCAAAAGGTGACCGAGCATCCTGCAAAACAGCTGCCATGGCTACCCCACACCTTGGCTGTCGGCACCATCAGCGCAACCGAAGGGCTACGAGAGGCTTTCGCCGGCGATGACCGCGGGTTGGTACCCTTTGGTGCTCCCTAGGCATCAGATCACCTCGCAGCACGGATGCACAGGCCGGCGGATGGTCTGCTGGCCGCATCAACCCGGGACCGACGAATAGGATGCGCGACAGGCCTGACCGCTGGCTGGCCGCCAGGAGTAAGACCGAGTAAAACCCTGACCAACCGCCCCAGGTCCAAGTAGAAGCAGGGGCGAATGCCCTACGGATGGGGAGGACCGTCATGATCACGCTTCGCCATGCAAAAGACCGCGGCCACTTCGACCACGGCTGGCTCAACACGTACCACACCTTCTCGTTCGCCGACTACCACGACCCGAAGCACATGGGCTTCCGCGCGTTGCGGGTCATCAACGAAGATCGCGTTCAGCCGGGAGAGGGTTTCGGCACGCACCCGCATCGGGACATGGAGATCATCACGTATGTCCTCGAAGGCGGCCTCGAACACCGGGACTCGATGGGCAACGGGTCGGTCATCAGGCCGGGTGAGGTTCAGCGTATGAGTGCCGGCACCGGCATCACGCACAGCGAGTTCAACGCTTCGAAGTCGGAGCTCGTGCACTTCCTGCAGATTTGGCTGCTGCCCACCGAGCTTGGCATCGAGCCGGGCTACGAGCAGAAGGTGATCGATCGGAAAGAGCAAGCGGGGCGACTTCGGCTTGTGGCCTCCCCGGACGGCGCGGGCGGCAGCGTCACCATCCACACCGACGCCCGCCTGTACGCGGGGTGGTTCGACAAGGGAGCAGCCACTGAGCTTGCGATGCCCAGGGCGCGACACGCCTGGGTGCACGTGGCGCGTGGCAAGGCGCGCATAGGCGGTCACGCGCTCGAAGCCGGCGACGGCGCCGCGCTTTCCGACGAGCCTACGGTGCGCGTGGAAGGCGTCGACACAAGCGAAGTGCTGGTGTTCGACCTCGGGTGAAGGTGTCCTGCAAAGGTCCGCCGGAGCCCGTGGGTGCGCGGATTGTGACCCGTGCTCGTCGAGCGATTTGTGGCGCCACTTAGAGGCGGCTTGCGTAATCGAGCGCCATCTGATCGTAGATGGGCATGTCCGTCCCCGGGCTGAAGGTGGTCCCGGATTCCGTCCAGAGCGTGGTGGGGTTCCAATTAAAGGTGCCGAGGCCTTCATCATTCGGCAGGCCGTATATGACGTCGTTGGCGGCTCGCTCGTCGCCGCTGTATTCGGCAATCATGAATCCCAGCTTGGGGAAGGAGCTGGCCAGCGAGTTGAAGGTGCTCTGCCAATCCGACGGCTGCCCTTGGGTGCCGACGTAGCACGATTCGCCGAAGACGTCGAACGGGACGCCCTGGGCCTGGGCGTTTTGGATGTAGCTGCGACTCGACGCGAGGTCGTTACCGCGATCGAGGTGCAGCGCGATCTTGATGCTGGCATCGACGTCCTTTACGCCCTGGGCGGCGGAGTTGAGCAGCTTTCCCAGATTGGTCCAACCGCCCAGGGTCACGCTGTTGGCCGGTGGCGCACTGTTGTCGGTCACGGACCAAAGATAGATGGCGCCGTTGACTTGGTCGTATCCGGCGGCGCCCGCCAGGGGCAGGCCCCCGCTGTCGCAAATGTGAATCAGAATGCCGGGCGTCTCCTCATTGCCGATCTGGACCATGTCCGGCCGGGCGCCGCCCGCTATCAGCTGGGTGACGGAGTCTTTCGTGTACCCGTAAACCGCCTGCGCGAGATCGGTGATCGTACGGTAGCTCTGCCAGGCGACGGGGACGCATTGCTTCCCCGGATCGGCCCAATTGTCGCTGTAGTGAAAGTCAATCGAGAGGCCCAGGCACGCCTCTTTGACCTGCGCGCCGAACGCCACCGTGTGGGCGATGTCGTCGTAACCGTTGACCTGGTCGTAGCCGTCGGCTGCCATTGGATCGACGAAGGTGCGCAAGCGGACGTAGTTGAACCCATGGGATTTCAAGAAGGCGAGCAGGGCGGCCCGAGTGGCGGCGGGGAGCGTCTCTTGTCCCGTGATGTCAGCGCCGATGGCGTACAGATCGGGATTTACTGGGGGACAGTTGCTGGTCGTGGAGCTCAGGTTGCCCGACGTGCCGCCGCTTGCCACGGAGCCGCCGGCGGCTTGGCGGCCCCCGGCGTTGGTGCTACCCGCGGTGATCGAAGTCATGGCGCCGCCGGCGGGACTGACCCCACCGGTGTTGGTGCCGCCGTCGGTACCAACCGAACCACCGATACCCGATGAAGCTCCGCTTGCTGCCGCCCCGGCCGTGGCGCCCGTCGCGCCTCCTGCCCCGGGAGCGGTGGCACCGCCCGCCCGTTCACCGCCTGTCAGCACACCGCTCGTCGGCACACCGCCCGCTAGTGCGCCGCCTGGCCCAGCCGCAGTTGCACCGCCCGTTAGTGCGACGCCCGTAGCGGCACCGCCCGCGACGGTGCCACCGGCAACCGCCCCGCCTGAGGCTACCCCGCCCGTGGCTGCGCCGCCCCTCGCCGGCGCTCCGCCTGACGTCGTGGCGCCGACGCCGACGGAGCCGCCCTGGTCCAGTTTGCCGCCCGCACCGCTGCTGCTCGCGCCACCACAGGCAATGAGGGCGACGAATGCCGTGGTTGCCAGGGCAGCTCGAAGGCCGCCAAGAGCCATTGGTCGGTGCACGATGCTCAAGGAAATGAGGGGCGTTGTTCGTGTGGGCACGGAGGTTAGGGCCTCTGGGTGCTCTGCTTCGCCACCACGATGTCCCCTCGCGGGGCGGATTCGGACCCCTGGGATGGTGGGGGTCATGGAGAGAGGTGGATCAATGCGATGCGGCATCGTGTCGCATTATACAGGGCGTTTGGCCTCGCCTGAACCCTGAGCCCGCCTGAACCAGGTTGTCCGTCGGGATGCGGGTGTGTCCCGGATCCCACGGAGGCCGGCGGTTTTGGCGGGGTCGCGTCAGTCGTGGGCGACGCTGAGGGTAGCCCATGCTGGCCTTGACGACCCGGCCGGCCGCGGTATGTGTAACCCCAAAACCTTGGCTAGGAGATCAGCGCATGAAGCGAAGGATTGGGATCATCGGGACGGGCGACGTCGGCAAGGCGTTGGCCGCCGGGTTTATTGGCCACGGCCACGACGTGATGATCGGGTCTCGTCATCCCGACAAGCTCGCCGCCTTGCGGGAGGGGCTTGGCAACTCGCTCGCGACCGGGACATTAAAGGAGGCGGTCGTTTTCGCTGAGGTCGTGGTCTTGGCGGTCAAGGGGAGCGCCGCTCTGGATGCCGTTACCGGTCTCGGGGCTGAGCTGTCCGGTAAGATCGTCATCGACACCACGAATCCGATCGCGGACGCCGCTCCGATCAATGGCGTGCTCCAGTTCTTTACCGGGCGAAACGACTCGCTCCTGGAGCAGCTGCAGCGGGCTCTCCCCAAGGTCCGCTTCGTCAAAGCCTGGAACTCGGTGGGCGCGCCTCACATGGTAGATCCGAAGTTCTCCGCCCGACCTTCGATGTTCATCTGCGGCAACGACCCGGACGCCAAGCGCGTGGTATCCGAGGTCCTGCAGGACTTTGGCTGGGAAGCCGAGGACATGGGGGCCGCGGAAAGCGCCCGCGCCCTCGAGCCGCTGTGCCAGCTGTGGTGTATCCCGGGCCTGCGTTCCAACCAATGGAACCACGCCTTCAAGCTGCTCAAGGGCTGAGGCAGGGCTCAGGGCGATTTTGGTAGTCGACGATCACGCCGTACCTAGCGTCGTCAGCGACGACGATGTTGACACCTTGAAAATTCGTCGACCACCATCGACTTTGCAAGGTAGCTCTAGCTCATGGGCTCACGGACTCGGCGAGTCCTTCGACCTCTACGGCGTCGATCGGATTTGGTAACTCCACGGTTTCGAGCGCCTGCGACGCTGACGGTAACATGCATGGTCCACCAACCCTTTCCGCGGTCGGGAAATGAGCAGCGCAGATGAGGAGCTGGCGTGGCACAGTGTGGCATCGGCCACATTCGGCTACTCGCAAGTGAGCCAGGCGTATGGCCAGCCTTTTGCCGGCTGGCGCCAGCAGAGTTTGGTCGAGCCGCCGCAGCCAACCACACTGGCGCCGATGCTCCCAACGGGAGAGACCACCAATTCCTCGAGAGGACAACGGAACTGCTTGGATACCATCTCAAGCAACTCGTGTCTGTGTTCCTGAACAGGGGGGTGGCGTGACCAATGCCACGAATTCACCCGAGGGGCGATGATCGGGATCGAGGCAAGAAACAGCACCAGGGCCAGCCCGACCACCAAGGGAGTGCCTTTCGGTTTCGGGGCGGGGGATGGCATCAGCGTGAGGTTAGCGCTCATCGCCCTCCCGCGGACAAAGAAGTACGCCCACCCCGTGGCCCCAATCCTCATCCGTGCCACTGCGTCTCCTCCGTTCCCCCAATGAGGAACGCCGACCGGTGGCGATGCGATGCGTCTGACTTCCCAAATCCTCAGCGTTCGCAGCACAGCGCCGCGCGTCTTGCGCGATTCGCGATTCGCGATTGCCGTAAGACGTGCTCAAGGCCCAGGATTTTATGGTTGCCATCCGGCTGGCGATATCCCAGATCGCCACCTACCCGGAACTAGCCACCGCGTAATGCGGGGCTGCTCCGTTTGCCATCGTGACCATTCATGACTATCTTATGGTCATGAAGTGCGTGCGAGTAGCTGAGCTGAAGGCTCATCTGAGCGAGCATTTGCGTTTGGTTCGCCGTGGCCATCCCATCGTGGTGATGGATCGCGACACGCCCATTGCTCAGATCCTGCCGCTCCGGGCGGAGCCAGGTAACCTGCCCGTACGGCAGGCCAAGCCTGGGGCCGGCAAGCCCAAGGATTTTCGCCTGCCTGAACCTCTGGCAGTGCGCGGGGACGTGGTGACCCTGTTGCTCGCCGACAGGCGCGAGCGATGATCGCGTACCTCGATTCCTCGGTGCTGCTGCGGCTTGTGCTCCGGCAGCCCGGGGCGCTCAAGGAATGGTCTTCCGTAGAGGAGGGGGTCACTAGCGCTCTGACCCAGGTCGAGTGCCTGCGAACGTTGGACCGCCTGCGTGTGGTCGAGCGCATCCCTGACGAGGCTCTAGCGAGTCGGCGCGAAGCCATCTTTGGGCTTCTCGCCACACTGGCGGTTGTTGATGTTGCAGGCGCAATCCTGGATCGAGCAGCGCAGCCTCTGCCGACCGCACTCGGAACCTTGGACGCTATTCATCTCGCTACCGCGCAGCTTTGGCGCGAGCGAACCGGGTCCGATCTAACCATGGCGACGCACGACTCGGCTCTTGCCACCGCCGCGCGCTCACTCGGCATGTCGATCGTGGGAGCCTAGGTCGCAAGTTGGCGCTGCGTGACAGCTCGTCCGCGTTGGGCGTTGATAATTCGACAATGATTCCGCGCAGGTTGCAAATGAGGGGATCCCCCGGGGATCCGCTAGAGGAGACGATGGAACTCCCCATCGGGTTGCTCTGCGCTGGTCTATCCCCGCTTACCCAACCCTCAGATCGTTGACAGATCAGGCCCTGCTTGGACGCATCACTTCGAGCCGCGAGATCTTCGGCGGCAAGCCGATCATTCGGGGCATGCGTGTGTCCGTGGAGATGGTGGTCAACCTCCTCGCCCATGGTGAACCTGCGGATGCCATCCTTGCCGACGACCCCGGTCTCGAACCTGACGACATCAGGGCATGTCTCGCGTACGCGCATGCCGTGCTCGCGGACGACTCCCTCGACGCTGTACAACTCGCCAAGTGAGATTCCTGGTCGATCGTTGTGCGGGCCATCGTCTGGCTGAGTGGCTCCGGACGCAAGGAAACGACGTGGTCGAGGTGTCAGGGTTTGGACCTGACCCGGGAGACCGCGCGATCCTCGAGACGGCGGTACAACAGGATCGGATCTTGGTCAGGAACCTGCCAGCGTTCGCAGCACAGCGCCTCGCGTCTTGCACGATTCGCGATTGTGCTCAAGGCCCTAGGATCTTCTGCGTTGTTGGAGAGTTGGAGAGAGGACTGTAGACGCACAGCGTTGTGCTCAAGATCCTGCTCATCGACGGCCTTCATCGATCAACTCGCGCGCCGATAAGCCTTGCAAGCTGTAGCTTGCTCGGAGCTCGCAATTCCACGGTCGTTCGCTTGCGGTCGGCCTTGGCGGAAGTCGACATGGGCACGAGCTTGGCCACAGGTCGATTGTGCTTCGTGATGATCACTTCAGCTCCCTGGCGCACGCGCTCGAGCAACTCGGGAAACCTGTTCTTGGCCTCAGAGGCGTCGATGGCAGCTTCGCTGGTCTTCAACGACAATGAGCTAGTCTGACAGGCTAGATTGGTCAAGCGGAAACGGACAGCGGAAACGGTCACGCCGCGGTGGGGATTACTTCGCCGCATCCAGGGGCTCACCGTCATTCGTCCCTCATGAGGGACGTTTCTAGTTCGTGCCACTCCTCCCCCGCCGTTCCCTCATGAGGAACGCCGACCGGTGGCAATGATCCTGACCCGAGGCTATGGTACGGTTGCATGTGAGGAACCTGTGGCACTCCCGCAGAAGGAAACGCCGATGACCTTGGACGAAGCGGTAGCCGAGTTGCGACGCGATCCGTTGCATTCTGTCCATGCGCGCGTTGATGGCCTTGAGGTGGAATTGCGCATAGTGTCGGCGAACAAGCGCCCCGGAGCCGCCGAGGACGTCCTGGGCGGCGCCGGCCCGTGGGCTGGCGAGACCACCGAGGAGATCTTGCAGGTTATGCACGAATTCCGCCGGGACGACGGGCGAGAGCCGCCGCGACTGTGATCTACCTGCTCGACACGAACACGCTCGTGTACGCGCAACCGTCAGGGCGGTGTTCGTGAGCGGATCAATGACGCTGCCTTGCGCAACGGCATGGCGACCAGCTCTATCGTGGTCGCCGAGCTCCTTTACGGAGCGGGGCGATCTTCGCGGCCCGAAGAGAACCGACGAGTGGTCCTAAGGGGAATCCAGCGATTCGAGATCGTGCCGTTCACGTTCTCGACCGCCGAGCATTTCGCCCGTCTCATGACGGACCTCGCGGCTCGGGGCAAGACGCCTCCGCGAGTCGACCTCATGATAGCGGCCATCGCACTCGAATTGCGCGCCACGCTGGTCACCCACGACGACGATCTGCTGTCCGCGCCAATTCCTGCGCTCACCGTCGTCGATTGGTACACGCCGCAAGGATAGGGCGGCGCCGCCGGCTCGACGTTCTAAGCGGTGAGGGGGCTGCGCCCGCATAACGCGCAAAGACTATGTAATGGGAATGCGTGCCTGGGACCACTTCAGCGAGCTTGCTGGCATCGCGGGATCGTGGGTGCGGAGGAAGGATCTCGCCTTCCCGAGAGGAGGGCCCGTCCGCGAGTACCCTTTCAACTTGAGCCCGTTGAGCTCGCAGTTCCGTTTCGTGCTTCCGCGCGAGCGACCACAGATTTGGACTGACGGCCGGCCTGTGCCGAGAGCATCACGGCCGGGCTCGCTCCGCCTGTTGCCGCGGCGCCAACATCTCCAGACAGGCGATTCCAAGGTCGAAGGCCTGCTGGACGATCGATGGGACGTGCTTGCACCGAAGGCGATCTCAAGCTTCAGGTGGCAGGCGATTTGCACAGCGAGGCGCGAGTCCAGAACGTGACTGCAACACTGGGAGACGTCAACGTGCGCGCTAACGATGACGTGAAAATGATAGGCGAGCGCATCCGCATGAACTGTTGGTCGCTCGATTCTTCGAGCCCCATCGCCGAGCCCGTACGATCCGAATTGGGCTGCCTGTCGGAACAGCCTATGGCTCGACGACTTCCGCTGCCGCTAGCGAACGCGAGTTTCGGAATAGGAAGACTCGATGTCGCACCGATGGCTGGAAGACGCGCATCCGCTCGAGGCGGATACAGAATGTCACGCTACCGAGAGGAAGACTTGGTCGCCGACCACGACGGCGCGTGTCTGCCCGATCGATTTCCACGATGACTGGATTTTGCAATATGACGCCCTCTGCGTCCATCTCTCCGTAGTTCCTGAACTGTACGAAACCGACCGCCGTGTCCACTTCGCCGAGCAGCGCATCAATGACGATCTTCTTGGCAGCCCAAGCACACCCAACCGCGATCGCGCTCAAGCCAAGCGCAGTGAATCCAACCCAGAAATCGGGATGCTTGATCGTGTGGACTGCCGCCAGCAAACCCGTAGGCGCGCACAAAGCCACCGAGAGGAAGAGCCAGAGGTTCTGACATACTAGCCTTCGGCGCTGTCGGCTACTTGCGCGGCCACTTCGGTTCAGCAATAAATCCGACGGATGCAGATGAAGCGAGGATTGAATGGCCAGGTTGCCAGGATGCATCTGCGGAGGCAAGCCGACCTGGGAACTATCTCCACCGTCGGCCGTTCCGGCGCCGGACAACGCTTGCGCCGCGAGAACGAGACCGGACTCGGGCAGCACCTCGAACTCGTAGCGCCCGGGGGCAAGCTTTTCGAAATGATGCCACTGGGTTGGCACCGGCCGACACTCAGTGAACCACGGGGATACAAGCCTGAGCCCACCGGCAGTCGCCACGAAGGTGCCTGGGTGCGCAGCCCAAGTGATCTCCCCGCGGCGCTTCTCCACCAAATAGCCTCGTGCAGCATCCCTGCACAGTGCGCGGTACAGGCGCAGGGGGCGACCGCTGTCTCCATAAACGATCAGGCAGAACGAGACCACCGCGGGAGCCATGGCTATCAGGGCACCAAGACCAATCGGGACCTGGCCAGGATAGGCGATGAGCAAGACCAATCCGCCGGCAACGAGCACCGACGGTAAAGCCAATCCCGTAATGACTACCCAGCGCGCGGACTCTCTGAGCTCGGACTTGACCCTTTCGATGCGCGCCAACTCATCCGCACACGGCGCGAATCCCCCACCAAGATCATTTGCAATCATTTGCCGCCATGACCGCTCACGTTAGCGACGGAAGGGCGGAGCAAAGGCACACGAGATACGCCGCGCCCCGGCACAGTCAATGCCCCGCGGCACGCCCCGAGCAACAGGTTCAGTGGCACCCTTGTAGAACGCATCGTCTGGCTCCATCTGGCCGTAAGTGCATTCCGAGGCATATCACAACTATGGGCGTGGTAGTTTGCCGGCGTGGGCTTCGAGCAGCAAGGTGCGTCGCCTTTCCGAGCGGAGGCCCCGTCCTGGACTAACCGTGCTTCGTCGCTGTCAGGAGCTCAGCGTCCGGCGGGCCGCCATTATTGGCGGCGCCCACGAGCGCGGCTAGCTCAAGAGTCGCAGGCGGTTCTCGCTGCACGAAGCGAGGTCTACCACGGCTGCCAGCCGGCGCCGGCTTCGATTGGCTTGCGAATCGGTCGCTGCTCCGCGCCGAACAGGAACTATTTCTGTGGAGCGAAATGGGCGTGACGACGACCGTGCTGGACACCGCGGTGCCTGCTTGAGCTGGACCGGACGCTACTTGGTCCCCTGGTGGATGCGGGCCCTAGCAGCGACGGGAGCTGCGGCGCTGACCATCGGCGCGACGGAGCTACGCTCGGAAGCAAGTCTCGTAATATTCGTGCTTTTCCCCGCCGCTTTGCTCCTAACCGGTTCCCGAAAGGCACAGGTGACCCTGGTAGAAAGGTCGCTGAGCGTGCGTGCCGGTTGGCGAAGGCGGCAGGTAGACCTCCACGGAGATAAGGTCGTAGTGAGCTTGCGTAGATGGGCCCATTACCGGACTGTGCGTGGTTTGGCGGTATGCTGCCACGCGCAGCCAGACCGACCACTGGTGATCGGGACTCGCGAAACGTTCAGTCCCGCACGGAAGGGACGGGCAGAAAACCCCTTCGCCATCGGCACGCGCGACACCATCCTTCCCGTTGATCCCGGCGAGCTCGAGACCTGCCGGCACGTCGACGTCGTCCTACCCGGCGCGGCCTTTCGTGAGCTAGTACGCGCTTTGGCCAAGAGCGCCGACGACCGTCGTGCAGTCGCGGCACTGCGTGTCCCGGGACGCACCGCTGTTTTCGATCTGTGGCCGGCCGGTCGTTTTCCGTGTGCGTTCTTGGCAACCGCGGTTGCATTGGGAGGACTGGGCGTTTGCAATCGGCTATGGTCCAGGCATTGGGGTTGGTCGGGAGTCAACAGCCCACTTCTTCTCTACGTGGTGATCGCACTCGTGGCGCTTGCCATTCTCGCGGATCTCCGTACTCAATTGCGGACGGGCTATGTGAGGTTTCGCCTGACCGTGGAAGCGGGCGAGCTGGTCCTGCGGCGGCCAGGAAAGGACAATGTGCTCGCGCACGCCCCCTTGTTCTCTCTCGATGTTGCCCGAGGGGTTTGGCGGGGTGACAGCGAGGAATCGTCGTTGCGGGCTTTGCCATCGCTGCGTATTGCCGGGCCGAGCTTCCTTCTGACCGCAGGTACCATGGCCGGGCCAGGGGACCCGCGAGTTCAGCCGAGCGCTGACCGCCCCTGTCTCCATTGGCCGGCCGATGTGCGGCGAGGGCGCGCACCCCAGTACGTCATCCTACCCGAAGACTGGCCAGAACTCGTCCGCATCCTGAGCATCGAAGCCCTGCGAGCCAGCTAGCTGCCTTGCCAGAAGGCCTGCACGCGATTCAGATCCGGCTGGCTGCCCACCGTGAGGGGACAGAAGAGACAAGGCCGCTGTCGCGGACTGTACGAGCAGTTTGGCCGATGCGGAGCGGCAACTCTGGACTCGGGCTCGGTTCCCATGGCACTCGGCAGCGGAGGCGGCTGTAATCCCGCTCGCGATCGCAGGCGGCGCCCTTTCCCCGCATCCCCGGTCACTTGCATCGTCGGGACCGTAGGCTTACCGCTCGGCTTCTCGATCTTCGCGACCTTTGGCTGCTTCATCGAGAACCTCCTGGGAGTGGCGCGTCAGAATCTGGGCCGAGCGGCTCGATGCTTAGAAACTGGTTCGAGCCGGCCAGATAGAAAACGCGATAGCGTGCCCCCGGAACCAGCACGGCGGGCACGCCGGCTTCGGAGCTGAAGCTCCACTGGTAAGTTCCGACCACTCCGCTCCTCATGTTCGAGCCGGGACGGGTAAGCTCGAAGCTACCTTCTACGCTCGCCACCTTGTGTTTGAACGCTCCAACCATAGCTTTCCAGAAGATGGCGGCACATGTGATGGCCGCAACTGCACAAACCACAACCCCAACAGCTCGCCCGTAGCCTCCCTTCCCGAAGAAGGCAACGACCATAGCGACTCCGAGCGTCACCAGAAACGCCCCCCCGATACCCGCCGCCTCGGCATAGCCATTGGACAGTTGCTGGGGCGAAACCTTGCCTGCGCGATTGAGTGCCAGGTCCTTCAGTGTGAATCCACAACTCCTGGCGAAGTCTTCCATGGAGATCGCCGCTGCTGTAACGGCTGACGCACGAGGAGTCACAGGTGCACGCTCACCGGACCTTCACCACCGGCTCGATGCTGAGAAACTTATCCGACCGTTGGACGTAGTACACGCGGTAAATCCGGCCCCTCGTCAGCACATCTGCGGAGCCCGCCGGTGCCGAAATGCGCGCCTGGCCGACCACCATGGTGGGCCACCGTCCAGCTTGGCGAAAATCCAACGCGCCTTCTGCACTGACAACCTTGTGCTGCCACGCACCTGCAATCGTTGGCGAGGCCATGACAATGAACAACACCGCGCCCAGCGGGATCGGCAGGTACACGAGGCGGTAGAGCCCGGCAGGTTTGATTAGGAAGAGAACGACAAGGATCCCGCCGATTCCGGCCATGACCATCCCGAGCAGGCCGAGCGCTTGGCGCGCAACTTCCCACTTCTGATGGGCCGACATCTGCCCTAAGCGGTTGAGGGCAAGCTCATCCAGGGTGAACCCGAGAGCTCGCGCGATGTGCTCTACCTGGGGATACTGAGCAGTCATATGGGTGCGCTCTACTCGTACCGGCGACCAGCCTCTTTAAGTTTAGGGTGACTAGCATGATGCTCAACACGCGCTGATTGTTCAAGCTTCTTGCGAAGGCTTGCCTCGACGTCGAGGATGCGGCCGCACCCCGACAGGTTGTAGGACGGTGTGAAACGCAAGGACTCCGGATGCGTGGAGTCAAGAGCCCCCATGGGTCGAGCACGAAGGTAGATACGAATCCGTCGCCGAAACCGGCTCGGGCCAGAGCTTTCGCTCGACTGCCACGACCCAAGGCCAGCCGAAGAGCCCTGTCCGTGTGGTCACGATGAGGGATGTTCCCGGAGTGCACTTGAATGGGTAGGGGCCTTACGGGGAAATCACGGCCCGCGAAGAATTATCAGAGGGTGCGCCTGGTCCCAAAGTCGAAATCGGGGCATCATCCAGCTTCTCGATCTTGTTCCCGCGCCACGAGGAGACGACGCAATAGGCACGATTCTTAGGTGGAACTTTCCAGGCGATCACCTGGCATTCGTGCGACACGGCTGAAGAGCGATCGAACATGCGGTTGAGTCCGAGGCCGATGCCGATGCTCCAGGTTGGTGCGAAGGCGATCGCCGTGGCTATGGCGAGGCCCAAGCCGTGCATCCGACTGATTTGCGTTAGGCCAGCGCGAACCAGTGGCCACAGCAACACGCACACGAGGGCGCCGAGCCCCAGTCCGATCAGCAGACAGGCGAGGTAGGGGAAAAAGTCAAGGGTGTCCGCGAACAGCTTGGCTAGTGCGACCGGTGCCACCCAGGCGAATACGAACACGAGACTCAGCAGAACCTTGCCCAGGGCACCCATGATTAGCCTCCAATTGACCAATCTTGAAGCGAGGAAGCCCGATCTCCGGAAGGCCAGAAAAAAATCGGGGTCTCAATGTTCCAGGTCTTCTCAAATGACGCATGCGAGCGGTCAATCGGTTGTTGCGAACGCCGTGATCAAGCCGTGGTCGCTGGTGAAGATCTTGGGCTCATGTTGAAGAAAGCCGCTGCGCGGCAGGGTGTGCCCGTCAAAGCAGGAGGCTGCCACCGGCCTTGCGCATCGCCGCCCGCAGTTGCCTGTCCAGGGTAGCCAGGGGCAGTCCGCGTCTCAGTGCCAGCTCGAGATAGGCAGAGTCATGCATCGTTAGACCAAATGTCTCGCCGAGGGAGAACGTCTTGCTCCACGCCACCTCGACGGTTGCCGGGTCGACGGTGATGTCGTAGACGGAAAGCCCCGACAAAAACCTCTCGATCCCGGCCTTGTCCACTCGGCCGCGTCGTGCGGCCACGAGCAGGACGTTGCCGAGCTCGAGGTGCCAGAGTGCAGGTACCCAGGCTCGGGCTCCGTCAGTAAGGGCTCCGAGCAGTCGATCGGTTGCCTCATTTGCCTCCGATGCGAAGAGCCAGGGTATGGTGGCAGAGCAGTCGAGCACGAATTCATCGCTGCTCATCTATGACCTTCATCGATCAACTCGCGCACAGATAAGCCTTGCAGGCTGTAGCGCTTGCTCAGAGCCCGCAATTCCGCGGTCGTTCGCTTGCGGTCGGTCTTGGCGGAAGTCGACATGGGCACGAGCTTGGCCACAGGTCGATCGTGCTTCGTGATGATCACTTCAGCTCCCTGGCGCACGCGCTCGAGCAACTCGGAAAACCTGTTCTTGGCCTCAAAGGCGCCGATGGCAGCTTCGCTGGTCTTCACGACAATAAGCTAGTCTGACAGGCTAGATTGGTCAAGCGGAAACGGACAGCGGAAACGGTCACGCCGAGGCGGTGATCACTTCGCCGCCTCCAGGGGCACACCCTCATTCGTCCCTCATGAGGGACGTTCCCAATTCGTGCCACTGCGCCTCCGCCGTTCCCTCATGAGGAACGCCAACCGGTGGCAACTCGATGCGTCTCGGCCTATCTAATAGCGATGATCCTGACGCGAGGCTATGGTACGCTTGCTTGCGAGGAACCCGTGGCGCCTCGCGAGCGGATCGATGACGCGGCCTTGCGCAACAGCATGGTGACCAGCTCTATCGTGGTCGCCGAGTTCCTCTACGGAACGGGGCGTCTTTGCGGCCCGAAGGGAACCGACGAGTGGTTCTGAGGGGAATCCAGCGATTCGAGATCATGCCGTTCACATTCTCGACTCGAGGCGAGTTCGCCTGCCAGGCAGGAGCACACACCATCATGGCTCGCGATCGCGACGTCACGATTGACGCCAACGACGACGTCATCGTGAACGGCGAGCACATCTGTTTGAACGGCTAGCGAGAGTAATGCCCATCAGTGCGCGTACCTTGGTCGCGGCCATGTTCGGGATCGCAGTCCTGGCATGCGTCGCCGCCACCTGGCTCCGCGAGCGCGCCGCTCAGAGGCGCATGAGTGCGGGAGCGGCAAAGCTGGTTACCGAGAAGCTGGGAGGTTGGCTCCTTCCGGAAGGCGCCGCATGGCGGGTCACGGCAAACCTGGACGGGCGCCCCGTCATGGTCGCGTTTGGCGGAAGGTTCATTTTCCTGGGCGAAGGCGGTCACAGCCCGGACTTCGTGCCCACGGTTGACATCGAGGTACCTTGCGCAACCGCTGCCAAAATCGCGGTTCACGGGAACTGGCCGGGCGGACGAAACTACATCCGCAATATCACGGCCAAAGTGCGAGGTTCGAGGCTCCTTACCGGTGACGTGGACTTCGACGGCCATTTTATCGTCGAAGGCGAATCTCCATCTGATGCCGCGATCGTCGACAGCACGATCAGAAAGAGGCTGCTGGCGAGCAAGAATGCTCTCTACGGTCGCTCGTGGGCGCTCGAGATACGCGGAGGCACGGCTCGCTTACAAGAGGTGTTCAGCGAAGATTCTTCCGACGCCGCCGCCCGGACCGCGGCCGAGGTGGCCGAAGATGTGCTGGCCCGGCTCTCTCTCGTGCGGGAATTCGCTGACAGCGCCGAGCGGCGCAAGCCGGGGACAAACCCGATCGCTCGAACCAGCGAGCATAGCCCCGGAGGAGATCGATGAACCTGACCAACGAGACCGGTTCCCGGGCTCACCTGTTCAGGGGCGCCGCGGATGACAACCAGATCTTCGCTACCCTCGTCGTTCGAGCTGGGTTCACCGACCAGCCCGACGGTCGGCGTGAGCTGGTCAATCCCAGCGAGCGCATTCGCCTTCAGGACGAGGAGGTCGAGGGCCAAGTCCTGGACGGCCATGCGTTGCCGACCAAGGCTGGGGTGGACCTGTGCTTGCTCGGCGATGCGTTCCCACGTCGGCCGCCAGCAACCCCCGTGTGGCGGGGCAGTGCGCTGGCTCGGCGGGGCTACCTCGACAAAGAGATGGCAACCATGCCATACGCGGGGCGGTGGAGATGGTCCTGGCCAGCAAGAAGGGTGCTTGGGCTGTCCACTTCCCGAGCGTGCTCTTGATTCTGGTACCGTTCGTTTTGTTTTCCCTTTCGCTCACAGGTGGGCTGATCGTGTTCACCCTGGCAAGGTCCCGTCTGTTGCGACGGAAGGGCAACGTCGTCACGGTGGCTGCTCCGTTCAAGATCCGCACCGTTGAGGTTACCGAAAGTACCCGTGTCGTCGTCGATCTCCCAACCGCGTGGAACCCTTATGTCAGGCTTTCGCCGAAGTGGGTCTTCGGGCTCACCACCCCCGAAGGGACCAAGGTGACCCTGGCTTCGTCGGATTTGATCGGGGATTCGCCGCAAGAAGTATCTCGGCGGTTGGCCGCGGCCCTCTCCGTGCCGCTCGCAGAGGATATCGGCTGGGCACGTTCTGATTCCGAGGGCAAGGCACCCAGTGGCCTGCGGCCTTGGCTCGGACGCCATCGAACCCCTTTGCTGGCAATTGCTGGGCTGTTGGCAGTGCTCGGGTTCCTGTCGTTCGCTGTCGACAACCGTCCAGCTCCTCAAATCGCCATGCCGTGTGCGGGGAATGGCTTTGACGCGCTTCTCTGGGATGGCCCCTTTCTCAAGCGAAACCATGACATCAGCGGCTCCGTCAACCCCGGGGAGCACGAGATCGCCGTGTGGGATCCTGCCCGTCGTTGCTGGGCTCAGAAGGAAATCTCCGTCGAACCGGGCCAACGGATGAATGTGAATTGTGAATGGGTCAAGACGTCATCTGTCTGCCTGCCTCCGAAGTAGACCACAGCACGATGTTTTCCGTGACTACTGTTCCAGCAAGTGTGACCGCCGGGTGCTCTCCGGCGGGCTAGCGTGCGGATCGACGGCGAGGGCAGACCGCTGAGGCTCCCCGGGGCCAATTGGGACCATTTTCGAGTCGCGGGGCAAATCCTCTTGTCCGATGGCGTGTTCGGGTCCTATAAGATTGATTCGTCGTGGCGACGAGAATAGTCTACGCGACGAGACACAACGGGCTGTCTTAGCTGGAGAAACCATGCCGATTCCTAGCGACGCAAAGGTTCGAGTTGTGAGCCCTCTCGGTGACCATCTGCTCATCCACCGAATGGAGATTCCATTTGCGGTGAGCTGATAAATGGTGCTCGTCAGCAAGAAGAAGCACTTGGTGGTGCAGGTCGAGCTCGTACTGCCCGCATTCACTATTCCGATCTGTGCTGTAGCGGTTCTTTACGAGCGCCTTTGGCAGCGGATTGTGTGTGGGGTGATCTCGTTCACTTTTATCGCGGCGTCCGTGGGCCTTCAACGCATCGTCCGTCGGGTGGGCGATGAGCTAGAGATATGGACCGTCCTGGGCCGGCGTCGAGTGAAGGCCAAGCGTGTATTCCTCGGTGTCAAGGCGGCCGCGACGCGCGGTGCATCCTTGACTAACGTGGAGTTCTTTCTGGGTGAATCGATGCATCCGGCAGAACCATCCATTGTGGTGGCCTGGCACGTGGCTCCGCCATTGGCCGTCGCTCGACGTATCGCCGAGGCCCTGGACATGCCCGAGTTTCAAGTTGACCCTGGCTTGTATCAGTGTAACCGTTCACCGGGTGGCCAGTGACGGGAGAAGCGATGGCGCTGGAGCGCAAAACTCACGAACTTCCTGATGAGGTGCGCCAAGCAAGTGTGCCTGTCCTTCACGGCCCAAAAGCCGAGCTGGCTGCCGGGGTCGCTGATGAAGTCCATTCAGGGGCGCGTGGAGCGGCCCAGCAGCGGCCATCGGGATGCGCATGGCCTCCCTCAAGCCAGGCAGCCCTGTCGAGTTCGTGAACCTGCATGCGCGCGTACCGCAGTTCCGGTTCACGCTTCCCAAGGCAGTGCCACGAATGGCATACCAGCTGCCTGGAGCTTCGCCCAGCGAGCTGAGCCCGGTCATCCAGACGGTCCTGCTCGAGCCAGACCAAGAGCGGGTTACGCTGGTGTGGGTCGGGCAAGCGCGGACGCCACTTCCGATGACGTCTAGCCAGATCGAGAGGGTAGAGCACGGTGTCATCCGGTCCGATTAATTTCGCAGCTGGCCCAGCGACGGAGATGATTCGCCGACTAACGGCGGAGGAGGCGAGCCGAGTCTCTTCCTACGGATTGCACATGATGACGGGACGCGGGATCATAGCGCTGATCCTAGGTCTGCTACTCGTTGGTCTGTTATACCAAGGGCCGGCCCTCATCCGGAGCAATGGCTGGTCTGCGCCCAGCGTAGGAGTTGTCGCCATGATCACCCTCGCCCTCGCCGCTGAGGTCGGGATAGGATGGCTCATTGGCGCAGACCTCCGACTTCTGTCGATTCGAGAGGGTGAGCCGGTCTTCGAATTGCGCGGACCCTATTGGGGGCCAACCAAGAACACCTTGCCGCGCGTAGGTGAGAAGCGAATCGAGATCGCGCTCGCCAAAGGAACGGCGTATCCCAACAACGGCGACGAGGTGATCGCCGAACTAATTCGCAGCGGCTCCAGGATGTTCGTCGTCGCTTGGCGACGGACCAGTCCTGACGGTTACCCGGCTTCCGCTCCGTAGCGAATGCCAACCTTCAGCTCCTGCCTGCGGAAGTTAGCCCAAAGCGCCGCCAGGGCCTCGGTCGGAGGCTCTCTGGCCATGGTCCCAGAGTGGCCCCAGGCTGTCCTGGGATGCATCATGCGCACGGTCTTGCGAGCGGCGGTGGCCGAGCGCGCGCCGCTGCAGGAGTACATCCTCAGTGTCTTGCACGCCTCGCCCGCCGCGGTTGCCGCTGCCCCAGGGCTGTTCACGCCGCGGGAGTGGGCCGCGGCGAACACGCAGCCGTCCCCGGGCTGATACACGGCGCCCACCTGCCCAGCTTGGCCAGGCTCTCGGCTCCCGGACCAGGCCCCGCCGCCTGCTGTATCCGGAGTTGGGGCCGTTGGGAGGGCGGGCGGCGACACCCCCGACTCCGTTCCTCATGAGGAACGCCGACCGGTGGCAACTGGATGCGTCTCGGTCTATCCTAGCGATGTTCCTAACCCGAGGCTGTGGTACGGTTGCATGTGGGGAACCCGTGGCACTCCCGCAGAAGGAAGCGCCGATGACCTTGGACGAAGCGGTAGCCGAGTTGCGACGCGATCCGTTGCATTCTGTCCATGCGCGCGTTGATGGCCTTGAGGTGGAATTGCGCATCCTATCGTCGAACAAGCACCCCGGGGCCGCCGAGGACGTCCTGGGCGGCGCCGGCCCGTGGGTTGGCGAGACCACCGAGGAGATCTTGCAGGTTATGCACGAATTCCGCCGGGACGACGGGCGAGAGCCGCCGGGACTGTGATCTACCTGCTCGACACGAACACGCTCGTGTACGCACTGACAACGGCATGGCGACCAGCTCTATCGTGGTCGCCGAGCTCCTCCACGGAGCGGGGCGATCTTCGCGGCCCGAAGAGACCCGACGAGTGGCTATATTATGGGGGGAATCCAGCGATTCGAGATCGTGCCGTTCACGTTCTCGACCGCCGAGCACTTCGCCCGTCTCATGACGGACCTCGCGGCTCGGGGCAAGACCCCTCCGCGAATGCGAATCGCCCTCATGATAGCGGCCACCGCACTCGAATTGCGCGCCACGCTGGTCACCCACGGCGACGATCTGCTCTCCGCGCCAATTCCTGCGCTCACCGTCGTCGATTGGTACACGCCCCAAGGAGATAGGTCGGCGCCGCCGGCTCGACCTTCTGAGCGGTAAGGGGGGCTGCGCCCCGCATAACCCGCCTAGACTATGCAGCGCGGCGCCGCGCGTCTTGCACGATTCGCGATTCGCGAATACCGTAAGACGTGCTCAAGGCCCAGGATTTTATGGTTGCGATCCGGCTGGCGATATCCCAGACCGCGACCTATCCGGAACTAGCCACCGCGCTGGGCATCAGCGCCTCGGAAGCTCACAGTGCTGTCAAACGTGCCGCCAAGAGCGGTCTCATCGATGTCCGAACCCGAACCGCCAGGAAGTCGGCGCTGCTTGAGTTCCTCGTTCACGCTGTACCCTACCTCGTGCCCCCGGTTTGGACCGGCGTCTCGCGGGGTGTTCCGACCTCCCACGCAGCCGCCCCTCTTAACGCCATGGTCCTCAGCGGGGACGACTTGCCGCCGGTTTGGCCCCACCCCGAAGGCGCCACGCGTGGTCAGGGGCTCGTGCCCATCTATCGCTCCGTGCCCGACGCCGCCCTGAGAGACCCGACTTTGTACGAGTGGCTGGCGCTCGTTGATGCGATCCGCTCAGGCCGCGCTCGGGAGCGAGAGCTGGCCGTTCGAATTCTGCGGGAGCGCCTCTCGTGAAGGTCCCACCACCACTGATAGCCGTGGCGAAGCGGCTGGAGCCGCTCGGAGATCGCATCGTGTTCGTGGGCGGCATGATCAGGGGATTTCTCGTCACCGACCCCGCGGCTGGCCCATTGCGTCCGACCGACGATGTCGACCTGATCGTCGACGTTACATCTCTCCCTGACTATTACGCGCTCGGCACCCAGCTGCGCACGCTCGGCTTCCACGAAGACATGCAGGAGGGAGCACCGATTTGTCGTTGGGTTTTGGACGACGTTCGGGTGGACGTTATGCCCGTCGACCCTGGAATTCTTGGCTTTTCGAACGTCTGGTACGAGGGGGGAATCGAGCACGCGGCGGTGACGAACACGCTCGAAGGCTCCATTCGGCACCTCGATGCCCCACATTTCTGTGCGACCAAGCTTGAGGCGTTCGCCAGCCGAGCTGGCGGCGACCTTTACCATCACGACCTCGAGGACTTCATCGTGCTGGTCGACGAGCGCCCGACTCTTGGTGAAGAGATCGCGAAGGCGCCAAGCGATGTGCGAGAGTTTCTCGCCGAGACGATTGCAGGTCTCCTCGATTCAGAGTCTTTCAGAGATGCACTTCCCGGACACCTGCAAGGTGACTCCGCCAGCCAGGCGCGCCTGCCGCTGCTGATGTCCCGTCTTGAGCGAATCGCGGCGCTGAGAGAAACCTCATCCACCACGCCACCGCCTGTAGTGTACCCGCCGGCAGGGGCGCCGATACCAGCGCTCGCAATTCGTACGCAGTCGGGGGCGGACGTGCCCCACATGGATGGCGGGGCGTCGCCCGGGCGCGTGCTTCTGCATTCCAGCAATCTCCGCTCCGCCAGGTACGACGCGGCCACCAGCATCTTGGTCATCGAGTTCCATGGTGGTCGCGCCTACGAGTATGCAGGCGTACCGACCACGATCTACGAAGGCCTCATAAGGGCGTATTCGGCCGGACGCTATTTCCACAGGTGGATCCGAAAAAGGTATCCGTACCGTCAGCTCTGACAGCGACTCTTCGCGTTGTAGAGGAGTAGCCCGCCGGATCTTCAGCTGTGCGCCTGCTAAACACTTTGTGGCCAGCGAGCGGCTAGCTAGGATCTTCTGCGTTGTTGGAGAGAGGACTGTAGACGCACAGCGTTCTGCTCAAGATCCTGCTCATCGACGACCTTCATCGATCAACTCGCGCACCGATAAGCCTTGCAAGCTGTAGCGTTTGCTCAGAGCCCGCAATTCCACGGTCGTTCGCTTGCGGTCGGTCTTGGCGGAAGTCGAGATGGGCACGAGCTTGGCCACAGGTCGATCGTGCTTCGTGATGATCATTTCAGCTCCCTGGCGCACGCTCTCGAGCAACTCGGGAAACCTGTTCTTGGCCTCAAAGGCGCCGATGGCAGCTTCGCTGGTCCTCACGACAATAAGCTAGTCTGACAGGCTAGATTGGTCAAGCGGAGACGGACAGCGGAAACGGTCACGCCGAGGCGGTGATTACTTCGCCAGGCTTGCTCCGGCCGCCTGCCCAGCCCGTAAGGCCCGGATCCGGATGCCCCATCCGCGCGTCGACCTTGCCGTCGTCCTGTCGCTGGGCGTGGTCATGGTCAGTTCGATCCGCATATGCACAATGTACGTTGCCATCGCATATTTGACAAAGACGCGGGGCCACGCGCTGGTTCGGAGATGGTGTGGAAGCTGTACGTGGCGGGATGAAGGGAATGAAGGGGCTGCTTCGCTTGCCATCGTGACCATTCATGACTATCTTATGGTCATGAAGTGCGTGCGAGTAGCTGAGCTGAAGGCTCATCTGAGCGAGCATTTGCGTTCGGTTCGCCGCGGCCATCCCATCGCGGTGATGGATCGCGACACGCCTATTGCTCAGATCCTGCCGCTCCGGGCGGAGCCGGGTAACCTGCCCGTGCGGCAGGCCAAGCCTGGGGCCGGCAAGCCCAAGGATTTTCGCCTGCCTGAACCTCTGGCAGTGAGCGGGGACGTGGTGACCCTGTTGCTCGCCGATAGGCGCGAGCGATGATCGCGTACCTAGATTCCTCGGTGCTGCTGCGGCTTGTGCTCCGGCAGCCGGGGGTGCTCAAGGAATGGTCTTCCGTAGAGGAGGGGGTCACCAGCGCTCTGACCCAGGTCGAGTGCCTGCGAACGTTGGACCGCCTGCGTGTGGTCGAGCGCATCCCTGACGAGGCTCTGGCGAGTCGGCGCGAAGCCATCTTTGGGCTTCTCGCCACGCTGGAGGTTGTTGATGTTGCAGGCGTAATCCTGGATCGAGCAGCGCAGCCTCTGCCGACTGCACTCGGAACCTTGGACGCTATTCATCTCGCCACCGCGCAGCTTTGGCGCGAGCGAACCGGGTCCGATCTAACCATGGCGACGCACGACTCGGCTCTTGCCATCGCCGCGCGCTCACTCGGCATGTCGATCGTGGGAGCCTAGGTCGTAAGTTGGCGCTGCGTGACAGCTCGTCCGCGTTGGCATGCGGAGCAGGCGTTGATAATTCGGCCGCGCATCTTGCACGAATCGCGATTCGCGAATACCGTAAGGCGCGCTCAAGGCCCAGAATTTTACGTGCCTGTCCGAGCTGCCGCTCGCGTATTTCTGTGCCGGTGGCTCGAAAATGCTTTGTCGGTGGCTCGGAAATCACGGTCGCCCAAGAAATCAAGGGCAAGCTCGCTGCGCTCGGCGCCTACGGCGCCCCTTGAACTTCCGGGCTTGCCCGTGATGAGGGCGGGTATGGGCTGCTACTAGGCAGCCCCTGCCAAGGATTTTCGGGCCACCACCGGCACTAGCATTTTTTGGCCACCCGTCAATGAAGCGTATTTCCTGTCGCGCTCGACCGGCCTGGGCACGCACGGTGTCTACATGGCGATCACCTTCGCCTTCTTCTCGTCCGCGCTGGTTTCCATCCTGCTGTTCCGTCGCGATACGTGGAAGAAGGTGCAGGTCTAGACACGCATAAATCAGTTCTTGAGCCAGGGTGCCAGATCCCGGCGGGGCCCGCCGCACAAATTCGGTAGCAGGTCGAACCAGCGTCGAGTTTCCACTGGGATTTCTCGCGTGATCCGCTTCTGGTAGCCTTCGCGCCGCGATGCTCATCGAAATCCTAAAGACCGTGCTGGGCGCACTGCGTTCGGTCTTCCAATCCCGCGCCTCGCTGCTAGCGGAAAATGTCGCCCTGCGCCAGCAGATCATCGTCTTGCGTCGTTCCGTGCCACTTGGAAGGAACGCCCGTGAGCCCTCCAGACGTTGGCCCGGGGAGCTTGGCTACCGTTAGCCCGTGCGCGCCGGCCTGGCGGTGAAGTTACACGCCGGCACGGTTGCAGGAACAGTAGTCTCAGCGTAGCCGGCAAAAGCGAGTAAGGATATCGATCGTATCGTCTAGCACCCTGGGGTCGTCACACCACCCGGTGATACTCGCGTACAGATCCGGTGCGCCCAGCCCGTACTTGGAATTGGAGTCCCGGCGCGTTCCATTGATCTCCGAGACGCTGGAGGCCTTGGCAAAGTCCTCCAGGAGCTTATCGGCAACTGGGCCTTCGAATGCTGAAATCAGCTCTGGCGGACTGACATAAACGTGAAGGCCATACCGGCTGAGAGACGGCTCAGGATTTGAATAGAGCCAGGACGTTCTTGGCAATCCCACGGTAATGCTCACGCCGCTGTTGTCTGGTAGCCAAGTCGGGACACAGCTGAAATGGGTGGACTTTGTCTCGGGCTCATAGTTATCGCCAGTGCTCAGCTGAAATACTACGAACGTCACTTCAAACCGGGCGCCATTTTTGACGCCGCTCAATTTGAACTTGGTGCCGAGGTAGTCTGCCGGCGAGAGAAAGCTGAATCTCCCTGGCGTCCATACCCACAGGTCGTAGCGCCGCTGGGAGGCGTATTGCCGCAAGATACTGGCGAGCCCGGGGTCACCCTTGTCTCTGCCAAGGTAAAGCGCGATGACAAAGAAGGTCGCGACGGCGATGATGATCGCGGCCGTTCCGAGCGATCCTTTCAGTGCGCTCGAGAGAGCAGGGAGCATTCCTACTCCGATTCCGCCGTGGTTTCGCCGCCGAAGGTATTGTGGGTCGCAATCTTGCTGCCCGACGCGGTTTGCTGGACGCTGCCGCCGCCACTGCCCCAATTTGCGTTGGCCTGCATGGCGCCGCCGGTCCCCTGCTTCACGCTGGCAGTCTCGGAGACCATCGGGACCTGCCCCTTGAGTGAAGCGCTCCAATTGCCCGCGGCCTCGACTGCTGTCATCGGCCGAAGGCTGGAAAGCCAGCGTATTCCCAACGCTCCAGCATGGTGCATGCCCTGAAAGGGCGTGCCCTCTGGGGGAACTGGTGTGGGAAAGAACGGTGTCATTTTCTCCGCTTCGATCTCGGGCAGGTTCGCGCCTTGGAAACGAACAGCGATCAGCCCCGTTCGCCCATGGTGCCGATAGCCGCTCACCCGCAAGGCTACAACCGTTACCGGACTATCATCCAGCTTTGCGTTCGGCCACCCGAGCAGGGGCGCAAGCGCGACGGGCAGGACCAGCATTGCGCTCAAGGTAAGCAGGACCGTCAGCGGCCTCGTACGGCCTGCCAGGTGAACGACCAGGTAGCCAAGGACCAGCCACAGAACAATGGTGACCGCGGCAACGGTCAAGTAATAGCGCCACTGGCCCACGACGAGATAGTCGGGGCTGGTATTGCCCAAGACCAGCTGCGAGAGTGACAACGCGATCAGGATCGCGCCTGGAACAGCGTCGAGATAGCTCAACGGCTGGCCGGCCACCCTCGCCCTCGCCGCTGAGGTCGGGATAGGATGGCTCATTGGCGGAGATTGCCCACTTCTGTCGATTCGAGCCATTCGAGTGCTGCCGGCCCACGAAAAGCCCTCCCGCGACCGTACGGCGAAGTTCGACTGGCCAATGTCATGATTCGTAGCTGGGTACCGAATTCTTGCCTTCTTGCGGCGAACAACCGGACGCGGTCTCAGCGTAGCCGGCAAGGGCGAGTAAGGATATCGATCGTGTCGTCTAGCACCCTGGGGTCGTCACACTTGGTGATACTTGCGTACAGATCCGGTCCGCCCTGCGCGTACTTGGAATTGGAGTCCCAGCGCGTTCCATTGATGCGTGTCAGCCTGTGCGCCATCGAAATGCGTGCTCAATGGCTCCCGCATGGGCAAGGGGAAAGGGTGCGTTAAGGACGAGATCGGCCACCCACACCAAAGTCACGCGATCTTCGTCCGGCTCAAGCAGAACCGTGCGGATCTGTGGCCGCATCTTGACTGCTGCCTGGCCTGGCCAACGGACATGGACCTGAGGCACGTCGCCGGGCAGCTTGAAATCCCAGCGTGCCAGCTTCGGGTGCAGGTTCGCAGTCCGCACGGTGGCCCCCGGTTTCGCCTGTGGGCACCGCATCCGAATTGGCGCCGCCTGGGACACGAGAGGGCTGAATCTCAGCTCGCGAGAACCACCATCGGGGCGTGCGCTTTCTTTGCGGATGAGGCCGGTGCGGACCTCGGAGAAGTCCTCGGGACGAACCTGCGCCTCGTCGAAAGGAAGGACCGGAAGGCCAAGCCAGAAGCTGCGCGGGAAGAAAGTATAGGGCAGCCAGGTCGTGGAAATCGGCACCGGCGCCGCCGGCCACCGCTTGGGGCCATAGGCCAGTCGTGCGGTGGTCAGTAGGTCATCGGGGGCTTCCAAATTCGGCAGCGCGCACATGTCAATAGCTTCCTTCGTCAGCTCGCACAGGTAACCCTTCCCCAACGGGTTGCGGGGATAGGCGAAAAGGCCGAAACGTGGATCAGGCGCGACTCCGGCCTTCTGCATCATCTTGTCCAGCTCCGCGCCGTTCTTCCGGTAGGTCGCTTGGTCGAAACCGCCGTACGCCGAGTCCCATCCGAGTGAAATTCGGTCGAAGGGCTCGGGCGGTGTGAATCGATAGCTGGTCCCGGCCTGTTCCACGCGTCGGTTGCCGAAGACCGCTAGCTTGACCAGGAACGTGTCCAGCGCGAGCCCGGCCTCCATTGCGGCTCTGCCCGGGTGTGGATAGACGTGGCCTAGGATGATGACATCGACCAGATCCCGATGCATCAGGAGGTCACTGTCAGTTAGAAGCCCAACCCCATCTCCGGCTGCGACAGGCACTTCTTGCAGAGGCTGTTGCTGCGTGTCCTCTACACATACGCCGCCGCGAACTTGGTACGTCCGCTTACCAATCGCAGACACTACCCAGCCTCTGCCGGGGTGCTCGCCAACGTTGACTGCCGAAACTCTCGCCGAAGGCGTGCTCATGGTCCGAAGAGCTCCTGAAACACCTGGGCCGTCACATTCTCTGCGCTTTGGGTGATCCCGCGAGCGGTATCGTAGGTGTTATCGCCGGTCGGGAGGACATTGTGCCATCCACCATCTTTCTTCTCGGTGGTCAACTTGGAATACGCAGACCAGCTCGGGGCCCAACCCATCGGGCCTCCGGCGAGGAGCCCCACCCCGGTGCCTAACACGGCCGATATAATCTCGGGTCCCAGAATGGCGAACACCAGTTGCGCGAAGCCGATCGGCAAGCACTTGAGCACGAGCCCGCCGATGGAGTCGGCGAGCTTGCCACCGAGCCAGCCAGAGGCGAACGCAATTCCCGCCGTGACCAAGCTGTCGTAGTAGGACGCGGCCATGCTGGCGATGAAATCGGCAAGGCCAAATCCTGCGCGCACGGTGAGGTTTAGGATGGACAGATTGAAGCTGGTGAAGCCAGGGCAGGTCGGGTTCAGGCCGGGGATGGGCAGGTCGTTGCAGTCGAGCTGTGGACCAATTGCGAACAGCAAACCCACCGCAGCCGGGTATCCGGCGGATCCTATCTTCACGCTGCCTGCGCCGAACTCGCATTTGTTGCCGCTACCGATCAACACCAACGGGAGGAAGGCGCATGAGGTCGGCGGAATCGGGATGTGCCCGACGAAGGGTCCAGCATCGTGGCCTCGGCAGGCAATCGCACCGATTGGGGTACGAACAGACATTTCGATCCGGCTGGTATTCTGGCTGCCGATGCCATAGATGAACCATACTACGACGTGGGGAACAGGAACCGGCGGAAACGGCGGTAGCTCTTTGTGGAAATCGCAGCCGAAAATCGGCATGAACGCAGCAACGCATGGCAGCCCAACCATGCCTCAGTCCTTGTCACGCTTGCTGTCGGCCTCGACTGCTGTCATCGGCCGAAGGCTGGAAAGCCAGTGTATTCCCAGCGCTCCAGCATGGTGCATGCCCCGAAAGGGCGTGCCCTCTGCGGGAACTGGGGTGGGAAAGAACGGTGTCATTTTTTCCGCTTCGATCTCGGGAAGGTTAGCGCCTTGGAAACGCACCGCGATCAGCCCCGTTCGCCCATGGTGCCGATAGCCGCTCACCCGCAAGGCTACAACCGTTCCCGGACTATCATCCAGCTTTGCATTCAGCCACCCGAGCAGGGGCGCAAGCGCGACGGGCAGGAATAGCATCCCGCTCAGGGTCAGTAGGACCATCAGCGGTCGCGTACGGCCTGCCAGGTGAACGACCAGGTAGCCAAGGACCAGCCACAGAACAATGGTAACCGCGGCAACGGTCAAGTAATAGCGCCACTGGCCCACGACGAGATAGTCGGGGCTGGTATTGCCCAAGACCAGCTGCGATAGTAGTGACAACGCGATCAGGATCGCGGCTGGAATAGCGTCGAGATAGCTCATGGGCTGGCCGGCCGGCAGCGAGCTCACACAATTCCTCCCGCGAGCGTGGCCGACCTATTCTCGCCAGGTCGATAGGTGTAGCGAAATCGCCCACGCCGGGTGACGACCACCTTGCGCTGATCAATCCAGACGTACAAGCCGTCGATTGCGAGCGAGACCCTGCCCTCGTCGGCTCCAGCCTGCCATCCCAGCATGAGCGGCATCATGGGCACCTCGAACGCGACCGGGTTGGCCAAGACGCCCTCGATGACGACCGATTCTCCCTCGGCAATGGAATCGACGACCATGGCGGGATGTGCGTGGTTGAAAGCCTTGCGGGAAATCCCGACGACATTCTTCTGATTGTCGAGCAACACCGATTTCACGGCCCGCAATCCCCAGAACATCGGGTAGGGTCCCCAGCCGGCGGGATCGGGCCGTTCTTGCCAAGACCGAATCGGCGGCGCGCTTGCCCATTCGATGTTGGGCAACGGCTTACCGATCGCTTCGCCTTGCGTCTGGTAGAAACCGATCCCGTCGGGATTGTTGGGCCAGGCGACTTCGCCCATCGGGCTCCGAGACCTGCCGCCGAAGGCACGGCTATAGGCGATGGGCATCTCGACGAATCGCTGCGGAGCCGACGGGACGGGTTCGCCCCTTCCAACCGAACTCCAGACTCGATTGCCGACGATGCGAAGGCGGCTCGTGAAACGACCCAAGCGAGCAGCGACCACCGCCTGCTCGCGCGCCGACGTGAGTCGCACCGTTCCTAGCACCGCGAAGTCGGCGCGATCCTTGCGTGGATAGACTTCGCCATGGAACGTGCCGAACGTCGTGGCAACAGGTTCTGGGCTGATAGGCAGTCGCTCCGCAGCTGGGGTCAAGGTGCCGGTCGCTCCCAGATCATAGGTCTGTTTGGCGATGGCGAAGGCGTGGACGTCGTCGGTGCCATCCATAGGCGCCGACATCAACATCGCCGGGAATGGTGTAGAGTTCGCCAGCTTCATCGGCGCCTTCTTTCCGCATGGTCGAGGTCGTGAAGCAGCGAGGCGTCGCCCGAAACACCCGACAGCGGGACGGCCTTCCCGAGCGGCGCTTGCGCTTGGACCCTCGGCAGCCACGCCGGCAAGGGAGCCGGCCGTTCGCAGTTGAGCAGAAGTTGCTCGCCCAAGAGCTGAACGTCGTCATTGGCTCGGATGGAGACCGAGCCCAGCTTGGCCTCCATGGACAATTGCTCCGCATTGACCTCGTGCCGTCCGCCCGCCTGGGTCACAATATCACCGCCCGATCGGATGTCGATTCGATCCTGGGCATGCACCGAGAACTGCTTGCAACCGAGAGCGATCTGCTCTGCCTGCATCTCGACTGCCGCCGCGCAGGCCTTGAGAAGCGGTCCCGCCGCGGTCATCTCGATCGAGATCTCCAGGGGCTGTCGTCCGGCGGCCTCGACACGAATCACAGCCCTGTCCTGCTGCGGCCATACCCGCAGGGTTGCGTCGCGTGACAACGGCAACATCGCACCTTGGCCAACTGGCCGATCGCTTAGCCGCGCACGTGAGCCGATCAGCGCATCGGTCTTCTTGGGCCGCTTCGTGCTAACCTGGCCCAACGCTATCAATTTCCCCTTTTTCTGCATACCAGAATCAGCGCTGAGATTCGCCCATAAAGACGACCGTGTCAACCGGGAGTCACGAGGAGGCAGGGGTGCCCAGAAGTTCGTAGCGGCAGACCACCGCGAGCTTCCGAGCAGGAGGGATGCGTCAGATGGGCAAAGAGACCCCTTTCCCCGTCGGGATGGCTACAAAATCAAGTTGTGGGCGACAAGAAACGAGTGGCGGGCGAGATCAGGGTGTGGTGGCACACACCTCGGGAAGGTCTGGCATCCCTTCCGCAGACCAAACCAGAGCGTCGCGTACCCAGTCTCGTAGCTGCTGCCACGCGGCCTTCCTCGCTGTTTTGGAGCGCAGGTGCACGGCATGCAGCATCTCGAGCAGGTTGTACGCGATGATGCGCAGGAGCGACACGACGGGCAGACCGTTGCCGCGATGGACCCAGCGTCCGTGGTCTTCCTGCCACTCGATGTCCAGCCGCCCGAAGCAGTTGTTCTCGATACGCCAGTGCGCCCTGACCAATCTCAAGATGGCGTCGCCACTCAGGCGCCCGGTCGGGAGATTGGTTGCGTAGAAACGCTCTTCAAGGACCCTCTCGGGGGCTTCCCGATTGGCCCTGACAAGGACACGCACCAGCCACACCTGGCGTAGATGCGACCAGGTTAGCCGGCCATCTCACTGGCTCGCCACAGTTGGCGCTTGATCCACCCGCGCGATGAATCCGATTCCCAGTCCATCTCTGCCTCTGGCAGGCAGCTCTTGGCCGTGTTCCACATGACCCGCTGCGCTTCCTTGTGCAGCTCCGGCTGGTTGCCCTTGATGGCCATCATGTAGGCCTTGCCTGCCTCATCCACCTGGCGAGCGTTGGCTTCTGATGTGAAGCCCGCGTCCGTGCTGACCAATTCGTAAAGGTCCGCCCGTCGGTACGTCTTTTCCAGCCTGGCGAAGAATTTCGCGAACACCCCCATGTCGTTCGTCTCGGCCGGTATCGCTTCTTGGTCGATGCACAATGCTGCTGACGACGAGACCAGGGTGGCTCGCGCCACCCGATAGAGCCAGTAGGGATCTTGTCCCTCCGGAGACTGCTTCTGGCAATCCTTGTTCGCCTCTTCCGCCAGCGTCGCCACCGTCTTGCCGTCGATGCTGATCGCCCGAATGGGCACCACGGTGGGCTCCAGGGCTTTGCGCCGGTGCTCGGCCAACACTTGCCGGTGTAGGTGCCGCCGGAGTCCCTGCGGGTCCAGCACCGCCAGAAAGTCACCCAGGGTCGAGTCAGGCACCCGCCGTGTGATGCCGCGTTTCCTTTGCGCCGAGACCAGGTCTTCACTGAGTCGCTCCGCGCCGCGCAAGCTACGCGCCATGGTCATGAGTGAAAACACGGCCGTGCTCAAGAGCGCCCCGACCGACCAGCGCTGGCCGCGCGCACTGCGAGGGTCGCGAATGTCCTCGAAGGACAACGCTTCTCCTCGCTGGCGCAAATAGGTTTGCACTGCCTTGATTCTTTGTCGTAGTTTCATCGTGCCTTTCCTGTTGAGGGAGATTGGGTTTCCTGGGCGAAAGCCATTCGCCCGCCACCCGTTTCTTGTTTCCTCTCTCAACAGGATTGGCCTGTGGATAGAACGGGAATTCCTCTCTTGCCCTCGCGATTTTTGGCAAGACGGAGCGCGCTAAAGGCTCGCGCTTGCCCCAACGCGAATTTGCAGCCTACCACCTCACCGTCGGTGAATTGACGCACCGCCGATCACGGCTGCACGAGGAGGTGACCCTGTTCAACTTGAGCCCGTCGAACTCGGGAACCTGCATGCGCGCCTGTCGCAGGTCCGTGTCCGCGCGTCTCAAGGCAGTGCCACGAATGGCATACCAGCTACCTGGAGCTTCGCCCAGCGAGCTGAGCCGGGTCATCCAGACGGTCCTGCTCGAGCCAGACCAAGAGCAGCTTACGCTGGTGTGGGTCGGGCAAGTGCGGACGCCACTTCCGATGACGTCTAGCCAGATCGAGAGGGTGAAACACGGTGTCATCTGGTGCGATTGATTTCGCAGCTGACCCAGCGACGGAGATGATTCGCCGACTAACAGCGGAGGAGGCGAGCCGAGTCTCTTCCTACGGATTGCACATGGTGACGGGAAGTGGGGTCATAGCGCTGATCCTGGGTCTAATACTCCTTGGTGTGTTATACGCAGGGCCGGCCCTCATCCGGAGCAAGGGCTGGTCTGCGACCAGCGTAGCAGTTGTTGCCTGGATCACCTTCGCCCTCGCCGCTGAGGTCGGGCTAGGATGGCTCATTGGCGCAGACAGCCGACTTCTGTCGATTCGAGAGGGTGAGCCGGTCTTCGAATTGCGCGGACCCTTTCGGAGGGGGGCCAAGGGCACCTCGGCGAGCGTAGGTGACAATCGGGTCGAGATCGCGCTCGCCGTAGTAACGGCGCTTCCCAACAACGGCGACCAGGTGATCGCCGAACTAATTCGCAGCGGCTCCAGGATGCTCGTCGTCGCTTGGCGACGGACCAGTCCTGACGGTTACCCGGCTTCCGCTCCGTAGCGAATGCCACCCTCTGCGCCACCTTCGATCTCGACGGAGGCGCCTTTGACAGCGTGGCCAATGTGTTGGACATGAAGGGGGGCTTCACGAGTTCAACTTGACCGGAAAGCCTGTGATCGTGGCACCAGACGAGTCCAGGGCGACCGCAGATGTATTGCCACCCGACAGGTCGACCTTGGTCTTGCCAACTATTCTGATGGTTCCGTCCTTCGACATCGTGATGCATGCGTCGCCGCAAACCAGGGCAATGCTGTCTGGGGCATCGATGGTCAGTTTCGTCTTATCGAGAGTCACCAATGACTTGCTCGCGTTCCCGATCGCTATGTTGTCCTTGGTCAATATGATACTGGCATCAGGGGCAGTTTCGGCGCACGTGTTCGGCGGTGGTGGCGGGGCATGGGCGACGGAGAACTGGTCGCCGGCAGCCATCGCACAACTTCCCGTTACGACGATGGTCTTGTTTGTGCTGACACTTAATACGTCATCTGCGCCATCGACTGACACTGTCCTCCCCGCGCTGTAGACGCCGGTGTGCATCTTGCCAACTTCCTCAAGATTCGTACCATCCACGATCATCTTACGGTTTGCATGGTACGTTTGTGCCTCATCTTTGGTGACCTCCGTTGCCTGCTTCCCGCTGACGGTCACGGTTCGGTCGCCGCCCACAGTGGTTGACTGGGTTGCCTTCACCAACGTCGACATGTCGCGTTCGGCCTGGATGTGCAGCTCTTCCTTGCCCTTGAGGTCCTCGAAGCGGATCTCGTTGAAGTTGTCGGGGTTGCCACCCTTGGTGCTGCGGCTCTTGATGCCGGACTGGGTCATGTGCTTGGGCAGATCGTAGGGGGGCTTATTCGCGTCGTTGTAGACGCTGCCCGTGATCAAAGGACGATCGGGATCCCCCTCCAGGAATTCCACCACGACCTCGTGGCCGACGCGAGGGATGTGGATCGAGCCCCAGCGGCTGCCCGCCCACTTTTGTGCGACGCGGATCCAGCAGGTGTCCGAGTCTTCGTTGTCGTCCTTGAGCCCGCGGCTCTCGGGGTAGGCGTGCCCGACCCTCTCCCAATGGAACCGTACCCGCACGCGTCCGTACTCATCGGTCACGATCTCTTCCGGTTCCTGGTCGACGTTCTTCTTGTAACCCACCACGATTGCCGTTTGCGGCCCCGGTACGACGGGCCTCGGCGCGGTTCGGGCCGGCCGAAAGGGCTCGTCCTGGGGTATCAGCGTGTAGCGGGCGGCATAGGGCGGCTTGGAGTCGTCGATTCCTCCGGAATGCTCGTCGGGGACGTCGAGGTCGTAGTGGGCGCTGGTGACCAGGAATTTGACGGCCTGGCTCCCCCAGGGCGGATTGGGGAGGGTGAAGAGGTCGCCTGTGCTCAAGCCCAGGGGATTGCCGGACGCATCGATCACCTGGGTTGGCTCGTGCTTCTCGTCGAGCCTTGTTCGGGCTAGAGTCTGCCCGCGCGCGTGGTCGACGTATAGGCCTGGGTAATCGAACATCTCTCCCGTGCGATAGCGTTGTTGTTGCTGATTCGACGGGCAGAAGGCGAGCAGGCTTCCGTGCGGATTCTTGAAATCGAAATCCTGGTGCCAGTAGGAGCGGGTCTGGACATCCTGGCGGAACGTGCACAGATTGAAGTGAGGAGACATTCCCCTGGCATTCGTCGTGGGCGGCATGTAGGGGATCTCTTCGTATCCGGGTCGGGTCGCATGCGCCCCCAGGCCGTCGGCAAGGGTCAGCACGTGGCGGTCGGTCTCGTGCTTGAAGAAGAAGTAGATGCCCTCGTACTGGAGGAGCCGGAGGACGAAATTGAGGTCGGTCTCGCGGTACTGAACGCAGTGCTCGTAGGGCGGGTAGTCGCTGGCCACGATCGGGCTGGCGTTGAAATCGGCCTGTCCGTACTTACTGAAGACGCGGGTTACGATTTCGAGCGCCGACCGGCCGTTGAAGACGCGGCAGTCAGAGGTGAAGCCGAGCAGCCAGAGCCAGGGATGGAGGGTGAGGTGGTAGATGGTGCGGTCGTGGAGCCGGCCGCCATAGCTCCAAGAGGTCACGTGACCGTTGAAAAATCGCTCATTTTTATCGGGAAGGCGAATCTTGATGGACAGCTTTTCGCCGAGCACGTCCTTGGGCTCGATGTTCGCCTCCTGGCTGGCAACCTCCACGCGGTATTCGAACATGCCGCCTAGCATCTCGTCGCCCGACATGCGGTGGAGTCGCAGCTCGTGACCCGCGAGATCGCCGATGCTGATGAAATCCTCAGTATCTTCCATGGCTCCAAACTTTCCCTGGTGACCGGGCCGCTAGTCGGCCCTCCTGTCCCTGTTCGTTGACGCGTTGATTCGGTCGCCACCCAGCTGAGCAAGCCGTGCTAGCCCAGCCAGGGCTGGCAAACCCTAGCACGACCAGGTGCGCTGCAGATGGGATTCGTCGCATGCGCTCGTCGTCATGCGTACATCAGAACCCATCTGCATGGGGGGAGTTGACCTAGCGCCAACCTGTGTATTTGGGGGGGGTGACCTAGCGCCAACCTGGGAAGGGCAAGCGCAGGTCGAAACCGCGCTGAGTGATCACTCACCCTGTCCGGCGCGCGCCTCAGGCTGGCTTGGCTCGGAATTTCTTCAGGAAGGCCATGGGCCGATAGGTGAGCTTGGCCTGTCTCAGGCCCGGGTCGCCCAGGTCTTGCTCGCGGTTCAGGGTGGTACAGCTGGCGGGGAGAGAGCGGGCGAAGTCCATGTTGATGACTTGATAAAGGCCCTTCATCTCGGGGATGGCCTTCTCGTAGTGGACCACGAAGGTGCTGCCCCCGGCGGCATACTCGCCCAGGGCATAGCCGGCCGGGCTACCGTCGACGTCGTAGAGCGAGCCCCGGAGGCCCCACTCCAGGGCATGGGTGATGGCCTCGCGGGCGGGGGCATAGTCGGCCTGATCGGGGGCACCCTCCCGCCAGCGCTCGAGGATGCGCAGGGCGATGGCGACGCCCTCGGGGGTGAGGGGATAGGCGCGGTAGGCGTGCCGCTTGAGGAAATGGTTGACCAGGTTGCGCTTTCTTTGCAGGGCCCGGCCGGCCAGGTCGGCCAGCGCATCGCGCCGGTAGAGGTAATCGAAGTTATCGCGGTCCTCCCAGGTGACCAGGCCGGCCTGACTCAGGTCTTCGGCCTGGGCTTGGGTGAGGAGCTTGGCCTCGCCCAGGCGGGCGAAGAGCTGATCGCGCAGCTTGGGTGGCGGCAACCCGAAGGGAGCCACGAAGAAGGGGTGCCCTTTGTCCAGCCCGGCCAGCACGATGGTGTCGTCCACGCGCGTGAGGCGATAGCCATGTTGCTCGCGGAAGCAGAAGATGCCGGGGAAGGAAAACTCGGAAATGCCGTCGGGCAAGGCGCGAAAAAGCGGCTCGAGCACCGCCCGATCGGCGAGCTCTACCGGGCCCAAGTCGGGGTAGGTTGCTATCATGCAGTAGGCCGAGAGTGTAGCAGTAGCCGGAGCCCCGGGGTGGATGCGCTCGCGCCCGCCGGTGACCCCGAGTGGCCGGCGTCTCTTGGACGCGATGCGCTCCGCGCCATGCCGGGATGCAGCGGGTTGCGCCGCCGGCCGGGTTCCGTTCGCCCGCGATCCGTGGTAGGCATCGGGCGCACCGATGCTCACCTACATCTTTTCCCGGTAAAGGCTGCGATGAAGGACCAAGGAAGGATCGGCATCGATATCGGCGCGGTGTCCTTGAAGGCAGTGCGCTTAGCCACCGACGGCTCGCTGGCCAAGTCGTTCTACGCCCGCCACCGCGGCGAGCCGGCCAAGGCGCTCGAGCTGGCCATGACCGAGCTCGGGGTCGGCTCGGGCGATTCCCTCGGGTTTTGCGGCTCGAACAGCGCCCGCTTCTGCGAGTCGTTCGAGCTGCCCCGGCTCGACCTGGCGGCGTGCCAGATTCCCATGGTGCGCGCCGAATTTCCGGAAGTCGCGAGCATCATCGACATCGGGGGCGGCTCGCTCACCCTGGTCCAGCTCGACGAGCAGGGGCATTTCCAGAGCTACGCCACCAACTCCATGTGTGCCGCGGGCACCGGCTCGTTCCTGGATGAGCAGGCGGCCCGGCTGGGCATCGCGTACGATGATCCGGCCCTGAGCGCGACGACCGACGAGCCACCTTCTATTGCCACGCGCTGCGCTGTGTTCGCCAAGAGCGACCTCATCCATAGGCAGCAGGAGGGTTATAGCAAGGCCGCCATGTGGTCGGGTCTGTGCCGGGGCATGACGCGAACCCTTATCGGTACCTTGCTGCGGGCCAAGCCCCTCGACAAGCCCACCGCCATACTGGGTGGGGTAGCGCTCAACCGGGAAGTGTTGCGCTGGCTAGAGGCCGCCTACCCGGGTCTCTTGCGGGTTCCCGCTTCACCCCATCTGGTGGGGGCGGTGGGCGCCGCCCACCGAGGGTCGGTGCCCAAACGTCTGCCTTCGCGCGAGGCCATCCACCGCATCGCCTGCAGCCACGATCTCGAGTACCACGAGTGGCCCTTGACCCTGCAGAAATCCACCTACCCGGACTTTGCCACTTCCGAATCGTTCGTCGATGGCGAGGGCAACGAGGTTCGCGTGATGGCGTGGCCAGCCGGCCAGCCGTTAAGGGTTTATCTCGGTATCGACATCGGCTCGACCAGTACCAAGCTGGCCCTCATCGACGAGCATGACGAGCTGAAGGTCGACATTTACCGCAAGACCGCGGGTGACCCGGTCGGGGCGGTGCAGAAGCTGTTCCTTGCCCTGCGCGCCCTTGAAGACGCCAAGGGAGCGCACATCGAGGTGCGGGGCGCGGCCACCACCGGCAGCGGCCGCAAGATCGTGGGCGAGGTCATCGGCGCCGATTGCATCGTGAACGAGATCAGCGCCCACGTGGCCGGCGCGACCTACACCGACCCGCAGGTCGACACCGTCTTCGAGATCGGCGGGCAGGACGCCAAGTACATGCACATCGTCGACGGTCACATCCGCGACGCCAACATGAACTACGTCTGCGCGGCCGGCACCGGCTCGTTCATCGAGGAACAGGCCAACAAGCTCGGTTACAAGGTGGCGGAGGTCGGACCTGCCGTGCTGGGGGTGAAGCCTCCGCGCGCCACCGATCGCTGCACGGTCTTCATGGAGCAGGACGTGATCCGCTTCATCGAAAGCGGAGCGAGCCGAGAGGAGGCCCTGGCTGCGGTCATGGTCGCGGTGGCCAAGAACTACCTCAATAAGGTGGTGGGCAACCGTCACTACAGCCGCAAGCGCATCATGTTCCAGGGCGCGACCGCACGTAACAAGGCCCTGGTAGCCGCTTTCGAGCGCTTGCTCGACGTCGAGGTGGTCGTTTCCCCCTACTGTCACGTGATGGGCGCCTTCGGCGTGGCCCGGCTCGTCCGCCAGACCATGGCGGAACAGGGGAAGCTCGAGTCGCGCTTCCATGGCCTCGACCTGGCCAGCCGCAAGGTGACCTTGCGCAAGGAAACCTGCGATCTGTGCCACAACGACTGCAGCATCACCTTCGCCGAGATCGAAGGTGTGGCCGGCTCGCCCTCGTGGGGCTACATGTGCGGCCGCGACCCCGCGGAGCACAAGGCGCGCAAGAGCCCGCATGACCGCATGTTGCGGCTGCGCCAGCGCATCTGGCGCGAGGCAGGCGCGGGGGTGAAGGTGCCCGAGACGGCCAAGACGGTGGGGCTCGCCCAGGCTCTCATCAACTACACCTACTACCCGATGTGGCAGCGCTTCTTCAACACCCTCGGGTACAAGGTGCAGCTATCGGGGCCCACCACGGACGAGATCCGCGAGCTCGGGCCGCGCATGGCGGGGGCAGATTTCTGCTTCCCGGCCAAGCTCGCTCTCGGCCACGTGGCCAAGCTGGCCAGCCAGGACGGGGTGGACTTTGTCTTCGTTCCCCACGTCAAGAATACCCCGGCCAACGAGGAGACCACCGGGACCACGGTTTGCCCGTTCGTGCAGGGCACGGCGGCGGCCAGCCGCACCGCTCTGATGATGAATCACCTGGACACCTCGCGCATGCTGACTCCGCTGGTCGACATGCGCATGCGCGAAAGCGAGATCGTCAAGGCCCTGTGCGACGAGCTCGGCCGCCCGCTCGGCCGCTCGGCCCGCCAGATCAAGAAGGCCTGGCGTGCCGGCCAGGCGGCTCACGCCGAGTTCGAGGAGCGCTGCTTCGCCGAAGGGGCCCAGCTCCTTGCCGAGGCCGAGGCCAAGGGGGAGAGCCTGATCCTGCTCGTCGGCCGCCCCTACAACATCTACGATGGCGGCGCCAATCTGGGGCTGCCGCAGAAGATCGCCGACCTGGGGCGCACCGTGCTGCCCATGGATTTCATCCGACCCGAGCTCGGCCGTCTCGGTCTGCGCTACCGGAATGCCTTCTGGAGCTACGGCCAGAAGATTCTGGCGGCTCTGGAAAAGGCGGCGGCGAGCACGGTGGCCGACGTGGTCTACCTGACCAACTTCTCCTGTGGTCCGGATAGCTTCCTCCTCAGTTATGCGGAAGAGATCATGGGCAACCGTCCCCTGCTCGTGCTCGAGCTCGACGAGCACGGCGCTGACGCCGGCTATCTGACTCGTCTGGAGGCCTTCTTCGACGTGCTGCGCCGGCCGCGCCCGCCGCGCGAGCCGCGCGAGCCGGTGCGGCCCGAGCCCTCCGACATGCACGATCGTATCATCTGGATACCGCCGATGCATACGTTCGGCGCCCGCCTGTTCGCCGCCGCCTTCCGGGCCCACGGTTACGATGCGCGCGTGCTGCCCGGCGAGACCAAGCAATCCTTCGAGTTGGGTCGCTCGCTCACTCGAGGGTCAGAATGCCTGCCCTGCGCGCTGACCCTGGGCACCTTCGTCAAGACCCTGCGCGAACAGCCGCGGGGTGGCAAGCACGCCTTCTTCATGCCGAGCTCCAAGGGCCCTTGTCGCTTCGGCCAGTACACCATCCTGCATCGCCAGATTCTCGATCGCGAGGGACTCGGCCCCGAGGTCGCGATGCTGGCGCCGGCCTCGAACAACGCCTATCAGGGACTCGACGGCCCTATGCGGAAGACGCTGTTCAAGGCGATTGCCTGCGCCGACATCATGCTCAAGGCTCAGTGCAAGGTCAGGCCCTACGAGGTCAACCTCGGCGAAACCGACCGGGTAACCAACGAGGGCGTCGAGCGGGTGGGCAAGGCCATCGAGGAGGGCGGCGATATAGTCTCGGCCCTGCGCGGGGTGATCCAGACGGTCGCCGCCATAGCGACCGCGGGAGCGCGCAAACCGTTAGTCGGGATCGTGGGCGAGATTTACGTCCGCAACAACCCCTTCGCCAACGAAGACGTCATCGGCGCTATCGAGGCTTTCGGCGGTGAGGCGTGGATGCTCCCCATCACCGACTGGGTGCTCTACACTTCTTCCATCGAGAACTTCAAGGAGGAGTTCCCCGGCACGTTGTTGTCGTGGGACAAGGCCGACACCTTCATCACCTACCGGTGGATGAAGCACTGGGAGAGGAAGCTCATGGCCGCCGCGAGCCCGTTTCTCGACGACCGGCACGAGCCCCCTTTCCAGGAGTGCCTGGAGATCGCAACCCCGTACATTCCCTTCTACCTGGGCGGAGAAGGTAAGCTGAGCGTGGGGCGCGCCATCAAGTTTGCCCACCAGGGTGCAGCCATGGTGGTCAACTGCGCGCCCTTCGGCTGCATGCCGGAGACCGTCGCGACCGCCATCTTCGGGCGGTTGTCAGCCGACGTCGACATGCCCATCGTCAGCCTGTTCTATGACGGCAGCGGGGGCCAAAATCGCCGGCTCGAGGTCTTTCTCAACAACGCCATCCGCGGGCGGCGCACGGGCGGGGGTAGGCCGGACAGGATCCCAATGCAGCTTCCGCCCGGATGGGGCGAGGGCGGCCTCGTCAACTCGGGCAGCCGCGAGCGTATCGTGCCGGTGGAGCATCTCACCGCCCATCTGCGCAACGGCAGCGGAGCCTAGAGAGTTTCGGGGTTCCACCGACGAAGTCGACCCACATGGCCAGGCAACGGCGCGGCGCTATCTTTGCAAGCAGAAGCCCTCGTCGTGCAGCAGGCAAGCCTCGCCCTTGGCATGCGCTCCGGTCGCCAGGCTCCGGATCTGTTCCGACGACCGCCCCAGCAGGGTGCGTAGCTGGGCCTCGGCGCCCGGGTTGCGGGCGCCCACACAGTCGAATATGGCCACCGACGAGACCACGCGGACAGGCCACCTTTCCCCCTGGCGCGTCGCGCAGATGGTGATGCCGATGCCGTGGGGCGAGGAGTTGCTCCGCTTGTGCACGGTGAGGGGTAAGAGCAGCCGACCGCCCTCGGCCATGGCACTTTCCCACTCGGGCCGAGCGTGGGTGGCCCCGGCGTTGATGTAGATCACATCGTGGGGCCCGCCGGGCTGACTGCCGTCGCCGGTCACCACCCGAGCCTGCGGCCAGCTCGCGAGTGCATTCCTGGCGCGCTCGGCCAGCTCGGGATCAATCTCGATGGCCAACACCCGCCCCCCGCGGCCTACCAACTCGGCAAAGATCGCGCTGTAGTAACCGGTGCCGCAGCCCAGGTGGAGCACGGAAGCGCCGGGTTGGGGTAGGGTGGCGGCGATCCACAGAGCATGCGACGAGGGATGACCATTGTTGAGTTGGCGCTCGGGATCGATGGCGATGAGGGAGTCCTGATAGACCTGCGCGGGACTGGCATCGGCCGTCTGAGCATAGTCGCCGGTCGTCCTGCCGTCGGGGCTGGGGGTGACGAGCAGCCAGGGACCGGGTCCCAGGAATCGCTCGCGCGGGACATGGGCAAACGCATCGCACAGACCGGGCCAGGTGACCCGGGCCGCCTCACAGACCTTGCGCGCGTATTCCGAGCGAGCTTGCTCCACGCTCATCGCGATCATTGATCCCGACCGTCTTGCGGTTCGGCCACCGCGACCACCTCGGACCCCTGGGCCAGCTGGGACGCCTGGGACACGGGCAGGCTGACGCTCATGCGGATGCCCTCGCTCGGAGACGCGCTGATGCGCAGCGATCCATGGTGCGCGGTCACGGTCTCCTGCAGAACCACCAGGGGGATCCAATGGGGGTCCTTTTCGAACTCGCCGTGGGAGCGAATGGTATCGAACAGGCGTTGCACATGGTCGCCAAACGCCGGATTGATAGCGGCTTCGACGGTAATATCGACCGCCGCCTGGGCGGGGGTCGCGCAGCAGACCAGCCGTACCGGCTCGCTGGAGTTGCCGAGCCTGAGCGCGCTCGTGAGCATGGTCTGCAAGGAGCGGAGCACGCGGTCCTGGTCCCAGTGGCCGCGTAGCTCTCCCGTGTGCTCGAGCACGATGATGCGTCCGGGAAAGGCGGCCCGCGCGTCTTTCACCGCCTTCAGGGCAAGCTCGCCCAAGTCGGCGTCCAGCATCCGATAGGGGACGGGAATGCCCATCTCGGCGAGGGCGAAGTCGAATAGATCGCCGACCATCCGGTTCATGCGACCTACGCTGGCGACAATGCGCGAGGCCGCCTTGATACGGCGCTCTTCTGCCATCGGCTCGGGACTGGCGAGCACGGCGGCGTTGACCATGATCACGGACAACGGGGTTCGCAGGTCGTGGCTTGCGCCCTCCACGATTTTCCGCAGCGTGACCGAGCGATCATTTGTCATGTAGCCCCCTTGGGTCGGCAAGAATCGGGCCGGCACGATCTGCCGGAGTATCCGAGAGCGCGCTCGCCTGACACGGACTTGCGGCCCTGCGCCGCGGCTGCGGGCTCATCAATCGGGATTGTCGCACCTCTTGGATTGTGGCACCTCCGGTGCTTGACGGCTCGGCCAATGCGAGGGCAGGGCGCATGTAACGCAACGACCACGCAACGGCCACGTCAGACACCAAAGGGTAACGCAGACTCGCGCCAGGAGGAGCTTAGCGTTGGGTCGGCCGCGCCTTGGCTGCCTTGGGCTGTGCACAGGGAGCCCGGCAGGCCCGCGTTATTTTGCCCTGGAGTCGGGCTTGCAGCGAGGCACCCATAGCCCAGCGAATGCATCGTAGCCGAAGAATGCCAACGCGAAAGGAGCAGCGGTTTATGTCCATGTCCGTAGTCAAGCGGAAGAGCAAACGCGAGCGTGCCTATGATCTGGCAATGAAGGCCATCGCGCCCCTGGCCCGTCTGGTGGCGCGCACCTCGCGTGTGCCCACCACGCCCTTCCTGAGTGCCGAGGAGTTTGCGTGGATCCCACGTCTCGAAGCCAACTGGCAAGAAATTCGGAGCGAGCTCGATAGCGTCTTGAGCTTTCGTGACGAATTGCCCGCGTTTCACGAGATCAATCGCGATGCCAGCGACATCGGCTCGCAGCGTTGGAAGAGCTTCTTCTTCTACGGGTTCGGCCATAGATCCGATAGAAACTGCGGCCGCTGCCCGAAAACCGCGGCGCTCTTGGCCCAGATTCCTGGCATGTCGACGGCGCTGTTTTCGATCTTGGAGCCGGGAGCTCGTCTGCCTCGCCACACCGGACCATGGAACGGGGTCATCCGTTATCACCTGGGCTTGCTGGTGCCCAAGCATTGGAGTAACTGCGGTATCGAGGTCAATGGCGAGGTGGGCCACTGGCAAGAAGGCAGAAGCCTGGTGTTCGATGATACCTACCCGCACTCGGTGTGGAACGACACGGACGAGACACGCGTGGTGTTGTTCCTCGATATCGTCCGTCCTTGTCGCGCTCCCGGATCCTGGGTGAACTGGGCCGTGCTCAAGGGGGTGGCGCTCACTCCCTTCATACGCAGCTCGCGCCGGCACGAGCTCGCCTGGGAAGAGGGCTTCATGGCGAAGCACGGCCCAGGGGCGCTGCTGCCCGCTGCCTATCCGGCCGCCAAGGCGAGATCAGCACCAGCGCGCCATCCCTAGCGCCGGCATGCGTTGAGCCCCCAGGTGGCCCCTTGCCTTGGCTCTTGCTTCCCCCGGGCGAGTCCTTGGCCGCTCTCTTTCCGCCGCAGGGAGTAACCCTTGCCCGGTCGCCGCATCCAAGAAGCGAGTGTAGCCATGCTTAGGGTGATGGTGCCCAAGGAAAGAGCCCAAGGCGAAGCGCGGGTTGCCGCGACGCCTGAGACTGTCAAACGCTTGCGCAAAGAGGGTCTCGAGGTGGTGGTCGAAGCGCAGGCGGGTGAGAGCGCCCACATCCTGGACCAGCGCTACCAGGAAGCGGGGGCTACCATCGCCCATGACCTGGCGCCCGCGTGGGCGAATGCCGATGTGGTCTTGGAGGTCGGCCCGCCTCTGGCTCCGGCCAGTCCCGCTCACCTGAAGCGGGGGGCGTTGCTCATAGGATTTCTGCAACCGTTGCGCAATCTTGCCATGGTCAAGGCGCTAGCCGCGGGCCATGTGACCTCACTGGCCATGGAGCTACTACCGCGCATCACGCGGGCGCAAGCGATGGATGCCCTGTCGTCGCAGGCCAACATTGCCGGCTACAAGGCCGTGCTGCTCGCCGGCAGCAAGCTGGGCAAGTACTTCCCCATGCTGATGACCGCGGCAGGCACGATTCCCTCCGCCAAGGTAGTGGTGATGGGGGCGGGGGTGGCGGGACTGCAGGCGGTCGCGACGGCGAAAAGGTTGGGAGCCGTGGTCTGGGTCTCTGACGTACGGCCCGTGGTCAAAGAGCAGGTTGAGTCGCTGGGGGGCAAGTTCATTGAGCTGCCCGCCCAGGAATCGGGCGAGGGCCAGGGAGGGTATGCCAAGGAGATGAGCAGCGAGTTTCTCGCGCGACAGCAGGCCATCATCAAAGAGCACGTGGCCAGCGCCGATGTCGTGATCACGACCGCGCTCATTCCTGGCCGCCCGGCGCCCCGGCTGGTCACCGCGGATATGGTACGGGCGATGCGCCCGGGCTCGGTGATCGTCGACCTGGCGGCCGAGCAAGGAGGTAATTGTGAGCTGACGGTGCCCGATCAGGAAATCGTCACCCACCGGGTGACCATTATCGGCCACACCAACCTGCCCTCCACCATGCCGCTCGACGCGAGCACCCTGTATGCCCGCAACGTGCTCGAGCTGGCCTTGCTGGTGCTCAAGGGCGGCAATCTCAAGATCGATCTGAGCGATGAGATCGTCAAGGCGGCCCTGCTCACCCACGACGGGCGGGTGACCTATGGCCCGGCGGCCGAGGCGATCGCGAAGTCCTCCGCGCCCGCGCAAGCGCCGGCCAGCGCTGCGGGGCGGCCATGAGTGGCAGCCCGCTGATCCTGCTCTACCTGTTCACGCTGGCCGTCTTTCTGGGCCTCGACTTGATCCGAAAGGTGCCGCCCACCTTGCACGGCGCTCTCGCGGCGGGCATGGGCGCGAGCGCCGCGGTGCTCGTGGTGGCGGCCTTGCTAGCTGCGGGCCGGAGCAGCCGGGGCGCCCTCGGCGCGCTCACTACCGTAGCGGTCATGGTAACGGCCGCTGGCGCCGTGGCGGGCTTGATCAGGCTGGGGCGTCTCTCCCGGCCGCCCCATAAGACGGGCGGCCGATCGTGACCTCTGCCCTGGGCGAGTACGGTGTACCGTTCTTGGACATGGCGGCGGCCGTGGCCTTCATAATGGGGCTCAAGCTCATGTGCCGGGTGCGTACTGCCCGACGCAGCGTCTTGCTCTTGAGCTTGGGGTTCGTGCTGGCCCTCGCGGGCATGGCTATCGAGGCGAGCTCGGCGGGCAGCTTCAATATCGGGCTAGCGCTGGCTGGGCTGGCGGGGGGCGTGCTCCTCGGGGTTAGCCTGGGCTATTTCACCAAGGTCGGCCCGGGTGCGAGCGTGGGCCCATGGCTGGCAGCGGCGGGGGGCGGCGGTGCGGTCTTGCTCGGGGTGGCGGCATTTTTGCGCGAACAGTCTTGGCCCTGGGCGAGCCCGCTGGCCCTGGCGGAGGGGTGGCGGGGCGCCGCGGTGGGGTTGGCCGTCTTCGCGGGGTCCGCGGCGCTCGTCTTGGGTGCCCTGGCCGCCGTAGGTCCGGCTGCCCGCAGCGCTGGTCGGGCGGCCGTGGTGGCGCTGGCGGCATCGGCGGCGGGTCTGGCCGCGGCGATGATGGGCTTCGCTTTCGGGGATCCGGTGGTGGTCACGGTGGGCGGGCTGAGTGCGAGCGCCGGTTGGTCTCTTGCCCAACTGGTGGCCCGCGCCTTGGGCGCGCGTCCGCTCGATCTGGCCTTGGGCACGGCCGGCCGGCGCGCGGGTGACGCATACCTCGAGGTGAAAGCTTGTGGAGCGGAAGAGGCTGCCATGGTGCTCGAGTCGGCGAGCAAGGTGATCTTGGTCCCCGGCTACGGCATGGCGGTGGCGCAAGCCCAGCATGCCCTGGCCGAGACGGCCAAGGCGGTGCGGGCGCGCGGCGCACAGGTGCTCTACGCGGTTCATCCGGCCGCGGGTCTTATTCCGGGCCACATGAACATTCTTCTCGACGAGGCCAAGGTGGACCTGGCGGAAATCGTGGACTGGGAGCGCGCCAACCGCGAGCTGGCCGATGCCGATGTGGCGTTGGTGGTGGGCGGCAACGATATCGTCAATCCCGCGGCGCAAGGCGATCCCGAGAGCGCGGTGTTTGGCATGCCCTTTATCGACGTCGGGCGCGCCGCCACCGTGTTCGTGGTCAAGCGCACCTTGGGGCCGGGCGCCGCCGGGGTCAAGAACCCGCTCTTCGAACGGCCCAATACCAACATGATCTTCGGTGATGCCAAGAAGGTGCTGCAGGCCATTGGTCTCGAGCTAAAAGCCGCCGGGAAGGTCGCGGCCCGCGCGCCTGTCAAGGAGGCGGCCTGATGGACTCCGACATGGTGCTGTGGACGGTAATGCTGTTCGTGCTGGCCGCCTTCGTTGGCCACCACGTCATCCACGGCGTGCCCACCCTGCTGCATACCCCGCTCATGTCGGCCACCAACGCCATCTCGGCCATCTCGGTGGTGGGCGCCATCGTGGTAGCTGGCTCGCAATACGAAGCCGTGCGCACCGTCCTGGGCGTTACCGCGGTGGCCGCAGCCATGTGCAATGTCGTGGGCGGATTTCTCATCACCGAGCGTATGCTCAAGATGTTCAAGGGGGGGCAGGGCGGTGGGGGAGCAAGCCGAGGTCGGGGTGTAGGGGGGCGGGGCGCAAGTCGGGGGGGGGCCGCGGGATGACCCAGCACCAGCTCATCGAGATCTCTTACTACCTCGCCGCGGTGCTATTCGTGCTCGGGCTCAAGCTGCTCTCGTCTCCGGCCAGCGCGCGCCGGGGTATGCATCTGGCCGAGCTGGGCATGACCATCGCCATCGCCGGTACGCTGCTCGACCATCACATCGTCACCTACACCTGGATCATCGTCGGCGCCGTGCTCGGGAGCGTGGCCGGCGTCGTCATTGCGGTGTGGACGCCGATGACGGCGATGCCGCAACGGACGGCGCTTTCGCACGCCTTCGGAGCGGCCGCGGCCGGCCTGGTCGGCATATCGCACTACTATGGCGAAGGGGGCGGCACCAATCTGGCGAGCGGCGCCATGGTGGCGCTGGGCATCGAGGTGATGCTGGGCAGCTTGACCTTTACCGGCAGCATGGTCGCGTTTGCCAAGTTGCAGGGTTGGCTGCCTGGCGCGCCCATGACCTACAAGGGGCAGAACGTCATCAACCTGCTGCTCTTGGCCGGCATCGTGACGGCCACGGTGTGGGTCATCGTGCACCCCCAGGCCAGCACCCTTTTCTATCTCATGGTGGGCCTGGCCCTGGTGTTCGGCGTGCTTTTCGTTGTTCCCATCGGTGCGGCCGACATGCCGGTGGTCATCGCGCTCCTCAACTCCTATGCCGGTCTGGCGGGCGCGGCCACCGGTTTCGCCCTCGACAACAAGATCCTGGTTATCGCCGGGACGCTCGACGGGGCGTCGGGCTTGATCCTGTCCATTGTCATGTGCAGGGCCATGAATCGCTCCATCACCAACGTGCTCTTCGGCGCCTTCGGCAAACCCCTGGCCGCGGGCAAGACCACCACGGCCAAGGGCAGCGTGCGCGCGATTTCCGCCGAGCAGGCCGGCGAGCTTCTGGCTCGCAGCGAGAGCGTGGTGGTCATTCCCGGGTATGGCATGGCGGTGTCGCAGGCCCAGCATGCGGTGAAGGAGCTGGCCGACGTGCTGGGCGAGCGTGGCATCGACGTGCGCTATGCCGTGCATCCGGTGGCGGGCCGTATGCCCGGCCATATGAACGTGCTCTTGGCCGAGGCCGGGGTGCCCTATGACCGGCTCTACGACATGGACCAGATCAACGACGATTTCCCCCGTGTGGACGTGGCGGTCGTCATCGGGGCCAACGATGTGGTCAACCCCGCCGCGCGCAACGACCGCAGCAGCCCGATCTACGGCATGCCCATCCTCAATGCCGACCGGGCGCGCTCGGTTCTGGTGCTCAAGCGTTCGCTGGCGGCCGGATTTGCCGGCATCGAGAACGAGCTCTTTTATATGCCCAACTGCATGATGGTCTTCGGCGATGCCCGCAAGACGGTGAACGAGTTCTCCGCCGTGCTTAAGCTCCGCGCCGCGGCGGCGTGAAAGCGAACCGTTCCCGAAAACTTGCGCAAAGTTCGGAGAATCGACAGCGAAGCGAGCGCAAAAGGACACATACGTCAGTGAATCTGATCCGGTGGAAGCTGTTGGTGGTCCACACTACCGGGCCAAGCGATCATGAGCCGTCAGATCGGCGTCGCTCCATCGTCCGATTTCCCCGCGACACCGGTTTGCGTCCCCGCGCTGGGCTCAGCGGGCGCCGCACCTGATCGCTTGCGCGCCCTGCTCGGGATGTCTTCGCCCACTGACGTGGCGCGCTTGCCCTTCGTGGGCGGCGATGCCACGGCGGGGGCCGAGGCCGAGCTGCAAGCCTCGGTGGCGGGCGGTAGAGAAACCGTTGATCTGCCGCTGACCATAGCTGCCTCGGGCTTTCTCGCCAACATCAGCCGACGGGCGGCGGTTGGCGACGCCGCTTCGCGGCAAGTGCATGTCCTGGAGCGCTTCCTCGACGGCAACGAAGACCAGGTGTGGGACAACAGCTGGGTCCGCTTCCCCCGCGCCCTGCTCGGGGGCGCCGCTGCCCAGGTCTTCGCTGACGATCTGCGTGCCGACAAGTCCCAGGCTTCCGGGCGCCTGCGCAGCGATGCCGACAAGTTCGTGGTCGTGGCGCGGGGTATCGAATGCGCGAGGGTTCCCATAAGCTATCTGCTCAAGCTGGCCTTGGCCGATGCGGTGGCCAGCTTGCCCGAGCGGCCGGAAGCCATGCGTCGGACGGGTAAACGTCTGCTGGCCCACTTTCTCAGCGACAATACCTCGCCGGAAACCTGCTCGTTCAACGTGGTCAGCTTGGCGGGGGAAAAGGGGGGTGGGCGCGCGCTGGCGCGCGAAGCAGCGCGGCGTTTCCTGCTGACCCAGCTGCTGCTCGCCTACGCCAATCGTCGCTATGAGCTCGAGGCCACCGGGCAGAAGGCCGCTGCCTGCCACGCCCCCACCCCGCCCACGCGGCAGCGCGAGCTCAACGAGCTCATCTCGGATTCCTTTTATCGCGAATTGTTCATGAACCCCTGTCTGTCAGGATGGGACCGGGGTGAGGACAAGAGCGCCTACATGGGGATGTGCCACGAGGTGTTGTCGCGCAGCCAGCTCAACGGAGTGAAGAAGCTGCGCGATGCCGGGATCATCCTCAACAATCTCGTGGTCATGCCCAGCACGTCCAATCTCAGCCTGGCCAACAACGGCGTCCACGTCAGCATCGGCAGCAAGCGCTTGACCGCCTTGGCCGCTAGCCAGGACGCGGGCTTCGGCCCGGCGGACGAGAAGTACTTCGGCGACTTGGCTATCAAGATTATGGAGCATTTCCTGCCGCTCTTCGTGGGCACCTACAGTGCGGCGCCCTATCGCCTGGGCTTTCAAGCCTTCCACCCCGAAACCGCCCTGGGCTTTTTGCCCCACGAGCTGGATTTCACCCACCTGCGCATGCTGTGGCGGCGCTGGAAGGGCAAGGCGAATTTGCGGGCTCTGGGCGTGACCTTCACGCCGTGCGGTCCGGGATGGCTGGACAGCATGCTCAGCCGAGTCTTCCGCCTGCGTGGTGATTGGGTGCCGGACTACCGTTTGCTCGACTACCTGGTCTTTCTCCTCAGCACCCACCGCAGTCCTTCCTTGAGCGGGGCACTGGGGAGCTCCGAGCGTCTCAAACGTGACCTGGCCAGCCTGGGCGTCTTCGACATGCGCATGTCGCTCTACCTGCTCATCAAGCTGCGCGAGCAGGCGGTTATGGGCTTCTCCGGTTTCGAAGGCCGTCAGTACAGCTTGCTCGAGCGCTTCGGCGCCGACATGGCCGTCGCGGTGACGTTACAGAACTTCCTGTGCGCCTTCGCTTTCCGCGCGATGGCGAGCGGGCGCTTCTCCCATGCCGACATACCTGACGATCCGACGCTGGAGAGCGAACGACGCCAGGTGGTCTTCGACTGCGCCATCGGATTGCCCACCTTCTTCGTGCACGAAGCGACTCGCAACCGCTTTCTGCGCGCTGTGCTCGGGCACACCTCCGGCATCCGCGCAAGTCATCGCTACCCCGGCTATCGCAGGGTAGGCACCGACGAGTATCGTCTGGGTCTCTTGCGCTTCATGCGCAGCGAGGCTCCCGACCTGGTGGAGATGCTCGGTGTCGGGGAGGTGCTGGACGATGTGGAGCACCGTTTGCGCGTGCCCCAGGCCCGGGCCTCGCACCGGCTGCTCGGTGCGATCCTGTCCGAGGCCGGGGCGCGCGATGCCCTGCGGGTGGAAGCGCGCACCTTCAACCTGGCGGCCGAGCGCTATTACCGCGGGCCTCTGCAGCGGGCGCAATTGGCGGAGGCGCTGGACTTGCTGGAGGAAGAGCTTTCTCCCCCGGCGGTGCGCCTGTGGGGCACCCAGTTGGGCGATCTCGGCCTTCTGGCTAACCCCGAGGACTACCTGGCGGCCGTCCGGCAAGACCTGCTCGACGACCGCCTCAACACCGAGGAGATACTGCGGCTCATAGGCTTGGTCCTAGCCGTTACCGTTGCCGCCGAGGGTGGCGATGCGTGAGGCAGAGCTGGCTCATCAATATGTCGTGCGCGATTCGGGCGCGGTGCGCGATGAGCGCTTGTACTGGGACAAGGCGGTCCGCTTCCTCTACTCATCGGTGCGGGAGAATGCTCCGCGCCTGTTCGCGGCCCTGACCAGCGCGCGGGTGTCATCGTTTCTGGCTTTCCTCAGCTACGAGTCGTTCGTGGGACGGTCGTTCTCGGGCAGCCGGCGCTTTCTCGCCGACTGCGGCATCGATCTGACGGAGTGTGCCGACGACCCCGCTACCCTGCGCAGCCTGGGGCAGATCTTCGAGCGCAAGATTCGCTACTGGGAGAAGAGGCCGATGGCGGAGAGCGCGGCTGTGGTGGTGGCGCCCGCCGATGCGCGCATGTTGTGGGGTAGCCTGCGCGGCCGGGCGCCCCTCCTCATCAAGGGCAAGTTCTTCGAGGTGGACGAGCTGCTGGGGCCAGTGCGCGACGCCTGGCGTTTCAGCGACGGCGACTGGGCCATCTTTCGCCTCACCCCCGACAAGTACCACTACAACCACCTGCCCGTGGCTGGGGTGGTGACGGACTTCGTGGCCATCAGCGGCGCCTGCCATGCGTGCAATCCCAGCGCGGTGGTGGAGATGGTCAACCCCTATGCGAAAAATCGGCGGGATGTGACCATCATCGACACCGACGTGGCCGGGGGCAGCGGGGTGGGTTTGGTCGCGATGGTCGAGGTCGCCGCGCTCATGATCGGTGGTATTGTGCAGTGCTACAGCGAGGATCGCTACCATGCGCCCAGGGCGATGGAGGTTGGCATGTTCCTGCGCCGGGGAGCGCCCAAGAGTCGCTATCGGCCGGGGGGAAGCACCGACGTCCTGCTGTTCGAGGCGGGGCGCATCCGCATGAACCGGGACCTGGTGCGGGCCCAGCAGCGCAGCGACGTTCACAGTCGATGGTCGCTGGCGCTTGGGGTGCCGTGGGTGGAGTCGGAGGTACAGGTGCGGTCGCCGATCGCCGAGCGCGCCGCAGGCGGCGAGGGTAGCGCGTTCGCCGAGCCCGCCCGGCGTGCCGAGCCCGCCGCGTATGGCGAGCCCGCCGAGCGCGCCCAACCCGCCGAGTGTGACCACAACCATGACCGCAACCCGCACCGCAGCCATGACAGCAACCATGAGCGCTAATCTCCGTTTCAGCTTGGCCCTCGCCGCCCTGGTAGGCACGATCTTGCTCTTCGGTCTGCGCATCCTGCCGCGTGAGAACATGCAGATCCTTGCCAGTGTCCCGGTGCGCCGGCGTAGCGATGGGCGATGGCTGGGCGTCAATCTGACCTGGTACGGGGTGATGCAGATGACGGCTGTGGTGGTGGCGACCGCTCTGGCGGTGGTTCTCGCGGTGTCGGCGGGGGTCGCGGGGCGCACGATCGGATTGGCGTTAGCACTGGTGCTGGCAGTCGGTCTGCCCGCTGCCCGGCTGCTGGCGCGCATCGTGGAAGGGAAGCGTGACACCTTCACGGTGGGCGGGGCGGTCTGCGCGGTTACCCTGCTCCTGCCCTGGGCGGCCTGGGCCGTCGACGGACGGCACGGCGGTCATGTCTTGGCCATCATGACCGCGGTAGCGGTAGCCTATCCCGTCGGCGAAGGCATCGGCCGGCTGGCCTGCGTCAGCTTTGGCTGCTGTTACGGGCGGAGGGTGGATCAAAGCGCGCCCTGGCTGCGGCGGCTCTTTGCCGGTCGGGCTGCCGTGGTGGTGGGACCTACGCGCAAGGCGGCCTATGCTGGGAACTGCGCCGGCGTGCCGCTGTTGCCGGTGCCGGCTTTGTCGGCGTGCGTGCTGTCGGCGGGGGGCGCCCTGGCGGTGCCGTTCTTTCTTGCCGGCCACATACGGACGGCCGGCCTGCTGGTGGTCGCGATCGTCTTTCCCTGGCGTGTCGTCAGCGAGTTTCTGCGGGCTGACTATCGAGGCGCGCAGCGTTCGCGCTTGAGCGCCTACCAATGGATGGCGCTGCTCTCCCTTGCCTACGCCTTGCCCGTGCTCGCCGTGCTGCCGGCCGAGCTAGCCGTGCCGGATGTGGGTCGTGGCCTATCCGCCATGGGCTCCCCGCTGGCCTGGCTGGCTCTGGCCGGGCTCGGTACCGTCGTCTTCGCCTACCTGGGGGTGAGCAAGAAGACGACGGCCATCATTGACCTGGGAGTCAAGGAGGACTGAGGGGCCCGGTCGAAAAGAGGATGTTGCAGGAGTGTAACTGGGGAATATACGAGGCCGAATAAACTAGGCTAAATCTTAAGCCGACTGCCTACTGACCTTGCGGGGACCGTCCGAGCTCAACTCTCTCCTGAGCTTGTATGGTCCCCATCTCTTTTGGGGTGAGGTAAAACGCTAGCGTACGCAGCTTGCTCGATCGTTGGCCTGCTGCTTGGTCCCCCGGTGCTTGGTCCCCGGTACGCCGCGCGCCGAATCCGACGCGATGCTCAACTGGTACGAGAATCTGACCGTCGCCGCTTCCGCGGGCCGCCGCCTTGGCCATCCCCGGGCGTTTGTTCATCAATTGTTACAAGCGTGGACAAGCGAGGCGGCGGGCCAAGGCAGGCAGGCTGCCCCCTTCTGGAGTGACAGTCCCGTAACGCATCTGTCACTCACTGTTGGCAAACGGCACACCCGCTCGCCGCTATCTTCCGCCCAGCAGGAAGGCCAGAAAATGTGTCACCCAGCAAGGGGGCAATAGTGATGACCCATAGGCGAGAATCCTCACCGGCGGCCTTGCCTGCGCTCGGGGGACACGGACCGGTCTTCCCCGCCCCCATCCCGATCCCTACCCCTCGCGGCCGACCAAGCGCCGCGAGCACGAGAAGAGGCAATTTACGGTGCACAAGCATGGCTCTCTGGCGGACATCAGGAACATTGCCTGCAAAGGTGGCTGCGGCGCGCGTGGCCGCGGCGGATTGGCAATGGCGCTAGGTGGGCTGGCCATGCTCTTTGCACCCTCCTTCGTGCTCGGGCAGGAGACGCTCCCGGCGGATGTCCCCAACAACGTGGAAGTCAGGCCTGCCCCGGCGGTAGATAGGGTGAGGGCAGCCGCACCTGCCCAGGAGAGCGGGGGCACCGGAGCTGCGCCGGTTCGGGCATCTGAGAGCGCTCCCGGCGCTCCAGTGCCCGAGAACGCCCCGGCAGGCACCAAGGCGTCCGCGCGCGCAGCGGCGGCCACGTCGACGCCCGAGACTCCGGCGGCACCGGCAAGCGAGACCGGGGTGGCGATTCCTCCCGCGCCCGACCGGACGGCGGAGTTGCTCGAGCAGGTGGCGCGCCAGCAGGAGGAGATAGCGGCCTTGCGCAAGGCGATGGACGAGGGCTTTGCCGCCGAAGCCGAGGCGCGCAAGCGGGTGGAGGCCAGCGCGGCGGAGAACGCGAAGGCGGCGGTCGAAGCAGCAGCACAGCGGGCACCCAAGGTAGCCGGGATCGAGGGATTGACCTTGTCGGGTTTCACCCAGGCCGACCTGTACCTCCAGCAGAGCTCGGAGGACCAACTCGATCCCTCGACGGGAAAGCCTCTCAACAACGACCGCTTCAGCATAAGGCGCGCGCGCCTGCGCGCCAGCATCTACCGCGAGTATCTCGGGGCGGTGATGGAGATCGATGCCAACACCATCAACGGTGCGCAGGTGCGGCCCATGGACATGGAAGCCACGGTGCAGGTTCCGGGGCCGGAGGCGCCCTATGTGTCGGCCACCGTCGGCATCTTCAAGATTCCCTATGGCTTCGAGATCGGTCAGAAGGATTACGAGCGGCTATTCGCCGAGCGCAGCAACCTGGAGCAAGCCATTTTCCCGGGCGAGTACGACCTGGGGGCGCGCATTGCTGGCGGCTGGCGGTTCATCCGCTACGCCCTGGCGGTGCAGAATGGCCAGCCGGTCGGGGAGAGCACCTTCCCTTACCTCGATCCCAACGCGGGCAAGGACGTGGTGGGCCGGCTGGGGATGGCCGCTTCCCTGGGGGAGAGCGTCTATGTGCAGGGGGGATTTTCCGGCCTGACGGGCACGGGCTTTCATGCCGGTACCCCGCCGACCAAGCCCACGGTGACCTATCAGGACCGCAACGAGGACGGCGCCTTGGATCCGGGCGATCTGATCGTATCGCCAGGAACTGCGGGCACGCCCTCCCGGACCTTCAGTCGCAACGCCTTAGGGGCCGACTTGCTCCTCTCCGCGAAGACCTCGCCCTTGGGCCAGACGACGGTATATGGCGAGATCACCTGGGCCCAGAATCTCGACCGCGCCAAGCTCTTGGCCGATCCGTATGGGCCGCTCGGACGCAACATGCGTGAGCGCGGCTACTACCTGGCTCTGGTACAGGATCTCGGCCGCCACCTGCAGGCGGGGGTGCGCTACGACTACTACGATCCAGACCTGGATAGCACCGACCGGGTGTCGGCGGTTGTGCTTTTGTCCTCGCAAGCGATGTCTACGCTGGCCTTGGCCGCGGCGGTGCGCTGGACCATCGGGGGCCTTACCAACCGGTTGCTCCTCGAATACGACGTCAATCGCAACCATGCCGGGATATCCCAGGCCGGCCTGCCCACCAATCTGGCCGACAACCTCTTCACCATGCGCGCGGAGACGGTGTTCTGATGCACGTCCGTCTCGCCTTGCCGTTCTTCCCGGTCTCGCGCGTCTGTTGGCACCGGTGGAGGACATTCGCGCTTCCTATCATGTCCATCTCGGCCGTGGCGCTTGGCACGGGATGCTCGGGCGCGAACCCGAGCCTGGGCCAGAGTGCCTTCATGCAAGTCCAGGGGGCTCAGTTCATTGCCGGCGGGATCGACACGGAACCCCAGGCAACTTCACCCGAGATCCATCTCGTCTCGCTGCAGAACAGCACCTTGTTCCCCGGGGTGGCGGGCAAGAGCATATCGGGCACCGCGGGGCCAGGCTCGACGGCGATTCTCATGGGTCTCCAGGGCGACTCCGGCCACTGGGTGTTCCCGGTGCAAGACCCTGACCAGAACACGCCGGGTGACTTTACCTTCGCGTGCAGCGCCTCGTTCAACCAGGATACCCCGGCCGGGGATGGGGGCGCCTTGGCGCTGGTATTCAGGGCGACCGACCGGGCCGGTAACGTGGGACCGGCGAAGATCCAGCCCATGATCCTGCAAGAGGAGACCGTCCCTGGCGGTGCCCTGGTGGTAAGCCTCGACTGGGACACCGAATCCGATCTCGACTTGCACGTTCAGTTCCCCAGCGGGGATGGGGGAACGAGCGAGATCTGGTCGCGCAAGCCGACCGGCCTGCCGTTGGGCGGCAGCGGGACCGCCAATGCCACGGCCGCCATCGACTCGGGCTACCTCGACTTCGACTCGAACTGCGAGTGCGCGATCGACGGGCGGCGGCAGGAAAACGTGATCTTTCCGACCACCGCGCCGAGCGGCCAGTTCATCGCCCGGGTGGACACCTTCTCGCTGTGCAGCCAGGTGGGGGCGGGCTGGCGAGTGCGCCTATTTTCGGCCGGATCGACGAGTCCCGTGGCGGTCAGCTATGGGCAGTCCACCCCGACGGACACACGCTTTCCACATGGCCAGGGCGCGGGAGTCCAAGCGCTGGTCTTTGAGTACAACCCGTAGGAGGAAGGTGACTGTATGCTGCTAATGCAAAAACTGGTTCTGGTGGCTTCGACCGGTGCGAGAGCGGTGCTCTATGTGCTCTTGGCCCTGTCGGTCTTTTCGGTGGGGGTGGTGATCGAGCGCTGGGTTTACTTTCGGCGCAGGAAGCTGGATCTGATCGCTACCAGCGACGGCCTGGCCAAACGTCTGCGTGCGCGCGACGTCAAGGGAGCGCGCAAGGAGCTGGCCGAGAGTCGTACCGTCGAGGCGGAGGTCATGGCGGACGCCCTGGCCTACTACGATGAGGGCCCGGATTCAGTGCAGGAGATGGTGCAGAAGGGCATCAGACAGAGGCGCAAGGTGTTCGAGAGCGGCCTGCTCTTCCTCGGCACGCTGGGCAGCAACTCGCCCTTCGTTGGCCTCTTCGGCACCGTGCTCGGTGTGGTGGCGGCTTTCAAGGAGTTGGGGGCTGCCTCCGCCGCCGCAGCGGCCAGTGGGGGCGGGATGGGCAATGTCATGAGCGGCATTGCGGAGGCCCTGATCGCCACTGCGGTGGGCATCCTGGTCGCCATCCCCGCGGTTATCGCCTACAACCTGTTCCAGAAGAAATGTAACGACATCGAGGAGAACACGGCCGCGCTCGCCAACCAGGTGCTCGCGGTAATGAAAGGCAAGGCCACGGTACGAGCGGCAACGAAGGCCGGGAGCAAGCAGCAGCTCACGCCCATGGACGACGTGGAGAGCGCGGATAATCCTGCCCTCCGTCCCGTCGAGGTCAATAGCTGATGGCGGGCGCGGTTTCCGGCTCGGGACGGGCCAAGACCATTGCCGCCATCAACGTCACACCTCTGGTCGACGTGGTACTGGTGTTGCTCGTCATTCTCATGGTGGCGTCGACCTATATCGTTGCGCAGACGCTGAAGGTGCACCTGCCCAAGGCGCGCATGAGCGACGGCACGGCGGAAAAGCCCAATACCGTCCAGTTGATGAAGAATGGCGATCTGCGCTGGAACGAGCAGCCGGTGAACGAGCCGGCCCTGGAGGGGCTGATGCGGGCGGCGGTCGCGGCCGAGCCCGAGATGAGCCTGGTGGTGAGCGCCGATCAGGAGGCCTTGCACGGTCAGGTCGTCCACATCATGGACCTGGCCAAGATTGCCGGCATAACCAAGTTCGCCATCAACATCATGCAGGCAGGCGGGCCTTAGCTTGCCGGCGGTGCGCGAGGTGCAACTGTGAAGAAGATAACGGTGATCGTATCGCTGATTATCCACGGCGGGGTCGCCGTGGCTCTGCTCACGGCGTCGCAACATCGGGCGTCGGGCAAGAGCTTCTTCGTGCAGCTCGCGGAGGCCAAGAAGAAAGAGGTCAAGGAGAAGGCCAAGGTTGCGCCGCCCAAGCCCAAGGTGGCCAAGGTCGAGCACCCGGTGGAGAAGCACCTGGCGGCGCCCAAGCTTGCGCCGGTTCACGAAGCCCCACCTCCTGTGGCCCGGGCCATCACCGCGCCCATCGCCATGGACGTCGCCATGAGCAACGAAGACATCGGCGATGCCGTGGCCATTCCCGTGGTGGCGAGGGCGGCGCAAGCGGCGGTCCCCACCAGGGTGGCGTCGGTCGACGCCGAGCCGCGTCGGCGCCGGATGCACGAGCTCGGCCCGGGCGGCCCGGTGGCGGAAGAGCACTGTAGTGAAGAGCCGTCCAAGCCCGAGCCGGTCTACAAGACCGAGATCGAATACACCGCGGCGGCGCGCGCGGAAGGCATCGAGGGCAAGTTGAAGCTGCGGGTGGTGGTGGGTGCGGACGGCGCGGTGGCGTCGGTCGAGGTTCTGTCCGGCGTTTCTCCCGAGCTAGACGCTGCGGCCATCGCCGCGGTCAAGCATTGGCGTTTCAAACCTGCCATGGCATGCGGCAAGCCGGTGGCCGGCGGCACCTACGTTCTGGCCCGGCGCTTCGAGCTGGGGGACTGATTGCACCCGTGCCTCGGCGCGCTCACGGCGCTCTTGCTCGTGAGCCTGGATGCCCCCATGCTGAGAGCGCAGGAAGCCCCATCCGGTAGCGCGCCCGGTGAGGGGCCCGGTGGCCAGCTGGGTGGGCCAGCTGGTAATGCGCCCGGTGACGTGCCAGGTGAGGGTGGCGCGCCCGCGCTCAAGCCGCCTCGCCTGGTGCACTTTGTCCAGGCGGAGTATCCCAAGGCCGAGCACGACGCGGGCCGGACCGCCCAGGTCTTGCTCTCGATAGAGATTGGCGATGACGGAAGAGTGGGCAACGTCGAAGTCGTGCAGAGCGGGGGGGCGGACTTCGACAAGGCCGCTGTCCAAGCAGCGTGGCAGTTTGTATTTGCCCCGGCCGAGGCCGGCGGCCAGCCGATTCCGGTCAAGATTACCTACCGCTATGACTTCACCATGGTGACCAAGATGGTGAGCGCGGGGCCGCAGATTAACTTCGACGGAGTGGTGCTGGACCGCTTCGCCAAGAAGCCATTGGCCGGGGTCTCGGTCACTCTCAAGGACCTCGACGTCGCGGCCAAGACCGATGACGCTGGCGCGTTCGCCTTCACCGATGTGCCGCCGGGGACGCACAAAGTCGAGATCCGACACCCCCGTTTGGCCACCGTGCTGACCGACGAGATCATCCGGCCTGGCCAGCGCCGCACTATGAAGTACTACGTCGAGGAGAAGGAGGAGGACGTCGACGAAGAGGTGGTGGTGCGCGCCGCGCGCATCAAGAAGGAGGCGGTCGAGACCCGCATCCGCACCGAGGAGGCGCGCAAGGTGCCCGGCACCCAGGGCGATACTCTGAAAGTGGTGCAAAACCTGCCCGGCGTGAGCCGCGCCGCCTTCGGCTCCGGCCAGCTGGTGGTGTGGGGCTCGTCGCCCAACGAGACCAAGGTCAACGTCGAGGGCGTGGAGATTCCCTCCCTCTACCACATGGGCGGGCTGCGCTCGACCATCAACTCTGATCTGGTGAAGTCCATAGATTTGTCGCCAGGTGCATACAGCGCGGAGAACGGGCGCGGGCTGGGCGGCCTGGTGCGGGTGGAGTTGGCGCCGCTGCCTCCCGCCGGCGTGCACGGTTACGTGGCCGCCGACGTGCTCGACAGCTCGGCCGAAGTGGCGGCTGCGCTCACGCCCGGTTTTCACCTTGCCCTCGCGGGGCGGGTGAGCTACCTCGACAAGCTCCTCCCTCTGGTCACCTCGTACGATGTGAGCGAGTACTTCCCCATACCGCGCTACCAGGACTATCAGGCGCGGGCAGAGCTGGCTCTGCGCAAGGACGAGGTGGTGACGGCCACCCTGCTGGGCTCGTTCGATCACCTCGACCGCAGCATCCCCGGCTCGTCGGGCAGCCTGGGCACCGAGTCTGACGCCAGCTCGTTTCAGCGTTTCTTCGTGACCTACAGCCGTTTGTTCGGCGACGGCTCGAGCGTGCGTGTCACACCCTCACTCGGCTACGACACCAGCTCGCTGATCCAGGACTTCCGTGACACCCCGACCAACCTGCAGTCGAGCACCTGGCAGTACGCCTTGCGCGCCAGCTTGCGCCGGCGGGTGAGCCCCACCGCCGTGCTCGTGGTCGGGGTCGATGGCGAGGGCCAGAGCGTGCAACTTTCGCGGAGCGGCTCGCTGGATCAGCCGCCGCGTGAAGGCGACATCGTGGTGTTCGGCCAGCCTCCGGTGGGCGAGCTGGCCTACGACAAATGGAACGTCCAGCTCATCAGCCTGGGGGCTTACGCAACCCTGGACGTCAGGCTAGGCAACTGGACATTCACCCCTGGGTTGCGCTTCGAGCCCACTCTCATCGAGGGCGATCACGAGCTGCCCTTGAGCCCGCTCAGACCGCCCATCGGCTATTCCAACCTGGTGGTGGCGCCCAACCCACTCGGCGTGCCCGTGCTGCGCAGCATGCCCAATCCGCGCTTGCAAGTGGCGTGGCACCCGCTGCCCAGGCTGACCCTCATCAGCGGGGCAGGCGTGTACGGCCAGCCGCCCAATCCCCAGGACATGTCCCCGGTTTTCGGTAACCCTAGCATCGTCGACTCGACCGCGGTTCATATCACCGGCGGCTTTTCCCTCAAGGTCAGGCCCACTCTGACCTTGGAGACGACAGCCTTCTACAAGCGGCTTTACGACCTGGTGTCGCGCAGCGAGGTGCCCTCGCCGGCGGTCGGGCAGGAGCTGACCCAGGTGGAAAAGGGCCAGGTGCGCGGGGCCCAGGTCCTCTTGCGCCAGGAGCTGAGCAAGGGCTTCTTCGGCTGGATCACCTACACCTATTCGCGCAGCGAGCGGCAAGACCACCCCGATCTCGGCTGGCGTCTCTTTGACCAAGACCAGACCAACGTGCTCGCCCTCCTGGCCAGCTACGCCCTGGGCAAAGGCTACGAGGTGGGCAGTCGTTTCCGCTACGCTACCGGCATGCCGCGCACCCCGGTTATAGGCCACTACCTCGACGGAAGCGGCATTTACGAGCCGATCTATGGCCCGCAGAATTCCATCCGCATTCCCGCGTTCTGGCAATTGGACATACGGGCCGAAAAGGCCATGACCCTGCGCCGCGGAAAGCTCAGCGTATATATCGACGCCCAGAACGTGACCAATCGCAAGAATCCGGAGGAGATCGTGTACAGCGCGGATTTCACCTCCAAGAATTACCTCCTTGGGCTGCCCGTCTTGGCCGTGGTCGGAGCCCGGCTGGAGTACTAGCCATGCGCTGTGGTTGTCGGCGATGGTTACGCGATCTACGAGCTGCTCGGGGGGCGGGGATGGGCACGACCACCGCCACAGCCAGGGCCACGACCACGGTCGCTGGCACAGCCACGGCCACGTCTGCGACTTTCGTATGCGACCGGCGGGCGGGGCGGTGGCGGCAGGTTGCCCGGGCGGGCGGGGTTATGCTGGTGGGGGCTGTGGCCGCCCTTTCGTGCAAGCCCAACGTGGGCCTGCCGTCCTACCTGGTGACGGACTATGCCTTGCTGGCGGTCAAGGGCGAGCCGCCCGAGGCCAGGCCGGGCAGCAGCGTGACCTATTCCTTTCTCTTGGCGTCACCAAATGGCACGGTGACCGACGCCACCGCGCTGTGGGACATCTGTGAAACCCCGAAGCCGCCGTCCGAGACCAATTCGGTGGCCAGCGCGTGCACCGGGCCACCCGATGCGAGTGCGGCCAGCGCCGGCCAGACCCTCACCGCACCCGTACCCAGCAATGCCTGCCGGCTCTTCGGTCCGGTTCCCCCCACCCCCGTTCCCGGGCAGCCCGCGGTGAGTCCGCGCAACCCGGACAGCACGGGGGGATATTACCTGCCGGTCCAGCTCTATCTCACGAGCGCCACCGCCGCTGCCACTGAGCCCGCGCTACCCATGGCCCCCTTGATGGGCTTCGCCATGGAGCGCATAGCCTGTGGTCTGGCCAACGCGGCTACTGACATTATCGCGGAATACACGACCGACTACACCTTCAACACCAATCCCGTCATCGACCACGTCGACGTGGTGGACAGCGCCGGGAACGAGGCCGACCTGGCGAGCGGTCCGTCGCTCGTGGCCGGCAGCCAGGTGACCATCACGGTAGCTCTGGCCGGCCCGGCCCCGGTGTTCCCGGTCTACGACCAGGTGAGCGGGCAGCTGGGCCAGCAGACCCAGAGCTACAGCTTCTTCTGGTTCGCCAGCGGCGGTAGCTTCGCCGCGGCCCAGACCGATGTGGGCGGCAATGCCGACGCAGCTCTGCTCGCGGACAGCAACACCTGGACGGTTCCGCCAGCGGCGCAGACAACGGCTTACTTGTGGGTGGTGGTGCGCGACTCGCGCGGCGGCACGGCCTTTGGCTCCTACCAGGTCACGGTTGTGCCGTAGCCCGGCGCCAACGGACGCGGGGCAGGCGCTGGTCCGGGCAGGGCGCCCTGCCCGAGTGCTTTCTTGAGAAATCTAGGTTGGCAGTTCAGATTTCCCAGTCGGCGGGCGCGCTAGATTGCGAGCTGCCGCGCGAAGCGGCGGCGCCGCTGGCAGTGCGCGGTCACCGGAACGCCATGAGAATGTTGCCACCTTCTTGCGCGCATGGCCGGGGTTTTTGTTGTGTAACGGAAGACGTGAATACTCTCATCCTCTGTCTGGGAAATGAAAGAGTCTGTGACGATGGCATTGCCGCAGTGGTGGGACGGGCCATGCAGGCTTTGCCTCTACCAGCCCATGTTACGGTCAAGGTCGGCAGCAAGATCTCCTTCGACCTGCTCGACGATATCGCCACCACCGACCAACTCGTGCTGGTGGACGCTCTCAATAGCGGAGGCGAGCCAGGTATGTGCACGGTGGTGGACGTGAGCGAGCTCCCCGCCTTGGTGGCCAGCTCGGAATGCGCCCACGGCACCAGCGTGTCTCACATCCTGGACTTCGTGCGCTACCTAGCGTGCGACGGCGCCGCCTGCGGGGTGGCAATCGCCGGCATCGAGGGTCGCCAGTTTCTGAGCTGCGGCACTGGGTTCAGTGAGGAGGTGTGGGCCGCCGTGCCCAAGCTGGTGGATTTGGTGCTCCTGTTCGTGGGTGCCAAGGTGGAGGCGCGCACCATGGCGACCGAGATTTGCCGCGACCTGCGCATCGGGCGGTCGAGGGGGAAGAGGCCGGGAGGAGCGGAGGAGCGCAGGGCGCAGGGCTGACCGCGCGCTAGCGATCGCGCGTCGATCGTCAGATCGATGTAAGCCTGACCTGACGGCACGTCCCAGGGGAGCTCAGCGCCGGCGACGGCTGCCGGGCGGCACGTCGGGTGGAAGAGCGCGTTCTGGAGCTTGGGTTAGCCGATAGCCCACCCCGTGCGCGGTCTGGATCATGCTGGCGAAGGAACCGAGCTTGTCGCGCAGACGCTTGATGTGGGTGTCTAGCGTCCGGCTGGTAGCATCGGGATGGTACCCCCACACCCCGGTCAGAAGGTCACGCCGCGTGTGCATCTTGCCCGGCTCGCCGGCCAAGAAGATGAGCAAGCGCATCTCCTGAGCACTGAGGTTGAGCTCGCGGTCCAGGAGAAAGACGCGATGGCTGGCCTTGTCGATCTCGAGCGGGCCGAAGATGAGGCTGTCGCGCTTGGCCGGTTCGGCGGGCCCGGGGGGCGGAGGAGTCGGCGCGGTGGCGGGTCGGGTGGGCAGGCGGGCGCGGATGCGCAGCAGCAGCTCGCTCAAGCTGAACGGCTTAGGCACGAAGTCGTCAGCGCCCACCTGGAAGCTGGCGATGCGGTCAGCTTCCTCGGCCCGGGCGGTCAGGATGACAATGGCAGGCTGGCCGGAGCCCGGGAGCGAGCGAATCCGCCGGCATACCTCGAGGCCGGAGAGGTCGGGCAGCTCGACCTCGAGCAGGACGAGGTCGGGGCGAAATCCTCCACAGAGGCGAAGTCCTTCCCCGCCGGTGCCCGCCGTCCGCACCTGATAGCCGGCCGCCTCCAGACTGTAGCGAAAGGCATTGCTGCTGGCCTGATCATCCGCGGCGATCACGAGAATACGCCGGGACGGGCCGGATCCTGCCGCAACAGCAGCACTCATGACCTGCCCGTGGGAGGCGCCACTCTCGTGCTCGCAGCGCTAGATCGCCGAACAAGCCGGATACAGGACGGAAGGATCGGGACCGGGTGGCACGGTCACGATGGCAGGATCGAGGGTTGCCGGATTGATGATGAGGTCGTTACACTGCGCCGGCGTCAAGCCGGTGCAGTTGACGAGCGAGCTCGAGGAACCGCCTTCTCCCATATCCATCGGACCCGGCCCGACCTCGGTCTGTGTGGTCGGCGAGGTTTCCATGGGCGCATCGGCCGGCGTTGTAACCGCATCGAGACCGCTGTCGTATGACGACGGCAGTGCCCCTCCCGTGCCACCCGTGCCCGACGCACCGCCGGTTCCGTTGACGATAATGCCGCCGCCGCCGGCATCAGGGTTGTTGTTGCTGGTATTGCTGCCACAGGCCACGAGGCCGGCGCCGGCGAGCACGATCCAGAGAGAAAGCTTGCAAGTTTTCATGGGGTGTTCTCCGAGAGGCTATTCGCAGAAGCTGGTCTGGCAGCGTAGGCTGCCGCTGCAATCCGCGTCAGTGGTGCAGGGCTTGCAGGTTCCCGCGGCAATGGGCAGGTTCTTGGCCATGCTGAAGGCGCAATTGCACGACTCTGGGGGAGTGTAGGGGGCGAAAGTGCCGCCATCTCCACTTATCCTGACCTTCATGGCACACTGGGGCACGGTGCCGTTGGTAGCCAGCGTCCGCACGTAGAACTGGGGATCGCTCGGGTTGATGAGGGCGGCGCCGCTCAGCCAATTGAGCACCAACTGAGTCGAAGCAATGGGCGCGCCGTTCTGCAGGGGGGCGAAGAGATGAACAGGACCCTGAATCATGTAACGCCCCTCGCGCACGTTTATGAGGTCGGTAGAGGTGGGATCCGAGTCGCCGTAGTAGGCGGCCTTCTGGCCCAGGCCACGAAAGGCCAGCTCGTTGAGCTGGGAGCGATGGGTGGAATAGATGTCGTTGGCGAGAATGCCGATGGCGGCCTGCGGGTTGGCGTAGGAGATGAGCGCGGTGAACAAGGCCGTGCTCGAGCTCTCGGACACGCCTACGAAGGCAGTCTCGGGCACGGTGTGGCGGACGCCGCTCGCGTCCAGGGAACCGATATTGCGGCCGATCATGACCTGGGTGCCCGAGGTGGCGCTGCGCACGAAAATGGCGTTATTGTCGATGAAGGGGGGAAAGTTGCCATTTTGGCCGCAGCCGAAGACTGCGCCAGCCTGTTCGGCCGAGATCGCGGTAGTGGTCAGGTTGGCCTTGGGCACGACGATCAGCATAGCTTGCTCGGGCCCCAGCCACTCCCCAACCGTGGCCGGCATCGGGCTTGTCTGGCACGACTGGAAGAAGACGTCGGAAACTCCGATGCTGGCGAAGGTGTTTCCCGGCAACACGCACTGACAAGTAACCGCGGCGCCAGGGTTGGTGGTGTTGGGAATGTAATAGTCGGGTGTGGCGGTTAGCACCGTAGGTGCCGTACCTCCAGGGAGCCCGAGGGCAGGATCGTTGTAGATCGACGAGATGCCGCTGCACGAAGAGATGGGGGAGTAGATGATGGATACGTTCTGCTGGGCCTTGATCTGCAGCGCTAACTGGCTGAGGACCGTCTCGAAGGCGCTGCTACCCGCCAGGTAGACCGGATTAGGGAATGAGCCGGTGTCGCTGCATGCCGGGGGAGTGGCTGGGCATGCGGTCTGGGCGAGGGCCAGGCGCAAGCCAAGGACGGTGCTCGCCACCCCAAGTAACACCGCGACGGATTGCGATCTCTTCATGGTAATAGTGCCTCCATTAAACCGGGCTCAGTGCTGCGGAGCCACGGCGCAGGACCATAGCGGGGCCCGAGCGACGCCATTGCAACGGATTTGTACCGTATTGGTTACAGTCATGGGGGACCGGCGTCGCCTGGACAGGCCAGGTCGGTCTGACCTCCCCGGGTGGGACTGGCGGGGGCCCCGCTGCCGCGTTTCGTTCACTCAGTTGTTGCGAATTGCTCACCCAACTGGGCGGTCAAAGCGCCTAGAAGGTGACCGCGATTTATTCCGCCAACGCTCGCTTCCGCGAGACCACCCTTCGCCCTTCCATGTCCAGTCAGAATACCATTTCTCCTGCGCTCGTTCAGCTTCTGGCCGCCTGTCTCGCGATTTTGGCAGGCTGCGGCAGCAATACGCGGGCTGCGAGCCCGGATGCCCCGGCCGATGGGCGCAGCCGTGTCGACACGGGCGCCACGGGGGGCGTAGACGTTCCGGGCAACGATGCACGGAGCGTCGCCGGAGGCGGCGCGGACATGCCGGGTCCCCAGGAGGTAGCGAGCGGCACTGGTGGGTCGCCCGACGCTTCCGGTTGCGACCCGGCCAGCCCGGTGAGCTGCGATGACGGCAATCCGTGTACGGCCGATAGCTGCGACACCGGCACCTTCCAATGCGTCCACGCTGCGCTCCCTGACGGCACGAGCTGTCAGGGGAGTCCCTGTGCCACCAGCAGCGTTTGCAGCGCCGGGTCGTGCGTCGACGGGCCCGCACTCCCCGATGGCACGAGCTGTCAGGGGAGACCATGTACCGCCAACAGCATCTGCAGCGGCGGGCTGTGCCTGGACGGGCCCTACAAAACCTGCCCGATTCCGACCGATCAATGCTATTTGGCAGTCGCCCCTTCTTGCGACCCCGCCACCGGCGAGTGCGGCAATCCGCAAGTCTTGGAGGGAGCTCCGTGCGATGACCACAACCTATGCACTTACGGTGACCACTGCACGACAGCTGGGGTGTGTGTGGGAACCCCCATCGTATGTGGTAGCCCCGGCGCGACATGCGATCTCAGCCAAGGATTTTGCCCGGGGGGCTTTCCCAGTGCACTGGCGGACGTGGTGTACGACGCCAATGGCTGGCCGGCCCACGGAAGCGGAATCATCATGGCGCCGGGCGGGGGGATCTTCGTGGGCGGAGGCTATGACACCGCGCTCGACCTCGGGTCCGGTGTCGTCACCCCCAATCCGGCCTACGGCAGCAGTGCGCACAATGTCTTTCTCGCCAAGCTCGACGAGGCTACCCTCGATGCGGCCTGGGTTGCTACCTTTCCCGGACCGCAAAGCCAGACGGTGACCTCGTTCGCTGCCAACGGGGCCGGGCAGCTCGGTGTAGTGGGACCGCTAACCTCAGGCGCCATGTTCGTGGGAGGCCAGGAGCTGGATCACCTCTACCCCGGTGATCAGTTCATCGTGGCGGCAGATGAGAGGGACGGCAGCGGGCTGTGGGCCAAGCGGGTGAACCTGCAGAACCAGGCGCCTGACAGCCGGGAAGTGGGTCTGTGGGCAATCGCTGGCGATCCTCTGGGAGAAGCGTTCATGATATGCGGCGCCGTTGCTTGCGGGACGGGCCCCAGCAGCGGCGACGCGGGACCGAACCCCAACCCGGCCCACGATCTTTCTCCTGACCTGTTCTGCAAGGGCGGTACCGATCTGGTAGTGGCACGCCTGCATGGCGGCTCCGTGGGGACAGCCAGCGCCACCCAGGATGGGGGGACCACCGGGATCGGCGGCGAGGTGGTGTGGGCCGATGACGTGGGAGGCGTGAACGACGAGTATTGCTCGGGGCTGGCGATAGACAGTGCGTCCGGCGCTTACGTCGTCGGGACCTACCGCTTTGGCAGCACTGTGAGCTTCGGCAACCTGGCCTCGCTTCCCGTCGTGGACAACGCAAATGAGGGAGTGTGGATGTTCATCGCCAAGTCGGAGCCCGACCCGGCTGATGCGACCGGTAATGCCTACCGTTGGGTCTGGTCCAGCGGCATCGGAGTGGGCGCGGAGACCTTCACCCCCCAGGCCATCATGACATCCTCCGGCACCAGCTCCGACGCCGGAGCTCCTCGCCAGGACGTGGTCGTGGCAGGTGCGGTGGCTAACGGGACGAGCTTCAGCGGGGTGGTGAGCAACGGGACCAGCTTTAGCGCGACCATGGGTCTGCCTTCCTCTAGCGCCGGATTAGACGGGGGCAGCGCAAATGGCAACGGGGCCACGACTTTCATCGCCCGCTTCGACGGCAGCACTGGAGACCTGCTGTGGGTAAGTGGTCTGGGCGCCGGAACCCCGGTCAGCGTCAAGAGCCTGGCGGAAGAGGGTGGAGTAATCCTGGTGACCGGCACCTATGGCCCGGCCTGCACGGCGTGCACCCTGGGCGCGATTCCGCTCTCCGTGCCCGGCACGGGGGGCGCCTTCATTGCCCAGATTGATCCCGGTACCGGTGCGGTGAAGGGCGCCAAAGGCTTTGGAATGTCGGGCTATGGTAACAGCGGGGCGGGAGTCGTGGGTCTGGATCTTTCAACCGGCGCCAGTCAGGGAAGCCTGCTCCTCTTGACCTTCACCTCGGCCATTGACCTCGGCCTGCCGGTGGGAGTGGTCCATGGCGGGGGCGCCGACGGGGGAGCGTCCGGGGGCGCCGGGGTGCAGAGCTGCCTGGCCCGCATTGGGCCATGACGACGAGAGGCGCGGCCGTGGCAAGGGCGACACTAGAAATTCACAAATTCCTCACCTGAAGATAGCAGTCACAGGGTTATCTACGGCCGAGGGTTACGGCCCGCAAGGGCGACCAACAGCGAGGCAAACATGACTAAAGACATACACCGAGGCACCATCGTTCCGAGCTCAGTCAGTCTGGTCCTGACCGCGTCAGTATTCGCGCTGGTCAGCCCGGGTTGTGGCGGAGGTGGCAGCTCCGCCAATCCTGACAGCGCTCCCCCGACGTTGACCGACGCCAAATCGCCGAGCCCGGATCTGCCTCATCCCACTCCTGATTCCCCTATGGTGCCTGATGTGACCTCGCCCCAGCCTGACCTGGCCAAGGAGGCCACCCCGCTTCCCCTCGACATGGGTACCGGGGGCATCGGCGGCACGGACGCGCCAGGCGGAGCGGGCGGAAGTGCCGTTCTCGACGGTGCCTCTGCGGACCAGGTGATCGCTCCCCCGGTCGTGGACGGCGGTGTCGATGGCACGGCGGTAGACGCTTCACCCTGGGCCTGTCCGAGCGCGGCTTCCGCGTGGTCATATCCCGTTACGGGCTTTCCCACCCTGGACTGGGACAATGACGGGAATCTCGTCACCGGCAGCACCGTCTACGGCGACGTGGATGAGTTCCCCGGATTTCCCGGTGGGGCCAAGCTCACTTATGGCGGCAGCGCCGATGCGCTCGTGACCAAGCTGGACCCGGCCACCGGCAACCCGATCTGGGTCGTGGTGTACGGCGACCCTCAAGACCAGAATGTGTCCGGTACGGCAGTCACGAGCGGCAACGTCGTGGCCTACGGTGTGTTCACCGGGACCCTGGACATCGATCCCGTAAATCAAGTGATCCCGCCCCTTGTCAACACGGGCAATATGCCGCTTGGCTTTGTCATGGGGTTGAAGGATAGCGACGGTTCGGGAGTGTGGTCGAAGAAGCTCGACCTGGGTGTGGAAACGGGACCCGGCCTGGGATTGCAGGCGATCGCGGGCAATCCTGGCCAGGACTTCTTCCTGGTCTGTGGGGCGACCAGCAAGATTCCCGCCGCCTTCAACCCGACCGGGAGCCTGAGTGGCGGCGCGGGCATATTCATAGCCGCGCTCAAGGCCGCCGACGGCACGGTTATGTGGGCCAAGGTGCTGGGTGGCCAGTACAATACCTGCGCCGCGGCCGCCTTGGACGACGCCGGCAATGGGTACTTTGCCGGGGTCTATGCCGGTAGCCTGGACTTCGGACTCGGCCCGCTGGCGGGTAGCCCGGCCGGGGTCGATGGCGGAGCCGTGGCCAATGACAAGATGGCCTGGGTGGCGAAGCTGAACGGCAGCACCGGCGCGGCCATCGCCGACCAGTCTTTCGGTGCCCAGGGCTCGGTAAGTCCCGACGCTATCGCCCTGGACGGGCAGGGAAACGTTATCATGGGCGGCAATCTGGCCAACGCGGCGGCCTTCGGTGCCCAGACCTTGACGCCGGCACCGGAGGGAACCCTGAACGCCTTTGTGGCCAAGCTCGATCCCACCAGTCTCACGCCCGTGTGGGCGCGCAGTTTTGCCGCTGGCGGTGCCGCTGGGTCGGGAATAGTCTATACGGGGGCGGCTGACTCTGCCGGCCGAGTGATGGTGGGCGGTGCCTACATATCCTCCCTCATTCCGGGGCCGGGGCTACCGGCCCTGCAGTCGTTGGCCGGACCCGGTGCCACCGAACCATTCCTTCTTGCCCTGGACGGCGCCAGCGGCGCGACCCTGTGCGGTAACCGCTATGGCGACCCCAGCTCGGCCGGCGCACAGCTTCTCAGCGCCGCGGTCAATCGCGCCGGGACGGGGGCGAGCAAGGACCGTCTGGCCATCAGCGGTGCCTTCACTCATTTGATCAACTTCGGGGGACAATCCACCGCCATCACCGAGAGCACCAGTGGGGGCAGTCAGGCGTACGCGTTCCTGGTCGAGATGTAGCAGCGCTCCCTGACCATGAACCGCTGTCTGGCTATACTCGTGCCGATCGTCCTTGGGGCGACGGTCATCGCGTGCGGCGGCGCGTCCTCGAATGAGAAAGTCGACGCCGGACAGCGGAGGTATTGCCCAGGCTCCCTGGTCGATGCGGGCTGTGACGCCTCCGTCGGGCAGGGCGGAGCTCCAGGTGGCGGGGGTGAGGCGGGTGTCGTGGTCGATGGATCGGTCGGAGTGCCCAATCTGGGAGCCAAGCTCGAGGTCGGGCAGCTCGACCTCCGCTCCGCTCTGACGGGTGAGGTGGGTGGCTTCGACGGCGGCGTCGCCGGGGATGGGGGCGGGGCGGCCCCGATTGATGCACCTGGTGGGGGGGGTCTGGGAGCCGGTGGGGTCACGGCAACCGGCGGGGTGGTTGCAAGCGGCGGTAGCACGACCACAGGGGGGGCGACGGCGAGTGGGGGTACGGCCGGAAGCGCCGGCAGCACGGGCCACCGGTGGGGCGACGGCAAGTGGGGGCACGGCCGGAAGCGGCGGCAGCATGGCCACCGGTGGGGCCACGGGAAGTGGGGGCACGGCCGGAAGTGGCGGCGGCACGGCCACCGGTGGGGCCACGGGAGGTGGGGGCACGGCCGGAAGCGGCGGCAGCACGGCCACCGGTGGGGCGACGGCAAGTGGGGGCACGGCCGGGACAGGCGGTAGCACGGTTACCGGCGGGGCGACGGGAAGTGGGGGTACGGCCGGAAGCGGCGGCAGCACGGCCACCGGCGGGGCAGTCGGTAGCGCATGCCTCGGTCCGTCTTGGGCAGCGGAGTCGACACCGGAGCTGGCCGCCATGACCAGTGCCGCCAGCGGTACACTGTGGACCGCGGGCGCGATCTACGGCAGCTTCAATTTTGGCGCCGGCACCATCACCTCGACCGGGAGCTCGGATGCCTACCTGAACATGGTGAGCTCTACCACGGGGGCGGCGACCAAGAGCTTCGCTTTCGGTGACCCCGGGGCTAACGAGCAGACGGCGAGCCTGGTGGCGGCCGGGCAAAACGGTAATGTCCTGGTGGCTGGCTTGTATGTCAATGAGATCGATTTCACCTCGAACGGTGACAACGGCAATCTCAACCTCGACTATCTGGGCGAGCAGTCGAAGAGTGCCGGGGCTCCCATGAACTACTGGGTGGTCGCAAGTGCATCGTCCACCATGCCCTACATCACCCCGATCTATGCTCACGACACCGACCTGGGCGACGGAGCCTTCCTGGCCGCGGCCTCCAATCCGGCCATCAATAAGGCCGCCATTTGTGGCAAGACCATGCGGGCGGTCGGGCTCAGCACGACCAAGACGGGCTTCCTTAGCAACACTACGGCCTTTAGCGGGCAAACCGACGTGGTGGTGGGCGTGATCGACCTGGCTACCACCGGCGAGGTGGTCTGGGGTGCCCAGTTCGGCGGTACTGGTAATTCGCAATGCACGGCCGTTGCCATGGATGCGAACGGGAACACCTATATCGCGGGAAACTACAACGGCTCGCTCAGTTTCACCTCCGTGACCAGTGGCGGCAAGACCATTGCGCTTCCGACGGTGAGCACCAGCGATAGCCTCGCTCTGATGTTCGTGGCTGAGTTCGACCCGAATGGCAACGCGGTGGCGGCGCAAAGCTGGGGCAGCTCGGGCATCTCCAACGTCAATGGCATCGCCGTGGATGGCAGTGGCAACGTGATCATCGCGGGCGGCATCGCCCAGGCCGACGCCAACTTTGGTGCCCCGGTTGGTACCCTGACTTCCCTCGGTTTGCTCAATGGTTTCGTGGTCAAGCTGAACAACGCTCTGACCACGCCGGCGTGGGGCTTTACCTTCGGGGATGCCACCTTCAACCAGCAGGTCTTGTCGGTTGCCACCTCGTCGACCGGCGACGTGTTCGTCGGCGGCGCTTACGAGGGCAGCCTGGGGGCGAAGCTCGATAATCTCACCTCGACCTCCGATACCGCGAGCAGCGCCTTTGACGCTCAGCTTGCCGCGGCTACCGGAGCGGTAGAGTGCGCGCACAGCTACGGCGATGCGAGCGGGAACCATGGCATGAATGTCGTAAACGTGGCAACGGCGGCGACGGGCAGCCTGGCCAACGCCGTCACCTACGGTGGCAATTTCGCGGGTACGATGACGCTCGGGGCGACCACACTCAGCACCCTAACCTCGGCTGATACATACGGCTATGTCACCCGCGTTGTTCCGCAATAGTGGATCCCAAGGACCCTCCCAGGGTCATTTGGTAAAATACTAGCCCAAGCGAGCGAGTGGATCTGGTCAGCAAGCTCTGGGGGGCGGGGTTGCAGCAAATGGTTGGTGGCTCTGCAAGGTAACGATGCTGGTGACGGGCGTGGCGCATAGCCAGTCTCCCTTGCATCCCGCCGTGCGGCGAATGGTCGTGGCCGGCCTCTTGCTGCTGACCGCGCTGGCCTATACGCCGGGGTTGCACGGCGAGTTTCAGCTCGACGACTGGCGCACCGTGGAGTCGAACCTGGGCATTCGTGTCTTGGGCGACTATATGAGCCCACGCGTGTGGCTGGCAGCGTTGCAATCCGCCCGCGCCCTGACGGACTTCAGCTTCGCTCTCAACTACGCCGTGGGCGGGCTCGATCCATTCTTCTACCACGTCGGCAATCTCGCCATCCACCTCGTGGTAGTCGTGCTCGTCTACGTGCTGGCCAGGGAGGTCCTCGGGTTGGCTGGCTTGTCCAACCGCGCAGGTCTCGTGCTGGCGGTAACCGCTCTGTTCGCCCTCCACCCCTTGCAAAGCCAGGCGGTCGTCTACGTTTCCCAACGCGCGGAAGAGCTCGCCGCAGGCCTCTACCTGGGCGCGCTGCTGCTCTTGTTGGGGGCCGAGCGTCGGGGTGTGACCTGGGCCGGGGTGTGGCTTTACCTGGCGGCCTTGGCCGCCTTTGTCCTGAGCCTCGCCAGTAAGAGCGGTGGGCTCACCCTCCCCTTCGCCTACCTACTCCTCGGCATCCTCCCCGAGCGGGCCAGCTACTCGACTCGACTGGCCAGGCCGCGCCGGCGTCTGGCCCTGGCCGTTCCTTTCGCCTCGTATGCCGCGCTAGTGGTGACCATGACGCTGCCCGGCCTCAAGTCCGCTGCTCCGGGGCTCGCCACTGCTGGCTTCGAGGTACCCCGGCTCTCGGCCGGGCACTACTTCTTGACCCAGTGGCACGTTATCGCCACCTATCTGCGCCTGCTCTTGTGGCCGGCGGGCCAGAACCTCGACTGGGACTTTCCCTTGGCCGGCGGGTTGGGCGACCCGGCAGTTATTTCTGGTGGTCTTGCGCTCTCCGGTCTGTTGGCCGGGGCGCTCTACCTCCTCCATCGCTGTCGTTATCGCGACGACGGGGCAGGGGGAGCAGGGCGCGTGGCTGCCTTCGGGGTGCTGTGGTTCTTCCTGGTCATTGCCCCCAGCTCATCGATCGTACCCCTGGCCGATGTGTTGATGGAACATCGGCTCTACCTGCCGTCATTTGGCATCTTCCTGACGCTCGTGGTAGGGACGGGCCCCCTCGCCGGCGCGCTGGCCGCCCCGCGGGCACAGCGCGTGGTCATGGTGCTGCTCCTACTTATTTGCGCTGGTCTCGCCACTCTTACCTTTCGGCGCGTCTCGCTCTGGCGTTCCAAGATCGCGCTCTGGTCGGACGTGGTGGCCAAGTCGCCGGGGAAGGCGCGGGCCCACCTGGGCCTGGGAAACTCATATCGCCGGGCTGGCCAAACCCAGCTCGCCCTGGACCAGCTCCTGACAGCGCGGGACCTCGCCCGTGCCGACCCGGTGTGGCTGCGCGCCGACATCCAGGAAAGGCTTGCCAGCATCTACCTTGCGGCGGGGCGCAGCGAAGAGGCCCTTGCGGCGGCCCGGGCTGGTCTGGCCGAGTGGCCGGACCACAGCGCTCTGCTCGGCATAGTGGCTATGGCCCACCTGCAGCGCCGTGAGCTGGCTCTCGCTGAGGCGGCGGCCCAGATGTCGGTCGCGACCTCCACCCAGCCGGCCACCGCGCTAGTTGTGCTCGGGATGGTGCGGGCTCGTATGGACAACCCGCAGGGTGCCACGGCAGCCTTCGAGCAAGCGGTGAGGCGGGACCCCGCTCTCGCGCAGGCCCGCCTGCTCCTCGCTCAAGCGTATCGGGCGCAGGGCCGGACGCAGCAGGCCTGCGAGGTGCTGCGCGGCAGCTCCGGGGGCGACTCGCTGGCGCCCGCGTTTCTCCAGGAGGCGCGGGCGGCGGACTGCCCGGAGCGCTAGCGCGTTTTCGCAAAGGCTGGGCTGACTTTGCTCGGCGAGCGATCGGGGGAGTCGGATCCCTGGCGCTCCGGCAGAAAAGTCAGAATCCTGTCTTCTTGTGAATTGTGATCGAGCCAGCTTCATCCTCGCCAGGGTAGCGCCGAACCTTCGGATCATAGCGGTCGGTTGCCCATTCGCGGGTGCAACCGCACGCGCGAAGGGAGGATTGGCTCGTGCAGCAGGCTCTCGCTTCGACTCGGCTCTGGAGTTGTCTTTTCCTCGGCGTCATCGTCTCGGCGTGCGACGGCTCAGGTTCTTCGGCCAGCCCGGGCAGCACGGATTTTTCCCAGGTTGGCCCCAGCTCACGAACGGCGCCGGGACCAGGGGCGGAGGCTGACCAGGGCGCCGCCTCGGTCGCGATCGTCATCAATCAGCGTCCCGTGATAACCGCGATGCAGAGCTCGGCCGGTGGCGTGGACAGCAACCTGCCCGTCACCCTGCAGGTGGCGGCCACCGATCCCGACGGCGACGCCCTGAGCTTCGTATGGAAGAGTAGCTGTCCAGGCAGCTTCGACCGCACCGACCTGGCCCAGGTGACGTTCACGCCGGGCACCCTGGCCGGCACGGTCTCGTGCACCTTCGCGGTCGAGGTGAGCGATGGACACGGCGGTTCTTGCCAGGGCACGCTGGTGCTCTCGACCACGCCGCCCAAGATCATCGTGGCACCCATCATGGGCATCGCGTATCAGTCGACCGCGAACGCGAGAGCGGGCGAGGTAGTAGCCCTGCACGCTAGCGCCAGCGACCCCGAGGGAGGGGCGCTGACCTGGACCTGGCAGGCCGCCGTGGGGAGCTTGTCGCAGCAGAGTGACGGCGCGGGCAGCAGCGACGTGCAGTGGACGGCCCCAATGGCAACGGGCTTGGCCTACCCGATCACGGTGACCGCGACGGATCCGGAGCAGGCAAGCGCGTCGTTCGTGTTCAGGGTCAACGTCACCGACTGAGCTCGGCTGGCGCGGGGCCGCAGGTCGCGCGCGCCTCTGCAAGCTCCTGCTGGAGGGCGGGATTGGGCTCCTGGACCGAGCCGAGCACCCGGCAAGCCTCTTGCGGCCGGCCCTGGGTGCGGTACGCGGCGGCGAGGAGCAGGGCACCCTGCAGCTCGGCGGGCTCCAGCCGGAAGGCCTGCTCGAATGACTTGGTTCCCGAGGGGTAGTCGCCCATCTGCATGCAGATGAACCCCAGCACACGCAGGGCAGCGGGTGACCCGCTGGAGACCCGCAGGTAGCGCTCGGCCGTGGCCCGGGCGCGTGGCAGATCGCCTTGCCGAGAATAGGCTACTGCCAGTGCACCCAGGAGTCCGCCGTCGTCCGGGACTTCTCCGAGGCCGGCCTGAAGGGTTGTGATCGCCTCGGGGGTACGCGCAAGTGACAACAGCGCAGCGGCCATCTCGCCGTGGAGGTTGGCGCGGATCCACGTCGGGGCGCCCGACAGCGCGAGCCCGATCCTGCACTCATCGACGGCTCTCTCCCCCTGCCCGGCGTGATGGTAGGCGTTGGCGAGCCCCAAGCGCGCGCGTGCCTTGCCCGGCGACTTGGCCACGATGTCGCTCCACAAGAGCAACTCCGAGCCCCATAGCCGAGCGCGAAGGTAGGTGGCGCCGGCAAGGGCAGCGCACAGGACGACGAGCGTGGTCGCCGCCACCCTCCGGCGACCAAGCCCGTGCCGGAGGAGGGTGCCCCCGTAGGCAGTGGCGAGGGCGGCCAGGGCGAGGAACAAACCCCAGGACGCCAGGTAGACCCGGTGCTCCATGATCACGTCGGCCAAAGGCACGACACTGGAGGTCGGCGAGAGGAGAAGGAAGAACCACAGCACGCCGAAGGCAGCGGTCCTGCCCGCGGCCCCCTTGGCATCGCTACGGGATCGGCTGCGCAGGTAGAGGCCCACCGATGCGGTGAGCACCAGGAGAACGAAGAGGGTAGAGGCCAGCGCGACGGGATCGCCCACGCCGGAGGCGATGGGAAAGTCCCAGTCCAGGTTCTGCCCTCGGGGGCACAGGACGAGACGGAGGTAGGTGACGAGAACATGCCCCTGAGTGAGCAGGTAGCGCCACGGCGGCAAGGACGCGATGGCGAATCCGGCGTTTGCTTCTTTGGGCAGACCATGTCCCGTGAAGATGGCCGTGGTAGTCGCATAAAGGACCAGGATCAGGAAGGGCGCCGCGGCGGCGAGCCGCTGGCGCAGTCGCGAGGGCCTGGCGGGCGGGGCAGGCCCGGGCAGAAGCCCCATCAACAGGTAGGCGGCGGGTAGCGTGGCGACGATGACCTTGGCGGCGAGACCGAGGAGAAAGAGGAGGAACGCGGCGAGATAGGCGCAGGCGCGCGCCCGTCGGCTGCGGCCCCCTCCCCAACCCTGGAGGAGCAAGAGGGATCCCAGGTATAACGCGGATGACAACGTCTCCGAACGCTGTGAAACATAGGCGACTGATTGGCTTTGCAGGGGATGCAAGGCGAAGACCGAGGTCACCGCCAGGACGAGAAGATCGCTCGCAAGCCATCCGCTCAAGGAGAGCACCCTTCTGGTGAAGGTAAAGACGAGCAGCGTGGCAGCCAGGTGGATGGCGAGGTTGGTGGCGTGGAAGACAAAGGGCGTGTTCCCGGCGATGCGGTAGTCAAGGGCAAAGCTGAGATCGGTGAGAGCTCGGCCACCGCGCACGAGGGTCTGCAGGGAGGGCGCCCGGAGGCTAGCAGCGAGATGGTGAATGCCCCGATTCAGCTCCACCGTGCGCTGGTCGTCGAACACGAATGGGCCGTGCAGCGCCGGTGCGTACGCGAGCACGGTCACGAGGAGGAGCCCGGCCAAGGCCGCGATGGTCCAGCGAATTTGCATCGAGGCTGCCCAGTCGTCGCTATTCGCCAGCCGGCTTCTCGACCACCGTGCGTCCCTACTGGGGAGCCGGGGTCAACGAGAAGGTCAAGGTTGTCGCCAGACCTGTCGCAGAGCTGGTCGCGGTGACCATCACTTCGATAGGGGTCGTCATCGTCTCGGCGCCGGCGGGCACGGTCCAACTAGACCTGCCCGCTACCGGCGAGCGCGCGGCGATGTAGATGTTGCCGGTCCCGGGTGAAGACCCAGCAGCCTGGCACGCCAAGACGGCCGGCGACACCAGAACCAGGGCTGCGAGCCGGCGCGATCGAGGGCTCGCGATCCACATCGCGACATCACCCTACTGCACGACCCGGGTGGGAGCCTGCCGCCAGTCGGTAGTACCGATGCCGAGCTGTCCGTTCGAGTTGCTGCCCCAACACCACAGCGACCCATCCGTCGCCAGCGCGCAGCTGTGCTCGGGACCCGCGGCCACTGCCTGCCACGCCTGGCCAGTAGAGGCAACCGGCACGGGTGTCGCTTCTGGGGTCTCCTTCGCATCACCGAGCTGACCCTGGCTGTCGTCGCCCCAGCACCAGAGGGAGTGATCGCTCTGGATGGCGCAGGTGTGCGATTGGCCGGCCGCCACGTCGAGCCACGTGCCGGCCACCTGGACCGGTTCGGCGGTCTTGGATTCGGCCTGGGCCGGAATGCTGGCGTTGCCAAGCTGACCCTGATAGTTCCCGCCCCAGCACCAGAGCGTGCCGTCTTGCTGGAGACCGCAGGTGTGATTGAGCCCGGTCACCACCTTGCTCCAGGTGCTGCCCGTGATCTGTCCGGGCGAATAGAACGGCGCCGAGCTATTGCCGAGCTGGGAATCCGCCTGCAAACCCCAGCACCACAGCGTTCCGTCCCCTTTCACCGCGCAGGTATGAAGGTAGCTGCCGCTGACCTTGGCCCAGCCGGTGCCATTGACCTCCACGGGTGCCCCGCTCGGGGTGGTATTACCGGTTCCGAGCTGGCCATTGGTGTTGTCGCCCCAGCACCACAAGCTGGCGTCTGCTTTGATGGCGCAGGTGTGGTAACTCCCAGCGGCAACGTCTTGCCAAGGCCCGCCCGCGACCTCGATCTGCTGGCCGGAGGTTGTGGATGACGTAGACGTGGCCGTGGACGACGAAGGCGGAGAGGATGTCCCGCTGCCCAACTGTCCGCTGCCATTGTTGCCCCAGCAGGCTAGGCTGCCATCGCTACGCGCCCCGCAGGCATGCGTCTGGCCCAGGGCTACCGCGGTCCAGGCCAAGCCACCGGTGGCGACGGGGGTAAGCCGATCGCTCGTGCCGGACAGGTCAAGTTGGCCGTAATCGTTCTGGCCCCAGCACCACAAGCTGGTGTCCGAGCGTATGGCGCAGGTGCTGGAGCCGCCCGGCGAGGCCTGGACGAACGGGGGGCTAGAAGCGGCCACCAGATCCAGGTTGGGCCTGGTCGCCCCCTCAAGGGCCGAGCCACCGTCCGCGTGGATAGCAGACCCGGCGTCGACCACGGCGCTTTGGCCCGTGAGCTGGGCCGCGACGATCTGGACCTGAATGTCCACCTTGCCTCCCACCGCTATGGTGCCGTTCGCCGTGGCCGCGCCGATAAGGTGATAATCGTTGTCGAGGGCATCCACCTCCAGGGAGAAGGCACCGCTGCGTGACCCGGGCAGCTCCAGCACGAGGCTGCTGGGGAAGCCGAGCTCGGCTCCCGGGACGGGCGGAATCGTCTTTTGGTCATAAAGCCCATTGCTATCGATGGTCACCTGCAACTGGTACACCCGCGGCACATCGCAGTTCACGTCGCTGTGGATTACGATGTAGGAGTCCGGGTCGCCGTGACAAGAGAGCAGAGCGAGGGCGGCGCCGAGGCAGGCCCCGGATGTGGCGACCCTCACGGCAGCACCTTCACCGCGCCATAGGTGGAGGGGGGCGCCTGGTTGGCCGGTCGGGTGTACCACCACAACGCCGCCCCGCCCACGCCAGCCAGCACCACCGCGGCAGTCGTCCACACCCACCACTTCTTGTACAGGGGCCGTGCGGTCGGCCGCGTGCTCGCCCTGGTCTCGACGGCGAAATCGAGCGCGGGTGACGGCGAAGGGTCAGGTTTCGGCACCAGCGCAGGCGGGGCGAGCGCGGCTGGCCCTGCCTGGGGTTCCGCCTCATCCGGCCGGGCCTTCTCCTTTGGGCCAGCCTCCTCGTCCAGCGGGGGTGGCTCGATCCGGTCCGCCATCCGGGCGTTCTCTTCTCGGTCCTTCTCCTCGCCCACCGGGGGCGGGTCGATCTGATCGGCCGGTCCGGGCACGGCCTTGGCTGGTGCCGCAGGTTTCTTCCCGGTGCGAGTATCGACGGGACGATTGAGCAAGAAGGAGGTGATGCTCTCGATCTCGGCCGCAGCTTTCTCGATCTGGCCGCGATACTTCGGGGCGCCAGCGGCGGCGCGCAAGAACGAGCTGTACGCTGCCAGTGCCTTGTCTGCCTTGCCCGCCAGACGATAGGCCTGCGCCAGGCTGAAGAGCAGGACCGGGTCCTGCGTGGCACTGTAGGCGCGAGAGAAATGCTCGACCGCCTCATCGTACCGGCCCAGGTTGACCGCGACCGTGCCCTGGGAGCGTTCGGCGCGCGCGGATTCGATTTCGCCGTTGTTGCGCGCCCACGCCGGTGTAGTGGCCAGGGCCTGGCACCAGACCAAGAGGAGGGCGAGAGCGCGCATGAATTCACGGGTCTTGGGCATGGGTGCGGAGGGTCCTCCTATCGATGATGCGGTCGCTGCAGCAAACTTCAGCGCACGAACTATCTGTCGCGCCCGCACGCCGAAGCAAGAGGGCGGGCAAAGGTCGGGCACGATTGTGACAATTCGTTCTCGCTAAGTTCGCCGGTCAGTCACAATTTGTTTGCAATACGCTCACAAATGTCCGGACGGCGACAGGGCCAGACTTTGCCATCCGACGGTGAGGGTGAAAAATCCGCCGCAGGAAGCGCCGGGGCCAAGAGCCGGCCGCCGGCAGGAGGGCCACCGCCTGTCATGCGACCGTTGCGAAGACTTGGCAAATAGCTCACACACGGCGCGCTGGCGAAGTGCTATCTGCTAGGCCGGTCCAAGTGGGGAAGCATGGGCGGGGTGGCCGGCAAAACTGAAGAAGGTTCAAGAACGAGAACGGACGCAAAGAGGACAAAGTCCACGATTAGGAGGAAGAGCGATGACATCTACATGGAACAATGTGAAGAAGATGCTAGGGGTTGGGATCCCGGCATCGCTGGCCTTGCTGGCCATGGGCGGCACGGCACTGGCGCAGGTCGAAACCTGCCCAGATGCAACCCTACCTTGGTACGACTTGCCCATCCCGGACCCCAACTTCTACCCAGGCTACATGCCCCACAGCCAGGCCGTGGCCTGCACCAGCAAGTACGGCGGCTGCTTCCAGATGGCAGGCTCCGACACCCTGACCGACGTGGTGGAGCAGGCCATTTCGGCTTCGGGCGCCTGCATCAGCTACCACAATGTCGGGTCCAGCCAGGGCGAAACCAATCTCGAATATACAGCCGGGCTGGTCACCTCGGGTCAGACTACCTCCCAGTGCATGGCCCCGATGTCGCGTAACTTCAATTCGACCATCATTGGCTCCGGGGGATTGGCAACCTCCTGGGCGCCCGCTCCGCCCGACAATGTCAAGGCCTTGGACGCGGCAGTGTGGAGCTTCCAGCACAAGACCGGGCAGGCGGTCGACATGGAGGATGTGCCAGCCAATGTGTGCGCCAACGAGTGTCCCCTGATGGGCCAGAATGAGAGTGGGTCTTATGGTGCGATACCCCTTTCGGCCGCCGCGATAATCATGGGCGGCTATCCGGGCAACCCCAACCTGGTCCCCGAAGGTGAAACCGGCGAGTGCTCTAGCCCCTGCCGCTTGTGCCTGCTCGAGTGGCTGGGCAGCTCCGCGATGGAGGGCAGCGGTATTATGCAACACCTCTATCGGCGCGACGATAAGTCGGGCACCCAGGACACCATCCGCGAGATCTACGGGTTTGACCGTTGGTGCAATGGCAAGAGCGAGGGCAACACCGACAAGGTGGGCAGCAACCTGCTCAACGAGGATCTCGACCCCGTCCGTCGCTCCTGCGTGGGGGCGGACGCCAATCACGCTCGTAGCCAGTGCACCTACTACCCGACCAGCCAGCCCTGTGTCTTCACCGACCCTACTATCGCCGCCAACGGGACCGCGACCGCCACTTCCGACACGATCAATTCGGCTCTGGACGCCACTCCCATCACCTACTCCACCTACACCGCGACCAACCCCTACAGCACACCGCTGCAGTGCTCGCAGGGCTTCGTGGTGGCCCTGTCGGAAGTTGATCCTGGGACCACGGGCGCCGACACCACCAAGGACATCACGCAATCGATCGGTATGCGGGTCGCCCTCGATCCCCAGGGACAGAGCATCGGAATTGCCGGCCTCTCCTCTGCGGAGGCCCCGAGCCCGCCCAATGCGTCGCTCAACGTCGACACCATCACTACCTCGTTCGTGAATAACATCTACGACGGCGCTTACAAGCTGTCGCGCCGCCTGTTCTTCATGACTCCCTTCGGCGAGAGCTTCGCCAGCACGTGTGCCGCCCAAGCGAAGCCCCCTCTCGCGGGCGCTATCACGGAAGAGCAGCACCTTTATGACTACTCGATGGGGCACTACACCGCAACCGGGGGAGAGGTCGCGTCTTCGTCGGGCTGGGGGGACTGTGCGGCACCGGACGGGACGGCCGGCATGCAGGCCATCGCGGTGGCGGCCGGTTTCCTCCCCAAGTGGCCCGCCGTGGCCGGCTGCAGCAACACGAGCTGTCTCCCGTCCTCGGTTTCGTCCACCCTCGCCTGCCTGACGCCGGCAACCGGGGTAAAGACGCCCAAGCAGAACATCGGCGGCGAGCTCGGGGGCCTGGCGGACAACGCCTGCAACGCCTCCTATCCGTGTATAGAGAATGGCACCCTGGGGACGGGGAGCCCGCTGACCTGTGGTGGCACGGGGAGCTTGGCGAATGACTGCCCGCTCATGCCGGCCCAGGCCTCAGGCTACGCCTGTCCTGACCTGAGTGCGAAGTGCTCGAGCGGCGTCTGCACCGACGATGGCTCCGGTAAGGGCGGCGTCTGCAACTAGCAGGTTGAATGTTTGCGTGAGTTTGGGGGCGTGGTTGCGAGTCGAGGACAAGGCCTCGCCTCCCGGCCGGGAGGCGAGGGGGGTGGGAGGGGAAACGCAGCGGATACGCGGCGTGGGGCGTCGGGGCGAGTGACGCAAAGTGGTTACTGTGTAGTGAGCGAGTGAAGAGTCAAGGAAACGGACAATTCGGACAATTCAAGGAGGATACCAAATGCTTCGCAATCAAATGACATGGATGGCTGCCCTGCTCGGCGCGGCAGCCCTCACCGGAATGGTGGGTTGTAGCAAGAGCCAACCGACCCAGGGCAAGGGCTCGGCCTCGATCACGGCCGCCAGCCTGCTGCAATTGAGCGACGTGGGCGGCGTGACCGTGACCATCTCGGGTGGTGGTTTGACCACGCCCCTGGTGGTTCCCCTGGTGGGGAGCGGCGCGCAGTACGGGGCGGTGGTTAGCGATCTCCCAGCCACCACCGGCTACGTTTTCACCGGATCGGCCACGTGCAGTGCCACAGCTACGGATTGCACGAGTGGCGCAGTGATCTATAACGGTGCCGCCACTAACGTGAGCATCGTGGCCAACCAGACCGCAGCGGTCATCATCGACATGAACCAGGTTGCTGCCGCGGTGCCCGTCGTCGAGGTCGCTCCCGTGATCGATTCTCTCACCGCTTCGGGGACGGTCATCGGCCCGGGTAACACGGCGACCATCGCGGCGTCGGGTCATGATCCGAATCCCGGCCAAACCGCCCTCATGACGTGGTCGTGGGCCAGTACCTGTGGCACCGTGTCGGCCCCGACCAACACCACGGGCAGCGACACCACCGATGGAACCTCGAAGGTCACCTTCACGGCTCCCACCACCGGCGGGGTCTGCGTGGTGGACGTGACCCTGACGGACGCCGCTGGCGTGCTGAAGAACGTGGCCTCGGTTGCCATCTCGGTAAACGCGGGCGCGGGCAATGCCAAGATCGTGGCCAATCTCGACACCTACCCGGTCATCACCGGGCTCACTGCCACGCCGATCCCCCTGGTGGTTGGTACAGCGAGCACCCTGACCGTGACCGCGACCGACTCGGACGGGAACACCCTCTACTATAACTGGACCAGCACCTGCCCCGGCACGTTCGGGACGCCGACCCTGGCCACCACTACCTTCATCCCCTCCACCACCACCCTGACCAGCTGCACCTTCTCCGCGGTGGTCAACGACGGGAACTTCCCGGACGGGACCCCTCGGGGAGGCGTGATCACGAACTCCATCACCCTGCCGATTGGAGGTCCAACTGTGGTCGGAGCTCCGGTGATCGGCTACGACTACCAGACCTCGTCGACCATCACGACGGGCCAAGTGGTCAACATGGCCATCGTCGCTACCCAGGGTTGCTCGGGTGGCACGCTGAGCTTCAACTGGACCGCCTCGGATCATACCACGGTTACCACCGTCACCCCGGCCAGCCTCGGGCTGGGCACGGTGTTCACAACCGCGGCGAGCTATACGGGCCAGAGTGGCGCCGAGAACGGCCCCGTGATCACGGTCACCGTGACGGAAACCTGCAGCTCGACCGGCCAATCGACCTCGGACAACTTCGTGCTGATCCCGCTCGATAGCGTGTGCGCGGGTCAACCGGACGGGACGAATTGCACCGCGACCGCGAGCGCCAGCAACAAGTGCGTGTTGGCCGCCTCTTGCCAGTCCGGCGTTTGCACGGCCAGCCAGTCGGTCGCTTGCAGCACCAGCAGCAACACGGCGTGCCAGACCAATACCTGCAACACGTCGAGCGGTGCGTGCGGCTTGGTGAACGTCCCCAACAACACGAGCTGCACGGATAACAACCTGTGCACCAATAGCGACGTGTGCACGGCCGGCGTGTGTGGTGGGGTGGCGAATACACCCCCCAGCGGTCTCATCACCGACAGCCAATGCCAGACGGCGAGCTGCAACCCCTCGACCGGGGCTTGGAGCGCGGTCGATCAGGCCAACGGCACGGTCTGCGACGACAAGAACGGGTGCACCGGCGTAAGCGTGGGCCCAGGCACCAGCAGCACGACTCCGGATAGCTGCCAGGCCGGCGTTTGCACCGCGGGTCCTGCGGTGGTCTGCCCCTCGGGCGACTTGTGTGACTCGACCGGCGACGCCACTTACACTTGCCCGGTCAAGGTCTGCCTCAACCCGTCCTGGGCGGTGGAGACGACCCCGACATTGGCTGACATGACCAGCGCCGCCAGCGGTACCCTGTGGACCGCGGGCTCGCTCTATGGCAGCTTCAACTTCGGCCCCGGCACCATCACCTCGACGGGGAGCTCGGATGCCTACCTGAACATGGTGAGCCCCACCACGGGTGCGGCGACCCAGAGCTTCCAGTTCGGCGATCCCGGGAGCCATGACCAGACGGCAAGCCTGGTGGCGGCCGGCCAGAACGGCAACGTCCTGGTGGCTGGCTTGTATGTGAGCGAGATCGACTTCACCGCAAATGGTAGCAACGGCAATCTCAACACCGACTACCTGGGCGAGAACTCGGTAACTGCCGGGGCTCCCATGAACTACTGGGCGGTCGCCAGTGCATCGTCCATCATGCCCTACATCACTCCGATCTACGCCCACGATGCCGATCTGGGCAACGGAGCCTTCCTGGCCGCGGCCTCCAACCCGGCCATCAATAAGGCCGCGATTTGCGGAAAGACCACGAGGGCGGTCGGGCTCAGCACCACCAAGACGGGCTTCCTCAGCAACACCACGGCCTTCAGCGGGCAAACCGACGTTGTGGTGGGCGTGGTCGACCTGGCTAGCACCGGCAAGGTGCTCTGGGGCGCCCAGTTCGGCGGCACTGGTAATGCGCAATGCACGGCCATTGCCATGGACGCGAGTGGGAACACCTACATCGCGGGCAACTATAACGGCTCGCTCAGCTTCACCTCCGTGCCCAGTGGTGGTAAGACCATCGCGCTTCCGACGGTGAGCACGAGCAACAGCCTCGCTCTGATGTTCGTGGCTGAGTTCGATGCGAATGGCAACGCGGTGGCGGCGCAGAGCTGGGGCAGCGCCGGCATCTCCAACATCAATGGCATCGCCGTGGACGGCAGTGGCAACGTGATCATCGGGGGCAGCATCGCGCTGGCCAACGCCAACTTCGGCGCCCCGGTGGGCACCCTCACCTCGCTCGGTCTGCTCAACGGCTTCGTGGTCAAGCTGAACAACGCTTTGACCACGGCGGCGTGGGGCTTCACCTTCGGGGATGCTACCTTCAACCAGGCGGTCCTGTCGGTGGCCACCTCGTCTACCGGCGACGTGTTCATCGGCGGCGCTTACGAGGGTAGCCTGGGGGCCAACCTGAACGGGCTCACCTCGACGTCCAACACCTCGACCAGCGCATTCGACGCTCAGTTGGCCGCGGCCACCGGAGCCGTGGAGTGTGCGCATAGCTACGGGGATGCGAGCGGCAACCACGGCATGAATGTCGTCAACGTGGCGACGGCGGCGGCGGGCAGCCTGGCCAACGCCGTCACCTACGCTGGCAATTTCTCGGGTACGATGACGCTCGGGACCAGCAGCCTCAGCACTCCCAGCTCGGGCACCCCATACGGCTTCATCAGCCATGTGGTCCCGTAATAGCTGATCGGGCGAGAGTCAGCCGCAAGGCTGGCTAAGTAAAGGGAGGGGCGTCCAGCAATGGGCGCCCCTTTTTTTATTCGGTGCGCGCGCAACAGAATTGTGACCGACATGCGACAGTAGTGCGCCGGCGAGCATTTGTATTGACCCGAGAAATCGGGGGTTGCTATAGGCAGTGCGTGCCTCGGGCAAGCGGAGGTTTACCTGCAATGAGTCGCGCGAGAATTCTTGGCATTACGGGGCTTTGCACGATCCTGACCGGGCTCGGGGGCTCGGCCTGGGCCCAGACTCCGGACTGCTCCACCCTCAACACCCCCGACAAGCTCATTTACATGAAGGGCACCACGGCGGTGGCTCCGGTCATTTCTTTGTTCGCGGCGGGGTTGAAGCGAATCGGTGTCACCTTGCTCTACAATGATACCGGCGACGGATGCGGCTCGACGGAAGCCTTTGCCTTCCCTACGAGTGTGGTGACAGGTCGGGATGTCTATACCCAGTACGATGAAACGTCACCGGGGTCGGGAAAGGTGGTGCAGTCGACCTGCAACGCGACATTGGGCCAGATGCCCAATCTCGTGATAAACGACGTAGCCTGGAGGAGCTGTTATGCGGTCTACTCCGGGCAGGAGCCCTCGCTTCCAGCGGGCATGGCCGAATTCGAGGGACCAGTACAGGGCGCGGTGCCCATCGTTGCTAGCTCGTACACCTATTACGACGACATCATGGCGGAGGAGCTGCAGGACCTCTATGTGTGTGCAGGTAACGGCCATATCTTGACCTTCGTTGACATCTACGACTACGGCACCACGAGCGGTCTGCGGGAGTTATTCGCGCGTGGCATTGGGTTGCCCAATGCCGGTATCTTCTCGACGAGACTGAGTTCAAGCGTTGGTGCGCAGCAAATGCCAGAGCAAGTTGGGAGCAGCGAGAGTCCCTCCCAAACGATCGGCTACACCTCGACCGAGTTCTACGACATCTCTCGCAACTTGGTGAATGGGCTGAAGGTCCGCGGCCCCGGGCAAAGCCTGGCTTATTGGCCAGATTCGAGCATGACCAGCACTGACAAGATCAATATTCGGGAAGGTCGCTACATGCTGCAAGGCGCGCTGGAGTTTGTGGCAGCGGTCGATGCCGCCGGGGTGCCCACCGATCCGCTGGCGAAGGAGGTCATCGACTGGGTGCAGGGCAATCCCGTCGACCCATCGTTGGTGCTCCCCTTCGACATGAACCAGATCTACGCCCAGTCCGGGGTGGTGCCCCAGTGTGCGATGAAGGTGAAGAAGGACAACGACCTCGACCTGCCCTCGTTCATGCCCTATCAGGCAGCGGAGCCGTGTAACTGCAGCTATCAGGTGATGGCGACCGGGCTAACTTGCATACCCGGCTGCGTTCCGTGCACGGATGGGTTGACCTGCGGGCCAGGGCAGATCTGCAGCCACGGGTATTGTGAGCAAGGAATCCAGAGCGCCGACGGTGGTGTGGTCGCGACCGGCGGAGACGCCGGAGCGCCAGACGTGGCTCCGCCAGATGCTGGGGACGCTTCTGACTAGCGGCTAGCCAGCCAGCGAGCGCGACGACTGCAAGGAGAAAAACGATATGCGCACAAGATGGATTCTTGGCCTGCCCTTGGGCTTGGGCTTGCTACTGATGGGGTGCGGGTCGGGGACCAAGGGCGGTCCCAACGACGCCGGCTCCTCGCCTGATGTTGTCGGGATCTCGCGGTCGCCTGACACGGCCATTGCTCCGGACGCGGGAGACGTCACAAGTCAGTCTCAGGACGCGGGTGGTTGCTCGACCGCGGCGCTTCCCGCGCCAACTCTCTGTCCCCCCGACGTGGGGGTGAACAACGCCATTATCAATCCCTGCGGTGCTGCTCAGGGGGGAGGAACTCCCGTCCTGCGCCAGAATCCCGCAGCCTATTCGACCTGCAACAAATGAACCCAGATGTCGTGAAGTTTGGGCAGACCCGCTGCCCGGGTAAGGATCTGACCTGGGGGCCGAGTGTTCTGGCGCTCATCGCGGTGGTGGCCGTCAGTTGGCCCGTCCGGGCCTACCCACAAGGTGGCCGCAGGCAGGCCGTGGACCCGGATGCCGTGGCGGCGATTGAGACGGCCGAGGCCGACCTGGCGGAGCGCCTGAGCGGCGAGGAGAGCGCGGCCAAGGGGCGGGAGGATGCCATCCGCAAGGAGGCCGCCGCGGCCATCACGGCGGTGCGCGACGAGGCCGAGCGGCGTATGGCGGCGGATCGCAACGAATGGCAGGCCGAGATGCTGCGTTTGCACAAGGCCCTCGACGAGGCCGCAGCGCGCGCAGAGGAGCGCGAACGCAGCCGGCCGCCAACCGTTGGCGCGGCTCTGCCGGGGCTGTCCTTCTACGGCTACGTGCAGGCCGACTACCAGATGACCCAGTCGTCGGAGGACCAGCTCGACTCCGCTGGTCAGCCGCTCAACCAGGACCGCTTCCTGATCCGGCGGGCGCGCTTGGGCGCGCTGTTCGAGCGGACCTACGGGGAGGGGCGCATCGAGGTCGACGGCAACACGGTCAATGGCCCGACCTTCAGGTTGCTGGGCGCGGAAGCCTCGGCCAAGCTGCCCGGCCCGGGCGAGGGCGCGGCGCCACTGCTCAAGGCAACCATTGGCAGTTTCCGGGTGCCGTTCGGGCAGGAAGTGCCGCAGGATGACCGCGACCGCCTGTTCATGGAACGGAGCACGGCGGCGCAAGCCTTCTTCCCCGGCCAGTACGATCTGGGCGCCCGCCTGGGGGGTAGCTGGCATTTTCTGCGCTACGTGGTGGCGGTCATGAACGGGCAACCCATCGGGGACAGCACCTTCCCCGAGCTCGATCCCAATCACCAAAAGGATGTTCTGGGTCGCTTGGGGGTGGAGCAGTCGGCCGGCCAGTGGGATGTGGCGGGCGGCTTTTCCGGCTTGCGCGGAACCGGGTTTCATGCCGGGCAGGCCGCTACTCAACCAACCGTACAGTGGGTCGACAGCAGCGAAACCGGGGTGTTCACCCCCGGCGCGCTCACCGGCATCCCGGGCGCGGCCGCGACGCCGTCATCGACCTTTTCCCGCATCGGCTTCGGCGCCGATCTGGCCTTCACCCTTCGTTGGGCGCCTGCGCTGACCACCAGCTTGGCGGGGGAGCTCTACCTCGCTGACAATCTGGACCGCGGTATTTTACCCGCCGATCCCAACGGCGTTCTTGGGCGGGACCTGCGCGAGCTGGGGTATTACGTGTACCTCATCCAGGCCTATGGGCGCTGGCGGCTGGGAGCACGCTACGACTATTACAACCCCGACCAGGACGCCAACAAGAACGGCGCCAAGGGGCTCCCGGTGCCCACCGATGCCAGCTATTCCACGCTGGCGGTGGTGGCGGCATGTGTGGCGCCCTGGGGCAGGCTGCTGGTGGAATTCGACCGCAACCGCAATCACCTCGGCCTCAACTTGGCCGGGATGCCGGCCGACCTGGCCAACGATGCCGTGGTGGTGCGGGGTGAGGTGAGCTTCTGATGGCGCGCCTTCCTGGTGTCAGATTGGCTGCGGTCGCCGCGCTGAGCGCGGCAGGGCTGGCGAACTGTCACTGGACGCCACCCAACACGGTGGGGGCGACGGCGGTGATCGCCGTGGGCGGCGGCCAGGCGGTGCGCGGCTCCATCGCCGCTCCCGGCAGTACCAGCGCCGCGACCGCGATCGTCACGCCCATCAACGCGACGATCTACGCCGGCGTGGTCGACAAAGTCTTAAACGGGGTCGTCGCCTCCAACAATGGGCCAGACGCCAACATGGTCGGGATCGGGGTGGCGGGCGACGTGGCCTACTGGCAGGTGCCGGCCCTCGAGCCCGATATCAGCTCCCCCGGCTCATTCGACTACACCGCTAGCCTATCGATCGCGCGCGAAATCTGGTCGAGCCCGCTCATCTATCCCAGCCGGGCCGGCGATGGGACTTACACCCTTCCCCTCTCGGTACGGGCCATCGACAGCGCGGGCAACTTCGGGCCGGCTTCCATCCAGCCGCTGATACTCGATCCGGTAACCCTCGGTGGAACCCTGGTGGTGACCTTGCAGTGGGACACGCCCACCAACCTGGATCTTCACGTGCTCGTGCCCACGCCGGGAACCACCACCGGTTACGTCGACGTGTGGGCCGGGCACCGCGCCGCCTTTTCGGGCAACCCGGACGCCGGGCTGCCCGCGGACGGGATCTTGGACGTCGATTCCAATGCCAACTGCCAGATCGACGGGCGCGACGTGGAAAATGTCACCTGGCAGGGAACGCCACCTAGCGGCCATTACATTGTGCGCGTCGGGGTGGGCTCGCTGTGCGGCCAGACCTCGGCGGCCTGGTGGGCCTCCGCCTCAGTGGCGGGAGGCAGCATGGCCGGCATGGGTCAGGCCTCGGGCATTCTGACCGAAGCGGCCGAGCGCACCCCGGAGACCAGCGGATCGGGGGTTACCGCCTTCGAGTTCGACTACCCGTAGGGTCAGTGACTATGCGCTTTCTTTCAGTTGCCGCCCCGCTGGTCCTCGCGGCAGGAACGACGCTTACGGCGTGGGCGCAGCCCGCCCCGGGTCAGGGCGCGGGCCAGGGCCCGGCCGGGCCCGAGGAGGCCGGGAAAAGCGGGGAGGCCAGCCTGGGGCTGCGGCCGCCCAAGCTCAAGAAGTTCGTGGAGGCGGCCTACCCGGCCGACAAGGAAAAGGCGGGCATAGAGGCGCGGGTGGTGCTCTCCATCGACGTGGCGGAGTCGGGCCACGTGGGCGGGGTCGAGGTCATTGCCTCGGCGGGGCCCGACTTCGACGCGGCCGCGGTGGTCGCGGCTCGGCAATTCGAGTTCGAGCCGGCCACGCTCGATGGGACACCCGTGCCGGTCAAGATCCAGTACGCCTACAAGTTCGTGGTGAAGGAGATCATGGTGTCGCTGGGGCCGCAGATCAACCTCGAAGGCGTGATCACGAACCGTTTCACCAAGACCCCGCAGCAGGGGGTCAAGGTGAGGATCGTGGACCTGGCCGTCGAGACCACGACCGATGAGGATGGCGCCTTCGCCTTCACCGACGTGGCGCCCGGCCTGCACACCATCGAGCTGTCCTCGCGCGAGCTGGTTACCATCAAGACCGAGGAGCAGATCACCCGGGGCAAGAAGAAGACGGTCAAGTACATGGTCGAGCCCAAGGAGGAGGACGTGGACGAGGAGGCGGTGGTGCGTGCCCCGCGCATCAAGAAGGAGGTGGTGGAGACACGGGTGCGCACCGAGGAAGCCAAGCGGGTGCCCGGCACCCAGGGCGATACCCTCAAGGTGGTGCAGAACCTGCCCGGCGTGGGGCGCTCGGCCTTCGGCTCGGGCGCGCTCATCGTGTGGGGCTCGGCGCCCCAGGACACCCGGGTGACCGTCGACGGGGTCGAGATCCCCATGATGTACCACGTGGGCGGCATGCGCTCGACCATCAACGCCGACATGGTGCGTTCCATCGATCTCTCGCCGGGATCCTACGGCGCCGACTACGGTCGCGGACTAGGCGGCCTGGTGCGCATCGAGCTGCAGGATCCCGGGGGCGAGGGGGTGCACGGCTACGTGGCTGCCGACGACGTCGATGTGTCCGGCATGGTCAAAGCCACGATCACGCCCCAATTGAGAGTGGCGGTATCGGGCCGCTATGGCTATCTCGACCAGACGCTCAAGCGGACGGTTTCGAGCAATGTGGAGGACTTCTTCCCCATTCCCAAGTACGATGACTACCAGGCGCGTGCCACTTACACCTTGGGCAAGGACGAGGAGATAGCAGCCACTTTCCTGGCCTCGGACGATCACCTGCAACGTGCGGTCCCCTCGTCCGATCCCTACGAGGTCAAGACCCAGGACACCGACCAGGACTACCGGCGCTTCATCGTCCGCTACACTCACCTGCTACCCGATGGCTCGAGCGTGGTCTTGACTCCCTCGCTGGGCTACGATCTCAACGACTCCGCGTGGAACTACGGCGGCACTCCGTTGGTGCTGAACGTGAGCGCGTGGCAGTACGCGGTGCGGGGCTCGTATCGTCGTAAGGTGGCCAGCTCGGTGGTGCTGTCGCTCGGCATGGACTTTCAGGGGCGCAGCAGCGTGGTGGACCGGGTGGGCTCGCTCGAGCTGCCGGCGCGCGAGGGCGACATCACGGTGTTCGGACAGCCCCCGGGCACCGACCTGGCGGTCGACCACTGGAAGGTAAATATGCTGTCCATGGCCCCCTACGCGTTCGCCGAGATCACGCTGGGGCGCTGGACCCTGATCCCCGGCTTTCGCCTGGAGCCCACCCTGATCGACGGCAACCTGGAGTTGCCCCACAGCTACACCCGGGCTGACCTCGGGTATCGGCGCATGGACTTACCGCGCAATCCCCTGCCCGGGCCCTTGGCCTATATGCCCAATCCGCGCCTGTCCGTGGTCTATCGCGCCAGCCCGAAGCTGACCCTGACCGGAGGTACCGGAATCTACGGGCAGCCACCGCTCCCCGAGGACTTGAGCCCGGTCTTCGGCAATCCCAGCCTGGGCAGCTCCACCGCGCTCCACACCAGCTTGGGCGCCTCCTACAAGCTGGCGGGCACCTTGACCCTGGAGACCATTGGCTACTACAAGCGCCTCTACGATCTGGTGGCGCGCAGTGAGCTGATCTCGCCCCCCGTTGGCCAGGCGCTCGTCCAGACCGGCATCGGAAGCGTCTACGGGGGCCAGGTGCTTCTTCGCCAGGAGCTGGCCAAGGGCTTTTTCGGCTGGCTCACCTATTCGATCTCGCGCAGCGAGCGCAAGGACGGTCCGGACACCGCCTGGCGCCTCTTCGACTACGACCAGACCAACGTTCTGGCCGTGCTGGCCAGCTACGAGATCACGCGCGGATTTCAGGCAGGGGCGCGCTTTCGCTACACCACCGGGGCGCCGCGCACGCCCGTGATCGGAGCCTACTTCAACACCTCCGCCCAGGTCTACGAACCCATCTTCGGGGCCCAGAACTCGATTCGCTTACCGGCCTTCTATGCCCTCGACGTGCGGGTCGAGAAGTCTTTCGTGTATCAGCGCATGAAATTCAATCTCTTCGCCGACGTGCAGAACGTGACCAACCGGAAAAATCCGGAGGAAATCATCTACAGCGCAAATTTCTCCCAGCACAGCTACATCACGGGCTTGCCCATCCTCCCCGTGGTGGGGGCCAGGGTGGAGTACTGATGAAGAGCATCCTCATCATCGCATTCGTTGTGGTCGGGATTGGCGCGGCCTGCGAGCCACAGGTGGGCGCGCCCATCTCCCAGGTCAGCGGGCCAGCCATCTTGGCCATCAAGAGCACCCCGGCCGAGGTCAATCCCACCACCGGGGCCGCGGTGGCGTTCGAGGCCCTGGCGGTCGACGCCAGCGGGCGGGTCCCTGCCCTGGACGCCGATATCAGCGCGCCCATGCTGTGGGCGGTTTGCAACCAGTCCAAGCCCCCCACTGACAACAATTCGGTCAGCACGGCCTGCCTAGACACCTCCGCTCTCCCGGGAGTGGCCGGTCCCTCGCTCACCACCTACTCAGCCCCCATGGCCACCAACGCGTGCGCCTTGTTCGGTCCCTCGGTGCCCCCGCCGGTCGATGGCCAGCCGAGCATCAGCCCGCGCGCCCCCGACGTGACCGGAGGTTATTATCAGCCGGTGCGGACCGAGCTCATCGTGCCCCCGGCCTTGGACCGGGTGGGCATGTCGACGGCGGATTCGCTCATGGCCTTCCAGATGCAGCGGATCTCTTGTGGCCTGGCGAACGCGCCAGGTAACATAAGCAACATATACAATCAGGAATACCAGCCCAACAACAACCCGGTCCTGACCACCCTGACCGTGACCCCGCCCGGTGCGGCCGCGCTTGACATCCCCGCCGCACCAACGCCAGGCTCGCCCATTTCCGTGGCATCCGGACAGGTCATTGCGCTTACCGCCAACTGGTCACCGGCTTCGGTGGAGAGCTATCCGGTTCTCAATTTGCTGACCCAGGAGCTCGAAACCGTTCTCGAATCCATGCGCGTGTCCTGGTACGTGACGGGGGGCAGCTTCGAGCACGACGTTACCGGTCAGGACGAGGAAGGTACCCCGGTCCAGACCTCCACCCCCAACACCTGGACCGCGGGCGGCGCCGGGTTGGTCCACATGTGGCTGGTTCTGCACGACGCGCGCGGGGGCACTGACTTCGCCTCGTTCGACTTCAGCGTGCAGTGAACAAACTGCAACGGAATTGCGACTCGGGTGCCGGAGTGTTTGCAAATGAGTCACACTCGGCCGGCGGCCCTGTGCCATAGTACGTCATCAGTCGCATGGGAGAGGGCCGATGATCAATCGACCGTATAGACTTGGCCAAGGGTGGGGGGGCTTCGTGGGGTTGGCCGTGGCGCTGGGATGTGGGCATCCGGCGCCACCGGCGCAGCCGGGCTCGGCCCGTATCACCGCGCAGGTCTTGCAGATTAGCAATGTGGCCCGGGTAATGGTCACGGTATCGGCGAGTGAGATGCCGGTGCCGCTGGTCGTTCCCCTCATCGAGGCCGGCGTCCAGTTCACGGCGCTCGTGAGCGATCTGCCGGCCGGCAGCGACTACACCTTCACCGCCTCGGCCACCGATAACAGCACCCCTCCGGTCGAGCTTTACCACGGCTCGATCAGCGGACAGTCGATCGTGCAAGGCCAAAGCGCCAATATCGTCATCGACATGAACCAGGACGCGCCGGCGGTGCCGCTCTCGGTGCAGGCGCCCTGGATCGATGCTCTGTCGGCCTCGAGCCTCAACGTGAGCTGGGGTCAGGCCGTGCCAGTGAGGGCGGTGGCGCACGATCCGACTCCGGGCGAGACCGCCACCTTGACCTTCGCCTGGAGCGCTACCTGCGGCACCATGAGCGGCAACGTGGTGACGGCGGGGAGCGACACGGTATCGTCCGCCGCGAGCGCGGTCTTCACCGCTCCCAGCGCCGACACCACCTGCACCGTCAGTGTGGCGGTGACCAACGTGACCGGGCTGGTCAACACCGCTTCCTTCGTCATCGCGGTAGCGGCGGCCAATGGGTTGGGCAACGCCTCGGTCGTTGCTGCTCTCGACACCTATCCGGTGGTGAGCGCAATGACGGCCAATCCGGCTCAGCTCACGCCCGGGCAGACCACCGTGCTCCAGGTCACAGCCACCGATCCCGACGGCAGCTCGCTGGCGTATTCGTGGTCATCGGTGTGCCCGGGCAGCTTCACCGCGCCCAATGCCGCGACGACGACGTTTACCCTGGCCAGCTCCACCACCCTGACCTTCTGCGACTTCGCCGTGGTGGTTAGCGACGGCAATTTTCCGAACGGCCAGGCCCGGGGCGGGGTGACCACCAATCACCTCATCCTGGCGATAAAGCCCATTGTGGTGCAGGTGCCCCCCGTGATCAGTGTCGACTACCAGACGCGGGCTGGCTTCACGGCCGGCGCAGTGGTCGGGATGGCCATTGTCGCCTCGGACCCGGCGGGGGGAAGCCTGAGCTATTCCTGGACCACCACCTGGGGCCCCGCGCCGGTGGCTACCACGCCGGTTGCGCTGGGGCTGGCCGCTTCGCCCTGGACCGCGGCCGCGACTTTCTCGCCCACGGCCCTGCCCGCCAACGGTGCCCCGGTGGTTATCACCGTTACCGCAACCAGCTCGGTCACCGGCCAGTCGGGCTCGGACATGTTCCTGCTGACTCCGGGTCCGGCCATAACCTCTGCCACCTCCAGCCTGGCCCACTTCACCACCACCGATACCATCACCGAGCTGTCTGCGGTCGCGGTGGGGGCGCAGAACGACACACTGCTCTATGCCTGGACGACCGGCTGTCAGGGCACCTTCGCCGCCGCCAGCAGCGCCTTCACCGCCTTCACGCTCACCTCCACGCCGGCCAGCGGCTCGTGTACGTTCACCATCACTGTCACTGATCCAAGCTTCCCGGACGGGCCCGGCAACGGAGGGAGTGTGACCGGGGAGGTTGCCGTGCCCGTGCTCGACTGCTCCGATGCCGAGGTCAACGCCTGTGGGGGATGCGGCACTCTCGCCCATGCTCCGGGGGCGATCTGCGGCGATTGCGGCACCTACCTGTGCTCACCCGACAACACCAGCGTGAGCTGCTCCGATCCGGGCTACAACGCTTGCGGGGGCTGCGGCGCGCTCAGCGCCTCACCCGGTGCCACCTGCGGGGTGTGTGGCGAGTACGCCTGCACCGGGGACCGCACTGCAGTGGTGTGCAGCGACCCGGGCCAAAATGCCTGCGGAGGGTGCGGGACGCTTAGCAATGCCCCCAATGCGAGTTGTGGCGAGTGCGGGGCTTACACGTGCAACGCGACCAACACCCAGGTGAGCTGCGTCGACCCAGGGTACAACGCGTGCGGAGGGTGCGGAGTGCTCAGCAACACCCCCAATGCGAGCTGTGGGCAGTGCGGAACCTACCAGTGCAACGGGGCCAAGACGGCAGTGAGCTGCGACGACCCCGGGCTCAACGCGTGCGGGGGCTGCGGGACGCTAACGGCGGCACCGAGCTCGACCTGTGGATCGTGCGGCGAGTACCAGTGCAACGCGGGCAAGACTCAGGTCAGTTGCAACGATCCGGGGCTCAACGCCTGTGGGGGCTGCGGGACGCTCAGCGCCGCGCCGGGCGTCGCGTGTGGAGCCTGCGGAACCTACCTGTGCAACGGGGCCAAGAGTGGGGTGAGCTGCAGTGATCCGGGGCTCAATGCCTGCGGGGGTTGTGGCACGCTCAGTAATGCCCCGGGAACGGCGTGCGGGGCTCGGGGCAGCTACTCGTGCAACTCGAGCAAGACCGCGGTGGTGTGTGTGGACTGCGCGGTCGGCTCGCATAACGGCGGTGACAACACCTGCCACTCGACCGGCACTTGCGCCTCGGGCTACCACAACGACGGCACGGGCAACTGCATCGCCGGCGGCTGCGCATCCGGCTACTCCATGGCTGCGCAGGGGGAATGCCTGCCAACCTTCACCGGCTTGTCAGCCGACACCAACCGAACGTGCGGCCTGACGACCGGCGGCAGCGTCGTGTGTTGGGGCCAGAACACGGTGGGCGAGGCCAATCCGCCCGCCGGGGCATATCAGGGGCTGGGCTCAGGGGAATACTTCACCTGCGCCATCACCACGAGCGGGACGCTCTCGTGCTGGGGGCAAGGCGGGGCCGGGCAGACCGCCGCCCCGGCCGGGACCTATACCGCAATCTCCGCCGGCTACGACTTTGCCTGTGCGTTGCGCAATGATCAGACGCTGCACTGCTGGGGCGGCGCCGACAACAACTATAGCCAGGCCAGCCCGCCCGCGGGCGCCTTCACCTCGGTGGGAGCCGGAGCCTGGCATGCCTGCGCCGTGGGGACCAACAACGTTGGCATGTGCTGGGGCCTCGATAGCTCCGGACAGACCAACGTCCCGACCAGCACCGCCTTCCTTTCCATAGGCGGTGGGGTCAGCCACAGTTGCGGGCTGACCGCTGACCACGCGGCTCTGTGTTGGGGCAACGACAGCTACGGCCAGACGGCAGCACCCAGTGGCGCCTTTACCGCTGTTGCCTCGGGTGGATACCACGCCTGTGCCTTGGCGAGTGGCGGTTCTCTGGTGTGCTGGGGCGGCACCGGATCCCTCAACTACGGCCAGGCGTCGGTGCCTGCCGGCACCTACTCGATGGTCGCCCCGGGCGGCCTTCACACCTGTGCCCTGTTGTCTGACAACACGGTATCCTGTTGGGGCTATAACGTTTATGGCCAGGTGACACCGCGTCAAGGGAGCTACCTCGCACTGGGCGCGGGTAGCGGCCACGCTTGCGCGGTAAGGTACAACGGCAACCTGGTGTGCTGGGGCGATGGGACCGACGGCGATACCACTCCTCCCGCCGGAACCTTCCTGGCGGTCGCCTCGGGGGCCAGCCACTCCTGCGGGCTCGAGAGCAACGGCGGCATCGCCTGCTGGGGGCTGTCGACGTCCATCGCGGGGACCCCGACCGGAGGGTCGTTCGTGGCCTTGAGCGCGGGCTCCAATCATAGCTGCGCCGTGCAGGCCAATGGCACCCTCGCTTGCTGGGGCAACAACAGCAATGGCCAGACCACGGTGCCGTCGGGCAGCTACGCCCAGGTCAGCGGCGGCGGGAACTTCACCTGCGCGGTGACCACGGCCGGAAGCGCCGTGTGCTGGGGTGATACCGGCACTGGCGCGGTCAACGACGGCCGGACCAGCCCGCCGGCGGGGACATACACGATGGTGGCGGCCGGGGTGCAGCACGCCTGTGGCATAACCTCGGGCGGCGGCGTGGTGTGCTGGGGCGACAACAGCTACGGGCAGTCCTCTGCCCCCAGCGGCACCTTCGTCTCCGTCAAGGCGGGTGACTACAGCACCTGCGGGGTCAAGTCGAACGGCACCCTGGCGTGCTGGGGGGATAATGACAAGGGCCAGACCAACCCGCCGGTAGGGAATTTCGACATAGTCAGCCCCGGGCAGGAATACACCTGCGGGCTGACCCCAGGTGGCCTCATGCAATGCTGGGGCTACCAGTGGAGCGTGCCGTAGGTAAGGCGCGCCCGCCTAACCCTTGCCGGGACGGGGCAGTGAGCACGGCGGTCGGCCCACCTTGGCGCTCTGGGCGGCTGGCTGGCGCGAAGACGTGCCGCCGGTAGCCACGGCTTTGAGCCAGCGCTGGATAGCGGGTGAGGGAAGGAGGCTAATGCTGACGGGAGTAAAGGACCCCACCCCCGCCGCTCCGGCCGGGCTCGCGCGCAATCGCATGTGCTACAGGTGGGCGAGGATGGCTTCCCACACCGAGCGAAATTGGTAGTGCTCGACGGGGAAGGGCGGCAGATCGACGTTGTCGTACTCGTCGTACTCGTTGTGCTCGTTGTGCTCGTTGTGCTCGGCCTCGGCGGCGAAGTGCCCGTCGGACGCCAGCGCAGGTGGCTCACCCAGCGGAGCAAGCGCAGCAGCAAATGCCTCTAGCATGGCAACCTCCCTTGGTTCTGGCCACCATGCTACGTTCGCCGGCGCTGTTCGGCTGTAACGCTTGCGTGGTCTTTGTGCAACGTTCGAGCGCCAGGCGGACTTCGGGAGGCTCCAGGTAGACCTTGGTCAACCGGCAAGGACCGGCTTGGGTTTGCCGCCATTCCCAGACGCCCTGCTTCAGGGCTGGAAAGGGTCTAAGTCGACTTGCCCGGCCTTCCTGGGCACGGGTCGTGGAGGCGGGCTCGTGGGGGCGAATGGGTCGGTCGAGTTATCGAGCGTAGGAACCGGCTTGGCGTGGCTCGCCGGGCGATGCGGCGGCGCGAGGAAAGAGGAGTCGCGGGCGGCAGCTGCGCCATTAGGCTGGGAGACGCCCGCTGGGCGTGTGGCGCCGCTGGCCCTCACCCTCGTGCTCTTCGCCGCGGCGTCGATCCTATCCTTGGTATTATCCGTCCCGTTGATCTCGATGGTGCTGGTGCTGGTCCTGGTCTTGGGCTCTGCGGGAGCCAGGGCTGTGTTGGCGGTCGGCAATGTGGGCGTGGTGCGGGGGAAGAGGGCCGTGGGGCCAGGGGCCGGGGGGAGCACCGCGGGGGCGGGCGTGCGAGCCGGGCGGAGCCCTGGCATCAAGGCCGCCGCGGCAGCGCCCAAGCACGCGGCTAGCAAGGAGACGGCGAGGATGCGTTTGCCTCCCTGCCGAGGCGGGCGCACGACCTCGCCAGAAGCAGCGTCGGCCAAGGTGGCTTCAAGCTCCGGGGATCGCTCTGTCTGGCGTCGCTCTCTGTGCGCTCGCCGGCGTTCGAATCCCCGTGATGTCAGCCGCGGTCTCAGCCGCGGGCGGACCTGAGGACAGGGGCGCCGGCGTGGTCAGGGCCGGGGTAGCAGGCAGGGCGGCGTCGGCCAGGGCGCGGGCGAAGTCGAGGATGGAGGGATAGCGGTCGGCGATGTTCTTCGCCAAGGCTCGGCGCAGGACGGGTTCCACGCCGGCGGGCAGGTCAGGCGCGCGCTCGTGCAGGGGCTTCGGATCGAGGTTGATGACCTGGTAGAACACGGCGGAGATGTCGTCGCCCAGGAAGGGCGGCCGCCCGGCCAGCATTTCCCACACCATGCAGGCCAGGGCCCACTGGTCGGTGCGGTGATCGATGTCGTCGACCATGCCGCTGGCCTGCTCGGGGGACATGTAATTGGGCGTGCCCATGATGGAGGACGCCTTGGTGAGCTGGGTCCCCGCGGCTCGCACCTTCGAGATGCCGAAGTCGAGCACCTTGGCGAAGTCGGGCTCGCCAGGCAGCGCGACCAGGAAGATGTTGGCGGGCTTGAGGTCGCGGTGGACGATGCCCTGGCCATGGGCGGCGGCCAAGGCCGAGGCCACTTGCCGGGTTATGTGGGTCGCGGTTGGCAGGGGAAGGGTTTCGAGGTCACGCAGGCGATGGGCGAGGTCGACGCCTTCGAGGTACTCCATGACCAGATAGGGCTGGCCGGCGGGCGCGGTGCCGAAATCCATGACCGTAACCAAATTGGGATGGCGCAGGCTGGATGTCACCTCGGCCTCGCGTTGAAAGCGGGCCAAGGCTTCGGGGTTGGAAGCGAGGGCGCGCGTCATCACCTTGATCGCGAGGCGCTGGTTCAGACGAAGCTGGGTGGCCTCGTAGACCGCGCTCATGCCACCCTCGGCGATCAGTCGGGTGACACGGTATGCATCTTGCAAGGTTGTCCCGATTAGAGCCGATGTTTCTCCCTCGGGCCCGCTCGTGGCCCCACCCCCAGACTCGAATACTGGCACCGCGCCTTGACTCATGATTATCCGCAGAAGACTGCGGGTGATTGTACGATGCGCGCCGCGATTGCCAAGAAAACCTAGTGCAACGATGCGTGATAGTAAGCGCACAACGACGACGCAGTGTAGCGTAGCCTCCGTGGCTATGACACCGAGGCCGACCCTGGATGCGCTCTGTTCCTCCTGGGCGCTAGGGAAGGACTTCGCTGATGGTGAGGATCTGCGCACCGCTGTTGCGCAGGATCGTCATCTGCTGCTCGAAGGTGTCCACGTCGATTTGATCGTCGGTGGTAGGGATGCCGGTGATGACTTGGTGGTAGAGGAAGCCGAGCATCGCGGGTCCGGTGGTCACCCACTGGGTTAGGGTGGCGATCTGGTCATTGGTGGTGGTGATGCCGCTGACGGTTTTGGTCCGCAGGGTGAATGGGTCCGAAGGTGGAAAGACATCGGGGTTGTCGCTCCAGATGGTCCTGGCCCCGGTGAACCCGGCGGCTATCGCCACCGCCCTGGCGTTGGTAGCTCCGCCGATGGACCAGTTGCCGCTGGGATAGGCCAGGTACTTGTTGCTGAACCCCTGACTGGCGAACCAGGCGCGATCGGCGACGAGAGCCGGCAGCAAGACCGAGGAATCGACGGCGGTTAGACCCGAGGCGTGCATGGCGCCGGTGGGTGAATGCTCTACGATGTCCCATCCCGCGGCCGCCAGCTTCTGCAGTTCGGCAAGCGTGACGTAGTCGGTGGTGCCAATGGCGTCGGTAATTACGGCGAACGAGGCGCGTAGCCCCAGCGCCGACAACACCGGAAAGGCTTGCGTGTACACCGACTCGTACCCATCATCGAACCAGACCGTGATCAACCCCGTCGGGTAGAGATCGGCCATGTCCGCGACGGTGGAGACTTTGCCCAATTCGACGCTCGTGCTCTGGCCGCCCCCATTGTCGTAGATGCGGAACCGGATCTTCGCGATAGCGCTGCGGTCGGGCGTCCCCACCGCGGTCCGGGCCGGCCATGGCCACGAGGACTCGCTCCACTCGCCATCGGCTACGATGGGCTGGATGTCGGAAGCCCATGCGTCGTCCCAATAGAATTGGTAGTAGCTCGCCAGCGAAGCGTCGCCAATCGTGACCTCGATCCAGGGTGCACCAGAGCCGAGCAGGGAGCGATCGGTAACCTTGAGGGCCATCCGGAGCCTGGCTCGGGTGAGGTCGACGGCAGAGAGCACCGGCGACTCGATGTAAACGTCTCCGCCTGCCCCATCGGTGGTCAGAACGGCGGCGGAAGCCGCGCTCTCATACCCGTCGCCTCCGGTGAGAGCAACGCTGGCACCGCCGGTAGTGTGCACCGTCCATCCCGCGAAGGAGGTGAAGAGCACTTGCTCATCCGTCTCCACGAGGTGGGGCAGCTCGGGGCGATCCGAGGATAAAGTGGCGTCGATTACCCCTGTTGCGTCGGTTGCGTCGACTGGGTCGGCCCCAACAGCCTGGGAGCTGGGAGAGTCGGCACCGGAGTCGGGGCGAGCATGAAGAACCTGGCCGGATCCCTCGGCATCTGGCGCGGCGGCGGCTGAGCCGAGCGAGATTTGTTGGCCGGGGGCGAGCGCTAGGCTGACGTCGTCAAGTTGGAGCACTCCCACGGCCGCAATGAGGTGGTAGACGGTCAGGCCGCGGGCGTCGGCGGGAACGGTCAGGGTGCCGGCCTCGTTTCTCCAGGAAGAGCTGGCCGGCGAGTCGGCAAAGGTTGCGTATGACGTGGAACCATCCGTCAAGGTAAAGGCAGCTGTGAGCTTGGTAGCCACGGAGCTCTTGTACCAATCGTGGTAGATGTACTTGGCCGTCGGCGTGACCGGAACCTGCTCGTGGACCCATTTGGCGTCGCCGCTGGTGAACCCGGTGACGGAGATCTCGACCGAATGGGATCCGGCAGTGCGACCAGAGGTAGGATACGAAAACGCCGTCGTGTTGGTGCCCCAGGTTGCGGTGCTCCAATAGGCGGGAAGGCTCGGGTTGGTGGGGCTGACGGTCGCGAATGACGGATTGGGGATCAGATTAACCTCGGTGGCTGCTGATCCTTGGGAGGGGTCGTCCTTACTGTCGCATGCGGTCACACAGAGCAATGCCAGACCCGCGAGCACCGGGAAAATCTGCAGCGGCAGGTAGCGTGCGATGGGCGATATTTTCATGCCAAACCGCCTTCGCGCCCCCGGGGCCTATCACCGCCCTCTCGGGAGGGCAATCAACGATTTTGTGTCGGAAGGACCCTCTCAAGGACCCTCCCAGAGTCTTTTTGTTACGCGTGAGCGCAGGCGGGCTTGGCCCGACAGCGCTCTTCGCGGGGGATGTAAAGGACCCTCCCAGGGTTCTTTTGTTACGCGTGAGCGCAGGCGGGCTTGGCCCGACAGCGCTCTTCGCGGGGGATGTAAAGGACCCTCCCAGGGTCCTTTTGTTATTTGTTAATAAACTACGAAGGTGAAGGCGAAGCTGGCGTTGTCGGAGCGGATGCCGGCGGGGCCAGCGAGGGCCAGAGCGGAGGCAGGGAGGATCCCGGTCCAGCAGGCTCTGCCGTCGATGCTGATCCGCAGCTCTTGGCCGCGGATCGCGGCGCGCAGGCTGTGTGGGTCGCCCGCGCGGATGGCCTGGCCGCCGTCCGACCAGGTTGGCGACACGAAGGTATAGCCGTGGTCGCGGCATTGCGCGTGCGTGCTCTGTCCGGGGTTGGTCTTCACCGAGACCTCGATCTTGGGGGCGGGCTCGATGTGCCACATCACGTAGACGAGGTTGCAGGTGTCCTGGGCCCGAAGCCGGAGGCCGATCTGCCGCCTCAGCTCTCCGGACGCCAGCGGCTGCAGGGTGGGCGACGGCCCATGGTAGACGAAGCGGATTTCGGCGTCCTCGCTCGGCCGGTCGCCGAAGCTGGCCCGCAGTCCCGGAGAGCTGGTGGTGTAAACGCCAGGGCGCGTCTCTGCCGCTTCTCCGCTGACCAGGACCAGGGGCAGCCTACCCCCGGCGCTCGGCTGCAGGGCGTCGTTGCCCGCCGGCGGGCCGGTGGGCCACGCCGATTGGGCGCCGGGCGCGCCTTTCCCCTCGAGTCGCGCGGAGCAACCCAGCGCCAGGATCAGTATTGCCAGCGCTGCGGCTACCCCGGGTACCCAGTGTCTAGACACCGGGCTTCTCTCCACCCGCCGGCCCTCCGGATGATCGCGCGAACCAACGGGAGACCGGAGGCACGATGGAGCGGCGCTTCTTCGTGGTCCAGCCTGCAAACCCGCTGGGAGCCCAGCGGTTCTCGCGCCAGCCCAGCCAGAACCTCCCGAGCGGGACATCACCTGCAACCACTGAGCGGATAGCCAACAGAAACGCCCGCCGGAGCCGAAAAAGGATAGCGATGCGCGCCGACCCGCCCCGGATCAGGGTCCATTCCGGGGAAAAACCAGTCACGTTGCCGAAGAGCAGGACGTCGCTGATGGAGCCTACCGCTCCCGGCAACCAGTTGAAGGCGAGCTGGTAGATGGGCGCCAAGGGCAGCGCGAGGCAGATGCGCCAATAGCCGAGCTCGTTGTTGATGAGGAGGGCCAGCAGGGTCATAAGGAACCAGACCAGAATGTTGGACGCGTATCCCAGCACCAGTCCGGTGAGGAAAGAGGCCTTGAGGAAAAAGACCGGTGCGATGAGGTAGACGAAGACGCCCACGAGGACGGTGCGGGCCAAGAGGATCTGGACGACCAGAGCGGTGATCCCCAAGATCCAGTGATAGCCCAGGACGGGCCAGAAACGGCCCGCCAGCTCGATGCGGGAGCAGTTCCAGCGCTTGCGCTGGCGGAACAAGCCCTTGATGGTGGTGGGCGACGAGGTGAACACCTTGGCCTGGGGCTCGAACCAGATCGGCCGGTCGATGAAGAGCCCCACCAGCATGTAGAGCAAGGCGTGTAGCGGCGTGCGTGGGGGATCGAAGACGAAGTGGCCGTCTTTCCAGCGGGCAATGCTCGCCAGATACGCGGTCACGGTGTCATCGGTGTCGCCCGCCATGAGCTCGGGCAGCGGCTGGGCGCGACTGCCCGCGAACCCGGGCGCCGGCCGGCCCAGCCACCAGCGGTGCCAGTGCTGCCGCGTGAGCGTGCGCGAGTAGCCGAGGAAGCCGGGCAGGGCGAGGAAGATCTCCGACCACGTGCAGTAGAAGGCGCCGGGAACGCCGCTCAAGGGCAGCCAGCGGATGTTGTAGCGCCAGATGTTGCCGACGTAGTACTCGCGGGCGACTTGCAGGTTGAGCTGGCCGCCGATGGTAAAGAAGTGGCCCCAGCCGCGCCAGAAGTTGTTGCCTCGCACGTGCAGCGCGCCCGCAACGATCCGGGCCGGGCAACCCGTGATCAGGTTGCGGCGCTGCAGACGGTAGACGATTCTTTCGATAGCGCGAGGTCCCAGGTCAGCGTCGGCGTCGGTGCTGATGTAAACGGGCGGGAATTGGGGCAGCTCTCCCCGCTCGACCAGCCCCTTGGCGAATTCGATGCCATGGTCGATGGCCATGGGCTTACTGCGACGCAGGGGGGTCCCGGTGACGAACAGGCGCTGGCTCTCTCCGCAAGGTTGCGCCGCTGCCCATGCACGCAGATCGGCGTAGAGCGGGGGAGCGTCGTTGGAGCCGTCGATGGTGACGATGACGGTGAGATCGCCCGGGTATCCGTTCTCGAGTAGATTCCGGACGGTGCTCTTGAGACTGCTCACTTCATCGGGGACGCGTAGGAGCGAGGGTATGACCACCAGCACCGGCAGCGCCCGGGCTTCGCTGTCGCGCTTTAGCCGCAAGCCCCCGAGAATTCGACTCACCAGACGGTAGAGCAGCACAAGGGGGTAGTCCCAGCACATGATCGCGAGCACGATGAAGAGCACCCTGAGCGTGGGTGCGGCCAGGGCAAATCCGCTCATGGTGTGAAGATCCCAGAGTAAGGTTGGCACGGCTCGGCCCCAGCTTGGCTAGTGTTTCGCGTCGAGATCGTTCAGGTTGGTTCAGGTCGTTCAGATCGTTGGCTGGCGGCTCACGGCATGGCTGTGGCTCGGGTCGCGGCTTGGTCGGACGGTGCAAAGCCGGCTACCGCCGCGGTGGGGTAACCCCCAGGTTGCCGTTGCCTGACCCGCAACAGCCTCTCCTTGGCGGCGGAGCTGTCTGTCAAATGCAATACGGCGTACTGGCCGCGCGCGGGCGTCCCACTGCTATCCTGCAGGACGACCTCGCCCTTCACCAGCTCGAGCACCGATCCCACCTGTCCGCAGAGGAACATGCCCCACCACGCGCACTTGTAGACCGGGGCGCCCTGAAGAACCCCCTCGATCTGTGTGTACGGGACGAACGCCACGGTCTGCTCCGCCGCGGTCGCGCGAAAGATGGGCCGCGTCTTCATCTGCGCCACCATCTCATCCATC
>CAWKJE010000050.1:0-3608 GCA_963849735.1 uncultured delta proteobacterium
GGGCCGGGTTTAGGGGTTGGTCATGGGTGATGGCCTTCTCCATGCAGCTCATACACTAGGCAAATGTTCAGGGCGATGCAAGTTGCACCCGGACGATACCCACCGAGCGCACGCGTGAGCGCAGGCGGGCTTCGCCCGACAGCGCTCATCGCGGGGGATTTAAAGGACCCTCTCAGGGTCCTTTTCTCGTTCGCGTGAGCGCAGGCGGGCTTTGCCCGACAGCGCTCTTCGCGGGGGATTTAAAGGACCCTCTCAGGGTCCTTTTTTCAATAGTTCTATGAGGCGGCGGGCGTTGCGGGGAGCCTGCCCGCCGACGTGGTTGTTGAAGAACACCACCCCGGTCCTGGCCGCCCCGGCGAGTCGGATCAGCCGGTCACCCGACCATTCGCGCAGCTCGTCGTCGGAGTACTCGTAATCGAACTGTTGGGCCATCCGGTGCGAGCGCCATCCCGCGGCGTTTCTGCCGTGGAAGCGCAGGTAGAACAGGCTGGGGTTGGTCACCACGTCGAGCACGGGAAATAGCCCCGCGAGCGCGGGCGCGTCCACCGTCGCCAGGGTGACGTGGCGGCGCTCCAGCTCGCCGAACACTCGATCGTCGGCCCAGGAGGCGTGACGAAATTCCACCGCCAGGGGCAGGTCGTGCAAGCGGTCGAGCAGGGCAGCCAGGTAGGCCCGCCGGTCGAGTGAGCGCACGAATGCGGCGGGAAACTGGATGAGGATGGCGAGCAGCTGGCCTGAGGCCACCAGGGGAGCGATGCCCAGCCGAAATTTGTCGGCTTCGCTTGGCCAGGCGGCCTCGTCAATCTCGTGCGTCAGCGTGCGGGTGAGCTTGGCGCAAAAGCGGAAGGCGGCCGGCACCAAGCGGCTCTGGCGCAGGATGGCCTGCGCGCGGGGCATCTGATACCAGGTGTAGTTGAGCTCGGTTGCGGGAAACTCCCGCGCGTAGAGCGGCAGCATCTGGGCCGGGCGGGTGGCGGGTGGATATATCCCGGCGCTAACCCACTCGGGATAGGAGTATCCCGAGGTCCCGACAAAGACCCCACCATCAGGGTCAAAAACCTCGTGCGCGGCGGGAGTCAACCGCTGCGCCGCTCCAGCGCGCCGGGCGCCGCCGCGTAGCGATGGACCTCGACCGCCCGCCACATGTACCAGCTAGCCACCGAGGCATAGGGCAGCCAGGGGCGTGCCTTCTGCGCGACGAGCTGGGTGCTGGGCAAGGTGGGCAGGCGGTAGGTCAGCGCGAAGCCCTTGCGTACTCCGAGATCAGCTACGGGCAAGACATTGGGGCGCCCCAGGTAGAAGAGTAGGAGCATCTCCGCGCTCCAGCGGCCGATGCCGCGAATGGCGCTGAGGCGAGCGACGATAGCCTCGTTGGTCAGGGACTCCATCTCGGCGCGCGAGGGCAGCGTCCCGGCGCGAGCGTGCTCCGCCAGGTCGCGCAGGGCGAGCATCTTGGCCTGGGAGAGTCCAGCGCTGCGGAGCTGTGCTGGCGCGAGGGCCAGCACCGCCGGTGGGCTGACGATGGCATCGCCGCCGGTGAGGGCCGCTACCCGGGTGTAGATCGTCCGGGCCGCCTTGCCGGAGAGTTGCTGACTCACGATGGCCTTGGCGAGCGCGGTGAAGGGCTCGACGCCGCTTCTGGCATGGGGCGCCACCGCCTGCATGGTGAAGGGGCCGACGCGCTCGATCAGGGCGGCCAGCCGGGCATCGTGACGCATGAGGTGGGCCTGGGCGGCGTGCTCATCGAAGGTGACGTTGGAGGTGCGGCCGCGGTAGCCTTCGCGCCAGAGCAAGCGTAACTTGGTCTCGACCCCACTGCCCGCCGAATACTGGCCGAAGCCGGTGCGGGGCAAGACCCGGTGACATGGCACGATGATGGGCCACGGGTTGGTCGACATGGCGCGACCGGCGCCGCGCGCGGCGTTGGGCGAGCCGGCCGCGACGGCCAGGTCGCGATAGCTGCAAGTGTGGCCGGCCGGGATGGCCTGAGCGGCGCGCTGTACGCGCAACAGGAATGGGGAAACGCCCTCGACATCGAGGGGCGCGCCGGTGAAGCTCTGCACCTTACCCGCGAGGTGGGCCTGCAGCGCGCGGGCAACCTCGCCGACCGCGCGGGGAGGCGCCGCTTCCTGGTGCAAGCCCAGGCGGCGGAGGTTGGCCTGGTCTAGCTCGGCAAAATCGGCGGCGGGATAGACCACGCGCGAAATGCCCTTCTCGCTGAAGCCCAGCGCCAGCGTACCCAGATCGGTGCGGATCTTGGTGTAGAGATTCATCGGCTTGTGATGACGGGCGACGCCGCCCGGATTCCGCGCGCTCAGAAGCCCGCGTGCAGGCGCAGGGCGAAGATCGAGACCGGCCCCCGATCGGCGTTGTAGCCCGGGTTTACCACGAGCTGGTAGTCGAGGGTAGCGGTGGGCCAGCCCGTGACGGTGAACGCGTAGTAGCTCTCGAGCACCGTCTCGGGTCGGTAGGCGAGGGTGCCATCGCCAATGACGATGCCCATGCCGCCCGCTTTGAAGTAACGCTGGGCAATGGGCGATAGCCCTTCGACCAGACCGGCCAAGCCCAAGCTGTCCTGCGGCCGATACCAAGCGTTGCCGCGCAGGGTGCCGCCGAGGGCAATGGCTTCGCCGCAATCGGTCCAGCCCATGCTCTCGACCTTCTCGGGGCTATAGCTTGCACGCATGAACACGCCCCAGGCGTCGCTCACCGCTTGCTCGGCGCTAAGCGCGAAGCCATAGTTGTCGCGGTCGTGCCCGCGGGTGACCGTGATGTCGGGATAGTTGGGCGTGGTAGCTGGCTCGGCCAGAGCGTCGGCGTAGCTGCCGATGTTGCCGTAGGCCAGCCAGCCGAAGAGCAGCACCTTGCCCGGTCTTCCCGATAGGACAAAGCGGCGTTCGTATTCGGCCAGGTACTGCCCGTGATCGGGGATGCGCCAATCGAAAGTGTTTGTGTTGGAGGTGCTGGGTAGCAGGAAATAGCCGCTGCGCAGCGCCCAATGCGCTTGCTGGAGCTCGGCCAAGGCGCCCCAGGTGAAGCTGACGAGGTCCATGGTCCAGTCGTAGGACCCGGTGCCGTAGACGTTCCAGTTGAGAAAGCCCGTGCGGGGCTCGCCGGCGAAGGTGCTCTGCAGAAAAAAATCGGTTACCGATACGCGGCCTGCGGTTACGGTGAGCCGGGAGACATCACGGGCCCCCGGGAGCTGATTGGGCCCATCGTCGACCAGCTCTTGCTCTCCTCCCAGGCCGAAGCCGTACCTGGCGTAGATCCTGGCCAGGTCGAAGCGGGGAATAGGGAAATTGGATTTTTGCGCCTCGCCGTTAGGGAAGGCCGCCACGCCGTGGGTGTCGCTGAGACCGTAGCCCTGCATGAGCTCCGGGTCGAAGTACAGCTCAGAGCTCTGCCCCAAGCGCAAGCCCAAGAAAAGAGTGGCGCTTACCGTGTTCTTGAACTGGCTCGAGCCCGAGAGACTCTGGGCCCCTTGGTAGGGCGAGTTGAAGCTGGGGTAGCCTTGTCCGACGAAGGTGGTCTGCCCGTGAATATTCCAGCGGCCGGGAGGGGCGGTAGGTGGGCTTTGCGGGAGCTGGTCACCGACGAGTGAGGCTTGC
>CAWKJE010000051.1:0-11549 GCA_963849735.1 uncultured delta proteobacterium
TGCAGACCTTGCAGAAAGGACGTCGGGCCAAGCCCTGAGTTACCGCCGTGCGCTTTCCCACCGACGGTGCTGGCGCTGGTCCTGGTGGCCAGCGGGACGGCGGCTTGTTCCACCACCTACACCGTGAACGTGAGCGCCTCCCAGATCAGGCAGGCCGTCGAACGCCACCTGCCGGTGAGCAAGTCCAAGCTCTTGGTGACAGGTACGGTGCGCAAGGTGGACATCGAGCTGGCGGAGAATGCCGATCGCATCATGGTGCGTCCGGAGGTCGACCTGAGCCTCGTGGGCTACCCGGTGCTGGTCGGTCGCGCGGTCGTGCAGGGCCAGATCCGTTACGCGCCCGAGAGCGGCGAGTTTTTCCTGACCATGGCTACGGTAGACGAGGTGGCGGTCGAGGGCCTGCCCGGCCAGGTCAGGCCGGTCGTCGAGCAGCTGATTGCCAACATTGCCGAGGGCTATCTGGCCGCGGTGCCCTTGTACCGCCTGAGCCAGACCGACTTCAAGCAGTCCCTCGCTCGCTTGGTCCTGAGATCAGTGAGAGTGCATCAGGGCCGCCTCGAGCTCGTGCTCGGGCTACCCTGAGCTCAACGGGTTGCCGAGGGTAGCTTTGCGTGGCAGGTTCACCGCCTGCCAAGGGAGGAGGTTCGACATGATCACGGTTTTTGGAGCTTCAGGTCACACGGGCGGAGCTGCTGCGGCGCAATTGCTCAAGGCGGGTAAGAAGATCCGCGTGGTGGCTCGACACAAGGAAAAGCTGGCCCGCTTCACGCAATCCGGGGCGGAGGCGGCGGTGGGCGATATCGAGAGCGCGAGCTTCGTGCGCGAGGCCCTTACCGGCGCCGAGGCCGCCTACCTCATGATCCCGCCTAACATGGCGACCGACGATTTCCGCGCCTATCAGCAACGACTGGCGGATGCATACGTGGCCGCAGCGGAAGCGACCGGGGTGCGTTACGTCGTCCTCCTCTCCAGCATCGGGGCCCAGCATCGCGAGGGCACCGGTCCCATCGTGGCGCTCCACGATCTGGAAGAGCGCCTCAAGCGGATCGTGCCGCTCAATGCCCTGTTCTTACGCGCGGGCTGGTTCATGGAGAACGTCCTTTACGAGCTGGTGGGGGTCAAGGGCAAGGGCGTCTATAGCGCGCCCATGCCCGCTAATACCGCCGTGCCCGCGATAGCCTCGGCCGACATCGGCAGCTATGCCGGGTCGCGCCTGGAGCGCTTGGACTTCTCGGGCAAGAGCGTGATCCACCTCATAGGACCGCGAGCCATAACCCAGACCGAGCTGGTCTCCCAGCTTAGCCAAGCGGTGGGCAAGCCGATCCGCTACCAGCAGACATCGTTCGAGGAGGCCGAGCAGGCCCTCCGCCAGGCCGGCATGAAGCCCTCGCTCGTCTCCCTCTTTGCCGAGATGCAACGCGGAGCGAGCAAGGGCCTCTTGGCACCTGAGGATGGCGGTGCCGTCGTGCAGGGCAAGACCACGTTCGAGACCTTCGCCCACGAGGTCTTCGCCCCTGCCTATCGCGCCTGATCAGGCCTGCCCGCGCAGCCTCGTCACCTCAGCGGCAAAGTCAGGGGGAAGCTCGCTGGCGAAGTGCAAATGCCGCCCGTTTACCGGGTGATCGAAGCCGAGGGTGGCCGCGTGCAAGAGCAAGCGGGGGCAAGCGAGCGGCTTGCCCCCAGCCCGCACTAGGTCGCGGATGTAGACGGTTTCCCCGACCAGCGGGTGTCCCTGCTCGGCCAGGTGGATGCGGATCTGGTGTGTCCGGCCGGTTTGCAAACGTACCCGGCACAGTGTTGCCGCGCGCCAGTGCTCCACGACCTCGACGTGAGTCACGGCGTGTTGGCCGCCGGCAAAGTGCCGTGTGCTGCCGCGCAAGCCGTCGCCGCGATTGGGTATAAGCCGAGATGCTATGCAGCCCGAGCTCAGGTGACCTTGCGCCACCGCCAGATAGACTCGCTCGGCCAGGTGCTGCTTGAAAATGTGGTGCAGCCCCCTTTCGGCCAGCTTGGTCTTGGCGAAGCAGACCAGTCCCGAGGTGTCTTTGTCGATGCGGTGGACGATGTAAAGGGGTGTCACCGTGGCTTTACGGCCCTGCAAGCGCCATGCGTCACGAATGAGATCGAGGGCGGTGCCCGTCTCCCTGCGTTCGTAGGGCACAGTGGCAATGCCTTCCGGCTTCTCCACCACCAGCAGGTGCCCATCTTCGTAGACGATGCGAAACCCGAGCGGCAATGCGCGCCGGGGATCCGGTCTCTGCAAGCTCCAAGCGACGCGCTCGCCCCCGATGAGGCGGCGGGCCGGCTCGCTGGCTGGTTCGCCGTCAACCGTAACTTTGCCCGCGGCACACAATCGCCGCACTTGGCTCCAGCTTCGCTCTGGCATCTCGGCCCGCAAAGCCGCGGCCAGGGTAAGCCCTGCGGGGGCGGCGAAGTCCCCCTCGCGCCGGGTTGTGGAAGTCATGGCTAGATCACAGCAGCATGATGGAGTCGGCGCTACCCTTGGCCGCCGAGCGGCGCTTTTTGCACCATTGCCGACCTTTTCTCTCCTTGCTGACGTTTGCTAGCCTATGCGCCATGGGCAACGCAAGAGCTGGCACCAAACTTGAAGAACGAGAGTATGCTTCCCCCATCGTAAGGAGCGATCAATGAGGTCATCCCCCCTAGCACACAAGTTTGGCGCCTTTTCGGCCGCAACCCTTACGGGAGCGGCCGTGCTGGTTTTTCACACTGCCGCATGGGCGCAACAGAGCCCCCCATCCAAGGGCACTGCTGCGGACGCAACCGCCCAGGCGGCAAAACCGAATAGCGCCGCTCCCCAGTCCGAACCGCAAGTGCAGCAGGAGCTCCCGCCCGGCAATGCGCCGGCAGGGTATCCGAGTCAGTATCCGAGCCCACCACCTCCTGAAGGCTATCCGCAGCCCTCGGCCGAGCAGCCTTACTACTACCACCAGTATGATGGCCCGCCGCCTTATGGCTATGGCTACCCGCCCCCGCCTCCTCGTTACTATCGCCGCTATCCCCCGCCGCCGCCCATGCACTACTACGAGCGCCCGATCACCTATCGTCCGTTCTCGTTTGGGGTAGGTCTAGGCTTGAGCGGACTGGCGTTTTTCCCTAACGGTGCGAGCAATGCCTCTCGCCTCGGGTTGGGCTACAACTTTCGCTTCGGCTTCGGCATCGACTCGCGCTGGTCGGTGATGCTGGCGGCGGACGGTGCGAGCGCCTACTTCAACAACAACCTCAATATCACGGAGACCCTCTTCACCGTAGGTCCACAAGTGTTCCTCACTCCCAAGCTCTACGTCCGCGCGGGCATAGGTGCCGCGGTGCGCTCGTACAGCTATGGTTACTACTCTTCTTACGGAGACTCGGGTGACGATTCTGGCTTTGGCGGGACCCTTGCTGTCGGCATGGAATTCCTCCAGTCGTATCACCTCGGCCTGGGCCTCGAGGCCTGTGGCACCGTGGGTTACTACTCGAACCAAGACACGCTGAGCACCTTCGGCATAAACTTCGTGATGAACCTCTTCTAGGTTGCTAGTGCTAGGCTGCCGGGGTGCGACCCCGAGCGCGCTACGAGCAGGGGCGGTGTTACCGGGGTATCCCCCACCCGACGGGGCATCGGCAGAGCTTCCTGGCGGACACGCTCGCGACACGGTTGCTGCCGTCAGGGAGACCGCTGCCGTCCTTGCCCTACTGGTCGCGTTGGCGTCATGCTCCGCGCACACGCCCAAGAGCGACGGTTGCGGGTCGGACCGCGATTGCAAGCTCGACCGCATCTGCGATCGTGGGCAATGTGTATGGCCTTCAGGGCCCTTGGCCGGGCTCTCCCCCGCCCGGATGGCTGCCCGCCCGATGGCCGAGCGAGCTCTGACGGGCAAGACTCCGGTGGAGGTGGCGCCCGCCGGACCTCCCGCGCAGGGCATGTTCCGTTGCGAGCCCCACCACCGCGGTCGTTCTCCGTATCTCTTGCCCCGGCAAAAGCCGGAGGTCCGTTTCGCGGTGGAGACATCGGCGCCGGTAACCGCGTCGCCTACCATTGCCAAGGACGGCCTTATCGTGGTGGGGAGCCACAGCACCAAGGTTCTCGCCATCGATCACGAGGGCGGCATCGTCTGGAGCTTCGCCACCATGGACTTGGTGTGGAGCACCCCCGCGATTGCGGCGCAGGGGACGGTCTACGTCGGTTCCGATGATGACCACCTGTACGCCCTCGACGGCAAGAGCGGTAAGCTGCTGTGGAAGTATCGGGTGGGGGCCTGCTCGCCCACGGTGACCGTTGGCCCGGAAGCCACCCGTTGCGACGTCGACGCTGGGCCCACCATTGGACCGGATGGAACGATCTATACCGGAGGGGATGGAATTTACGCTATTGCCCCGGCCGGCACTTTGCGCTGGCGCTATCCCACCGGCGGACACGTCTCGAGCGCTCCCGCGGTGGCTGACGACGGCACGGTGTACGCAGGCAGCCAAGACCACAGCGTGTATGCCATCGCGGCCGACGGTCGTCGACAGTGGGAGCTCAGGACGCGCGGCGACGTAGAGTCGAGCCCGGCGATCGAGGAAGACGGTACCGTCTACGTCGGTTCCGACGACAATCGCCTCTACGCTTTGAGCCCGCAAGGACAGCTGCTGTGGGCCTTTACCACCGGCGGGGATGTGCGATCGTCGCCCGCCATCGGACGCGACGGATCCATCTACGTGGGTTCCTTCGATGGGCTCCTGTATGCAATTCGGCGCGACGGTACGCTCATGTGGGCCTTCCGTACTGGTGACCGCATCTTTTCTTCACCCCTCGTTGACGCTGCGGGTGCGGTTCTGGTCGGTTCGCAAGACGATCGCCTCTACGCTATTGAGCCCGATGGCAGATTGCGCTGGTCGGTAGAGCTGGGCGGCGATGTCGATAGCTCGCCCAGTCTTGACGCTGACGGTAACATTTACGTTGGCACCGACGACGGCAAGCTATACGCTCTCAAGGCCCCCTAGCGGCTGCCCGGCGGTCCCCGGAGTAGCGTAAGCGGCGCTGGTCACCTTTTCTCCGACGAGGCCTTCCCCACCGTCCGGCACTTCCCCCTCCCGATAGGCGATCTGGCGAGCCGGCGTGGCGGAGTCGGCCGGTGTGTGTATGATCGCTTTGACAATGACGATCGCTGACAGTAAGGAGAGTTTTGCTTATACCCCTCCGGGGCCCACGGACGGTGGGCGGGGCATGCGTAGACTGCCTGGCCGGATCAAGGTGCATCCCGACGGGTACGGCTTCGTCGTCCCGGACGATGGTTCGGAGGACATCCACGTAAGCCGGCGCCATCGCGCCTCCGCCATGGACAGCGACCGGGTGGAGGTCGAGTGGTGGGTGGGTGGGCGGGGACTCGAAGGCCGGGTGCTCAAGGTGCTCGAGCGCGGGCGGGGCAAGATCACCGGTAACTTGCTCACCGTGGGGGGGAAACTGCGTTTCGAGCCCGACGACCCCCGGATCAATGCCCAGGTTGTGCTTCGGGGCGGCGTCCCGGCTCGGGCGGGCCAGGCGGCGGTGGCAGAAATCGTCGCCTATCCCGATAGCCCCGAGGCGCCGATTGAGGCCCGCCTGATCAAGATTCTGGGCTCGCCCGACGATCCGCAGACCGAGGTGGAAAAGACCCTCGCGTGCGCCGATATCTCGGACGAGTTCCCGAGTCGGGTCACGGCTGAGGTGGCGAGGTTTCCCGAGGCCGTGGCGGAGCGGGAGATGCGCGATCGCGCCGATCTGCGCCATCTGGCGTTTGCCACTATCGACCCGGAAACCGCCCGAGATTTCGACGACGCGGTCGCGTTGGAAGAGCTGGGGCGCGGAGAACAACGGTTGTGGGTAGCGGTGGCCGACGTATCTCATTACCTGCGCGAAGGCAGCGCCCTCGACTGCGAGGCGCAGGCCCGCGGGGTTAGCGTTTATCTACCTGACCGCGCTATCCCCATGCTGCCCGAGGCCTTGTCGAGCCGCCTTTGCTCTTTGCTACCGGGCGAGGACCGCTTGGCCATGGTGGTGCGGGTGGATTTCGACCGTCACGCCAAGGTGGTCGATCGGGACTTCTGTGCAGCGATAATCCATTCGCATGGTCGGCTCGACTATCCCGGCGTCGCGGCGGCGCTGGCCGGCGAGCCGCGCGGGCGGCGCAAACCCTACTCGGCTTTTCTGCCCGCGTTGCGCGCCATGGACGCGCTTGCCCACAAGCTACGTCAGCAGCGCCAGGAGCGCGGGGCTTTGGACTTGGATTTGCCCCAGGCCGTGGTGGAGCTGGATCGCGACGATCCGCGGCTAGTGCGCGATGTGCGTCGGGCCCGCCGCGACGAGGGCGAGCGCAAAGCCTATGCGATGATCGAGGAGTTCATGCTGGCGGCCAACGAGGCCGTGGGCGAGAGCTTTCAAGATCGCAAAGAGGATACCGCCTGGCGCGTGCACGCGGTACCCGACCAGGAAAAGTTGGCCAGCTTTGCGACTTTGGCGGAGCGTTACGGCATCCGCTTCAATCCGGAGGAGGCCACGACGCCCCTGGGGCTAGCCGCGGTGCTCAGGCGGTTGCGCGGACATCCGGCGGAAAAGCCGCTATCACTCCTCCTCCTGCGCACGCTCAAGCAGGCCACCTATGACGTGATCAATGTTCGGGCATTTCGGCCTGGCCTTACCCGCGTATCTCCATTTCACCTCGCCCATAAGGCGCTATCCCGATGTCATCGTCCACCGCTTGCTCAAGCACCGCCTGGCCAGCCTGGGCAAGCCGGCGGGTGGCTTCGCGCCCATCGCCGATGTGGCCATGCCGACCACCGAAGTGCTGGAGCGCGCGGCCGTGAGCGCCTCCTTCTGCGAGCGCAAAGCGATGGAGGTCGAGCGCGAGGTCGTGGACCTCTACCGCGCCTTCTTCATGCGTGACCGTATCGGCGAGGTGTACCCGGCCACTATCTCGGGCGTGACCTCCTTCGGCATCTTCGTGGTGGTGGACCAGCCTTTCGTCGAGGGGCTGGTGCGCACCCAGATCCTGCAGCCCGACGATTTCTATGAATACGACGAGAGCGCTTGCCGTCTGGTGGGACGGCGCACCGGGCGTACCTTTGCGCTTGGCGACAGCGTCGAAGTCGAGATTCTGCAGGTCAGCGTCGCGCGCCGGCGCATCGAGATGCGTCTACGCAGTGCCGGCGGCGCGTCTCAGCCCCCCGACCGGCGGGGCAAGCGGGGCCGGCGACGCGATTTTGCCCCTAACCGGCCCGCGTCCGCGCCCAGGCGCAAACGGGCGGCGAAGGAGAGGTGAGCGTGCCCCTGGGCGCAGGCCAGATCCCGAGCCGGCCGCGGGCTCGCTCGGCCCCGGCCGAGATCATCGAATCTTGGCTGCCGGCCGCCTTTGCGGCGGCGGCGCACAAGCCGGAAGGCCGCTCGCCGCGGCTGCGCCTTTCGCTCTCCGGGCTCGAGGGCGGCGAGTGGGACATGCAGGTGGAGGATGGTGAGCTGGCGGTCGCGCGCCGGGTGCGCAACGCCCATCTGCGCGGCGACGACCCCGATGTCTGGATTCGCCAGTCCGCCGCGGACTTCCTGGCCGTCATCTTTCCTGATGCCGATCTCTTTCGTTTTCTGCCCACCTCGGCCGACATCGTCGCCGTGATCTCGCCCGAATCACAGGAGATCGAGCTTCTGCACAAGCTCGACGGCCGCATCCGCTTCGAGCTCGAGGGGCGGCGACGGCGGCGCTGGGCGGTCGACGCCGCTTTTGGTCACGCGGGCATGCTGGCGGGTCGCCCGCGCACCGTGGTGCTCATCGACAGTGGAACGTGCGAAAAGCTGGCCGCGCGCGCCTTGAGCCCCTTGCAGGCTCTCCTGGCGGGACGCCTGCGCGTGGAGGGGGACAAGACCTTCGCCTTGCAGGTGCTCATGCTGGTGGTGACTCGTATCGCGGGGTGATGCTAGTTGGCCAGCATACCCGGCCAAGGCTCGGCATCGCTGCGGAGGCTGAGAGGCGTTAGCGTGACCGGCGCTTCCGCCGCCTAGAAGTCTGGCCCGTCCGCGTGGTAGTGGGCATCGACCGTCAGCGCGAGCTCGAGAGGCTCCCCGTAGAGGTGGCGGTAGCGAGCATATATGCCCAGCACGCGCTTGATGTATTCTCGAGCCTGGTCGTAGGTGATGAGCTCGACGAACTCGTCCAGGGGACGATCGCCCCACTCGTCACACCAGCGCATCATGGCCCGCGCACCCGCGTTGTAGGCACCGGCGGCCAGGGCCTCCTGGCTCTGGAAGCGGCGGTAGAGCCCGCCCAGGTAGGCGGTGCCCAGGCGAATGTTGAGGTCTGGGTCGTATAGCTCGTCGGCGTAGCTGCCCAGGCCCAACTTTTGGGCCAGGAGCTCGCCCGTCGCCGGGATCAGCTGTAGCAGGCCACGCGCGTCTGATGAAGACAGGGCGAAGGGATAATAGCCCGACTCCTTGCGCATTACGGCATAGGTGAAAAGCTCCGGCGTCCCGCCCGCCTGGCCATACTTCACTACGGCCGGGGCGAAGGCGCGCGGATAGGCAGCTTGCCAGAACAGCCGCTCGTCCGGCACGCTTCCCGGGCCCAGGGTGTCGGCCAGCTGTTGAGCGCGGTGGTAATTCAGGAGACGAGGGTAGGTGGCGAGCAAGAAGGGCAAGGCTTGGGCCTTGCCGTTACGCTTGAGGATCTTCACCTCACCGCGTTCCAGCTCTAGCCCGGCTTCTTGCACGAGCCCGGCCTGCTCGAGCTCGAGCACCCGGCTGACCAGGGCATCAGGGTGGGGCAGCTTCGGGGCGAGCAGGCCGCGGTCGGGCAACTTCGGCCACGGGATGACCTCGCCTGACTGGCGCAGGCGCGCCCGCGCCAGGAGGCCGTAGTAGTTGAAGGGGCCGCGCACGACACATGAGTGCAAAAGCTCGCGCGAGCGCGCCGTCTCTCCGGCGAGCGCAGCGATACGGGCCCGCCAGTAGCAGGCGCGCATGGCGCTCTCTTCGCTCTTGGGCGTGAGTCGCTCGTACCTGGCCAGCGCTATCTCGGCCTGTCCGGCATCGCCAAGGAGATAGTGGGCAAGCGTGAGGTACCAGGCGGCATCGGCGGCGAAGCTGCTGTGCGGGTAGCGCAGCAGGGTGCCCTGCAAGTCGGGCAAGGCCTGGCGAAAGCGACCGCGGTTGATCTCGAGCCAGCCCGCGCGAAACTGTGCCTCGGCGGCCCAACTCGCGCCGGGATACTGCGCGACCACGGCGCGATAATCGGCTATGGCTTCGTCGTTGCGGTCGATGCGCGATAAGGCGCGCGCGCCATGAAACATGGCGAGCGCCGCTTGGTCGCCCGCCAGCCGCGGTGCCACGCCGAGGAGCAACGCGGCCGCGCCGGCGTAGTCGCGCCGGCTGTGGTACTTGGCCATGCCCAGGGCCAGATCACGCTCGGCCGCCAGCTCGGCCGGCAGGGACGCGGGCAGGCGCAAAAGCTCGTCCTCGGCCTCTTGCCAGTAGTGCCCTTTCGTGAGCGCGCGCGCCCGCTGCAAGCGTTCTTGCGCCGTGAGCTCGCTTCGGCCTGGCGCGGGGCCGCCCGCGGCCAGGGCGGCGGCGCGCTCCTCCGCCTGTTGCCCGAGCGGATGAGCGGGAAAGTCGATGTGGATCTTGAGGAAAGCTTGGGCCGCTCTTGCAACGGCTGCCTCGTCCTTTGTGGCCAGGGCCGCCATGGCCTCCACCTCGGCTACGCGAAAGCGGGCTACCGCCCGGTCCGCGTTGGCTTTGCCGCCGAGGAGGCCATGGCGGCCCTGGCCACAAAGGACGAGGCAGCCGTTGCAAGAGCGGCCCAAGCTTCCTCAATATCCACATCGACTTTCCCGCTCATCCGCTCGGGCAACAGGCGGAGGAGCGCGCCGCCGCCCTGGCCGCGGGCGGCCCGCGCCAGGCCGAAGCGAGCTCACGGCGCAAGAACGCTTGCAGCGGGCGCGCGCGCTCACAAAAGGGCACTACTGGCAAGAGGCCGAGGACGAGCTTTTGCGCCTGCCCGCGTCCCTGCCGGCCGAGCTGGCGGCCGAGCGTGATCTGGCCCTGGGCATGGCCAAGTACCACAGCCGGCGCGACTACGCCGGCGCGGCCGCGTTGCTCCTCGGCGTGGCACCGCGGCTGGCGGGCGACCAAGCGGCGCTCGCCATGTTTCATGGCGCGCGCGCCTTATCGCGCATCGACCGCAACGACGAAGCCATAGCCGATTATCGCGCCGTGGTCGCGCAGTATCCCGGCGCGAGTTGGGCCGCCGAGGCACAGTTTCGCGCGGGCTGGCTCGAGATCAACCGCGGTCGCTTTCGCCAGGCCTTGCCCGACTTGCAGGGCACCCTGCTGCGCTACCCGCACAGCAGCTTCGCCGCCGATGCCGCCTGGTACCTCACGCTTGCCCACTATCTCCTTGGCGATGCCGGACAGGCCGAGATAGCGCTGGCCAGGTACGAGCGACTCACGCCCAAGAGCGAAGAGAGCGCCATGCGCGCCTGCTACTGGCGGGCCCGTATCGCTGCGCTCGCCGGAGAGACGGCGCGCTCGCGCGAGCTTTTGCACTCATGTGTCGTGCGCGGCCCCTTCAACTACTACGGCCTCCTGGCGCGGGCGCGCCTGCGCCAGTCAGGCGAGGTCATCCCGTGGCCGAAGTTGCCCGACCGCGGCCTGCTCGCCCCGAAGCTGCCCCACCCTGATGCCCTGGTCAGCCGGGTGCTCGAGCTCGAGCAGGCCGGGCTCGTGCAAGAAGCCGGGCTAGAGCTGGAACGCGGTGAGGTGAGAATCCTCAAGCGTAACGGCAAGGCCCAAGCCTTGCCCTTCTTGCTCGCCACCTACCCTCGTCTCCTGAATTACCACCGCGCTCAACAGCTGGCCGACACCCTGGGCCCGGGAAGCGTGCCGGACGAGCGGCTGTTCTGGCAAGCTGCCTATCCGCGCGCCTTCGCCCCGGCCGTAGTGAAGTATGGCCAGGCGGGCGGGACGCCGGAGCTTTTCACCTATGCCGTAATGCGCAAGGAGTCGGGCTATTATCCCTTCGCCCTGTCTTCATCAGACGCGCGTGGCCTGCTACAGCTGATCCCGGCGACGGGCGAGCTCCTGGCCCAAAAGTTGGGCCTGGGCAGCTACGCCGACGAGCTATACGACCCAGACCTCAACATTCGCCTGGGCACCGCCTACCTGGGCGGGCTCTACCGCCGCTTCCAGAGCCAGGAGGCCCTGGCCGCCGGTGCCTACAACGCGGGTGCGCGGGCCATGATGCGCTGGTGTGACGAGTGGGGCGATCGTCCCCTGGACGAGTTCGTCGAGCTCATCACCTACGACCAGGCTCGAGAATACATCAAGCGCGTGCTGGGCATATATGCTCGCTACCGCCACCTCTACGGGGAGCCTCTCGAGCTCGCGCTGACGGTCGATGCCCACTACCACGCGGACGGGCCAGACTTCTAGGCGGCGGAAGCGCCGGTCACGCTAACGCCTCTCAGCCTCCGCAGCGATGCCGAGCCTTGGCCGGGTATGCTGGCCAACTAGCATCACCCCGCGATACGAGTCACCACCAGCA
>CAWKJE010000052.1:0-3948 GCA_963849735.1 uncultured delta proteobacterium
GGCTGCGCGTAGCGGCAGAGGCGCCCCAGAAGCTGCGGCAGACCACCGCGAGCTTCCGAGCGGGAGGGATGCGTCAGATGGGCAAGGAGCCCCGCTTTCCACCTCGGATGGCTACGAAATCAAGTTGTGTCACGCTGATGCTGCTTTGGAATGAATACGTGGAGGCCTCCCAGCAAGGCCCCATGACGGGAATGGCGCCCTACGGATGCAGCCAATTGTGCGATTTATTCGCCCGGTGCCAGGGGCGCGAGTACCCGGCGCCCTACCCCCGGGGACCGCGTTTTACCGAGCCGGGACCGGTTCGTTGGGGTGGGCTACTCTGGCCTCCGGCTCTTTGCCAAAAATTCTGGTGCATGCGCTCGCCGTGGCTTGCCGAAGGCCCTCGATGATCGCTGGGCTTGGGTCACGAACGGTTAGGAACTCGACCTTCACCGCCGTCGCGTCGGCCCTGAAGTCGAAAGCGCTGCTACGACAGCTGGGCTTATCCCAGTTCCCGTGTTCACGCTGAATGGCCACGGAGTCGCTCTCGTTGCGGTAGACGAGGGAGAAACGGATCGCGGTCATCGCCAAGGCCTGGGTCAGGCTTTTGAGTTCGAGCCACAAGCGCTCTTCGTCAGCGGCGCCCGCCAAGCGGTCGAGCAGTCTGCGAGCGTCGATCTCGGTCTGTGACACTGCCGAGCGCCGGATTTTGCCGTAGCCCAGCTTCCTGATGGCGACGAAACCGAGCATGGCCATGGCCCCCAAGATCGCGGCAGACTGCAGGCTGCTGGCCACGGTCAGCAGCAGCGCCGTACCACCGAGCAGGATGCTCGCACTGTAGAGGACGAGGACAGCTTGCCTCTGCGTCAGACCGAGATCGATCAACTTATGATGAATGTGCGCGCGGTCGGCGCTGAACAAGGGCCGGCGACGAACGGCGCGGCGTAGCATAGCCAGCAGGGTGTCGGCGATGGGCAGGCCCAAGGCCACCATGGGAACCAGGATGGCCACGGCCGTCGACGATTTCTGGCTGGTCTGGATCGACCCCACTGCAAGGACGTAGCCGATGAACATCGAGCCGGTGTCGCCCATGAAGATCGACGCCGGGTTGAAGTTATAGACCAGGAACCCCAGCAGCGAGCCGCCCAGGCTGGCCATGAACAGCATCATGATGGCGTCGCCGCGCGAGGCCGCCATCACGAAGGTGGTGGCGACCCCGAACAGACCCACGCCGGCGGCCAGACCATCGAGGCCGTCGATGAGGTTCATGGCGTTGACTACGCCGACGATCCACAGCAAGGTGAAAACCAGGCTCAGGGCGCCCAGATGGAGGGCGCCAACAAAGGGCAAGGACAGAACATCGATCCTGAAGCCGGCGTAGTACAGGGCTCCCGCGATTGCGAACTGGATCAGAAATTTCCTGCCCGCGCCCGAGCCGCGTATGTCGTCAAGAAGGCCTAGTCCGCAGATCCCGCCGCCGCCCAGCAGGAAGGCGGCGGCCATGCGCGAGCGGGCGTAGAACTGGCCGCCCACGCCGCTGGCCTCGATCAGAAGGCCGAGCAAAGGGGCGTAGAACCCGGCGGCGATGGCCAGGCCGCCCAGCCGCGGGATGGGCCGGCCGTGGATCTTGCGGGCTGAGACGTGATCGTCGAACAGCCGGTGCTTCAGGGCGAAGCGCCGCACCAGCGGAGTCAAGACGACTGCCACCAGGCAAGCTAAGACGAATGCCACACCCGCGGTTCGCATTTGATTCTAGGTTTTCCTGACCAGCCTCATACCTGAGCAGTATGTGCAGGTGGGATATTCTTTACTTCAAGAAAGTCTCTTGTCGAGTCAGATTCAGACTAGCCGCAATCCTGGCCTTCCCTGCTAGACAAATGATGTCATTATACGCGGGCGTCAATGGTGGATGCGGTAGAAGGATCTTCGCGAGTGCAGCCTGGCGAGCTGCGCCTAGGCTACTTGAGCTCCGCACCGCTGCGCGCGCCCAAGATGCTGTCAACTTCGAGAACCTTCTTGTCGTGCTGAATCCGCACCAGCGCGGCTCGGGCCTCTCCGTTGGCGGGGTCGCGTCGAAGGACGTCGTTGTAGGCCTCGACGGCCGAGGCAATGCCGCCGATTTGCTCGGCGTCACGCGCCAACGCCAAGTGGATGCCAAGGTTGTCCGGGGCGTGGGCGAGCGCGGCCTGGTACTCGGACATGGCGCGCCTGAATTGGCCACGCCTTTCACAGGCCTGCGCGGCGATGAGGTTGGCCTCGGTGCTGGGCGCCCCGGCCTCGGCCAAGGCCGCTCGGAACCCGGCCAGGGCCTTGTCGATGGCTTGGTACTTGTCCGTGGGCATCAGCAGGGACACCAGCATACGGTTCAGCGCCACGTCACTGGGCGCCAAGCCAACGCCTCTCTGCAGAATCGCCAACGCCTCGTCGGTCCCATTGGGACGCAGCAACACGATCTCCGCGGCCATCTGTAGGGCCCGCGGGTTGCGGGGCTCGAGCTCCAGAGCGCGCTGGGTGGCGCTCTGGGCCGCGGGGATATCTTTCGCGGCGAGGGCGATCTGCGCTTGGACGAGGTGCAGCTCGACGCTCTCTTGGCTGTCGGCTTGGTTCAGGACGCGCTGGGCAACGTCGATCGCGCCGTGACCAAGAAGGTAGCGGCTCAGGGTGAACCGATTCTGGTCGTCGGCGAGAGTGGCCAGCTCTTCGGGCTTTGCGCCGCCCTTCAGGAGCTCGTCGAGGGCCTCGTACAGCGTGGGGCGGGATTCGGTGATGACGGTCTTCCACTCGAGCAGGGATTGCTGGCGGCGGCCGAGGCGCCAGAGATCGCGGGCGGCTTCCCGGTGGGCGCCGATGCAGAGGGGGCAAAGGAGCATGGCGCGGTTGAGGAGGCGCAAGCGTGTTTGGGTGGCGGGAGAAGCGAAGCGCGCTTCGGCGAGGGCGTAGGCGTAGTCGGTCGGATGGGCGAGGGAGGCGGCCCGGACGAGAGACCGAGTGGCGTCAGGGGGGCTGAGGAGGGCGTCGAAGTCGCGGGCGGCGGGGGCAGAGAGAAGGGCGATGGAGAGAAGGGCAGCCAGCGACGCGAAGAAGGCGACGAGTTGGGGGAGGCGGCGATTGCGAGAGGGGCCGTCACCCTGGCCATCTCCCCGCTGCGCGGGGCGAGGGGATGAGGACTGGCGGCCGAAGGCGGTGCCCAGGAGGGCGCAGAAGGGGAGGAGGATTCCGGGGGTTTCCAGGCCGAAGTCGACGAGGTTGTGGGCGATGACGGCGACCAGGGCGGCGAGAAGGGAGGCCTCTACGCGATCTCGGCGGGCTTCTTGCCAGAAGCGGCGGCCCACGACCAGCAGGATCCCGACCAAGATGACCGCGCCCGCGATGCCGGTTTCGACCACGATGCTCACCGGCTGGTCCTCGACGAACTGGAGCCAGACGGGCCAGTGCAGGGTCTTGTACACGGGGTAGACGCGGCTGAATGCGGCAAGGCCGATGCCCGCGGGATGGGCCACGACCAGGGACAAGGCGTCCTTGGCGACCAGAAGCTTCGAGAGATTGTCGCTGGCGGTGCCGCGGAACTCATCGATGATCTTGTCGCCACCGAGACCGATCGCGAGGCCTACCACGACCGCCAGCCCGAGCAGCGCGCCCACGAACCGGCTGCGGTGGAGTGGCTCGCCTTCGTCAGAGACGGGCGCGAGGATGAACCAGGTCAGCGCCCCTGCCCCCAAGGCCAGGACCGATCCACGCGACAAGGTGGAAATGGCGCCGGCGGCGAGAAGGGCGGCGATCAGTTGCCAAACGCGTTGCCCGTCGCGGGTTCTGCGCGCGAATGAGAAGGCCAGCGCGGCGAAGGCGGATATCTCGAGAAACTCGGCGGTGTGGTTGGGATTGATGAAGGGACCGACCAAGAGGCCGCCGCCGGTGGGGAAGTGGCCGAAGATCTTGTCAGCAAGACGACTGGTACCAAGTACGTGGAAG
>CAWKJE010000053.1:0-73249 GCA_963849735.1 uncultured delta proteobacterium
GCGGACGAAAGCCCATGCGTCAGCGTGGGGCTGGTTCCATGCTCGAATCAGCTCCAACCTCACACACATGGGGCTAGTCTGTAACCCGTGGGCCAGTTTGGGGCTTGCCCGATGACCTCAGTGTTTGTGCGATCCGCCGGAGTGTCCGTGCCCGCCGCCGTGACCGCCGGAAGAATGCGGAGCGGAGAAATGTCCCCCACCCCGCGGCGCTCTTGGAGCCGAAAGGTGTTGCGACTGCGCCCGGCCGCTCGACCGCAGCGCGGAATAACGGTTCGCGAACGAATTCGAGTAACTGCGCGACATCTGGCGGTTCGACTCGAATCGTTCAGCCCCACCCGCCCGCGGCGCCGCGTACGATCGCGCGTTACCCGCAAAGCCTCGCGACTCGCCGCCTCCGTAGGATCGTGGCGCCGCGTAGGACCGGGCGCTACCCGAATAACCTCTCGATTCACCGCCGTAAGATCGCGCGCCGCTATAGGCCCGCGCATTGCGGGCGAAGCTTCTGGATGGTCCGTAGTTGCCGCCGTTGAATCGAGTCGAACCAAACCGGCTCGCCACCGCGCGATTCGGATACGCCACGCCCATCCGGTGCGCCGGATTGTGTGCCCACAGCGAGTGCCCGCCGAACGCTCCGCCGAATCCCGCGAATCCGAAATGGTGGAAGAAAAGATTGTTCAGAAACAGCCCGTGAGCCAGCCAGTTCAATCCCCAGCCCCAGCCTCCGAAGCGAGGAATCCCGAAAACAGGCCGCTCAGGAACACCCCCGTGCCGTAAAGAAGGCCGAATCCAACCGACGGATACCACAGCGGAGGATACGCGCCATAGGCCGGCGCACCCCACACGTATTCGGGATTATATTGAGGCACGTACACGATCTGCGGATTGGTGGGTTGAATCTGAATCACCGGCGGACCTCCGTCGACAGGCTGATCGGTCACCGTGTCCTGCGCATTCGATTGCAGGCGTCCATTCTGCTGCGCCCGGTCGCGCAGGATCTGGATCGCGTTCATTACGTCGGCCTGCTGGGCCAGGAACGCGTTGCCTAAATCCGTGGTCCAGTGGATGTCGCGCGTGAGCAGCGCCATCGCATCCGGAAACGCGACCAGAGCCTGCACGCTGGGATCCCAGTTCTGCTGACGCGCCGCGTCCACCAGCGCCGCCCCGCGAATTCGGGATGCTGTTGGATAAATTGCTGCGCCTCGACGATTTCGAGCGGATAAGTCGACGCCGCCAGCACCTGCCCTAACAGCGAATCCGGATACAGAGCCACGGGAGCAACCAGGTTTTCCAGCTGTTCAGGCGTTAACAAGGTAGCCGGCGGAGGAGCCTGCTCCTGAGGAAACGGTTCAGGCGGCTGTGCCACCGCGTAGGTTCCGGCGCCCGGTAAAAGCACGACACACAGATCGCGATTGCCTTTTGCATCACCGCCTCCACCTAAGTAGACGCAGTCTCCCAGCCGCAGGCATGCGATTTTTCGGCCAACCCGATTAAAACACTGTAATCGCGAGATCTTGTTCAATCGCTGCGGCCGGCCAGCAGAGCCCGGATTTTTTCAATCCGCCCGGCTTCCGCGCGCATCCCCGGCCGCCTTGCGCGACAACCGCCGGTTCTGATACGCGTTCACATACTGCGGATTCAGGCGAATCGCCTCATCCAGATCGGCCAGCGCGCGCCGGTAATCGTGCTCAGGTAGTAGGCGAACCCGCGCGCGTTGTATACCATCGACCAGTCGGGCTGTTCCCGGATCGCCGCGCTGAGTTCCTCTATGGCCGCCTGGTAGTTTCCCGTCTGGATCAATTCGCGGCCCCGGCGATGTGTTCCTCGGCCGATAACAAATCCGTGCGCGCGCCCACCGCAGCCATCGGAATAGTGGCGGACACCTCCGGACCTGAGTCGCCCACCAGACGCGCCTCACCAATCAGGCGCGGGCCGGCGAGCGCCACGGCTAACGTCTCGGGCTGCGACTGTGGCTGCGTTTCCTTCGCCACCTGCCACGCCCCTGGATCACCCGTCCGCCTGGCTTCCGCCGACACCTTGTGAATCCGGTCTCCCGGCTCGTCCAGCAGCGCTTCGAGCGAATCGGTGGTGATTTTATGCAGCCGGACGAAATCGAAATCCGGCACGCCGCGCGGCGCCGTGAAGCGCGTCACCTGGTGGGTGCCGGGCGTCACGAAATGCAGCGCCCACACTCCATTTCCCAGTTGCCCCCGCGACCGGTCGGAAAAACGAACCATCACATACACCGAATCAATCGTGTATGGACATGCGTTCTGCCAGTTCGCCCAATAATGGTCCTGATCCATTTTGAGCAGATCGTAAACCTTGAAGCACTGCGCGATTTTCGGCTGCGCCGACGCCGCGGCAGCCATCGATATCGCCAGCCCGCACGAGAGGCCGAATTTCGAGAACGTGGACAGGCCGAGCATGCGGGGCAACGACATGAACGTGTCACCAAACGAGCTCCACAGGGTAAGGCCTAGCGCCAGCACCTTGACCAGGGCGACCCCCAAGTTGACAAAGACGTCCTTCTTGAAGAGCTGCTTCATCCGCCCCGCGGAGAAGACGCGGGAGAAGTCGGGAAAGGTTCGCTCGGGCCACAGCCCCATGCGGGTCTGTACCGCGTAAACCACGGCAACGGCGAGGGTAGCGGCCCCAGTCACGGTCAGCGCCAGCAGGGCGAGCCGGGTGAGTGGGGGCAAGAGTCGGGCGAGGGAAGGATCGGGCAGATTCTCCGCGCTCGCGCTCACCGTCATGACCAAGGCGTCGCGTAGGCCGGAGGCCAGGGTGACCAGCACCCCCCCGCCACCGCCCAGGGCCGCCAGCATGCCCAGGTCACGCGATACGGCAATGTCGCCGTTTTCGCGGGCCATGCGCAGCCGGCGCGCGCTCGCCCGTTCTGTTCGCTCGCTTTGTTCCGCATCGTCGGCCATGAGGGTCGCCCTCGGGCGCCGCGCTCAGTGTCCTGCAAAGGCCGTGCGCGCCGCTTGCGCGGCCAACACCGCCGCCTTGGGTCCGACCAGGTAGAAGGCAACGCCGCCCGCCACCAGGGCCACGCTGAAGCCGATGTGGGATAGATTGAGCTGGGGTGCGGCCCGGTTGAGCAAGCCGAGCCCGAGGTGACCCAAGGTTGCCGCCGCCAGCATGGGAAACCCCAGCCTAACCGCCAGCGCGAAGCTTTCGGTGCCGTCGGCGATGACCCGGGTGGCGATGGTCGCCAGCGGTACGTCGGCGCCGGGCGGAACCTCGCGGACCGAACGGCACAACCAGGCGATGGCCTCGCGGTGTAGGCCGGCGGCCAGTGCCACCGCCATGGTGAGGAAGGCGAGCAGGTCACTGATAGCGCTCGATTGGGCGCCATGAAGCGGGTCGATCTCCGAGCCGAAGCTCATCCCCATGGCCAGGGCAATGGCACTACCCGCCCCCTGGGCGGCATCGGCCGCGAAGCGGGCGCAAAAACCCGCTCCGATCCCGAGTACCACCTCCATGGCCACCGCCGCGAACAGCTCGGGCAGGCGCTCCCAGCCCCCGAAGATCGGCATGCCCGCCCCCACATACACCGCAACCGCGACCGGCACGGAAAAGCCCAGACGCACCAGCGGGGGAATCGTGCGCGCGCTGTAGATGGGCGCCACCATGATGAGGCTGGTGCAACGCACCAGGATCAAGAAGAAGCCCAGGGCGAAGGGCATGAGCCAGACGGGCAGCATGGCTCACAAGTGCCCGGACATGCCCCGGAGAGCCGCGGCGAAGTAGTGGGCCAGACGCTCGATCGCAAATTGACCGGTGAAATAGGCCACCAGGAGGCCGGCAACCAGACGCGGCAGAAAGCCCAGCGAGGCGTCGTTGATCTGGGTGGCCGCTTGCAAGAGCCCCACGGTGAGGCCGACGATGAGCAAGGCGAGGACGAAGGGGCCGCCTACCATGAACAGAACGGCGAACCCTTCGCGCATGAGACCAGAGGGCAGATCGCTCGCCATCAGAAGCTCCTCACCAACGACTGGACCACCAGGTGCCAGCCGCCGGCCAGGAGGAAGACCCCCAGCTTGAGCGGCATGGCCACCAGCGTGGGCGGCACCATCATCATACCCAAGGACATCATGATGATGGACACCAGCATGTCGATGACCACCATGGGAATGAAGAGGTAGAGCCCCATGCGAAACGCGGTGCTGAGCTCGGAGATCATGAACGAAGGCACCAGCACGGTAAAGGGAATGGCCTCGCCGCGCACCGGCCGCGGGCTGCCCGACACCTCGAAGAACAGGCGCAGGTCGTCGTCGCTGGTATGCTTCAGCATCCACTCCGACAGTGGCGCCTGGGCGCGATCCAGAGCCTCGGCTATCGAGATCTTGTCATCCATGAGCGGCGTGAGCGCCTCGCTGTGGACCTTCTTCAGCGTGGGCGCCATGATGAAAAGGGTCAGAAAGAGGGACAGCCCGATCATGACCTGGTTGGGGGGAAGCTGCTGGGTTCCCATCGCCTGGCGCAAGAAGGACAGGACGATCATGATGCGGGTGAACGAGGTAAGGGAAAGGATGATGGCGCTACCGAACGACAGGGCGGTGAGGACGAGAAACAGCTTGACCGCGGTCGAGCCGCTGCCTACCGCTTGCAAGCCGGCCCCGGCAAGGTTGGCCATGGTGGGCACGGCGGGCGACGGCATCTAGCGTGACCCTCCCCGCAACTGCCCACGGCGGCACTGCTCCGACAGTTCCGGCGGGTTAGCCCCGTGCCGGATCGTGCATCGCCTATGCTTCATGGTCCACTCGCTCGAGCTTGTTCCGACTGACATGGTTCCGGCTCAAGCAACACGACCCGATTGGCCCATCGCCAACTTGCGGCGCAGATCCTCGTCTTCCAAGCTTTCCGAGAAGAGCTGCTGGAAATCCCCGGGCTCGAGCCCCTCGGCCTCGCGCGCCTTACGACGGAAAAGACGGCTCAAGAGCGAAGCTTCGGGCTTGGCTTCGCCCGGCATGCCCTCCGCGGCGAGATCGTCCGCGCTGGCCGGATCGCTTGGCTGCGGCACCTCGAGATCGAGCCTGCCGCCGTGGCCAGGCTCGCTGGCATCTGCCGGGCTGTGCGCCGGCGCGTCGAGCAGAGCCACCCCGGCCTCGCTCACTCCCAGTACCATGGTCCGTCCCCCTACCCGCGCCACCACCAGTGAACGGCGTGGCCCTATCGACGCGCTTTCGAGGATGCGGATCATGCGCTCACGCCCCCCCCGCCGCCGGGTCGTCCATGCCGCCAGGATCGCCACCCCGACCAGCAAGGCGACGACTGCGACGGCGGCCACCGTTCCCCCCGCCGACTTGTGCTCGGTACCGCGCTCTGGCCAAGCCCCCTGCTTCTCCCGAGCCACGGGTGGCGCGGGCGGCCCGCTGACGCCAATCTTGCCCGAGTCGGCCGGCGCGTCCGCGGCCTGAGCGCGCGCTTGTCCGGGCTTGCCCCCCGCGGCCGAGCCCGGAGTCGGCAGGGAGCCAGGCTGGGCTGCTTCGCCGGACGCGCTCTCGCCCCCGCCCTCGTCCGCCGGAGCTTCCGCCGGCAACGCCAGCGCCGCCCGCAGCGACGCGCCGGTCTGCTGCTCACGGGCCAGGCTGGCCTGCCGCGCCAACCAGTCACCGCCTCGGCGGGTATCCGGCGCCAGGCCGGCTTGCCCGACCGGGTGCTCCAGGCTCGGGGCGGTCGGCGGGATCGCCGGCGTTGCCGCGCTTTGTTTGCAGGTCGCACGCACGCGCAACCCGCTGTCAGTGGCGACCAGACCGAAGGGCTCGCCGCAGCGCTCGGCGGTCGGAACCTCCAGTTTGGTATAGCGCAGGCGGGGATGGGCGATGATGGCGGTGGGCGGCTCGCCGAAGCTCGGACGCCGCGAGGCACTGTCATCGACGTACACGTAAATGCGATGCGACCCGCCGGAAACCACCCTCACCGCCGAGGTCGCCACCGGATCAGAGGTGGCAATCGCGATGGCCAGGGCACCGCTTTCGGGCTCGGCCTTGACATCGTTGATGAGAACCGCGGCCAGGGGCAAGAAAATGGCGGTAGTGATCATGAAGACCTCCGATCAGCGAAGACGGGCGATGCGTTCGGACGGGCTGATGATGTCGGTGATGCGAACTCCGAACTTGTCGTTCACCACCACGGCCTCACCCCGCGCGACCAGGCGGCCGTTGATCATGAAATCGAGAGGCTCACCCGCCACCTTGTCGAGCTCGATAACCGAGCCAGGGCTCAAGTTGAGCAGGTCCTGAATCGACATGCGCGCCCGGCCCAGCTCGACCGAGAGGTCAAGGGGAACATCCAGGAGCAGGTCGAGCTTGCGCGGGCCTGCCGAGTCACTCGCGCCAACCGAAGCTTCGTTTGCCATGGGCCTTGTCGTTCCTTTCGTGTCGGTGTTCACCTAGCCGTGCGCCGCCGGCTGGGATCCGGGCGCGAAGGCTGGTCCAGGGGCACGCGCCGGCCGAGCGGGATGGCTCGGCTGCCCCAGCGCCCTCAGAATCTCGACCGCCATTCCGCCGCCCACCACGCGCGGCGACGCGGTCATCTTCGCTCGTCCTTGCACGAATACCGGTAAGGGCGAGCCCTCGTTGGTGTTGAGGGTTATTACGTCGCCTGCCTTGAGCTCGACCAACTCGCCCACGTTGAGCGAACGCCGGCCGATCTCCACCCGCAGCTCGACTTCGACCGCCTCGATTTCCCGGGCCAGGGCCTGCGAGAATTTGGCGTCGCGCTGCCCGCCCAACCGGGGCGGCGAGGTGAGCAGCTTCTTGGCCGGCTCCACCGCGGCATAAGGGATGGCCAGGAGCAGCTTGCCCTCGAGCGCGCCCGACACCTCGAAAGAGCAGAGGATGGCCACATCGGAGGGCGGAGCGATGATGGCCATGCGCGGGTCCGATTCGAAGCGCAGGACCGCGGGCTTGAACGCGAGCACTTCCTCCCACGCCAAGGCCATGGCATCCGACATGATGCCGAGCACATGCCTGAGCACCAGCTTCTCCACGCTGGTAAGCTCGGAGCGATCCTCATTGCTGGGAGGAACGTTGGCCACGCTGCGGTCCCCCAGGGCGGCGGCCAAAAGGCCGCGGGTGAGGGCTCCCTCCAGGATCACCAGCCCCAGACCGTGGCCAGCGCCCAAGCTCAATACCCCGGTTATGGTCTGGTCGGTGCCCGCCGCGGTGACCTCGGCGAACTTCATCAAGATGGCGGGCGCCGAAGCCACGTGGAGCTCAAGGCGGAGCCTACCCGCCAAGGCCTTGCCGAAGGTGGTGGCTACGCGCTCGTTGATCGAATCGAGCGTCGGCATCTGGCCGCGAATTATCCGATCCTGGCTGGTCAGGTCGTAGGGCACCACGGGTTCCTCGCCCGCGGGCGCGGCACTGCCGGTGTCACCCCCTACCCGCCCCTCCTGTATGGCGTTCATCAGGGCTTCCAGCTCTTGCGGATCGAGTGGCGATGCCATGCCTGACTCCTTGGTATCTGTTATGAAAAGGACCCTGGGAGGGTCCTTTAGAACCCCCGCGGGCGAGCTCGGTCGGGCGAAGCCCGCCCGAGCTCACGCGATTATGAAAAGGACCCTGGGAGGGCCCTTTAGAACCCCTGCTACTGAATGACCAACTCCGTGATGAAGACCGCGCGCACGCGCATGCTGCCAAGCAGATCGTCCAGGCGCTTGGCCACCGCCGCCTTGACCCGCTCCATACCCTCGCTCCCGCGCAGCTCGTCGATCGATCGGTCGGAGAAGTAGGTTATGATGGCGTCACGAATATGCGGCATATGAGCCTGCAACGGGGCCCGATCGGCCTCGCTCGTGAGCTCGAGATCGAAGGCCACCCGCACGTAGCGGTCGGTGTCGGTGCCCCGGAGCTGGATAATGAAGTTTTCGAGCTTGAGCATCGGGCCAGGCGCTCCCGCGGGATCGGCAGCCGCGCTCTCGCCCTGTCCCGTGCTCTCCCCCGATTCGCTGCCCCCGCCCTTGCCGTGACTGCCTTCCTTGCCCTCGGCGGCCTTGCCGCGCTCAGCGCTGGGCGCGGCCTTGAGTGCCGTGGGGGGGGGGCTACCCGCCTCCGGCTTGCGTAGCAGGACCACCCCCAGCACCGCGCCCATGAGCACGGTGTTAGCGACGAGGATGGCGGGAACGAGCTTGCTGGGCTTTTCGGGCGGCTTGGCCGCCGGCTTTTCCTCGTCCTTGATATCGGTATCCTGGGCCATGGCGGAATTCCTCCACCAGGCTCCCTCAGCAAAGAGCGTACCCGAATGATTGGCCCCCGGCGGGGCCGCTTTCCCGCCTGGCGCGCCAGAGCAGTGACGCCGCTCCGCCCACGCGTCAGGTTGCTGTCTGCTCCACGACTGGAATCTGGCTGAGCGGCGCGCGAGCCCTGGCCCGACCGCCCGAGCTCACGCGATTAAAGGAATGGGCGCTGCCGCCGATGTCGATAGGCGATTATCGGTCGTGCGCCCCCACGCGCGAGAGAAGCCACGTGCAACTTGATCGAGAAGGCCCGGAGCAGTGAGCGCTGCGAGCCCACCCCTGCGCGTTCTCATGGTCGACGATTCGCCTGCCGACGTGGACCTTATTCTTCGTCATCTGCTGCGCGCCGGCTACCGCATCGAGCATCAGCGCGTGGATCGCGCCGACGACTTCGGCGCGGCCCTGCGCGAATCACGATGGGACGTGATCCTCTGTGATTACTCCATCCCAGGGTTCGGGGCCCACCACGCCCTGGCCCGCCTGAACGCCGCCACTCTGCCCATCCCCTTCATCCTGGTGTCGGGCGGCATTCCCAGCGAGCATGTGGTCGAGCTCATGCGCGATGGCGCCCGCGACTACATACCGAAAAGCAACCTCGACCGTTTGCCGGGGGCCATCCGGCGTGAATTGGCCGAAAAACGGCGTTCCCTCGTCGGGTCTGGGGCTTTACCTTTGCAAGCTGGCGGGCGCGGACCACGGAAACCGCCTCGGCGTCGACAGTGAGGTCATGATCGGGCGCTGGCCACCTCTTCGGCCAGGGCGCCCAGGAAGGCGTCGATGGTGGCGTCGGAGAGCTCGCCCATGTTGGCAATCTGGACGTAGCGCTCGCGCAATGCCCCTTTGCAGTGATAGATGATGAAGCCGCGCTCCTTCATGCGCGAGTAAAGCGCATCCACGCTGAGCTGGTCAGGCACCCTCATGGTGACGATGGTGTGCGACTCGCGCCCGGTATTGGTAAAGGACTGGAAGCCCAGATCGGTGAGCACACGTCTGATGAGCAAATTGCGCCTGCGGTAGGTCTCGCGCCGCGCGTGTACTCCGCCCTGCTCGCCCAGCTCGTCGAGGGCCTTCTCCAGAGCGAAGAAGGAGGAGACCGACGGCGTAAAGGGCGTTTGCGCCACCTGGGTGAGGTAGCGGCGGTAGCGCTTCAGATCGAGGTAATAGACCCGCGGCGCGATGTCAGCGATGCGCGCCCACACCTGAGGTGCAACGCACACGAACGATACCCCCGATACCGAATGCAGGCACTTGTTGGCCGACGAAAGACAGACGTCGATGTTGTCGCGGACCACGTCGATGTCCTCCGCGCCCAGGGAAGACACGGCGTCGACCACCAGGGTGACCCCACGCTCTCGGCAAAGCCGACCCACCGCCCCGACCGGATTTACCACCCCGACCGAAGTTTCATGATGGACCATCGCGACCACGGCGATGTCAGGGTCCGCCGCCAGTGCGGCCTCCAGCGCGGCTGGATCGGGAAGGCTGCCCCAAGGGCAGGTCAGGGTGATGGCGGGAATGCCGTGCAGGCGCGCGATCTCAGCCAGGCGTTCGCCAAAGGCGCCATTATCTATGGTGAGAATCTTCTTGCCCTCGGGCACCACCGATGCAACCGCCATCTCCATGGCCGCCGTGCCCGATCCCGTGATGAGCAGCATATCGTGCGCGTCGGAAGCGCCGAAGACCGGGCGAAGCTTCTGCTGCAGGCGCCTCACCACGCCAGAGTAATCCTCGTCCCGGTGGCAAACGTCGTAGTGGACCAGGGCGGCCTTGACCCCTGCCGAGGTGACCACCGGTCCGGGATTGAACAGCGTGTAACGGGGTAGGGTCTTCTGGGCTAGCAGGCTCTCGATGAGCGCCAAGGTATCCGTGCCGGTCGTGCGCGCTGCGGCGCGCATTCCGGGATGCAGCAGATCGTCACCGTATACGCGCAGCAGCCACTCCGCGTGCAGGCGCATGTCGGCCGAGTCGACATCCTGCCAGATTGCACCAGCCACATCGTACGCGGTCACTAGGCCGCGCCGTGCTGCTTCGGCAACGCCTTCGGTCAGCGAGGGGGGATTGTTCTTGGCCAACTCGGCCAGGCAGTCGACCAGCCCGACTGACAGCACGAACACCCCTGCGCTCACCGCGTCGTGCCGTGCCAAACCCTTGGCGATCTCAAGCACGGCCACATTCCCGCTTGCGCGGGCCTGCAGGCGCACCTTGGTGGCGTCGTCGAAATCGAATACCCGCGACAAGTCACGATCTATGGCGAGCAAGCTGGCGCTGCCAAGGTGAGGAAATGTCGCCATCTCGCGTACCAAGTGCGGCGCCGCAATCTGGTCCGCCATGAGGAGCAGCGTCCGCTCGCTCAGGAACTCGCGCGCGGCCAGCACGGACAGGCCATTGGGCGCATCCCAAGCCGGGTTGGAGAAGAAGACAACCTCGGGGAGCTGGGGCTCGCTCCGTCGCAGACTTTCTACCTCTCTTTTGACCCGCTCCTCCTGATAACCCACCGTGATCGCAACCCTGCGCATACCGGCTGCGCCCACCACACGAAGGGCGCGGTGAATGAGCGAGAGCCGGCCGACTTGGGCCAGGCAGTTGGGTAGGCCAGGCTCGGCCACGGGACGACCGCGCCCGGCCGCGAGTATTAAGGCTTGACGGATGGAGCCCAAAGTGGGGGCGAGAGTATCACGAGGCGAAGGAGGGAGCGCAGCCGATAGGAGGCCGGGGAGCGGCAGGTGACCAGCAGGTTACCGGGACGCTACGCGGATGTCCTCGACAGCCGCAACTCCGACCCGAATACGTAGGCGGTAAACCGAATTTTCGGTCTCCACGTATATATCTGGCTCGCCAAACTCACCCAACACGCGCCGTACCGGCGTGGTCACCATGCGATGTCCGCTAGGCTCGCGAAAGATCACCATGCCGCGCCCGATGGTGGGATAGCTGATGAGAAAGCCCTGAAAAGACCGCCCCAGACTTACCACGCCAGAGGGATCGCGGGAGTTGTCGCGAATCTTCGTTGCGGTGATGCTAACCATGCGACTGCCTTCGAAGCCAGTTTAGCACAAACGGCGCAAGCGCTATACTGCCCGTGAACATGGCGAAACCGCCTCGCAGCCCGCTTGTCGGATACAACCACAACGTCAAGTACGGGGGCCACATTTTCCACATACAGACCGAGGATTCCGGTCCGGGTAATCCCCACATTCTCACCCACATCTTTTACGAGGGCAGCATCCTGGGCAGCAAACGCTGCCAGTACGAGGCCGCCGAGCCGGATGACAAGGTGCGCTCCCTCATGCAGGACCAACACAAGGCCATCCTACGCGACCTCAAGCACCAGGCCTACGACCAACGCATAGTTGCCTTCTTTGCATCGCGCGGGGAGGTCTTCGCCAGCGAAGAGCTTGTCGCCCAAAGCGCGCCAGTGCCGACGCCCGATCACGATGACAAGCTGGTGACCCATCCGCCCAGTCACGACAACAGCTTGGTCACCCCTCCGCCCGGGCCGGCACCTCTCGAGGTGCCCATCACGCCCGGTCCTGCGGAAGCCGCCCTTGACCTCGATGCTATTCCCGCAGCACCCGCCGAGCGCCGGCCCTCGTCCGAGCAGCTACCCATCCACTTGGCCAAGCCCGCCCTACCCGGCCCGGGCATCTACAACTTCCAGCGCCCGACCCGCGACGAGCGAGTGAACGAGCTCACCTCAGCCGCCGTACTCGGAACGAAGGCGCCTCCACCCTCCCCGATACCTCCTCCGATCGCAATGGCGGCCACGCCAGCCCCGCTTGCCGCCCCGCCGTCCCCGGCCGCCATGGCAACGCCAACCCCGGGCACGCCGGCCCCGCTGCTGGCGAGCACGCCTGATCCGGCCCATGTTTCCCCGGGCACGCCGGCCCCGCTGCTGGCGGCCACGCCTGATCCGGCCCATGTTTCCCCGGGCACACCGGCCCCGCTGCTGGCGAGCACGCCCAGTCCGGCCCATGTTTCCCAGGCCACGCCTGGCCCGGAGCCGACGGCCACGCCCGGTCCGGCCCATGTTTCCCCGGGCACACCGGCCCCGCTGCCTGCGAGCACGCCTGCGCCGACCACGCCCGGCCATCTGCCCGGCCAGGTCGCGACGCCATCCCCCGTCGTGCTCCAAAAGCAGGTCGTGGTAGGCGCGGGAGCCAAGCCCGGCCCTTCGCGCACGAGCCCGACTACCCCGGTTCGACGTCGCCCCCTGCTCGGCGGTCCGTTCGTGGTCAAGGAAGGCAGCTACGTGAGCATCCCGCCCACCGCTTCGGCCAGCTCGCCCCACCCCGCGGCCGCGAGCACGACCGCGGGCGAAGCCAAAACCGCGGAGTCCCAGCTCCCAGAGCATGAGCGCAGCAAGGCACCGGTGGGTGCCAGCCAAAGCCTCGACGACGTGATCCTGGCCTACCTAGCGCAAGGCGAGCACAAGCGCTAGCCCGGCCATTATATAAAGGACCCTGGGAGGGTCCTTTACATCCCCCGCGGGCCAGCTCGGTCGGGCGAAGCCCGCCCTAGCTCACGGCGGCTACTGGTCGCTCATGTGATCGGTGTCGATGACGCGCACCCCGGGCGGCGGCGACCACTGGAAGAGGCTCTCGGGAACGTTATCGTTGACTTTCGAGTGCTCGAAAACGAAGTGATTGGTATTGCCCTGCTGGTCGATCAGCACGGTTTCCCGGACCAGGAACTCTCGCGGGTCCACCACGAAGAGAATGGATTGGTAGGCCGACTGCGGCTCTTTGGGCACGAGCATGAGCCTGTAGTCACCTGGTCGCCCCTGCCTGGCGTCCTTGGCGAACGAAACGTCGAACTCGTCCACCAGCTTGCCCTTGCCCATCAAGAAAGCGAGCGCCGCGGGGAGCTGCGAATTCTTGAGACCTTGCCGAAAGGCTTGCTTGTCAGCGGGCTCGTAGAGCCATAACACCTGGCCGTTCGAGACGAAGGTCCGCGGCTCAGGCTTATCGTAGTCCCAGCGCATGCGTCCGGGCTTCTTGAACGTCACCCAGCCGGCGGACAAGGTGCTCCGCCCCATCACCACCCGACTATAGTCTTGCGCGAAGCGAGCCCGGAAATCCTTGGCCTGCTCGTAGCGCTTTTGCACCCGGTCTATTACCGTGCGCAAGTCTAGCGGGCGGTCGGGCGCCGGTACCGTCGTGACCGCGACCAGCGTGAGCAGGAGAGCGTGCATGCTCCGAGGATACAACGTTGCCCGCGGGCCGTGTCCCTAACTCGACGCTACGCACCCGGCTGGCTCAAGTATTCTCCCCGCGGGGCTATCACCTCGCGCGGCTTGATGCCGTTCGACGGCCCCACGATACCTTCGCGCTCCATTTGCTCCACCATGCGCGCCGCGCGATTGTAGCCAATCTGCAATCGCCGCTGGATGAAGGAGACGCTGGCTTGGCGCGTATCGCACACGATGGCCACCGCTTGATCGAAAAGCTCGTCGTGGAAATCGTCGAAGGCGGCACCGCCTTCGCCCTCCTCTTCGTCGCGCGCGGTGAGGATGTTCATGTCGTAGACGGGCTTGGCTTGCTTCTTCAAGAAGTCGACCACACGATGCACCTCGTCGTCAGACAAGAACGCCCCTTGTATGCGGCGCAACTTGGTGCCCCGGTCCGAAAACAACATGTCGCCATTACCGAGCAACGTCTCGGCACCGGGCTGCCCCATGATGGTGCGCGAGTCGATCTGCGAAGCCACCTGCAAAGCGATACGGCTCGGGAAGTTGGCCTTGATGACGCCGGTGATCACGTCGACCGAAGGACGCTGCGTGGCCAGGATCAGGTGGAGCCCGGCAGCACGCGCCTTTTGGGCCAGGCGCGCCACCGCCGTGTCCACTTCCTTGGAGGCTACCATCATCAAGTCGGCGAACTCGTCGATGACAATCACGATGTAGGGCAGCTTGCGCGCCGGTGGCTCGGCCTTATCCCGCGCGGCTTGAGCGGCGGCAGCCCGCGCTGATATTTCCTCGGCCAGCTCGTCATCGATGACGCCTCCCTGGGCCAGGGCGCCCTCTTCGCTGGCCACAGCGGGACCGCTCTCCGCCTCGACCTCGACTTCTTGCTCGTGGCCCTCGGCATCCGCCATGACCAGCTTCAGGCGCTTGTGCTTCGCTCGCTCGTCTTGCCCGTGCAGCGGCTCTGCCTCGGCGAGGCCCTGCTCGGCTTCGACCTTGGCGTTGTAGCTGGAGATGTCGCGCACCCCACTCTTGGCCAGGAGCTCGTAGCGCCGTTCCATCTCGTCAACTGCCCAACGCAAGGCCAGGGATGCCTTCTTCGGATCCGTGACGACCGGCAGCAACAGGTGGGGAATACCCTCGTAGATCGACAGCTCGAGCATCTTCGGATCCACCATGATGAAACGCACCTCCTCCGGCGTAGCGGAGTAGAGGATGCTGGTGATCATGCCGTTGACGGCGACCGACTTGCCCGATCCGGTGGTCCCGGCCACCAGCAAGTGCGGCATCTTGGCCAGGTTCACGCTGACCGGAGAGCCCTTGGTGTCTTTGCCCAGACAGACTTGTAGCTTGGAGCCCGACCGGCGAAAGCCGTCGTCTTCCAGAATCTCCTTCAGGTAGACAGTCTCGCGCTTCTTGTTGGGTATCTCGATACCCACGACCGCTTTGCCCGGAATCGGAGCCACGATGCGCACCGACTGGGCCTCCAGCGCCATGGCCAGATCGTTTTCGAGCTGGACGATCTTGCCGGTGCGAGTACCGGGGGCCGGCGCGATCTCGAACGTCACGATCACGGGCCCCATCTGGATGGCGGTGACCTTCCCGCGTACACCGTAGTTCGCGAGGGCTTGCTCGAGACGCTCGGCCATGGCCCGTAGCGCCGCCTCGTCGGTTTCGGCGCCCTTGGGTGGGGTGTATTCGAGCAGGTCAGAGGACGGCAGGCGAAAAGCACCCTCCGACAGGCGAATGAATCCAGGTCCATCCTCGACGCTCGGCCCCGAGCTCTCGGCCGGTACTATCGCAGGTACGACCGTCGGGCCGTGGTCCACCGCCCAAGGCTCGGGGGGGCCCACGCTGGCCTCGGTGGGGCCGTCGTCGATCGGGCTGCAGACCGGCGCGATGATGGCGATCGGCGCCGACGCCGGGGCCGGCGCTCCCACGCTGGGGACTGCCGGCTCCGCCAGGGCAGCACAATCAACCGCGGCCACCTCCGCGACTAGCGCCGCCACCGCGCGACGCGACTCGCTCTCCTCGAGGCACGCATCGTCGAACAGGTTGGTGGCACCGCCGCCGTCGGGATGGCCCTCGCTGTCCGGGTCGGCCTCACCAGCCGCGGCCTGCTCTTGGGTCGACGACAACTCCGCCCGCGCAACCGCGGGCAACACCCTGGGGCCCGGCTCACGCCCGAGCTCGCCGGCCAGCCAGCCTTCCGTTTCGCGATCTTCTGCTTCGCGATCATCAGCTCCGAGGAGCTCGTCCGTCCCGAGCTCGTCCGCCGCGCGCTCCCGTGCTTGGTCGCGCTCGCCCGGTGCCAAAGCCAGGGCCTCTTCCAGCGCGCTATCGGGTGGGAGCTCTTCCACCGCCGATCGCCGGGGGAACATAGCGACTGCTAGCCTGCCCCCGGCGCGGCCACCGGCCAGGATAGCTCGTCCCGCCACCCGCCCGGCCCAGAGCACGCCCCGGGCAACCTGCCGACCTGCCCACACCGCCGAGTCGATGACCTCGGCGACCCTGATGTCCGTGAGAGTGATGATCGCTGTAGCCAGAAGCGTGGTGGCCGCCAGGGCGGCGCCCACGCCACCGATGAAGCTGGCCAAGATCTGGCCCAGGTATTGGCCCACTAGCCCTCCCGGGCCGTGCAACGTGATCTTGCCGTCGGCAAAGGGCAAGTGGCAAAGGACAGCAACCGAGCAGAGCAAGGCGAGGAAACCCGTGCCCTCGACCAACCCCACCATGGGACGACCGCGGCACAGCCTTACCGCGACCACCAGGCTCGCCCCGATCAGGAGATAGGACGCCACCCCGGCCAGGGAGTAGATGGCGGCCGCCGCGGTTGCACCGCCGGGACCCATGAGCTGGGTGTTCCCGGCTTGCATGGAAACCACCGAAATTAGTGAGAATAGCCCTGATCCGAGCAGGGCGATCCCGAAGATCTCCCGGCTGCGTCCGGCTTCGCCTCTACTCTTGGATGTGGCCATCGTGTCCCCGCTGTATGTGGGAGTATGTAAAGTTCATCACTACCTTGACCTACATCATCACCCTAGACCTGTCAGCTCGCCAGTCAAGTTTTGTCGAACCTCGTCGCGTCATAACTCGCGTGGGCTCGGGCGGGCTTGGCCTGACCGAGCTCGCCCGCGGTGGTTCTAAAGGACCCTCCCAGGGTCCTAATGGGCTAACCCGCCCGAGCTGCCGCGAACAGCGGGAATGAAAGCGAGAAGCGCGTGCCCCGCCCAACCTCGCTCTCCACCTCTATGTTGCCCCCGTGTCGATCGACGATGCCGTGGACGATGGAGAGACCGAGCCCCGAGCCCTCCCCAACGTCTTTGGTGGTGAAGAATGGGTCAAAAATATGGGGTAGCACGTCAGGCGGAATGCCAGCGCCGTCGTCTGCCACCGTGAGCAGCACCCGCTCGTCCTGCCTCCGCGCCGAGACAGTGATCGCCCCGCCCTGGGGTCCTATGGCCTGGGCGGCATTGGTGAAGAGATTCATCAGAACCTGGTCGATCTGCCCGGGGAACCCCATGATGCTTACCCCATCATCTACGCTGCGAGTCACCTTGACATGACGGAGACGATGCTGGAGCAGACCCAAGGTCTCGTCGATGCTGCGCGCGAGGCTCACCTCGCGCTTTACCGATTCGTCGCCACGCGCGTAGCCATGTAGCGCCTGCACGATCGCCTTCGTCCTGGCGGCGCCACGCTGGACAACCGCCAAGATTTCTTCCGTCTCGCTCGCCAGCTTTTCCGTAGAGCCCGCGGTGACCAATACCTGCCGGACCAGATCGGCGAGCGGCCCGAGCGAATTGATGACAGCGTTGACCGGATTGTTGATCTCGTGCGCGATCCCAGCTACCAGCCGTCCCATGGACGCTAGCTTTTCGGTGCGGATCAGATTGTCCTGCGCCCGCCGCAGCTTCTCGATCGCGTCCCGCAGCTCGGCATTGCGCTGTTCGAGCGCCTCCGTTCGGCGACGAACCTCGCGCTCCAAGTCCACATTGATCGATTCCGTCGACCGCAGGCGGTCGCGCAATGAACGACGCATCTCCTCGAAGATGAAGGCGAGCCGGCCCGCCTCATCAGCTTCACCCCAGGGCGGGACGGGACGGGCCAGTTGCCCCTTGGCCATCTCACTCGATCGCTCTTCCAGGGTTTCGAGTGGCGCCACGATGCTGCGAATGAGGAGCATGGCCATCCCCGAGAGCAAGACCATGGCGAGCGCTAGAGTTACGATCCGCCCCGGCTCCGCCGCAGATGCGCATAACCACACGAAGATGGCAGAGGCGAGCAGCAGTGAACCCATCGCGCCGCCGAGCTTACCGCGCAAGCCTAGCGGTGCCCTGACCTGGTCGAGGGGAAGCGCGTGACGTGCCCCGAGGTGGCTGAGCAAGGGACGCAGCACCCGCTGCCGCAGGAGCAAGCCGTAGCACAGCGCCAACAGGGACAGCACCATGATGAGCAGGAGCGCCCGCCCTGCCATGCTCCGCCCTAGCCCGCCCCGCGCGAGCAGGAGCACGACCCCGGATGAGCCAGACGCTGCTAACGTGAGCGCCTCCACCATTGCCAGCCCGTAGGGTACCCGCTCGGCGGCCACGAAGGCGTGGACGGCGCTCTGGTCGGCGCGTCCCAGGCCCTTGCCCTTGCTCCGCACGGCCAGATCGAAGTACTGCTCGATCGGCCCGGTCTTGCGCAGCACGGCGTGCCACCACAGCAAGGCGCCGACGATCAGGCCTGGCCACATCGCGAACATGCCCAAGGTGAGCGCGGGCGCCGTCATGCCCACGCTAAAGCGCAGGAAGAAGGCCAAGACAGCCTGCCAGATGCCGACGATAGCGATGGCGATAGCCAGGATATCTCCGCGGTAGCCATCGGCCAAAGTGCGAATGCCCTGGACGTTGGGTACCAGGACGGGTTGGACCGGTCCTACGGCGAGGCGAAAGGCCCATATCCGCAATGCGGTCAAGCCGACCGTGGTGACGAGGACGAGCTCGACCAGGGCAGCAGCAGGAAGCGCACCCTGCGCGCAACGCCACGCACGCCATGTCGCGGCCGTCGCAACCGCCGCCCAGATCAGGACGTGCGCAACCATGGCTTCGCCGGGCGCTTTGCTGAGCGCGGCCCGCGCCGGCGAGGTCTCTTCCGCCCTCACCTTCGCCCCGCTGCGTACCGTCTGGGCCAAACGCAGCACCGGGCCCAACCGCGAACCCGCTCTCAGCTCGACCGCCGCCAGGGCGGCAAGCGTCAAGGGGAGGCTGACCTGGAGCAACAAAGACCCATAGGGCACGCTCCGCAGCCACAATACGATGGGGGTGCCGCAACCGACGAGCTCGACCAGATCAGAAATCAGCGCGATCGACAGGAGACGCCGGCCGAGGCTAGCGAGGTGGGCACCCTGAGCACCCTGTGACATGGTCGGCATTCTACCGGATAAGCTGGACAAATCGCCGCCGAGCAAGCAGGCTACCCGCTGCCTCTGCAACCGACGACAATTCATGAGCTGGGAAACCATTCGCAACCTGGTCCACGACGAGTGGGCAATCCTCACCCTCCTTCTCTTGTGGTCCGTTGCCGGCCTCGCCGTCATTTGCGAGCGCGTTTATTCGCTTTGGGGAATTCTGCCTAAGTCCGAGGTTTTCAAGAATCGGGTGGTCGATGCCATAACCAACGGCGATCTGGCCAAGGCCGCGGCTCTGTGCGAAACCGGCAACGATCCCCTGGGCGAGGTATTTGGGCGTGGGCTGCGTGTGTTTGCCCGAACGCCACAAAAGACCACCGAGGCCGTTGCCTCCCAGCGCACGGTTGCGCTGGCCAGCTTTCGCCGCTACCTTTGGGCGCTGGGCACGGTCGGATCATCCGCGCCCTTCGTCGGACTATTCGGTACCGTCGTAGGCATCTTGAAGGCGTTTCAGTCGATGTCGCAAGCGGGGACCGGGGGATTCAAAGTGGTCTCGCAGGGTATCGCGGCAGCGCTGGTCGCCACCGCGGCTGGCCTTCTGGTCGCCATCTACGCCGTCATCGCCTACAACTACTTCGTCGCGAAGGTCGGCACCATCGGCGTCCAGTACAAGGTATATTGCGAAGAGTTCCTGCTCGCCCTGGGCGAGCTCGGCCGCGCCCAAGGAGCGCCGGTTGCGACCGCGCAAGCCCCGACCCCGGGCAAGAGCCCACCCTCCTAGGAGTCAGCCCCATGGCCATGAGCCTACAGCTCGACGACGGGACCGCCGGCACGAACGACGATGGCGAGGGCAAGGAGGCTATCGTCGCCGAGATCAACATCACCCCGCTCACCGATGTTTTCCTGGTGCTGCTCATCATCTTCATGGTCACCTCGACTGCGATCGTCGAGTCGGAGGTGGCTTCGCGGACGGGGGTGAAAGTCGCCCTGCCCAAGTCCAATGCGGCGGGCGCGGTGACCAAGCGAAGAACCGATCCCGTGCTCACGGTGACCAAGAACAACGAGCTCTACTTGATGAACCGCAAGATCGATGCGGCTAACCTGGAGGAAGAGGTCAGGAAGGCGTTGGCCGACGTCGATTCGGAAACCTTGCTCTTGCGCGGAGACAAGAGCGTGTTCCTCGGTGCCGCCGTAGACCTCATGGCCATCGCCAAGAAAGCTGGGGCGAAGAACATCGCCATCCTGACCCAGGACGAGAAGCGGTGATGTCTTTTGCCACATCGGGAGAGCGGGTCGAGCAAAACCGCCCCACGCAGCCCCTTGGCAAAGGGCGGCGACCCGGCATAACTCCATGTAATCATTAGCGGTTGTCCCGCCAGGCCGGGTGGCATGCTGACTGCAGTATGGAGGGCAGATGGACCGATCAGGTCCACCAACCTTAGACCACAAGGAGACCACAATGAAGCTGACTCGCGTAATCCTCCTCGCCCTTGCCTTCGCGATCCCGTTCGCCAGCACCTCGCTGGCTTCGGCCGCCGATGAGAAGGCCCCTTCGGGTGACACGGAAAAGCCGGCCAAGAAGAAGGGCAAGAAGGCCAAGAAGGGTGCAGAGAAGAAGGAAGGCGAAGAGGCGAAGTAACAGGCGAAGTAACTCGACTTCGCACGAAGTGCATGGGACGGCTTCCTGGTCGATCCTGGCTCTTCTGATGGACCCCCGGGAGAACTTTCCGGGGGTTTTTCTTTTTGGCCGGTCCTTCAACCTTCTTCACGACTCTTCGTCTTCTCGGCGCCAGGTTGCCCGACCTCCGTGTAGGATTGACCTCGTAGGATGACCTCGTGACGATTAGAGCGAAGGTCTGGATTCTCGTCGCCGCCACTGCGGCGGTTACCGCCGGAGCAACGCTGTGGGTTAGAATATACGCGATGCGCCGTGAGCTGACCCGACAGGCAGAGGGATCTGCCGACGAGATCGCTGACGATATCAAGCAAGGCCTCGAGCGGTTCGACGCTGATGCCGGAGAACGTGACTATGCCATCGCTCTTTCCAACTACATCAATCGCCACCCGCGCATTCAGCGGCTGCAGCTGGTTTTCGAGCCCGATGTGCTAAGCGCGCCATCGGTGCGTATCGTCGCGCCGCGCGGAGAAGCCACCGAGATCACGCGCTTCTCCTACGTTCCGCGCGATCCGATCGTATCTTCGCGCAAGGCGACCGAGGACGATGTCTACATCCTCCAGCGCTTCGTCGATCTCAAAGGTCCTTGGCGGGGCAACCTGCTAATGCACTGGAGCCTGGGTCCCGTGGCGGCCATAATCAAAGTCACCGAGCGCTGGTCGCTCATCCTCGGGATAGCCCAGCTCGTGGCCCTGGTATTACTGATCGGATTCCTCATCAACCGTATCGTGCTGCGACGGCTGGAGTCGCTCGCACTGGCCATGCGCGACGTCGAGGGGGGCAACCTCAATCGACGGGTAACCCCCGGCGCCCCTGACGAAGTCGGCAGGCTTTCGCTCGGATTCAACCAAATGCTCGACCAACTCTCCAATGCCACTCGCGAAATTCGGGAATTCAACCAACGCCTCGGGCAAGAGATTCAGCTTGCCACTCAGGACCTGTCGCGCAAGAACGTGGCCCTTGGTCAGCTCAACCGGCTGCTCAACGATCAGCGTCGCGAAAATGCCTCGAAAGTTCGCCTGGCGACCCTAGGACAGCTGGCCGCCCAGCTAGCCCACGAGATAGGTACGCCGCTCTCGTCGGTCTCGGGCCACCTTCAGCTCGCGCTCCTGCAGCGCGACCTGCAGCCCGCGCTGCGCGAGCGTTTGGAGGTAGCTTCGCGCGAAATAGGGCGCATAGGCCGTATCGTTCGCGACTACCTCGATTCCACGCGCGGACTTGCCCCCGAGCGCAAGCGCACCGCTCTGCGCCAGTTGCTCCAGGAAGCCATCGAAGTGACCGGGGGCCTAGACATAGGGGGAAAACGCAGCGCGAGACTCATGATTGGCACTGACCCGGTGGATTTCTTGACCGACCCAGGCCTGCTGCGCCAGATCATCATCAACCTGCTGTCCAACGCCTTCGATGCCTTAGGCCCCGAGGGTCAGGTGACGGTTTCGGCGACGTCGGAGCACGAGCGCGTGAAGATCGCCGTTGCCGACACGGGGGCGGGCATATCGGCCGAAGACCTGCGCAGCATCTTCGAGCCCTTCTACACCACCAAGGGACGTGGCAAGGGCACCGGCCTTGGCCTGGCCATCTGTCGCGAGCTGGTCAAGGCGCTCGGCGGATCGATCGACGTCGACAGCACGCCCGGCCGAGGCTCGACCTTCACCGTGGATCTGCCCTTACATGGCGCCGGCGAAGGCGACGGCGCGGGCAAAGGGGAGCCAGGCCCCCGCCGCCTGGCCACCGGAGGTAGCGCATGACCCGTATGTTGGTAGTAGAGGACGATGCGGTCGCGCGTGACCTCCTGTGCGAGATTCTGCGTTCCGATGGCTTCGAGGTCGAGGCGGTCGAAGATGGCGCGCCCGCGGTGGAGCGAGCCGGAGAGGGACGATACGATCTGGTGCTCTCCGATGTGCGCATGGAGCGGGTGGGCGGCCTCGATGTCCTGCGCGCCTTCAGCGAGCAATCCCCCGCCACTCCCGTCATCCTGATCACGGCATTCGGCGACGTGACCGGCGCCATGGAGGCCATCGGCCACGGGGCCTACGACTACGTGTCCAAGCCGTTCAACATCGAAGAGTTGCGCCTGACCGTGGCTCGCGCCCTCGAGCGCCGCCGGCTCTCGGCCGAGGCAGTCACGGCGAGCCTGCCCGGGTCGGAAAAGAATCATGTCGCCGAAATCGAGGGCAAGAGCCAGCGCATGCTCGAGGTGTACAAGCTGGTCGCCCGGGTTGCGCCGTCTACCGCAACCGTGCTGGTGGCCGGGGAGTCGGGCACGGGCAAAGAGCTGGTGGCGCGCGCGATCCACAACCGTTCGCCGCGCGCGGGCAAGCCCTTCGTGCCGGTCAACTGCACGGCACTATCCGAGTCCTTGCTGGAATCCGAATTGTTCGGCCACGCCCGGGGCGCCTTCACCGGTGCGGTAGCGGCCAAGCGCGGCCTCTTCGAAACCGCCAACGGCGGAACGCTCTTCTTGGACGAAATCGGCGACATGGGGCCCAAGATGCAAGCGCAAATCTTACGCGTGCTGCAGGATGGGGAAATGCGCGCGGTCGGTGGCACCGAGGCCATTCGCGTGGACGTGCGGCTGGTGTGTGCCACCAATCGCGACCTAGATGCTGAAGTCAAAGCCGGTCGTTTCCGCGAGGATCTCTACTTCCGCATCAATGTGGTGACGGTGCGTATGCCGCCGCTACGCGACCGCGCCAGCGACATCCCCATACTAGTTCGCCACTTCATCAACAAGATTGCCCGCCGCGAGGGGCGCGCCGAAGCCAGCGTCTCGCCCGAAACCTTGGCTGTGCTCTGCCGCTATGCCTGGCCGGGCAACGTGCGCGAGCTAGAGAACGCCATCGAACGCGCAGTGGCGGTGGCCAAGGGCAACGTCGTGCTGCCGTCGGACCTGCCCGTCGAGGTCTTCGGCGGAGTGCAGGTTGCGCCAGCTAGCATCATAGATGACCGCCCCGCCCTCGGCGAGCTGGAACGGCGCTACATTGCCCTGGTACTATCGGAGTGTGGCGGGAACAAGAAGAAGGCCGCCGAGAAGCTTGGCATCGACCGCAGGACGCTCTACCGTGCCCTCGAGCGCTCGGGTGAAGAAGCAGGTGACGAGGACAGCGACCCCTGACGACGTGACGCGCGACGTGACGCGCGCGTGGTCATGAGGTCATAGCAGCGCCAAGAAGGCCCGGGCAGCGTGCGACAAAGTGCGCCCCGCCGGATGAAGCAGACGAATCTTGCGCTCGGCGCTCAAACCTTTGACCTGGATCTCGCGCAGGGTGCCCTGGGCGATCTCCTCCTCGACGCACATGCGGGGCAAGAATGACACACCTTCGTTGCGCTGGACCATCTTGCGAATCGCCTCCACCGTCGGCATCTCGAGATCCCGGTTCAAGGGGACCTTGAGTCGTTCGAATTCGCGTTCCACCGCCTCCTTGTAAGGCGAGATCACGATATGACCAACGAAGGTCTCCACGCCCAGATCGGCGACGGTGACCGACGCCCGACGCGCCAGACGGTGCTGGGGCGAGACCACGCACGCCAGATGATCGGTGTAGATGATGCGGGACGTGAGCCGCGCGTCGTTGGGATCGTAGCTCACCACCCCTAGCTCGAGATCGCCTTCGACGATTTCGGTCGGAATCTTGCTCGACTGGCAACGCCGCACCTGGACCTTGACCCGAGGATAGCGGCGACGGTACTGGCTGATGAGCGGCAGGAGATAGAGGGTGGCGGATTCATTGGCACCGATCAGGAGACGACCGGTGGCCTTGTCGCGCAGCTCGGCCAGCGCCAGGCGCAGCTCGGCGGCCAGATTCTCGATACGGCGGGCATGATCGAGCACGACCTTTCCCGCATCCGTGAGCCGAGGCTGCCGCCCGCTGCGGTCGAGCAAGGTTTCGCCGACGTCGCTCTCGAGACGTTTGATGGCCAGAGATACCGCGGGCTGGGTGCGCGCTAGCTTCACGGCGGCTCGGGAGAAGCTCTGCTCGGTGGCGACGGTACGAAAGACAGCTAGCGTGGCAAGGTCCATGGCGGGCTCCTCGGGCAGCGATAAGCACTGCTTATATGATAAGCAATAGTAATACAATCTACTATAATAATAAATTCGCTAAATTCGAGCCAAAACGATACCCTGTCCGGCGGGAAAGGAAATCAAGGCTCATGATTAACCGCGTCCACATTTTCGATACCACCCTGCGCGACGGCGAGCAGTCCTGTGGCTGCAGCATGAACGTCGCGGAAAAGATGAAAATGGCACACAAGCTGGTCGATCTTAACGTCGACGTGCTCGAGGCCGGCTTTCCCATGGCTTCACAGGGCGACTTCGAGGCGGTGGACGCGATTGGGCGCCAGTTCAGCGAGATCAGGGTCGCGGCGTTGGCTCGCTGTCATGCTGGCGACATCGAGCGCGCCGCCCGGGCGCTCGAGAAGACCAAGCGGCCGCGCATCCACACTTTCATCGCCACCAGCCCCATCCATCTCCACTACAAGCTGAAGAAGAGCGAGGCGGAGGCACTGGAGATTGCCGTCAAATCGGTGGCACTCGCACGCAAGTATGTGGACGAAGTCGAGTTCTCGGCCGAAGACGCCACCCGCACCGCACCCGACGTTTTGGTACGCTTTGCCCGCGCCGTGGTCGCAGCGGGAGCCAGCGTGATCAATCTACCTGACACCGTGGGCTACGCCATTCCGGCCGAATACGGCCAACTGGTAGGCACGGTGGTGAAGGCGCTCGAGGGAACCGCCGAGGTCAGCGTGCACTGCCATGACGACCTGGGCCTGTCGGTGGCCAATTCCATCGCGGCGATCCAAGCAGGGGTGAGGCAGGTTGAATGCACGATCAATGGCATCGGTGAGCGCGCCGGTAATTGTTCACTGGAGGAGTTGGTCATGGCACTCAAGGTCCGCGCCGACATCCTCCCTTTCACTACCGCGATCAAGACCGAAGAGCTATTCCCGGCCAGCCAGCTCCTGACCGACATCATCGGCATAGGCGTACAACCCAACAAGGCGATAGTGGGCCGCAATGCCTTCGCCCACGAGGCCGGCATCCACCAAGACGGCTTCCTCAAGGAGCGGACGACCTACGAGATCATGGACCCCAAGTCGGTCGGGGTGCCTGCGAGCCAGCTCGTCGTGGGCAAGCACAGCGGCCGCCATGCTGTCCTCGACCGTTGCCGGCACCTGGGATTCGCCCTCGCCCCCGCGCAGCTCGAGAGCGTATACCACCTGGTCATCGAGGCCTGCGACCGCAAGAAATGGCTGTCGGACCAGGAGATCGCCGATATCGTCCGTGTCGTGATATCGCCGATATCGTCCGTGTCGTGATCAAGGCATAGCCCAGATCGGGGTGTGAGCTGGTGTGCTCCGGCTATCGGTCGACCACCGATCGGTTATGATCGTACCATGACGCACCTGCCCGCACGGACTCTCGGCGCCGCGTTGGTCGCCCTCGGCCTGCTGCCGACGTCCGACTCGACCTCGTCTCCCGCGGACGCGGTCGACCGCCGCTCGGCTCCGGCCACCTTGCCGGCCGGGGTGAGCCCGGAGGAGAAGCCGAGCCGCCACCAGGGTCCCGTGTTGACCTGGGACGTGCGAGATGCCGATACCGGCGAGCCGATCCCGTGCAAGCTGACCTTCGTAGGCACGGACGGGACGCCTAACCCAGCCTTCACCCACAACGACATCGGGCGCCCAGAGGGCGACATGGTCATTGCGGCCTATCAAAGGGTATTCTCCGCCGTGGGCAACGAAGCTATTCGTCTGCCGCGTGGCACTTACGACATATATGTGAGCCGGGGTCCGGAATGGGATATTGACGTGCGGCGCGGGGTCCGGGTCGACGACGACCTGACCATCAAGGCCAGGTTGCGCCATGTGGTGGACACCCGGGGTTGGCTGTCCGCTGACTTTCACGTGCATGCCGCACCGTCCCCAGACTCCATCGTACCCTTGAGCCATCGCGTTCTGGAATTCGTGGCGGACGGGATCGACATGATCGTGTCCGCCGATCACAACACGATCACGGACTATGGCCAGACTATCGAGCAACTCGGCCTGACGAGTCTGATCACCAGCGCGCGCGGCGACGAGCTCACCACCAACGGCTGGGGCCATTTCGGCGCGTTTCCCTTGCAGCAAGACCTAGAGCGCGCGGGCCAGGGATCCCTGCTCGTCCACGGCCGCAACGCCAAGGAGATTTTCGCCAATGTGCGCGAACGCGCACCCGAGGCCATCATCGATGTGCATCATCCGCGCCTCGATCCAGGGGTAGGCTACTTCCTGCTGGGGGAGTTCGATCCACACTCCGATCGCGCGGGGCGCCCGGGATTTTCCTTCGACTTCGACGCCATCGAGGTCCTCAACGGTTACCAGGACCCCGAGCGCAAGAGTGTAGACCGCACCATCGACGACTGGCTCGGGCTGCTCAACCACGGCCATCTGGTCACCGCAACGGGCAATTCCGACACCCATCACCTGACCTACAACATGGGCGGCTACCCGAGGAATTACGTCCGCGTCGCCGACGATCGACCTGGGCACGTGACACCGGCCGAGGTGGCGGCCTCGGTGCGAGCCCACCACGCCTTCTTTACCACTGGACCGTTCATTCGCTTCCGCGCCGGCCAAGGTGACATCGGTGATCTTGTCCCCGCCCCTGGGGGAAAAGTCACTCTCGCCATCGAGGTAGATGCCGCCCCGTGGATTTCGGTCAATCGGGTCATCCTCTACGTGTCGGGCAAAGAGGCAGCGCGCTGGCCGGTCCCGCCCGGCCAGGGCGAGGGCCAAGGCCAGGGCCATGGCCAGGGCCATGGCCAGGACCAAGGCCAGGACCAAGGCATAGTCCGCTTTCGCGCCAGCCACTCGCTCGTGTTGGCCGCGGACGGCTACGCGGTGGTTAGGGTCGACGGGAGCAAGATCATGGCGCCGGTGGTCGGGGACAGCCGCAACTTTGGCGTCTACCCGCTGGCCCTGAGCAATCCCATCTTCTTCGACGTGAACGGCAACGGCCGCTACGACCCGGCCGAGCCACACGGCGCGCACTGATCATAATCGAGTAAGTGCGCTGAAAGCGCGAGCGCAACCGGCAGAGTCGCGCTCGATTTGCTATGATAGGTGAGGCTCTAGCCCCATCCATGTCGGTCGTCGGAATCGATCTCGGAACCACGAACTCGGTGATCGCCACGGTGCGAGACGGGCAGGTGATCGTCGTTCCGGCGGCCCGCGGTGGCTACCTGCACCCTTCGGTGGTGTCATTCGCGCCCGACGGTCTCAAATGCTTCTCCCACGAGGCGGCCCTCCGCCGGATCACGGATCCGAAGAACACGGTTTACTCGGCAAAGCGCCTCATCGGCTTGCCCTTCCGCTCCAAGGAGGTGCAAAGGGCCATTGCCCGCCTGCCCTACGAGGTGCGGGAAGGCAATAACGAGCAGGCGATTTTTGCCGGCCCGGAACGGACCTACACCATTCCCGAGGTCTCGGGGTTGCTGCTCGGGTATCTGCGCCAGTGTGCCGAGCTCTTCCTGGGCGATACCGTGACCGGTTCGGTCATCACGGTCCCGGCCAACTTCAACGATGCTCAGCGCCGCGCCACCGTGGATGCCGGGCGCATCGCCGGCCTGGATGTATTGCGTGTGCTCAACGAACCCACCGCGGCTGCCTTGGCTTACGGTCTCGGGCAGCACATCTCGCAGCGGATAGTCGTTTATGATTTCGGCGGGGGGACCTTCGACGTCACCATCCTGCAGGTGGAAGGCGACGTCTTCGAGGTGCTTGCCACCGGCGGCGACAGCTTTCTCGGCGGCGACGACATGGACAGCGCCTTGGTGGCCATCTTGGCCGAGCTATTCCACGCCGAGCACGGCATCGATCCGCGCACCAATCCAGCGGTCAATGCTCGGCTGCTCATCGCGGCCGAACAAGTAAAGTGCCACCTATCCGAGCACCCAGAAGCGCGCGGAGAGCTCAAGAATATCGCCCTCGGTAGCCAAGGCGAGCAACTTGCCCTCCGCTTTAACATCGCCCGCAACGTCTTCGAGAAAGCGGTGGGCGAGCTGGTCGCGCGCACGATTCAGACTACACAGGAGGTGCTGGCATCCGCAGGCCTGACCGCGTCGCAAATCGACGAGGTGATCATGGTCGGCGGTACCACCCGAATACCTCTGGTGCGCGCCGAAGTCGAACGCTGCTTTGGCAGGCCACCCCGCATCGACCTTAATCCAGACGAGGTGGTGGCCTGGGGGGCGGCGATTCAGGCGGAAAACCTTGCCCACGCGGGTGAGACCCCCGGCAATAGAGCGGTGTTGCTCGACGTAACACCACGTGCCCTGGGTATTGCAGTAACCGGGGGCTTCGCCGAGAAGATCGTCGACCGCAACGTCCCGGTACCGGTCGAGCAGACCAGGATTTTCACCACCTCGGCTGACAACCAAACCACGGTGCGCATTCAAGTGTGCCAGGGCGAATCACGCCGCTTCGACGAGAATGTTCCCCTCGGCGAGCTGGAGCTGAGCGGAATTCCCCCGGCGCGGCGGGGAGACGTCGCGGTCGAGGTCACTTTTCGCGTCGACACCAATGGGATTTTACGGGTCCGCGCCCGCGACGTGGCCACCGGGGCCGTGCGGGAGGCGGCAGTGAACGTCCGCGGGGGCATGAGCGACGCCGAGGTAACGGAAGCGGTCGATCTGCGGGAGGAGGCCGAGCTCCTCGCTGGCCGTCAAGCTGGTTCCGCTGAGAGCCACGATGAGAGCCACGATGAGGCCCAGGTTGAGGCCCACGATGAGAGCCACGATGAGGCCCAGGATGACGAGGATGCTTCCTTGGCCAAGTGGGAAGCCACCTAGCCTGGTCTAGCCGCTCATGGCCGCTCAACTAGTCACCCTAGCCGCCCAGATCTTTCCCAAGTTGGATCATCTCTCCTATTACGACCTGCTCGGCTTGTCCGCCACCGCGAATGAAGGCCAGATCAAAGCCGCTTTCTATCGCGTGTCGCGCGACTTGCACCCTGACCGTTACCACATGCTGCCCGACCGTGAGCTGCGGGACCGGCTGGAGAGCATCTACGCACGCATCTGCGAGGGCTATCGCGTGCTCACCAGCCCCGAAAGGCGAGCCGCGTACACCAAAGCGCTCGGCCAGGGCAAGAAGCGGCTGACCAGCACGGAGCGCGAGTCGAACGCGCCCCCCAATCCTGAGGACAGCATCCAGCACCCGGAGGCGAAGAAGTTCTTCCGCCTCGGCATGATGTCGCTCGCGCGCAAGGACTACAAAGGCGCGGCCATGAGCTTCAACTTTGCCCGCGCGTTCGAGCCAGGCGCCGCCATCGTGCTACGCAAGCTCGAGGAAGCACAGGCAGGTCTGAGCAAACCCGCCGGTCCGGCGCCAAGATAGCCGACCCCGACCAGGCCGCCGCTGCCGCACGAGTCGCTGGGTAATGCTCCCGCTCTCTCAGACCTTTCCCAAACGAGCGCGAACGTGGTATTTCCTGGCGCCCGCGCCTGCCCACGACCAATGGTGGCCAAACGGACACCGCGGAGCCAGTCAACGTCGACGCCAAATCAGCCTAACTTAGCGAAATGACAACACTTCCAGGCGGGTAGCTCAGCGGTAGAGCAGGCGCCTTACACGCGCCGGGTCGCAGGTTCAATCCCTGTCCCGCCTACAGGTTGAGTAGTTGCAAATATTGGATCTTTGGCCACGCTTGGTGGTAGGGAGCCCCCGGTACTGGAGGCAACCGCAAATGGCATCTTCATCGTGCCGCGCACGGTGAAGTGCTCGCGCGTGTTGGTCTCGATCTTGAGCTTCAACCGCACCACGGGCGGAATCTCGGACTCGAAGCGGTAGACCAGGCGAACGCCCTGGCCCTGCTCTCGTCGTGGCTCGCCAAGCCACCCGTCGAGCTGCGCGCGCAGGCGGTCCATGGTTGCGCCGAAGGGGCCGGGCTGGAGCTGCACGAGGTCGATATCGTTCGAGTAGCGACGCGCGGGAGAGAAGTGCAGCTTGTGGAGGGCGGTGCCACCACGAAGTGCTAGCGTGCTGGCAAGATCCTCGTCCTGGAGATAGTGGCGAGCGCACGACAGAGGACGAGGTCCTGCTCCACCTGCTCGTCGGTCGCCCAGCGAGTATGCGCTCGCCATTCGGCGATGAAGTCGGCAGGGATCACGCTTCGATCTCTATGGTGGTGTTGACGAAGAGGTGCCACTTCGAATCGCGCGCCGAGACCTCCTGGGAGCTTCCGGGCTCGAGCGGGATCATCTTGGACTTGCCCGCGCGCACGACCTCGTGAGTGAAGCCCACGGCATAGACGTCCACACGGCCTACCCCGACCGGCGAGGCCAGAGCCCGGCCTTCACGACCGGCTGGGCTCTGGCTTCGACCAGGCGCAGGGCGGCCTTCAGGCGGATTGATCGCCCCGTGGGTACCAGGTCGAAGAGGTCGCGGCCCTTCTTGCGCTGGAAGAGCGCCCGGAACTTAGTGCCGAGCAGCTCCTCGATCGGGTACGTCGTAATGTTGGCGGTGCCATGCCACCAACGGGACCGACGTGAGCGTCTGCCTCACAACTCCATGGCGAGCAAACGGGCCAGCTCCCGCAGTTCTTCCTCGGTGTCCCACACCAGAGGTCGAACCCCTAATCTGGCCACGCCCTCCAGGTATCGGCTCCGATTTCCCGGCTCGTTTACCTGGAACTCGCCTTCCGTGATGGTTGCGACAGAAGCGTGGTGCAGGACCCAGATGGTCGGTAATTTGAGGGCATCCATCCGCGCTCTGAGCAGGATGAACTCGTCATACGTTGTCTGCATCTTGGCCTCGGCAGGCCAGTAGACCACCACATCTGACACGGCGTTCTCAGCCACGAGGCGGTAGAATTTGTCGATAACGTCTTCGCCCTTCTTGTCGTCCTGCTCCTCCATCAGGAAGGCGTGATGCCCTGCCGCGCGAAATATCTCTGCGAGGTCTCGTCGAACCTGCAGAAGGGCCTTTTCGCCCGACCGCAAGAAGCTCGGGCCCAGCAGGAAGATGGTCGCCGCCATTGCTCGATCGTCAGCCGCACACCCTGCGAAGCTCTTCCACTTCAGCAGCGCCAAGCTCTGTACGCCTTCGCTCTGCTTGAGCTCGGAAATTGTCGAACAGCTCCAGGATCAATGCACCCCGCTTTCCCAGCCTATATTCCACTGGGATACGGCCCGTCTTCGTAGGGACCGTGTGAGGTATGATCCAGAGGCCTTGGGTCAGGGCTTTGACGGCACGATTTACCTGGGTGGGATTTAGGTCCAGGGACTTCTGGATCTGGTTGAAGCGCAAACCATCCGTCCCACGCAGGGCGCTCAGTACGCGTAGATAATCCGGGTGTCCGAGAATTTCCATAACCATGCGTGTAGTGTACTTACCGAACGTAAGTTAGTCAAGCCGGTGCGAGGAGACCGCGTGCACCTCGGCGGCCACGCCATCACGACTCTCCGGAGAGAGCTGTCGGCCTGGGCTTGCCCCGGTTTGGTGGACACCCGCCCTCAGGTGAAAGGGCGTAGAAAGGTGCCACATGTCCAAGGTAGAGAGGAAGCGACTCCGACGCACGCACACGCGTGAGTTCAAGGCCGAGACGGTCAGCCACCGTCTTGCCCGGCTTCACCTTGGCGGCGTCCGCAGCGAACCAGCCCGTGCCCATGACGTCAGACATGCTCGGGCCTCTTCCCCCACTATGGTCGAGGTTTTAGGCTTGCGTCAGAACCTCGGCCACATATTGGTTCAGGCTCTCACCGCGTGCTTGGGCCTTGAGAGCGATCTTCTTGTGCAGCGCCACCGGGATGCGCACCACGAACTTGCCGCTGTAGGTTTTGCCGGCCTCGCCCTTGGGCACAGGCATCTTCCCGTCAATCACGTCTTGCACCAAGTCCTCTACGATGGCGGAAAGCTGTGTGGCCACCGCAGACTCGGTCTTGCCATGGCAGCATTGCCCCACCAGCGGTGGCGCGCTACCCACATAGCAGCCATCTTCTTCGCTCCACTCGATCAAGCGAGGGAACTGCGCCGACAAGCGACGAAGCTCTTCCTGGCGAGACTTCTTGGTGTTCATTTTCGGCTCTCCTCGATCATGCGCTGAACCTGACGCTCCTGGTAAGGCAGAGCGTCGGCGCCTTCGCCATGACCCGAAAGGATGACGGTAACGCCCCTCGGATGACGAAATTTACGATGGCTCCCGCGGGCTGGCTCCTGGACAAAGCCGGCACGCTTGAGATCGGCTATCAGCTCGCGCAGCTTTCGCGGCACGAGACACATAGTATCCCAGTGATACTACTTTCCGCAAGGCGAGGTTGCGAGACGAGCCGCTCAGGCTGTCGGCCACGGGTGTCACGGACAAAGGGCAGAACGGGACCCGAGAAAGACGGAAGGATCGCGGCCCTTGCCCCCAGAGACTCAGCCGGTTTTCCTCGGGCTTCTGACGAAAACCCGGAATGTCCGACCGGTTCGGCAAGGTTCAATCCCTGTCCCGCCTACAGGTTAAGTAGTTGCAAATATTGGATCTTTGGCCGCGCTTGGTGGTAGGGAGCCCCCGGTACTGGAGCCGCTCCTTGCCATCGCCGGGCTTATGATGAGCAGCGTTCTGGTCAGTAACCCGCTGACATACGCACGAACCGATGTCGACGCTTGCGCAGCATCGTGTGCCGACTGGGCCAGACGGAGCTTTTGACGCATGACATCGCCGCCTGCTGGCACCGATATTCCGATATTCGATGCGGGTGCGACCCCGCCAGATCGTCAGCCAGCATCGCACCACTATCTGCGCACACATCTCCGCGGCTCACCAGCTTAGGTCGACAGGAATAGTGCGATCACCGCCGCTCCAGTTACCCTTGAGACCTCTGCCCGTCTGCTGCAAGGTCATGGTCGCCTGCCCTCCGCCGTTCGTAATCTCGCGCAGCTCAAGCTTGGCTCCTCGCCGCTGGCCCGACAGCTCGATGGGCACGCGGAACTTGTCGTAGTAGTACAAGCCTTCAAGAGAGTCGTCGAACTGAGGGCGATCCAGCCAAACCGTGACTATCCGCTTGCCCAGCTTGCCGTGCAGGACCTGCCCATAAGGCGTGGCGGGCGGCGACTCTGCTCCATCGCCGAGCAGAAGCGAACGGCCGTAGGCAGTCAGGAAGCGGCCCGGGAACGTCTGTTCCGGTTGCGCGGCCTCGGCTGCATCGACCGGCCCCGACAACGGAACCGTTAGCGTCACTTCATCCACGTCGTCGAGTGCGCGGGTACCGTGGGGGCTGCAGCGAGCAGCCGTAAAGACCATCGCCTGGGCGCTGGCCAGTGAAAGACCGAGAAACCGGCTTTGCTCGACCAGTCGCTGGGGAGCCTCACGGTCACCTTCCTCGGCTTGATGCCGACACTCGCGGCTCATCCCGATGCGGTCGTCCAAGTCGCTGACCTCCTCGGCGCCTTTCTTCCCCTTGGGCGCACTCTTGCGCCTCTGTTTGAGCTCGGTCGTCTGTTCGGCATAGCGGCGCATCCGTTCCCGGGCCATCTGGTGCCCCAGCGCGACCAGGCCGGGGCGAGTCAACAGGTCTAGTGTGTTGATCTGCCAGCCGGTCCGTGCGTCGAAATTGTAGTGCCGCGCATATTCCTCGCAGTACGCGCTACAGCCTTCGAGCTCGATGTCCAGCGCGACGATTCTCCCGTCGTTGCGCCTGACCTTGAACTCGACCTTGGCCAGTCCGTCTGGCTCCACCTTATCGGGCAACTCGAAGGTGGGGCCTAGGCTGGTTGGCGCCGGGGCCTGAATGGCCTGCAAGAACAGGCTCTCGTTGATGCGCGCGGCGGCCCTGGCGTCGCCGCCCGAGAGGTAGGGCATCACGATGCTGCCTTTTGCCCACTCGGTCCGCAGCCACTCGTCGAGCACGGGCCGGGCACTCTTCCATTCCATCGTGGTGGCGGTGATGACGAAGGGCGTGGCCTGCGGCGCGGCGGCCACCATGAGCGCAGGCAGCAGTAAAGCGAGCATGGCGTTGGCCCTGAGCATATCCGCCTCAGGCCTCAAGTACATGAGGTTCTTCGCCGAGCTTTGCCCAGCGCTTTAAATTGGTCAGCAATCTGCTGCCATGGTTCCACATCGTCGCGCTTCTGATGGCCGCAACGCTGACCCGCCGCTCTAGCCGATCGTGCCTGGCCGCGGCGCATACGATCATCGCCGAGTGCTCACCGCCTGCCAACCCTTCCACGGGTCGCCGGGAAGCCGGGCGACAAGCTCGCTCGCCACCCGGGCGGCGCCGGCCACGAGGTCGACCGTCGTGCCCGGAGGGAGCAGGACCGGGACGTCGTCCGTGAACGCGGGCAGGCGCAGTTTCCCGTCGAGGTTCTCTTCGAAGATGGCGCGAGTGATCACGCGCCCTTCAGCCTTCGCGAAGGCAAGAAACATTTCGACGATCGCCGCCGGGTCGATGCCCGCTTCGAGCGCCACTACGAGGTCGAAGAGGTCGCGGCCCTTCTTGCGCTGGAAAAGCGCTCGGAACTTCGTGCCGAGCAGCTCCTCGATCGGGTACGTCGTAATATTGGCGGTGCCATGCCACCAACGGGAGGCAACCGCAAACGGCATCTTCATCGTGCCGCGCACGGTGAAGTGCTCGCGCGTGTTGGTCTCGATCTTTAGCTTCAACCGCACCACGGGCGGAATCTCGGACTCGAAGCGGTAGACCAGGCGAACGCCCTGGCCCTGCTCTCGTCGTGGCTCGCCAAGCCACCCGTCGAGCTGCGCGCGCAGGCGGTCCATGGTTGCGCCGAAGGGGCCGGGCTGGAGCTGCACGAGGTCGATATCGTTCGAGTAGCGACGCGCAGGAGAGAAGTGCAGCTTGTGGAGGGCAGTGCCACCACGAAGTGCTAGCGTGCTGGCAAGATCCTCGTCCTGGAAGATAGTGGCGAGCGCACGACAGAGGACGAGGTCCTGCTCCACCTGCTCGTCGGTCGCCCAGCGAGTATGCGCTCGCCATTCGGCGATGAAGTCGGCAGGGATCACGCTTCGATCTCTATGGTGGTGTTGACGAAGAGGTGCCACTTCGAATCGCGCGCCGAGACCTCCTGGGAGCTTCCGGGCTCGAGCGGGATCATCTTGGACTTGCCCGCGCGCACGACCTCGGCCAACTCTCCCGCGAGGTCGCTGTGCCCGGTTCGCTCGAGGAGATAGCCGAGCCGCTGAATGACCGGCAGCTCCTCGTGCTTCTGGGCGATGGCGAGGAGCTTCTTCGCGTCGAGGCGCTCGGCGAGCTCGGCCAACACCGTGGCGACGTGGTCGATGGAGCCGGCGCCCTTGCGATAGCGTACCAGGTCAAAGGCCGTCATCTCAGGCGTCGAGACCGGGATGTACCCGCTCGACGTCTTCACCTGTTCGGTGACAATGATGTCCATTCGGCGCCGGAAGAAGAACCGGATCCGCACGCGGCCGACTGTCAGGGGCCGCAGCACGCTGCCGGCGACAACCTGGAGCTCCTGCGGCTGCTGCTGCGCGGCACCGTGCAACGCGGCCGCCGAAAGGAGGCCGACGTAGTAAGCCACTCCGTGGAAGCGCATGAGGTCGTCGATCCACGCCGTGGGCGGCTGGGCGCCAAGCTGGCGATGCTCAGGGTCGACGACGAGGTAGAAGCCGCGCCGGGGCATGGCCACCCAGCCTTGCTTCTGGAGCCGGCGAAGCGAATGGTAGGTGGCAACGGGCGAAGACTTGAGCGCGGCCTCCGCTTCGGCGCGCGTGAAAGTTCGCCGGCCAGTGGCCAGAAGTCGCTCAACGTATCCTCGAGCTCGTTCCATTCGTTCACATAGCATAGCGATGCTCGCTAGCTTATGCAAACGGATGGAGTTAGCGATTCGGCAAACCTACGCTCCTGCTTCTGGGGGCAACTCTGGGGGCGACGACCCTGGCAATTCCCACGCAAACCCATTTAGTTCCAGTGGGTTGAACGAAGCCGCTGCGCGGCAGGGTGCGGAGGCCCGAGAGCATAGCACTGCCCGGGAGCCGCGGTCGGGTCGCATCGACAGTTAGATCGAGCCTCGCGCGTTTAGAAGAGCGGTCGCTCCGGCTGGTGATGCCGCGCCGGTGGCGGAGTCTCACGCGTAGCGCGCTGTGATAGAGCGACTCTCAGAGACGCAGACCTGCTGCGGCGAGGTTGGATTACGTGCCGTCGTTGTGGCGACGTATGCGGCGGGACTGCGAATCGGGGAAGGGTGCTCGCTGCAAACGAGACAGCAAGCGGATGCTCGTCCACATCCGCAATGGCAAGCGAGGCCGCGACCGGTTGCTGCCATCAGCCCACACGGTCTGCACTGCGTGTTCCACCTGGATCCGGTGGGACCACCTCAGGACGCAATATCCCCCTGCTGCATAGCTGGGCTTGTCGTGGTCTCAAGGCGGCGCGTGGGTCGCCAGCGAGTATACCGAGGCGATGTTGGCCTGCACCGCGGTGTCGGCGGCATCGGACGAATACTGCGCGGTCATGATACCTTCGTAGAAGTTTCCGGTACCACCATCGCTGTTATCGCCCGCAGTGCCGAGGCCGATAGCGCCCTCTTTTCTCATCGTCCAGTATTTTCCGCCGGCACCCCCGGGACGCTGACGGTCGAACACTTTGTTGAGCGTGCTCGACTGGGCGTTGCCTTCCTTGATAGTCCAGTGGTGTGTGCCTGCCTGGTCAGCCTTCACCATACCCGTGACCAGTAGCCAGCTCGAAGGAATGGTAGGGTTGCCGTACGGGCTCGAGTCTCCGGCCCAGAGACCGTTTTGGAGATCGGCCATCACCCACGGACCATTGCCTCCTCCTTCGTTCCAAATGACGCAATTACCAAAGTAGACCGCTTCCGCAGCGCCCTCGCCGTCGTCCTGGATGCTGGTCTCCATGTTGCCATATTCGAAGCAACATGCGCCGTTGAAGTAGGTTGCGTCGACGACCATATACTCCGTCTCCGGATTGTCGCCGATGGCGGTGCCAATGGCCGCGATGCTGCGATAGCCTACCCCCGCTACGATGTGGACGCCGTAGAGCTTCTGAGCGCGGGCCGTGAGGTAGACGGCTGTTGCGTTTGCCTCGTTGTCAGCGGATTGCTTTTCACCGCCGCCAGCGGGCGTGTGCGTCAGATCATTCTCATTTCCCGATTGGTCGTAGATTCTCGATATGGTGCAGGAGGAACTCCCGCAGGCGGCGTCCTGGGCTGCTGAGTCAGCCAAACCTGTCGCGGCGACGAAGCCGATATCCTGTATCACCCCACCCGTGCCGGCATTCGAGCCCCCGATCCTTACCTGATATAGTGGCCCGTTGTATGTGCTCAACAGACGCCTAACCGTGCTATGAGCAGCCACACACGGACCGCCGTCGGCTGCGTAGATGTCGCAAGGCGGTTGGGCGGGGTCGAACGTGGTGCCGGCTGCTCCACCTGCGGCAACGGAGTCAGCGGTTCCGGCTGTCCCAGCTACGCCCCCACTTACGACTTCGCCGCCAGTCCTCGCAACCCCGCCTGTGGGGATTACTCCGCCCGAACCAACCAGCCCACCACTAACTGCCCCTCCACCGCTGCCCATCAAGCCCCCACTTCCCGTGACTCCCCCAGAACCCCGCGGGTCTTCGGTACCGGCTGCATTCCCCCGCCCACCCTGACGGCTGGCTCCACCCTCGGACGCAGCTCCACCGGCGTTGGCTGACGGATTGGTGCTGGGCTCGTCAAGAGGAGTCCGCCCGCATCCGGTCGCCAGGAGCAACCAGAGCGCCCAGTGGTACCGAGCCATGGCACGCAACTCGTTGCGGAACTGCTGGAGACTTGCCGACTTGCTGGACATCGCTCACCGACTCCCTTTCCGACGCAGCATTTTACAGGAACACGAGCCAAGGTGCTGCGATGGCGGATGCGTCGCCCAGCTACTCTACGAGCCAAGACGGTCTGGGCTCGTGGGCGCTCGGGTAGCCCCGAGTGTCGATCGGCCCCAGTAATGCGGATACGCTTCGATCCGGCGCAGCCAGGACGTCCAGTCGAGCTTTGGCACGATGGTCGCAAGGTCGGGGTGGCCAAGAAGGTCGACTTTCGACCCGAGACTCGACGCACGCTAAGTCGGCTGCGGCGCCGCGCGAACTCGGAGCCTTTGCCGGCACGACGCCGGCCGCTGTCTAGCCCTTGCGCAGAGCACGCTCGTGAAGGTATTTGCCCAAGCGCCGGAAGCGCTCCTGCTCTTCGCTCGAGAGTGGCCCCTCGTCCAGAGCAGCCAGCGCCTCGTTCATTTCTTCGGCATTCGCGGGGCCGCTCATGCACACGTTGAAGTCGGGATTGCTGAGCACAAAGCGATAGGCGTCGCGCCCGCGCATAGGCGCTTCACCCTTGGGAGCGTTCTTCTCCTTGAGCAACGAGCCCCAGCGCGTGGCCGTGTAGGCCACAACGCCCGGACGCTCTTCCTGCGCGAGATTCGGGAAGACGTCGCGCTCTGCGCCGATGTGAGCGGCGTTGTAGCGGATGTGCAAGATACCGTAGCGCGGATCCTTGGCGAACTCGACGAAGGCGGGACGGTTGTGGGACGAAATCGCCACGTAGCGGAACAGCCCCTTGCCGCGCAGCTGTTCGACGCGATGAAGAAGCTTTTCGGCCGGCAATTTGTTGTACCAGCCCAGGAGCAGGACATCGCAATGGTCGATGCCGAGCAGCCGCAGCTCTTTTTTCACCGTGCGTTCGAGATACCATGACAGTGGGATGTAGCACTGGAGCACGATCACCAATTCATCCCGTTTGCCGGCGGCGACAAGTTGGCGGATGGCCTTCGTCATACCTTCGCGCACCAGGGATCCGTGGTACCAGTAGTTCACGCCGCGATCGAAAGCGCGCAAGAGGGACTTTTCGTCTACCTCATAGCCACCCGAAACGGCGAGTGGACAAACCGAAAGCCCGGTGCGACCGAGGATCACGCGATGGGGAAATCCGGGCATGCGTGAATGATGCCGTCATTCCCCAGCAAGCTCCAGCGAAACACGGGGCAGTTCGGGCGAAACCATTCCTCTTCCTCGCCGCCGGCCGCCAGGCCGCATGCCCGTTCCCCGAAGACACGGCCACCACGCACAAGGGCCACAACCATGACGACAAAATTCAGTGCGCCGACGCAACCTGGCGAAATGGCGCAGGCTTCGCCTTCATCGGCAGCCAGGTCCTCTACCCGGTTCCGATCCAGACCACACCCAGCCCGTATCACATAGCGTTGCCAGTCTCTGCCGTTTCCGGTCGCGCTGTTGTCGGCCGACCTCGTATTCCTCGCCGACGCCTTCGGAGCGCGCACAACGCGGATCTGCCCCCCCCGGTCATGCCCTCCGGGGCCATCTTGCATCTGCCAGGCCAGCCGGATAGACACGGGCCATGGGGCTCTATTCCGACTGGATCTTTCCCAGGCTGATGGACCGCATCCTTCGTCGTCAGGAGGTATCGGACGTGCGTAAGCGGATCCTTCGGGATGCGGTGGAGCCGGTGCTAGAGCTTGGGTTTGGCACCGGGCTGAACCTGTCCTGCTACCCAGATGGGGTCGGGAAAATCACCGCGGTGGACCTCCGACCTCCGCACTTGGCCTTCGTGCGAGACCGAATCGCCAGGGCTAAGGTGGGGGTGGAGCTGCAACCCGGTGATGCGGGGAAACTGCCCATGGCCTCCGGAAGCATCGCCACCGTGGTGACCACGTGGTTGCTCTGCAGCGTCACCCACCCCGACTCGGTTCTCGCGGAGATTCGGCGTGTTCTGCGCCTAGATGGTCGTTACCTCTTCATTGAACACGGGTTGTCGCCAGACCCGAGACAGCGTCGCCTGCAGCAACTATTGACACCCATCACGAGGATTTGTGGTTGCGGATGCACTTTGACCCGCCCGATCCCCGCATTGATCGCTAGTGCGGGTCTGGACATCTGCACCCTGGAGGAGCTTGACCTGTCGGCCCTGGGGAGGGCGTCGGGACATCTGTTCCTGGGAGTGGCCCGCCCTTGAATGAGACGCGATTCGTCAGGACCGGAAGCGGCTTGACACACACACCGGCAGCCCATCGTCCTGCCTCTCCCGCAGTTTCTCCTCTATGTTCCACCGGAGGTCGAACCCCTAGAGTCCTACGTGGACGCTCAGCGTGCGCAGGCCTGCTCACACCATCCAGTCTTCAACCTTCAGATCCGGCACGCGCGCAAACTCGGCGACGTTGCTGGTGACCACAACAAGACGGTTTGCTCGCGCGATCGCGGCGATCATGAGATCGCGATCCCCGATTGGACGACCCTTTGCGGTCAGGTGGCCACGGATGCTGGCATAGCAGTCAGCGGCGACCGCGTCGAAATCGAGCACACGGAAGGGAGCAAGGAAGGCGTCCTGGTCAGAGCGTGTCCGTCGAGGCTGGTTGCTCTTGGCCGCTCCAAACCACATTTCGGCCAGGGTGATAGCAATAATCGAGATGTTCGATGGGCCGGTCGCACGCGCGCGGGTGGTCAGCGGCTCGTGCAACTTCATCAAATGAATGCAGGCGTTCGTATCGAACAGGTAGCTCACGGAATGTCCAGATCGACATCCTGCAGTTCAACGTTCATGGGCTCTATTGGGGCGACATGCTGTATCTCGCGAAGACGATCCCAATATCCTCGCGGCCACGCCTTGCGTTGCAGCGGTTCCAAGACAACAGCGTCGCCCTCCCGACGTATTCGAACTTCGTCGCCGGGAAACCGAAAAGCCTTCGGTAAGCGCACGGCCTGCGATCGTCCGTTGCGGAATAGCTTAGCCGTCGCTGTCGATCCCATGGCTTCCCCTCTTGGTACATATCAGTCTATACCAAGCCGTACCGAACACGCCATCCTGAAAGGGACCTGATGGTTTTGGCTTCAGCGGGGGTGATGTTGGGGTGTGTTCGCCGCGCACACCCAGGCCACGCCGCTGTCGGTCATACCAGCGAGCTGCCAGCCGAAGGTCGAGTGTCGCCGCGGCGTGAATGCCGCATGGCTTCTTAGGGTCCCATGAGCCCAGTCATCAGCGTCCTCGTGAATGGATCCTCGGGCGACTGCTCGGACGACGTCGTATTCCTTGCCGAGGCGTGCCTCAAGATCAGCCGCGCATTTGGCGGCCAATAGGTCGATCAACGCCCAAGACAGAACCGTCCATCAGAAACCGCCGGCAATCGCGACACCACCAGCTGGCGAAGCAGGTTGCAAACCGGGGACACCTCGCGCTCGCCTGCGGCGATGCAATCCAGCTCCCGCTGCAGCCTGGCGACTTCCTCGGGATCGAACCGACGCCGGACCACCTCGTCGCAGCCCCACGTCCTCAGGTTCATGGCATGCAGGCGAGCCATGACCTGCGGCGCTTGCACCACCGGCTTGAGGTCGCTAGCCACGATGGTCCAGCCGTGCGCAGCCACCAGCCGGTCCAGATCCCTCCCGATGGTGAGGGACTGCCCGTAGCACGCCTGCACCCGGGCGAGCAGCTCGTAGTAGCGCTGGAAAATCGGCTCCGGCGACTCGAGTGAAGCGGTTTCCTGGATCAGCAGTCGTGCCCCTGGCCTGCTTGCGGCGGCCCACACGCGCAGGGTGCCGCCCGGGTCGTGCAGATGCGTAATCAGGAACCTGCAGAACAGGAAATCAGCCGGCGGCCAAGGAAAGGGCGCGGCCGTGATGTCGTGGCAGACGAACACGGCGTTCGGCACGCGAGCCCTCGCCTGCTCGAGCAGACGCTCTGACGCATCCACCCCTGTCGTGCGGCGCGCACGTACCGTCGCCCGCACGAGCTCCGTGGTGAACCCGGGCCCGCAGCCCAGGTCCAGAGCATGCTCGCTAGTGTCAGGCGCCCACTCACGCAGAAAATCCCGCGATGGCCGCTCATAAGCCGCCGCCAGGTACGTTAGCCTTTGCGCTGCCGTATCGTTCGTGCCAAAGGTGTAGTGATTGTTGGTCTTGCTCATGGCTCCTGCCGCCGAGTGGATCCCCGGCAAGGGCGAGGCCGTCCCGGGTTCCGCCGGGCGACGTCTCCTTTCTGGTCGACTGTGGACAGCGAGATGGCGCCCGAATCAGCAGCGCCAACGCCAGCACGCGCTCTCGACGAACGAAAAGGCTCGGACGGCTGCGTGCATGTTCAATACCATAGCACAAAGTGTACCGGGCGTCTCCTGACCGCAGACGTTGCCGAAAGTGATGCCTTATTGATCTCAACCTCCTAAGCTGTGTGGCCACGGCAGACTCGGTCTTGCCGTGGCAGCACTGCCCCACCAGCGGGGGGCGCGCTACCCACATAGCAGCCATCTTCTTCGCTCCACTCGATCAAGCGAGGGAACTGCGCCGACAAGCGACGAAGCTCTTCCTGGCGAGACTTCTTGGTGTTCATTTTCGGCTCTCCTCGATCATGCGCTGAACCTGACGCTCCTGGTAAGGCAGAGCGTCGGCGCCTTCGCCATGGCCCGAAAGGATGATGGTAACGCCCCTCGGATGGCGAAATTTACGATGGCGCCCGCGGGCTGGATCCTGGACAAAGCCGGCACGCTTGAGATCGGCTATCAGCTCGCGCAGCAAGGAGGCGTCATGACCGGCTGCTTGGCGCGCGCAGGTGCTTGCCGAGGACGGGACTTGGCGAATGCCACCCCCGGCCCTAGGCAAATGGGTTGACGATGTCGACGCCTTCGATTCGTTGACCTGCTTGCAAATCCTCGGTGATCAAACGGTCACAGCCGGCTCTCCGTGCAGCGTGAACGATCAGTGCGTCCCAAAAGCTCAGGTTGTAGAGCCGGTGCAGCTTGATGCTCTCGACAATGTGATCGGCATCGATCGTTACGGCAACCAGCGTGGACAAGACCTCGACTTTCTTCTGCGCGACCTCGGCAGGCACGGCGAGCTTCCGTGTCGCTACTGCGAAGTACTCCTGCAGCACCTGCGTCGAGATCACCGCGTCGCCGTTCGCCAGCGCCGCCACGACCAGGGCCTGGGACTTGCCTCGCTTCGCCCCCGAGTCGACGTCGTCGGCGTAGGCCAGCACGCTGGTATCGAGAAAGGCGCGAGCCATTACGAACGACGTCCATCGTAGGCGTCCGACCGGTGTATGCGCTTGCCACCTGAACGACCGGGCGACTGCGTCCATAGCCTGTGCATCTCGTCAGCAAGCGCCTGCCCGGTCGGGCGCCCGGCGACCATCTCGAGCTGACGGCGCACCAGATCGTTGAGGGTCGTTCCCTGGCTCTGCGCAATCTCGCGCACTCGTGCGACCAGTTCATCCGCAAGCGCAATTGTCACATTCATCGTGTACACAGCTTACGTGTGCACTTTATAAGTGTCAAGGAGGCGTCCTTGGCGGTGGTGTTTACGAAGAGGTGCCACTTCGCGTCGCGCGCCGAGGTATTTCTTGGGTATTGCACCCGGTGGTCGCGACAAACCTCCGATGTTTCCACACAATACCGCTGGTTTCACGCGCCAGCCGCTGCAGCGCCCGTACCCACTCGAGAGACGAACACGTAGGGTATCGTGCTACTAATCCATCACTAGCGCGCAAACCGTTGCCCCTATGCTTCCCGCCGAAGGAGAGAGCCGACATCAATCATGCAGTATCCAGCTTCGCGATCCTTGTTGGTGCAAGTAGCCCTAGCCTCCAACGTTATCCTGACCTTGGCCGCGTGTAGCTCCTCTGGGGGTGGGGTCTCGAGCGGCGCTGGCGGTGCGCAGCGTGCTGGGGGCGGCGATGGATCGGGGGGAAGCCGTGGCACGACAGGCACGGGCGGCATTAGCACGTCCGGCTTTACTGGCGGCCTGAGCGCGGGGGGCGGTGTCGCTACGTCCAGCTCCACTGGCACAGGAGGACGATCTATCCCTGGTGCGGGGGGCGGCGTGGCTGCGGGCGCTGGTGGGACCTCTCCTGCTGGTGGTGCGGCGTCGGGTGGCGCAGGGGGCAAGGGCATCGGCGGGGCGGCGGGGAGCCTCGATGGCGGGACCGAAATTAGCAGCGGGTGGGGTAATGTGCGCTTCGACGGGGGCGGCTTTGTCGACGGAATCGTCGCTTCCACGCAGGTCAGTGGTCTCTTCTACGCCCGGACAGATGTGGGAGGGGCCTACCGCTGGAGCGACGACCAGAAGGCGTGGGTCCCGCTGCTGGACTGGCTCCCCCAGGACGACGTGGGCCTTTTTGGCGTGGAGAGCATCGCACTCGACCCGAGCAATCCGGGGTGGCTCTATCTGCTCGTGGGGACCAGCTACTTCAGCAACGGCAAGACGGCGATTCTGCGCTCCCAAGACTACGGTGCGACTTTCATCGAGACCGACGTGTCCTCCTTATGGCGGGCGAACGGTAACGGGATGGGGCGGCAAAGCGGGGAGAAGCTGGCCGTGGATCCCAACGACCCCAACATCCTGTTCTGCGGGAGCCGCGCCGCCGGATTGTTCAAGAGCTCGGATGCCGGACAGTCCTGGGCCAATGTCAGCACGATCGGGTCTCAGACCGGGGCCGACCTGACCAACGTCAACGGCATCAGCTTCGTCCTCTTCGATCCGTCCTCCAGCCTCACCGCCACCGGGGCTACCGGCACGATTTACATGGGTGTCTCGGACGTAAATCATCCCCTCTACGTCAGCAAGGACGGTGGGGTGACGTGGAACCCGATCGCCGGCCTGCCCGCGAATCAGATGCCCAATCGGGCTGTACTCGAGAACGGGAATCTCTACGTCACCACCTGTGGTTCGCCCGGCCCCTACAATGTTTCTACCGGTTCGTTCTACGTCTACTCCGTGGCGTCGGGGGCCTGGACCAACCTGACCCCCAAGACCGCCGACGGAACGGCTTACATGGGGAGCGGCGGCCAAAACGCGGCCAATGGGTTCGGTGGGGTAAGCGTCGATCCGTCGAATCCGAATCACATCTTGCTATCAACGCTCAACTACTACGGAGGCCAGACGCGCTTTCCTGACGGCGGTGTGAACGCGGGCGACATGATCTACCAGACCACCGATGGGGGAGCCACGTGGACGACCGACTTCGAGTGGTCGACTTCGGCCACGCCGGCAAATGCGAACGCTTCCGCCAACGGCAATGCCTGGATCAGCGGCAATGCCATCCAGTGGGCTGGACATCTCGCCTTCAACCCATTCAACACCAACGAGGCCTGGGTCATCTCCGGGAACGGGGTCTTCCATGCCACCGACCTGGGCGACGCCGCACCGGTTTGGAGCTTCGATGCGAAGGGTATCGAGGAGACCGTGCCGCTCGATGTCGTCAGCGTGCTCGGCGGGCCCCTGGTCACGGCCCTGGGCGACTACGACGGCTCCACATATCAGGACATCACCCAGTCGTACCCCCGCCACCAGCCACCCATCGGAACCACCCAGTCGCTGGGCTATGCGCCGTTGGTCGGCGCCTTCTTGCGCGCCGGCAATGTCACGGACTACTCGACCGGCACCGGTATTTCGAGCGACGTGATGTACTATTCTGCCGACGATGCCGTCACTTGGACGAAGCTGCCGACCCCCAAGGGCACTGGCGGGCTGGTAGCTCTCTCGGCTGACGGCGACGTTCTGCTACAACGACCTCAGAGCTCGACCACGGTGTATCGCTCGGCCGATCAGGGCAGCACATGGACGACGGTCACCGGTCTCGACGCCCAGGCGCAATCCGCTGCCATCGTGTGCGATCCGGTGAACGCGAACGTCTTCTACGTGTTGAACCAGCAGGGTAAGCTTCTGCAATCGACCGACAAGGGCGCCTCGTTTGCCGTGGCTGGCTCGGTGGAGAACGACGCCCAGAGCTTGTATCAGTCGAGCACAGGCTTGATTCGCACCGTTCCAGGGCGCCAGGGGCACTTGTGGGCTCCGCTGGATCAGGCTCAGAGCTGGGCGCCCAACGGCAAGTACAGCACCAATGGGCTGGCTTTTTCCAGCGATGGCGGCGTCACGTGGACACGCTTTCCTTCTGTCTATTCCGCTCAAGCCGTGGGCATCGGCAAGTCCGGCCCGGGGAGCAGCTACGAGACCATCTTCATCTGGGGCGTCGCCGCAGACAGCACCAATCCCGTCGGCGTGTACGTGTCGACGGACCAGGGCGTTTCCTGGACCCGCATGAACGACGACCAACACCAGTACGGTGGACCCGGCAACGGCGCATTCGTGCAAGGAGACATGAACGTCTTTGGCCGGGTCTACATGAGCACCGTGGGACGCGGCCTGGTCTATGGAAACCTCTAGTGCAACAGCCGGAGCGCTCCTCCGCTGCGGGCCCTTGGCAAGAATCCTCTCACTTGCTCGTCGTGAGGGTAATTTTCTCACTTCGAACAAGGCCTCCGGTTGTAGCCTGGATGGTGATGGGCACGGCCCCAACCGAGGCAGAGGCCATCGCCGATAGTTTCATTTGGGTGGTGCCAGTTCCTGGTGCAGCGAGAGTGGCCGGTGCGAAGCTCGCAGTTACACCGGTGGGTAGGCCGGTAACCGAGAAGGCCACCGATGAGCTGAAGCCGCCGGCAGCGTCGGTCTGGATTTGAACGGTTGCTGTACTACCCACTTTCAGGGTGATGGCACTGACCGCCGGATTGACGGTCAAATTGGGCACGGACAGAACCAGGCTCGTGGTCTTCGTGACGCCCCCGCCGGTGCCGGTCACGGTCACGGTGTACGACCCGCCCGTCGCCGCGGTACCTGCCGTTAACCCCAAAATGGCGGTGCCCGAACCCGGGGCAACGATTGTCGCGCTCGAAGCCGTGACTCCGGCGGGCAGGCCCGATACCGAGAGGTTGATGGCGGAACTGAAGGTGGAGTTTCGCAACGTGGTCGCGGTGACATTGCCCTTCGCGCCGGGGGCCACGCTGAGCGCTGTCTGGCCGATGCTGAGCGTAAAGCTGGGCGCGGGCTGAACCTCGATGGTCAGCGGCAACATCTTCGTAATGCCGCCGCCCGTTGCGCTCACGTTCAGCGAATATGTTCCGCTTGCGACAGTGGCGCCAACTGTTGCCGTGAGAGCGGCCGACCCCACGCCTGGGGCGGCGATACTGCTAGGCGAGAACTTTATTGTCACGCCTGCCGGCGTGCCTGAGGCAGTGAAGCTGACAACGGAGTCGAAGGTAGCGTTGCGGCCCGTGGTGATCGTTGTCGTGCCGCTCGATCCCGCGGTCACGGTGATGGCGCTTGTCGCAAGCGTCGCGGTGAGCGTCGGGGCACTTACCACGGTCAAGCTGAGCGTGGCAGTTTGCGGGGCTGTCCCGCTCTTACCGGTGACCGTGATGGTGTAGGTTCCTGGGGTGGCGGTAGCAGCAGCGGCCAGCGTCAAAGTTGTGTTGCCGGAGCCCGAAACCGAAGTGGGTGAGAAGGCTCCGGTAACTCCGGTCGGCAACCCGGAGGCGGAGAACGCGACCGCGGAGGTGAATCCATTGCTGCCTTTGATGTTGTAGCCGGCCGTGGTGCTGAGGCCGGGCGTGATCGATGCGGTCGGCGTCGTCGCGGTGAGCTGAAAGCTTGGCGCCGACGTGCCGTCGCCCCAGTGGTTCACGAGCTGGGTAGCATCGACCGAGCCGAGGCCCGTTGTCATGTCGTAGCCAACGCCCGCGCTGTAGCCGGTGACCCCTGGCACCGTGTTGTTGCCGCTGGTGACATCGTGGAACACGGCCGCACCGCCGCTGTTGGTCTGCTTGTAGGCCAGGTTGTACAGGACGGAATTGACCAGGCCTTGCGGAGTACCATTTTTTTGGATGACTAGCGCCAAAATGCTCGCAAAAACGGGCGTTGCGGCCGAAGTGCCACCGACGTAACCGTTCACCGGGTGGCCAGTGACGGGAGAAGCGATGGCGCGGGAGCGCGCATGAGGGCGGCCTGGCAGGCCTCGGTGAGATACGAGAGGACGTGACGTCGTTGCTTCCGGAGCGTTTGCACAACTGTCTGTATCCGCACGGCGAACTGGGTTCCACGTTCGCTTTTGGATCCGAAGCTCATCTTTCTCCACAGGACGAAGGAGCGTAGCGCCTGTTCAGCCGCATTGTTCGTCGGATTTACTCCCTCCTCGTCGACGAAGGTCCACAGCGCCAGGCGGTGAGCAAGGATATCGGCGCACGAGCCGCTCACACCGCGCATACCGAGCTGCACACCACGTTCCAGGTGCCCCTCGATGATCGGGCGTAGCTTGGCCATGAACTTACGGAATTTGCGGCGCGACATGGTGCCGTCGCGGACCTCGTGCCAGGCATGCATCATGGTGCGCGACAAGAGCACCAGATTCGCGCCCAGCTCACCGGCAGCATCAGAACGTTCTGCAAAGCTCACGAACTTCCTGATGAGGTGCGCCCAGCAAATCTGCCTGTCCTTCATAGCCCAAAAGCCGAACTGGCTGCCGCGGTCGCTGATGAAGATGCCTTTGATGGTGTGGAACAAAGCACGCAATGCGGTGGTGCTGCCGTTGGTAGTGATTCCGAAGAAGGTTACGAGCGGCACTGCGATTGTCCACAGCGTGCGCTTCTGGTCCGCCTGCTGGTAGCCAGTCGCGTCCACGTGCTTGATCCCTTGCTCGCTGACGTAGGCGCGCGCCTCCTCCACCGGCTCCGCCACCGCCTCGCTCACCATCTCCTCGGTCTCGCTGAGCGCACCCAGCGAGATGTCCACGCCCAGAAGGTCGCCCAATAGCCGGGCCGCATCTCGGCGGCTAACGTTGGTGTCCCCGGTGAGCAGGGCGATGGTTGCTGCCAGCCGTGGTCCGCACATCCCGCGCGGAACACCAGGCGGCAGCGTTCCGCAGGTTACCTTGCCGCAGCCACAAGTAACGCTGTGCAGGCGAAACTCGCTGACATGCGGCTCGATATGTGGAATCTCCACGACCTGATGGCGCAACGGGTTGGGGTCCGGCCGTCTTGGGAGCTCCCTGCCGCAGCCATGGCGGCGGCAGCGGTCGGGAAAGCAGTCGTGCACCTCGTCAACTCGCTCCGGCGGCAGGAGTTGCCGTCGCCAACCTTTGTGACCCGGCTGTGCACCACGTCGCCGGCCAGAGCGTGGCTTTCCTGGTCTGGCCTCCCGGTCTGCCGGAGAGTCCAACGAAGGCGGACGGCTGGAGTTCGACGAATTCTGGTGGAGCAGACGCTCAAGTTCCTCGATCCGAGCCTGCAGCTGCGCGACCGAGGCTCGCGCAGCGGCGCTTTCCGCCGTCAGTTCTGCGATCCGTCGGTTGCACTCTGTGTGCACATCCTCCACAAATCACGACGAGATGTTCCTGTCCAATTTTTCACCATTGGCCACCCCGTGAACGCTTACCCACCGACGCCATACCAATTACCATCGGCGTACAACATGTAGGGCTCTCTGATCGCGGAGGCGAACGCAACGTCCGGAAGATCGCGCTTTCCGTCGGCCAGGACTCCCAGCCCGAACTGCCAGGATGGCTTTGCGTAAAGGGTGCTCACTCCGCCACCGGTGGCGTACAAGCTGCCAAAGCCCTGGCTTTCGTTCCAGGCCATTTCGGGAATGTAGCCCAGGGCCGATGCCTTGGTGACGGAGTTGTTGGTCGCGGCCCAGTATTGGCCGCGGTCGGAGGCGTCATTGAGCTCCGTGCCGCCAACCGCGACGTTGTACTGCGTGGAAGCGATGCCATTCACGGCGAGTCCGCCGGTTGCCTTGGAGGCGGTCGCCGAATCGCAGCCAGCTGCGCCGCTATCCATCGCAGCCACCAACACGGAGATGCCTTGGGCGGCCGCTTGCTGCCACAGGTTGTTGAAAAATGCGTTCCCCGACGTGCCGAGGGATTTCTCGCAAAGGCCGAAGCTCACCGAAACGATGGGGGCGACCTTGTTGGTCACGGCATAGGTGGCCGCCAGGTCAACGCCGTCGCTGCTGGTGGTGGACGCGGACACCACGAGCTTGATGGTGGCATTCTTGGCCAATGCGCCAGCCCATTCGACATCGAGGTAGGCCTCGACTTCGTCGCCGTTGGACGCGATGCCTGGGTTGTTGCCGCTCACGATGATGGTTGGGTCCTTGGCAGCCAATCCAAAGTAGCTGCGGAAGGTGCGCACGTTGCCGATATCGATATTGCTGCGACCGATGACCGCTATGCTCTGGCCAGTGCCATCGATGGACGACGTGTAGAGCGGTGTGATGTCGTAGATGGTGGCTAGGTCTTGCGGCGCGATGGAGCTTTCTTGGCTGCCGTTATCGTAGGTAGTGTTGCCTGCCTGTGATTGTTCCCGGCTAACGAAGGCTGGAGCGGACCGGAAATCGTGGAGCGATACCACGCCCGTAACGACTTCGGACAGTGCGCGCGGAATGCTTGGGGCGGAAGCATTAGCGTGGTGAAGCTCGCCCGCAACCATGTAGGTGTCAATCTCGGTCTGGAACGTTTCTTCAACTTGCGCCACGCTTCCGCTGAATACGAGCAAACGGTTGCCCTGGGTGGGTTCCTCTACCGACATTCCATGGCTGCGCAACCAGCCCCCAATACCAGACACATCATGGGCGGAAACGCCAAAGCGTTCGGCGTAGGTCTCGGGCGAAAGCCATTGGTGGAACTGCGGAGACGAGGGGTCTTGCTGTGCGACGATCAGCGCGGCCAACGCGCTCGCTTGTGTTTCATCAGGGCGCAGGACCAGCATGATCCTCTCCATGGGATGCTCGGGCGAAGCCCGGCCAGCATAGAATTCGGCGCGGGCTAGTGGATGCCTATCTGCCGGCAGCATGACCCGATCGTTGGCATCGAAATTGTCAGGCAGCCTATCGCGGGGACGCACCACCATGGGGTCTGCGACTGGGGCCGACGGCGGCGGATTTCCGACGGTTTGTGGGCTACCCGGCGCCGGAACCCCGACACCGGAGGCGTCTTCGCCGAGGGGCTGGCCATCACAGGAAACGCCAAGTAACCCGAAAAATGTGCCCAGAAGCAGCGCCTTGCTGCACGAACGAACGATGCGGTCCATTCCTGTCTCCTTTCGACAACCCGGCTAACTCAAGGAGTCCCGTGGCTTTGCGTCCCCCGGTCGCCCGGGGTTTGCCGTTTCGAGGAATAACTCGTCAAGTCAGGAAGCCTTGTTGTATCGCCTGCAGCTATCCGACTGTCTCGTTCGCGGCGTTTCAACAAAGGTAAGATGAGGTTCTAGCCGCGAAATAGAGCAAGATCAGGGCCGACTCGCAATTCCCAGAGATTGTTGGATCAGGCCAACAGCGAGCTGACAGTCTTTGTCACACGGGGGTACATATTTCGGCCAGGAAGAGAGAAGCTGTGGGGCAGCGCCGAGGACGCCGAGCCCGGCGTTGCGCCCATCGACGAGAGTCTCCTCCAACGTACGCAGGTGTTTTTGCGTTGAGGTGCAGCACCTGAGCGCAAAGCGGAGGGCTTAGGGACGTGTGGTAGAGGTCGGGCTCCGCAGCGAAGTGGGCCTCCTCTCCTCGAGCGAGATCGCTCCCAGATCCAGCAAGACCGCGCCGCGACGAAGTCCTCTGCGCTGCCCTGGAAGAGAGGCGGTCAGGAGCCCGCCTTCGAAGGCGCGGCGATCCGTCAGGACCGGCTTGACGCGCATCGGCGGCCCCTCGCGCACCGCCTGTGGCTTGCGCTGAGTGAGCGGTACCCGCCACGGGCTCGGCACCTGACGTGACACCCCTACAGCTTGATCACACCCTGCTTGAGCGCGAACTTCACCAGGTCGGTGCGGTTATGGATACTTAGCTTTTGCATGACTCGCTCGCGGTGGGACATCGCGGTTTTCACGCTGATACCTAGCACCTGCGCGACCTCTTTGTTCGAGCTTCCCTCGGCCACCAGCTTCAAGACCTGCTTCTCGCGGTCGGTAAGGCTGGCGTAGAGGTCGTCGCGCGTGCCCGAGGTTGCCGGAGCGGCCGGGGAAAGTACCTCGCGCGCCAGCGCGGGATCGATAACCAGGCCGCCACGATACACGGCCCGCACCGCCGAGGCCAGCTCCGATCCCGCCGCCTTCTTGAGCACGTAGCCCGCTGCGCCGCTCTTGAGAAAGCGGGTCACGTACTCGCGATCGTCGTATTGGGTCAGGACCAGGATCTTGGCCCTCAGGTTCTCGCGGCGGATGGCGAGCGTCGCTTCCAAGCCACCCAGCCCCGGCATGTTTATGTCCATCAGGACCACGTCGGGATCTAGCTGGCGAGCAGCCTCGACGGCCTCGCTTCCGTCGGCGGCCTCACCCACCACTTCGAGGTCGTCACAAAGCGCAAGCAGGGCGTGGATGCCTTCGCGGACCAGGGCGTGATCATCAGCGATCAGGATGCGGATCTTGGACAAGGCGCTCCTCCTCTGGAAACGGAACAGAAAGTACAACCCGGGTACCTTCCCCCACCGATGACACGACCTCCGCCGAGCCGCCCACCAGGGCCAGTCGCTCGCGCATGCCCAATATCCCCAGCCCGCGACCCGAGGGGGACGGCTCTGTGACTCCGGCTAGATCGAAGCCCCGCCCATCGTCCTCGATCTCGACCACCAGCCGCCGATCCCGAGATTCGACCTGGATAAGCGCCTGGGTAGCACCCGAATGGCGAGCGACATTGCGAATCGCCTCTTGAACCGCGCGGAAAAGCGTCGTCTCGCGTTCCGGCCCCAGACTTGGCCCCTCGCTCGTGACCTCGCAGCGGGACGCAATGCCGGCGGGTCCGAGGTGATGCTCGGTCAGCCAGCAGATAGCAGGATAGAGCCCGAGATCGTCGAGCACGGACGGACGCAGCTCATAGATGAGCGCGTGAACCTCGGCCAGGCAGCGGCCGGCGAAGGCACGCGCCTCGCTCAGGCGCTCGTGGGAGGCCTGCGCTGTCGCTGCCGCCATAGCCGCGTCCAGCTTCATGGCCAAGGCCGCGATGGTCTGACAAGTCTCGTCGTGCAGCTCGCGCGCGATGCGCTTGCGCTCGTCCTCCTGTACCGACACGAACTTGCTGAGCACCAGGCGCAACTCCTGGGTACGCTCACGCACCCGCTGTTCGAGGGCTTCATGGCTGCTGGTCAGGTCATCGAGTGAACGCTTGAGAGCGATGCGCATCGACTCCAGCGCTGCCGCCAGTTGGCCGATCTCATCATCTCCCTGCGGCGGAACCTGAATCTGCAGATTGCCCTCGGCGATCCGCTGGGCCGACTGCCCGAGGGTCTTGAGCGGCTGGGTCACGCTGCGCGTCGCGCCCCAGGACAGGAACAGCGCCACCCCGAGCAAGAGCGGGAGCAGCCACGCCAGCCGCCTGCGTTCGGCGCTGAGCGGCCCGAGCGCCTGGTTGCGCGGCTGCCTGACCACAATTTTCCACGGCACTACTGCCAGCGTCGCCCGAGAGACTAGGTCGTCGGGCGACGCGGTCAAGCCACGGCTGACCACGACACGGTCGCGCTGGTCGAGCAGGGCCCCCATGCCGCTTGGAGCACGGACGTGGTCGAGCATCTCGACCCAAGCGGCAGCATCGGGGCTCACCAGGGCGCACGCCACGTTGGTGACGTGGCCGTTCCAGTCGCGCACGGGCGCGAACAAAGCCACCTGGCTCCGCTGCCCGCCCGCGAGATGAGCCACGCCCTGCCGGCCCGAGGCCAGCGCCACGCCGAGCTCATCGAGCGCCAGTAGAGGCTCGAGGACGCCCTCGCCGTGCCGGCTTTCTTGCCAGAGCAGCCTCCTGTCGCTTCCTACGTCGGCTACGGCCACGAAGAGCGGCGAACGCAGGAATGCGGCATGGAGTGAGCGACGGGCGTTGCCGTTCTGCCAATCCTCGGGAAGACGGGTTAGAGCCGACAGCTCGGCCAAGTTGCGCCGCAACTCTTGATCGAAATAGAGGGCCAGACTCGCGCTTGATCTTTGCTGCTCCTCGAGCACGCGATAGGCCACACTCCGCGAGGCTGACCACAGCGCCCAAAGCGCCGCGACGAGGGAGGCCGCCACGCCGAATCCGACCAACACGGCGACCCGGCGACGGATGCTAGGGCTGCGCTTGCGCATCGAGATCATGGGTGCTTTCGACCAGCTGCTTGGCGAAGCCCAGCAATTCTACCGTGCTACCGACCGAACGGATCACGGTCAGCCGGCTGCCTTGCCACCATGCGAGCTCCTCTACCACGCTACCGCCCGGGCCCAGCTCGGCCTTCAGCGTGGCGACGAGCCCGGCAGCCAAGCGCACGTCGAGCGAGTTGAACGAGCCCAGGGGCGGGCACAGAACCGCCGGAACGCCTCCGACGCCGCCCTGATAGAGCACCAGGTCCATCCCGTGGGTGCCGGCCCGGCGCAGGCTGATCGCTACGGCATGCACCGGACGCACGGTTACGCGGCTGTCCGTGATTTGCCAGCCCGCCAACCGGCCCACGCTGCCGAGCGCTAGACCGCTGCGGGCCTCGGCCTCTTCCAGGCTCGTCGACACGTGTACCCCACGCGGGATGCCGAGCAGCCATCCCGGGACGGCGTCGAGGATGCGCAGCGCGAGGGCAGCGCCAGCCAGCACCAGCACCGTGCCGACGAGCCCAGGCGCTGCTCGTCGCCGGGGACCGGCAATGGGGCGTGGCTGCAAGGTGGATTCCGCCATGGCTAGACCACCGTGAATAGCAGCAAGAGCGCCAGCCCCACTGCCGTGGCAATCAGGCTGCAGGGTGGGACCCCGCACGCCACCGACGGCGCAAGCAGATGGGCGCAGCGGCGCTCGATGGCTCGCCTTTGCAGGCGCTCCCATCCGCTCGTGGCCGGCGCAGGGCCGTCCGCCAGCTTGCGCAGACTGCCGGCCACCAAGCGCGCATCTCCCACCCCTCGGGCGGCGCGCTCGTCGGCCTGCCCTTCCATTTCCGACACCAGGGCGCGCGCCGCAATCTGAACCCCGGGGCTGAAGATGAACCCGCCGCGCACGATCATGAGGAGCAGGCCCAAGAGCGGGTCGCGCCGCGTGGCGTGGCACATCTCGTGGGCCAAGGCCGCTACTAGCTCGTCCGGCTCGAGAGCAGCCACGACGGCGGTCGAGACCACGATGACGGGGCGACGCAGGCCCCGGCAGACCAGAACGACCCCGGAGGTGTCCTGGATGAGCAGCCGGGGCATGGCCGCACCCACGGCAAGCCGAGCGCGCTCGGCTGCCGTAAGCAAAGCCAACGGCAGCTCTGATGGCCTGGGCAAGCGGAGCGTGGCAGCGTCCCAGACCAAGGGGACTAGATCACGAAGGAAGAGCGCGACGCCGACCAGGGCAAAGAGCTCGGGCAGGACCATCCCCAGGGCATGGCCGTGCCAGGTCATGGCCGACCAGCGCTCGACTGACAGCAGCGCCCAGCCATCGCGAAAGCCGTCACCAGCCCGGGTTGGGAAGAGCAACCAATATAGCGGGGGCAGCACGGTGGCGTAGCACAGACCCAGTAGCCAAAAGCCGAATCGTGCCGTCGGGCTGCGGTTGACCGGCAGCTGGACCAGAAGCGCGATCACCACCACCACCAGCATGCCGTGCACGACGATCTCGGCCGCCTGCCTACCCATCTTCCTGGTCCGGCTTGCGCGACTCTGCCGACGGGGCAAGGGCCTGTGGCTTGGCTGGCGTGGCGGGGGGGAACCGCCGTGCGTACTCCAGTGGGTGCTCGTGCCGCATGCGCTCACGCGAAATCTTGCCGGTGAAGATGGTCTTGCTCCCTGGGAAGACCTCGGGAGCCAGGATCACGTTGTAAAGGTGCCAGACCACCACGACCAGAAAGGCCATCAGTCCTTCGCTGCCGTGGGCGAGCTTGGCGGCAGGGATGACTTGCCCGGGCAGGACCCGCGTCGCTTGTATGGGGAACAGCAACAAGAAGCCCGTGCAGATCATGATCAGGCTGCCGAAAGCCAGGCCCCAGTACTCGAATTTCTCTTTGTAGTCGAAACGGTCAAACTGGGCACGCTCGTCGGAGACGCGCAGGTAGTAACGAAGCGTGACCACCACGTCACGAAAGTCCTTCCGCCGCGGCACCATGCTGAGGCTCGAACGCCCACCTAGAACCGCGGCCAAGACCGCGGTGAGATGCGCGAGGGCGAGGCCGGCGAACAGGCCACCCGCCAGCCGGTGCAGGTAGCGGACCTGGGCGATGCCCCCCAGCGCATGCACGACCAGCTGAGACAGGGTGGCGGTGTGGAACTTTTGCGGCAATCCGGTCAGGGCCAGGGCGAAGAAGAGCACGATCACCAGCGCATGCTCGACCCGCTCGCGCCGGCTGAACCTGACCACCTCGCCGGTCTCATCTTTCATCGGTTGGTCACCGTACGCCAGAGATGAAGGAGGATCTGCAGGATGAGCCCTAGGACGATGAAGGGTATGATGAGCGTGTAGAACAGCTTGACCAGATAGACGAGGGGCGTTCGGGTCAGAGAGGGCTCGTAGTGGCTGAGCCAGGCGGCGGGAAAATTGGCGGATGCACCACGATGGCATTTCTGACAGGTCTTGACCAGGTTGGCGCGAAATACGGCGGCGGCCGTACCGCTCACCTTGCCAATATCGTGAATGCCGTGGCAGTCAAAGCACAGGGCGACTACCCGCTCGGTGGGCCTCGTGCCCTGCCCGCCGAAGCTGGCCGTGACGCCGTGGAAATCGGCCAGGTAGGTTGACAGCACGGCCGTCGACAGCCCGTACTTTTTCATGCGCTGCGGGTCGGCATGGCACCTACCACACAGGTTGGGTGTGCTCATCAGCCAGGCGCGATTGCGCGGACCGGCAATGTCGTGTGAACGATGGCAGTCCGTGCACACGGGCACGTCTTGGTTGTTCTGCTCGATAAGCGCCCGGCCGTGCACGCTCTTGGCGTAGGCCTGCGAAATGGTTGCATGGCAGGTGGCACAAGTTTGCGAAATGCGCGAGCGCGGCTCGGCAGGACGAGCGATGCCGTGCGATCCGTGGCACTTCACACACGTCGGGGCGAAGAGGTCACCCCGGGCTTGCAACGCGTAGTGCAGGCTGTCGAGAGTCTTGGTGTAGTTGTCGAAATGGCAAGTCTTGCAGGCCTCGCCGAAGCTAGCGCGGAACTGGACCAGGCTCTGGTATTGCCGCGCGGGGTGGGGAACCTCGTCCAGCCCGGCATGACAATCGGTGCAGCGCAAGGACTTGTGGACCGACCCGGCGAGCAGCTCGCTCTTCATGAACAGGGGCGCGGTTTCTCCGCTTGCCAAAGTCATGGACAGGTCCTGCTGACCATGACACGCGAGACAGCCATCGATTTCTTCATCTGCCGACGATGGCGCGGCCCGTGCAGGCACGGCCAGCGCCAGACTCAAGAGAACCATCGCGGCCAGCCAGACCCTTGGCCTGACGCACCAGGCTCGGCACACGCTGACTCGAGGCTGCCTGGCCCTGCCGCATCGGGCGCTTTCCCGAGGTCGATGGGGAATTTTCCCGTGCCGAGACCGGTGCTGGCCGTATTGGCTGAGACCACCATTGGGGCTACCTTGATAGCAAGAGCACGGGTTAACAGGACCTAGAAAGGCAATTTGCTCATGACCACCGCCGGCACACTCGTCAAAGGGGGCTTCTACTTCAATCGCGACGCCTGGGATCTGGTTGCGGTCAATGGCAAGGAGGGTGTCCTGCCGGGCACGGAAGGACAGCGCTGCCTCAGGGTACCGGTCTGGGCGATGCTGGGCCTGGCGCCGGTGCTGGGGGGTCTCTTCGTCGTGTTCTTGCCGCTCATCGGATTCGCCCTCGTCTTCATGCACCTCGGACGTGGTGCCCTGGCGCTCGGGCAACGCGGCGTGCGCGGATTGCTCCTGCTGGTCGCCCCTTCGTGGCGGCCGGGTCACGCCTACTTCGCCGGCAAGGGCAGGAAGGTCCCCGCCTCCCCCGGTGAAACGTCGGGCGAAGGCAAGCAACCCCAATCTCCGGCGCAATAGCAGCATCAGTGCAAGAGCGCGTGGATGGCCAGTATCGCCATGGTGATCCGCGTGCCTCGGCAAGGGCCTTCGGTTCGGCCGGTGGAAGCCAGCGTAAAAGCTCGTGACGACCGAAGCAAGGTGCGCATGGGGATGGTGCAAAGACACGCCGATGGGGCGTTGGCCTCCCGTCGCATGGGGCTAAGCCCACTATCGACGATCCTCCCATAGGTCACAAGCAAAATCGGATAAATGGGGTCTGATTGGGGTTAAGCTTGGTCGGGTGTTGAGGACAGAGGCCCGCTGCAGCTGGGCCCACATCTGCCCAAAAGTGGGCTCCGCTCTCGTGGAAAGGGGCTCCCTCGTGACGGGTAACTGCCATTGCCCGAGGCAAGGCCGCCGGGGCCTGCGCATCATGACGCCAGCCGAGCTCTTGCGGTTTGCTGGCGACGCCAAAAGTTAGGAGTGTCTACGCCCGGACCCAGGAGCGGCCTGGCCGATGAGGGCGGAGCCTGCGAACCTGCGGCAGGCCTCTCGCCCTACCGCAAGAAGCTACGAATCCGAGTTTGGCTTTGCGAGCCTGTACCTCGAGCTAGCCGGCCAACCCTGGCTCGCGCAACCCGCAAGCCACCCTCGGCCAGCTAACAACTTCCGATTCTCACGCGCATGGGCTAGGCTCATTCGAGTCGCACCCACCGCCATGACTTCGGAACTTGAATGATTAAGAAGCTCGTGTCACTGGCGCTGTCCGCGCCCATGATGGTCTTGCTCCTCGCCGGCATCATCATCATCGGCGGGCTCTTCGCGTTCCAGAAACTCGATATCGAGGCGTACCCGAACCCGGTGCCCCCGATGGTCGAAACGATCGTGCAGCCACCGGGCTGGAGCGCGGAAGAAGTCGAGCGCTACGTCACCGTCCCGATCGAAGTCGGTCTGTCAGGCATGCCGGGCCTCGACCACATTCGCTCGCAGTCCCTCTTCGAGCTGTCGGATATCAAGTGTTACTTCACCTGGGGCACAGACTACTGGACCGCGCGACAGGAAGTGATCAACCGATTGCAGTTTGCTCAGCTGCCACCAGGGATGGTCGCCCAGCTCTCGCCGTGGAATGCGATTGGGGAGGTTTTTCGCTATGTGGTCAAGGGCAAGGGCTACACGCTCAACGATCTGAAGGCCGCCGAGGACTGGGTCCTCGAACGGCAGTGGAAGCAAGTCCCGGGCGTCATCGACGTGGTGAGCTATGGGGGCGAGACCAAGCAGTATCACGTCGAGGTCGATCCCTATCGAATGCGAGCCCGCGGCATAGGACTCACGCAGCTAAGCAGTGCTATCGCCAACGCTAACGCCAACGCCGGCGGTAATCGAGTCACCCTCGGAGAGCAATCCTACACCGTTCGTGCCCTCGGTCTTGTTCACTCCGTTGCCGATATTGGCGACATTGTCGTGACGGTTGCCAAGGACAAGAACGGCAACTCGACGGGAAGTCCACTCCGCGTGCGAGACGTTGCCGACGTCGCAATCGGGTTCGCGCCTCGCCTCGGCATGGTCGGCAAATTTGGCGGCTGTCCGATCGAATTAGACACCGCGCCATGGATCGATCGCCTGTTCGAGTCACGGAAGGAACGCGACGAACGCGAGCGGCTGGACAACCCGTTGGCGCAGCGAGCATGCGATCCCAACACCGTCGCTGACGAGCCAGACATTGTGCAGGGAATCGTTCTAATGCGATATGGCGCGGAAACGAAGCCCACGCTCGAAGGCCTCTATAAACGCATGGAGTACATCCGCAAGAACCACATCCTTCCGCCAGGCATGGACATCGAGCCCTACTATGACCGGAACAAGCTCGTCGATGTGACCACGCATACGGTCATGGAGAACCTGTTGGTCGGCATGGGGCTCGTCATGATCGTGCTGCTCTTGTTCCTCGGCAACGTGCGCGCGGCCATCATCACCGCCATCAACATTCCCATCGCGCTCCTGATCGCCTTTCTCGGCATGGTCTCGACGGGAATGGCAGCCAACCTGATCTCCCTCGGAGCGGTGGACTTCGGCATCGTGGTCGACTCCTCGGTCATCATGATGGAGAACGTCTTCCGCCATCTTGGCTCGCACGGGAAAGGAGGCATCATCGAGAGAATCCAAGCTGCGGCTGGCGAGGTCGGCGGCCCGATGTTCTTCTCGACGCTCATCATCGCCGTCGCGTTCCTGCCACTCTTCACGATGACCGGCGTTTCGGGCGTCATCTTCTCGCCGATGGCCCACACGTATGCCTTCGCGATCGGGGGCGCGATCCTGATGGCGCTGACGCTGATGCCCGTTCTGGCGTCCAAGACCATGCGCGCCGATGAAGAGGAGAAGCCGAACCGGTTGATGCGGGTATTGCTTCGTATCTACACCCCGCTGTGGCGCGTCGCGCTCTCACGACCTCGCAGGGCGGCGGCGATTGGCCTTGTCCCGATTCTTCTCTGTGTCGCTCTCTTCCCTTTCCTTGGCCGCGAGTTTATGCCGAAGCTCGAAGAAGGTAACCTGTGGATTCGCGCCACGCTCCCCATGTCGATCTCGATGGAGCAGTCGGCCACGTACACGGGGCGCATGCGCTCCATCCTGCGCGAGCATCGTGAGGTCGAGACCGTCGTGTCGCAACTCGGCCGCCCCGATGATGGCACCGACGTCACCGGCTTTTTCAACATCGAGTTCTTCGCCCCGCTCAAGCCGTTCGATCAGTGGCCGCGCGGCTTGACCAAGGAAAAGCTGACCGAGCAGGTCAAGACGGAGCTGCAGAATGCCTTCCCGGGCGTCGTCTTCAACTTCTCGCAGTACATCAGCGACAACGTCGAAGAAGCCATTGCCGGCGTCAAAGGTGAGAACAGCGTGAAAGTGACCGGGCCCGACCTCAAGGTCAACGAGACCAAGGCCGACCAGATTGTCGACATTCTTGAGCAAGTCAGGGGAGTGACCGATCTCGGCATGTTCCACACCATCGGCCAACCCGAGATCGAGATCGTCCCCGACCGGACGATCTGTGCGCGCTACGGTATCAACACCGGTGATGTCGACGCCACGGTGCAGGCCGCCATCGGCGGACAGGCGGTGACGCGCGTCTTCGAGGGCGAAAAGCAATTCGATTTAACAATCCGGTGGCAGGAGCCCTACCGTCACAACATAGACGAGATCCGGCAGATCACGGTGGCCACGCCGGATGGGAACTTCGTACCGCTCGGCCAGCTCGCATCAATCACCCGCGTCGAGGGCCCAGCGACGATCTATCGTGAGGACGGCAGACGTTACACCCCGGTAAAGTTCTCAGTGCGCGGCCGCGACCTTGCCGGGACGATCGCCGAGGCTCAGGAGAAGATCGAAAAGAAGATCAAGCTGCCCTATGACACGCACCTCGTCTGGGCTGGAGAGATCAATGAGCTCCACCACGCCACTGCCCGTCTCGCCATCATCATCCCGCTCACGTTCTTCTTGGTCGCTTTCCTGACCTACAGCGCGGTCAAGAACTGGGTCGACACCGTCATTGTGCTCGTGAGCATCCCGGTCGCGTGCACCGGCGGCGTGCTGGCTTTGCTCATCACGCGCGAGAACTTCTCGATCTCGGCGGCGATGGGTTTCATCTCGATTTTCGGGATCGCCATTCAAGGCGCGATTCTCGTCGTCGCCTACTACCAACGCCTGCGTCATGACGGACGCACCATCGAGCAAGCGGCCAGCGAGGCAGCGGAGAAGCGATTCCGCCCGGTCTTGATGACAACGCTGGTGGCGACGCTGGGCCTTCTGCCCGCGGCGATCTCGAACGGCATTGGCGCCCAGACACAGAAGCCACTGGCAATCGTGGTCATCGGCGGCTCGCTGATTCTCGCCGGTCTCACTCAGGTTCTCCAGCCGGCGCTGTTGACGCTGGCCCACCGCTGGCTCGACGAGCGCCGGGCGCGTACAGCGTGAGGTTCCCGCGAAGTTGGGTTTGCGCGACCGCGTCGAGGCGGCGGATCGAGCGGATAGGATATGGTCGCTTCAACGCTTGAGCGTGCGGCAGATCTCGAGCAGCTCCGAGACCGCCCGCAGCCTGGCCTCGATCCCTTCGCGCGAGAGGTCGATCTTGGTCGCGAGCCGGTCTTCGGGGCGCAACGACCCGGCCAGGTCACTGGCTGCCCGCAGGCGGGCCTCGATGCCGGGCGCCGACATATCGACGCTCATCGATCGCAGTCCTTCAGACTCTGTATGTCCGCGATGTCCTGGGGCCGCCCGGCCAGTGCCTTCATGGCGATTAGCGCCTCCCGCCCAATCACCGCGATATGGCCGCCCGCGAACGGCAGGTGCATGCGCCCCGCCCAGGCCGCATCGAGATTACGATCGACGAGCATGAAATCCACCATGAGGAGCTCGCCATTTGCATACACCTTGCTCACGCGCTGAAGCCGCGTCCCATCCTTGAACTCGAAAGGAAGCGCTTCGAGTGTGAATCCACATGCGCGCGCGGTGGTCATGGCCATCGGCAGCGCCTCCGGCGGGATGAGCAAGTCGATGTCCTTGGTGGCACGTGGCGCCCCCCACACCGCAACCGCCAGGCCGCCCGCCAGCGCGTACTCCACGCCCGCGCGATCGAGCGCCGTCACCAGCGAACGCAGCTCATCGAACAGGATCATGACGGAATTGTAGCAGGTCAGCGTGGAACGCGGGTCGGAGGGCAGCTCGCGCCGACGACTTAGCAGCGGCAGCAGCGGTTCGTTCCCTCCGCGGGACCGTAGTGGGTGGTGATGCCCAGGACGGACCGTTGCCCTCCTGTCCGGTCATCGACCGACCGAGCTATACCACCACCTCGAATCCACTCGCCCGCGGCCGTGGATGGTATTCGGCGGCAGCGCGGGCCAGCCTGGCGATACCTTCGCTCATGGTCGCGGCGTCGCCCACGATGGGCAGGCGAACGTGGTCGGCAAAGCGACGATCGGGAGAATTGGCCGAGCCCGCCACCAGCGCGACACCGTGGCGCTGGGCAATTTGCGCCAGCTCTTCGGCATCGCCACCGGGAAGGCGGACCCACAGCAACAACCCGCCGTCTGGCTTGCTCCAGCTCCAGCTGGGCAGCTTGTGCCCGAGCAGATCGGTGAGCATCTGCAGGTTCTGGCCGAGCTCACGCGCGCGCGCCTGCTCGGCCACACTGGCGTGCTCGAGCAACGTCACCGCAACGACCTGCGAGAGCAGTGGACCACCGAGGTCGGAGAGGGCCTTGAAGCGGCCCAAACGCGCAATCCACGACTCTGGTCCGCGAATGAATCCGACGCGCAGGCCGGTCCAGAACAGCTTGCTCAGCGAGCCGATGGTCAGGATAGGGGCGGCGGGGGCAAAAGCGGCGATGGGCGGCGGGCATGGTCGCGCCCCTAAGGCTATGCCGCAGGCGGCGTTATCCTCGACCACCGGAATCTGCAGCTCTTGGCAGAGCCGGGCAATTTCGCGTCGGGTTGCTTCGCACATCAGTGCCCCGGTCGGGTTGTGAAAAGTGGGTACCAGATAGAGTAGCCGCGGTCGCGTGGCCAGAAGCGCGCGCAGGCGGTCCAGGTCGATGGCGTCCGCGGCGCCCGGCAGCGCGAGCACCCGGGCACCGGCCGATGCGAAGACGTCGATAGCACCGATGTACGTCGGATCTTCGGTGACCACGGTCTCGCCCCGGCCGACCAGCAGCCCCGCAACCAGGCTGATAGCTTGCTGGGCGCCATTCGTGATCAGGACTTGATCTTCCCGCGTGGGCAAGCCTTTGCGTCCGAGGTGGCCAGCCACCGCCTTGCGCAGCGCGGGCAGGCCCATCGGGAAGTAGCCCGCACCATCACCCAAGCGAGCGGTGCCCATGTCCGCTACCAGCCTAAGAGCGTCGTCGACTTCGGGCAGGGGCGAGAGCTGAGCGCTCACGAAGCTGATGGTGGCGCTCGATCGTTCGATCAGGCTGCGGAAAACGACGTTGCGCCGAAACGCGGTCGAGACTTCGTGCTCTTGCGGGCTGGGCCAGCCGATCTTGCCCGAGCGCCTGATCCAGGAGCCACTACCGTGGCGGCTTTCCAGCCAGCCCGCCTCGCGCAGGCGCGCGTAGGCCTGCACCACGGTGGTTCGGCTGATGGCAAGCGCGATGGCCAGGCCGCGCTCGGGCGGCAAGCGCATCCCGGGCAGAAGATCGCCACGCTTGACGGCGGCGGCAATGGCATCGGCCAGCCGGCGGTAGCGCGGACCCTCGCCGTGCGCGAGCTCGCCCAAGGCGCGGGTAAAGTCGACAACGGAGGTCATGTCAGGCAGTCCACCTGGGCTCAAGTGGTTCTTGAACCTGCCAGCTCCATGCCGCATTTTCAAGGCCTTCCCGATGGGATGGTAACTGGACTTAGAAGTGGACATCCAAGCCGCCTAACCCTGGAGCAAACCGTGACCGAAAGACTTCCCCGCATGGCCTTTTTCAAAGACCGCATCGTTCCCTACGCCGAGGCGCAAGTCGGGGTGCTCACCCACGCGCTCAACTACGGTACTGGCGTCTTCGCCGGCATCCGCGGCTACTTTAACCGGGAGGAAGGTAAGCTATTCGTTTTTCGCCTCTTCGACCATGTGCGTCGCCTGCACGAGTCGGCCAGGCTCATGCGTATGGGCCTCGCCTTGAGCGAGGAGGCCACCAGCCGGGCCGTGCTGGAGTTGGTGAGAGCCGAGGGCCTCAGGGAAGACTGCTACATCCGCCCGCTCGCCTTTTACGCGGACGAGATCATCGGCGTGCGCCTGCACGGGCTCAACCCGGTGCTCAGCATCGTGGCGCTGCCCTTCGGGCTATATATCGACAAGGCCGACGCTGCCCACTGCACGATCTCGTCCTGGCGCCGGCCGGACGACAACGTAATCCCCGCGCGCGGCAAGATCACAGGCTCTTATGCCAACAGCGCCTTGGCCAAGAGTGACGCCCTATTGGCGGGATTCGACGAGGCCATCCTGCTCAATCATGCCGGCTTGGTCAGCGAAGGGTCGGGCGAGAACGTCTTCGTGGTCCGCCGCGGGGTGGTGGCCACGCCTTCGCTCAACCAGAGCGTCCTCGAGGGCATCACCCGCCGATCGCTCATCACCTTGCTGCGCGACGAGTTGGGCGTGCCCGTGGAAGAGCGGCCCATCGAGCGCGGCGAGCTCTTCGTCGCCGACGAGGTCTTCCTGACCGGCACGGCAGCCCAGATCACCGCGGTTGCGCGCATCGACCACCGCCCAGTCGGCAGCGGCCGCATCGGCCCGCTCACCGAGCAACTACGCCAGCTCTTCTTCGACGTGGTTCGCGGACGCGTGGCCAAATACCGCTGCTGGTGCGTGGAGACCTAGTCGCCCATAGCACACCGGGCGGCTTGCCCTCAGCAGCTCCTCAACAGCGATCCAGCGCGCCCAGAACAGAGGAACAGGACCATGAGTCACGTACCGCTCGCGGACCGTGGCCCGGTGGGCGGCAAAGCCCTCCGAGATGCGAACAATTGTGGCGGCCGGCGCTCACTTGCGCTCGCGACACCGATGCGCTAAGTCTGGCATCGGATCCAATCACACCACCCGATAGTCTCCACTGCGTGGCCGGCTCGCCATCCGGTGGTCTTAAGGTCTCCGACGAGGAGACCATTGAGGAGCGTTCCCCATGCGTGCACTGCCTAGAATGCCGCTATACTTGGTACTAACCCTGGTTGCGTCTCGAGCCCTGGCCGCGGAATCGACACCCGCCCCTCCCCCGCCGCCCGATCAGATGCCCGCCGATGTGCCGCCGCCGGCAGCCCTGCCCCCATCCGCGCCGGCGGCAAGCGCGACCATGCCTCCCCCTGCCCTCCCGGCCATCCCCCCGACCATCACGCCCACCCCAATGGCGGCCTCTGCTCCGAAGCTGGAGCCGGCCACTGGCGCTCCGGCACCGCTGTTCGCTCCCGGCCCTTCCCCCCTCAAAGTGGAAGACGCCCGAGGCGACTCCGTCCACATCGGTCTCTTGCTACAGCCCCAGTTCCAGTCGGCGAATAGCACTACCCTCGACGGGTATTCTAACAATCTCTATCTGCGCCGCACCCGCATCCTGCTGGGCGGCACCCTGCTGGGGACTTTCGAATACTTCCTCGATACCGACTATCCCAACCTGTTCCTGTCTACGCCCGAGGCAGGCACGAACGGCGCCGCCAATACCAACCCCAAGAACACGCCGGGCATGAACATCCAAGATGCCTTCGCGACCTGGAAGGCCTGGAAAGACATGCTGAAGATCGATGCCGGCTACATGCTGCCTCCCCTCGCCCACAATGCCGTGCAAGGTGCGACCACCCTCTACGCCTGGGACTATTTCAGCTACTCTTTCCAGCAGGGCAATGCTCTCGGCTCGTCGGGTAACCCGGTGGGCCGCGACCTGGGTGTACAGGCGCGCGGGTTGCTCCTGGACGGCCACCTCGAATATCGCGCTGGCTTGTTCCAGGGCTTCCGCGATGTCGCCTCCGACAGTCAGGTGGCGGCGCGCAACTTCTTCCGCTTTACGGCACGCATCCAGGTCAACTTGCTCGACCCCGAGCCGGGTTTCTTCTACCAGGGCAGCTATCTCGGTGCGCGCAAAATCTTGTCGGTGGGCGGATCGGTCGATATTCAAGACAGCTATCGCTACTATGCCGGAGACATCTTCGCCGATCTGCCCGTCGGCCCGCTTGGCGTGGGCACCGCCCAGCTCAACGTAACCCACCTTACCGGCGGCACCCTCGTTCCCGCCCTGCCCGAGGAAACTGCCGTCATGGCCGAGGCCGGCTTTATCTTTGCCGCGGCCCAGACCGGGCCCATCCTGCGCTTCGAGCACCTCTCGGTGACCGGCGGACAGGACCAAACCCGCTATGTCGGAGGTCTCGCCTATTGGCCATTCGGCCACAACAGCAACGTGAAGGCCTTCTATACGAGGCTGCACGAAGACGGCGCGAGTCGCGACATCAATCAATTCAACCTGCAGTGGCAGCTCTATTTCTACTAGCCGGCCCTAGGCAACGACCGGCGACCAGCCGGCCGGTCTCTCGCCTCGAAGGTTCCGGATACAACCCGGGCGTGCTCTTCGATCGCTCCGCCATTTTGACCTCACCGTCCTTTGCCGAGGTGGCAATCCCGCTGTTGCCGGTCTTCGCGCCCCTATAGCTTTGCCCAGGGTTTGCGTCGGGCGACGGGTGGACCAGACTAGCTCGTATGCCGAGCCGCCCGCTTGCCCCGACCCGCCACCGCGGTCCGCGCGACCATCGCCGGGTGGCGGCCGCCCCAGCCTTGGCCGGCGCGCGTGCGCTGCTGTTCTTCGCGATCTTGGGCCTAGGTCCCGCGGCGCGTGGGGAGGAGGAGCCCACTCGATGGGAGCAGATCTTCTTCCCTTTTCCCATCGTGGGCGCACCGCCCCAGCTAGAGCAGCAGGTGCAGCTGTTTAGCAACTACTTCCGCGGCCAACAGGGCCAAGGCGACACCATGTCGGCCGAGCTGGCCGTCATCGCGACCGCTCACCTGGGCCTGGTGCTCGACGTGCCCTATCAGATTGGCCTTGGCGGCCAACCTAGCGGGTTTCAGGACGTTACTCTTCTCGCGCAGTATCTGCTGGGCGGCTCGCTACACCTCGACGATCTGATCTCGGTCGGATTGCAGGCCACCTTGCCAACGGCGCAGCACGACCTCGGCGCGGGCGCTTACTATCTCGGTCCTTTCGCGTACGCTGGCCAAAGACTGTGGCGCCATCTCATTGTCGAGGCCAATCTCACTGCCCTCTTGCCGGTCGTCCACGGCGATTCGGCACACCAGCTGCTGACGAGCTGGCTCCTGGCGGCCTTGCTCACGCCGGTGAGGTTCACCTACCCGCTGTATGCCCAGGTCGAGCTCGACACCACGACTTATCTTGGCGGCCACGCCAGCCCGTCCCCGGAAACCCCGCACTCGCCGGCACAGACCACCTTCCTCGCCCCGGAGATCTTTCTCGGCCCATTTCCGACCCTGGTGAGCGACGGCACCCGAGTTGCGGCCGGAGTGTTCTTCAATCTACAGGGCGACCCCGTGCACGACCGCACCTACTCCATTACCGTCGCTTTCGACATCCCCAACCGCTTCGGCTACTAACGCGTCGCTGCTACCTCACCCCGCAGCGAGGCGACCAAGCTAGAGCACCGAACCATCGCCGCTGGCAGCCTCCGGCGGTGACTCGGGCAGGTCAGCATCGCATCCGGGCTGGGGGATGCCGCCATCCTGGATGGTGGGCATGCCCTGCGTCGCATACCGCGTCAGGGCGTTCTTGACCACCTGTCCCATCGCCGTGGGCTTTCCCGACCAATCCGCGAGGAGCGAGGGAAATGCGCAGTTGTCCGGGTACCATGCCCACGCGCTCCACGAACAAGCGCTCGCGTCGGCATAGGCAATGACGTCCGCGGTGTAGTCGGTGGCGCACTCGGACGTGTTATCGCCGAACTCGGTCACCATCACCGGATCGGTTGCAGTCAGAAAGCCCCACTCCGTCGTGAAGCCGGAAGCCGGCCGGGCATTATCGGCGCTGTAGGGATGGGTGGCGTACATGATGTTGTCGCCCTGGATGCGATGGGTCGGCACGCCGGTGAGGTCGTAGGCCCAGTCGAGACCGCCGGCGATCACCAGGTTACTCGCGCCGGCGGCGCGAACGGTATCGTAGAGTTGCTGCATCCCGACCGCAGTGAATGCGCCCGCGTTGCCCCCGCTCAGCCAGACATCCCATGAGATATCGTGCGGCTCGTTGTAGAGCTCGAAGAGCACGCGACCATCGTCCTGGTAGAAGCTGGCCACGCTCTGCCAGAAGGCTATCGAGTTCTGATCGGCCATTTGCTGCTGCCCAGAGGCAACCACGCCGTATTGGCCCCGATCCGACCAGTGCAGATCTAGCAGCACGTCAAGGCCAGCCTGCTTTGCCCATTCCACGGCCTGCTCGACGTTGAGCTGGTATGCCGCTGCGCCGTCGCCGAACAGCCACGAATCCTGATTGAGCGCGATGCGAACCACATTGGCCTTCCACGCCGCCATCTCCTTGAAATCGCTGAGGGAGATGTTATCGCCATCGGTTGACCACTCCAACGAAGGGCGGTCCACCCCGTGGAAGTAGTGCACATCGCCGTTCTTGTCGAGCACTTGGTTGCCGACCACGTGGTAACCTGGATTTACACTGGTGTCGTGGACGAACGGCGCCGGCTTGGCGGCGCAAGCCGCACAGGCCGCGCCTACGGCGGCGAGAGCCAGGGTCTGGGGGAAATGGGGCGTGGGCATGGCCGGGCATGGTAGCAGCCTTTCTCCTGCCCTGCTGAGCCCAAACGGCATCGCTCCGTCAAACCGAGGGTCTGTCCGAGCGTGCTCCGCTCTCGCGCTCGCCCGCGACGGCCCGGCAGGCCTCGGCAAAGACATGGGAGGCAATGGTCCGGTGGGCGAGATGCTCTTCGAAGTGAGCCCACGAACCTGCTTCGTCGAGCAACGTATTCCCAGCGCGGACCCGGCTGAAGACGCGGTTGCGCGCATGTTCTGAGCCGAAAAGTCGCAGGGACACCAGGTCTTGGATACGTATGTCGGGATAAAGATTGAGCTTCACCCGGTTGGGGTCCAAGCCATGTTGCCGAACCGCGAGCAGGACGGCCGCCCCGAGATGAATCATGAACCGATAGAGCTGCGGGTTAGCTACCGCGGCTTGCAGGCGGCACCACACGTGATAACCGCGCCCGCTGGCGATCACCAGCGGCGGGCACTGGAGCTCTTCCAGCTTGGCCACCAAGGTGCGCGTGGCGAGCTCGACCTCGGCAGTCGATTCGACGTTGCCGACGTTGCCGACGTTGCCAGTATTGCCGGCGCTGCCGGTGCTGTTGATCGCGCGGTTGTCGTCCAGATTGAACGCCAAGATGGGGTTGGCGCTCTGGTCGAAGTACAGGCAGACGTTGCCCAGCTTGGCCACGTGCCAGGAGAGCAGCTGATCCATCTGCTCCGGAATGATGCGGGTGAGCTTATATTTGTGCAGCACCCCGGAAATCGTCAGCTCGCCATACTCGAGCTCGATACCTCGCGCCTGGAGCTGGGCGATGAGATCGAAGCCGTAGGCGGTAGTTTCGAGCTTGGCTCGGTCCGTGGGCAGGCCACGATAGAAGGTCTTTATCAGAGCGACTCGGCTATCCACGGCATGATCTGAGTGAAGGTTTGGAAGCCCCGCGCACCCTCACCCGTTATCGCCGCGGTCTTGGCGGTCAGCGGATAGAAGACCTGCACCCCGTAGCGTCCCCCATACTCTATGTTGAAGGGATGGTCGTCGACCAGTATGGCAATGCCCCAGAGCTTGCAGAAGACGATCTTGTTACCGGCGCGGAAAACGTGGTCGAAAGGAATCTGGTGGCATTCCAGCCAGTCCTTGGTGGCGCGATAGGCGGTTCGTAGGTCGCGGTGGGTGCAAATGACGATGCGCCAACCCTCCCGCTTGAGCCACTGCATAAAGGCAACCCCGTCAGCGCGGGCCTGGGCGCGCTCATAGCATTCGAGGTGGATTCTCGCGCGGAAATACGAGAATTCCGTGCTGAGCAGATCTTCGACGGGACATTGCTCGCCACGCAGCCGTTCCAGGTAACCGGCGAAGGTCGTAGGGCTCACGGCATAGCGCTCGTGCCCGAAAACATCATGATTGGGAAGGATGATCGCATCAAGCTGATCGACTTCGGAATTGCCGGGAAGGCCGGCGCGCGGCGGCTCACTTTCGGAAAGCTCTCGCAGATCGCCGGGACGCCGGATTACATTTCGCCGGAGCAGGTGAAGGGCAAACGCGGCGACGGCCGCAGCGATATTTATGCGCTCGGCGTGATCCTCTATGAAATGCTGACCGGCGTAACGCCTTTCGAAGGCCCGAACCCGTTCGCGGTGATGAATGAGCGACTGGTCAACAATCCTATGCCGCCGCGGCAATTGAACCCGGAAATCTCGCCGCAGTTGCAGGAGACTATCTATCGCGCTCTCGAGCGCGAGCCGCAGGATCGCTACTCCACCGCGAATGAATTTGCCTGGGATCTAGAACATCCCGGGGAAGTGGTTCCCACCGAGCGCGCCGAGCTGCGCCAGTGGAAACGGCGCGGACCGTCGTGGCTCAAACGGGTTCTATTCTACGTTGCGATGGCGCTGATTCCAGTAGTTGTTTTCGGACTTCTGCTGCTGATCGCCAAGTGGCATTAAGCTGGAGTCATGGGGCTTGGCCGCCTGCTAATCACAGTTGGTGTCTTGCTGATCGTCGCTGGACTCGTAGTAAATTTCGGTGGAAGGCTGCCCATCCGGCTTGGACACCTGCCTGGCGACATCTCCATCCAGGGCAAAAATTCCAGCTTCTACTTCCCGATTTCGACGTGCATTCTGCTGAGCGTCCTGCTCTCGCTGGTGATGTGGATTCTGCGGCGCTGATGTATTACGGTTCTCTTATTTCTTTGCAGGAAGCGACGAGTTTTCACGAAGCTGATTTCGATCGATCCAAAGCTGAATCTGCGAGCTGAGGACTTGTGCGCGGCGCATTGTGGGACATGCTTTAGCTTGTCCAAAAAATGCCGCTCAAACTCGAGAGAAATGAGCCGCGCGCGCAAGCAAGCGGTCCCTCTGAAGTCTGCCACAACTGCATACGTGAATGGACAGAGTCCCAGGAACGGCGGGCAAGCTAAAGCAGAGAAAGCATGCCCCACGTCAGCGCAGGCGTCCCATTTTATTCAGCGGCCAATAGCAGAACACCGCTTTGCCATAGATAAATTTGCGTTTGACGGTGCCCCAGACGCGGCTGTCGCTGGATGAATTCCGGTGGTCGCCGAGCACGTAGTATTCATCGGGCTCGACCACGATCTCGCTCTTGCTCACGTCGTCCCGGTAGTCGGGCTCGACATAATCCTCCGCCAGCGCCTGCCCGTTTACATAGACCTGGCCGCGGTCGATGCGAATGCGGTCGCCGGGCAAGCCGATCACGCGCTTGATGTACGACTTGGACGTGTCCCCGGGAAATTCGAAAACCACCGTGTCGCCGCGTTCGATGCTTCCCAAGCCGAAGCGGTAGGTGAACTTATTGATGAAGATCCGCTCCTGGTCAGTGAGTCCCGGCATCATGCTGGTGCCTTCCACTTTCACCGGCTGGTAAATGAAGACGATCGACACTACCGCGATGAGAACGGAGAAGGCCAGGTCCCGGACCCACGACAGCGCATTCCAGACACCGGCGCGCAGGCTGGCTTTCGGCAATTCCTTTTCGAGAGATGGGACTGTGGAGATCTCTGGCGTATCTTGCTCGGGCATCCCTACTTGTCCATATCCAATTATAGCTGCTAGCGCGAAGATTCAGCCTACGGTAATCATCGGATGCGGAATGGACCGTTGCGGGCGGGCTTTACGCTGCAGTTGTTCGATCTGGTGGAGTACCCGCACTCGTCTAGTGGCGGCGTTGCGGAGCATCAGCCGTTCACCGATCACACAGGCCCAGAGGAGAGCGACCGACAACGCGATTGCGAAAAGACCCTGTCCAGTAATCTTGACCATCGGCATCGAAGCGCCCTCCTCGGCCCACTTCGATGGCAATCTTGTTGCCAGAGCTAACCCTAATATTTTCTGCGCGGTTCCGAGTCAAGCGTGTGCGCCCTGGACAACAGCGTGTACGCCAGCTTTACAGAGGCGTAAAGCAAGTTACCGGGCGGCCATCAGCGCGCGTAGCCGGCGTGCCCGTTCGGGCGCGCGCAACTGGCGGAGCGCTTTGGCTTCGATTTGTCGAATCCGCTCGCGGGTGACGTCGAACTCCTGGCCGATTTCTTCCAGGGTATGCTCGCGCTCGCAGCCGATGCCGAAGCGCATGCGGATCACTTTTTCTTCCTTGGGCGAAAGCGTCTTGAGGATTCCGGCCGTTTCGTCGCGGACGTTCGATTCGATGACGGCATCGACGGGAGAGCCGACCCAGCGGTCTTCGATTAAATCTCCGAGGGCGGATTCTCCGTCGCGGCCGACGGGGGTTTCGAGCGATACCGGATCGCGCGAAATGGTCTTCAGCTTCTGGACCTTCTCCACTGGAT
>CAWKJE010000054.1:0-4181 GCA_963849735.1 uncultured delta proteobacterium
TGATCGGGGCAAGAACCGGGCCGGGCGAGCGGAAGCGCGGGCGGTAAAGACAGCAAAGGCGCGGCAAGGATGCGGCAAAGGCGCGGCAAAGGCGCGGCAAGGACACGGCAAAGACACAGCAAAGACGCGGCAGAGGCGCGGCGGAGGCGCGGCAAGATGGGCGGCGAGTGGGCGGCAAGAGCGGGCGGCAGGGCGGGCATGGCTTGCCGTGCCGGTCGATCCGTGCGATCCAGTCCAGCGTGGCTGCGCCTGCCCTCGGTACCCTTTTCGTGGTCGCCTCGCCTATCGGCAACGGGGCGGATTTCTCCCCAAGGGCGATCGAGACCCTGCGCCGTGTTGACGTGGTGCTGGCCGAAGACACACGCGAGGCGCGGAGGCTGCTGGCCGCGCACGGCATGGAACGCCCGACGGAGTCATGCTTCGACGCTAATGAAGCGGAGCGCGCCCGGCGCGCGGGCGAGCTCTTGCAGGCAGGGAAGAACCTGGCCCTGCTCTCCGAGGCCGGCACTCCGGCGGTATCCGACCCGGGCTTTCGGGTGGTGCGGGCCGCGGTCGAGCTCGGCGCCCGGGTGGTCCCCATCCCGGGCCCCTCGGCGCTGCTGGCCGCCCTGGTGGCGTCGGGCCTGCCGACGGACAGTTTCTTTTTCGGCGGCTTCCTGCCGCGCAAGAGTGGGGCGCGCCAGGCGCTCCTCCGCCGGCTCGGAGAGCTGAGCGCGACGCTCGTGTTCTACGAGTCGCCTCGCCGCGTGGCCAAGAGCTTGGCTGACTTGGCGGCCGTGCTGGGACCCGACCGGCCAGCCTGTCTGGCGCGCGAGCTCACCAAGGCCCACGAGGAGATGGTGCGCGGGACGCTGGGTGAGCTCGCCTCCCGCTATGCCGAGGCGCGGCCGTTAGGAGAAGTTACCCTGGTGGTGGCCGGCCCGGACGTGGCCAAGGCGGCCAAGTCACCCTTGCCCGAAGGCCAGCCCGCAGGCGATGACCTGCGCGACCGCGCGCGCGCCCTGCTGGTAAGCGGCATGTCGCTACGCGATGCCACCGACGCATTGACCGAGGAGTTTGCGCTCCCCCGGCGCGCGATTCTATCAGCTCCTGCTCGCCCTGCGCCAGTAGAGCGAAGTCGCAGCCCTGCCCCTGCCCGTGGCGGTGGTCATGGCGGTGGTCATGGGGTGGTCATGGCGGTGGCGGTGGCCGACCGAAGCATCCGCTTCCCCAACCTCAGACCTGTTCCTTATCGCGCAACCCGAGCTCTTTCATCTTGGTCTGCAGGCTCTTGCGCGAGATCTGCAGCTTGCGCGCCGCCTGGGTCACGTTGCCGCCGGTCTCGTCGAGGGCGCGCTGGATGAGCTCGCGCTCGACTCGCTCGGTCTCGGCGCGCACCGCCTCTTTGAGCGAGCCGACCTCCTCGCCCACCTGAGGAAGTGAGGAAGAGGGCGTGGGGGTTTGCCCCGGTAGCGAGGGCAGAGCTCCGCTCGAGGCTCCGCTACCGGGCAGGCGATCTTCGGCAGGAGGAGGCGCTCCCACCGCGGCGCGAGGGCTGCCGCCGAGCTCGGCGGGCAGGTCGGCCAGGCCGATGGTGCTGCTCTCGCAGAACAATACCGTGCGCTCGATGACGTTTTCCAGCTCGCGGATGTTGCCCGGCCAATGGTGGGCGACCAGGCGCTCGATGGCTTCCGGTTCGGCGCCGGCGACCTGCTTCTTCAGGCGCTCGTTGAAGCGCGCGATGAAATGGCCCACCAGCAAGGGGATGTCCTCGCGGCGCTCGCGCAAGGGCGGCAAGTGAATCGGCACCACGTTGAGGCGGTAGTACAGGTCGTCGCGAAAACCGCCCGCGGCGATCTCGGCCGCGAGGTCGCGATTGGTGGCGGTGATCAAGCGGACGTCGACCTTGATGGTCTTGATGCCGCCCACGCGCTCGAACTCGGACTCCTGCAGGACACGCAAGAGCTTGACCTGCATCTCGACCGGGATCTCACCAATCTCGTCGAGAAAGAGGCTGCCGCCGTGGGCCAGCTCGAAACGACCCGGCTTCGAGCCGACGGCGCCGGTGAAGGCGCCTTTCTCGTAGCCGAAGAGCTCGGACTCCATCAGGGTCTTGGGGATGGCGGCGCAGTTGATCTTGATGAAGGGGCCGCCGGTGCGCGAGGAATTGTCGTGCAAGGCGCGGGCGACCAATTCCTTGCCCGTCCCCGACTCGCCGGTTATGAGCACGGTCGACGGCGTGTCGGCCACCTTTTCCACCACCTGGTACACCTGTTGTATGGCCGTCGACTCTCCCACCAGGCGGAAGCGGCCGCGCGCGGCCGGGCTTTCCGGACGAGCATCGCGCCGGGCGAACATGTGGGTGCGCAAGGCCTTGGCCACGATCTGGCGAATTTGTTCCTGGTCGAAGGGCTTCTCTACGTAGTCGAAGGCGCCCAACTTGACCGCCTCGACCGCATTTTCGACCGAGCCGTGCGCGGTGATCATCACCACGGGCACATCGGGAAAATCCACGGAAAGACGGCGCAAAAGGCCCATGCCATCGAGAACCGGCATCTTCAGATCGGTGATGACGGTGTGAATGCCCCGGCTCATGCCGGCGAGCGCTTCCTCGCCATTGGCCGTGGTGACCACGTCGTATCCATCGCGACGTAGGATGGCCTCCAGCACGCGACGGATGTTGATCTCGTCGTCGGCAATGAGAACGCGCTTAGGCTCGCCGTCCGCGGTGGGCACAGCCAGAACGTTAGCCGATTTCGCGCTCGCTAGCACAGCTATCGGTTCGCGGTACAACCACCGCCCCCAAGCGAGTACAATTCTCGGCATGGATCTTCGTGAGACTCTCAAGGCGGCGCGCACTGCGGCTCGAACCTTGGCGGCTCTGGCGGGACCGGAGCGCAGTGCCCTCCTCGAAGACTTTGCGGCGGCGCTATCCGAGCCCCAGACCGTGCGCACGGTCCTAGCCGCCAACGCCACCGACCTGGCGAGCGCCGCGGAGGAGGAGAGGGCTGGCCACCTCGGTCCGGCATTGATCAAGCGCCTGTCACTCGATCCAGGACCGGGCGGGCCGGGGCGGTTGGGCTGGTGCGAACCCTGCTTCGTGCCCGGCATGACCAGGAACACGTCGAAGACGGCGGCGATTACGAGATCATCCGCGACAACGCCGCCGCCGTCAAGGTCTTCAAGGGCAAGCGGCACGGCTTCATGCCGACCTATCTCAAGCACGCGGTGGAATGCGACAAGGATTGGGAGGAGAACGTGGCGACGATCCTGCAAACCGCCCACGCCGCAGCGGTACGACGATGACTTCCGGAAGAACCTCGCCGGCCTCAAGGCATGGCAGGCCGCGGGGGGAATGGGTCGGGCAGCAGGGCATCGGCGGGTACATGTACCTGCGGCCGCTGGCCGGGCCGGAGTGTTGTTTCATGTCAGGACAAGCCCGACCTGATTCACAAGCTGATGCGGCGGTGGCTGGACCTGGCCATCGCCCTGACCAGTAAAGGTCCAGGCGTTCGGCATCGAGGGCGCCGCGTTCTTCTTCGGCGAGGCACCTGTAATCACGGCCTGCTCTTCAGCCCGGACATGGAGGAGTTCATTTACCCGTATTACCAGCAATTGATCACCAACGTGCGGGGCCGCCAGACACGCCGCATGTATATCCAGGTCGAATCACGGCAACGCCGACCCGGCCATCGACATCTACCGGAGCCATCGGCATGGACGTCATGCTGCCCTTCGAAGTGGCTCCGGCAACGACGTGGTCGCCATGGCGAAAAATTCCCCACCCTAGTGATGACCGGCGGCATCGACAAGCGCGTGCTCGCCGAAGGCACCGGGCCATCGACGACTAGCTCAAAAAGCTCATCCCCGCCATGCTCGCCCGCGGCGGATACATCCCCACCTGCGACCACGGCGTGCCGGACAACGGTGCGCCTATTCGCGCGCTGGGAGATCGCGTGGATGCCTTCGAGCGCGAAGTGATTCTGGCGGAATTAAAGCGCAGCCATTCGAACGTCAGTCTGGCTGCGAAATCGCTTGGCCTGGAACGAAGTCATCTTTATAAGAAGGCCGAGCATTTGGGAATTGATTTGCGGGCCATGCGGCGGGAGCAAGGGGGGACGCCGGAATGATTTTAATGGCACTTGCGGTTTTTGTAGAACATCAAGCGTCCCTCCGGGACGCGTCTCTGCTTCCCCGCTTTT
>CAWKJE010000055.1:0-82033 GCA_963849735.1 uncultured delta proteobacterium
GGCGCGGCGACCAAGGTGAAGTTCACCGTCCAGGGCGAGGTGTCCATGTCCGAGTAGTTCCAGACCTTGGCGTAGTCGTCTGTGCCCACCGTGTAGGTGACACCGTTGCCGAAATTGGCCGCGTAGGTCTCGTAAGAGGTGGACCAGTTGGTGTAGGCGATGGCACCGTTGAGGAATTCATGGGAGTCGCGGTCCGGAACGCCGATTTCCCAGATGGTTGCCGCCGTGCGCGGGGGCGTGATGACAACGGTGCCGAGATCCTGTGTCTGGCCGGCGGTTACCGCGATGCTGGCGGTGGGCTGGGTGAACGAGGTCAGGATGCTCGAGTTGGGGATTTCCCGGTGGCGGTGGTGAAGGTCCCCGCGGCGCCCCGCCCGAACGCCCACAAGGCATAGCTGCCCGCAATGACGTGCGGGATGGTGAAGGAGCCGTCGCAGCCTGTCCGCACCCAGTACTGGTAGGTGAAGAACTGGGCCTGCGGGTCGAGCCCGTCGTCGGGGGCCAAGCCGATCCACATATCAGCGGGCGAAGCATTGGGGGCGCCCGCATCAGCGATGGTCAAGGTGCCGGTCACCGTGCCCCGTCCGCTCTCCGGCACATAATTGCCGTCGCCATTGGCGGGATTCACGAACCAGGCGTAAGGCCAGGCGGCCTGCTCGGCTTGGGCCTGGGCGATGGCATCGGCGAAAAGGACGGTATTGGCGTTGGCCGTTCCCGCCGGCACGCTGTTGTTGTAGTAGAAGAAGGGACCGTAGACCTTGCTGAGCGCTGTTCCCGCCGCTATGGTCTCCGCAATCTCGTCCTGGGCGTAGTGGCTGCCCCCGAGCATATTGAGCAGGTCGGGGCCGTCCAGCATGCTGCCCATGAGCTCACGCTTCTTGGGGCCGCCATTGTAGTATTCCTTGCTGCCGAGGGCGATGAACATACCGATGTTCTGGCTGCTCGAGCTCCAGCCCCAGGCGTCGGTGTCGCCCCAGTCGGCCGTCCAGCTGTACTTGCACACATAGACTCCACTTGGCGCCAGCTCCACCTCAACCGGGGCGCCGGTCACCGCGCTGCCGTTTACCCAGTCGGCTTTGGTCGTGTCCAGCCAGCCGGTGGGCCCACCCGCGCTGCTCGCCCCATTGCGCATGACATCCAGGCTGTTCCAGTCGAATATGGAGCCGTTGTAGACGTTCGCGCGCCATTCACCCCCACTAGTGGCCGCGTAGCTCGCAGGGTGGGTGAGAATCCCGGTGGCATAGAAGCCGCTGCTTCCGCGCAGCAAAGCGTAGTCCATGTCAACATCCAGGTTGTTGGTGCTGCCCGTGGTGTGGATGCGGATCTCCGCCTGCTCGCCACCGTTGGACGCCGGATCCGAGGTCAGCGTACACGTACCGTTGCCTGCCTCCAGCTCCCAGTAGACCTGCCCGCCGCTGTCACCACCTGACAACACGTTGGTACCGTTGTAGGTCCAGCTCTTGATGCTCCCGTCCGCACAGGTGATGACGATGGACACCGTGCCGTTGGCCAAGGTGTACGTGCCGTCGCCCTTACTGGCCGTGACCGCGGGGCCTCCCGCTGTGACCGCCCCGGCCACGTGGCTGCTGGTCGGAGGGCAGGCCGTCGAGTACATTCCGGGGTAATCGCTGCCCTGGGCGATAGGCACGCAGTCTGCGGCGGCGCTGGTGGAAACGCATGCCCGGGAGCCGCCACTCGCAGAGCTGGCGCTGGCGCTGGAAGAGCCACCCGCGCCGCCACTGGCCGAGGCACCTCCCCTGCCGCCAGGCGCAATTGCGCCGCCTCCGTTGCCGAAGGTGCCCCCGCCGGCATCCGCTGCTATCCCGCCGCCGTCTGCGGATGACGCGCCCCCCCCGCTCGCTCCGCCCATCCTTCCTCCTCCACCCGAGGTGGTAACACCCCCACTCGCTCCACCCATGCTTCCTCCTCCACCCGGGTTGGTCAGCCCGCCACTCGCTCCGCCCATGCTTCCTCCTCCACCCGGGCCGGTCGCCCCCCCTGATCCGGGTGAGCTGGGCGAGCTGCAGGCGCATGCCCACAGACCGAGGCAGACTAATAGGCCCCCCATGGGACTCGCCCGATTTACAGACCTTGGATTCATGCGTTGATCGATAAGACGATCATTTAGAGCCTCGAGTCGAGTCGAATCGTTGCAAACGCCGGCTCTGCCTCACCCACTTAGTCTTTCGCGTTTAGCGAAGAGCAGAAGTAGCGTGGCAAGCGGCTGGGCCATTCTCGACTAGCGCCTTGCGGCACGGGCGATCGTGGCCGTCGGCTTGGCCGCCTAGGAAGGTGGTTGACGGGTTGCGTAAGCGGCTATCGGCCCTCTGGACTCGTGTTAAGAACGACCAGGTGAGCTCTCGGATTCATCGCGGTCATATCGTCTTCGCCTGCGCAGCTTTGCCCTGCCTTCTGCTTCTCCACCCCGCCCGCGTGCTAGCCCAGGCCGAGGAGCTTCCTCCCGAGCTAGGCGGAGAGCGCCCCGCACCGGCGCTGCCGGCTCCGCCACCCTCGCACCAACCCACCCCGGGTGCCCTACCCGAGTCAGCGGCGCCGCCTTCCTTCAGCCTGCACAACTCGCTTCTCTTACTGCCCTACCTTGGCCTCAGCCTGCCCGTGGGCGATGCCAGCTTCAATGTCAGCCCACGCTTCGGCGCCCTGCTCGGCTGGCGCGCTAGCGATAGGCTCTCTCTCAACGTTGAATGCGACGTGGACTACGGCCGGCTCGAGACCGGAGCGGGCGGACAAAGCGCGGGAGCGGATTTTTGGCATGGCTTCTGGGACCCTCCTCGCCACTACATCGATTTGACCGCTAGCCCGCTGCTTGCCCTGCGTGCCGGCCAGATCCGACTTGGTCCCAAGCTGGGCTGGTTCACCGGCCGGGCCACCGACGAAAGCGCTCCGATCAGCTCAGCTGGCCTTGTCCTCGGATTCAACGCCGGACTGTTCGCGCCCTACCACGGCGTGACCATAGGCGGCATGCTGACCGGCAGCTTCCGTATTTTCACCTCCAGCGCAGTGCCGGCCGGTGCTCACCAGAGCATCGGCCTGCTGGCCGGCGTCTTGCTCTAGGCAACTCTGCCCGAGGTAAGCCTCAGTTCCGGCACGAAGCCGAGTCGCACGACAAACCTCCCGCGCACGAGGCCGGGCTGCAAGCGATCTGACAGCTTGCTCCTGCGCACACTACCCTCCCCGAGCACGAGCCAGGCCCGCTACAGCGCTCTACGTTGCTGGACGCGTAGGTGGCGGCACCCGCCGTGCACGAGCCGGCGCCCGAGCAGGTGACGTCACAGAGGTCGCCGGAGCACATAACCGGCCCCGCGCAAGCGTTGCCGCCTGCGCAGGACAGATGAGTCGAAGACGCAGAGCTGGTGATGGTCCCAGCGCAAGCCGAGTCACCGGCGCAGGTGACGCCGCATTCGCTGCCCGCGCACGCGATGGGGCCCGCGCAAGCATTGGGCGCATCACACGAAATGGCACAGGAGCCTGCTCGCGAACAATCGACGCCCGCGTTGCACCCGGACGGGCCACAGGTCACCTGACATCCTTGTCCGGGCGGGCAGACCACGGAGCTACTGCACGAGCCCTGGCCCGCGCACGCGAAGATGCAGGCTGCCGGCGTGTACTGCCCACCACTGCTGGTGCACAGCCAGGCCGGGCTCCCCGGGACGCTCGCGTCCGCGCCCTGCTCGCCACCCGCGTCGACCGCCTCTCCCGCGCCATCGCCAGGGCCGTCGTCGTCCCCACCATCGTTGCCGTGGCTCGCGCCGCCCCGACCTCCTGACCCGCCGCACGGTGCGTCTGCCGACCAGACGCCACCTGCCCCGAGGGAAATCTCGCCAACCGCTCCACCCGCTCCGGACGAAATCTCGCCAGCCGCCCCACCTGCCCCGAAAGGAATCTCGCCAGCCGCTCCACCCGCCGCGGTAGCAGCATCGCCGTGGGCAGGGCTTGCCACCGCCCCTCCCCAGGCGCTCGCCGCCCCTCCGCTCGCCGCTTCCCCACCCAATCCGGCCAGCGGGCCGTCCTTGGCAACCACGCCTCCGGCGTTGCCGTCGCGCTCGACACTGGGTAAATTGGCATCACCCGAGCCGCTCAGCGGCTCGCCGCTGTCCATGGCGGGCCTCGCTCCGCCACCGGTGCCTCCCACACCGCCCGGCCCGGCTGCCCCCGGTAGGGCGAGACCGGAGCCGTCGACTCTGCAGGCCAGCGGCGCCAAGAGGATGAGGAGGGCCAGGGGCCGCAACATAGTTGCACAGCATAAGGTGTGCTCGCCCCGCGGTAAAGCTGGGCTTTCACCTGTAACCGGGCCAGCTTCCGACGGTCGGCACGGAGGTGGCCCAGACCGAACATCCAGACATCTAGACTAGGGCGTTACCCAGGTACCCCCATTCTGGCTGCAGTTCGCGGTTTCCGTTGCGACCGTAGCGGGAACACCAGAGTAGAACCAAACCGTCGTGGTGACCGTGATGCCCGCCTCCGTGCTGGTCGTCTTGCAGCCCCCATCCGCCCCGGCCGTTACGCAGGCATTGGTGACCACGCCGCCGTTGCTCGTGCAATCGCTGCGCGCCGTCGTGATGGTCGACGCCACGGACACGTTGACCGAAACCTCGACGCAGGTCTGGCTGGCCCCGCTGCCTAGCGTGCACGCGGTGGTGCTCTCATGCAAGACATCGCATCCTCCCGCGCCCAGAAGGGCGAGAAGAATGCCCACGAGAAAGGGACTTGTCATGGTTCCTCCGGGGTGTTGAGCAGTTGCTGCTGGGCCTTATGCCAGCTACCTGCCCTGTTGGAGGAACCGACGGGCGCGTCTCGTGGCAGAAAAAAGCTGGGGAAATGGCCAGCCGCCGGGGCACGACCCTTTGCCGCAGTGAACCGACGCGCCCCCTCCCAATCGTCGCTCCGGCCGGTTGGCGAAACGGCCCATCTCGACGGCCTCGACGGACAAAATCGCCCTAATAGAGAAATCCTGCCGCCCTGTCAGCCCGACCGCCCCTCGAGGCGCGCCTTCATCAAGGCGAAGATCAGGTCCAAGGTCCGGCCTTCGCGTCTCCCGCCCAGCTCCGCCATCTTGGCGATCATCCCCTCGCTACACAGGATGGCCAGACCGTGCACCTCGGCCCAGGCGAGCAGGCTCAACGCCCCCACGTCCGCCTGGGCGGGCAAAAACCCCTCCGCCTGGCACTGGCGGATGTGATCGGTCAGGACCCCGAACGAATCACTGTCCTCTTGCGGGTGGAGCTCGCCTCGCGCGTGTCTCGCTGAAGCGGCGGCGACACTCTCGCGGGCGAACATTACCTGCAGATAGTCGGGGTACTGGCGCGCGAAGCGCAGGTAGGCTCGGCCCAGGGCCAGATGCTTGGCGGCGGCGTTGCCCTTGCAGCGCTCGAGGGCCCCCAGCAGGAGGGAGCGCAAGCGCCGGTGGCCCTCCGCCATCAAGGTTACCAGCAGCTGTTCCTTGTTCTCGAAATGTCGATAGGGCGCGGCGTGGCTCACCCCCAGCTTGGCGGCCAGCCGGCGCAACGAGAAGTTGCGCAGCCCCTCCTCCTTGACCAACATCATGGCGCCATCGAGCAGGGCCTGCCTGAGATCGGGATGATGATACGCTTTCACTTTGGTCATCGTCGCCATTGTTCGCTTTCTTGTTGACACTGTCAACATTCCATGGTCAGCTCATCCCCGATGGACGGTATCGCTATGGGATCAGCACTATCTGCTGCAGGGCAAGGACGGGCGAGGGTCACGTCCGGGCCAAGCCTGCCAGTAGTGCGGCTGCGCCAGGTGGGCAAGGTCTACGACGACCACGAAGGCCTGCAGGTGACGGCCATCAAGAGCATCACCTTCGATATCCCAGCCCACCGCTTCGCCATGATCGTGGGACCTTCCGGCAGTGGCAAGACCACCCTGCTCAATCTCATTGGCTGCATCGACATCCCGACCTCGGGCGCGCTCGAAGTCTGCGGCACTCGAGTCGGAGGGCTCAGCGACAACGCGATTACCGACTTTCGCTCGCGCAACATCGCGTTCATCTTCCAGAACTTCAACTTGTCGCCCGTCCTCACCGCCTACGAAAACGTCGAATACCCTCTGCTCCTGCTGCGCCTCCCGGCCGCTCAAAGGCGCGAACAGACGGCGGCCATGCTCGAGTCGGTGGGTCTATGGCCCCATCGCCATCACCGGCCCAACCAGCTCAGTGGCGGGCAAAAGCAGCGGGTAGCCGTCGCGCGCGCCCTGGTGAAGCAGCCGACCCTGGTGCTGGCCGACGAGCCGACCGCGAATCTCGACACCCATACCGGGGCCGAGATCATCGCGCTCATGCGCAAGGTACAGGAAGAGCACGCGGTCAGCTTCGTCTTCTCGACCCACGATCCGCAGCTCATCTCCCACGCCGAGCACACCTTCGTCATTCGCGACGGCAAGCTCGTCGAGCAGCGCGATGAGGAGAAAGCCTGATGCTGTTCAAGATCGCTTTTCGCAACATCTTCCGCAACAAGCGCCGCTCGCTCATGACCCTGCTGGCGGTTGGCGTGGGTGCCGTCGCCATCATCCTTTTCGGTGAGTTCGTCGGCTTCATAACCGCGGCCATGGAAACCGGCGCGGCCCGCACGGTTGGCCATCTCACCGTCTATCGCTCCGGCTACTTCGACTACGGCGCAGGCAACCCGGCCGCGTTCGGCATCGCCGACTACCAAGGCGTCATCCGCCTGATCAGCGAAGATCCCGAGATCAAGCCGAAGCTGAACGTGATCACTCCCACCGTCTCGCTGGCCGGCATCGCCGGCAACTTCGAGATCGGCGCCTCGAAGACTTTCTTTGGCACTGGCTTCGTGCCCTCCGACCGCGATCGCATGCTACGCTGGGACGAGCGCGACATCTTCAGATACTTCAAGCATAACCCATCGACCATGCGTGATGACGACGAGACGACCGGCGTCGTTGGGGTTGGCCTGGCACGCATTCTCGGTTTGTGCGAAAAGCTCGGGCTTACCGACTGTCCTCCTCGCCCTCAACTTCCCACTGCGGCCAACGATTCCGAGCCAGAGGCGCCCGACATCGCTGCTCTCGCCCAAGCCGAGCGCGAGGCAGCCGGCGCCCACGCTTCGGGCGAGCCCCGCCTCGACCTCTTGGCCGCCACCGCGAGCGGAGCGCCCAACGTCATGAGCCTCCTCATCAGCGGCGCCGAACGCCAGGGAGCCCGCGAGCTCGACGACAACTTCGTGGCCATGCACTTTTCCCTGGCCCAGAAGCTGCTGTACGGTCGGGGCGAGCACAAGGCGGTGGCCATCGTCATCCAGCTTCACCACACCAAAGATCTCTCGGCGGTGCGGGCCCGCTTGCACACCCTCTTCGCCGAGCACAAGTTGGACCTGGAAGTGCGAGATTGGATCGAACGCCAGCCCTTCTTCAAGCAGGCCATCGACATGTTCGGCTCCATCTTCTTCTTCATATCGGTCATCATGGGCGTCATCGTGCTCTTCACCGTGGTCAACACCATGGGCATGAGCGTGATGGAGCGGACCAATGAGATCGGCACCGTGCGCGCTCTCGGCGTGAGACGCGGCGGCATCCGGCGGCTCTTCGTGATCGAGGGCTCGCTGCTCGGCGCCTTCGGCGCCACCTTCGGGGTCGTGGTCGGCCAGACCCTGGCCGTACTTTTCAACCGGACAGGCATGACCTGGATGCCGCCCGGCAACTCCGTGCGCGTGCCGTTGCAGGTGCTCACAACCGGGGTGGCGCCGCTGCTCATCTGCGTGTGGCTGGGCCTCGTGCTCGCGGCCTCGGTGGCTGCCCTGGTGCCCGCCAATCGAGCCGCCCGTTTCAAAGTGGTGGACGCACTTCGCCACGTGTGAGGAGGATATCAGCCGTGCTCGTCCGCCATCTTCTCTCCGTCTTGCTCTTCACCTCAACGACGGCAGCATTCACCTCCGGCCTGGCGGCTGCCCCGCCCTCCGCTGCGGATATCATCGCCGCCACCGACAAGGTGCGCAGCCCGCAAGGCGCCTATCGCGTGACGGTTGGCCTGGTCGAGTACGCAAATGGAAGGGCCCGCGATAAGGTCGACCTTGCCGTCCACGCCAAGCTCTATCCCGATACCCATCGCTTCAAGAACCTGGTCTGTTACCAGGCTCCGCCCCGCGACACGGGCAAGCTGGTGCTGCTCAATGGCAGCAACATGTGGTTCTATGACCCAGCCTCGAAGGCGAGCATTCGCATATCGCCGCAGCAGCGCCTCATGGGGCAGGCGTCCGACGGCGATGTGGTGACGGTCAATCTCGAGCTGGACTATGTGCCCAAGCTGATCGGGGAAGATAAGATCCAGGACGCGGATCACCAGGAGCAAGCGGTTTGGCACCTCGACCTCACCGCCGCCACCAACGAGGCAATGTACAACCACGTCGAGTACTGGATCACCAAGGGCACCTATCGCCCGGTCAAGGGCAAGTTTTACTCGGACAGCGGCCGCTTGCTCAAGATCGCCTACTATCGCAAGTATGAAGAGCACCTAGGCGGCGCGCGACCCACCGAGACCATCATCATCGACGCCGTGGATCCGAGCCTGGTGACCAAGATGACCTACTCGGCGTTTGCCCCCGAGGATATCAAAGACGTCTGGTTCCAGCGCGACTACCTGCCGAGATTCAAAGACGAATGAGATGTGTCGCTCCCCCGTCTGTCTTCGGCCCGACCTGGCCTCTCGTCTTCGCGCTCGCTGCGCCCGCCGCGCGAGCTGCCCTCGCTTTCGCCTGTCGGGCTTCGCCGCCGGACTGCTCGCGCTGACGCCGCTCGCCTGGCCGCCCCGACCGGCAGCCGCCGTCGAGGCCGACGACCATGACCTGGGTCTCATCCCGGCGGAGGTCCAGGAAGAGACGCCGCCGGCCAGCCCCGGTTTGGCCGAGCCGGCCGCCTTGCCCGCTGCGCGCCTGCACAAGAAGCTCTTTCTCGAAGACGCCGCTAGCGCGGCTTCTCCCGTGCGCACGGTGCCGGTGCCCGACCCGTTGCCCTCCCCCGACTGGCAGAACCGCACCAGCTTCGACCTCTATCTGCGCTGGCGACCTTGGACCCCGTTCGCTCTCACCCTGAGCGACCGCCTGAGCCTCATCGAGCAGGAATACCTCGCGCTGTTCTCGCGCCAGACCGCGCGCAACGACTTTCGTGAAGGCTACGCGTCCTGGGAGGTGGCGGCCAATACTTATCTGGAAGCCGGTCGCATCAACCTCCGCAATGGCGTAGCGCTAGGCTACAACCCGACCGACTTTTTCAAGACCCACACCGTGGTCCTCCAGGCTTCGCTCGATCCCTCCGCCATGCGCGAGAACCGACTGGGAACCCTCATGGCCCGGGCGGAGAAGATCTGGACCGGGGGCTCGGCCAGCATCGCGTATGCGCCCAAGTTGGAACGGCCGTACGCCATCGTCAGCGATGACTGGGGGGTCTTGCCCCGCCTCGACGCCACCAACTCCGCCCATCGCGTGCTCGGGGTGGCTAGTGCCGATCTCGGCGACTTCAGCTCCCAGCTGCTCGGCTACTTCGAGCCTGGCCGATCGAAGGTCGGGCTCAATCTCTCGCGGCCACTCGGCAATGCCGTGGTGGCCTACGTGGAGTGGGCTGGTGGCTCGGAAAAGAGCCTCATCGCGCGCGCCTTCGCCTACGGACAGGAAACCGGTACCATTCCCCTCGTCGCCTCCCTCGTTCTGCCCACCGCCAGCCAGGCCGCTTTCAGCAATGATGCCGCAGCCGGCGCCTCATGGACCATCGCCGGCCGCATCACCCTCAACTTCGAATACCACCTGCATCAATCCGGCTTCACGCGCCAGGACTGGCAAAACTGGTTCGACGCGGGCAGCGCAGGTCCCAACCCCTCCAGCGCGGCCGAGGAGCTTTGGTACATCCGCGCCTATGGAGCTGACGTGCAAGAGCCCGCCACCCGCCACCAGATCTTCATCCGCGCCGACTGGCCGAGAGCCTTCACCAGCAAGCTGCAGCTCAGCGGTTTCGCCTTCGTCGATCTCTACGACGGCTCCAGCCTGATGCAAGTCGTCGCCAGCTATTATCCTTCCGACAAGTGGACGATCGCCCTGTACGGCTCGGCCAACGCTGGCGGACCTCGTTCCGAGCGCGGCAGCATGCCGCAACTGGGCAGCGGCCTGCTCCAAGTGGTACGCTACCTGTGATAGCGTTGCCGCACGCTTGACATTCTCGACGCTCGCGCCTGAAAGTCATGCGCGCGAGCATGCCTGGTGACTGAAGAGACGGCGCAAGTTTCAGGGCAAGACGCTGTGTCCGGAGCATCGATCCGCGACGCCGTCGCCGAGCTGCGCAGATTGGTCGCCGCCGGACCGTCTTGTCAGCGTCAGGCCGAAGCAAAGGTAGCCGCGCTGCGTTCGGTCTGGCGGGTTCAGCCGGCCCTTTTCCCACCCGACCTGGTGGCCGTTCTCCGCGACTTGGCGCTCGACCTGCGCCAGAGCGGCAAGCGTGCGCAGCTGGGTGACGCTCGCGCCGTCCTCGAACAGGTGTTCGGCTACCGCTCCTTCCGCCCCGGCCAACAGGACATTATCGCCGCGGTCCTCGCCGGGCGAGACTGCATCGGGATCATGCCCACCGGTGCAGGCAAGTCCCTCACCTACCAGATCCCAGCCCGGCTCTTGGGCGGGATCACCCTGGTGGTCTCACCCCTCATTGCTTTGATGAAGGACCAGGTGGATGCGGCGAGCAATACGGGATTGCGCGCCACCTCCCTCAACTCCGGCTTGGCCGCGGAGGAGAAGCGGGACCGGATTCAGCGCCTCTTGCACGGTGAGTTCGAGCTGGTCTACGCCGCGCCCGAAGGTATCGAGGCCTCGCTGGGACCGCTCTTCGGACACATCAAGCCACGTTTGGTGGCGGTCGACGAAGCCCACTGCATCAGCCAATGGGGCCACGACTTCCGCCCGGCCTATCGCAATCTGCACGGTCTGAAGTCCCGCTTCGCCGATCCGCCTATCCTGGCTCTGACCGCGACCGCTACCGAAGAGGTCACGCGCGACATAGCCGCCCAGCTATCGATGTCGGCGCCAGCCTGCTACCGGGGCAGCTTCTTTCGCCCCAACCTGCACCTCCACGTATGCCGCAAAGGTGACGACGGCCCCAGCGTGCGCGACCGTATCCTCGATCTGGTTCGCGAGCGTACGGGCCAAAGTGGCATCGTCTACTGCCTGTCCCGCCGCTCAACCGAGCAAACCGCCGATTATCTGCAGCGTCATGGCATTCCCGCCCGCGCCTACCACGCCGGCATGGACACGGACGAGCGCACGCGTGTGCAGGACAGCTTCCGCTGCGATGACATCGACATAGTCGTGGCCACCGTGGCTTTTGGCATGGGCATCGACAAGTCCAATGTGCGCTACGTCATTCACCGCGACATGCCGCGATCGATTGAAGGCTACTACCAGGAGATTGGTCGTGCTGGCCGCGATGGTCTCCCGAGCGACTGCGTTCTCTTTTACTCGTGGGCCGACGTGGCCACCTACGACCGTCTCTTCGAGGGCAACGTGGAATGGCCGGCGGAGCAGGTTGCTCGGCATCGCGGCCGGGTGCGCGAGATGTTTCGCATGGCCGAGGGCTCGAGCTGCCGGCATCAGGCCTTGGCTGCGTACTTCGGCGAGAACATCGCGCCGTGCCAGACCTCGTGTTGCCGGTGCGCCGGTTGGCGGATGGCCGAGGGTCGCCCCGTAGCCGAACGCCCCCTACCCAAGCGCCACCCGGCGGCCGCGCGCCGCCCGCTCCCCGAGCCCCACCCGGCGGCCGCGCGCCGCCCGCCTTCTCAGGACGAGCATCGGCGCAAGTCGCGTGGTTCGTCCCTGCCGACGCCTCCCCTCCGATCACGACCAGCTGGCCACGAAGAGGCCGTCTTTGGCGAGCTCAAGGTGCTGCGTCGACAGCTTGCCGACCGGCGACGAGTGCCGGCCTACATCGTTTTCAGCGATGCGACTCTGCTCGCGATGGCCGAGCGTCTGCCCAGAACCGTGGCCGAGCTGTCGGACATTCCCGGAGTCGGTCCGCACAAGCTGGCGGCCTACGGGGAAGCCTTCTTGGCGGTCTTGCGGCTAGTGCGGCGGTAGGGGCGACGTAGCGAAGCTGCAGCTGGCCCGAAACGCCAATCCACCGCTGTTGCCCTGACGGCATCCGAGGCGCGCGACTGACCGAGTCGGCCTAGGTCTGGCTGGGTTCACCACGGAGCGAGCCCGACCAGGAAACCCCAGGCGCTACGGGCGCCTGGGGAGGCCACGCTGTCGTTCCGCAGGCAGACATTTGCGGCAACAGTGAGGCCAGGGCGCTGGGTGCTTAGCGCTGACCGTCAACGGGAGGCAAATCGGAATCCTGGCGCCGCAAAATTAGAGCGATGCCATTATCCGCCCGGGCAGTCGAGGGTCCAGTAGTCAGGTTCTGTTCGACGCCAGTAGCTTGAAGGCGGGGGCCAATGCACTCAGCATGAGTAGCTCGGGCGCAGCCCTGGAGCGGGATTACCTGCGCCCGGAGGCCCAAGGGGCTTTGCGGCGGGCCGGGACTGGCGTCGTACCTCTCCGGATGACCTCCTTCGGCTGCGGCGTTTGCCTGCATGCCCGGTTGGCCGCTCTTCAAGTTGCAATTTGGAGCGCTGGTCCAGAGATCGCGGTTAAGGTCGAGCGCGCAAGTGCGCGCCGCTGCGGCTTGATAGGTCCAGCCTGGTCCTTCATCGAGAAGGCCGATGTCGCGCGCCCTCTCCAGATGGTGGCGGAGCTGGCTGGGCGAGAAATAGGGCAGGTCGCTGCTGGTCAAGGGATTGTGCAAGCCGAAGGCGTGCAGGCGGGACGACAAGCGTGCGATGGCGGACCGCTCGGAGGCGAAGGTGCTGGGTACCCTGACGGCCGGGGCACGGGCGGCGGCGGCGAGGAGCTTGCCCAGACGTCCGCCGCGGACCGCGGGGGCATATTCATTCTTGGCAAGGCGCGCCGGGCTGCCCTGGCCGCGATGAACAACCAGCTGGTCGATGGGCCTGCGGATGTTGCCTTGATGCCCGCTAGCACGGGCTTTCGGGCTGGGCGGGCGCCCGCGGCGCCCGGCCGGGGCCAGCCCCTCGCGGCGGGCAAGATGAGCGGAGCGAGAGAGCACGATGTCCAGGCGGTGGGCATGGCAGACCATGACCGCGCGGACCGGCCCCATAACCGCGCGCAGCGCGGGTCGGAGCTGGGCGAGCCGGCTGTCCTTGACGAACATGATTCGCGCAGCGGTTTTCCTGCTCTTCGGTGCCAATCTGGTCGATTCCACGAAGTGCTTGGCCATGGTCTTCTCCCCTTTCCTTTTCGCCCTCTTACGGTCGCCCGAGCGCGGCAAAGCCGGGGGCGCCGAAGCATCACACCACAGTTATCGGATCCTCGGGCCGATTGGTGCGGTGGAAAATGGTGTTTCCCCGAGGCGACGGAGGGGACCTTCATCGTGCGCTTCTACCGGTTGTGTCTGCATTCGGGCTCCAACGCCTTCTGAGTCTCGAAGAACAGGTCGCCGGTTGGCCTTGCAGGTCATCCACCCTGGCCGTGGCCGTCGTCACCGTTGCCCTGGTCATCGCCTTCGAGCGGCGGCAAGGCCAAGTACCACGCGATGAGGAGATAGCCTACGGCCACGACCACGGAGAGTACCGCGATGGTGTAGGCCAGGGAGCGGCCGTGCCACAGGCCGGCTAGCCAATCGGTCAGCTCGACCCAGAGGACGTTCATGGTGCCGCCGTAGAGCTTGAGGGCGCCCTGGTACTTCTTGGATTCGGGGGTGAGCTCCCAGGGGATGTCAGCGGGCTCCGCGTCGGCCTTGAGATATATCAGGGTAGCCAGGCCAAGACCGACCAGCAGCAGGGCGCCGGCGACGTAGTATGGGTACTTGGGCTGTCGGTCGCGCGCGTCCATGCGAGGGTTGTGCTACCTCACCTCTAGCAAGACCGCGCTGGCCGGAGACAGGTCCACGACCACGGTGCTGCCGCTGACCGGCAGGGAAGTGGCAAGCGGGGTGGCGCTGCCATCCACGGCAATACTGGTGCCGCCCAGGGTGACGCCCGATGTGGCATCGAGGGAGGGGCCGCGGAGGGAAATCGCTTGCGCGGAGGTGGCCAAGCGAGCTAGCTCTACCGTCACGTCCAGGGCCAAGGTGCGGTCGACGTCGATGAGCACAATGCGAGTCGTGCCGTCGTCGGCGAGCACCGCGTGGGCGCGCAGGGGCGAGGATGGCTGGTCTGGCAAGTCCACCTGGGTCTGCACCACCTGCCCCGGGGTGGCCAGGGCGAACATGGCTACCCCGTAGTATTCCGGCCGGGCCTCGACCACGCTGCTCCCACTGTCGGCGATGGGGGTGTACCCGGTGCCCTCGCCACCCGAGTGCAGGTTGATACCGGCCGACCCGTGCTCGGCCTGGGTGAAGGCGTAGTCGAGCACCCACAGCGCGCTGCCGAAGGCGTCGCTGATGCCGGGCGCCCCGCCGTTGTAGAAAGAGTTGGTCTCGGCGAAGCGAATCCCGCCCGCGATCTTGGCCGCGCTCGTGGCCATGACCAAGGCGTCGATCTCGGTCAGCAGCGATGGGATGGGCGAGAGCAAGAGGTCGATGGTGGAGGTGGCGGCCTCGCCGTTCGCGCGGTACCAGTGCTGGGTCAAAAGCGCAATCCGGGCGGCTTCGGCGCTGGCGAAGGGGACGGTCCAGGTGGCGTAGTTGCCCGCGGCGGCGGGACCGGTGAGGACGGCGCCGGGCACCGCGGTCGTGATGGCCGCGGCGTACGACTCCCAGCCGGTAAGAAAGTCGGCATAGCCGAAGGTAGTAGCTTCGTCGGAGTTGCTGGAATATTCATCAGGCTCGTTGCCGATCTCGAAGCCGTACAAGCGATCACCCAGAGAGGTGGCCACATACGCGGCTTCGTCGGCGGCCTGGGCGGGGGTAGAGGTGGCGTAGTTGAGCCCATAGAGGGCCTGCCAGCTGGCGGCGCGAAGAAAGGCGGCCAGGGCATCCACGTCGGGCCTGCTCACCGTCCCGCTGGTCTGGCCGGCCCCCCCTGGGGTCCAGGAGGTGTGATCGACGCTGTTGCCACCGATGCGCAGCAAACTGGCGCCCACGCGGCCAAAGAGACCGACCAGGTTGGCGTTGCCGCCATTGAACAGCCCGGTGGCCAGGTGCGACTTCTCGTAGCTCAAGCCGACGAAGTCCTGCCCCACGGTGGCCAGGACCTGGGAGGGCGAGACGACGACGGTTGCGCTAGCTTCGGCGTCCGTCGCCGGGGCCACCTCGCCACCGGTATCGCGGCGAATGTCGGTCGCGGGGGCCAGGTCGAGGGCAGCGTCGTGGCGGGCGTCTAGCCCTTCGTTGGCGTCGCGCCGACCGTCGCTCGCCGGGGCATCGCGAGCGTCGCTCGCCGGGCTCAGCTCCACGGCATCGGGGCCGTTTGGCGCCGCATCCACGGAGGGCAGGCTGGCCGCCGCGTCGAAAAGAGCACCGCCAGACAGCCCGGCGGTCGAGAAGCACGCGGACAAGCACGCGGAGACGGTAGCCAGCGCCATGCTGCGCGTAATGCGCTCTGGCCATGCTGACTTTCCGGGATGCCGCAGGCGGCGCCACTCCCTGGTCCCGATCGGGCGACAACGTCGTTTAAGGTGCTGGGCGTTCACGGGATAGCCTGGGCTGGGAGCGAGGGGCAGGTCCAGTCTAGCACCCTCATCGCGGAACCCGGACGCGGCGGCAATCACGGGGTGGGGTGGGGCGAGGTGGGTAAGGCGTTGGGTAGCGAAGAAGCGAGCGCGGCCAGTCTTGCCGCTTGCCGCGGCTGTGCTACGGTGGCCGCTATAATGCAGAAGGAGGCTCCGCGTGACGATCTACTCGAGCACGAGATGCGTGTGCGCTAGAGTTGGCCTGGCCGCCTTGGTCATCAGCTTGGCCGCGAGCTGCGGGAGCGGGAGCCCCTCAAGCTCCGCCAGCTCCACCGACGCCGCTGAGTCCCTGGCCGACGCCTGCCTGGCCCTGGCGCAAGCCGAATGTGCCCTGCGGCAGAGCTGCAGCGACCAGGTGTACGCCGACGGGGTCAACATCATTGCCAACTACGGCAACCTGGCCACGTGCAGGAGCAGGCAACAGCAGGCGTGCCTGAACAACGCCAACGCGCCGGGTAGCGGCACCAACCTGAGCCAGATCAAGAGCTGCGCGCAGACTTACTCCCAGTGGCAGTGCAACGACTACCTGGACAACAACGCCAATCCGCCGGTCAGCTGCTTGCCCGCCGGCGCCTTGAGCAACGGGCAGGGCTGCACCTTCAACGCCCAGTGCCAAAGTGGATTCTGTGGCGGCAACAAGTACGCGAATTGCGGAATGTGCGCAGCCCAGCCTGCGGACGGCGATTCGTGCGCCACCTCGGCGTGTGCGCCCGGTCAGGAGTGCCTGACCGGGACGAGTGGGGCGATGGTGTGCCGGGGGCGGCTGCCTGTAGGCAGCACCACCTGCACCTCGGACGCTCCCTGCCAGGCCTTTTACAGCTGCGTGGGCGCCAGCGCCAGCGATGCCACCAAGGTGGGCGTGTGCACGGCCATCAACCAAGCCCTCGGCTCGACGTGCGGGGGCGGCACCCCCAACCCGGCCTGCGATGCCGGGCAAGGGCTCGCTTGTGCAGGGCCGACGGGCAGCAAGACCTGCCAAGAGGTCGCCTACGTCCTGGCGCCCGGCCCGTGCGGCGCTCTGGCCGACGGTTCGAGTGCCGCGTGCATCGCCGGGGACTGCTTCACCGCGACGGGGCCGGCCGCCAGCACCGCCACCGATGCCAGCTGCGTGGCCAAGGCCGACGACGGGGCTGCGTGCGATACGCAGCTGGGGCCGCTGTGCCAGACGCCCGCTCGCTGCGTGGCCGCCAGCGGCAGCACCCAGGGCACGTGCGTCTTCCCCGACGCGACGCTGTGCAATTTGGGCGGCTAGCTTTTCCGGTTGGTGACCAGCACCATGACCTCGCCGGGGCGGAGCTCATGGTGGAAGGGCGAGGTGATGGGACGCAGGCCGTTGCCCGGTGACAGATCGGTGAAGGGCTGATCGCTCTGCACGAGGCTCGCGAGGTTGTCGCACTGAAAGCGGTGGCTGTTGCGCTGGTCGCGGTTGACCAGGATCAGCGCTTCTTCGCGGGTGCTCACCGAGCCCTTCCAGAAGATCAGGATGTTGCCATCGCCGGCGGCGGTGTGCATCGCCATGGGGGAGTCTTCCTGGAAGATGGCATGGCTGCCCTTGATGGCATTCACCCGGCGCACGTGCGCGCGCATGTCGACGCCGGTGTGCTCCCAGTCCTCGGGCCGGGTGTGAGCCACGTGCAAGCGCCGGCGGAACCCATATTCGAAGCCCATGGGCATCATCACCGCGGCCGAGAAGACCGCACTCAAGAGATACCGGTGCTGGCACAACTCCGTGGCGCCATTCAGCTCCTCGGCCAGGCGGGCCGTGTCGTGCGTCTCGGCGAAGCTGACCGACGGCGCGATTTCGCGCGTGAGCAGGTACTGGCGAGCCATCCAGCCCCCGGTGAAGTCCCACCATTTCAGGTTGTTGAACACGTAGTCGAAGCCGGCCGCGGCGGTCTCCAGGGCGGCATCGAGGGGGCAGCCGAGGGTCTCCGCCAGGAACAGGACGTCCGGGTGAGCGGCCTTGGTCTCCGAGATGAGGCGGCGCCAGAAATCGGTGGGAATCTGATAGGCGGCGTCGCAGCGAAAGCCGCGGAAGCCGTAGGCGTAGAGCGACTCGACCACGCCGGCGAAGTACCGGTATAGCCCCTCGGCATCGGGAGTGCGGCTGTGATCGAACTGGGCCAGGTCAGACCACACCACCTTCTTGCCGTTTTCCATGCAATAGGCGCACGACACCTTACCCGGGGCATCCCACTTGAACCACTCGGGATGGTCCTCGAGCAACGCAGAATCGACCGAGCAATGGTTGGCCACCAGGTCGGTCATCATCTGCAGACCGAAGCCGCGAGCCGCGTCCACCGCCAAGCGCAGCTGAGCCCCGGGATCGAGCAGACTTCTGGCGTCGAGAAAGCGCGGGTCGAAGGCATGGTAGTCGGCCACCGCGTAGATGCTCTGCGAGTTGCCCGCGCGCGCTATGGGATTCACGAAGACCCAATTGAACCCCATTGCGCCGATCCGTGCGAAATGCCTCGACCAGGTGACGAAGGGGCCGGCGAGCAGCGGGAACAGATTGTAGATCAACACCTTGGCCAAGCTTAACCACCAAACCCGACATGCGAATTTACTGGTATGGGATGAAGAGCGGGCCGGGAAGGTTCGCGGCCATATCGACGGTCTGCTCCGTTCCTCGTGGCGGCGGCGGCCCGTTCTGGCGCATTTGGTCGCGGCAACTCGACGTTTTCGGGTTGAAATCAGATGAGCCAAGGGTATTACTTGCCTAGCTCGTTTGGGCGAGCCCGGGGCCCCGGGCTGAGATCGGGACCAGCTCCGTCCCGGAAGCCTTCGAACCTGATGCGGGTAGCGCCGCCGTAGGGAAAACAACTGATGAAGCAAAATCGTCTTCGCAAACCTGGATGGTCACCCCCATGACGACCGCCGGGCAGACCATCAGCGTCCGCGTCAACGATCGAGCCCGCAGCGTGCAGCCGGGGGTTACCTTGCTCGGTCTCCTCGACGAGCTCGGATATGGAGAGCGCCAGGGCTGCGCGGTGGCGATCAACGCCGCCGTGGTGCCACGCCCGGCGTGGGCGGAGCTGAGCCTGAAGGAGGGCGACGACGTGCTCATCATCCAGGCGAGCCAAGGCGGATGACAGGGCGGATGACAAGATGATGAGCGGACGGGGCCGATGCTGAACGGATGGCAGGCGGATGACGGCAACTGACGATGCGATGATAGTCGCGGTGGTTTCACCCCCGGGGCAGGTGGAGGGCGAAACCGAGGTGGTAGAGAAGCTCTGCGCGGCCGGGCTGGGGCGCTACCATCTGCGCAAGCCCGGCTGGGAGCAGGCCAGGGTGGCGGACTGGCTCGAGCGCTTGCCGGCCAACTGCTGCTCTCGGGTAGTGCTGCACGGTCATCACGCGCTGGCCGAGCGGTTTGGGGTGGCCGGCATCCACTTCCGCGATAAGAGCGATGCCGGCGAGGTCGGCGATGCCGGAGCGGGCTCGCGTAGGGCGGTGCCCGGGGGTGGCCTGAGGAGTCGCTCCTGCCACGACCCGGAGACGCTGGCGCAAAGGCTCCCGGAATATGATGCGCTTTTTTTCGGACCGGTTTTTCCCTCGCTGAGCAAGCCCGGCTATGGCCCGGTGCCGGCGCAGGCCCTCGACCGAGTCAGGTCGATCCTGGCGAGCGACCGAGGGCGGCGGCGAGCTCGGGTACTGGCTATCGGCGGCATAACCTCTGACCGCTTGCCCGCCTGCTCGGCGCTCGGTTTCGACGGGGTGGCCATCGCCGGCGCGGTTTGGCACGCCGCCGATCCCGTAGCCGCCGTGGCGAGCATCCTCGTCGTGGCGCATGCTCGGCCGGGTGTCGCACACTTGGAGCTTCCCTCATGACTTCCCCTCTGGTCATTGCCGGCACGACGCTGGGCTCGCGCCTCTTTCTCGGCACGGGAAAATTCGGCTCGGGTATCTTGATGCGGGAGAGCCTGGCCGCCTCGGAGACCGAGCTGGTGACCGTGGCCTTGCGCCGCGTGCGTACCGATGGCGCTATCGACGACTTGCTCACCCACCTGGATCGCGCTCGCTACCGGCTCTTGCCCAACACCTCGGGGGTGCGCGATCGCCGGGAGGCGATCCTGGCCGCCGAGCTGGCCCGCGAAGCCCTGCAGACCAATTGGCTGAAGCTGGAAATTCATCCCGACCCCAAGTACCTCATGCCCGACGCGGTGGAAACCCTGGCCGCGACGGAAGAGCTGGCCCGCGGGGGCTTCGTGGTCTTGCCCTACGTGCACGCCGATCCGGTGCTGTGCCGGCAGCTGGCCGAGGCGGGCGCCGCGGCGGTCATGCCCCTGGGCGCGCCCATCGGCAGCAACCGCGGCCTCGCCTCGCGTGCGTTTCTGGAGATCATAATCGCGCAGAGACAGGTGCCGGTCGTGATCGACGCTGGGCTGGGCGCCCCCTCGCACGCCGCGGCGGCAATGGAGCTGGGTGCCGACGCGGTGCTGGTCAACACCGCCATAGCCACGGCGGCCAATCCGGTGGCCATGGCGCGGGCCTTCGCCCAGGCGGTGGCGGCCGGCAGGCAGGGCTTCGAGGCCGGGTTGGCGTCGGAGACCACTGAGGCACGGGCTTCCTCGCCCCTGACGGCTTTTTTGAGCGGGTAGCGCCATGACCTTCGCCTCGCTGTGGAGCAAGCACGACTTCGGCGCCATCGCCCTGGCCATCGCGAGCAAGCGCACCACGGATGTCGAGCGAGCCCTGGCGCGGGTCGAGCAAGGGATCGGGCCGGAGGACTTCGCGGCCCTGCTGTCCCCGGCGGCGGCTCCGCTCTTGGAGGAGATGGCACGCGCCAGCCACCGGCTGACGGTGCAGCGTTTTGGCCGCACCATCCAGCTTTATGCTCCGCTTTACCTCTCCAACGTGTGCACGAACGTGTGCACCTACTGCGGATTCAGCGCGCACAATCGCCTCGAGCGCTTGATCCTGGACGACGACGCCATCTTGGCCGAAGCGACCGCGCTCGGTCGGCTGGGGGTTCGGCACGTGCTGCTGCTGACCGGAGAGAGCCCGCGCGCCGGGGTGGATTATCTGGTACGCGCCTTGCGCCTGCTGCGCCCGAGCTTTGCCAGCCTGTCGCTCGAGGTGCAACCTCTGGCGACGGACGACTATGTCCGTCTCGCGCAGGAAGGAATGAGCGCGGTCATGGTCTATCAGGAGACCTACGACGCGGCCGCGTACGCCCGCTACCATTTGCGCGGGGCCAAGACCGACATGAGCTTCCGCCTGGCCACCCCGGAACGCCTGGGCGAGGCCGGGGTGAAGAAGATTGGGATCGGCGCCCTCTATGGCCTGTCGGACTGGCGCGCTGACGCGTGGTTCGTCGGGCAGCACCTGCGCTACCTCGAGAACCGCTACTGGCGCTCGCGCACCAGCGTTTCGTTTCCCCGCCTGCGTCCGCACGAGGGTAAGGGCGAACCGGCCTGGTCGTCGTTCCACGAGCGCGATCTGGTGCAGGTCATCTGCGCCTTCCGCTTGCTCAGCCAAGAAGCGGAATTGTCCCTGTCCACGCGCGAAAGCACCCGCTTCCGCAACCACGCCTTCCGGGTGGGCATCACGGCGATGAGCGCCGGATCGCGCACCAATCCGGGGGGCTACCAGCACGCCCGCGACTCGCTGGAGCAATTCGCGGTCGACGACGCACGGAGCCCGCAAGAAGTGGCGGCCTTCCTGCGGGTGCAGGGGTATGAGCCGGTGTGGAAGGATTGGGACCTGACCTACGACGGCCAGGCCGTGATATCCGCGGCAGCCCCGGGGCTGTCGTGCTGAGCGCGAGCGAGCTCGAGCGCTACCGGCCGCACCTCACGCTGCCTGGCTTCGGTCGCGCGGCCCAGGAGCGCCTCAAGGCCGGCCGCGTCTTGGTCATAGGCGCCGGCGGCCTGGGCTGTCCGGCGTTGCTCTATCTGGCAGCGGCCGGAATGGGGAAGATCACCGTCATCGATCCCGACCGGGTCGAGGCGAGCAACTTACAACGTCAGGTGCTCTACGGCGTGGCCGATATCGGCGCGCTCAAGATCGAGGTGGCGGGGCTGCGCCTGCGCGCCCAAAATCCTTGGGTCACCGTCGTCGGCTTGGCCGAACGCTTTGGCCGCCACAATGCTCTCGAGCTGGTGCGCGCCAGCGACGTGGTCATAGATGGCTCCGACAATTTTGCCACGCGCTACCTGGTTAACGATGCCTGCGTCATGGCGGATCGCCCCTTCGTGTACGGGGCGATATCCGGCTTCGACGGGCAATTGAGCGTATTCAACTGGCGGGGCGGGCCGACCTATCGCTGCCTCTTTCCCACCCCGCCGCCACCCGAGCTGGCGCCTAACTGCGCGCAGGCCGGAGTGCTGGGCGTCCTGCCCGGAGTGGTGGGGACCTGGCAGGCGGCCGAGGCCATCAAGATCGTTTCCGGGGTGGGCGAGCCTATGGCGGGGCGGCTGCTCTTGTGGAACGCGCTCACCATGCGCAGCCAGAGCGTGGCTCTCGTGCCCGAGCCGAGCAGTCGTCCTATCCTCGCGCTCCCGGCCGATGTCGCAGCTCCGCCTTGCGCGAGCGCTCGCGCCGAGATCGACGTGGAGGAAATGCAAGCCATGCTGCAGGTCGGCCCGCTACAGCTCCTCGACGTGCGCGAGGCGAGCGAGCGCGCCCACGCCGCCATCACGCCCTCGGCCCATGTGCCGCTGCCCCTGCTCGAAGAACCGGACGCGGACCGGTACCTGGCCGGCCTGCGCCCCGAGCTGCCTACGGTAGTCTATTGTGCCGCCGGGGTGCGCAGCTTGCGCGCCGTCGCCATCTTGCGGGCCAAGCACGGATTCACCGCGGTCCGGAGTCTGCGGGGCGGTATCGCGGCCTGGCTCGCCGCCGCGGGCTCCTGAGCGAGCCCCTCCGCCCTCGAGGTTCCACCAACCGCATGGACGCAAGCGGGCTCGCCAGGCCCACCCGTCGTCGCGAACCGCGGCTGCTCTAGTAGCCACGAGCTTCACGGAACCCGGCCAAGGCAAGTTGGCAACCGTTAGGGTGGCCCGGCCGATAACTCGGGTATGCAACTGTTCATCCCCCTCCTGCTGCCCTGTCCCAAGTGTCAAGCGGAAGGCAGGGGGGGCCTGCTCTACCTCGTGCGCGGCAGCAAAGGCGGCCGCGCGGGCGACCGGGCCTACGAGCTCGCGGTCTGTGATCAAGACAGCAGACAGCGCAGGACGTGCGGCTACACGGCGCCCACCGTGCACGGAATGCTCCTCCGACCGCTCGCTTGCCCGGAGTGTGCTCAGCCCATGCGGCCGGCCTGCCGCGAGGGTGGACACCGATGGCTGTGCTCGGCTTGCCCCAAGAAAAAGGCCTTCCTGGCCGATCTCTCCTGGCGGATCGTCAGCTCGCCGACTTGTCCCGAGTGCGCGCAGCCCATGACCCATCGCGCCCGCCGCGAGCAGCCGGGCCGCTATTTCTGGGCATGCTTCGCCTGCCACGCCTTCCTAGCCTCCGACGTCTTCGGGGCCATCCCATCCCCGGCCCAGCTATCCGCCTAGCTTAGCCTTGCTTAGCCCAGCCAGTTACGGCGGCCCCGTCAGCCACCCCTTCCCAGGGAGATCGAGCATGTCCATCAGCCCATCCGCAGCCGGTTATACCGCCCTGATCCGTTGGCGCGGTCCTGATGCAACCGTCGAGATCGAGACTCGGCATCGCGGGTTCGCCGACGCGGAAGCGGCGGCGCTCTTCGCCAACGCCCTGGCGCCCGCCGGTGCCATCGGCCTGCGCCTGCGCGCGGACCACGCCATCGACCTTTTGCTCGCGAACGACGGCGTGGTCAGGTTGACCGAGGCTGAAGTCGTGCTCTGGCGCCTCCCGCCCGAGCCGACGTTTTCCTCCCGGCGCGAGTCTGACTCCCGCGAGCTGGCTTTCGCCAACGATGCCGACTTCGAGCGCCGGCCATGGGATGAGATCCAACGCATCCCCAGCGCTCGGGGTGACTATGAGCAAGCCCAATATGGCGTGCTGGGGCCCGATGGCTTGCCGGTCGACGTGCTCATTGACTGGGACGAAGAGCACCATTTACAAGTGAGGGTCAACCAGGACGCGCTACCCCTGGAGACATTGCCCGCGTTCGCTCTCGGCGCCTTGCCGAGCCGATGAGGCGAGCGCGCGGGCCGTGCCGCGGGCCCCGGAACGGGGGCCCGTCCGCCCAGCTCGGGCCCGATATGGCGAGCGCGGAGGGTGCGAGACCGCGAGCGTCGCTAGCGATTGCTGGCACCGCTGCTGCCTAGCTCGAGCAGCACCTTGCGCAGGATCTCGCGCGCGATGATCGTGCTCGCGCTGTCGGCCAGTGTGCGCGCCAGCTCTTTCCTCACCTCCACTTTATCGTCAGCGGCCCACACCACCCGGCCGGCTTGGTCGCGGGCCACCAGCTCGTAGGAGGCGGCGGCCTTGCTCCAGAATCCCGCCCGCTCGAAGCGATACACGGTCACGGCCAGGGCCAAGTCGGCGCCATGGCCAGCTTGCGCATTTACTCTGCCGAGCTCGTCCCTTATCGCTTGGAGGAGACGGACCGGGGCGGCGGGAGCGGCCCAGCTGGCGTCTTCCTGCCACTTCAGAAAACCCCAGTGCACCAGCTTGGGCGAGCGCCAGAATCGCGCGAACCCGCCCTGGCCGGAGCCGCCCCCCATCAGACAAGCTTGCTCGTCCCTGGCCAGAGAGGTGCGCCCTTCGTGAAAGCCCGGTGAGGCACACCCCATGGCGAGCGCCCAGCCCAGCCAGGCCGCGCTCACCCTGCTCGTTCGATAACTTCCCCCATCCGGACATCTTCCGCAACGCATGGTGGCCACCTTTCGTTTTGCCGCGCGCCCGCGCAGGTCACGCCCACCGCAGCCACGCCCTTACGCATGTCATTGTCGGAAGCAGGCATCCTCGAGTTGCGCCCGATCGAGCGAAGACACAAGCTGCTACGGTAGCGCCGTCTTTGTGCGCGCAAGATCAGGCCACCGCCCGAGACAACCAGGACCGCCCTCGTGCCGATAACCACGAGGAGGCCGACTCTTGGCGTACTACGTGCGGATGGCGAGCTGGGGCTCGGGCGGCAATGCTAGTCCCCGGCAGGCCCTGAGCTACATCACGGATGGGCATGATGCCCGTCGCGATACCAAGTGCTCGGAGCACGAGCTGCGCTACATCGCACGCATGGACGCGGGTTGGAAGGCCGACGTGGACAGCGGTCGGGTGCTCTTGGTGGGCTACGGCGAGCTCGCGGGCGAGCCCGACCAGGAACGACTCGCCCGACGCTTCGAAAGCTCCTGCCAGCCCACTCACCATGCGCTGGCCACCATCGGGTGCAAGACTCTCATGCTCACGATACCGAAAGAGGTCAGTCTCTACGCCGAAGGGCACCGGCAAGAGGCCAAGGCAGCTCTCAGTAGCGCAACGGCAACGGCACTGGAGCGGATGTTGCGCGGCCTCAGCTATGCGGCGGTCGCCGGGATCCATACCCGCAATTCCTTCGGCGAAATCCACTACCACGCCCACGTCCTGGTGGGAAAATTCGCCCGCCATATCGCGAGCGGGTGCACGGTCACGCTCAACAACAGTATCGGTCTCCGGGCGATGCGAGAAATGAGGCTGGCCTGGCACGAGGCGGTGGAAAGGGAATTTCGCCAGCGCCTGCAGCTCGGCATAGAAGAGCAGCGGCGCCGGGGCGGTGCCGTGGCGCTCGTCCTCCCGGATGGCTCCCGCCTCGAGCCTCTCGATCACGACAGCCAGCTACTATGCGAAAGACAGCTTCGCCCCACCTTCACCGAGATCACGAAAAGCGGCGCGACGGTGGTGCGACGCTTGCACCTCGGCACCGTGGACGACCGGATCTTCGAGACCGCTTGCGCTGCCCGGGGCACGGCGGGGTGGAGCCTGATCGCCTTCACGGAGTCTTTCCCCGAGTTGGGCGACAGCCTCCTGCGCTACCAGGCGCGGGCGCTCGCCCTGCGATCGATCGGGTATCTCTCGCCCGATGGGCAGATCACCTCTGACTTCCGGGTCCATTTCTCGCTTCGCCACGGGACGGCTGCTCCTGAATTCCAGGGCATCCGCCTGGACCTCCTCTGCCGACTCGACCGCGAGCAGCCAGGCGCAGCAGCCACGCTCCAGCCCAGCGAGCTATGGCGGCGTGCGCAAGGCTATCCCGATCTACGACGCAGGATCGAGCGGCTGGGCTATTCCGCGGCCGAGGCCGAGAAGAGCTTCGCCCGTGCATTGGCACAAAGGCCCAGCCGAGAGACGCTCCAGCCTATCCAAGCCGCGCGCGCCAGGGAGGAGGCCGCGCCGGTCGCTCCCGTCGGGCAGCCTCAGGCCACCATCATCCGGGCATACCTGGAACGGCGAGAGAGCAAGATCCAGCGCATCTATCTGCTGGCTCCCGGCGTGACGGGTACGCGGCCGCCGGGGGCAAGGCTCGCATTCGGTGCCGGGCTCAAGCGGGCGGCCGAGCGTGACCTCGCTCTGGCACGAAACCATCGCCTGGCCCGGCTTGGTCTTGCCCTGCGTCCGGTGATCTGGCTCGCGCGCCTGCCCATGCCGTGGGACCCGCATCAGCTGGATCTGGCCATAACCCGATGCGGCCAGCTCGCTCGCCAGCAGCAGATCCACCGCGCGGGAAGGGCGGAGATCCAGAAAGCGTACGACTTATGGCAAGCTGAGCCCAAGGAGGGAGTAAGTGGCCAGAGGGCCCATCCCACGGCAACGCGACTGGCTGCTGTCAATGAAGAGCCGAGGCGTAGCCAACTCGATGGTCGGGTCGGTAGTCGGCGCCAGGGTCGAGTCGATGATCGGCTAGCTGACCAGCTCACTGACCGGCTCAGGCACTCGGGCAAGGACCAAGGCAAGGACCAACCCGATGAACCGACTCGCTGATAACCGACTCGCTGAGCACCGACTCGCGCATTGGCGCCGTGACCGAGGCCACCCATGACCCAGGCCCAGAGAGGGTTCCGCCTCATGGCGGCTCTGCACCTGCTCGCAATCTTGACCATCGCCCTGTGGTGGGGCGAGTACTTCTGGCGCCACACGCCCAGCCGGGTCATCTTGCGCGAGAGCCAGCCCGGCCGGGGTGGGCCCGTGACTGCGCGACTCGAATCGCCGCGCGACTGGCGCAATGCTCAGACGGTGATCCGCTGGGGCATCGCCGCTCGCCTCGCGCTGGGCGACATAGCCTGCGGCTCGGGAGTGCTCCTCCTCGTCGGCCTCAGCGCGGGCAGCTACGCGCGCCGGATCGACACTTGGCTGGACGCGCGCGGCTCTGGCCAAGCGATCGGCTGGCGCGCCCGCCAGCTGGCTGCGGCAACGCTCGACGCCAACACAAAGAAGCAGCAGGGAATCTTGCGATGACCTTGGTCCCGCGCTGCCAACGCTACTGCAAGAGTACCCCAATTTACCTACGCGCAGTCGACGCCTTGCGCGCGATATCGCTCCTCGCCAGCCCGCTGTTCGCCATCATGCTCCTGCGCTGGATGGCAACCACCGACCTCTTCGTGGCGCCGCTCCACCGCCGGCTGTGGGCGGCTAACCCGGACTACCGGCTCGCCGGTGTCGTCTATCGGGTTGCCCTCACTCTCGCTCTCGCCGGCAGCTCCGCCTGCCTCTTGCGCGCTTTGCGCAACTTCATGGTCATAACGGCGGCGCGCGGTTTGTTACCGCCGGGATCGGTTGACTTCGACGAGAAGTTGTCCGTCCCGCCCTGGCCCTATCGCCGGGAAAGCTTCGCTTTGATCCTCGGCGAGCTGCAGGATCGCGACGGAGCGCGGGTGCCTAATGTGAACGCTCCCTGGCTCAAACCGCGCTGGCTGATCCTGCCCGAGCTGAGCCTGTACACCGGGGTGTTCGTCACCGGAGGTATTGGCTCGGGCAAGACCAGCGCCGTCGCCTACCCGGCCTTGCGCCAGCTGCTCGGCTTCCGGCGCGAGGTGCGCGTGCGGCACAAGGATGGCTCGCTCGGCACGGCGCCCTGGGTATTCTCCGGCCTCATCCTCGACGAGAAGGGCGATTTCACCCGCGCCGCGGTCGGATACGCCGAGGAGTGGGGACGCGCGGACGACGTGATCCGCATCGCCCCCGGCGGCAAGTGGATCTGGAATGTCATCTACAACCCCAATCTGCCTTCGTGGGCTGTCGCCTATCAGCTTGGCTGGATCATCAGGAATTTCAACCGGGGCGCCGCAGGCGCGGATCCATTCTGGGAGAACGCCCCCAAGGAGCTGGTGACCGACTACCTCGGATTGCTCGACGATGCCAAGGGCTACTACACCCTCTTCGATTACCTTGAAACCATGGTCGACGACGACCTACAAAACGCCCTGCACGCCATGGCCATGGAGCGCCATGCCGGGCGGCGGGACAAAGTGGAGGACATCGAGCGGCGATGGCGGTCCATCATGAAGAGGCGCGACCACATGTCGGTCAATCTGCGCAGCTCGCTGGAGGCGTGCGCCCGCGCCGGCATCGACATGTTCCGTTTCCCCGAGCTGCGGCGGACCTTCTGCCCCACCAAGGAGGAGTACTTCGAGCGCGACCCTGCCCGCCCCCTGCTGCGCCCGCGCGCCCACGTCTTCACCGGTTTCGATCAAGCGCTCGACCACGGGAAAATCATCGGCCTCGAGATGCCCAAGCAGATCTACTTCGACGCCGCGGTCTTTATCCAGGTGGCGCTCAAGTCGCAGTGGCAAGATTCCGTGTTGCGCCGCGAAGCTGTCGGCTCGGATGGCAGACCACTGCAGCCGCCGCGCTTCGGTGAGGGCATTGGCTACTGCCCGACCTTCCTCATGGCCGACGAAGCCCAGCAAAGCGCCACGCCCAAGGACGCCGAATTCAAGGCCGTCTGTCGCTCCAAGCGCGCCTCCATGTGGGAGCTCACCCAGTCGCACGGATCCATCAAGGGCTCCTTCGGCCCGGCCAATGCCGCCCACGCCGCAACCTATTTCCAGAACTCGATGACACATATCTATCTCCGCCAATCCGACCTCGACTCCATGAAGATCATCCAGGAAGAGTGCGGCAAGAAGCTGGTGCCCAGGACCAGCCTGGCCATCACCGAGGGCGGCAACGCGTCCGAGCTTTCCTACCTGGAAGGCGCCATCGTCCACCAAGGCATGGGCCTGTCCAGCACCAAGACGGTGGCCGCCGAGGAGAAGCCCTTCGTCGAGATCGACGAGCTGCGACAACTGCCCAACAATGTCGCGATCATCCTGCCCAGCAATGGCGACCGGACCTTACCTGCCACCGTCACCTACCTTCGCCCCCTCTGGGTCCAGCAACAATATCCCCACCTCCTCCTTTCCACGCCCTGGCTCGACTGGCCGGCCGAGCTGCGCGCGACCTATGACCTCGACACCATGCCCCAGGAGTTGCATTGGAAGGGATGGCCATCGCCCGAGCCGCTCGACGAATCCGCCATGACCTCCAGGGAAAGCGACCTGGGCAACCTGGTCCAGGCGGCCGGCGCCGAGCAGGATGCGACGGCCAAAGCGGATGGCGATCCGCCACCCGTCATACCCTGCTGACCCTCTGCGTCCCGAGCTGCCCCGTTCCCGTCGCTCGCTTTCACCCCACTCGCCCCGCGCACCCGCTCTCCCCATCCCCCACATCGACCTCTTCTTGATCTTTGCGGCCGTGTCCCGTTACCCTCGGTTGGTCATGCATCCTCGCTTGGTCATGAGGAAGACGCTGGCCATCGCGCCGTTTCTCGCCGTGCTCCTCGCTCTCTCCGCCAGCGCGGCGAGCGCGGCCGATCGAGATGCGACCCGCGCGGCCGATCTCGACGCAGCCCGGGACCATTTCGTGAAGGGTACCCGGGCCTACGAGCTAGGGCTTTACGAGGAGGCCATCGCCGAATACATGGCCGCCTACAAGATCAAGGACGACCCCGCGCTGCTCTTCAATATCGGTCAGGCTCATCGCCTAGCCGGACATCCGGCCGAGGCCCTGCGCTTCTACAAGACCTACCTGGCTAAGCTGCCGGCTGCCCACAACCGGGGCGAGGTCGAGGCGAAGATGGCCGACTTGACGGCCCAGCTCGGGTCGAAAAAGGACAAGAGCCTGGAGCCAGCAGCGAATGGCGTGCCCGCCACCGCCGCGGGACCGCCGCCCGCGGCAGGGAGCGGGGCCAGCGCGGCTCCACCCCCGGCCATCCCGTCCGGCCCGAGCCCGGGATCTAACCCGGGCGTCCCCGGCGGCGCGGCCGCGCCTGCGCTTGGTCCGAGCAGGACAGCGGCCGCCGCCCAGCCAGGCCTGGTGACGAGCGAGCTCGAGCCCGGCGCCCCGGCGAAAACCAATCAGGCGGGCGAGCCCGGGCTACCGGCTGGCATCGCCGCTCGGGCGAGCTTGGCGCCCGATGTCGGCCGAGCCGAGCGCATCGCCGGTATGGTCAGCGCGGCGGGTGGACTGGCAGTCTTGGGCACCGGTATTGCATTCGGTCTGGCGGCCAGGCACGACGGCAACGAGCTCACCCAGCTCGATCAGCAACACGGGACCTTCGTCCCGGCGGAGCAAACGGCTGGGAAGCGCGACGATATCGTGGCCGCGGTGCTGGTCGGCACGGGGGCGGCCGCGCTGGTCACCGGCACGGTGCTGTACCTGCTGGGCGCCCGTGCTCGCACCGGGCTGCCGAGCCGGCTCGCCCTTCTGCCCTCCGTGGGCCGCGACGGCGGGGCGGCCACGCTAGGAGTGGGGTTCTAATGCGCGCCGGAGCCTTGGGTGGCCTGTCGGCGCTGCTGGTGGCAGGTTGCTTTGCCCCCAGCTACCAGGACGGCGCCCTGACCTGCGCCCAGCCGAATCTGTGTCCCGACGGCTACCACTGCGCCACGGACAACAAGTGCTGGAGCAACGGCCATGACCCGGACGCCGCGCCACCGCCCCCGCCGAGCGACGGCGGCGCCAGCGACGGCGCTGGGGCTCAGGACCACCCAGGAGGTCAAGCGAATAAGGACACGGAAGGCCAAGCGGACGACGCGGGCGTGGAGCTCGATGCCCTCGCCGCCGCGTATGCGAACGCGGTGTGTGGGATAAACTCCAGCTGCTGCCACGAGCTGGACGAGACGGCCTGCGAAAAATCGGTCCAGAGCGAGTTCCAGTACGTGGTCAATGCCATACAGGACGGACTAGCCGCGAGCCGTACCGTGTACGATTCCCAATCCGCCAGCACGTGCCTGCAGTCGATAGCTGCCATCACTTGCTCAGATTGGAAGTCGCTCAGCAACACCTCTGAATTGGCGTGGTTGAAGGCGCTCCCGGGCTGTAGCCTTGCTATCACGCCCCAGGGCGCGGTGGACGATACGTGTGCCTCGGCGGTCGAGTGCACAACCTGGCTGTGCGGCCCCGAGAAAAAGTGTCGGACCAGGGCCAGCAGCGGGCTCACGTGCGTCCAAATGGCGGAGCAGAATTACTGCGTGGACGGGGACTACTGCGACTCGACCGGCCTCACCTGCACTCCAACCAAGAGCCCCGGCGCGAGTTGCTCGGCCGATGACGAGTGTGAGTCGCAGTCGTGTGGCGCTGGCGCGAACGACGCAGGGAGGGTCTGTGAAAGCCCGGTGTGCGCCTCGAACGGACCCTTGCTGCCGCCCTCGTCCGGCTGCGCGCTGGGCGGGCGCCCGTCGGCTCTGGCCCTGGTGCTCGTGAGCGTGGCCCTGGCATGCTCGACCGGGAGGAGCCTGCGGCGCCGAAGAAGGGCAGCGAAGGATAAATGATCATAGGCAAAGCGGCGGCGCTAGCGACAGCGGGAATCTTGTGCCTGGGCTGCGGTCCCCACGATCCGTGGCTGCCGGGCACGTCGGCCGTTAGCCACCCAAGCAGCAATGCGACGGGCGGGCGGCTCGGGCAGGGGGGTACGAGCAGCCAACCGGGGAGCGGCGGCTATGCAATGGGCGCGGGCGGTGCTGGACCCTACGGCTACGGAGGAAGCCAGGGCGCGGGTGGTCGGGTGGGCGCGGGTGGGGTGGGCGCGGGTGGCGGGGCGGGCAGGGGCGGTCTGGCCGGCACGGCGGGCACGACGAGCCAAGGCACGGGGGGGAGCAGCGCCAGCACGGCGGGTGAGCTCAGCGTCTACACCTTCGGCAGCGGCGCCGAGCCGTGCTCGCCGCCCAAGGATGTCTCGGGCGGGCAAAGCGGAGACCTCGGGTTGGGCGCGGCCTGTCTGCGCACCGCGGACGACTTTACCGCCTGGAACTGCACCGACATGGATGACCGCACGGTCAAGATCAACAACGTGGTCACGAAATGCGGGGCCAGCCCTCCGGCCAAGCTGGGCAGCTTCTATTACTTCGACATAAGCAGCGGGGCTACCGCGTGGGCCAGCTTCAGTTGGTTCTGCACCGAACAAAGCTGCGGCCCTCATCCAATTCCGAGCTGCGGCTCGTATCCGGCGTGGGTTGCGGGTGGCACGGCCGCGCCTTGCTCTAGCACGGGCAGCGGCACGCTCGACGGAGGCAATGAGAGCGCGGACGGGGCCGAGGAGGCGCCGGAAGCTGGGGAACTCGGCGCAGACGGGGTCTAGCAAAATCGAGGGGAGCGCAGCTCGGCCTCGGCCACAACCACGACCGCAACCAGGGGCACGACCTCGGGCATGACCCCGAGCCAGAGACTCGGACCACAGTCGGCGACTTGGGCGAGCCACGGCGGAAGGTGGCCACGGCCGGGTGGCTGGGCGGGATTTTTCGGATCATAGTTGCGGCGGAGCTGGTGCTCCGTTGCCAAAGGGGGTCGCATCATGAAAGCAGCCGTCATAACCAAGTACAACGCGGACTGGGAGCTGAAGACGGTGCCCAATCCGCGCCCGTCCGCGGGGCAGGTCGTGATCAAGATTCACGCCAGCGGCATGTGCGGCACCGACTTGCACGTACACCATGGCTCGTTCGGGCTACCCTTGCCCGTCGTGGCGGGACACGAGCCGGTGGGAGAGATCGTGGAGCTCGGGCCGGGAGTAGTGGATTTCAAGCTCGGCGATCGGGTGGGCGTGCACTGGAACCAAAAGGGTTGCGGACGGTGCGATACCTGTCGAGCGGGCGATCAAATGCATTGCGCGCAGGCGCAATCGTGGATGCAGATAGGAGGGGGCAATGCCGAGCTGATGCTGGCCTGGGCGGACGGCTGCACGCTGCTGCCGGACCGCCTCTCCTATGAGCTGGCCGCCCCGGTGTTCTGTGCTGGCTACACCGTCATGAGCGGCCTGCGCAACGCCGACCCCAAACCGGGCGAACGAGTCGCAGTGCTCGGGCTGGGCGGGCTGGGCCATCTCGCACTACAGTTCTCGCACGCCCTGGGTCTCGAAACCTGGGCCATAACCGGCCAGGAGAACAAGGTGGCCGAGCTCAAGGCGATGGGTGCGAGCGAGGTGCTGGTGGTCGGGGGTGAGCCTGGCCAGGCCATGACCGACGCGGGTGGCTTCGACATCGTATTGTCGACTACCAATGCCAGCCGCCAAGTATCCTCGGCCTTCCTCGGGTTGCGGCGCAACGGCAGGCTCATAAGCATGGGGGTGACAACCGACGGCCCGATTACCATCGACCCGCGGACGGCGCTGATGAGTCAGGGCCAGGTACGCGGATCGAGCCAGGACGAGCGCCGCGATCTGGTGGAAGCGCTCGATCTGGTGGCCTCGGGCAAAGCCAAGCCGGTGCTGGAAACCTATCCGTTCACCAAGGTAAACGAGGTGCGCGAGCGGCTGGCGCAGGGCAAGGTCCGCTACCGGGCGGTACTCTTGCCCGCGTGATCCTGAGCGGGGTCGCCTCGAGCCACGCTCACGACGGCCAAGGATTTGAGCCCGCGGTCTCGGGCCACGCTCACGACGGCCGAGGACCGGGCTCGCAGTGGGAGCGCGGGCTGAGCCGGGGCTATGGGCTCAACTCGCGCGCCATAAGCACGGGCAACTCGATGCTCGCCCATACCGCCCCGGCGATGGTCGGATTGCCGCGCGAGTAGCGCCACAGAAAGGAGCCGGTTGGGCTGTCCAGCCTCATCTCCATGAGGACTCCTCGCACCGGATCAGCTGGCACGGGCTCGATGACAGCGCGCAGGCAAGCGCCACGCATGCGCAAGGGCGCGTCGCTGTCGCTCACCAGGCCGTGCTCATGCGCGACGGAGGCGAAGGCCACGTCCCAGGCACGCTGGGTGATGCCGAGGCAACTGCCCTGCGATGTGACACCGTCCCAGGCAATACGACTGCCCGTCCACTTGAATCCCCCGACGTCCCAGTAGCCAAGGATCGGATTGCCGCGCAAGCGCGCATACTCCTCGGGCCCGAAGAACAGCCCCAGCGTCCGCCGGCCCCGGGCTGACCGCACATCCTCCGAGGCCAGGAAGGGTTGTCGCTCGAGCAGGCGCGCGAGCAAGCTTCGCGCCTGCGCGGGGGTGAGCCAACTGCCCGCCTTGGGCGCAGGAGTGGCCAGCCCCGCTGCTGACGTCGCCAGCAGCAAGAACATCGTTACCCCGGCCGAACAAGCGCGCAATCTCACCTCGGTCGGCCCGCCCGCGTCATGCTAGTGGGAACCGTGCGCACGCTGGTAGGGCGTCATGCGCACGTCGGCCGCGAAGAAGACTTTCATCTTGGTGCCCGCCTCTACCGTGACGGTGGGGACGACGTTGCCATAGCGCGAGAGAATCCCGGCCACCACCTGCGACATGTTCATGCTGGTGCGGGCTTCGATCAATTCCCGCGCCGCTGGCGTGGCGGAGCTATTCGCCCCCTCCACGGCGGCGGCCATGCCGTCGACGACGCCCAGCATGACCGCGCTGCCGAACATGAGCCCGAAGTGCCGGTCGACATCGCCCTCGATGCCGACCGAGCCCACCCCATCACCCGCGGCAACCTTGCGCACCGGGAAATAGGCGCTGCGCTGGTCGGGAAAGATGATGCGGTCGAAGCGGATGTATACCCGCGCCTGCTGGAGATTCTGCACCCGGCCCGCCAGCCCGATCAGCTTAGCTCCGGCGGGCACGAGCACGTATTGCCCGCCCAGGGACACGAAATCGCGCGACACCATGCCGATCACCGGGGATTCCACCAGATCGGCGCGCACCTCGCTTACCAGCACGCAGTCGAGGAACTTACCCTGACGCACTACCTGCTCAGGGCCGTCACCGCCAATCCGCATATCGCCGATGGACCCGGGGCCAAGGGGTTGGGCTTGCTCTTGCGCGGGTAGCAGGTCAGTGCCGCTCCGCGATGGTCCCGGCCCTGCGCGCTCGCCCGGCGCCCCGCGTCCCGCTCCACCGCCCGGCGGCAGCAATTGCTCGAGTGCCGTCATGCGCTGCTCGGCCGAGCTCATCGCCCGCTCCACCGATGGTTGCACGGCTTGGGGCACCGCCCCCTTGCCGCCAGCGCCTTCACCCATCTCTGGCCGCCGGCTCGCCCACCCGGCGCCCCGCACGGTGGAATAGCCAAGCATAGGTCCGTCCCCGGCCCCGGATCGGGCGTGCTCGTCCTTCTCGGCCCTCGGCTCCGGAGGCGCGAGCGCGGTCAGCCCGCGAGCGATTTCGTCGTCGGCACCGCGGCTAGGCCGGCGCCCGCGAATACCATCGGCGATGGCGGCGGTGACCTCCTCATTACCTCCAGTTGGGCCGCCCGCGAGCTCCTCGAGCGACTTGTTGCCGGGGAGCTCCACCACGGCCGGTGCAGTCAGATTTCCCTCCCCGTCCACCTGATAGCCGGAGGCCATCTCAGCCTGTCTCAGCTTGCGCGCCTCGCTTTGCCTTTGTGCCTTTTCCGCCTCCACCTTGGCCAGGAGCCGGCTTTCGTCGGCGGTGGGTCGAGCTGGGGCGCGCACGGGCGCGGCAGTCGCCAACTTCCAGGCCGCCGTGACCGCGCCGGCCACCCCTGACCCGCCCAGCACGGCTAGACTGGCGAGCTGCCATCTGGACAAAGCTATTCTTCTCGTCGGAGTGCCCATGCTGGCCTCGGTCGACAGTGGCGCGCGCATCCCCCTGGCATCACTTGAGCCCAACCCAGGCTTGCTGCTTGCCCAGCACCAAGCGAAACTTTTCCCCGGGCCGGAGGACCTTGTTCTGGATGACGTAGCAGCCGTTCTCGAGCTCGTAATTGACCAGCTCGGCTCGGCCGGTCTTGTCCACGAATTGAATCACCGCATGATCCGAAGCCTCGGCGACTTTGACGAAGGTTTGCACTCCGTCGTCGACCACGCGGCTCACGCGGAAGTCGCCGCCCCATTCGTAGTCCGACCGCACGTTAGCCAGCATGCTCTTGCGCCAGCCCTCGTAGTCAGCCCTGGCCTTCTCTTGCTCCTGATGGCGCACGTAGAGCAGCTCTTTGTCAGCCATCCGCTTGGCCTCCCGGTGCACCGGATCCTCCAGGGCGCTGCCCTCGAGGTAGATCTCCAATCCGGCCGCCACCTCCCCCGTTTCCGCCACGGCCTCGACCCGCAGGGAAATGCGCAGGTCGGAGGGCTCCGTCTCCACGTGAATGAAGCCCTTGCGCCCCACCACGTCCTCCATGCCCTGGGCGCGCAGGAAGACGCGGGACGACCCCGGCGTCGACTCTGCGGCCCACCAACGAGCGTCGAACCATATATTGCGCGCGCTCTCGCCCCGGGGCAGCTCGAGGGCAAAGGGCGCCCCGGGGAGAAGACGGACCTGGTAGACCTTGCCCGGGGTGTAAGGGAGGCGGAGGGTGTCTTTGCCGGTAACCTCGCGCCCCCGCTCGCCGACCGCCCGCGGGCTCGCCTTGCCCGGCCACACCGCCAGGACCAGCAAGGCCCTGACCATCCATGGGTAACAAGAAGCCAACATCGTCGAGCTCCTTTCGCTTGCCTTGCCTTCCTTATCGGGGCCCGGGGCGGTTTGGTTGCGGCCAGGCCGAAGATTCCTGGCGTGAGCCCAGCGGCCGCGCTTAGGCCGGGCCGCGCTTCAAAGCCGATCCGAGATCTCGGTATCGACGATCATCAACCCGCTGGGATTGGCCGGCGCGCGCGGCACTTCCTTGAGGTGAGCGCGCAAGAAGACGTGCCCGGCCTCCACGGTGCTGCCCGCCCGATCGACGTGAAAGCAGTCGAAGCTCACCATGATCTCGAGCGGCGTCGTGCGTGCTATCACGACCTGCGGTTCCTTGCCGCTGCCTCGCCCATCGTGCACCCTGCCGGAGAAGCCGCGCTCGACCAGGGCCTTGCGCTCGGCCAGGCCAAGACCAACTTTGAGGGCGGGCTGCGCTCGGGACTCCACCACCTGCAAGGCCGCCCGCAGGCGGTCTTCCACGTCAAGCGGCGTCCAAGAATAGGCATCAAAGACCCAGCGCCGCATGAAGCCCTTGATCTCGGCCTCGGTGCGCGCATCGCCCGCATGCAAGAATCCCTGCTCGCTAGCCTGGATCACGTTGCCCAGGGCGTCGCGCACGAACACATAGGTCTCCTTGTGCTCGTTCCGCCAGGCCAGGAAGGACACCCCACCCGCCAGCACCACATTGAGGCAGCTCGACAGGAGAAGCTGCCGACCCCGACTCTTGACCGCGGCGTTGGCCCGGCCCCACGCCAGGATAAAATGGTCCTCCGCCCCCACCCGGCACAGGCGGGCTCCTTCTTCGCTCTCTCGGCACAGGTGGGGATCGCCGTCGCGACCGTCGACCACGGGCACCACTCTCGGGGTGATGGCCAGCGCCGGCTGCGCCGCCCGCCTACCCGGGTGGCCTTCCTTGCCCACCGGCCAAGTCTCGTCCGTCGCCCCACCCGGGCTGTCCGCCCGGCCCAGCGGGAGCGCGAACGCTTCCACCACCGTGGCATCCTCGTCTCGTCGTCGCATTATTCACCTCGCAAGCTGGCCGGGCTCGCTGCGCCGGCACGCGACTCGGGCGAGGCGCTCCCTGACCGGGACGAGCCCCCTCCTTCGCCCACGGGGGCGCTGGCGGCCCCGACCTCGTTGCCCCTGCCACCGCCGACGCCGCTGGCCTGGTGTCCGGCAGCGCTGGCGACGGCGGCCCCAATTGCGAACGCCAGGCCGCCCCCACCCCCTCCACCCCCTGCCCCTAGCACCATGGCGAGGAACATGGGCGCGGCTTTGACCACCGCGAAGGCGCAGAAGGGTCCGAGCACCACGAAGAGGAAATGCACGGCGATGTCGCTGCCGTCCCCGTACACGAGCCCGCTTCCCGCGACCATGGTCGTCATCTGTGCCATCACCACCCCGGCAAACTGACAGGCCAGGCCGAGCAAAGGCAGGTAGAGCAGGCCGACGAAGACGAAGGCCTTGAGAAAGCCCCAGAAGTAAGATTCCGTCTTCTCGTGCGCGGCAAAGGCCACGCACAGCGGGCCCACCGCGATCAGCAGCATATTCATCCCCAGCCCGGTGAAGCCCTCCATGAGCATGAACACCGTGAGCATCAGGCCCGCCACCACTGCCAACACCCAGCCCAAGCCGGTCAGCAGCCCATCGACCGTGTACTTGGCGAGCTTGCCATACCAGGAGTCGTCGTCCTTGCCCGCCTTGGTCGCCGTCACCTCGGTCCCCTTGAGGGCCTGGTTCTCGGCCCGCGCCTTGGCGATGGTGTCTATCGAGGTCATCTCGGCTTCCCACACGCTGGCCCAGCTGGCGGCGAAGGTCGTCATATAGGACGGCTGCAGCTTGGCCACCGTGGCCGTCACCACGGTCTGATAGCCGGCCAGCCCGCCCGCCACGAGCAGGATGCGCAGCCAGAACCTGGCGTGCCACAGTCGGCAGGTGCTGGGAGCGGAAGCCAGCTCGGCAGCCCCCTCCATCAAGTGAAAGGTGAAGAGCAAGCTCATGATCAAGAGGCCAGCTTTGCCGGACTCGGCCGCCGCGCTTTGGCCGGTCGCGACCACCGCATCCACCACGTGACTCATCCCAAAGGCCGCCCCCGCCATGGCTCTCCTACCTCCCGATGGCCTGGCCCAGCGAGCGCATGATCTGACTGTTCGAGTCGATCCAGCCGCGGTCCTTGGTCTCCAGGTAGACCCGCTGGGCATCGTCCTGCCCCACCGTGAACATGATGGCTCGCTGGTTGGCCAGCTGGAGGCCCTCGCCCTGATGCTTGGCCTCGAGCGCGGCAATCTCCCCCTGCAAGCTGGCGATCTTGGCCGCGTCGACCGTACCGTCGCCTCCCGTCGGGGCTTGGTTCTCGTCTTGTATCTGGTCGCGCAACGCTTTGATCTGGGCCATATCTTCCGCCAAGGCCAGATTGTGAGCTTGCATCTGCCGCAGCAAGGCGGCCCGAGTAGCCCGTGCGCGCTGGATCTGGCGCAACAAGGAGTCGACCTGGCTCCGGTACCAGGCATCGCTGCCATAGCGCGGGTTGGCCCGCCAGCCGTCGGGATCCACGTTCGGCCATAACTCGTCGATCTGGCCGGGGCTCATAACCTTCGCGGCGGCCGCGTCCCGGAGGGCGGCGATGCCTGCAACACCGTCGAACCAGGGCAGCCGCAGGATATGCAAAGTGTCGACCCAGCTCAGGTGGCTCCAATCTTTGAGGCCGGCGTGGGCGTCGCGAAAGGCTTGCAAGGCCGCGTGCGAGGTGCTGAGCATCACGTTCCATTGTGCGAGCGTCGCTTCGAATTGCTCGAGATCCTGCGCAATCGCCGCACCATCGATGACCGCCCATTGCGCCTGCGCGGGCCGACTCATCGCGCCGAGCCCAGCGACCAGCAGCGTGGCTAGCATTCCCGTCTTCATTCGCTTGAGCTTCGTCCCGATCATCATCACCCTCCTCCCGATGATGGCCTCCCTTGCCGTGCCTTCAGCCCATGCCCAGCCGGGCGGCGTAGGCGCGCACCTTTTGCAGGCGTAGCTCCCCGGCCGCGATGGTGCGCCCCTCGCACGCCTTCACCAGGTGCTCGACCCCGGCCACGAGCCCGAAGCGCCGGCACATTTCCCAGCGCCAGTGCTTGTCCTCGGCGTCGGTCGTGGCAAACCAGTAAAGGGCAGGGGGAATCTCGACCGACAAGACACGATGGAGGCCGCTGCCCGCGACGTAGTACACCTCACGCCGCTGATCATCTTCCCGGAGGCTCTCGTGTAGCAGCACGTGTTCCCGGTTGAGCCTGAGGTCCTGCGCCATGAAGGTCGGCTCGGCAAAGCCCCGGTAGAGGAATACCTCGGCCATCGTTTGCAGGAGCTTGCGCGCTTGACCATCCTTGAGATCCTTGGGCGTCTGCGTGCTCAGCACGACGAAGCCGTTGAATTTGCGGATGGTGCGGAACATGTCCTCGACCACCTGGAAGAAGGCGGGATGAGCCAGGAACGACCAGGCCTCGTCGATCACCACGATCTTCTTCTCGCGCAGGGACCGGGGATCCTTGATCCGCTGCCATACGCTCCCCATCAGGGCGGCCAGGAAGGGCACGGCCAGCAGCGGATCATCATCGAGCCCTGACAGCTCGAAGTAGATGTATCTCGCTTCGGCCACCGAATCGGTACCCGAATCGAAGAGCTGGTCGCGCGGCGGGCGGGTCCACAGCTCCACCACCGGCACCAGCTCGGGAGCCTCGTTGCGCAGGTGGGTGAGGAGGGCGGAGAGCGGGCGAGGGGGCTTGACCGGGAGGCCCTGCCTCTTGCCCTCGCCGTAGGCCCGGCACTGATTTTCGTAGTCGCGGAAGAAGCCGCCTTCCCCATGTATCCCCTTGAGCGCCCGGTCGAGACGGTTCTTCTCGGCCGGCAGCGGGATCTTGCCCTGGCCGACCAGGGCATCGAGCCATGACTCAAAAAACAGCCGCGCATCTTCCACCGGGCAGGGCAGCCGGTCGCCGCCCTCGAGCGCCATGCGGTAGGTACCCGCCGCCTCTTGCCGCTCCCGCTCCTGCAGGGCCCACACCAGGGGAAAGGGATTGCAGCGGAAGTCCCCGCCGCGCAGGCGCATCACCGCTACCTCGTCGGGCATGTCGGCGGCCAGGAGCTCGAAAAGCGGCCCAAAGGAGTTGCCCTTGTCGAGGACGAAGCCCTGGGAGGCGAAGTTGGCGTTGCCCAGCAGGAAGGCGTTCATGAGCATCGACTTGCCCGACCCGGGCAGCCCGAGCACGGCCTTGTTCCAGCTGGGCTCGCGCCGGGTGAAGAGCGAGTACCCGAACACCCCGCCCTTGCGATCCCCGAAGAGCAGAAAAGGAGCACCGTCTCCGCCCGATAGCCGAAAAACCATGGCCAGATCGCCCACGTTCTTGCTGGTCACCAGGTTGGCACGAAGCCCGAGCTGACCGTTGCCGGGCAGGCTGGCCAGCTCGCCGAGCAGGCGGTTATCCCGCTCCTCGAGGCCTTCGCCACCCTCGAGCAGCTTGAGCTGAGTGGCCACCTTGGTGGCCCGCTCCTCGACCTCGGCCAGGGTCGCGCCCTGGACGACCAGGGCGAAGTACCAGTTGTACGGGCATGCTGTTTCGCTCCCGACCGAGCCCAGCAGATGCTCGGCTTCGGCCCAGTAGTCCGCGCTGGCACGATGGCGCCTGGCCAGAGCGGCGGCGAAGTTGCCCATGCGCGCCACGCGCGCGCTGAGCCGCGCGGAATCGAGGCAACGGAAGGTCTGGGTCAGCCACAGGGGGAAGCGCAGCTGGCCGGGCATGCGGGCGAGCGAGTAGGCGACCGAGCTCGACGGGGGGATCTTCCAGGTGAGCACCTTGGTCGGCCGTCCGTTGATCGAGTAGTGCTCGCCCGTGTCGTCGCGCTCCGACAGAGCCACCTGCACCACCAAGGGCATCTCCGGGCGCAAAGGGACCGGCTCCCCCGCCCTACGGTTGACCACCCGCCAAATGGCTCGGTAGGATTCGTCTTCGGAGAGAGCGCGCAAGCCGAAACCCATCTTGGGCCGGCGCACGCTGAAGGCCGCAAGGCTGTCCTCGACGGCTCGCATAGTGCGACGAAACATCCTGGCCTGCTCCTCGAGCTGGCGCAGCTTCAACAACGTCTCACCGGTGCTGTCGAGCAGCCGCCAGACCCGCCAGGCAAGGATGCTGCGCTCCCGAAAATGGGGCAGGTACTTGAACACCCAGAGGATGGTGTCCTCGAACACCACCCTCTGCTGCCAATACGCGTTCGACGCTTGCGCCAGGTAGCGCAACGCGGCCGAGGCGCGCGTCGGCGGCGCCAGCACGGGCGCCGAACCTAGCGAGCGGGTCCAGATGTTCTGCACTTCCCAGGTGCCGTGGCGCCACTCGTCCTGCCGACTCAGCGGATTGAGCAAATCCATGGCCCGGCGTACGGCGGCGCTGGCCCCCTGCAGGCCGTCCTCGTCCATAGTCTCCGGGTCGAGACCATCCATGGAGTAGAGCGCCATCAGGCCGCCATCACGGCAGAGCACCAGGGGTCGCGCGCGGGTGTGCTCGGGGTCGCGCCGAAAGAAATCGTAGAGCAAGAGCTCGCCTTCCAGGCTCGAGCAATTATCCGCCCAAGCGCGCGCCAGACCGGGTAGGGACGGGGGCAGCACCTTCATTCCCTTCCCACCTCAGCGACGCTCCTCATCGCCGCGCGCCCCGGCCGCCACCTTGCTCCCCTGGGCGTCCTCAGCGAAACGCACCGCGAGCTGGCTGGGGCTGTAACCGTCGAGTCGCCGAGACCATGGGTGACGAAGGCGCAGCAGCAGCAATGCCACCCTGGTCTTGTCCCGGGCGTACACGAAGGCCAGGCCCACCCAAGCGCACCCGACCAGGGCGAGGACGAGCAAACCGGCCAGCCTGGAGATGGGCATTGCGCCCAGGCCGAAAACGGTGGCCACCGCCAGCAAGGCCAGCAAGCCCGGCACCGGCACGCCCGCCAACATAGGCGCCCCGTGCAGCAGCCGGTAAATGGGGGTGCGCGGCTGTTCGCTCACTAGAGTATACCCGAGACTATGCCGCAGATCGCCCCAGCGGCTATCGTCCCCACCAGGTACTGCACGGCGTGGGGATCACGCTGGGTGAACTTGAAGGCCGACAGAACCAGCCCGCCCACCACCACCACGATGGCGGTAACGGAGAACACGGTCTTGATGATGCTGCGAAACGAGCTGGTGGCCAAGGCGACTCCGTCGCTCAGATCGGTCTGAGCCAGCGCCGTGGCCGCCAGGAGCAGCACCAGGCCGAGCCCGACGGTCGCGGCGAGAGGACAACCACGTCTCCGCAGCCCGATACCTAGGACGATCGCTTGCACTCGCATCGCCGAGCCTCCTTGCGCACAATGCCTTCCCTTGCTTATCGGCGTTACCCCGCAATCGGTTGCTTCGCGCTCCCGGGGAGTGAGTGGGACTCGGCTGGTGTGGCGGGCGGAGACGAGCGGAGCCCCGGGTAGCGGGCTATCCCAGGGCGCGAGCGCCGTCAGTTGTCGGGCATGCCGCCAGCAACCCAGCTCTGCAAGAGAGCGAAATCGCTGCCGGGTAACGAGGCGGCCGGAGGCATCAGCCCGTCCTCCAGCGATTGCAAGCAGGCGGCTCCGCTATCGGCCACGTCGGCGTAGGTGTCGAGGAGGGGGGGATTGCCAGCTAGCGCGTGGCAGGAGCAAGACTTATCCAGCATGGGCAGGATATCGTGGGCGAAGCTGGGAAGCGGGGCGCTTTCGCCGGTTGCCCCATCCTCGCCTCGGGGCATGGCCGTTAGGTCGACCGATCCATCATTGCCCAAGGGATAGTCGCCGGGGGAATTGCCCGAGCTCCCGCAGGCGGCGAGCATGACCAGGCAGATGGGCGGGGTGATGAGCAAGCGTAGTGCTATCGACATGGGATTCCTACCTGCGTGACCGAGCCGGGATTTTACCGCCTTGGCAGTTTCGCCAAGTCGCCGCCACCTTGCAAGAGCGGTGCAACTGGGTGTGAAAGCCCTGGCAGCGATCGGAGGCAGCGTGCTACATAGCGGCTCATGGCATCCTTGGCGAGCTCGGCCTTCGTATTCGACATCGACAATACCCTGACCCCGCCGCGACGAGCGCTCGAGCGCGAGATGGCGGATGCCCTGCGCTCATTGACCGTTCCCTTCGCTCTGGCCGCGGGCAGTGACCTCGCCCTGCTGCGCCAGCAATTTTTCGAGCCCCTCCATGACTTCGGCTTCCGGGGCGGATTCGATGCCTTCGTTTGCAACGGCGCCAGTCGCTACCGCTGCAGCTACGACGACGCGCGGTTCCGCCTGGACGCCATCGACGACTTTTCCTTGCCGCAGGCGCTCGGTAAAGATGCCTACGCCGGCCTGCTGCGGGTCCTACGCGATGCTCTCGAGCACGTTTCCTTTCGCCTGCCCGAGTCGGTGGGCATCATCGGCCCGCAGATCGTCGAACGGGGCTCGATGGTGAACGTGGCCCCGAGCGGACGACCGCAAGGGACATTGTCCACGGTGGAGCACGCGAATCGCGATGCCTTCGTGGCATTCGATCAAGCATCGGGGTACCGGCAGCGCCTGCTCACGCACTTACGGCAAGAGGTCGATCACACTCTGCCCGGCAACGGTATCTTCATAACCTTGGGCGGTCAGACCTCATTCGACATTGGGCTACGGGGCAGGGACAAGAGCTTCGCCGTGCGCCAGCTCATCGCCGAAGGAGTGCGCCACATCACCTACGTCGGCGATGCGCTATATCCAGGCGGCAACGACGTGGCGGTGCTGGAGCTCTGGGAGTCGCTCGGTGACTCGCGCGACCGCCTCAAGGTGGTCAGAGTCGACGGCTGCCAGGATACCCTGCGTCTGCTGCGGGCATCGTCCGCCTTTGGCGCCACGCGCTAGCGGAAGCCACGGCCCGGTCGAGCAGAGCCGCTGGCCTGGAGGTACAATGGCCTGACCCGTGGCCGATCAGCCCGCGCAACCCAGGCAGTCGCAGCCTCTCTCGGAGCCGCCGCCGGCGCCGGCGTCCGTGCCCGCTCCGGCGGGGGCCGGCGAAATAGCGGCATCGCCCTTGGCCCTCCATCTGCGCGCGATACTGGCCTCGCCCGCTTATCGGCCGCCGCTCTTGCCCACCGTGGCCCTCGAAATTCACGACCTATCCCACCGTCCCGATGTCGATGCTGACCAGCTGGTAGCGCTCCTGGAGCAGGACGCCGTACTGGCCGCGCAGGTTCTGCGCGTGGCCGGCTCGCCTGCCTACGGAGGCTGGAGCACGAGTGATCCGTCGCTCAAGCAGGCGGTAGTGCGACTCGGCCTGCACAACTTGGCCAGCGTGGTGTGGGAAGTGGCCATGACTATGCGCGTCTTCCGGTCGGTCCACTACGCCGAGATCATGGAAGAGATCAGGCTGCACAGCACGGTTTGCGCCTACCTGTGCCGGCTGCTGGCCTCGCGCAAGGGTATGGCCACGGAGAGCGCTTTCATGTGCGGGCTCTTGCACGATATCGGCATGGCGGCCACCTTGCTGGTAATGGCCGGACGCCCGCGCGAGGAACCGCCCATCGCCGCCGCCGTGCTGGACGAGATATTCCTCGAGATTCACCAGGAGGTGTCGGGCATGGTCGCGCGGCTGTGGAAGCTGCCCGCCGAAGTGTGCACCGTCCTCGCCCACCATCACGAGGGTGATGTGGACGGGCAAGCGAACGAGTTGGTGGCGGTGGTGTCGATCTGCGAGGAGCTGAGTCGCGATCTCGGTTACGGCATCAGCATCGGCCCAGGCCGTTGTGACCACGTTACTACCGAAGCTCTGGGTCGCGCCTTCCACACCCTGGGTATGCAGGAAGACGCCTGGCGAGAGCTCAGCAGCACCGCGCGCCGAGTGGTCGACACTGTGGTGCCCGACCTGTCCCCGGGAAAGCAGCCGTCACCAACGCCGCCCAGCTCCACGTCGACGACCGGCGCGCCACCAGCCGGCCGCCGTGCCACGGAGAGCAGAGCCCGCCAGGCCCGCCGGTCTTGGTGGTCACGTTTGCGGCGGGCCCTGCATCTCTGATCGCGGCGAGCCCCGGGGCCTGACCCGCTCGAGGAGGGGGCGGCCAGCACCTAGCGCGCCTCTAGCGTGCGGCCGCGCTGGCGGCGGGCGCTGCTGCGGGCAGGGGGCGCGCCCAAGGGGCCAAAGTGAGCGACTCCCAGGCCAGATAGGCGAGAATGATGGCAAAGCCAGCGAGGAGGATGAAGCTCTGGTAGGTGTAGCGCAGATCCGTCCAGCCCTCGGCCAGGCTGAAGTACTGCCCCAGACACATCGCGGCCAGCACGACGAGCACGACAGCGAAGGTCCGGTCGCGGTCCAGGAGCGGCCGCGCCACCGCGAGGGGCAGCAAGAAGACGAAGTGACAATAGTAGTTCGAGGGATAGAAGCAGAAGGGAATCAGCAGCAAGCCGATGAGCGCCACCTCTTCCAGCGTGCGGCCCCGACAGGCGAGCAGCCCGAGCGCAACGGCCAGGAGCAAAATTCCGTAGAACAGAGGACGGCGAGCCGCGAAGGTCATCTTCTGCGCCGTGGCCCAGTCGCCCCAGGGACCGGATTGCGGACGCTGACTCAGCGCTTTGGCCGAGAGGTTGGGATTGAAGGCCAGCACATTCCGCAAGCCAACATTGTTGGTGCTGGGACCGGTGGCATGGATTTCAATCTTCTGCTTCCATGCCAGCCAGGAGGCGCTAAACCCGAACATGGCCGAGGTGAGCGCGACCAGGCTCACCACGCAGACGGCGGCGCCGACCAGGGCACGTAGCGCCGAGCCCTCGGCTTGGCGCACTTGCCCGAGACTGGGCAGCCTGCGCCGCGCATGCCAGTAGTCAAAGGCGTACCAGCCGATGGGCGCGAGGAAGAAGAACGTCGCCATGGCCGGGAAGGCCCTGATCAATCCGCCGTAGGCCATCAGGAGGCCGCCCAAAAAGTGGCGACCCCTCTTCATGGCGCAAGTACCCAGACCCAGGGCGACCAGCCAATCCTGGCGCAAGGTCGACCCCATCAGGTTGGATCCGAAATTGTAGAAATCGGTCGCCCCCCAGATCACGACCACGTACAGCATGATGCGCATGCCATAGGTGCGCCAGATAACGAAGAAGAGCAGCAACACCAGCACCGGGTCGATGAGACCGGCAAGGGAAATGGATAGCTCGCTGGCCGGCCAGTTCTTGAAGATTAGGTAGGCGGGCAAAATCCAGACCGGAGTCGCATTGCCGCCGTGGTCTTGCATGCTGCCGAGGTAGTCCTGTCCTCCCATGGTGTCGGAGAAGTACTTCATGTCGCGCCTGAACTCTTGCCAGCGCGCGGGAGAAAAGCGGGCGCGAATCCCGGCCAGCTGCCCGGCCACTTCCGTGCCGGTTCGCATCTCCGCGTCGCGCAAATCGCGCAGGCGCACGTGAGCGAGATCGGCCGGCTTGAAGCCCGGGGTATTGTCGATGTAGGCCGCCAGGCTGGCCAGATAGAGGCCGTCGAAACGGAGCTCGCGGAAGTACTTCGCCACCGGGTAGTAGTGGCGCATATCCCAGGTATGGACCAAGGTCCGGCGGCCCTTGGCCTGGTCGAAGAACTGAGGCATGCCGAAGTGATAGTAGGTGCCGAAGGCGGTCACCGCGCAGAAGACCAGGGTGGCGAGCGAGACCGCGCGGTGAGGCGCCCAGCGCTTGGCCAAGAAGGCTTCCTTGATCACGACGAGAGCGGCCAAACCGGCCGCGAGAGCGCGCAGGGGCGGCTCCTGGTCGAAGAAGGGATAGAGGCCGACGTACTCCGCGACCATCATCCAGCCAGCGCCCAGGACCGGCAGAGCCAGGATGTATTGTAGAGCCGGCCACTGACGACGATGCACGAGCACGAAGGCACCCGCGAGCAGCCCGAATATCAGGACCTTGATGCCGGCGGCCTCGCTCACGGGAATGCCATGGGCGTGGGGAAGATCGGCGGGCCAGGGCGCTCTGGGGCACTCGGAGTAGGCGGCAATCTCCGCCACGCTGTAGAGCGCATCCCCGCCCGTCGCGGCCAGGCGCAGATAGCGAGCGCTGCCCTCCAATTGGGTAGTCCGGGCCCGCATACCGGGTGATGGCTCGGCCCCTACCCGCCACAGAGATCGCCAGCTCTTACCGTCGCTCGACGCGGACATGGCATAGACGTCGTTGTTGTCGGCCTGGACGAGGAGGCAGCGCAACGTCTTGTCCCCGCCCAGGTCGTATTCGACGAAGGAGGAAACCGAAGTGAACCGAGAGGTCACATCGGTCAGCCACTCGTCGCCCTCGTTGCTCAAGAGACCATCCGTCAGTCGCTCGGGATGAACGACGCCCTTGGCCCGCTCGGGCTGCCGACCCGCCAGGAGATTGGTCGGCTCAGCCTGGACCGTGGCTGAGCTGCCGAGAAGAGCGACAGCCAAGACCGCGCAGGTGCGCGCGCAGAAGCACGCGGCTGCCATGCGTCCACGCTGCGGATCGGCTGGGATCGAGAACCGAGGAGCCAAGGCGGGCATTGCCGGTGAACGCTACGTGCGAGAGCGGGCTCCCGTCAACAAGGCTGTGCACAAGGCTGTGCACAAGGCTGTGCACAAGGCTGTGCACAAGGACCGTGCCGGCCGGGCAGTGCGCCGCCGTTGGCGGTGGCGAACGAAGTCGCGGCTCAGCGCAGGCCCAGCACGCAAGCGGCGGCTTCGGGCGTCGACCAGTCGCGCTTGTTGATGAAGGCGTAGCGCACCCTGCCGGCGCCATCGACGAGAAAGGACTCGGGATACTTGGAGGTGCCAAAGCTGGTGGGGACCGCGCGGCTCGGGTCGCGCAGCACGGAAGCCAGCGAGCCGTGGGCGTAGAACTTCTTCAGAGCATCGGCGTCCTCGTCGACGCTGACCACCACTACCCGGGCCCTGTCGCCGAGCCGGCCGGCCAACACTTCCAGGGTTGGAGCTTCCTCGACGCAGGGCGGGCACCAGGTGGCGAAGAAGCTCACCAATACCGGCCGGCCACGCAAGCTGCGCATGGACACGCTCTTGCCCTCGAGATCGGGCAACTGGAAGTCAGGCTCGAGCTTGCGCAGGGTGGGCGACAGATGACTGGGCCGCAGAGCGGCGCAGTCACCTTCGGCAGTCGACCTGACGGTGGATGCGGCAGCGCGCAGCAGCATTACCGCCACCAACGCCACGACGGCGGCCGTGAGGACAGCGGCCACGCCGCTCATCCGACGGCCGCTGCCCCTCAGCCTCTGCGAGGCCATGGCGGCAAAAGGCGGCAGCTAGTTGAGCTTGGTCTTGCCCTTGCCGCCACCCTTGAGCTCCGCATCGACGATCTTCTTGTAGGCGTCGACCGGCTGCGCACCAGAAACCAGCTGGCCATTCACGAAGGCCGCGGGGGTGCCCGACACGCCCAGGTCGGAGCCCTGCTTCATGTCGGCCTCGATCTGGGCAGCATACCTGTGACTTTCCACGGCAGACTTGAACCTGCCCATGTCGAGGCCGATCTCTTGAGCATACTTCTCCAGATCGGAGGCCGAGAGGGCCTGCTGGTTCTTGAACAGGATGTCGTGCATCTCCCAGAACTTGCCCTGCTCGTTGGCGGCCATGGCAGCCTCGGCGGCAGGCTTGGCGTTGTTGTGGAACGAGAGCGGGAAATTTTTCCACGCCACCCGGACCTTGCCCGGATAAGCCTTTTCGAGCTCGGTGAGCACGGGCTCCACACGTCCGCAGAAGGGGCACTGGAAGTCGGAGAACAGGACCACGGTGATGGGGGCGTCCTTCGGTCCCCGCACCGGGGCGCCGCCGAGGGCGACCTTCTTGGCCGGGCCCGACGGGGCTTCCTTGGCCGAAGGTGAAGGGGCAGGGGCCCCGCCGGCAACCTCGGTCTTGGCGGTCTTCATCAGCGTCTCGTAGACCTTGGCCTTGGGCGTGCCCTTCTTGACCAGGGCCTGGGCCTTCACCAGCTCCTCGTCGATGAGGCTCTTGAAGCGCTCGAACGGTTGCGCGCCCGACAGGAACCGGCCATTGACAAAGAACGCCGGCGTGCCGCGCGCGCCAATCTTGGCGCCCATGGCCGCGTCGGACTCGACTCGCTGGGCCAGTTGCTTGTCCTGCAGCGCGGCTTTGAACTTGGCCATGTTGAGGCCGATGGTCTGCGCGTACTTCTCCAGATCGGCTGCGGATAGCGCCTGCTGATTCTTGAACAGGATATCGTGCATGGGCCAGAACTTGCCCTGCTCGTTGGCGGCCATGGCCGCGATGGCGGCTGGCTTGGCGTTGTTGTGGAACGGCAGCGGGAGGTTGCGCCAGGCCACCCGAACCTTGCCCGAGTATTCCTTCATGATTTGGTCCACGGTGGGCTCGACGCGCGAGCAGAACGGGCACTGGAAGTCGGAGAACTGGACGATGGTAACCAAGGCGTCCTTGGCGCCCTTGATGGGCGCGCCGGCAATGTCGGCCTTGTACACTTCGGTCGGGAGGGGCTCGCCGGCCTTGGCCTCCTCCTTGCGCGGCGCAGCCTTGACCAGGCCGTCTTTGATGAGAGCGGCGTAAAGTCCGGCGCGCGGGGTACCCGAGGCCAGCTTGGCATCGACCCGCTTCAGCTCATCATCGATGGCGGACTTGAAGCTGTCGAGAGGATAGGCACCGCTGAAAGAACGCCCGTTCATGAAGAAGGACGGCGTGCCACCCACGCCGAAGGTCTCGCCCATCTTCTTGTCGGCCTCCACGCTGGCCTTGGTCTGCGGACTTTCGATGGCGGCCTTGTACGCCGCCATATCGAGGCCGACCTCGCGCGCGTACTTCTCCAGATCAGCGGCAGTCAGGGCCTGTTGATTGGCGAAGAGCTTGTCGTACATGGGCCAGAACTTGCCCTGCTGGCCGGCGGCGGCGGCGGCTAGCGCGGCCGGCATGGCGTTGTTGTGGAAGGGCAGGGGGAAGTTGCGAAAGGTTACCTGCAGGCTGTCCTTGTAGATCTTGAGCAGCTCGTCGATGGTGCCCTTGGCGCGCGCGCAGTATGGGCACTGGAAGTCGGAGAACTCGATAAGGGTGATCTTCGGCTCCTGCGCACCCACGTGGGGGGCGTCGCCCGGCTCGATCTTGTACACCTCGGAGCCGATGGGAATGTGCGGTGCCGACGCCGGGGCTTGCGGGGTGCCCAGGCCTTTGCCCTCACCCTTCATGAGGGCGGCGAAGACGCCGCTAGCGGAAACGCCCTTGGCCGCCAACTTCTTGCCCCGGGCCAGCTCATCCTCGACAACCGACTTGAATTGCTCGTAGGGGACGGCGCCGCGAACCGGGCGCCCATCGATGAAGAAGTTGGGGGTGCCCTGGATGCCCAGCTTCTTGCCCAAGCTCAGGTCGTCATCCACCTTCTTCTTGACCGCGGCGGAGTCGATGTCCGTCTTGAACTTGGCGACATCGAGGCCAATTTCGAGCGCGTACTTCTCGAGGTCAGGGCGCTTGAGCTTGCCTTGATTCGCGAAGAGCTTGTCGTGCATGGCCCAGAACCGCCCCTGCAGGTCGGCGGCAACCGCGGCCTGCGCTGCGAGGGGCGCGTCAGAGTGGAAGGGCAGGGGGTTGTGCTTGAAGAAGATGCGGACCTTGCCGGCGTAGTCTTTCTGCAGCCTGTCCAGGGTGGGCAAAACGCGGCTGCAGAATGGGCACTGGAAGTCCGAAAACTCGACGATGGTTACCGGCGCCGAGGCGGATCCCCTGGCCTTGCCGTCGAAAGGTACGCACTTACGCTCTACGTCATCACCGGGCACGGCTGCTCCGGGATTCGGGCAGGCGAACTTGGCGACCCCCGGGCCTCCGACATTCCAATGCCCGCGACCAAGGAAATACCCGCCGGTGACGGCCCCAATCGCAAGAATGAAGATGACGACGTTACGAACCATTGGATCTCCTTCGACTCTCCCAGTTATCGTTCAACGGCAAATCTACGCGCATTTTGACGAGTGCCCAGGGACAGAGTCGAACTGTCTACACACGGATTTTCAGTCCGTTGCTCTACCAGTTGAGCTACCTGGGCGAAGGGAACAATTGTTAGCGTTAGGGTGGGTCTGGCTGTTCCGCTCCAACTTCGTCCGAGTGCGTGATGGCCTTTACCAGCCACCCTGCAACGAATCCGCCGAAGCAGGGCGAAGGGATACCACAGCTCCCAAGGCTGCCGCAAGGTTGGTGCTGCCGGCGCGGCGGGCGGATGCCACGGCTTCCAGCCCTGCCGCAAGGTCTACCATTGGCGCGTTAAATGCGGAGCGGCACACGCGACCGGGGGTGGGTTCTCCTACGGTTCTCCCTTGGGTGAGCGGATGACTCTTGGGGGCAGACCAAATGCCGCTTCTGGTCAAATACCGCCGTGAAGGCGGCCAAAGACCCGAGCGAGCATTACCGACATGGCCACGATGCCCGCCCCGAGCACGACCACGTGCTTGGTGTTGCGCAACTCGAATTTTCCTACCCGGCAGACCAGCAGATAGCCGAAAGCCAGGTTGAGGAGGCCCCACAGCACGTTCACGGTGGATGAGGAGAGTCCTTCCCCGGGGGGCGAGGCGAACGGGCTTTGGAAGGGGTGGCCTGAGATGCCATTCCCCAGGTGGGGAAGAGCGTTCGCGAGGAAAGCCCCGCCGAAAAAGTACGCCACGTGGTGATACCAGCGCATCCTTGCCTCCTTTGGTGAGCTGGAATTTCCCGCCAGAGGCTGCGAGTGTCAAGGCGCGCGTACGGGATGGCTTTCCTCGGCGCACGAGGACCTCGGCCGAGAGTGGGCCTCGGGAGCTCAGTCCAATGACAAGGTCTCGCTGGCGAGCGAAACCTCCGAGACCAGACCCGCCTCGCCCACCGACGCGCTGTCGAGGGCAGGCACGCCACCGTCATACGATGGGGCCGCATCTATGCCCGTGATCGCAACCGGGGTCGTGCTGGGCGTGACACCGTTGATAGAGACCGAGAATCCGCTGCTGGCGTAGGGGATCCCGCCCGTTCGCAGCTCGTCGCCGGCCTGGATCGCGTACAGATACCAGGAGTCATGGACGATGCCCCGAGCTGCCGCGTCTTTGAAGAAGGCGTTCAGGTCCAGATCGGTCACCGAGGTCACCATCGGGGCCTGGATCATGTAGGCCAGATAGGTCCAGCTGCGGGCGCCCGAGCCCATGGTGGCCTTCCAAACTTCCCAGCTATATCCGCCCAGGGTCACGCGGCCGAGGTCGGTCTGCCAGCCCTGGAGGTTCTTGTAATCGAGCCAGATCATGATCTCGACACCACCTGGGAATCCCGTGCCGGCGCAGGTATTGTCCGTACAAAACCAGATGTCGTACGCCACGTCGAACTGATCGCTGGCGGCTCCGCCTGTGCTGAAGCTCCAGCTGCTGGTCACGGTGGAAAGCATGGACATCTGCATGGGCAGCAAGCTGTCGGGGCTGCAAGTCCCGAAGGAGCAGCCGTAGAGCACGTTGGGGTAGGTAGCCACGGTGTTGCCGCAAGCGGCGGGGCCCTGGGTCACCCTGAATGCAGCGGTCGCCTGGTTGATGTCCACGCATTGCGTGCCCGGACAGGCACCATTGTTCCAGTAGTTCGTCTCCACGACGTAGGAGCCCACAAACACGCTCGCGTAGTCCTCGCAGGTGCTCAGCGTGACCTCGGCCGACCACTGGCCAGTCTCGCTGGCGAGCGAGACTTCAGAGGCCGGCGCCGCCTCGACCACGCTGGCACCTCCGTCCGGACTAAACCGAGCGCCTCCGCACCCGACTATTCCGATGAGCAAGAGGACGCCTCGCACGGCAAGCGAGGTTGCCGAACAGGGATGCAACAGGGCGGTTGGCTCCATGAGGAACGCGTGACACTAACACGGCAGGACCATATAGGCGAGCACACGACTCTTACAGATTATGGACCTATCCAGCCCAATACCAGGCGCCTTCGCCCGATGGTCTGGCGGGCAAGCAACGACAAGGCCCCGCATGCAGAACGACTTCGGCACAAAATCGACGACTCGGCCGGGCATAGAGAATATAGTCCCGCTCGCACGCTAGCCCTCCCGAGCACGGCCAAGGAAAGGATGGAGAATGGACTTGATTCCAAGCTTGAAGGCACTTCCCAGTATGCTTTGGACCTCAGCGGCCCTGCTGCTCACGGGCGGGCTCGCTGGCTGTGGCAGCAGCTCGGGAGGCTCCGGCACCACCGGCGTTGATGCGCCGGTTTGGTCGCCGGACGCGGCGATCAGTAGCTGCGACGATTTCGCCACCACTGCGGTAGGGGACTACGTCATCTCGTCGAACTACTGGAACAAGGCCACTTGCCCCGGAACCCAATGCATCGAAATGAACAGATCGACTGGTGCCTTCTCGGTGACCCAAGGCCCAGATCCCTGCGGAAACAACGTGGCCTCCTTCCCCAACGTGCTCTACGGCTGCTCGTACGGGAACTGCAGCCCGCAAACTATTCTGCCCCAACCAGTCTCGCAGGTCGCCTCGCTGACCAGCAGCTGGGATTTCTCGGTTGGTGGCACTTCGAGCGACGCGTGGAACGTTGCCTACGACATCTGGTTCTGCCCCGATAGCACGTGCGGGGCCAGCGGGTTTCCCAATGGGCTCGAGCTCATGATCTGGCTCGACTACAGGAACGCGGCCGGCTGGAAGGACCACCTTGGCACCACAAGCCTGGCCGGTCGCAACTGGGACGTCTGGGCGGCCAGCATGCTGGTCGGCGGGGCGACCGCGGCCTGGAACTACATGGACTACATCGTCAAGGGCTCGCCGCTGACCCAGGTTACCGATCTGGACCTCAACGCCTTTATTCAGGATGCGGTTGCCAGGGGCTATGCTCAAAGCTCGTGGTATCTCTTCGCCGTTCAAGCTGGCATGGAGGTGCGCAAGGGAGGGATCCCCTTCACCAGTAACAGCTTCTCGGTCAACATCAATGGGCAAACCCCATCGACCGTCCCGCTGCCGACACAAGGCCTGGTGTGCGACGGAGGCGCGCCAGTTGCCGACGGCCAGCTCGCCATCAATGGTACCTACATCACCGCTGGCTCGCTCCACGGGTATGGCGGGGCATGGACCGCCCTCGTCGACACGGCCGCCACCATTTGCTCCTCGCCGGTGTGCACCGGCCAGCAGACTGGGGCGCCCGGCACCTGCACGCCGGCCTTGAGCCCGACGGCGCTGTGCACGGCGGGCGTTGTCTCGGCGGATCCTAGCTATCACGCAACGGCCGGGGTCGGCTTCGAGCTCGACCAAGACCCGCTGGCCGGTGGCGGCGGCCCAAGCGCGATCGATGCCAGCCTGAGCGACAGCGATGCCAGCCTGAGCGACGGCGATGCCAGCCTGAGCGACAGCGATGCCAGCCTGAGCGACAGCGATGCCAGCCTGAGCAGCAGCGATGGAGGTCTGAGCCCGATCGACGGCTACGGGCCGAGCGGGGTCGATAGTGGCGGGCTAAGCGGAGCCGATGGCGGCGACATCCCGGCGATTCATGCCATTACCGTCCCGAACAACGTCACGCTCTCGATCTGGCGGTCCAATACTGTCGGCGGAAACAACAACTTGCGCGCGCAGCTAACGGATGTGGACGGCAACATCTTCTGCTACGGCGGCCCGCTCAACGTGGCCATCCCCATCGGCAGCTTTAACACCGAGTGCTGGAACAACCAGGGCACCTTCGCCACCCCCTCCACGCGCTTCACCCGACTCGACATCATCGTGCCAAGCAGCGCGACCACGAACTTGCCGTTCTCGTACTGCCTCGATAACGTCGTCATCCAATAGCCGACCAGGCGCCACCACGTCACCCACTATCGGTGGAGGAGGCCGAAGCGGCGCAACAGGAGCCCGGCCGCTACCAGCACCAGGACCACGGTAACGAGGTTGCCTAGCACGCGCCTGATGCGCGAAGGAGGACGGGCGGGCTCCTTCCCGGCCATGCCATGAGCGACGGAGCGGAACCCGCCGCGCAGCGAGGTCATGGCTCCGCCGCCACTCCTGCCGGCGCGGTGGCGATGTCGCTTGCGTCCCACGACCAAGGTCTTAGCACCAACGCCGGTGAGGTGAACAGGGACACGAAAGGGATGAGGGCCGTTTACGTTAACCAGCAATTGGAGCGATCATGAAGCTGCGTTGCGTGCGCTTTCTTCTTCGAGCAGCCCCGGCAGCCGCGAACCCGGCCGACGAGGTCTGTGCTTTCTAGCGCTAGGCGTTGCTCGGCTCGTGGTCGTCTCGTTTGAATAGCCTATGGCCACTTGTTCCTGACCCGTTGGATTTCGCGACGGTCGCGCTTCGTGGGACGGCCGCCGGAATGGAAGGTCAGGGTGGACGCGTTCTTCAGTTGGAAGGCCAGCAGCTCGCGCGCTTGGCGGCTTTCCGCGGTCTCTTCCCATAGGGTGGCTGCGGCTGTGCTCGATCCCCTAGTATCGGAAACCCCACGCACCACCACGGTTTGGGAAAAGGGCGGCCGGCGAATCGTGATGACATCGCCGATGGCCACCACACGTGAGCGTTTGGCGCGGTCGCTCCCCAGATCCACCTTTCCCCCGTCCACCGCTTCCGCGGCCAGCGATCGCGTCTTGAAAAACCGTGCGGCCCACAGCCACTTGTCCAACCTGACGTGGACATTGGCAGAATCATCTGTGTTAGACATGGCGTCGCGCCTTTCGGGAAGATCCGGATCGAGATAGAATATCGACGCTTTTCTATATTGACATACATCGATGTTTGCGACAACCTAGTCCGCGTGACCAGGCTTGCCGTCAGCGCGAAGCTGGCAAAGGAGCTGACCGCGTGTTGCTCGCCGCGCGCCAAAGTGCAAGCCAAGGATCTGTCGTCATACGCTACCCTGTTCAAGGCGCTCGGGGACGACACGCGCCTTGCCATCCTGGGATTTTTGGCCAGCGCGGGCGATGCCCTGTGTGTGTGCGAGATCGAAGATTACGTCAAAGAGCTTTCGCAGCCTACTATCTCCCATCACCTGCGCCAGTTGCGCGAGGCTGGGCTGGTCACCGCTGAACGCCGCGGCACCTGGATCTACTACGCCATCGACAGGACGGCCCACGCCCGTCTGGCCAAGTTCGTGTCCCTGTTCGAGACCTGATTCGTTCGCCTCTTATATCGATAAATGTCAATGAAGGAGATCGCGATGGCCAAACTTTCCATCCTCAAGGATCCCGAAAACCCACCCTCTTGCTGCGGCAGCGAGGAGTGCGAGCCGGCGCAGGACATCCGCGAGGTGGTGAAGCAGCGCTACGGCCAGGCCGTGAAGGCCGTCCGGGCAGGCAGCAAGCCGGCCTGTTGTGGTGGGGCCGCCACTGGCATGGGCGGCACCGACCCCATTACCCGCGATCTCTACGCCGCCGACCAGACCCGCGGACTTCCCGAAGCGGCACTACTGGCATCCTTCGGCTGCGGCAATCCAACCGCGCTGGCCGAGCTGCAACCGGGTGAAATCGTCCTCGACCTCGGCTCGGGTGGCGGTATCGATGTGCTGCTCTCGGGCAAGCGGGTCGGCCCCACGGGCAAGGCCTACGGTCTCGACATGACGGACGAGATGCTGGTGCTGGCGGAGCAGAACAAGGCGAAGGCCGGGGCGGCCAATGTGGAATTCCTGAAGGGCAACATCGAGGACATACCGCTGCCGGACAACGCGGTGGACGTGATCATCTCGAACTGCGTGATCAACCTGTCGGGCGACAAGGACAAGGTACTACGCGAGGCCTTCCGCGTGCTCAAGTCGGGTGGGCGCTTCGCCGTGTCCGACATCGTGCTTCGCCGCCCCTTGCCCGAGGACGTCAGTAGCTCGCTCAATCTGTGGACGGGATGCGTGGCCGGCGCGCTAGTGGAATCCGACTACGCGGGCAAGCTGCGCTCCGCTGGCTTCGGCGACGTGACCGTCGAGGCGACGCGCATCTACAGCAGGGACGATACGGCCGAAATGGCATCGTCGTGCTGCGGAGGCGACTTGACCCCGACCCTCAACGCGCTCGAGGGAGCGGTCATGAGTGCCTTCATCCGGGCCCGGAAGCCATGAGCCAGACCAGACGGCTCTCACTCATCGATCGCTACCTGCCCCTGTGGATCGCGCTGGTCCATGTGGCATTTTGGCTACGCAAGCGCTGGTTCACCTCGCCGGCTGCGCTGGCGTTGAGCGTGCGGGAGTAGTCATGCAAACCATCTTGTTTGCCTGTGTTCACAACGCGGGCCGGTCGCAGATGGCGGAGGCTTTGTTCAATCAGCTTGCGGATCCAGCGAAGGCGCGGGCCATTTCGGCGCACCGACAGGAGATGCAACGCATTGGCCCAGTGGCGAAGGGCTCGAATGGTTGGGTCTACGGGGCGGTCGCCTCTGCGGCGCGCGCGGCGGCCGACTACACGCCGAGACTGCTGCCCCAGCACGCGACTGCCGCGATCCCCCTCGAGGCTGGCCAAATCCTATGGCAACGGTAGACCAGCACCGGCTTCCCGCTGGCCGGTGGAGCTACTACTAGCGCGCCCCTCACCCGGAACCCACGCGGCGGCCGTGACCGAAGAATGCCGACATCGTCAGCCGGAGCGGATAGCCGCCCATCTCGTCGGTCAGGTAGTTGCGAATGCCGTGCAGCCGCTTCTGCCACTCACCGTCGCCCAGCTTGCGTCGCAGCAGCTCGAAGGGCGCGTTTCCTCGCGTGAGCGTGGAGAAGAGCACCTCGGCATCTCGGAACTCGATCTCGCGCGACACCAACTCGATCTTTACCTCGACGAAGCCGGCGCGGGCCATCTCACGCGCGAACCGGTCCGGGTCTTCCAAGGCCAGCACGTTGGTGGCAGGCGAGGGCGCGCTCGGATCGGCCGCGTGCAGGGCCCGCATGCGGGCGCGCATGTAGCTCGAGCTCTCGACGGGTGCCCAGGCCGAGACCAAGGCCCGCCCGCCCGGCACCAGCACGCGGTGAAGCTCGCGAAACCCTTGCACACGGTCCGGGAAGAACATCAGCCCGAACATCGAGAAGCCAAGGTCGAAGGTTGCGTCGGCATAGGGCAAGGCCTGTCCGTCCCCTCGCCGTATGACCACGTTCGACGCACCCAGCTCGCGCACCCGCGCCTGGCAGTGCGCGAGCATGTCAGTCGAGAAATCGATGGCATCCACCTGCTTCACGTGGGTCGCCACCCGACATGCCAAAGTCCCCGGTCCGGTGGCAACGTCGACTACGCGCATGTGCGGTCCCAAAGCGACGCGTGACATTGCCTCGTCCGAGAACAACCCGAGCAGGGGAATGTTCACGTCGACGTAGTCGTCGGCGACCCAGTTCCAGGGCTCGGATGCCGAAAGAGGATTGCCTCCAGGTTCGCACACCATGTCGCATTATAGATGCGACGTCCGTCTTCGACCAAGCCGCGTTGGACGCTGATTTCGAGCCATTGCCCCAAATCGGCGGCGGACGACGCAATAAGACTCTTGCGCCTCCCTGCTCCGATGCTTCCGTCCTGGTAGAGACGAGTTTCTGGTACTAACCTGCGGGCCTCCATGGGGAAGAGTCGTCCAGGTTACCCACGCGGCCGCATCGGCCGAGGGTTACTGCTGTCGCTTTTTCTGCACGGGCAGATCCTGGTACCGCTGCTGGCGTGGCTGTTCTGGTGGGGAAACTTCGACGAAGGTGAGGTGGGCGTCACCTTCGAGAGCGTAAAGGACGATGAGCTGCCTCCGGATCTTCCCCCGGTGGAAAAGCCCCCTCAACCCAAGCGCGTCATTGCGGCAAAGTCGCTCCCGCCTGCCCCGGCGCGGGTGCTGCCGCCCGAGCAAAGAAACCGGCAGAAAGAGCCCGAACGGCTGGCCGAGCGCGAGCCACCCCGGCCGACTCCAGCCGAGCAGAAGCCGGAGCCGCCCAAGCCTGACAATAGGACCGACAAACCTAAGGTCGAGGCCGTGGATCTCCTGCACCAGAAGATCGTCGATCTGGATATGGGCAAGGAGGTCGAGGCACCCGCGGATGCGAAGTATCTTGCGCAACGGAATAACCGGGCGGAGCGCGAGACCCGCGCCAGGCAGACCAACCTCGACATGGCCGAGTCAGGCAAGGCCACCCAGGGGAGCGATGACGAAGAGAAGATCGCCCACCTGCGCGAGCAGCTGGAGCAGCCGGGCCGGCGCGGCAGCCAGGCTGTGTCCAACGGGCAGCCTCTCTCGTCCCAGCCCAGCGCGGCCCTGTCCATGCGCACCCCCGGGGTGGCCCACGCGGGTGAGCCGGGAGCAAAATTGCCCGAATCCACCGACGGATACCTGGCCCAGCAGCGCTTGGGGCAAGCGGGGCGTCCGGGTGATCCGCGCGCGGGCGCGCCCGACGACAAGTCTCCCCACCTCACCCAGAAGGGGTACGCCTCGGTATTCGGTGACGACGCCTCGGCGGTCGCCGCCTACGCCAGGCAGGAACAGGCCAAGCACAAGGGCAAGTTCACCCAGCACATGGAAAAGGTGCGGGCAGCGCTGGAAAACTTCATCAGCGAGGTCACGCCCGACAACCAGACCGAGCTCAACACCCGCGCCGCCCCCTTTGCCCAGTTCATCACTCGCATGCACCGCCAGATCCACGAGAAGTGGGCCTTCGGCTTTCTGCAGGCGCTCAATGTGCAGCTCAAGAGCACACCCATGGACGACATGAATCTCATGGCCAACCTGGAAATCGTCCTCGACAAGACCGGCGCGGTAGCCAAGATCGCCATGGTGCGCACGTCCGGGAACACCGGCTTCGATGCGGCCGCGATCAGCTCGGTGTATTCCGCTGCGCCCTTCCCGATCCCGCCCGAGGCAATCCTGTCGGGCAATGGCAAGCTCTACCTGCACTGGAAGTTCCACCGCAACGGCGACGCGTGCGGGACGCCTGGCGTGACCTACTTCATCCTCGACAACGGTGACGAGCTGGGTGGCTCGCGCAAGCAGTCTGGCTAGCGCCGGCGGAAACGCCGCGGGTTGCTCATCGACTGACGTAGGCGGCGCCCCTGGCCTGCTGGGCTCCGCCTCATTTCCTGGAGAAGAAGAGGTCGTGCACGAGGTCGGTGAGGACCTCGAACGAGCGCTTGTCGGCCGTTGGGTTGTAGGCCCCACCCTTAGTCGGATCGTTGCCGGCCGACGTGTCGGTGAAGCTGTGCACGGCGCCGCCGTAGATCGTCATCTCCCAGTCCACCTTGTTCGAGCGCATTTCGTTCTGGAAGGCGGCAATGTCAGCGGGCTTGACGAATGGATCGTCCGCGCCCTGCAGGGCCACCACCTTGGCTTTGATGTTCTTGCCATCGGCGGGATTGGGGCTGTCGAGGCCGCCGTGAAAGCTCACCACCGCCGCGACATCAGCACCGGCTCGGGCCAGCTCAATAACCCCCGTGCCCCCGAAGCAGTAGCCGACTGCGATGACCTTGGCCGGATCGACCTCCTTCTGATGCCGCAACACATCTAGTCCGCGCACGAGGCGTTCGCGGAGGAGCTTGCGGTCGCTCTTGTACCTGCCGGAGACCGCCGCCGCCTCCCTCATGTCCTTCGGACGTACCCCCTTGCCATAGACGTCGACCGCAAACACCGCCAAACCCAGTCGAGCAACGCGCTCGGCCTGCTTCTCGGTCTCGCCCGTTACCCCCATCCAGTTGTGTACCATGACCACGCCCGGGACTTTGCCCTTCGCCGACTCGGGATAGAAGAACACGCCTTCGAATGCCTGATCGCCGATCGTGTAATCGACGGTACGCCGCTTCGCGACGGGCGGGGTAGCGCTTGCCGTCGCAGTGAACCACATCAGTGGGCCGGCTACCAGGATTGCTCTCGAGATCCACATCGCATCGCCTTGTCCGATGTCCGAGTAGATGCACGACCACCCGTCGTGGTCACACACATTGCGCGAGGCAATGGCGCCCTGGGAGTGAGGCGATAGTCTTGGACTTCCCCAGGAAAGGGGGGAGGATGACCTTCTCAAACTGCAGGAGGCGAGCACCATGGGCGATAAGTCACCGAAGGCGAAGGACAAATCCAGGAAGCAGGTCATCGTGGAAAAGAATCAAAAGTTGCTCGCCGCCAAGGCGAAGATGTCAGTGTCGGCGGTGCTTCCCGGAAAGAAGACGAAGTAGGCCCCAGCCGGGCTCTCGCCCTGGGGCAATGTGGTTGGCGTGCGCGCAGGTCTTCGCGATGCATCTTGCCGCGGAATCGAGTAGGGTCGGGATGGACAATGGAGCACGCGAGACGCTACGCAATCCTGGGCACGGGCGCGCTGGGGGGATTTTACGGCGCCCGACTGCAGCGCGCGGGGGCCGACGTGCATTTCCTGATTCACACCGATTTCGAGCACGTGCATCAGCACGGCCTGGTGGTGGACTCCAAGGACGGTGACTTCGCGCTGACGGAGGTGCAGGCCTACCGAGATGTGCATGAGATGCCACGATGCGACGTCGTGGCGGTGGCACTGAAAGCCACGCAAAACTATCTCCTGCCTTCGCTGTTGCCACCGGTATTGGCCGACGGCGGTGTGGTCTTGCTCATGCAGAACGGCCTGGGCGCTGAGGAAGACGTAGCACGGATCGTATCCGGCCATACCGTCGTGGCAGGTCTGTGCTTTGTGTGCTCCAACAAGGTCGGGCCTGGCCATATCCGCCACCTCGACTACGGTGCCGTCTGTTTCGCACAATACAGAGCCGACGGGGCACCGGCGGGCGTTACCAACGCGATGCATGACGTCGCCAGGGACTTCGTCGCCGCTAACCTGCAGGTCGAGTTGGTGGAGGACTTGGTGCTGGCGCGCTGGCAGAAGCTGGTGTGGAATGTGCCCATGAGCGGCCTGTCGGTGGTGCTGAACGCCGACACGCGAGCACTCATGGCCGACGCACACACACGCGCCCTGGTCGAGGACATCATGGACGAGGTGGTGGCGGGAGCTCGGGCCTCTTCCGGCCGGCACCTCGACAGCAGCTTCGTGCAGAAGATGCTCGGCATGACCCTGGCCATGGCGCCTTACCGGGCCAGCATGAAGATCGACTTCGACGAGCACAGGCCCATGGAAGTGGAGGCCATCTACGGCAACCCGGTGCGAGCCGCTCGCAACGCCGGCGCTGCCATGCCACTGGTCGAGACGCTGTACCGCCAGCTTAAGTTCCTCGACACGCGTAATCTCGGACTTGGGCGGACACCTTCCAGGTGAGAGCCTGATCAGCCACGAACGACGATTCGTAGTGCTAGCCCGGCTGACTGGGATGGTAGCGAAGTCCCAGCGCGTGGAGGGCATTCCACGCTAGTCTTATCCGATGGCCCGCCTGCTTGAGCTAGGAGACCCGCCCGCCCCATGAAGCGGCAAGGGGAAGACGCACGCCTGCCGTGGCGTCTGGCGGTGTTCCAAGGCGTGGGCGCCGCTTTCGTAGCCGCGTTCTGCTACGCGACCGCCAGCCTGGTGCGCTCGCTGCCGCAGTCCTATTGGGCTCCCATCGCGGCCGTGGTCGTGCTCTACCCTGACACGGCGTCGACCAAGAAGGCCGCCATCCAGCGCGTGCTGGGGACGCTAGTGGGCAGCTTGATCGGTTGGGGAAGCGCGACGTGGTGGCATCAGAATGTTCTGATCTACGGGCTGTCGATTCTGGTTGCCGTCGGGCTGTGCCACCTGGCGCGCCTCGAGGGGGCTTCGCGCCTGTGTGCGGTCGCGGTCACGGTGATCACAATCATTCCGCGCAGCGAGCCGCCCTACCTGGTCGCGCTCCATCGTTTCGTCGAGGTGTCGTACGGCCTCGCGTGCGCGCTTCTTTACATGATGGCGGTGGACTACCTTCGCCGCCGCTGGCGGCGCGCGCGCTGACGACATCGAGGCCCACCAGCGAACTTGGCCCAGGCCGTTCTTGCCAACGAGGGGAAGCTACTCGAGCTCGGTGCCGACGCGCAGGTGATCGAGGTACTTCGTGTAGCTGAAGGTGCGGTCCCGCCTGCGGCCGGTCGTCTCGGCAAGAACCCCGACTTCCTCGAGGAGCGCGATCGCCTTTGCGGCCGTCGGCTTGGTCGTCGCGAGGAGCTTTACCGTACCCGCGATGGTCACGACAGGATGGCGCGGTAGCTCCTCGAAGAGGCGAGATGCGACCACCGACGCCTTGCCGGCGGCGAGGGCCCGTGCGCGGTCACGGCTGACCAGGGCGAACAGCTCGCGGGCGCCCTGGACGGCTTCCTCGGCGATGGTTGCTACACCTTCGAGGAAAAACGCGGTCCAGCCCTCCCAGTCACCCTCAGTCCGGACCCGGTTGAGGACGCGGTAGTAGTCCTCCCGGCGGCGTTTGAAGAAGAGGCTGAGGTACAACAATGGCTGGGAGAGCAGCTTCCACTCCTCTAGCACGAGCGTGACGAGCAATCGCCCGAGACGTCCATTGCCATCGAGGTACGGGTGGACGGTCTCGAACTGGACGTGGGCGAGCCCCGCGCGAACCAAGGGCGGGAGCGTGTCGTTGGCGTGGAGGTACTTTTCGAGCTCGCCGAGGAGGCGTGGCACCTCGTGCGGCGGCGGGGGAACGTAGACGGCGTTGCCCGGACGAGTGCCGCCAATCCAGTTCTGGCTCCGGCGAATCTCGCCGGGTGCCTTGTCCGCACCGCGGACGCCCGTCATCAGGCGGCGGTGGGTCTCGTTCAGTAGGCGGACGGAGAGCGGCAGGCCGTCCTTCCGGTGGAGCTGCTTGCGGGCGTAGGTCAGCGCATCGAGGTAGTTGCATACCTCCTGGACCTCGATCACGCTCTGCGGCTCGGGCTGCGCGCCGGCCTCGAAGTTGAGCAAGTCAACCAAGGTCGCTTGCGTCCCCTCAATCTGGGACGAGACCACCGCCTCCTTGCGGACGAAAGCGTAGATGAACCACTCGACCGATGGCACCACCTCGCCGGCCAGCTCGAGCCTCGACAGCGCGTGCTCGGCGGCACGCAGAAGCTCACGCGCGCGGCCATCGAGCTCGAGTGGCGGGTCGGCTGGCGGCAACGGGTGGGGAAGGAACGCTGCGACCTGTTCCTCGCCCACCGTCTTCCGGTCGTATCTACCCGTGATCCGTGCCATGGACTTAGTAAAGAAGCCTTGCCTAGTCCTGGCCGAAAGTAAAGAAGTCTTTCCTTAGGTGCAGGGGACAGCCCGCTCACGGCTCAGGCGCAGAAAGCGGGCGCGCACGGAGGCACCGATGTCGGCGCAGGCCCGCGGGCTTGGCCACGATCAGCGAGTAGCGCGCTAGAGCTCACCCTCGGGCAGGCCGACTCCGTCCGTCCCAGCCCGTCGGGCCGCCTGCGCCCGGGCGCGCCGGTCGGCCCCGACCAGCCAACCCAATCCGTGGTCACGAGCATGACACCTGCCACGATAGCGTGCCAGCGACGGCCAGCCCAAACGTTTTCCAGCGCGGATTTCGCAGGTCGCGGTCAGCTCAGATAAGCTGGATACTTGATCCGCCCAGACTCAAAGGAGTACGCCATGAAGACCATCGCTGGACTTACATCCATCCTCATCTGTCTAGGAGCCGCCTCGGCGGCGCGCGCGCAGCCGGGCCCGGAAGAGCGTCGCGAACGCCAGGAAGAGCACGAGCGGCGGCAAGAGCGCCGCGATGAACACGCGGTGCGCAAGGAGGAGCGCAGGGAGATGATGCACGAGACCCACCCGGGGCCGATGTATCGCGCCCGCATGGCTCCCCCGGAGATGCGCCACGAGGTTCGGCCCAGGGCTCCCTCACCGCGACACGTGTGGATCGGTGGCTACTGGGGGTGGGAAGGAGGGCGGCATGTGTGGATCGGTGGACGCTGGGAGATGCCGCCCCGGCCAGGGCAGATTTGGATTGAGGGACGGTGGGTGAGGGAAGGAGGCGAATGGGTATTCACGCCCGGCTACTGGTCGTCTCCCGCGGCTCCACCGCCGCCCCAGCCCGTCTATGCACCGCCTCCTGAGGTGTCGGTGACCATGGCGCCACCACCGCCGCGCGCCGAGGTAGCGCCTCCGCAACCAGGTCCAGGGTATTTCTGGGTGGAGGGAAGCTGGCACTGGGACGGAAGGCAGCACGTGTGGATGCCCGGGCATTGGGAAGCACAGCGACCCGGCTGGGTGTGGGTGCCGGCACACTGGGAGCGGGGGCCGCACCAATGGCGTTACCGCCCTGGCCACTGGCGCGCGCAGTAACGGTTTCCTTCCCCGCCGCAAAGCGCGCGTCCCCGCCGGCGCTACCATTCAAGGGCGTCTGCGCCTGCTGGTGCTCCACTGTCAGCGTCGCGGAGAGAGACCATGCGCACGACGAACAAGACCGAGAGCACGAATTCCCCTGGCAGCCAGCCATCGACGAAGAAAGCGGCGGCAAAGCCGGCCGCCGCGGCCGAGGTCCCCGGAGGCGAGCTGCCGACCCTCGCCTTTGCCGACCCGCGCGCCTTCTCCTCGTGGCTCGCCGCTAACCACGCCACCTCGCGCGGCGTGTGGCTGCGGCTCGCGAAAAAGGCGTCCGGCACCCAGTCGGTCACCTACGCCGAGGCGATCGGCGTCGCGCTCGCCTGGGGCTGGATCGACGGCCAGAAGCGACTCGGCGACGAGACCTCGTGGCTACAGAAGTTCTCTCGGCGGGGCGCTCGGAGCACGTGGTCGAAGATCAACCGCGACAAGGCAAGGGCGCTCATCGCCGCGGGCGCGATGCAGCCGCCCGGGCTCGCCGAGGTCGAGCGCGCCCAGCGCGACGGCCGCTGGGACGCGGCCTACGATGCGCCGAGCCGCGCCGGCGTGCCCGAGGATCTCGGCCACCGCGCTCGCCGCAAACCCCCGCGCCGCCGCGTTCTTCGCCACCCTCGACGCGGCTAACCGCTACTCCGTGCTCTTTCGCATCCAGACCCCCAAGAAGCCCGAGACGCGAGCCAAGCGCATCGAGCATTTCGTCGCGATGCTCGCCCGCCACGAGAAGATCCACGCTCAGTCGTTGCGCCAACGTCCGGCCAGCGCCGCTGACGGAAGGGCGATGCTCTGGAAGCGTGGCACGCGCACCTCACCGCGGCCTTGAGCGGAGACCACTGGCATCAGACCGTCCCTGATCAGTGCGTCGATCTTGGACTCGGGCAACCATGTCTGAGCGCAAGGGGTCTGGACCGATTCGCCATTTTGCTTGGTGACGTGAGTAGGCAAATCGTCGATGGACGATTCGTCGCCAGGCGCGAAGTCCCATCCTCCCGCCTCGGCGAACGACTGGGCCAAGAGCTGCGCCACGGCCAAGGCCGACGAACCCCACAGGTAGCGCTCGGACACGGGCGGAGAGGCCTGCTCGGTGAACGCAAATCGTTCGATGGGATCGGTGCCCCTCCCGTAGGGCAAGCGCAGCAGGATGTTCGGCAGCGTCAACGCGACGGACGTCGCCGCGCTGCTGTTGCGCAGGGCCGTCCACGCCCGCTCGTCCTCAGGCGAAGCGAAGCCCGCGGAATAGGCCGCCCAGTCCATGCTAGCCACCACCGCCGCGTCCACCTGTTGCGCCAGCGTGCCCAAGCGAGCGAGCAGCGCCGCGTCGTCTTGGCCGCGTTGATAGGCAGTGCAGTCCACGAGCAACGACCAAGGCTTGTCGCCGACGCGATCGACGACGATACCGTACAACGCCGCCTCGGTCAGGGTGGGAGCCGCGGCGAAATCCTCGGCCAACTCGGCGCGACTGACATCAAGGACGTGGACCTGCAACAATTCGTCGAGCTCCAGCGTGCGCACAAGTCTGTCGAGGCCGCGCCAAGCTGCCTCCACGGCCTGAAAACCCCGGTCGTGCAAGAGCGCCCGCATGAGCTCGCCGGTCATGGCATCGACGGCGGCCACCAGATCCGCCTGGCGAGGATCGGCCCCGCCCACCACGTGGGGCGCGACCGCCTCGCGGATCATAGCATCGACCGCCGAGGCTGGTCTCGCGGCCGGCGCTTCCGCGGTGGCAGGGCGGCCGAGCAGGCGCTGCAAATCCTCGCCGTGCGCCGCCACGTCACCAACGGTGGGTGCTGCCTGAATGGGCGCCACGCTGCCCACCATCGCGGCCGCGACGGCAAAAGTCTTGGGATCTTGCAGCTGCCGACGCAACTCGCGCATGGGAGCGAAGAATTCCAGCGACGTGAAGAGGCGGTCAGGGTGAAAATCCTCCAGCTCGCCAATGGCAACGGTCAGCGGCGGCTGACCGCCGAGCCGAACCTGGATCCGCGGGGCGATCTTGGCGAATAGCGACGGAAAGCTGTCCAGGTCGACCCGCAACGGGCGAAGCTCGGCGCCCGGCCGCACCTGTGCGCGACTGCCATGGCCGCCGAAGTCGCCCAGGACCAACAAGCGCATGGGAGCGTTCGGCCGCCGACCAAGCTTTGACTTGGGCCCCTTGCCAAAGGCGAAATTCATTTCGATACCAGCACGCGATCGGTCGGCCATGGAGTCCTCCAGCGCGCAGGCTAACCATTCGCCCGCATTCTCTCAAGTCACCCGATCTTACCTGTGCCTGGAGGAGGTCTTCCAACCCTGGAAGATGGCGAGAAGGCTGGAGATGCGGCGCGCGCCTTCGGCGCACCCGTACCCACCCGGCCCCAGGACCGGGTTTACCATTCGGTAGGAGTGATGGCCTTACGGCGCAGTCCGAGGGCGTACCCGACCGCCAAAACCAAGAGGCAGAACATTCCGGTCCAGAGATACGTGCCAACCAAGCCGGAGATGGTGAAGCCGTGCTGGAATACGAGTACCGTGGGATCCGACGGCCCCCGCCCCTCGATTTCGCCAAATGGAATTGCGTCGGAATCGGCGCGGGCTGCCCACCAGGTGGCGAAGGCATCCGCGAACGCCGCCGCACCGATCACCAGGAATCCCCACCGCAGCCACCCTTTGCGCAAGGTCGACGAGGCCCGCGCGTAGAAGGACAGCATCAACAGCGTTCCCAGGACCATGCAGCCGCCGTCGCCGGCCCATAAGATGAACGCGTCCTGCCGGTGCGGGGAGAGCCCCCACGTGCACACCATCTGCGCGGGCAGCACCAAACCCAGGGCAAGTGCCGCTAGCCTCCGCGAGGGCCATAGGCGAATCGAGCCGTAGACGGTGCCGGCAGCCAGCGCCAGCGCGACCAGCCCGGACCTCGCTCCGCCTACTGGCGTGAACCAGGGACCGGGAAACGCCCAGCGGCCGCACAACCATGCCGCCAGCGCGTGCCCCAGCTCGTGAACCCACATCGACAGCACGGTCCGCAGGAGCATACGCGGAAGGCCCGTGTGTGCGACCGCCCAGGCTGTGAGCAGCGCCACCGGCAAGGCGAGCTGACGGAAGCGACGCTCGATGGCCGTCCCTAGCCGCGGCATCTCCCACGTTGCGCCTCCAGCAGCTCGCGGCGACCCGTCTTGATCAGCCGTCGGGTCCTTCGCGGTGGAACCGCAAGTCGCGCACCCTCTTGCGCTGCGAACGGGCTGGCCACACCTAGGACAGGTCGCTCTGGTCACACGTCGAGTGTACGATCAGTGGCCGGCGCCCGCGACAACCCGGGCCCGGCAAGGACCGCAACCGGACTGTTGCCAGGTGCGGGGTGCCCGACTTTCCCCAAAACCGTGGAAGACGTCTGCACGGGCCCTGCTAGGGCTGCAGCTTGCTTGCCGCCCAAGAACACGAGTTGGTGCCCGCGCAAGTTCCCGAAGCCGAGGTGCCACTGATGGTGCCAACGCAGGCTTCCCCACTGCTGTCGCTGAAGCTGAGGCTACTGCCCGACACGCTACCCGAGAACGCACCGGATGAGCAGGCCATACTGATGGAACAGCCCTGTTGCACGACGACGCAGGTGCCGGCAGAGCAGGATCCCGACGTGGGCCATGTCCCGGCCATGCTGGAGCAACTCTCGCCGCCGCAGGAGCTCGTCGCAAACAGCATCATGGACAAGATAAAAGCAGCCAGTACTGGTCTCATGGTCTTCTCCCTCGCGGGATCACTATAGACCTCAAGCTGCATTTCGGGAAGCGATGAGCTGGAACGCAACGACCGCGCCAGGGGTCCCGAGGGTCGGCTTCAACCTCCGCTCGCGCGGCCGCGCATGCGACAACCCAAGCGAGCAATGAGAGCATGGCTGATACGGCGAGCCAACGCGCTGCGGCCTTAATCCACTTCAGGCTGGCAAGGACGCAGCGGGCATGCCAGGGTTTTGACTGGGCAGCTACACCGGGATGTCCTGGCCGGCTTCGGCTCGCACGAACCGCAATCTCAGAAATCTCGGGCTATCATGAAGACCTCGCCGCTTCTGGTTCGAAGAACGGAAGCGAGCGCGGCTAGACAATCTGGTAGGTGAGGCTGAGACAGTGGTTTTCCAGGTCGAATGTCCTTTCTGCGGCGAGCCGGGGAGCGTCGAGATCGAGCCTGCGGATTGCGAGCCCGGCGAATGCGTGATGGTGCAGGATTGCGAGGTCTGCTGCCGGCCCTGGACAGTGCGAGTCCAGATGGATCGTGACGGTGCGATCACGCTGAGCGCCGAGCGTGACTAGCGCGCTGGGCTGCTCCAGGAAGGCGGTGGCCACCTTCTCGACGGGAACGCTCATTGCAGCCGACGGCGTGCAACCGACCTAACGCTGTTGACGCGGCCAGCGAGCTGCCCCTCGTCGGCATTTCACCTTCGAAGATGGCGGCAGCGCTCAAAGCACGCGTGACCTCAGATCGCGTTCGACTATCTCACGCAGAACGGCGAGGCGGCCGTGGAAGAAGTGGTCGGCTCCGGGAATCACGGTAACGGGCAAGTCGCTTGGCTCGGCAAAGGCGAGCACGTTGGCCAAAGGGACGGTAGTGTCGCGACCGCCGTGTATCAGGAGGCTTCCACGCGGGACAGGCTCTGGCCGGTAGTACCTGTTGCCCTCGACTTGGCCCGTGGCAATGGCGACCAGGATCAATTGCTCGGCCGGCCGGCCACCCCCAGCCAGACGCTGGGCCACGCGGGTTTGCACGAAGGCGCCGAACGAATACCCAGCCAAGAGCACGGGCAGCGCGTGCGAAGCGTCCCGGAGTCCGATGGCATAGTCCAGTACGGCCAGCAAGTCCTCGGTCTCCCCCTCGCCGTGGTCATGGACGCCTGCGCTCTTGCCGACACCGCGAAAATTGGGTCGCAGCGCCAGATAGCCGAAATCCCGCAAGCAATGCGCGAGCGTGTAGACGACCTTGTTGTTGTTCGCCCCACCAAAAAGGGGATGCGGGTGGGCCACAAGCGCCAGCCCTCGGAGAGTCTCAGGTTCGTCGATCAGGGTTTGCACCGGTCCAGCAGGGCCATCGACGAGCACGGTTTCACTTGCGCGCAACATATGGGGGATCTAGCGGCTACCAGATTGTTCTCTGGGGCGAAAGCGAATACAATGTTCTCGGTGTCATGAACGAAAGGGAAGTCCGCGCACGCATCGAGCAGTTCTTGCGAGCGACGGCCCGCAATGTCGTCGTGCCAGCATCGCTAGGCTTGGGGCTGACTGCCTCCGGCTGCGACTCACACGCCATACGCGTCGGGACAGCGGATGCCGGGCACGACGTCGTCGCGCAGAGCTCAGACGCTGCGGCATCGCCGGTCTCGGACGTCAGGGATGCCACTTCTGATCCGTTCATCGGCCCCGCCCCGCCCTATTTGCTGCCTCCCCCGCCCCCGCCGCCCGATGCGGCTTCTGCCACCGATCTTCCACTCATGGCAGTGCCCTACCTGGTGGCACTCCCTCCGGACGCGCCTGTTGACCAGGCTCACGACGCTCTGGAATCCGAATCCGGCGCGCAAGGGGTCGATGATAATCCGGATGCCTACGTATCGGTGCCGCCCCCGGCCTACCTTCCTTTCATGCAGCAGGCTACGGAGTTGGAATCGGTGGTCAAGCCTGCGCACGCCGCTGCGGGCGAATCGGCTGCGTTGCCCGCTCCGCAAAAGAAAGAGTAGGCCGTGCTCGACGTCTTCCGTCGCGTCGGCTTCATACCACGCGCCTGCGGGTGGGAGATCACGCTCAGGTGCAACATGAGGTGCCTGCACTGTGGGTCGCTGGCCGGGCGAGCCCGCGACGATGAGCTTTCGCACGACGAATGCCTGCGCGTGGCCGACGAGCTGGTTGAGCTACGCTGCGGCCGCGTAACCTTGACCGGCGGTGAGCCCACTCTTCATCCGGCCTGGGACGAGTTGGGCCAGCGCATGGCCAAACAGAGGATTCTTGTCGCCATCATCTCCAACGCCTGGTCGTTCGGGCCACGAGAGGCGGAACGGGCAGCTCGCGCCGGCTTGTGCACGGTCGGCTTCAGTCTCGACGGCCTCGAACACGAGCACGACGCCTTCCGGGGTCCCGGCTCGTATCCGCGCGTGCTCGAGGCGATCCGTAGCGTACGAGCCGTGGCCCTCGACATCAGCGTCAACACGACCATCCATAGCCTCAATCGTCATCAGCTGGTGGAGTTGCGGGACCTGCTCGAAGCCGAGGGCGTGCGTTCGTGGCAGTTGCAATACGCAATTCCCACCGGCGCTATGGCCGGCCGTCGCGACTTGGTGTTACCAGCCGAGGATCTGCTGTGGATTGTGCCGCAGATTGCCGAGCTTTGCCGAGAGCGAAAGGGACGCATGCACATCGTGGCCAGCGATCACATCGGCTACTTCGGGCCCCCCGAGGCCGACCTGCGCCAGGCCGACGTCGCCCTGCCATTCTGGCTCGGCTGCTGGGCCGGCATGCATACGCTGGGCATCGAGAGTAACGGGAATGTGAAGGGGTGTCTTTCGTTGCCGTCGGATCGGCACGGCGAAAGGCGCTATCTCGAAGGCAATGTGCGCAGCAGCAGCTTGCGCGAGATCTGGGGCCGACCAGCGGGGTTTTCCTACAACCGTTGCTTCTCCGTCGATCAACTGCGCGGATTTTGCAGCGTGTGTCGTTACGGCGACGTGTGCCGTGGAGGCTGCACGTGGAAACGCTACAGCCTGGGCGACGAAACCTCCGGCGACATCTATTGCTTCTATTATCAGGCCGTGAAGCACCGGCGATACGACCTGCTGGACGACGACCCAACACCTGCCGAGAAAACGTTTCCCGGGTTCTGATCGGGCGCTTGCTCGACCTCGAGATGGGCTACCCTCCGTGGCTCCATCCCGCCTGCCCAGCTAGAGCGCGATTGGGGTGAACGTGATCAGTCTCGCGCCCGGGCCGCGCTCCCTTCTGGGGACCGTAGATTGGTCGAGGAGCTGTTGAGCCGCGTTGCTTGCTCGTCCGGGTCTGCAGGCAGTATAGTTTTCGCAAGGTGGGCGCATGAAAGAAGGATCCTCGCTTGGGATTGTGGTCGTGTCGATGGTAGGCCTTATCGGCTTCGCGGTGTTCGCGAGATTCGGGCGCCCGGGCAGATGGCCTCGCGGTGTCGGCCGTTGCGCCCTGCATCGACCTCGATGGGGACGGTTACGGTGTCGGCTGCGCCGCCGGACCAGACTGCAACGATCACGATCCGACCATCCACCCCGGCGCAGTCGAAACCTGCAACTTCAAGGATGACGACTGTAATGGCTTGGTCGACGATGCCCCCGGTTGCACGGCACCTGCTCTCGACCCGAGCCCCGTGCGCGTGCCTGCCGGCTCCTTCCTGATGGGAAGCGAGACAGGAGCCGACGACGAGAAACCGGTCCACCGCGTGACGGGTTCCGCGTTCGTCATGGATCGCTACGAGGTCACCAACGCCCGCTACCAGGCGTGCGCGCGCACGGGGGCTTGCACGGCGCCGTCGCTCTCCAGCTCGAACGCACGAGCCCACTACTTCGACGACCCGACCTTCGCCGACTATCCCGTGATCTTCGTTTCCTGGAAGCAGGCACGGGCATTTTGTGCCTTCGCTGGCGGGCGGCTGCCCACCGAGGCGGAATGGGAGCGGGCCGCGGCTGGCAGCGATACCCCGCGCACATACCCGTGGGGAGAAAGCCCGCCCGATTGCGCGAAAGCGAACTTCGGCGGTTGCGTGGGAGATACGGATCGAGTGGGCCGTCGCCCGGCGGGGCAGAGCCCTTACGGCGCCTTCGACATGGCCGGCAATGTGTGGGAATGGACTGCGGATTGGTACGACGCCGCCTACTACCGCCAAAGCCCCGTCCAGGATCCGACGGGGCCAACAACCGGAAGCTTGAAGGTCATGCGGGGTGGCTGCTGGGTAAGTGGCGCAAGCTCGCTGCGTACGACCTGTCGCAAGGCAGGTCTGCCCGATTCGTGGGCGCCAAACGTTGGCTTCCGCTGCGTGTACTCGGGAGCACGCCCTTGAGGTGCATTCTGGCCTTGGCCACCAGCGCGGCGACGCTGCTCACCGCTTCTCTAGCCTTTCCCTGCGGGGGCGCGTTCGGTCCCAACGTCGCCGTGGATCCGCAGCAGGACATCATCGTGGTGTGGAAGGACGGCGTCGAGACCTACGTCTTCCAGCCCATCTTTTGCGGCACTGCCACCGATTTCGGATTGATCCTGCCGGTTTCTGCTCCGCTGACGCAGAACCCATCGCTCACCGACCAGCAGGCCTTCACTACCGCAGCAGCCTTGGCCGCGCCCACCAAGGTCCAGGTGCAGGAAGGCGGAGGCATTGGCTGCCTCGGGGGGGGGCCAGCGCGGGAGCACGCGCGACGGACGAGACCACCAGCGTGGTGGCCAGTGGCCAAGTGGGCTTTCTCGATTGGGTCCAGCTCAAAGCGGATACCCCATCGTCGTTCACGGATTGGCTGACCGCGAACGGATACCCGTACTCCGCCTCGGCCGCCGACGTCTTTGCCTACTACGTGCAGGATGGTTATTACTTCCTGGCCTTCCGAATCAGCCAAGAGGCTGTGCCTGATGGTGGAACCGTCTGCAAGGCCCTGGGACCGGTCTCATTCGCCTTTCCCGCGCAGGTCGCGGTCGTGCCGACGCGCATGGCGACCGCTGGCTCGACCATGACAACTTCGAGCTCGAACCAGTTCTCGTGGCGCATCTTCGGGATCACCCACGGCACCGAACAGCTGGGTGAGCAAGGAATGAGCGGTTACACGCTTGGCTACTCCGGCGCCATCGAAGCGGCCGATGTCGCTGGGCTCGCGGGATTGGCCGAAGCCGGCGACCGCCTGACCCGGCTGATGGTCACCTTTAGTTACACGTCGACGGACTCCGACCTCAAGCTTGGCACATCGACCCCCAGCGACTATCGCGACCAAGAATACGTCACGGTCAATGACGACTCCGCCTGCTCGGTGAACAGGGCTGTGCCTTCGCCGCACCGCCTGCCGTTGCTAATGCTCGGTCTTGTGCTGGCAGGATTGGTCTGCTGGCGCCGCTGGCGATAGGGAGGCAAGGCGATGCCCACCAAATGCGTTCCGCGCCCCGTACGCTGGCTGCCGATCGCCGCGACTCTAGTCGTTGCCTTGGTCGCCGCGCGAGCGCAAGCCGGCGAGAGCAGCTCTCCAACGATCGAGCTACGCCTGTCCCCACCGTTCCTTCGACCCTACGGCCTGCCCAGCCTTTGCGCGATGCTTGCGTTACCGTTGACGGCACACGGCTGGGTTGGCGCCGGCTACGAGCTCATCCAAGACTACGATGCCATTCTGTGGACGACGCAGGATGTCGGGTACAAGCCCATCGTCATGTCGGGCATTCACGCAGGCGCATGGTATCGAGGTGGGGCCGCTCGCCAAAGCATGTCGTGGGCGGCCGGGGGCCTCATCACCTATTCGAATTCCGCTATCTCTTTCTCCAAGTCGCCGGCGTGGCTCGACAGCCACACGTACATCGTCGATGCTGGCGCCGACCTCTCCATCGGACACGTGTGGGAGCGATTTCGTTTCGAGGCTTTCGCGACTCCCGCGTGGTCCTATGGCCGCGTCGCCAGCACCCCTATTCACACGGACCAGCGTTACAGCGGCTTCACCTATCGCATCGGCGTGGCTCTCGCGATTCTCGTAGGTTCCTGAATCGAGCGTCAGGTGCCCAAGCTCTAACTGCGCCGTCTCCCGACCCGAGCGGCCAAACGGGTCCGCGGCCAGCGCATGATTGATTTCGCCGCCCAACCCGTGCTGTAGGCATTCGATGAAGCCGTCGCTCACGTCGCTGAGGGGTAGCGGTGGAGCATGGGGCGAGCGATCGAGTCGCTCGTACCCCCTAAACCGCGGGCAAGCAGCTCTGCTATCCTTGCGGGGTGACGGAATCGCCTAATCGTATCGATGCCCGCGTGGGCTCGGTGATTCAGGACCGCTACAAAATCCTCGACGTCATCGCCTCCGGCGGCATGGGCGTAGTGTACCGCGGCGAGCGCCTCCAGCTCGGGCGCTCGGTGGCCATCAAGTTCCTCCACCCCTGGGTGGCCGCGCAGAAGTCCTTCCTCGAGCGTTTCGAGCTGGAGGCACGCGCGATGAGCTGCCTCAACCACCCGAATTGCGTCTCGGTGATCGACTTCGGCCTCGACGAGGCACCCTTCCTGGTCATGGACTTCGTGGCCGGGCGCAGTCTGCGCCTCATCCTCGAGAGCGGTCGTGTCGAGCCAGCCCGCGCGCTCGGCTTTGTCCGCCAGATCCTATCCGGCCTGGGCCATGCCCACGCCCAGGGCATCGTTCATCGCGACCTCAAGCCCGAGAACCTCATCGTGAGCGACAGCCCCGGGATGGTCGACTACGTTCGCATCCTCGACTTCGGCCTGGCCACGCTGAAGGACGGACCGGCGCTGACGGTGGGTATGGCCGTGGGCACGCCGTCGTACATGGCGCCCGAGCAGACCCTGGGGGAAGGCCTGAGCGATGCGCGCACCGACATCTACACCGTCGGCATCCTGCTTTTCGAGATGCTGACGCGACGAAAACCGTTCGCTTCCGACAAGATGGTTGACCTCATCTTGATGCAAAGGCACGAGCCGCCGCCACGTCTGAATGCACTGGCGGGATGCGTCTCCTTCTCCGACGCGCTGGAGGCCGTGGTGGCCAAGGCCTTGGCCAAGGCGCCCGCCGATCGCTTCGCCAGCGCCGAGGAGATGGCCGCCGCGCTCGACGAGGTCCCGGAGAGCGCCGCCAGTGCGATCCCGGTGATGGTGCCGGCGGCGCACGAGTCGAGCCGTCGCGTCGTTGCGGCCGCCGGCAAGCCGGTCTCGGCGCCCATCATCGAAAACGCCGCTCCGGCGCCCGACGAGCCTGACCGCCCCGTCCCCGAGCAGCGCAACCCCCGTTCCCCGGCTTGGCGCCGCTGGCTTTGGGTGGAGACCTCAGTTACTGCGGTGCTGGCAGTGATCTTCACCTGGGCACTCTGGCGCCGCCACCCCAAGACCCCGCGCGTCCAGGCGCCGCTCGCACAACCCGTGGCGGTTGCGCCGGCGCCCACGGCGCCCGACGAGCTGGCCCCGCCGAGTCCCGACGACACGCCCGGTTTGGCTGGCGCAGCGCAGCTCTTGCGCCTCGGGCTGCGCGACCAGGCCATCACCGTGCTCGTCGACATCCGCCACCGTTACCCGGGCAGCGCCTACGCAAATTTCCTGCTCGCCATCGCCTACTTCGAAAAGCTGTTCTGGTCGCCCGCCCTGCTGCACACCCAGGCTGCGATCCAAGCCGACCCCAGCTACCGGCGCAGCCCCAAGCTGGTCAAGTCCGTGATCCGCGCACTGGTCAACGACAATGTTTGGGAAAAGGCCGCCGCTCTCCTCCAGCGTGACATGACCGAGATAGCGACCCCCTATCTCGAAGAGGCGGCGCAATTCGACAAGAGCCCGAAGGTTCGGGCCCGCGCCGCCCACCTCCTCCGTCGCTGAAGCCCGACGGGGCACGCCATCACCACCTCGAAGCCACGCTCGGCGAGGCGACGGCACGCGCGAGAAGCGTCTATTGAGTGACGTAGGGGTGGGCCGGCCAGCCGGCGGCGGTCGAGTAGGTGGTGTACGCGTCGACCACCGCGGTGTCGTAGGCAAAGTTGTAAACCGTGCAACTCTGCGTGCTGCCGTAGGAGTTGAAATTGCCGATGGCCATCATCGTGTACTGGTCATCGGTGCAGCCTGGGAAGCCCGCCTTCGCCTGCGCGCGGTTGCAGGCGATCCCGGCGATGCCAAGTTCGATGTTGACCACGGGGTTGAAAACCGAGTTCGACCAGTCCGTGGCGCTGGGGTTCGTCTCCATGTCCACGTGACCATTAGGGAGCAAGCCGCCTCCGGTCGCCGTGCAACCTGCGGGCAGATTCGACGAGTTGCACCAGGGGCCGGTCTGCATGGCACCGAGGCAGGCACACTCGGCCGCGGTCCAGCCCCGCGCAGGACAGCACGCCCCATTTCCCGTGCACCCGACGGCGTCGTATTGGAAGTGGGATTCGACGTATATGATCGCCTTGAAAATCATGGCGTCGGGCTCGTTGTACTTGCTGGTGAACTGGAGGAGCGGACAGTCGTCGATGTCCACCGAGTTGCCATTCCACAACGGGGCGAGATTTGTGCGCAGCGGATCTGGATCGCACGAGCTTGGATCGGGGGAGGCGGCGTCATCGCCGGTGGTGCCGCCCGCACCCCCCTTACACCCGGCCGATACGAGCAGGCTCGCCCCGAGCGCTGCAGCCAGCATCGTGTACCCCAGCCTCGAAAGCGCACGCGTGTCCCTGGAGAGCATAGACCTAGAATAGCCCGATCTCGAGAATCACGGGATCCGCCAGCACACCGTGGCGCGCATTGAGGTTCTTCAGCAACGGCATGGCCTCGGCCAGGTGCGCCAGCTTCTCGTCGGCCAGATCGCCGGTGATCACCACGAGGTCAGGGCGAGGGCGCTGACGCGCTCCACAATTCCGCGTAGGCGCCTCTTGCGGGAGAATGGACCTACATGTACATCGCTGAGTTGCACCAGGGAAAATCCGTCGTGCCTCTATGGTATGAGGACGGTCGGGTGTTGCGGTAGCATGTGTCGGCGTAGGAGGACTGCTCACAGATTTGCGGGGTCCCGCCAGCTCGGATTTGTGCCTGTGTTCGAAGTCGGCATCGCATTCCTGGCGTTCCTGTATGTGTTGCTGCTGGCATGGCCCGGCATCGAGTGGCAGCTCGCGATCGGCGGTGCGCTCACGCTGATGGGTCTCTTCGGGGGTGGTTCGGCCGGTATCGTCTACCACTGGCGCTTACGCCGAGCGCTGGTCCGCTTGGGCGAGAGCACGAGCGGTTGGATGTGGGCGCCGGTCTCGCGCCACTCCTTGCTCGACGAACGCGGCCAGCGCGAGGTCCTGCCGTACTTCCGCGTGGGCGCCGCAGGGTTCTTCGTTTGCCTGGCCGGGATTGGCGTGCTCGCCGTGGCCCTCTTACGCGCCAGTGTCAACGGCCAGTGATGGCGGGTATGCGCGTCTGGCCATCATGGTCCGCTTGGGCCCTCGCTTCTTTCCCCGCGCGCTGCCAACCGGTCAAAGCACCCCGGACGACGCAGCGATGCGTTGACGTGCTCCGGGCGGTTGGCGGCGAGGACGAAGATCTGGCCACGGGTCCGCGCGGGGTAACCTGCTCGGACAGCGTCCTTGACGCAACACATCGCCGCCCGCTGGCAAAAGGTACGAAATGTCGGCGCCGGTCAGTCCCTGAGTGACGCTGACGAGATCGGCACCGGTTGCCCCAGGCCAGGATAACTACGGCTTGATCCCTTGCTCGTCGTAGGTGAGTGTCATCGCCCCGTCCGCTGCGCTACATGTCAGGTTGGTCAGCAGCTGATACGGCATCGTGTTGTCAACGCATCCGCAGGCTGGCGTGCATCCGCACGGGGCGGGGGTCGACACGCAGGACCACGAAGGGCCCGAAAGATTGTGCAAGCACATCTGCGTCGGGATCGTGCACGATTGCGTGTCGCAGGAAAACGCCCCCCGTGGCTCGCACGGGGCGCTTCCGGCATCCTGCCCCGAGGTTACTGCGGCGCATGCCAAGCTGCCATTGCAGGTAAGCCCGGCGTTGCATGCGGTCCCGTCGCAACATGCCTCCCCCTCGGCTCCGCACGCCACCGACTGGGAGGTCGAACCGGGCGCAGATCCAGAAGCCGACCCACCAGCCCCGCCGGAGCTAGAAACGACCCCCGAACCACCAGGCCCGCCAGAGGTAGTTACACCGCCCGACCCGGTACCGGAGTCGACAGGGGACGCGCCTGAACCTGAGGACGCGGCCGAGCACGTCCAGATGTCCCCTTCGTTGACGACCGCAACGAGCTTGGCTCCCGTCGCGTCCGACGCCACGGAACTCCAGACCAGGCCGGACGCGGCGGTGCCGGTGGTCGCGTTGGCCCAGGTCGTCCCCGCGTTCGCAGACGTCCAGATGTCCCCGTTGCCGGCGATCGCAACGAGCTTGGCTCCCGTCGCGTCCGACGCCACCGCAAGCCAACCCATCCCCGACGCGGCAGTTCCCATGGTCCGGTCAGTCCAGGCTGTGCCTGAATCGGTCGACTTCTGAGGACGACGCCGCTCCAAATGTCCCAGCACGCCCATCAGAAGGTCGTGCCGCTTCAGGCGCGAAGAGCGGCCCGCCATGCCGAGCCGGACGCCCTCTCCCGTCACGCGGCTCGTCTCGGCGGGCTGGAAGACGCGCAGATCGACGCCATTCGGAATGACCACCCGTTTCTTCGCCGGCGCCGAGGAGCGCCGAAAGGCCGCTCGCGGTCGACGCCGCGTTCGGCGTGAGCAGCACGATCCGGTCGGCGAGCGCATGCGCCAGGAGCGCCAACAGACGCTCCTGGCGCGTCTTGGCGTTGTCGGGCGTATGCTCGACCGTGACAATGCGCGCATTGCGCAACACTCGAAAAAGGAAGCTGGGCCCGATCGCCGTCGTGCTGTGCAGAAGAACCACGTCGGGATTTTCGCGCATCAGCCAGCAGAACAGCCGCCGCCACGCGTCCCAGGGGGCGCCTGGCTGCTGCCGAAAGCTGGCGTAGGGGACGCGCAGCCGCTCGCAGCTTTGCGCGTAGCTTTCGCGCAGACGCTCTATGCCGATAAAGGCCATGAAGCGGCGCCCATTGATGCGCTTGAGGCGCCTGCAGCAGCGAGAAGGCGACCGCGCCGTGCCCGCCGAGTCCCAGAGAGAGAACCTGGCACACCCGAACGGACTCCGCTCGCGCAGCGGCCATCTGCCCTGCCCCGTTGGACGCCGAATTCCCGGTTGCCTCGTCATCGGACCTAGGATCCATCACCGGACTGCTCATATCTTTACAGGAACGGTCTTCACCCAGAAGAATAAGCCCTTCCTCGAGCAGGTCAGCCCGCGCGCCCCAAAGCCGCGCGCAGGGTGGATTTGCACGTCTGGAACGTGTCGAGTGCCAGAAGCAGGATCGGCTCGGGCAGTGGCGCCGCTGCGCGCGCTAAGGCGAAACGCGGCTCGAGCGGCGGCGTGAAGAGCTCAGCGAGGCGGCGCGCCCCCGCCAGGTCCCGGTCGAACAGGGCTCCGCGCAGCCCGTTCAACACGCGAGAATTTGCACATAGGCGCGAATGCTGGGATCGCTCCGTCGCGACGGCTCGCGCTCCATGACCGCGCAAAGGAAGGAAACGGAGGGGGAAATCTCCGACAGCTGCAGGGACGACGACAACGGCGGCCGCCGGCCACCCTGCAATTGCTCCATGACTTCGCCCGTTCCCCGGACGTAGATCGAGGTGACGCGATCGGAAATGGCGACCGGATAGGAGAGCGCAATTCTGGCCCAGCATTCCAAGTCGGCGCCGGCTTTGAAGTTTCCGAAGCCTCCAAGCTTCTCAATCACTTCGCGGCGAAGTGAGGCATTCGACGAATTGACTCTTCCTACATTGCGCGAGGCCTCCAAGAAGCAACCGATTGACCGAATCTTCGACGTTTCGGTCTTCCACAGCGCTACCTGCGAGACGTCCCGAACCTCGCGATACCCGGTTGCGACCAAGCTGGCGCCCGGGAATGCGCGAACGACAGACGCGGTTTCGAAGAGATGTTCGGGCAACCAGCAGTCATCGGCGTCGAGAAGCGCAACCCACTCGGCGCGCGCTTCCGAAATTCCGCGATTTCGCGCGGGTCCCTCGCCCGCGTTTTCTTGCCGGATAAGGCGGAAGCGCGCATCCGCGAATCGGTCAACGTCTCCGCCCCGCCGTCGGTCGATCCGTCATCGACGACGATCAGCTCAAAGTCCTCGAACGACTGGCGGAGAACGCTGTCGACGGCGCGGCGAACATAGGGACGCTTGTTGTACAGCGGGATGACGACCGAAAAGTGGGGGCTTCCACCACTCGATCGCGCCTCGCCATCTGTTTCTTCAGTGGTGAGAATGAAGTCCTCCCTGGCTCCATGATCCGCGGAGTTGGCGTGGGCAGCGAGGGGCTGGCTTCGCATGTCGGCTACTCCGACCCCGCTATTTCCGGCATCATCTCCTGCGACATCGAAAATTCGGTGAAGCGCTTCGTCGTCGATCACGTCCGACGCCTCGGAATCTTATATTGTCCATCCCGCATTGCCGTCAACGCCGCACAGCGTCGACAGGTAGCGCGACGCAAAGACTTCGCACACATCAACCCCTTGCATACCCCGCAGCCCCCACGGATAAGGCGAAAAAGTGGGTTGCGACGAGGCGGATTATCGATCTTCTTTGAGGCGTGGTTCGCGATGGCTACCTTTCGCCTGGATAATTCGTCGACCCCAACCACTGATGACTGAAAACCGCTGGCGCGCCGCCGAGGGGCTGCGTTATGGCCTGCGTTTCCCCCTCCGACGATGTGGCTCAATCGATCGGGGTCGACGGCATCCCGACTTTCTCGTAATAGGCGCTCAAGTCTGGATC
>CAWKJE010000056.1:0-14544 GCA_963849735.1 uncultured delta proteobacterium
CGCCAGCCGGGCTTTCAAAGCCTCGATGGCATTGCTCGCTTCGCGCTCTTCCCAGAAGCCGACCACGGCGTTGGCCGCCAGCAGAAGAAGGATGATGAAGAAGTCTGGCCAGTGCCCGACCACCCCGGAAAGAATCACGGCGATTTCGATCATCCACGGAATGGGGCCCCAGAAGTAGCTCAGAAATTTCAGGAGCAGATTTGTCTTCTTCTCCGTAAGCTCATTCGGTCCGTACTGGGCCAGCCGCTTCTCCGCCTCGGTCTGGGTGAGCCCCTCCGGCGACGACCCCAATTTCGCCTGAAGCTCCGCCATGGGAAGAGTCTTCAGATCGTCCTTCGCTCCCGGCTTGACTTCAGGAGTCTTGCCTTGGTCGGCACTTGCTTTCATCGCGGGAATCCTTCCTGTCCCTGCTGCGCCACCGCTGGAGGTCTACCGATTGTTGTCACCTCACGACCTCCTTCTTGACGCTCTGACAATTGAGACAACAACCAGCGCCGCCATGAGCACCGTGCTGACCGGCCAAATCCATGACACTCCGCCCATCCCTCCCCTCACCCATCCACTCACCCAACCGTAGGTATGCTCCATAATAGTCCTCCCTCCGAGGCGCCCAGCCGCTAACCCACCTGTGCTCGCACGGCGGCCTCGTCGTCCCAGTACCCGCGGCGATTGTAGTGCCGATGCAGAGCTTCCTCGTAGTTTCTGGTGAGCGCGGGCTCGCCCGTGAATTCGGGCGATCGCTTAATAGCCTCGCGGGAGAGACGAATATGGACTTTCCTTTCACTCCAACTAACCCGCTCGATCCATTGCGGTGCAATGAGCACTTCCTTTCCCGGCCACCAGTTGCGCGTATCGACGATGAGATAGCGAATCGCCCAGGTCTCGTCATCAATGACGAAATCCTCAACGTGGCCAACGGCGCCATCCTCGGCTTCTATGTGATACCGCGATACCTCGGAAGTGCTACGCAAATGGGGATCCCAGCTCCCCGCGCCTGTCGCTCGGCTCTTCCACTCCCGCCGATCACGCGCAATGTACGGATAGGCACCCCACATGTACGGACCACCCCAATACATCGGCCAGCCGAAATATCCATAGTAAGAATTCTCGTATTGCCGAGAAACCGGTGCATGCCGGTCCAAAGCCGGACTGCCTTCAATCTGCTTCTTGCTCAAGTCGACTCTGACGTTTTGCTTTTCGCTGCTCACGTTTCCGAGGGCGTAGGGGGATACCAACACGTGTCGTCCGGTTAGCCAGCTGCCAGCATCGGCGACCAAATAGCGAACCACCCAGTGCTTGTCATCGAAGTAGAACTCCACGACCCTTCCAATTTCGCCCTCGAGGCTGGCCAATTTGTACCCAGTTAGCGTCCTAGCGCTATGTAGCATGATAGTGTCCCCTTCCTTGCTTGTGTGCTCGCTGCTGCCGCTGTCTCTTCTCTTCGCTCCATTTCGACCGGCTCCCGCTTGAATCTGGCAACCCGCGTCCCATCCACCCTCCTAAGAGCCCGTTTGCCCCTGCTGCCGATTCCCTCGGCGAAGCAAGAGCATCGCACTCGAGCGGGCGCCCAATCGATAGAGCTGAGTGTCTTCAAGACACGGCTCCTCGCCTGCCAAGAATAGATCCTGTGGCGTTAGTCGCGCCGTGTCAGCGGCAAGGTACCAACGAGCCGCTGAATCCTGTCGTGGTAGATGAAAGTCGACCCCCCCCCTTCCTGCGTTGAACAGCAGGCATAGCGAATGCCCATCTTTCTCTGGGATCAGGCAGGCCAGCTGCCTCGCTTGTGGGTCAGCCCAATTCGGCAACCCTCCCCCCGGGCCAAACCAACAGATGTCCCCGTCTCCATAGAACCGCTCTTCGCTCAGCACAGGATGAGCATGCCGCAACGCTATCAAACCGCGAGCAAAGCGAAGGATTTCCCTATGCTGCTCCAGGAATGTCCAGTCGAACCAGCTTGTCTCGTTGTCCTGACAGTAGGCATTGTTGTTGCCTCCCTGCGTCCGCCGCACCTCGTCTCCTGCAAGCAACATCGGTACCCCGCGCGAGATGAATAGGGTCAAGAGAAAGTTCTTGATTTGGCGCCTCCGCAATGCTTCGATCTCCAGACCAGCAGCATAACCCTCCGCGCCGTAGTTCTCGCTGAAGTTCTGGTCCGTGCCATCTCGGTTATCTTCCCCGTTGGCGTCATTATGCTTGTTGCGATAGCTGACCAGATCGTTCAGCGTGAAGCCGTCGTGACAGGTCACGAAATTTATGCTGCTTTCGGGGCCCTTACCCGACTTCTTGTAAATGTCTCCGCTGCCGCAGATTCGACTAGCAAAGAAGCCGAGCATCCCATCATCACCGCGCCAGAAGCGTCGAACGTCATCTCGATAGCGTCCATTCCATTCCGCCCACCGGCGTCCAGAAAAGTGGCCAACCTGATATGCGCCACCCGCGTCCCACGCCTCTGCAATGAGCTTCACATCTCGTAGAATGGCGTCATGGGCGATTTGCTCGAGCAACGGGGCATTGGTCAGCAATTTGCCCGTGCCGTCCCGGCTTAGGACCGATGCCAGATCAAATCGGAAGCCATCCACATGCATCTCCACCACCCAGTACCGCAGCGCGGTTAGAATGTGCTCTCGCACGACCGGATGGTTGGCGTTGATGGTATTGCCTGTGCCGGTGAAGTCCTTGTAATACCGCTTGTCATCAGCCAGCGTGTAATAGATCCGGTTGTCCAGTCCGCGAAGGCAGAGTGTTGGCCCAAGCTCGTCTCCCTCGGCCGTGTGATTGAACACAACATCCAGAATCACTTCGATATTGGCCTCGTGAAAGGCGCGCACCATCTCCTTGAACTCGAGCTTCTGTTCCCCTGATCCTCCCGAGCTGCAGTACGACCTTTTCGGTGCGCAGAAAACCACGGGGGCGTATCCCCAGTAATTCCGGAGTCCCCGACCGGATCGCGGCTCGCCGAGCCTGACCGAGCTCTCATTGAACTCCTGCACCGGCATGAGCTCCACGGCGGTCACGCCAAGCTCCCTCAGATAGCCAATCTTCTCGATCAGACCTCGGTAGGTCCCCGGATGGGCCACGCCCGAGCTCGGATGACTCGTCATGCCTCCAACATGCGCCTCATAAATCAGAGTCTTCGACCACGAGTGCCTTGGCGCTTCGTCCGCGGCCCAGTCGAACCGGTCGTTGACAACCACGCACTTGGCCATGGAGTGAGAATTGTCGAGTCGCGACGGGACCAAGTCCCGCCCTGGAGCGGTCACGTCGTATCCCAGCGCGGAGGCGAAGCTCCACTCGGGCACCGGGCAAATGGCAGCTGCGAAAGGGTCGAGGAGAAGCCTCTTGAAATTGAACCGATGCCCTTCGCTGGGTTCGTATGGACCATCCACGCGGTAGCCATATAGTTGGCCGAGCGCAATTCCTTCCACCCACACGTGCCATACGTCCCCGGTACGGTTGCGTTGGGGATCCAGGGCTATCACCCTAGCTGGCACTTTGTCCGCAGCGTCTTCGAACAGCTCTAGCTGGACACGGCTCGCATGACGGCTAAACACAGCGAAGTTGACTCCCCCTCCGTGCTCATCCGTCCCCATGGGCAGCGGAGAGCCTCTCCGAATCTCTCCGTGTTCGGCAACCCCATAGTCCTGAAGCGGGCGTTCAGCCGTCATCGCAACCACCGTATTTGTGCGCCCTTCAACCGACACCACGACGACCGCTGCTCATCGCAGAAAAGGGATCACAAACACCCAGCCCACAGCAATGAGAGAAACTACCCAAATAATGTCACCTCCCCACCCCCAGGACTGATGGCGAAGGTCTGGCGGTTGCCCCAGGGCAGATGCCCGCAGCCCGCGGCGTCGCTGGATATAGCGCGGGTATGGCGGTCCCCATCCGCGATAGCCCCAGCCATAACTAACCGGGGATACCAGGAACAGAAATATGAATGCCATCCACAAAATCCACCACGAGCTCATCATCGCTATCTCGCTTTCCCTCTTCTTTGGCTAACTGAGTCTCGGCCCGTACGGCTCAAGCTGGGCCACCTTGCGGCCCCTGTCCTACTCATAAGCACCGTCTGTGCCATGCCGTGGACGGCTATCCCCAGATAACTCGCGGTCAATAACCAGCTGCGGGGAAGGGCGGAGTCTTCGGGTTCCAAATTGAACGCTGCAGTCCTCCATTTTGATCGGCTTGGCCGGTCTCTAAGGCGACATCCATCGCCTCGTGCTCCGCGGTCGGACTCCTCGCCTCGCGTTGTGCGGCTACAGCCATGACGCATTTCGCTCCCGAGGTCGCCGCCTGCTTTACCCCGCTCGCCGACGTGGAGCGCCGTGCGGCCACGGCACGACCACGAAGCCTCTGCCCCTGTGCCACCACAGACGCGGTCGCCTTGCCGAGGTCCTGATTTACCCCTTCGATGACTTTGGTCATCTCGGCGCAACCATATTCCATCTCGTTGGGATGCGGACTCGCCGCTTCCTGCGCCGTCATGTCGGCCACTGCAACCTTCGGGTCGGCGAGCCCAAGCGCTACCGCCTGTTTCACCACTGCCTCCTTGATCAGCCTGCACCAATCCACTGTGTCGGTTAGAACCACCTTCGGGTGATTGTCTGGCAATGACATCGCGGACCGTTTCGAACGAGGAAACAGGTCAGCCTGACTGTTGCCGCCTCGCCGTCGTGCAGACATTGCGGGCCTCCTTGGTCACGCCTCCCAATAGCCACACTCCCTTACCATTGTCGATCCCTAATCGACGAAGAACCGGCATGGCTCTTCTAGTTCTGGTTCTGGCCCGGCGTCGCGCTGGCTTCCTTTGGCAACCCGAGTGGGGCTATGCCGTTGCGCTTCCTCGTGACAACTCTGTTACACAGAGTTGTCCATCTTGTTCGCGGACATGTGACTAAGGTGCCCGCCAGTTGGGCGCGGACATCTATTGACGAACAAATGCCACCGAGCGGGCGGGCCGTTCCTATTCTCCTCAGCGGCACATGGCCTGCCCTTCGCCCAGGTGCAGGCCGGGAGCATTTGCACCGTCAGACCTCTGCCTCAAGAAGAACGCCGACGACCAAAAAGCCTTGCCGCTCTTCGTCGACTTTGGAACAGCGCAAAAGCCAAGTTTTGCCGGATCAAAATGACCCAGGACGCCGTCGGTCGGCCCCTCGGGACCATATTCACTCGTCCAAGCCCAACGATCACGATATCTTTCGGCACCTCAACAAGGATACAATGGGCAACTTAGCCGCCGATGCCGGTTATGTCTCAAGAGAGCTCGAACCAGAAATGTAGATTGCAAGTCAACGGCTCCTTCTCACTGGGCCATACGAGGACCACGAAGCACCACCGACATTCCCGCCTGCCTCAAAGAGAACGCCGACGATCATACAACCACGGCGCTCTTCGCCCGCTTCGGACATAGCACAGAAGCCTACCTATACCGGACCTAAATGACCCGGGACGCAGTCGGTCAGCTTCTCGGGACCACGTTCACTCGTCCCAGCGCCCACGATCGCGATATCTCCCGGCACCTTAACAAGGATATCACCGGCATCTTAGTCGCCGATGCCAGTTATCTCTCGGAGGAACTGGAACGAGAAATGTCGACTGAAGACCAAGGCATCCTTCTCATTCGCCATACAGGACCATGAAGCGGATCGCGATGTCCGGGCAGCACGCAGTGTACAAAGGACGCTTCCCAATCGAGGTCGATTTTCGCTAACCTAAGCTCCTCCGCGGATTGGTCACTTCAATATCTAGATCGCTCGACGGCTATTAGGCCAACCACGTCCAGTCACTACTTTCGTTCGCTATCGCGTTGTGACGGCCACGCCTGCGCGATAGGTCTGTGCCAATTTATGAAATTCCCGGACCGGAGAGAGGTTTCTTTTGCTTGTAATCCCTACCGCCTCCTTTTGGGTTTCGCAATTCACAGTTGCGAGCAAGTCAGCTGCCCAAGGCTGCTGACAGAACAGCCACAATTCTCAAGATTGAGAGGACAAGATGAAGACATTCAGACCTGTTCCGTTGTTTCTGCTCCTGGCGATGGTCGCGGCATGCGGTCCGGTAGGCAATGGTTCAATGCCCACGGTAGGTCCCACGGCGGATGCGGCCGGCATTAACGCCCTTCCTCCGGCAGATAGCGGTGTGATGCCCGCCAAACCAGAGGCAGGCGTCCGAACCGATGCATCCATCATCACGCCTTTGCCGCGATCGAGTGCCTCGTCGCAACCCGACGCACGTGCGCTAACGCAACTGGCTACGCATCGTCATCCGAGTCGGCCGAGCTCCCCAGCTTTCTTGTCGACGGATACGGCTCCTCTTAGCACGCCGCCGCCGGTTCAATCGCCAGATGCCTCCTCAAAGCCCGATATATCGTCCGCATCTTCCTTACCCGTGCCGAATTCGAACACCAATACCGGCGCGCCCCCCAACATCGGGATCAACATCGGCTCGGTCCTCGACTTCGACAACAATCGCATGTTCGCCGATGCCATGAAGAGCTCGCGGGCCTGGGCAAGCCCAACCAATGCCGGCTCCACCCTTCCAACGAGCGACCTGGACGCAGATGGCTGGCCGACGCAGAATGCGTCCATATATGTCTGGGACGGTATCGGCAGCATGCAGGGGACCTATGCCCTGAGCTTCACCGGCCAGGCAACCGTTTCCCCCAGTTCCGGCACGATCGCGAACCAGGCGTACAACTCCGCAACGAATCAGACCACCGCGGCCTTGATCTATACGGGGTCGGCTCCGAATTCCTACCTCACCTTAGCCTTCACCAATACCAAGCGCACGCCTAGTAGCGGCACCAATACCGGGATTACCAACGTGGTTCTGATGCGGCCCTCGGCCCCCGGCAGCTCTACTCCGCTTCCCGCGAGTCAGATCTTCAACCCACCCTTCCTCGCAGCGCTCACGGATTTTTCCGTGCTGCGCACCATGGATTACTTGGCCACCAACGGGAACAATATCTCTGCCTGGAGCGATCGGACACGTCCCGCCGATGCCTCGCAGGCCATGGGCAATCCCGGGGCACCTGCGGGAGGCTGGGAGGGCCCCGGCGGCTCCTGGGAATATGCGGTGGCGCTCGCGAATGCGACGAACAAGGATCTGTGGATCAATGTCCCGGTCAGCGCGACCAGCGACTACATCACGAAGCTGGCGGAGCTCCTCCTGTACGGGTCCGATGGCACCAATCCATACACCAGCCCCCAGGCCTCTCCCGTCTGGGCGCCGCTCAACGCGGAGCTCAAAGTGTACGTCGAGTACTCGAACGAGCTCTGGAATTCCGCCGGCGCCTTCACCCAGTCCACAACCAATCAAAGCGCCGCCGAATCGGAGGTATCCACGGGCGGTTCGCCGCTCAACTTCGACGGAGACACCAATAAGTATGATTGGGGGTACCGGCGCACGGCCGAGAGAATAGTGGACATCAGCACCATCTTCCGTTCACTCTGGGGCGATGCAGCCATGATGACCACCATTCGCCCGGTACTCGAGTCGCAATTGGGTAACACCCAGAGTCCGCTTCTCCAGGGGGTGCATTTGCTCGAGGATTATTACAATAATCCGACCTATGTGGGGACCCCCCATTCGCCCGGCTACTACATATACGGCCTCGGCGGCTCGGCCTATTACAACCCGACGAACCTGAGCTCGGTTGATGAGATCTTCGGAACCATGGCCACCGGCCTTGTTGGCGATGTCGAGCAGGACGTTGACTACTCGCTGGCCTTTGGCTTGCGCCGCATCGCATACGAAGGCGGACCCTCTCTGGACAGCACTGGCAACAGCGCCGAAGACGCCAACCAAGCGGCCGCCTGGGCGGATCCGCGAATGGAAGGGGTCATCGCAAGCGAACAGAAGGCCTGGAATCAGGCGGGTGGCGACCTGCTGGTCTACTTCTACTTGGCCGGCACCATATCCGGTTCGACCGCTCCTGACTACCAGTGGGCCTTCATGTCGGATGTTCTCACCCCGACTTCTCCCAAAATGTCGGGAATTGCCGATATCATGGCATCGCCGCAAGGTCCTTTGACCTATGGTACCCCGATCCCGGCCACCCTCAATGCGGGGAGCGCCAACGCTCCGCCCAATTGGTTATGGAGTGATAACAGCAACAACTCGATGCACGACTACAAGTGGACGACCTTTTCGGTGCTGGTCGCAACCCAAGGCGACTTTGCGGTGAGCATCACTTCGACAACCGCCACGCCCGGCGCGAGCGCGGAGGTCTTCGTCGACGGGAATTCCATCGGCACAATCACCGTTCCCGCTTCCGGCAACACTACCGCTCTGCCTACTCCCGCCCTTTCGTCTGGAAGCCACGGAATCGTCGTGCGGTGCGTCTCCGGCGCCTTTAATATGACCCAGGTGGTGGTGCAGGCGAAGTAGACCGAACAAGAAGGATCACTAATCTCTCGATAAGCCTCGTTTGGCGTGTTCCAACCGAGGCTTATTTTCCCGGGGTTGATCGTCTCTCTCCTCGCTCCCGTCGCGTTTCGGAGCTACATCACTTGTTGGCCGCCGCCGCCAACCCTTGCTGTGCGAGGACGTTCTTGGGTGAGAAATCGAGCAGCGCCCTGAAGACGGCCGCGGCCTCCTTGGTCTTGCCCAGCTTGAGGAGCGCCCAGCCAAGCCCGCTTCGGGCCTCGGTGTCGCTGGGATAGGCGTCGACCAGCTTCTGGTAAAGCGACTGCGACTCGACCAGCTTGCCTTCGTTGTAGAGAGCGAACGCCAGCCGCAGGGTGGCCAGATAGTTTCTGGGGTCCACCTTGAGCACGTCCCGTGCGTGCATCTCCACGGCGGACCACTGCTTGTCGGCCAGAAGCGGCAACAGGATGCCGAGGCGTGGCTCAATCGCCTTGGGCGCCAGCCCGATGGCCTTGGTGTAGGCGTCGGCCGCGAGCCCATTCTTGCCCAGGCGATACTGCAACCAGCCCCGGCGCAGAAGCGCGACGTAGGACCCGTTCCCCGCCGGCGACAGTCGGTCGAGCGCGGCGAGCGCCTCCTGATTGTGTCCCAGCGCTTCTTGGTCGTAGGACTCTTGAAAGCACGTAGCATCCGCCGAGGTCGAGAGCTTGGCTGCGTGCCCGATGGCAGGGAGAACGGCGGACAGCAAGACGATCAGGCAGGTTGTTCTCATATCGGTCTCTCGCAGATGGGGCGCACCGGCACCTCAATTCGAATTCGTCGGTTCGGAGCTGTGCGCGGCCAGGTTTCGCGCAGGATCGGCAAATCCGGAACGAGCCGACAACGGCGCGACGACGGACAGCGCGGGGACGGCGACACGCGAGGCCTTCGCGGTTCGGTTCCCGTGCGCGACCTCAATCGAAGCAGGCCCTTCCCTCCCGTCGAACACGACGCGCGTCCGCAACAACGGCAGGCCCCAACGATCGGGGCGCAAAGACGCACCCTCGATCACCAGGTCGCTCCCCGTCCTGTGAATCGCGTAGCGCACGCGCAGCGGGGCGGGCGCTAGGATGAGTGCGGCCAGCCGGTCGAGCAGGGACCGGCCGGGTAGCCCTCGAGCTGGGACGTAATCGCTCCAGCCCAGAGCCGGGTTGTCTTCGAATGGCACCGTCGGCAGCGCTGCTGGCCAGAGCGACAACAGCGAGTGTCGGTCGCCGGTCGCGTCGAGCGTACGTTGCAGATGGGCCGTCTGAGCACAGAACACCGTCGCCCGCTCCGTGCGCAACCGCGTCTGCCCGTAGAGGTCGATATCGATGTCGATCTCTTCGATGGCCGCGCCTTCGCTCGCGCCTCGCAGGCGCCAGTGACCGCCGGGACGAAGCCCAAGGCGACGCGCGAGCTCGGCGCTCGGCTCGAGGTTGCGGCAGACGTCGCCCTTCCCCGGAACGTGCGATATCTCCAGCATCTCGCCGGGCCCGCATGCACGCACCACCGCGGCGAACGCCGACGGCAGCGTCGCAGAGCCGGCCTGGGGGGCGACCTGAAGATGAAAATGGAGGTGGGGAACCGGCGATCGCCCGGAGCTACCGCAAAGGCCGAGCACCTCGCCTTGCCCCACGTGCTGACCTTCCTTCACCTTGACCGAGCCGCGAGCCAGGTGTGCCACCAGGGAGAAGAGCCCGGGCCCATGCTGCAAGACCACGATGTTGCCCCAGTTGTGGACCAGATCCATTTTGCCCACGGGATTGTCGGGGAGGTCAGTTTCCACCTTGACCACGACCCCCGCGGCAGCCGCCAGGACCGGCAGCCGGAAACAGTGATAGCTGGTCAATTCCCGTGGCGAACCGACGAACATTTCACCGTCTTCGCCCACCACTTGGAAATCGAAGGCGTGGCGCCAGGGTCCCTGATGCGTGGGCTCGCCGTCCACCCCCTGGGTACACGTCCATCGCCCGCGAAAGGGCAATTGCAGGGCAAGGCCGTTCGACAAGGGAAAGCGCAAGCGGCGATTCAGCACGTAGTCGCGGTTCTCTTCGGGGCTGCCGGGAGCGAAATCCACGGACTTCGGCCGCGCATCGCGCGTGCGTTCACGCGCCGCGAGCAGGATTGCGTACGACACCAGGTTGAACGGCGCGAACAACACGGGAATGCCCAGAGCCCCGAACGGGCGCTGGATCCCGGCGGTGACCAACCCGCAGACGATACCGGCGGCGCACGCCCAGAGTACCGACCAGCGCGACGGCACGAACCACACGCCCGCAACCGCGATAGCAAGCAGCATTGCGTTGGCGGCCAAGCCGCCCGATCCCGAGAGCGAGACCTGCGCGGGCAGGAAGTCGCTCCCGATGGCCACCAGCACGAAGGTTGTCACGGCCCAAAGCGACGCCATGCGACTGTGCACCAACAGCGCAAGGGCCACCAAGGCGCCGCCCACGACGGTCGGCACGAAGAACAGGGAGCCGAGGCAGCTGAGATAGCGAGTGACGACCGCCGGCAGAGCGAGGCCAGCGGGCGCGATGTCGCCAGCGGAGGGCGTGGGCAGGGCGCCCAGGAGCGGCGCGGCCCACGCGACCAACCAGAAGACGATGAGAAAGGGCACGGAGAGGACGGGCAGGCCGAGGTGCCGGGTCAGGCACGCCCGCACTGCCGCCGTGAGCACGACGGCCAAGGCACTGGCGATGGCCACCATGGGCAGGCACAGCCAGCTTCCGGCCCAGAGATGCCCGATGCCGGCCCCGACCAGGAACGGGTTATACCCGAAGTACCCGGAAGCCCTGAGCTGCGCGTCGAATCCCAATGCCTTGCCGAGCAGCGAGGCCTCCAGGACGGCGAGCACCCCGACCACGAAGGTCGTCGGCTCGCTCGCCGTGGCCACCAGGAGCAGCAGCCCCGCCCAAGGCGAGTGCCCGAATAGGACCTGGGCGTAAGACCGGGCGATCTCGCCCAACCATCGTCTTACAGCGGTACGCGCTGCCATGAATGCCATCGTCCCCGAGACCCCTAGAGCATCCAGTCAGGCAGCGCTTCCAGGCCCGCGAAGTCGGCCAGCTGCTCCGCCCTGCGTATCCTCGCCACCCTGCCCTCGGCGCCCACCATGACGACCGCCGGTCGCAGGGTGATAAATTGAAGCCACTGCGTGTTGTTGTAGGCGCCGACGTTGCGAAACACCACGCGATCCCCGACCTTCAGGGCCGGAAAGTCTTGGGTCTCGCGAACCTCGTCGATGGCCATGCACAGCGGTCCGTACATCACGGTGGGCTCGCTGGTCGGCCCGCAGGGCTGCGCCGGCACCACGTCGTGCTTGTACCAGAACGAGGTGAACAAGAGATTGACACCCGCGTCGAGCACCAGGCTCTGGCGTCCGTCGGGGAGGCGCTTGGTCGCCTCGACCGTCGCCACCAGGTAGCCGGCTTCGTCCACCAGCGCACGGCCAGTTTCCAAGACCAAGGTCGGCAGGTCGGCTTCTGGGTAGCTCAGCGCGGCGAGGCCTTCCACGATGGCCTCGGCGTAGCGACTAAAGGGGGGCGTGGCCTGCTCACCGGTGAGGTAGGCTTCGCGCAGCGTGTTCCGCGACGCAAAGCCGCCGCCGAGGTCGATGAACTGCAGCTTCACCCCAGTCTCTTCGAGCAGCTCGTTGGCCAACGTCGCCAGCTTGGCCGCGGCCTTGCCGTAGGCTTGCGGGTCGAGGACGAAGGTGCCGATGTGCGCGTGCAGGCCGACCAGCTCCATGGTCCGGGCGAGCGCGATCCGGCGTGCCAGCTCGCCGGCTTGTCCGGACTCGAGGTTCAAGCCGAAGCGGCTCCAGGGGACCATACCTTCGATGGTCATGTTCACGCGAATCGCGAGGCGTGGCCGGACGCTCAGGCTCGCGGCCACGCGTTCGATGCGCACGAACTCGTCGAGGTTGTCGATGTGGATGATCGACCGGTTCTCGATCGCTCGTTCCAGATCGGCCTCCGGCTTGTACGGCCCATTCCAATGGATGCGGTCCGGGCTGACGCCGTTTCCGATCGCCTTCTGGTATTCGAAGGGCGATACCACCTCGGCGTAGGCACCCTCGCGGTGAAAGGTCCGACAGATGGCGTCCAGGTAGTTGGTCTTGTAGGACCAGGCCAACCGCACCTTGGGATAGCGGCGCGACAAGGCGTCGCGCAGATCGCGGTAGCGGTCGAGCAGGCTGCGCTGCGAGTAGACGAACAGTGGCGACCCGTGCTCGGCGATCATCGCTTCGATGGCCGCGCCGTCGATGTGGGTCTGCGGCCTCATCCCGGTGCCGCCGCGCCCGAATTTGTTCATCAGCCCCATCTGGTGTCGACGGATGATGGGGCGCTCGTACAGAGCCTTGCCGCCTGCCCCGTTCATCAGGCCACCTCGAGCGCGCCGAGCGCCCGTCCCTGGTCCGCGAGCTCGCCAGCGACGATGAATTGTTGAAAATCCGAGAGCTCCACGATCTGGTCGAGTGAGATGCGCACGAACATGGCTCCTACCTTGTATTCGGTTTGGGGTGGGACGTGGTTGCCAAGTGCGAATTGGGTCAACAGATGCGGCATGTTCACACCGGCGGCGGTCGACAGATGGACCCACGCCGGAAATCGCGGATTGACCTCGATGACGAAGGGCGTGCCTTGTCGGTCTCGAATCACTTCCAGCTCACACCCGCCCGCCCAACGCGTCGCCTTCATGAATTGTGCGGCCAGATCGACGAGGCCGGGGGCCTTGATGGTGATTCCGGCCCAGCCCTTCCCCTTGTCGGTCAGCGCCATCTTCTTCATAGGCACGGCGCCGAGCAACTCGCCCCGGCCGTTGCCGACCGCGATCACGTTGTATTCCTCGCCGTCCACGAATTGCTGCACCACGATGGGTGGTCCCCAGGTCGCCAGGGCTTTGTGGTAGGCAGCGACGGCTTGCTCGAGGGACTTCGCCAGGCTTGCCCCGTAGAATGGACCCTTGACGAAGAACGGATAGGGGACCTTCTTGTGGATGGCGGCGATCTCGGTCGCCGCGCTGACCACGGCTTCCTCGGGCACGGGCAAGCCGGAAGCACGGCCGAGCTCGCCGAGTCGTGTCTTCGCGCGCATGTCCAGCTGCTCCTGCGTCGGCAGCACGCAATGCACTCCCATATCGAGGAGCTGCGACCGGGTGCGAATGAACGAGGGCAACTCGGCATCGAGGGTGGGGATGATGACGTCGATAGGGGTTTGCCCGTGAATGTATTCGATGCGCGACAGGAAGGCCGCGAGTCCCTGCGACGGATAGGGAATCATGAACACCGCATCCGCCAGATCCTTCGCGTAGACCCCGGGATCCAGGGCGTCGTACGCCAGCCCCACCAGGCGATACCCGGCAGCGGCGGCGCGGAGGCTGCGCAATACGCCCACCCCAGGGCCCGGGTTGTCGGTGGCGTTCAGTCCCGTGACGGCAACGGTGATGGGACGTCCGGGCCGCGGCGTGATTGGCAATTGTGCTTGCTCTGTCAGCATGGCTCACGTCGTGGCAATGGAGTCGGCGGCGATCAGATTGTGTTGGCGGAGTTGGCGGATGAACTCGTCCACGTCGCGCGCGGCATCGGGCGGCGTGGCCTTGTCGAACCGCTCGGACAAACGCTCGGCAATGGCGGCTGGGCCGAGCCCCTCCTTGAGCGACTGCAGCACACAGAGCCCGGTTGCATTCACGGAGAAGGTGGCACCGGCCAGGGGATCGAAGATAAATCCGTTGTCGCTGATGGCCAAGTCGGCCAGGGTCCTTGACGTGCTCATGCTCATACGCTCGGCAATGGGTTGACTCGAGAGCGGGCGACCGTGCCCGCTCTTGTTTTCGCCGCGTATGTGGCGAGCAGCGTGCTGATTATTGCAAAATGTTTCGGTGAAATTTTCTCTGAAGATACGAGTGTGCTTTCTTCATTGCCGACGCAATCAAACCTGAAATCACGGTGTCTCTTCCCCACCTCAGAGCTTCACGTCACGAGGCTCGTCCTGAAGTCGGTCAGAGCGCGAGCGTCCAGACTTCGCCGCCGCTGGCGACTACTCTGCTGATGGCGGCGATGGTCCGGCGCTCCCGCGGCTTGAGGCAAGGCCGCGGCACGCCTCGCTGCAACACGACGACCTAATGACGGATCGGGCCGAAGCAGGTCTTCGCCAT
>CAWKJE010000057.1:0-120633 GCA_963849735.1 uncultured delta proteobacterium
GGCTTCGCGGCCACTGGCCTGGGTGTCACCAACGACGTAGCGGCGGCCATGGCTACCCTGGGCGAGATGAAACCGGATGCCGTGTTCAACCTGTGCGAGTCAATCCATGGGGACAGCCGTTTCGAATCGCTCATGCCTCTGCTCATGGACTTGGCCAACGTCTCCTTTACCGGCTCGTGCTCGTTTGGCCTTGCCCTGGCGTTGAGAAAGGAAAAGGTAAAGGACATGCTACGCGGCTCTGGAGTCCCCGTGGCACGGGGCTACCTGGCCAGCTCGGCCGCGCCCGGCTCCCGTCCGGATCTCGCTTTCCCGCTCATCGTGAAGCCAGCGCGCGAAGACGCCTCGATCGGGATCAGCAGCGCCTCGGTCGTCGCCAACCCGACCATGCTCGAGAGCCGTATCGCTTACGTGGTGGAGACCTATCGCCAACCGGCCCTGGTCGAGGAGTACATCGAAGGCCGGGAAATCTACGTTTCGGTTCTCGAAAGAGTCGATCAGGAACCTCTGGTCTTTCCGTTCTTCGAAATCGATTTCTCCGACATGCCGCCCGATCGGCCGAAGATCGTCTCGTTCGAGGGTAAATGGGTCGAGGAATCGGTCGAGTACAAGGGCACCCGACCAACGCGCTGCACTGACCTGCCCGAGGTGACCCGCAACCTGGTGGCTTCGACCGCGCTGGCGGCATTTCGCGCCCTCGGTCTGCGCGACTACGCGCGCATGGATATCCGGCTCTCGCGCGACGGCGTCCCTTACGTGATTGACGCAAATCCTAATTGCGACTTATCCGATCTGGCCGGAGGATATTCGCGGGCGGCCAAGGCGGCCGGGCTCTCCTACCGCGAGCTGATCCTGCGCATAGTCAGCCTGGCCTTGGCCAGACACGACACCCAAAAAGGCATTGCCAATCTACCCGCGCCCGCCAGCCTATGTCCCAAGGATGCAGGTCCTCCTGGACAGGCCGACCCGCGCGCTAGGGCACGTGCGCCATCGCAACGCGGTGGCTGAGCCACGGGCCCGCGGCCGGCTCGTTGCCCTGGTGGCCGCTCTGCTCATGGTGGGCAGTGCCCTTGGCTGCCATGCGCGCAACACCGCCGGACGCCTAGATTACCGACCTCTGCTCGGAACGGTAGCGGTGACCAGGGCATCTGCCGCAACGGTGGATGGGCAGACAATCAGCGTAGACGCTGTCGCTCTGGCGGCCAAGGCTCGGCAGGCTATTGGCCGCTCCCGAGTATTCGCCCCCGCCGAATCGGATCGGCCCAAGCCGCGTGCTAACGTCACCATCGCGGTCGATGTGCTGGGGGAAGGCGAGCCGCCCAATCCCGAGATTGCCGTGCGAGTGCGGGTGCGCATCGAGGTGGTCCCGAATAGCGCCGAAACCGCGCACTATGGCGAGGATGCCGCGGCAATAGGGCAGCTGCCTACCGCACAGAATGACCTAGTGGCTTCGGTTTTCCAGCGCTTGGCCGAGCGGACAACGGAAGACCTGCTGGCGGCCTATGCGGACCGCCAGCGGCTGTGGTTGGCGACGGATGGCGACATAGCTAAGACCCTGGCATCCGACAATCCCGAGCTGCGGCTCGAGGCCATACGGATCACGGGCGCGCGCAAGCTCAAGGCCCAGCTACCCACCCTGCTTCACCTGCTCGTCGACGATGACGAGGTCACGCGGGACGCAGCTTTGGGCGCCGTCGTGGCGATAGGGGATCGGACGGCGGTGCGGACGCTGACGGAGTCGCGCCAGATGCGCGACAGCTACGAGATGAGCAAGATCCTGGACGCGGTGGCCAGCTTGGGCGGGCAGGAGGCGACGCAATATCTCTCGTTCGTGAGCGAAACCCACGACGATCCCGACGTACGCAAGGTGGCCGAGGCTGCGCTGAACCGACTCAGGAAGCGTGAGGTCAAGCAAGAGCCAACTAAATAGTCTTTCTTGAAAATATACCAATATAATCCTAGCATAGCGCTGTTGGTAACGGTCAATAAAGTTGGCAGGTCAACCCTGGCTGGCCACGAATGGGTGGCGGGACGCTATCGTCGTCTGAGGCGGCTTGGCGAAGGCGGCAATGGCGAGATCATATTGGTCGATGACATGACCGCCGGCGATCGTGCCGTCCTGAAGCTCGTCTCGACCGAAGCGCCGTCGGCACGACTCGGCCTCGAGTTTCTGCGACTGACCGAGCTAGCTCATCCCAACATCGTCCGGGTGCGCGATGCCGGCATTGTCGCCGATGAAGGGCATCCGCGCGCCTTCATGGTCATGGACTATGTCGCCGGCCCGCCCTTGGCCGAGGTGCTGGCCAGGAGCTCTGGCGAAGCGCGCGCTGTCGCCTTCCTCGCGGCTAGCCGCGCTCTGGCCGACGCGTTGGCCTATCTACACGGCCGTGGCGTCTGGCATGGAGATATCAGTCCCGCCAACGTACGCTGCGACGAAAGCGGGAGGCCGATCTTGCTCGACTTCGGCCTCGCGGGCAACGAGATGCCGGCGCCCTCCGCAACCGCGTCGGGCACCTTGGGCTTCATGGCGCCCGAGGCCTTGGTGGGGGAAAGAGGCCCTTCCGCGGATCTCGTTTAGCTTGGGTGCCACGCTTTATCACGCGTGGACGGGCAGTGCGCCCTTTGGCGTGGGACTGGACTCGGCCAGGCTGGTCTGGCAGGGGAAGCCTGCGCCACCGTCATCATTGCGCAGCGGCTTGCCCCAGCCCTGGGACGCAATCATTGTCAGACTGCTGGCCGCCAACAGCGAGAACCGGCCTGCTTCGGCACGCGAGCTGCTCGGCGAGATGGGACGAGCCAGCGCCCGCGATCCGGCGCCGATCGAAATCGACTTGACCGCGCCTTATCCCGCCGGAGATCCCCTGGCCGGTATAGTTGTCGGCCGAGCCAGTGAAGAGAAGGCGCTGCGTGGCCATCTGGAACGGGTGGCGGAAGGCGTGGCTCGGGTCAGCGTCATCTGGGTCGCTGGCCCGGTCGGCTCGGGCCGCAACACGATCATCCAGCGCGCGCTCCGGGATGCCCGGCTAGCCATGCTGGTCGAAAGCCTTCCGGCCTTTACCATCGAGCAGGCCGACTCGGTCGCCATGCGCCGCGAGTTGGCCAACCGCCAGACTTCCGCTAGCTCGGCGGGGAGCGAGCCCGTCGGTCGCTCGCAAGCCGACGTGGCCGAGCTGGTCGCGGGGCTTGAGGAACGGGCCGCCCAGCAACCCCTCTGCCTAGCTCTGGCCGGTTCCCCTGAGGATAAGGCGCTCGCCGAGGCAGTCATGTCGAGCCCGCCGAGCGGGCGCCTTTTGCTCCTGCTCCCCTGCGCCGAGGCCAAGGAGCGCTTGGGCTCCGCCGTCGTCGAGCTGGCTCCCCTTTCCCGAGCAGCCATCGCCGAGCTGGCCCGACGTGGGGCAGGAGCAGAGCCTTCCCACGAAGTTCTCGAGCTGATGACATCGTCGTCACACGGGCTGGCTGGCGCGGTCGCGGTCTTGGCCCGCAGCTGGATCAAGAACGTGCGCGAAGGCAGGCCAGACTCGCTCGAGTCGGCCGAGGCAGCTGGAGATTCTGGCGGCGCTCCTCGACCGGAGCTTTGCCACGCTCGACCTGGCCGCCCGCTCGACTATAGCCGGGGTAGTGCTGGATGCCCCGGCTTGCTGCACAGGCCAAGGGGAGCAGGCGGCTCGCGCTGCGGGTTGGCTGTTGCCGGACAGGGCAGTCTTGCCCGGTCCTCTTCACCTCCAGGCGTTTTGGCGTGCTGTCACTTGCGACCGCTGGCTCCAGGATGTGGTCAGAAGGGCGGCTGCCGGTCTCAGCGCCGCCGACCCCCGCTGGGCTCATATTCACGGCGCCCTGGGTGAGCACGCCAAGGAGGCCGAGATTCTCTGGGCCAGCCTGCGTCTGGCCCGATCAGAGGGCGCGTGGAGCAAGGTCGCCGAGCTCGGAAGGCGGGCCATGGCGTCGGACCCGCGGCAGGGCTCGATCCCGGACCGGATTGCCCTTGCCGAGGCGCTGGGCGTGGTCGGGCGCTACGACGAAGCATTGGCGGTTCTGGAAACCTGCGCCGCGGCGACTGGCACGCTGACGGTCCTAGTGGTGGAACGACAGGCGTGGCTGCTCGGACGACAGGGGAAACCGGGCGCGGCCTTGGCTCGGATACAGGAAGTGATCTCCGATCTACCACCCTCGAGCGACGACGCGCACATGCTGAGGGCCAGAATCGCTCGTCTTCTGATCTCAGCCGGCCAGTTCGCCGAAGCATTTCTGGCCGCGCAACCCTCCTTGCAAGAGCAGAGCATGGCCACCTTGCCAGCTCGGGAGGCGGCGACGCTCGCCCTAGCTTATAGCGGCAAGCTGGACGAAGCCCGACACTTACTGGACGGGATGATCGGTCAGGTGCGCGAGCCCTTGGCCACCGCCAGGCTCACATCCCTGGACGGCCTAGTCCATCAGCTCGCCGGACACGCCGGGCAAGCGGCCTCGGCCTACCGGCTGTCCAGCGCCGCCTACGCAAAGGCACATGACGCCCATGGGGGCGCAACGGCAACTTTCAATTTAGGCTGTGCCCTGGCCGAGCTGGGCGATTACGGGGAAGCGATCGCCGCCCTCGAACGCGCGGTGCGGGACCTGGGTCGACTGGGCGCTGCCCCTGACCAGGTGCTAGCGCTTTTCAACGTCGGCCAGCTATTCTTGCAGCTCGGAGATCTGGATGCGGCAGGACGCTCGTTGCAGAGACTTGCCGCGGCTTGCGAAGGCGCTGGCGGCTCATATCACGGCTATGCTTGCTTGCTCGACGCCGAGTTGGCCAGAAGGCGAGGGGACTTGCCGGCTGCCTATGATTCTTACGGCCGGGCCAACGCCCTGCTGGCCCAAGCCGGCATGACCACCTTGGCAGCCACGGCCCTGCTCAGCCAGGCCGAGGTGATGGCCGAGATGGGTGAGCTCGCCAAAGCCGAAGGCCTTTTGGCCGAGGCAGAGTCTCGTGTCGCGCAGTGCGACAGCACGCTGCGCGAGCCAATATGGGCTACGCGCGCACGTCTTGCTCTGGCTACTGGCCCGGCGTCAGGCCAGTCCATCGTCCAGGAGCTGGCGATCGCCGAAGGGCTGGCGGCCGTCTCCCATAGCGCTCGAGAAGTCGGACGAGTGCCCGCTGCCTGGCGCTTGGCTAGCCTGGCCGCTCGGCTATTCGCGCGAGCCAACGACGAGCGCAAGGGCGCCGAACGAGAGCGAGCCAGAACCCTCTTTGCGGAGGTTATGATGAAAACGCCGGCCAAATATTGGCCTTCACTACGCGCCGACCGAGATGCACCAGAGCTGGGGGAGCGAGAAACTGCCGGTGCGGGAGCGGCCATGGCCGCGCGCATGGCTCTTCTCGAAGCGCGCTTGCGCCGCTCACAACACATCAACAAGCGACTTAACAGCGACTTGCGCCTTGCACGCGTGCTAGAGACGGTCATCGACACGGTCATCGAGTTGACCGACGCGGAGCGCGGCTTCCTGCTGCTCAAGGACGGTGCTGGCGATCTGGTCGTCAAGGTGGCGCGCAACATAGACCAGACCAGTCTGGAGGGACCGGCGCTGTCGCTGTCGCGTTCCATAGCGAATCAAGCCGCACAGTCTGGCCAGCCGGTCGTAACCGTGGATGCCGCGGGCGATACCCGCTTCAGCGAGCTTCTGTCGGTGAGCGGTCTGCACCTACGCTCTGTGCTAGCCGTGCCCTTGGCCGTCAAGGGCCAGGTGGTCGGGACTATCTATGTCGACCACCGTCTGCGCAAGGGTGTCTTCGGCGAAGATGAGCTGGCCCTGGTGCTCGACTTCGCGGAGCAGGGTGCCATCGCCATCGAGAACGCGCGCGTCCTCTCCGAGCTGCGGCGTCGTGAGCAGCAGGTCCTGTCACTCAATCGGCGCCTCGAGCACGAGCTGCGAATCAAAGAGGCTGCCCTTGACGACGTGCGCGTAGAGCTGCGTGAGAGTCGCGAGGCGGCGGCGCTGCGCTACGACTACCGTGAGATCGTGGGACAATCGCCCGGAATGCTGGAGGTTTTCCGTCTTCTCGATCGGGTGACCGACACCAACTTGCCCGTCGTCATCGAGGGCGAGAGCGGGACTGGCAAGGAGTTGGTGGCCCGGGCCATCCATTTCCACGGCCCGCGCAAGGCCTGTGCCTTCGTCTCGGAAAGCTGCGCGGCGATTCCGGAGACGCTGCTCGAATCGACACTGTTCGGTCACGTTCGCGGTGCGTTCACCGGGGCCGATCGGGATGCCCGTGGTCTTTTTGCCGTAGCCAGCGGAGGAACTTTGTTCCTGGACGAGGTCGCGGAGATGTCCCCAGCGATGCAGGGCAAGCTCCTGCGTGTATTGCAGAACGGCGAGTACCACCGCCTGGGTAGCGAGCGGATAGAGCGATGCGACGTCAGGATTGTGGTTGCCACCAACAGGCGCTTGGCGCAAATGGTCGACGAGGGCAAGTTCCGCAAGGACCTGTTCTATCGCTTGAACGTGGTGCGCATACTCCTGCCGTCGTTGCGCGATCGCCGGGACGACATTCCTCTCCTTTTGCAGCATTTCCTGCGCAGGGCGGCCCTGGCCTCTCATTCGGCGTGCAAGACCGTGGCTCCCGCCGCCCTAGCGAAGCTGTGCAGCTACTCCTGGCCGGGCAACGTGCGCGAGCTCGAGAACGAGGTCGCCCGGGCCGAGGCTTTCAGCGGGAGCAGCATCGGAGTGAGCGATCTCTCGCCGGGCATCCAGACGGAGGATATCGCGGTGGGCGCCGGCTGCGACTCCGACAATCTGACGTTGCGCAGTAGAGTGGAGCGCCTCGAGCGGCAGCTCATTCGGGAAGCGCTGAACCGATCCCAGGGCAACCAGACCAAAGCCGCCACTGTCCTCGGCCTCTCCCGCTTTGGCCTGCAGAAGAAGCTACGCCGCTACGGGTTAAGCGCGGAGCGCACATGACCATGGGGCCACCTCTCGTGATGGCGATGCGTAGCCATGGCGATGCGTAGTCCACTTGCTGCCAACAAAGTTGACATTTCCGCACCATGGTTGACATGACGGGGCCGAGCAGACCAGGAAAAGCGAGCAAACGGCCACCTCTTGGCTCGGCCCGACAATTGCTCTGCCAGCAACCAAGCATGCCGCGCGGGACAACACTCTGCCTTCGCAAGCGCCTCGCCGCGGCCCTCCTGGGCCTGGCGATGGTGGCGGTGTTCGCCTGCAACTCGCCGTTCATCCCAATTCCGCCGCCCAACCCGACCTTCGGACAGGTTTCGGCCGATAACTGGTCCGTGACCATGCCGCCCGACGGGGCGGCCATCGGCGCGACCTACTTCATCTTGAACGCCCGGCTAGGGTCAGGAATCATCCAGGAGGCAGCCGGGGACGGTTCGGTCTTTGCCCAGCCTCTGCAAGGTCAGGTAGGCGACAGCATCTACATCCACTGGGAGCGGGGAACGGACACCAGCTCGGTGCTTTGCCGGCCGCTCGGCCCCGGATTGGTGCAGACTAGCTGCCAGTAGCAGCACCCGGGCCAGCCCAGCCGTGAGCTGGTCTCGGGCTAAGCCTGCGAGCGGGTGTACGGAGCGGCAGCCAGCGGCAAGGCGGTCTCTTCGGCCAAGTCAGACGGGGCGGACAGCTCGCTGGCCGGCCGCACCCCTGGCATCTTCTTCACTTCGTCGCGCGCAATACGCCAGGCGGCCTGGATGATCCACGACACGGAACGGTCCTGGCGGATTGCCTCTTTCTGGGTCTCCGCCAACATCGCGGAGTTGAAGTAGAGCGTAACCTTGCGCTTCTGTGACACGGGAGACTCCGCGGCCTAGACGAGAAAATGTCGCGACCGAGCTAGCGACTGATCTTGGGCGTGGTGGGAAAGAAGAACTGAATATTCAAGCTTACCAGGTAGTTGTTGGTCCACTCCAGGTCAGCACTGGTAGTCACCGGAAGATCGTCGGCGGGATAGAGATTGCCGAGCACGCTGCGGCCAGAGGCATTGTTCTTGTAGATGAGATCGCGTAGCTCGATGTTCAAGGCAGCCCAGTGCGTGAGGAAGGCGTGCGCCCCCACGCCCGCATTGAACGTCAGCTCGCTGCCCGTGTGGGCCTGGCAAATGGGCTGGCTGGGCTCGCCCGCGCGCTGACAGCTCTGAGGCTGAGCCGGCGCCGCCAGATTGATCACGCCGGCCCCACCCAGGATGTAGAAGTCGAAGTAACTGAAGATGCTGTTGAGCAGCGCGATCTTGCCGGAAAGGGGAATGAACTCAACCTGGCCAACGGCAAGGTAGGTGATGTGGTTCATGGTGGCGCGAGCGTCGTTCGCATTGGGCGAACGAGTGTCGGCAGCACTCGAGCTGTTCTGCAGCACCAGGGCATTGTAGACGTCGTTGTTGAACGAGCTGGGCCAGCTGGTAGGGGTGGCGTTGTAGCCGCCCACCGCCGCCAGGGAGAGCCAGTCGTTGAAATGGAAGGCCAGCTTGGGCATGATCAGGAGGGCGTTGTAGAAGTCCTGGCCCACAGTAGCGCCAACCCCCACTCCCAGCTCGACCCGCTTGTCGCGCAGCTCGAGACGCCGGCGGACCACGGGAGCGTTGGTAAGGGGGCTCTTGCGCTCCTGGTCGGCGCGGGCGATTGTGGGCAGGGCGAGCACGCCCACCGTGCTCAGCGCAACGATACGGGACGCGACGGCGACAGCCTTCCGCATGGCAATTGTCTGCTTCATCATGACATCAACTCGCTAGCGGGGTGTCCGGTAGGTGAAGGAGGGGGGAATGTATAGACCGATGGAGAAGAACATCATGATGTTCTGGACGAACTGGCTTTGATGATCCTGCGATTGGGTCTTCAAATCGGCGAGCGTCTCACCCGAGTAGCGGCCCTCCCACTCGAAGGCATCTTCGTACATGTAATCGCGGAAGGTGAGGCTCAGAGTCATCCAGTCGGTGACGAACAGGCGCACGCCAAGGCCGATCTGCCCTTCGATGTCCTTGTTGGTGAAGGAGGCGTCGCCGTAGGCGCGCGGGATGATCTGGGTCTCGATCAGCCCGAGACCCAGCTGGAACGTCAAATCCCAGTGGACAATCCATTTGTTGAAGAGGCCGAATTTGCCATAGCCGGGCACGTAGCCGAAGGTCAGGGCGTATTGGTAGTTCAGCTTGTTGAGGGTGGGGACCAGATAATACTGGGCTCCGACCAGCGTCTCGCGCTCGGACAGCTCCTTCAGGAAATACTGTCCTTCGGCGCCGATGGAGAGCACGTCGGTGATGTAGAAGTTCAGATCGCCGCCGAACGAGTAGTGGCGAATGAGCGGATCGTTGAGGGTTATCCCGGTGAAGGGCGCCAGCTCGAGGCGATACTTCTTCAGGAAGGCCTTGCGGGGCACGACCACGATGTCTGCCCAAGACTTGCGTGGAGCCCCGGTCTCAGCGCCGGTCGATTTTTTGGAAGCCGCCCCCTCACCCTGGGCTTCGCCTGGCTCTCCGAGGTCCGACAGGTCGAGATCGGGCGCGGCCGCCGGGGCCGATTCTGTCGGAGGAGGAGGAGATTTGTCGCCGCCTGCCGCATCGCTCGCCGGTTGCTCTGGCTCTTGGGCCAGGGACAGTATCGGGAAGCTTAGGCTGGCTAGAATTACCGTGAGGCCGAGGGCAAGTCGTTTCATGCGCTTCCTTGCTGGGGCCCGCCTTCACCCCATGACAAAAATCGCTTTGATTTCACAGGTTTGTCTATGAAGGCAGAGGTGGGGGCAATGTAGCACGGGCAATTTCTGCAAATCAACAAAATTTGAGCCGCGTTTGCCAATTGGAGATCGCTTTAGTGGTCTTCTACTCCTAGTTGGCCCTTTCGAACAGAGCCTCGACGAAATCTTCAGCATCGAACTCGCGCAAGTCCTCCACCCGCTCGCCCACTCCGATGTAGCGCACAGGAATGCCCAGCTCGTCGGCGATGCCGAGGATCACACCCCCCTTGGCCGTGCCGTCAAGCTTGGTGAGAACGATACCGGTCACCGACATGGCGCGGGTGAAGATCTGGGCCTGCGCGATCGCGTTTTGTCCGTTGGTCGAGTCGATGACCAGCCAGGTTTCGTGGGGCGCCCCCGGGAGCGCCTTGGCCGCCACTCGCCGTATCTTCTGCAGCTCGTCCATCAAGTTGGTCTTGGTATGCAGCCGGCCCGCCGTATCGGCGATCACAACGTCTACGCCTTCGGCGGCCGCGCGCTTGATGCCGTCGAAGATTACCGACGAAGGATCGCTCCCCTCTTTTCCACGCACTACCGGGGCGGAAACCCGCTGCCCCCACACCTCGAGCTGCTCGGTCGCGGCAGCCCGAAAGGTGTCGCCGGCCACCAGCAACACCGAGCGGCCTTCCGCGCGAAACTTGGCCGCCAGCTTACCCACCGTTGTGGTCTTGCCGCTGCCATTGACACCAATGGTAAGGAGCACCAGGGGTTTGGCCTTGCTGAAGTCGATGGGCAGGGCGCCGCTGCGCAGAACCTCTATACTACGGTGCCGCAAGTGCTCCCAGATGGCCCCGGCATCCGCAAGCGCTCTCCGGCTCAGGGAGGAACGAATCTCCTCCAAGAGCTTCTGGCTGGTGCGCACGCCGATGTCGGCGGTGAGCAAGACTCTCTCGATTTCCTCGACCAGGACAGGATCGATGGCCCGCGCGCCGGAAAAAATTTGGCCGAGACGCGAAACCCAGCCCGCGCGGGTAGGCCCGAGCCCTGCTGCCAGAGCGCTCAGGTCGCGCGTTCTCTTGGACGGAGCAAGCGTCGCTGGCGCGGCCGGCTCAATCCGGTCCACCCCAACCTTGTCCATCTTGTCAGGTGGCGTGGCTGGGACCGCAGCCGGCACGGGAGGCATGACCTCGGGGACGGGTGGGGTGAGCTCGGGGAGAGGCTCGGACCTTGCCGGTTGCCGCGCCGGGCCGGAGGCAGGCGCTCCCGCTTCCTCGGGTGGCTCGGGAATTACATCTTCAGGGCGAAGAGCGGGCCGCTTGGGCTTGACCTGCCGCACCGCTCTGTCGTCGCCGCCCGCTCCCTCGATTTCGCGTCTTCTGGCCTTGCGGGCGCGCCGGATGACGTAGATCAACAGCAGGGCGACAGCAACGAAGGCAAGCGCTATGGCGGCAGCTACTAGCTTATCGGTCTCGGGTGCCCCTTCCATGTGGATGTGGCGCGGACCTTAACAGGCCGGTCAAGAAGCTTCCAAGAAGCTTGCGGGATTTTTGCTAATTTTTTTATTTGCCCGAACGTCGAGCGGCGTCGCAACAAAAGGGGGGTTGCCGGGCTCCGGAGCTGGTATAGTCTACCGTCACAAGATGGCTTGTATGGTCACGCAACGTCACGCGCCGGGGTGAGCGATGAGGATAAAGCGGCTCGAGATCTGTGGGTTTAAGTCGTTCTGCGACAAGACGGTCCTCACCTTCGACGATCCCATCACGGCCGTGGTGGGGCCCAACGGGTGCGGAAAATCGAACATTGTTGACGCCATCCGTTGGGTGATGGGCGAGCAGTCGGCCAAGCATCTGCGCGGTCGCGCCATGGAGGACGTCATCTTCGCCGGCTCGGAATCCCGCGGACCGGCCGGCCTGGCTGAGGTCTCGCTAACCTTCGATATGGGCTCCATTGCCCCTGACGTCGCTCCGGGCGGCGTCCCGTGGGGCGCCGTGGCGCCAACCGACGTGGTGGTCACCCGTCGACTCTATCGTGGCGGCGAGAGCGAGTACCAGCTGGGCGGGGTGCCCTGTCGCTTACGCGATATTGTTGAATTCTTTCTCGGCACCGGGGTTGGCTCGAAGGCCTACGCAATTATCGAGCAGGGCCGGATCGGCTTCATCGTATCTTCGCGCCCGGAGGACCGTCGTGGCCTTATCGACGAGGCTGCCGGCATCACCAAGTACAAGGCCAAGAAGAAGATTGCCGAGCGCAGGATGGAGGCGACCCGCCAGCACCTGGTGCGGGTGACGGACATCGTGGGCGAAATCGAAACCCGTCTGCGTTCCCTGAAACTGCAGGCCCAGAAGGCCGAGCGCTTCAAGCGCTACAAGGCCGAGCTCAAGGACCTCGAGCTATGCACCGCCGCCCAGAGGCACCTCGGCCTTCTCGCCGAGCACAAGTTCCTGGACGCCGAGCGCGCCGAGCGCGAGGGCAGGCACACCGACGAAAACGCGGCCTTGGCGGCCGAAGAGGCGGTAGTGGAGGCTGAACGTCTGACGGTGGCACACGAGCTGGCCGAGATTGCGGTGGCCAAGGACGAGCTATTTGCCTTGGACAACAAGGCCCAGCTTTCCGCCCAACGGGCAGAGCACTATCAGGACGAGGCGGCTGCCTTGGCCACCCGAGCCGAGCACAACCGACGCGAGAGCGACGGTCTGGCAGCACGCGCGTCCGAGGATGGCGCCGCCTTGACCACCATCTTGGGCCAGGTCGCCAGCTTCGACGAGGAGGCCGCGTCATGCGCCCTGGCCTTGGCGGAGGCGGAGAAGACCTGTACCGAGGCACGCGCCGAGCTGGCGACGGCTCGTCGCGATCTCGACCTAGCGCTATCCAACCTGGCTGCAACGCGTACCCGGATCGCGCGCTTGGAGTCGGACATCGCATCGGCGCGTGTGCGTGACCAGGACCTCAGCCACCGGCTCGACGAGCTCTTGCGCGAGGAATCCCAGGCGAGGGAACAGACGGCACGCTTGGCCGGCGAGGCGGAGGAGCTCGGCGTCCGGGACGCGGAGCTGCAGATTCGATGCGTCACCCTGGCCGAGAGCAAGAAAGAGGCGGAAGCCCAAGTGGGGGCGCTGCGGGCGGCAGTCGCGCGCGGTGAAATCGAGCTCGAGACCTTGCGCGAAGAAGCCCATCGGCGGCGCTCGCGCCTGCAGTCGCTGGCCGAGATTCAAAGCCGCTACGAAAGCTTCCAGCGTGGGGTGCGCGCCATCATGCAAAGGGTGCGCGAGTCAGGCGAGCTGGGCGAGGGTGAGAGCAAGACCTGGAGTCTGCAAGGGGTGAAGGGCCTGGTGGCCGATATCGTCCAACCACCACCCGAGCTCGAAACCGCCCTGGAGGCCGTGTTAGGCGAGCGCCTCGGCAACATCATCGTCGAATCGCACGAGGTCGGCGTCGAGGCCATCGACTTCCTCAAGCAGCGCAGCGAGGGTCGGTCGAGCTTCATCCCCATCGCTCTGCGCGCCCCGAGCGCCGGCGACGTCATTTATGACGCCCAGGGGGGGACGGTAGCGGCAGCGGCAGGAGAAGTGAGCGAGGTTGGTCTTGCCGCCGTGCCTGCGCCGGCACGAAGCCCGGAATGGCCGGATGGCGATGGCGTACGAGGCCCCATGCTCGAGCTCATCGGTTTCGACCGTCATTACGACAAAGTCGCGGCCTACCTGCTCGGAGATGTGGTGGTGGTCGAGGACCTGGCCAAGGCTCTCGAGCTGTGGCGGCACACGCGAACCCGCAAGACCATGGTCACGCTCGAGGGCGAAGTCATCGATCCGCAAGGCGTCGTGACGGGCGGCTCACGCGAGCTCGCCATGGCGGGCGTCCTCTCGCAAAAGCGTGAAATGCGCGAGCTGGGCGAGGTGGTTGCTCGCCTGGAGCAAGACTACCAGGGCAGCTTGCAGCGCCACGTCACCACCAAACAAGCACTGGCCGAGGCAAGTGCGACCTTGGATCAGACCGTAGCGGAAATGCGCAGGGACGAGCTCGATCGAGCGGCGCTGGGTCGAGACAGGGAACGGCTGGCGCGCGAGCAGAGCCAGGCCGAGGGGCAAGGCAGCAAGCTCGCCGCGGGCCTGGCGTCTCTGCGCGCTTCCGTGGCGGACAACCAATCCCGCCTTGAAGAATCGACCACCACCCTGGCGAGCGAGCTCGAGACCGTGTCCGAGCACGAAACCCGTGCGGAAGGCCTGCGTGGACGGGTGTCATCGCTCTCGGAAAGAGTGGATGGCCTTATGGGCGATCTGGCCAGCGCGAAGGTGGGAGCAGCGCAAGCCGCCGAGCGCAAGCGCAGCGCCCGTGATGACGTAGAGCGCTTACGGCGTGGTATTGCGGAGCACGAAACGCGGCGCTTACAGCTGGACGAAGAAGCGGCGGCCGACCGGGCTCGCGCCGAGAGTCTGCGTCAGGAGGCCGAGCAACTCGCCGCGGAAGCTTCGTCCCTGCAAACCGAGCTGGCCCAACGATCCGGCGCTTACACTGCTCGCCAGACCGCGGCGGAGGCGAACAGCGGAGCGCTGGCTCGTCGCGATGCAGACCTCAAGACCAGGCGCAGCCAGGTGGCCCACTCGGGTCAAGAGCTGGCGGCGCTTGCGCTACGCTGCCAGCAGGTGGCCATGCGGCTGGAGGCGCTCGACCAGCAGATCGTCGATCGCTACCCCGAGATCCGTACCATCAGGACAGTGCTGGCGGACTTCCACCTGCGCGACATTTGCGGAGAGCTCGAGGAGAACCGGATCCGCGAGCTGCGCGGGTTGGTCGAGCGCATGGGAGACATCAATCTTACGGCCATCGAGGAATCAGCCGATCTGGAGCAACGTGTCGATTTCCTACGCGCGCAGAGGGCCGATCTCGAATCGGCCGTGAGCCAACTCGAAACCGCGATCGACAAGATAAACCGCGCCTCGCGCAAGCGCTTTCGTGAGGTCTTCGACAGCGTCAACTCGAAATTCCAAGAGGTCTTCCCCCACTTGTTCGGCGGCGGCCGTGCTCATCTGGCGCTGACAGACGAAAATGACCTGCTGGAGACCGGGGTCGAGATCATCGCCAATCCTCCGGGCAAGAAGATGCTGCAGAACATAGAGCTCCTCTCGGGTGGGGAGAAGGCGCTGACCGCGGTGTCGCTGCTCTTCGCTATCTTCTTGGTCAAGCCGTCGCCGTTTTGCGTGCTTGACGAGGTTGATGCTCCGCTCGATGAGGCCAACGTTGGACGCTTCAACCAGGCTGTGCGCGACATGACTGACCAGTCGCAGTTCATCATCGTGACGCACAACCAGCACACCATGGAAATCTCCGACAAGCTGTGCGGCATCACCATGGAAGAGTCAGGAGTTTCCAAGCTGGTGGCGGTGAATCTGCACGACCGGCGTGGGGGCGGCGAGCGCGAGCCGCCATCACCCCCAATACCGGAGGACGCCGGCAGCGGCGGCGAGCCCACCGTCGCGCAGCAAGCGTCCTAGCCGCGTCTAGCCCAACACGTGGCTGTCGGGAACGCGCGGCACTTGCGATTGGAACAGATCCCAAGGTAGCTTTGACCGAGCTTCGTCCAGCTCGAGCAGCGGGCGCCTCCGTGAGATAAGGCCATGCTTCTCATGCTTTCTGCCTCTCTGAGCCGGTTGACGTGGCGAGGCCGGACCAATACACTCACCAACCTAAAAATGGGCGACACCACGGTGACGCTCGCTGTCCTGGAAAGGAGCAACATGGCGACCTACATTACCGACGAATGCATCAATTGCGGCGCTTGCGAACCAGAGTGCCCCAACGACGCGATCAGTGAGGGCGATAGCAAGTACGTGATCGATCCCGCTCGCTGCAGCGAGTGCGTCGGTTTCTTCGACCACGAGGCGTGCCAGGCGGTGTGCCCGGTCGAGTGCTGCCTGCCCGACCCCAACAACAAAGAGAGCGAAGATGCCCTGCTCGCGCGGGCCAAGCAGCTGCATCCCGACAAAGGCCTGCCCGATCTCGCGGCGTTGCCCGCGACCTTGTCGCGCTTCCGTAAGAAGTAAAGGCGTAAAATGGGCGTCGCCCGAGGGCGCCCCCGTGGGGGACCCATCGCCAGCTCGCGCAAAGCGCGAGCCGCGAGGCCGTCAGGCCTCGCGGGGGAAGGGGGGACCCCGTGGCACGAGTTACGCCCCGCAACCCAGCTCGCGCAAAGCGCGAGCCGCGAGGCCGTCAGGCCTCGCGGGGGAAGGGGGGACCCCGTGGCACGAGTTACGCCCCGCAACCCAGCTCGCGCAAAGCGCGAGCCGCGAGGCCGTCAGGCCTCGCGGGGGAAGGGGGGACCCCGTGGCACGAGTTACGCCCCGCAACCCAGCTCGCGCAAAGCGCGAGCCGCGAGGCCGTCAGGCCTCGCGGGGGAAGGGGGGACCCCGTGGCACGAGTTACACCCCGCAACCCAGCTCGCGCAAAGCGCGAGCCGCGAGGCCGTCAGGCCTCGCGGGGGAAGGGGGGACCCCGTGGCACGAGTTACGCCCCGCAACCCAGCTCGCGCAAAGCGCGAGCCGCGAGGCCGTCAGGCCTCGCGGGGGAAGGGGGGACCCGTCGAGCTTTGCTCGACGGGGGAGGGGCTCCCCCCTCCGTCAATAGTCCGTGGCAATCCTGTCGAAGTGTACCTCGACCCTGTGCCGCTGCAGGAGGTCGTTAGAAAAGCTCAGGAACTGCTCTTGCCGCCAACGCTCGAGGTACGCGGCCGCCAGGCGGGGGCGGGCTTCCGCGAAGGTCGTGTTCTCGGCCGGCTTTTCCCCCGCGTAACGGATAATGAAGAAGCCGTTGCTGTCGGAGAGGAGCGGCGTCGTCTCGCCTGGTCGTTTCAACTTCGCCACCTCCTTCCCGATGATCGGAGAAAGGGGCTTGTCGGTCCCCTGTAGAAACCGACCATAAACAACGAGTCGATCGGACCACTGCTTGTCGTGCGCCACGTTGGCAAATTCGTCCAAGCTGGCCGCGGGATGTCGAGCGAGATAAGCCGAGAGCTCACTAGCCGTCTGCTCACGCACCTTGCGCATATCGGCAGGCATCCTGGCGCCGGTGTACACTGCCAGCACTCCGACGTCGACCAGGCGCGGGTGGACGAAGGCGTCGCGGGCGGCGTCGTAGAGATGGCGCAGGGTCTTGTCTGGCATTTTGTCCATGCCCAGAACGGGCTCGAGGTCGCGCTCGAGCAGGCGCTCGACCATGGCACGTTCGCTGTCCGCGTCAGCCAGCCGAGGCCAGCCGCGGACAGCAGCCGCCCGAGCGATGACTTGCTCGTCAATCAGTGCCGTCAGCGCCGCGCGCGGGCTCTGGCCGGTACGCTTGGCCTCGGCCAGCACCTGCCCGGCGAATATGGGAGTCTGGTCCACCTGTGCTACCGCCGGCCCGAGGTCGAGCGCAGGAGATAGGCTCCAGGGACCAGCCGACGGGGTAGGGGAGGCGCAGCCGGCTACCGCCAGCAGCAAGAATGGCCAAGAATGGCAAGAGCGGGATGAAGCGCGGCTAACCCTGGCCACCTCGCCATGGTAGCAGAACTTCGCGTGAGCGCGGGAGGGCTTGGGCCCAGCCGCGCTCTCCGCGGGGAATGAAAAGGACCCTCTCAGGGTCATTTTCACAGTAGCCAATATCAAGGTCGCGCTCGGGGTCGGGAAGCCAAGGATACACCTTGGCTGTCCGGATGGCTTGGCATACCGGACAGTTCGCGGTTAGCCTGGCGGGCATGACACCCCCCTCTCCCGAAGGTTTCGTGGTTGCCATCGACGGCCCGGCCGGTGTCGGGAAATCGACGGCTGCGCGAGGCCTGGCGCAGCGCTTGGGGTACACCTTCCTCGACACCGGGGCGCTCTACCGCGCCGTCGCGCTCGTGGCCAGGGAACGCCAGGTGAGCTGGGACGACGGGCCAGGCTTGGGACAGCTCGTGAGCGGGCTGGTCATTGCCTTCATGAGGGATGGAGATCACATTCGCGTGCTGGCGGATGGCCATGACATCACGGATAAGATCCGCGCACCGGAGATCTCGGATGGCTCATCGCGCGTATCCACGCTGCCCGAGGTGCGCATGGGCTTGCTGGGCTTGCAGAGGCAACTGGCCAGCACCGCGGACGTGGTGGCTGAAGGCAGAGACGTGGGCACGGTCGTCTTTCCCAACGCCCGGGCGAAATTCTTCCTGATCGCCAGCCTCGACACACGTGCGCGGCGGCGCACGCTGGAGCTACAAGCCAAGGGCCGGCCGGCCCAGTTGGCCGAGGTCCTCGCCGAGATGCAGATTCGTGACGAGCGCGACCGCAGTCGCGCGCTCGCACCGTTACGTCGGGCGGACGACGCCCTGGAAATCGACACTTCCCTGCTCACACCCGAGCAAGTCATCGACCGGATGGCAGAGGTTGTCCGCGGCCTGGGCGGCTAGCCGCCTAAGCCCAAGAGCGGGTCCGCCTAGCCCAAGAGCGGGCAGGGAAGCGAGGGGACAGAGAAGGCTATGTCGCCGCCGCTGCGAGTTTGGCATCATCGGACGGTTGATATGGTTGACATGGTTGACACGACGGCCGGGCGGGGGTAGGTTTCGCCGCCCTTCGCTGTTCCCGGATGGTCGGGGATGTGCGAGCAAGAAGTGCGCCGAATGTCGGGCGGGGCCTCGCATTCGGACCAGCCGGCCTGACAAGGCCGCGTTCGCTGAGAACACCGTAAAGGAAATTCATGGCTGCTGTCCCGTCGTTCTCGAACGACCCTTCCAGTTCGGAAGAAAATTTCGCCGCGCTTTTCGAGGAGTCGCTCAAGCGCGACGAAGTCAAAGAAGGTGAAATCGTCAAGGGCAAGGTTATTCACGTCGGCCCAGACAATGTGGTCGTAGACATCGGCTACAAGTCGGAGGGCACCATCGCCGCCTCCGAATTCATGGTGGACGGCCAGATGACGGTCAAGCAGGGAGATGTCGTCGATGTCTTTCTGGAAAGCCGTGAAGACGAAAACGGCCTCTGCGTGGTGTCGAAGGAGAAAGCCGACCGACTCAAGGTTTGGGACGAGATCTCGGCAGCGTGTGAACGCGACGAGCTGATCGAAGGCACCATAAGCACGCGGGTCAAGGGCGGCTTGTCGGTTACCATCCGCGGCGGTGTCAAGGCCTTCCTGCCGGGCTCGCAGGTGGACCTGCGCCCGGTGCGCAACCTCGACAACATGCTCGGGAAGAGCCATCGCTTCAAGGTCATCAAGTTCAACAAGAAGCGCGGCAACATCGTGCTGTCCCGGCGGGTGTTGCTGGAAAAGGAGCGAGCGGCCCTCAAGGAGCAGACGCTCGACAAGCTCAAGGAAGGCCAAATGGTCGAGGGCATCGTGAAGAACCTGACCGAGTACGGTGCCTTCATCGACCTGGGTGGCATCGACGGCTTGCTGCACATCACCGATATGTCCTGGGGACGCGTGACCCATCCCTCCGAGCTTTTCCAGGTCGGCGACCACGTGCGCGTGAAGGTGCTCAAGTTCAACACGGAAACCGAGCGTGTGTCGCTCGGCCTCAAGCAGATGATGGAAGACCCCTGGACTCACGCCCAGCAGAAGTACCCGCCCGGTACCGTGGTGCGGGGCAAGGTGGTATCGCTCAAAGATTACGGCGCCTTCATTGAGATCGAGCAGGGCATCGAGGGCCTCATCCACATTTCGGAGATGTCGTGGACACGCCGGGTCAAACACCCGTCGAAGATGCTCGCTATCGGTGACACCGTCGAGGCGGTGGTGCTCGACATCGACCCGGCTCAGAACCGGATCAGCTTGGGCATGAAGCAACTCGAGCCCAACCCCTTCGCTTCGCTCAAGGAGAAGTATCCGCCCGGCACGGTGGTCAAGGGCATCGTACGCAACATCGCCGACTTCGGCATCTTCGTGGAGATCGAGGAGGGTATCGACGGCCTGGTGCACGTGTCCGACCTCTCCTGGACTCAGCGGGTCAAGCACCCCTCCGAACTCTACCAGAAAGGTGATGAGGTCGAGGCGGTGGTGCTCAACATCGAGTTCGATGGCGAGAAGCCCAAGGTGTCCCTCGGTATCAAGCAGCTCGTTCCCGATCCCTGGGATCGCATCCCCTACGACTACCCGGCCGGCAAGATCGTCGAGTGCAGGGTACTGAAGGTGCTCGACTTCGGCGCCTTCGTCGAGATCGAGAAAGGCATCGAGGGTCTCATCCACGTGAGCGAGTTCTCCGACGAGCGTGTGGAGGACCCCAAGCAGTTCGTCAAGGTGGGCGACGTGCTCAAGGCCGAGATCATCTCGGTCGACGGAGCCGAGCGCAAGATCGGCCTCAGCTTCCGCGGCGCGGCACGCGCCGAGGAGGTCGCCGATGCGCAGGGCTTCAGCGCCGGAGGTCCCACCGCGACTCTCGGCGACGTCATGCGCGAGAAGCTGGCCGGCCTCACCCCGAAGAAGTAATCGCGTGAGCTCGGGCGGGCTTTGCCCGGCCGAGCTCTCCGCGGGGGATGTAAAGGACCCGCTCAGGGTCGTCTTCTCAGTAGAATCAGGCCACCAACCAGGTGGCGATATCGTCGATCACCTGGTTGGCCTCGGGCTCGAGAAACAGCTCGTGAAACAGTAGGTCGTAGGTGCGGATGCTGACCGCGCCCGCGGCCCAGGCAAAGGCCAGGCTGGCCTCGTTGGCTACGATCTTGTCTTGCCCGGCGAGGAGCATGAGCGTCGGAGTCTTGAGAGTGCCGGCCTGGCTGCGCAGCCGGGCTTGCGCCCGCAAGGTGGTCATGAACCAGCCCGCGCTGGCCACGTGGTGCACCAGTGGATCATGGGCGAAACGAGCCGCGGCCTCCGGCTGACGCAAGATATCCTCGGCGCGCAGACCATTGGACAAGCTGAGCCTCGGGGCCAAGCGCGCGGCCAGACGACCGGCCAATGCCTTGGGCGCGGCCACTTTCATGCGCAGCTTCAGCCAGGGAGCGGCCAAGACCAGGCGACTCGGCTTCGCCGGACGCGCCCCGTCGAGCACAAAGGCCGCGGCAACCGTCCCACCCAAGCTGTGTCCCAATAGGGCCCAGGGAAGGCCGGGGCTCTGAGCCCGCGCCCACTCCACCACCATCTCGAGATCATCGAGATAATCGTCAAAGTCATCGACGTGACCGCGCTGGCCTCCCGACTTGCCATGGCCGCGGCTGTCGAAAAGCGTGACCGCCACGCCCCGGGCGGCCATGCCCGTGCCCAAGTGGGGGTACAGACCCGCGTGCGAGCTAAAGCCGTGCACCACGACCAGCGCCAGGCGGTATTCGCCGTGTGGCCGATAGTGCTCGACGTGCAGGGCAAGACCGGCGCGATCGAGGTCTACCTGCACGTCGGGCTCGCCACTTAATCGCTCCAGGCCCGCTGCGGTCGGCATGGCCCTCTCGAATAGCATGGACTCGGTAGACTAGTCGAACCATAGTCCCCAACCGGGGCGCATGCGCATCTCCGAGATCTACTCGACCATCCATGGCGAATCCCAGTACGCGGGACTGCCATGCGCAATAGTCCGGACCACCGGCTGCGACCTGCGTTGCAGCTACTGCGACACGACCTATGCGTTCGTCGGCGGGCGAGAGATGAGCCTGCGCGAGATCGTGGCCGAGGTGAAGCAGCTCGGGCTGCCCTGGGTGCTGCTCACCGGGGGAGAGCCGATGCTTCAACCCGACATTGGCGAGCTAGCCCGCCAGCTCACCGAGGATGGCTTCGAGGTCGCGATCGAGACCTCCGGCGCCCATCCCGTCGATGGCCTGCCCAGCGCCGTACGCCGTATCCTGGACGTGAAAACGCCCTCTTCCGGCGAGGACAAGCGTATGTGCTGGCCCGCTTTCAGTGGACTACGCCCTTGCGATGCCGTCAAATTCGTGCTCACGGACGAAGCCGACTACCAGTGGTCGGTCGGCCAGATTAGCCGGCTGGGGCTCTTGGGCCGAACCGAGGTATTGCTATCCCCCGTGCATGGCCGCCTGGATCCACGTCGACTGGTGGAGTGGGTGGTGCGCGACCGCCTGCCGGTACGCATCAATCTCCAGCTCCACAAATACATCTGGGGACCCGAGGCCAAAGGCGTCTAGGGCTTGGAAAACCCGGCATGGTTCCCAAATTGCATTGACTTGGCGGCGACGTTCCTGCTAGCGTCAGGCCGCGTCTCGCGGGCTTTAACCATCGAGAATGCTTGGAAAAGGCGCACAAATCCCAGAGCAGCTGAAAGGACTTCTCGTCACGATGGGTACTTGCATTGCGGTGCTCTCCCCCGCCGGGTGCGCCACGCGCACGAAGCGAGATGTCGACCAGTCGCAGGTGCGCTACCAGCTAGCGCTGGGGTACTTCCAAAATCACCACGAGGAAGCCGCGGTCGAGGAGCTGCAGAAGGCCATCCAGGCCGACCCGAAGAACGCTGACCCCTACAACATGCTGGGGTTGATAGCTCTCAAGGAAGCGCATGACTACGAGGCCCAGGCCGAGACCGCATCTTGCCTCAAGGGCGAAGACGAGCGGTTGGTGCGGGCCGAAGAGACCAAGAAGCTCTTGGAGGCCGAAGGGCATTTCCACAAGGCAGTCGAGCTGCGTCCGAGCTTTCCCGAGGCCTGGAACAGCCTGGCCGCGGTGGCGCTGCTCCTGCGCAGCTGGGACGAGGCGATCGCGGACGCCGAGCACGCGCTCGGTGACGCCGTCTACGGCTCACCGGTATTCGCGCGAGCCAACCTCGGCTGGGCTTACTTTCACAAGGGAGATCTGCAGGACGCCTGGAAGGAGCTGTACGAGGCCGTGTCGCGCGCTCCGACCTTCTGTGTGGCACGTTATCGCCTGGCCAAGGTCTACCTCGAGCGCGGCGCAACCGAGCAGGCGATCGAGGCCATAGACCCGCTAATCGCCGACAGCAAGCGCTGCCCGATTCAGGAGGCCTTCGAGCTCGCCGGGCTCTTGCACGAGCGGCGCAAGAGCGCGGAGAAAGCCCGCGACCTGTTCCGCACCTGTGCGGAAATGTCGCCGCACAGCTGCGTGGCGGAAGAGTGCAGGCGCTACGCCCAGATGCTCCAATGAGCGAGGATCCGTCCATGGAAAGAGCAAACTTCGGAACGCTGCTCAAGGAAGAACGCGAAAGCCGCAAGATTTCGCTGGCCGCCGTGTCCGAGGCGACGAAGTTGTCGGTTTCCTCTCTGAAGTTGATGGAGGCAGGTAACCTCGATGACCTGCCGCCCGACGTCTTTGTGCGCGGCTTCATTCGCTCCTATGCGCGCACGCTCGGGATCTCGAGCAACGAGCCGCTCGAGCTCCTGGACCAGCTCTTGCTCGAACGCGGTCGGGCTGCCCAGCCGATGGTCATGGTGGGCCAAGCATCCCGGCGCTACCGGTCGCCCGCATCGGATCGCTCGGACCGCCAAGCGCCGCCCGCGCCGGCCAAGCCTTCCGGCACGTCCCTGTCCATGTCCGACCCGGGCGACGACGACGCGCCTAGGCGCGGCATAGGCTTGGCGGTGTTCGTCATCATCGTGCTCCTAATCGCCACCATCACCTTGTCACTGTTCTTACGCCAGCAACCGCAGTCCGGCGAGAGGATCAGTCTGGGGGAGGCCGTGGCGACGACGTCGCGCCACGCCTAGGGGCGAGGCTACGGTCGTCGACCGTGGGGCGGACACTTCTTACCCGGGCCATCGTCCTCCGTCGCCGCGTCTACGGCGAGGCCGACTTGGTGGTGACGTTGCTGGGACAGGACACCGGCCACGTGGCCGCCCTGGCTCGCTCGGCGCGACGCAGCACGCGACGTTTCGCCGGTGGACTGGGGATGGCCATGGCGGGCGAAGCGGCGTTGAAGGAGCGACAGGGAGGCGATCTCCTGATTCTCGAGTCCTTCGACGTCTACGCGGATCGGAGCGGTCTTGGGGGGGATCTGGCGAAGACCGCCCATGCCGCGTACGCGCTCGAGCTGTGTGATCGTCTGTGCCCAGCCCGCCACCCGGACCCGCCGATTTTCGCTTGGCTCGACCAGTTCCTGACCCGCCTCACCGCGGGCACGGCCACGGCGGAAAGGCTGCGGATCTTCGAGCTAGGACTTTTGCGCGGACTCGGCATGGGGCCATCATTCGACCGCTGCGTGGCCTGCGGGCGCGCCGATCTAGCTGATGAGAATGTGCGCTTCCTGCCCAGCGCGGGAGGAATCTACTGCTGCAGCTGCGCCAGGACGGGTGACATCGTGCCCGGCCCGGTTCGCCAGGCGTTGGCCCAGCTCGGCAAAGCCGGGCTGGACGATGGCAGCCAAGGTGGTGGCTTGTCCCTGGAGGGCGAGATGGCTGCCCAATGTCGCCGCATCGTCTTGGCCCTGGTGCGCGAGCAAGTACGCGGCCCCCTGCGCTCGCTCGACTTCATCGAAAAGATGACGGGGGTAATGTCTGGTTCTCGTTGACTGCCTCGGCCATACCGCTAGATTGCCGCCTCATGCCCGCCAGCTCTCTCGATACCATCGTAAGTCTCAGTAAACGCCGCGGCTTCGTCTTTCCCTCGTCGTCGGTTTACGGCGGCCTCGGCAGCACCTGGGACTACGGCCCGCTCGGCGTCGAGCTCAAGAACAACGTCAAGCGAGCGTGGTGGCGAAGCGTGGTGCACGAACGCGACGACATGGAAGGGCTCGACGCCGCGATATTGATGAATCGCCTGGTGTGGAAGTACTCAGGGCACGAGGACACATTTTCCGACCCGATGATGGACTGTCGCGCGTGCAAGACGAGGCCGCGGGCCGACCACGTATTCGCGGCTCAGAAGGGGCGCGAACCCCATGGTCTGGACGAGATCAACGCCGCGATCGCGGCCCGCGAGATCGCCTGTCCGAGCTGCGGCTCGCACGATCTGACCCCGGCGCGGCCGTTCAACTTGATGTTTCGCACCACGGTGGGGCCGGTCGATTCCGGCGATGAGTCGGCGCTGGTCTACCTGCGTCCCGAGACCGCGCAAGGCATCTTCGTCAACTTCGGCAACGTGCTGGACACCATGCGCCGCAAGTTGCCCTTCGGCATCGCCCAGGTTGGCAAGGCCTTCCGCAACGAAATCACCCCGGGTAACTTCACGTTTCGCACGCGCGAATTCGAGCAGATGGAGATCGAGTATTTCGTGCGGCCGGGGGAAGACGAGGCGGCGCACGAGATGTGGATCGCCGAGCGCACCAAGTGGTACCTCAGCCTCGGCATGAAGCCAGAAAATCTGCGCGCGCGCGAGCAGGACAGAAGCGAGCTGGCCCACTATGCCAAGCGCTGCGTCGATCTCGAATATCGCTTTCCCATGGGATTTTCCGAGCTCGAGGGTATTGCCAACCGCACCGACTTCGATCTGCGTTCGCACAGCCGCTCGCCCGGCAACCCAGATGCCATAGGCGAGCTCCAGTACTACGACCCGGAGCAGAAGAAGCACCTCGTCCCCTACGTGATCGAGCCCTCGGCCGGCGCCGACCGCGCTACCCTGGCCTTCCTTTGCGACGCGTACGAAGACGCCCTGGTCAAGGAGCCGCCCCAGGAAGAGACGGCCAAGCTGCGCGACTTGGTGGAGACCTTGGCACGCTCGGTAGGGCGACGCGAAGGCATGGCGTCTGACGTGAAGCAACGTCTGACGGCAAGCGCGGAGGCCATAGCGGCGGGCCTGCCCGGCACCCTGCCGCAGCTGATCGGCCTCATGGCCGACGAGGCCGCGGCCGGCATCGAGGTGATGAAGAAGGTGCGCGGGGTGGGGGAACGGATGGCGGAAGAGCACACCCGCACGGTGTTGCACTTGCATCCTCGCTTGGCGCCGCTGTGTGTGGCGGTATTTCCGCTCAAACGCAACGATCCGCGTCTGGTGGAGATGGCGCGTGGGCTCAAGCGTGACCTGCAAAGGGCGGGCTTGCGCTCGGTGTACGACGACACCGGGGCCATCGGTAAGCTATATCGAAGACAGGACGAAATTGGCACACCGTGGTGCGTTACCGTGGATTACCAAAGCCTAGAAGACCGTACGGTCACTTTGCGTGATCGGGACAGCATGAAGCAAGAGCGCCTCGGGACGAGCGAGCTGGCGAGCTCGGTGAGCGCGCGGCTCGCCTGATCTCTTTCCCCTGATGGCCAAGCCAAACCCGACCGCGGGGCTTTCAATCCCCGCAGCTCCCTGATAGAAGACCCCCAACCTATGCCAACCAAGAAGAACACTGGAAGCAAAGCCATGAAACCAACCAAGACGAGAGCCTCCAAGGTAGTGAAAGCCAAGGGCAAGCCGAGTTCCTCCGGAAAGCGCGCCAAGCGTGTGTACTTTTTCGGTGGCGGCAAGGCCGAGGGCAACAAGGACATGAAGAATTTGCTCGGCGGCAAGGGTGCCAACCTGGCCGAGATGACGAACATCGGTGTGCCGGTTCCTCCGGGATTCACCATCACCACCGAGGTCTGCACCGAGTTCTATCAGAACGGCGGCAAGCTCCCCAAGGACCTCGACACCGACATCCCGGCTGCCGTCGCCAAGATGGAGAAGCTGCTCGGCAAGAAGTTCGGCGATCCGGCCAATCCCCTCCTGGTCTCGGTCCGCTCGGGTGCGCGCGCCTCGATGCCGGGCATGATGGATACCATCTTGAATCTCGGCCTCAACGACGAGGTCGTCGCCGGTCTGGCCAAGGCCGCCGACAGCGAGCGCTTCGCCTACGACTCCTACCGGCGCTTCGTGGCCATGTATGGCGACGTCGTGCTCGAGATGAAGCCCGAGCGCAAGGAGGACCACGATCCTTTCGAGGTGATCCTCACAGCCAAGAAGAAGGCGTGTGGCGTCAAGGTCGATTCCGAGCTGCCGGCATCGGCCCTCAAAGAGCTGGTCGGCGAGTTCAAGGCCGCCATCAAAGAGCACAAGGGCGTCGACTTCCCGACGCGTCCCCTGGATCAGCTCGCGGGCGCCATCAAGGCGGTCTTCCGCAGCTGGGAAAACGACCGGGCCAAAGTCTACCGCAAGCTCAACAACATTCCCGCCGACTGGGGCACGGCAGTGAACGTGCAGGCCATGGTGTTCGGCAACAAGGGCAACGATTCCGCCACCGGAGTCTGCTTCACCCGCAGCCCGTCGACGGGTGAGAACGAGTTCTACGGGGAGTTCCTCACCAACGCTCAGGGCGAGGACGTGGTCGCCGGTATCCGCACCCCGCAAAAGATCGTCGATCTAGAGAAGGAGTTTCCGGTCGCGTACAAGCAGCTTCTCGATATCCGCAAGAAGCTCGAGAAGCACTACAAGGACATGCAGGACATCGAGTTCACCATCGAGAACAAGAAGCTCTTCATGCTCCAGTGCCGCAATGGCAAGCGCACGGGATTCGCCAGCGTGCGCATCGCGGTCGAGATGGTGGACGAGAAGCTGATCGGCAAGGATGAGGCGCTCCGGCGCGTCGAACCGGAGGCCTTGAACCAGCTGCTGCGCCCGGTGTTCGATAGCTCGGCCAAGGCGAGCGCGGTCAAGGAGGGACGCCTCTTGGCCAAGGGCTTGCCGGCTGGCCCCGGCGCGGCCACGGGCCGCATCGTGTTCTTTGCCGACGACGCCGAGGCGTGGGCGGCCAAGGGCGAAGCCGTCATCCTGTGCCGGCACGAGACCTCGCCCGAGGATATCCGCGGCATGAACGCCTCGCTCGGTTTCATCACCGCCTTCGGGGGCATGACCTCGCATGCCGCCCTGGTGGCGCGCCAGATGGGCAAGGTGTGCATCGTCGGCTGCGACGCCATCAGCTTCGACTACCACGCGCGCACCATGACCGTGGCCACCGCCAAGGGCCCGGTTACCCTCAAGGAGGGTGACTGGGTATCGCTCGACGGTTTCGCGGGTGAATTCATCAACGGCCGTATCAACACCACGCCCTCGGAGGTCATCCGGGTGCTCATCGAGAAGAACCTCGACCCGCGCAACGCCCCGGTTTACCAGCAATACCACAAGCTGATGACGTGGGCGGATAGCGTACGCCGGCTCAAGGTGCGTGCCAATGCCGACCAGCCCGACCAGGCCGCCGCGGCGGTGGCCTTCGGAGCCCAGGGCATTGGCCTTTGCCGGACCGAGCACATGTTCTTCGGCGAGGGCAAGATTGGTCCGATGCGCGAGATGATCGTGGCCGAAAACGAGCAGACTCGCCGCGCCGCCCTGGCCAAGCTCTTGCCCCTGCAGCGTGAGGACTTTGCCGGAATCTTCCGCGCCATGGGCGGTCGTCCTGTCACCGTGCGCACCCTGGATCCGCCTCTGCACGAGTTCTTGCCCCATGATGAGGCGGGCATGCGCGAGCTGGCCCAGGCCACGGGCAAAAGCCTCGATGCCATCCGGCAGCGCATTGCCGACCTACACGAGGCCAACCCCATGCTGGGTCACCGTGGCTGCCGGCTGGGTGTGACCTACCCGGAGATCACCGAGATGCAGGCCCGCGCCATCCTGGAGGCCGCGGTCATCGTGAACAAGGAGGGCATCAAGGTCGAGCCCGAGATCATGATCCCGCTCATCGGGACCAAGAAGGAGCTCGATCTGCAGGTCGCGCTGGTGCGGGCTACCGCCGAAAAAGTGGCGGCCGAGAGCAAGAGCAAGCTCAGGTACATGGTCGGCACCATGATCGAGATCCCGCGCGCCGCCATCACCGCCGAGCAGGTGGCCATTACCGCCGAGTTCTTCTCCTTCGGCACCAACGATCTGACCCAGACCACGTTCGGCCTGTCGCGCGACGACGTGCCCAAGGTGCTGGCCGCCTACCTCGACAAGGAAATCTACAAAGTGGATCCCTTCGTCTCCATCGACCGCGAGGGCGTCGGCTTCCTCATGAAACATGCCGTCACCGCTGGACGCAAGACACGCAAGGATCTCAAGTGCGGCATCTGTGGCGAGCATGGCGGCGACCCGGCTTCGGTGCAGTTCTGCGACTCGATCGGGCTCGACTACGTGTCCTGCTCACCTTATCGCCTGCCCATTGCCCGCCTAGCCGCGGCCCAGGCCGTCCTCAACAAGTAGTGACAAGGCGATCAGCACAAGAAGCCCACGGGTGGCGTAGACCGGCGACGATCGGGCCCTATCGGTCGATTTCTCGGTTGGCCGTTCGCGCCGTTCTCGGGCTTCTTGCGCTGGGGCTGGGGGGCGGGTGCTTCGGGGAGAGCGGTATCACCCCCCCGAACAACCGGATTCTCTTGCCCGACGGTCTGGTGGTCGATCCTGACGACGGTTTCGTCTACGTGGTCAACTCCAACTCCGACCTGCGCTACAACGCCGGCACCATCGTGGCGGTCAATCTGCCCCAGGCTGCCCTGGTACGCAGCTGTGCTCGCGACCCCGGCCAAGCCCAATGCGCGGCCGCGGCCAGCTCGGATCCCAATCTGGCCAATCTGGCCAGCGCTCCCCCCATGTGTACCAAGACCCGCTTTTCTATCAGCGAGGACGTGCCCGACAACTATTGCTGCGTCGATCTGGTCGATAGCAACATACTCAACTGCTACGAAGCGCAGTTCATATATCAAGAGGCCACTGTGCAAGTGGGCAGCTTCGCCGGAGCGGTCGCCCTGCTGAGCTATCAGCGCAACGGAGTGCCCATGCGGCGCTTGTTTACGGCAGTGCGCGCCGAGCCATCGATCACTTTCGTCGATGCTACCGTGAGCGGCGCCACGGTTTCGATGCGCTGCACTGGCGATCCGGCGGCGACCACGCCGCCGCCCCCCAACGCCTTCTGCGCCGACAACTGGCGCGTTCGTCGCCCTGATGGCGCCACCCCGGGCCAGCTGGTGCTACCCGAAGAGCCCCATACCCTGTGGCTCGACCCGACCCGCCGCGCCCTGTTCGTCGGGCACTTGACGGTGACGGCCAACACCCAAGTGCAGGGTGGGGGAGTCTCTAGCCTCGACATCTGCAATATCGAGAACGGCAATCCCGTAGCCTTTGCCGGGCTCGCCCACACCCCGTTTCTGCCCGCGACGCTGGCCCAGGCCGTGGCCGGCCTCTCGGGACCGGATCCGCAACTCCCGTCTTCACTGGTCTACGCCACGGCCTTCTATTCGAGCGCCGTCGGCGGCATGGTGCTCGGCGATCCCACGGCCGCCACCTGTGACCAGGATTCGGCCACGCCGCGCGATCTGACTTTGGTCCCATCCGACAGCTTCTATGCCCCGGCGTTCCTGCCCAATGGGGTCGAAGTGCGCGCCATTCTCTTCTCCGCCACTCCGAGCCCGCGCGCCTTCGTCTTGAACAGCAACGACTCGAACACGGCGGCCAATCCCGCCGCGATCTCCGTGCTCGACCGGACCTTGCTCTCCGATGGCAAGCCGTCCAACCAGCCCCTCGCCCTCATACAGATGTGCAACGGCCCCACCGGCATGCAGATGCACAACACCGGAGGCAACGACCTCATTTACGTCACCTGCTACGACGATGGCGAGGTTTACGTCGTCGACCCGGTGGCTCTGCAGGTGACCGCGGTCATAGACGTCGGCCCAGGTCCCGTGAGTCTGGTTTTTCCCAACCATGACCCCAATACCGCCTACATTGCCAGCTTCGCCAACAGCAACCTGGCGGTCATCGACATCAATCCGACGAGCCCCACCTACAACCGGGTGACCATGCGCATTGGCCTCCCGCACCCCTACGGCCAATGAGGAGGCGACCAATTCATCGTAGCGGGAATCGCGCAAGGGTTGCCACCTCCCGCGCTCGGGCGGCGGCGGGCGTGCTGCTCAGTGCGGCGCTGGCGACGTGCTCGTCTACCCCACCCATCATCCCGACCAAGAACCTGGACCGCCCGACCGACATGACCTTCGTGTGCCTGAGCATGCCTGCCGGCAGCGATGGCTTGAGCGGCGCCCCCATGACGAGCTGCCACAATCGCGGCGAGCTGGATCCGCCCACTGTCGTGAACGGCCAACGGGTGCTCGGGACCTTCGCCTTCATACCCAACGCGAGTGGAGCCCTGGCGGTGGGAGACATGGATAGCGGTCACCTGGTCGAGCTCGCGCCCTTGACCCCTGGCTACGGGACCTTGCCTATCGGTGGCGATCCCGAAGCGGTAGCCGCCAGCCAAGACGGGTGCCTGGTCGCAGTGGCGAGCCGCGATACTTGCGACTTCACCCTGATCGACCCGGCCCGCTTACTTACCGGGCCATTCAGTCAAAGCAACCTGCCGGCAGTGGCGGTGACCGGAGGGGACATCCAGAACAGCTTTCGCAACGTCGCCGTGGTCACCCCCTCGGGTAGGCAGATTCTCTCCACCACCGGAGAGGTGGCCTTCCTACCCTCGCCCAACCTGGGCGGCACCTGCCAGACCGGTACGACCGCCCGGGCGGTCGCCACCTTCCCTGGCTGCGACATGGTCGCCTTGCTCGACTTCTCCTTCGCCAATGGCACGGCCACCATCGTCAGCGCCTACTACGTGCGCCCCGATCTGCCCGGCGGTTTCCAGCCTGCCGGGGCCGAGCCGGTGTGCCCGAGCGATTGTACCACGTCGACAAACCTACCCGAGGCCGGCGTGACTGCGCCGACGGGGCTCGATGGGGCCGCCTCGAGCAGCGCAGAGACCGACGGCGACGCCGCCGATGGGGATGCTGCCGATGGGGGGGCTGCCGAGGGGGGGGCTGCCGAGGGTGGGGCTGCCGAGGGCGTGGCACCGGCGGGAGGGATGGCCAGCGACGGTGGCGTCGCGCCGACCCATTGGCTCTTGCAGCCGCTGGCCCTGGTGCCCGACGGCAGCCGGGTCTACGTGGCGAGCCTCTATGATAGCGCCGTTACCTCCCTCGATATCGGAGCAACCGGGCTCGCGAGCCCGCTGCGCTTTCCCTTGGCGCAGAGCCCGGCCGGAGTGAGCCGACTGCGGCTCAACGTCGACAGCTACGCCCCGCCGAGCGCGCTCCCCGGCAACCTGCAAAGCCAGGGGCAGTTTCTGGCCGGGCGAGGGAAGTTCCTCTATGCCTTCGCGGCCGACGATTCGGTCCGCGTGATCGATATCGACGCCACCCCAGTGGAGTGTGACGTCAACGTGGTGGTCGACGACTTGATCAATGGCACCACCCCGCTTCCCGGGTGCTTCCCCGTCGGCTCGGCTCGCCGGCGCGCCCTGGCCCGGGGGCCCGGTCTGTCCGTGCCTGTCCTGACCAACCCCGATAGCCCCACTCCCCTGCCGCGCGATCTGGCTTTCGCCGACCTGGAGCCGGCGAGCGGAGACGCGAATTACCAGTCGCTGGCCGGCCAGTTCGGATTCCTGTCCGCTTCGAATGGGCAGGTCTACGTGGTCAATCTAGCTCCGCAGAGCACAGAGCCGACGCTCTACAACGAAGTGACCAATACCGCGACCCACTCCTTCCGTGAGCAGCGCGACGTGGGTAACCCGGCAAAGGACGTGCTCACGGTGTCGGTGGCGCCGCAACGCATAGCCGTGACCTCCGACCAAGGCTACGCCACCGCGGCAAGCTTTGGCCAGGACGGCGGCCCCCAGCTGAGGTTCTGGATCGACCAGAATGGCATCACTAATTGGTTCGGCTACCCCGATGCCAACTTCATCATCTCGAGAACCTGGGACTTGACCTGGGAAGGTATCTTGCCCCAAACCGCGCGGCTCACCGGCGTCGTGCAATCGGCGGGAGCCCTGGGCGCCGCGGCCGGGGTGCTGAGCGACGCCGGGGCTGACTTCCCGGCTAGCGGGGTGCAAGTGGGCGACGTGCTGATGTTCGCCGAGTGCAGCCAAAATTCGGACTGCCAGCCGGACAACCTCTTCAGCTGCCAGGTCGCGATATCGGGCGGGCCCAGTATATGCCTGCCTCAGAACAGCAACCTCGCCCAGGCGCTCACCAATTCCTGCAGCCGCTTCATGGGCAGCCGCATGCGCTACCAGGTTGCGCAGCTCTCGCCCACCTCCTTGTCCTTGAATCTGAAGCTCGACGAGGTGCCCAAGACCGCGCTCAATACTTGCACCGTGGCGACGGAGAAGCGCGACTGCCAGGTCGATATCTATCATGGCGCCTTCCATTGCGTCGAAGTCCAGTCCGGCGATTTCCGTTGCGTCAATCCCTGTACCTACAGCCATAAGGACGAAGCGGCTGGCGACAGTCAGTGTCGTACCGGTAACGTCTGCGAGCCGGTCGCCGTACTCACGCCCGCGCCACTCTCCCAGCCTGGCTTCTGCGTCGAGGCGCCGCCGCTCGATGCCAGTTGCTTCCCCCAGCCCACGACCAGCTACAGCGTGCGGGCCGCCGAGAGTTACCTGGTCACCGGCTCCTCGCTGCCCTCGGTCTTCACCAGCCCACCCAACATCGAGCTGGTCCACCGCATACCGCTGGCGGCGCCCCAGTGCCCGCCCAGCTTCCTGGCCCAGGCGGCAGGCGCGCCGGCCCCGCTCAACCTGGCACCCGGGCTACATAACACCTCGGCCTTCACCTTGTCCGCGGACGGGGGCGATAACCCCTGCCTCTACGCCGAGCCCGCCAATGGCAATCCCGCGCTCGACGGCAGCCCCAGCCCGGTGACCAGCAACCCGATCACCATCAGCGCGTATTTCGAGAACCCCCAGCTGCGTTTCGTCCTCACCAACCTGCAAGACTACGCCGGCGACTTATTGGATATCCACTTCGAGTTCGAGTACGGCTTCCTACCGCTCGCGGTGCAGATCCCGAGTTACGAAGTTCAGATCACCATGCCGGTCCGCCTCCTCACCGGTCCGACGGTGACCCCCGAGAGCCCGGTTCACAACAGCACCCCGTCGCCCTATTCCTACCCCTACATCTATGTCCTCGACCAGGGCAGGAGCGCTTTGACTCCCGACAGCCTCGGACAGATGCTGCGTATCAATCCCCGCGAGGGCAGCGACGAGCTGGCCAGCTTCGACACCGCAATTTCCGGCAGCACCCCCTTCCAGCTCCAGTAACACGGCAACCCGCGTTGAGGGTGGCCGTCGCGCTTTTTCGCGGATGGGCGAGCTATGGGATAAACTCCGGGCACCGCGATGGAAGACCGGGGCTTGCGCGATATCGAACGCTGGCGCGACAAGATCGAGGTACGTCTCGACAATCGCCAGGTGTTCTTCCTATTCTTCGGCAGCGCCTTGGTCGCGTGTCTGCTGTTCGTCTTGGGCGTCATAGTGGGCAAGCGGCTCGAATCGCGCGGTCGCGCGTTGACTCCCGAGATCGAGGATCCCTTGGCCATGCTCGACAAGATGGCGAGCAGCCCCAGAACCGCCCAGACTAACGCCCAAGCGACAGCCCAGATGGGGGTGACCTTTCCCCAGACCCTGTTCGGCGCCGGGGACAAAGCCAACGGCGGGCACGGCAAGAAGCTGCAGTCGCCGGCGTCCATGCGCGGGGCGGCGACTGACCCCGATAGGACCCTTGCCGCGGCCGCCACGGCCCCGGTCGAGGCTCTCATCGCCCCCGGGGCAAACCCTGGGCCAGGCCAGGCGGACGAGGTGGCAGCGCGAGCGGCTCCCCGTCGGGCCAGCCCAGCCGAAGTCGTCATGACCAGCAAAGCCGAGCCCGCCGCCCAGCCAGCAGCCAAGGCGCCCGACGCGCAGGCTGGGGCCCCGCCCAGCGCGGGGAGCCGCATCACCAAGTCCGAGGCCAAGGCGCCCAAACCGGTCGGCATTCCGGTGGTGGCCCCCGGGGAAAAGAACAAGGGCCGCTTTGCCCTGCAGCTCAGCTCGTTTCCGGACAAGAGCGAGGCCGAGGCGTTTGCGCGCAAGCTCGAGGGCGAGCGCCCGTACCTGGTGGTATCCGACATCCCGGGCAAGGGGACCTGGTACCGGGTCCGGGTGGGCGACTATGCCAGCGCCAAAGACGCCATGACCGCGAAGCAAAGCTTCGAAAAGAAGCACAACGTAATCGCCTACATCGCCCAGAACTGACGCCAACCGCACCTAGAACATCAGGCCGACGTTGAAGTGAGTCCGCCAGGTGTCGTCGCCGGGGCGGCGGTTGATGGGCACCGCGAAGGACAGGCTGATGTCGCCCACCGGTAGCTTGAGGATGAGCGGCGAGACGCCGATGCCATGGCGGAAGTCGCCGGGACGAATATCGCCCAGATAGTAGCCCACCACGCCGCTGTCCAGGAAAAGCGAGCCATAGATGGGACGGAAAATGGGGAACTGCAGGTCGATGTTCTGCAATATCCGGAGGTCGCCGCCCACGGGGAGATACTGCACATAGGTCATCCCATCGGTGGCGGGCGAGCGTACCGTCTCGGTCAGGGCAAAGTCGAGCTCGTAGCCACGAATCGTGGTGTCGCCCCCCGCGTAGTAGCGCTCGACCTTGGGCAACAGGGCGGCGCCGCCGAGTGGAACACCTTGGTCGTAACGCAAGGTGTAGCGCAGGCTGAGCCATGGTAGCAGCGGCACCACCGAGAGTCCGCGCGCGAAGACCTTGACGAAGGTGTCTTGTCCTTCGCCCAGCGACAAAGCGGGCAGGGCGACCTCGACGCCGGTGGCGATCTTGAAGCCGCGCGAGGGAATCAGGGGATGATCGAGGCGCTGCCACTCGAGTGATGCGCTCAGGCTCGACACGAAAGTGCCCAGGCGCACGGTCTGCTGGTCGATGAAGGGTCCGGACTCGGCGCTGCGATCGAGAAGTTCCGTGCGTGAGGTGTCGCGCAGGTTGTAGCTGATGGTCCCGTCGAGCCCCGAGTAGATTTCGCGTGCGAGGCTGATGGATCCGGTTCCGGTGTGGAGATCGCCGAGACGGAGAGTGGCCTGCTGGATGTAGGCCAGGTCGACACCCAAACGAACCAGCGAGCCCAGGAGTCGGGGATCTAGATAGCTGGCGGTGGCGCTCTTGAGGGTTGACCCGTAGCGACCCTCGCTGGTGAAGGTCCAGCCATGGCCGAAGAGATTGCGATGCTGGTAGGCACCCACGGCATAGAGCCCGGGTATGTCGGAGCCGGGGGCCGCCTGGTCGGTCGAGCCGCCCATGCCCACCCGGAATACCCCGTAGTGGTCATTGCGCTCCTCGACCTCGACCACCATGGGTACCACCGCATCCTCGGGTCCAGTGCTAGGAAAGCTCAGCGGGTTGGGGTTGTTGAAGAGCTGGCTCAGGGCCAGATTGCGCTGGGCGCGCTCGAGCCCGCTAGTAGTGAGCAGATCGCCGGTGCGGAGCTCGGCCCAGGTGAGGATGATGTCATCGGTGGTAAGGAAGTTGCCACGGAAGAAGATGGGGCCGATCCTGACCTGCGGCCCGAGGCGCACTTGCCAGATCACCTCGATCTGGTCACCGTGGCGAATCGTGCTCGCCTCCACCCCGGCGTAGCGGTAGCCCTGGTCACCCAAGGCACGCTTGAGGCGGACCTCGTCGCGCCGAACCAAGGCCGGCTGAAACGGCGCCCCGACCAGGGTGCGCAGAGAGCGCAGGAAGAACTTGTCATCGTGTGGCAGCCGCTCGCCCGGCACCACGCACTCGATCGCGGCCTTGGCCACGGTGACCAGAGGTGCCTCGACGATGGCGAAGCGCACATGCAGGCTGGTCGCGTCGCGCCATGCGGGATCGCTAGCTGCGGGCTCGGGCACGACTGGCCGCCACAGGCCCGGCCCGGGTGCAATCTCCACGCTCACCTTGGTGCCGGGATAGCCCACTTCGGCGTAGTAGTCGACCAGCCCCTGCTGGTCTAGCGCTAGCTGCCGCATGCTGGCATAGCCGCCTTGGCCCAGCCCGAGCGCGCCGAGCCAGGGATACGGCTTGGTCCGGACCTGGTCGCGCAGGACGGAGGTGGCCAGCGCCCGATTACCCGAGAAAGCGACCTCGCGCACCTTGAGCTCCGGGCCCTCAGCGATGACGAAAACCAGGCGATCGGAATCCTCCGACAGTTGCTCGCGCCGCCAGGTCACCTTGACCAGCATGCGGCCATGCTCATGGTAGTCCTTCTCGATCGCGGCGGCGCTGGCGGCAGCCTCCACGTCATCGTAGGCGCCATGGCTCTGCAAAGTGAGGACATCCAGCAACGCGAAGGACGAGCGCGAGTGATTGCCTTCGAAGGCGACTTCGACGTGGCGTCGTTCCCTGATCTCGAGGTGCAGCCGCACGTTCTTGGCCTGCCGGTCGATACTGGTCTCGGGGCTCTCGGGCTTGAAGTCGTCGCGCACCCGCACGCCCGGGAAGCCGATCTTGCGATAACGCGCCACCAGAGCCTTTTCGTCGTCGCGCAGGTCCACCAGACGAAAGGGCTGGGGAAGCATGCCGAGCGTGTACCACAGCGAATGATGGAAGCCGTCGGCGATGCTGCCGGCCGGAATAACCGTGGCGCCCGTGACCTCGAGCGGCCCCAGCGGGTAGGCGGGGCCGAGATTGACCCGGATGACCAGGTCGACCTCGGCCGGGGTCTTGTGGTTGTCGTGGAGCTCGGGGCGCACCTCGGCCTCCCAGTAACCCTGGGAGCGGAGGAACTCACGAATGTGATCGGCCTGGGCGGCGAAGAAGCTATCCCGCTCGGGTCCAGCCAGGGGCAGCTTCTGTCCGGGACGGAAGCTGAGCTTGCCGATGATGTCTTCCTGGCGCACGCCGCGAAAGACTGGGAAGGGCTGATTGCCGGTCACGTAGATGCGCCGAACCCGGTCGAGAGCGCGCAGAGCGAGATGAAGGCGAAGGCCGTCCCCGTCGGGGACGGGCGTGACGTCGGCCACATAGCCAAGAGCCGCCAGCACCTGCTTGATACGTGGGACGGTGCCGATGGGCATGCCCGCCCGGTCGGCCGCGCCCGAAGGAACGAAAGTCGAGCCCGGGGGCGCCAGGATGGCGACCAAGGCCTCGATCCTGCCGGGTGGGTCGCTGCTGCCCGTGATGGCGACCCCGTGGATCTTGCGCAGCACATCGGGCGCCACGCCAGGCTCCGGACCCGGTTCGCCTTGCTCGCGATCCTGAGCCCGGGCCAGGCCAGGCCAGGCTAACAGGGCCACGACCAGCAGCCAGGCGCGCAAGTGGTCACTCATCAGCGGGGGGAGGAGGAACACGTGGGCGATGAGAGTATCAGGGGTCGGGGAGAAAATGGCACCAATGCGACCGCGTGAGCTCGGGCGGGCTTTGCCCAAACGAGCTCGCCCGCGGGGGTTCTAAAGGACACTCCCAGGGTCCTTTTCTTGGTGATCGCGTGAGCTCGGGCGGGCTTTGCCCGAACGAGCTCGTCCGCGGGGGTTCTAAAGGACACTCCCAGGGTCCTTTTCCAGTCGCGTGAGCTCGGGCGGGCTTTGCCCGAACGAGCTCGTCCGCGGGGGTTCTAAAGGACACTCCCAGGGTCCTTTTCCAGTCGCGTGAGCTCGGGCGGGCTTTGCCCGAACGAGCTCGTCCGCGGGGGTTCTAAAGGACACTCCCAGGGTCCTTTTCCTAATAAAGCAGCGCGCGTAGCCCGCGAATAGGGTACTCGAGCGTGAGCTCGAGGCTGAGGTTCTGCACGGTGGTCGATATCCCCTGCTGAGGGTAAAGCTGCCGATCGGCCCCCAGACGGCAAGTGAGGTAATCGCGGAACCAGGCCAGCCCGGTCGCGCTGTAGTGCTCCTGGCTCTGAAAGCCGCGCAGGTACGACAGCTGGAGGTTGAACTGGCGAGTCGTCTGCGCCTGCACGGCCATCTGGATGCCGTCCGAACCGATGGTGGGGCGCAGGTTGAGCTTGCTGCCGGTGAGCATGGCCAAGGTGTCGTCGATGAAGGGCTCGAGCAGGTTGGAGACGGCATCGCGCGACACCTGTCCGACGGCGTCAAGCGCGCTCTCGCGGTTCATGCCGAACACCTGACCACTGTTGTTGAGGTCGTCGGTGGTGCGGCCCGACAAAAGGAGGAGCATGGTCTGATTGCGGTCCAGGCCGTCGGTGGTCGACAGGTCGATGGTGGCCATGTTGATGGGCCCGTTTATGCGCATCACCACGGTGTGGGGACCGTCAGCCGCGCCGACCAGGTTCTGGGCTTCCAGGTTAAGCTCGGGAGTATCACCGGCCGCGATCGACTTGGTCGGCACGAAGGTCACGTGGTTCACGTTGGCCGACAGCTCGAAATTGTCGTGCAGGCCGGGAATGTGGATGCGCCCGTCGGTGGGACGAATCTCGCCCGAGATGGCCGGGACGGCCAGGGTACCAGCGATGCCGATGTCGGCCTGGATGTGAGTCTCAGGGGTCAGGTTGTTGGTCACGATGAAGCCGTCGCCCTCGGTGCGCACGCGCAGGGCGAGGGCCAGGTCGCGCAGCAAGGGCTGCTCCAGCCAAAGCTGGCGCTGGCCGCCTTCGTTGATGCGCGGCGAGAGCACCAGGTCGCGCACATTGAAATCTTGCAGGTAGCGCCCCGCGACCAGACGCACATCACCGGCCAGGGATAACCCCGCCGCGGGCGAGCCCGTGAGCGCCACCGTGAGCGAGAGGTCATCAATCTGGATGCCTTCGTCACGGTAGGCGAGGTGATTGCCGGCCAGGGGCAAGTCGATTGACTGCCAGACCAGCTCTGGGCGCAGATGCGCAATCTTGACCCGGCCGGGCCGCACGCCCTCCTTACCTATGAGCAGCTCGCCCTCGTTGTCGAGCACCACCCTCACGTCGTGCAAGAGCACCTCGTGGCTGGTGAGGTCGAGGGTGCCGCTCTTGACCGAGATCTGGCGACTGATGCCGCGCAGCCGCAGGTCTATTTCACTCAGGCGCACCTGCGCGCTAATCTGGGGATCGTCGAGGCTGCCCGACACCTTGGCCGTGAGCGCAGCCCGGCCGGAGACGTCGGAGACCGCACCAGGCGCCAAGCTCTCAAGCAAGTTGGCGTTCACGTCACCTTCGGCCGACAGGGCCAGATGCTCGGGCACGAAGCCTGGCCCCAGAGTGACCCTGCCGCCGACGCGTAGGGTAGCGTCGCCCACGCTTACCTCCAGGTTGTCCAGAGCCACGAACGAGGAGCTGAGACGCAACGTACCCGAGGGCACCGCAACCACTTGGGCAAAGCCGCGTACCTCCGCCCGCAGGGGACGCACGATGGCGATCGCCCCGTCGAGCGCGGGCCTTTTGAGCGAGCCAGCGGCGCGGAGGTCGAGCGCTACCCCTCCTGCCAGGGCAGAGAGCTTCCCCGCCAGGAGTGGCTGCAGGAGCTCGAGATCGAGCTTGCCCGAGCAGCGAGCGGCGATGGTGTAGTCGCCACTGCCCCCCTTGTCATCACCTTCATGCCTGAGCGCGGCCGAGAGCACGAGCTCGCCCCCCGGGGTCAACAGCCGTACTTCGTCCATGGTTAGGTCATGGGTGTCCGTGCTGACGTGCAGGGGGGTGGCGTTGCGCACCCAGATGCTCTGCCTGGCTGTGCTGCCGTCCGCTTGGGCCAGCGCCCGCACCACGGCAGCCTCCAGACCAGTGAGGGTTAGGTCGAGGGTGGGAGGACGGTCGGGTTGCACCGCCACGCGCAGCTGGCCAGAAACCGTGGCGGCTATACCCTGGGCCGTGAGCCCGGGCACCAACTCGTCGAGGTGGAGGTCGACAAAGGATAGCAGCGCCGTGACGGAAAGGCCACGAGCGCTGGCCTTGAGCGTTCCTTCGGCGCGAAAGCGGCGGAATAGGTCCCCAGCCAGCAGCACCGACCCATCTGCGGTCGGGGTGAGGGTGAGCGCGGCCTTGCCCAGATCCAGGCCGAAAGCGCGTACCCCCGAGAGCACGATCGTGCCGCCTAGCAGGGGCTTGTCGATGGTCCCGTCCAAGTTGAGATCTAGGTCCAGCTGGCCTTGTGCAGGTGCGACCTTGGCGGCGGCCAAGATCGGTGCCAGTGCCACGCCGCTGACCTTGACATGCCAGGTCAGGCGCAAAGGTTTCCGGCGCAGGTCGATGCGACCCTCGATGGCGAGCTCGCCGCCTTGCCCGGCTGCCTGGCAGAGCTTTACCCTGACCGCATCACGGTCGACCTCGACCTCGATACCTTGCAGCCGCCAGGGCTGTCCCAACACCTCGACCGTGGTGCCCGGGGGCACACGCAAGACGATCTTGGGCTTGCGCGTGGTGCCGCTCGCGACGAGAGAGAAGGAGACCTGGCCGGTCACCACCCCACCGGCTATGAGCTGCTCCAGCGCTATCTGCTCGCCGGACAGACGAAAGTCGAGAGCGGGGGCGGACAACACCCGGGTGAGGCTCGATCCAAACAATTGGGCCGAGCCCTCGCCGGCGATGAGCCCGTTGGCCACGCCCGCGCGCAGGGACGCGATGCTCACAGTGCCATCGCGCATGCGAAACCCAGCCTGCAGGTCGTCGACAGCGGGAAGGCCGGTGCGCCCACCGCCTATGCCGCGCACCTCAATCTGTCCCTGAGCACGGGGCCGGTCCATGCTGCCCGCGAGGTCGACCGACACCGTCGCACTCCGCGCCACCGGGGGCGCCCCCACGCTGCTCAGCAGCTTGGGCAAGTCCGACAGAGTAGCGCGCAACCCCACCTCGACCAGCCGCTTGGCCATAAAGACCTTGCCCGAGATGTTCGCGCTCGCCCCGGGCATCTCCAGGCGCAGACCGGTACTGCTGGCCGACTCGGCTGACGCCCTGACCTGGCCACTCAGGCGGACCGTGCTGGGCAGGCCGTGCTGGCGAAAAGCGCGATGGTAGCGCAGGTCGAGCGGCGCTATCGCTATCGACTTTTCGGCCCCGATATTGGCGGCAAGGCCCAGGTGCCCCTGGAGCTCCCCCCCTGCCAGCTTGCGTAGTGCGATCGGTAGATAGGGGGTGGCCACGAAGCCTGAGCAGCCCAGGGTGGCGGTGAGGGCGTCCCCCGCCATGACTAGCCCGGTCTGGCAGCGGCCGCCCGCAGGGGAAGCCAAGGACAGCTCGTCCACCTTGATGGTCATGGTCGGCGCGACGGTGGCGAAGCCGATCCCGGCCCTCAGCACGACGTCCTTGGCCAGGTAGCTCTGATAGCCGACATCGAGGCCGTGGAGGTCGGCTTTGATCTTCATGGTGTCGTAGGGATCCCACAAATCGCCCACCAGGCTGGCATCCCCGGTGAAGTGCAGCCCGGCGATATGGTGGGGCAGGGCCACGGCGGCCAAGGCGTCCGCCGCGTGGCCGAGCTCGACGTGGATCTTGATGCCGCCCACCGAGCTTTCGCCATAGATGCCGGTGAAGAAGCCCTTGCCGACCAGCTCGCTCGCGCCAGTGCGCGCCGACCCCAGGTCGAGGAATATGTCGTCCGACCAAGCGCGTGTGGTCGCCACTCGGTTAACCGAGACCCGGTCGAAGGGTAGCTCCTCGGTCATCACCCGCAGGTAGCCGCCCCGCCGCGCTTGCAATCCCACCACGTCCCAGCCCACGAATCCTTGGCCGTCCACCAGCAGCGAGGCCGGCGCGTGAATATCGCGCAGATCGAGCCCCCAAACCCCCGGAAAGTCGAAAACGGCATGCAGGCCGTCCAGCTCGGCATTGGCGATCTGAAAGACGAAGCCCTTTTCCCCCTTGGCCGGGGGGTGAGGCGGGGCGGGGGCAGGGTGCTCCGGATCGAAAGCGGACAAAAAACCGATGCCCTGGTCGCTCTTCATCTTGGCGAATAACCAAACCGACTTCGGCCCGACCCACAGGTCGGAGAGGATGATCCCGCCGCCGCTGAGCAATGGCCTCAGTCGCACTGCGACTTTGAGATTGGGCACATCGAGGACGACCGTGCCTTCTGGGTCGGTAATCTTGAGCCCTTCGACCACCATGGGCGTGGCCCGGTCGAGCAAGAGGTCAGCCAGCAGGCGGGGTCGCCAGCGAATGGATCCGAAGCAGATGCGCCCCTTCATGGCGGGCAAGACGCGGTTGACGATGGCAGCCAGTCGCGGACCCTGGACAAAGGTGACTAGGACCGCGGCGCTTGCCAGCAGGCCGGCCAGCAGCAGGGCGAATCCCACGGCGGCATAACCCGCAATCCTGGGCGCTTTCCGCCGGGGACTCGTTTCTGGCTTGGCGTCTGACTGCACTTCCTTGCGCCAGCCTAACCCCTAACCCGATGACGAGCCACCCCGAGGATGTGCCACCGGCGAGCCACCGCCGAGCCGGGGCAAGGCCCGCCCATACCCTCACGAAAGCTCGGAAGTAACTCCTTAACCTACTTGACACCTGGGCTTGGATCGCTAAGGTAACCGCCCTGGACATCAACAACGCACAGGCACGTAGCTCAGTGGGAGAGCACTACCTTGACACGGTAGGGGTCGGCGGTTCAATCCCGCCCGTGCCTACCAGCGTTCTGCACCTCGGAAAGCCGAGCCACGACCGCTGCAGAATGCTATCCTGCTCAGCCATTGATCCAGCTTCCGCCATCGAGCCCCAAGGCCGCGCGAATATTCGCCTTCTTGGGCTCTGTTCCCAGAGATTCGCGCGCCCTGCACCCGGAGATTGCTTGCCGTGAGTGAGCCGACTCATCCCCGCAACCAGGGGGATGTCCCTGACGATCCCTTGTCCCGCCTTCGCCATTCAGCGTCACATGTCATGGCCGACGCTGTACGCCGCCTGAGACCGACCGCCAAGGTGGCCATCGGTCCGGCCATCGAAAACGGATTTTATTACGACTTCGATACCGAACCCTTCGCTCCCGAGGACCTCGAGCGCATCGAAGCCGAGATGGCCAAGATCATCGCGCAAGACCTGCCCTTCGAGCGCAAGGTCATTGCGCGCGCTGACGCCATCGCGTTCTTCGCAGCGCGGGGTGAAACCTACAAGGTCGAGATAATCCGGTCGATTCCGGAAGGCGACGAGATTTCTCTTTACCAGCACGGCGATTTCGTCGACCTGTGCGCCGGTCCGCACGTCGAGCGTACCGGCGACATCAAAGCGTTCAAGGTCTTGTCCTTCGCCGGCGCCTACTGGCGGGGTGATGAGAGCAAACCCCAACTGCAGCGCGTTTACGGAACCGCGTTCGCTTCGGCGCAAGAGCTGAAAGCCCACCTCGAGCGTATGGAAGAGGCCAAGCGTCGTGATCACCGGCTGCTCGGGCGGCAGCTCGACCTGTTCTCGGTCGACGAGCTGGTCGGTCCAGGATTCGTGCTCTGGCACCCCAGAGGAGCCATTCTGCGTCAGGTGTTGGAGGACATGATCCGCAAAGAGGTCGTACGGCGGGGCTACCAGGCGGTTTATACCCCCCATGTCGCGCGCGAGGAGCTGCTCGTTAAGTCGGGGCACCTTGCGCACTACAAGGAAAATCTCTTCGGCGGCATGGAGCTGGAAGGCCAGCGCTACATGGTCAAGCCCATGAACTGCCCCTTCCACATTGCCATCTATCGCTCGCAGCTTCGGTCCTACCGTGACCTGCCCGTCCGCTATTCCGAGCTGGGTACGGTTTATCGCTACGAACGCTCGGGCGTGCTCCACGGCCTTTTGCGCGTGCGCGGATTCACTCAGGATGACGCGCACCTCTTCATCCGCGACGACCAGATAGAAGCGGAGATGGCGGACTGTGTTGCCTTCGGCTTGGACATCCTCCGGCTGTTCGGGTTCAGCGATGTGAAGCTCTTTCTCGCGACGCGACCGCCCGACTTCATGGGAGAAATCGACAAGTGGGATCAGGCCGAGGCGGCCATCCGCAGGGTTCTGACCGCCACGGGTATGCCATTTTCCGTCGACGCAGGGGGAGGGGCGTTCTACGGGCCCAAGATCGATCTCAAGATTAGGGACGCCTTGGGGCGAGAGTGGCAATGCACCACGTTCCAGCTCGACTACCAGCTGCCCGAGCGGTTTGCTCTCGAGTACGTCGCCGCCGATGGTACGCGCAAACGCCCGGTCATGATCCACCGCGCCCTGCTTGGTTCGATCGAGCGTTTCATTGCCGTGCTCATCGAACATTTCGCGGGCGCCTTTCCCATGTGGCTCGCCCCGCTGCAGGCACGTGTCATCACGGTAAGCGAAAAGGCCGAGGCATATGGGCGGCAAGTCGAGGATGCTCTGGCGGCTGCCGGCTTGCGTGTCGACGCTGATCTCTCAGCTGACAAGCTCAACGCCAAAATCCGTAGAGCTCAGCTCGAAAAAATTCCCTACATGCTCGTGGTAGGGGAACGCGACATGGCGGCCAGAGTGGTGTCACCCCGTACTCGGGATGGCAGACAGCTACCCGCTCAACCACTCGAGGAGCTGGTGCAAGCTCTCACCGCGGAGGCAAAGGTACCGCCTCTCGAACGCGCCGCTTCACCACAGGCATAAGACGACAGAGTATTCCACCACGGAGGAAAGATCATCCCAAGACCAGGCGGCTATCAAGGAGCGGGGCGAGCCCCGGGAAGTGCGGCAGACAACTATCGCGTCGGGCGCAGAATTCGCGTGCCTGAGGTGCGAGTGATCGGCAGCGATGGCGGCCAGGTCGGCATTGTGCCGACGCACGAGGCTCTGCGCATGGCTGACGACCAGGGACTGGACCTGGTCGAGGTCAGTCCGCGCGCCATGCCTCCCGTGTGCCGAATCATGGATTTCGGCCGCTTCAAGTACCAGGAATCCAAGAAAGAAAAGGCCTCGCGCAAGCACCAGTCGACGGTCGTCATCAAGGAGATCAAGTTTCGCCCCAAGACCGACACGCACGACCTCGACTTCAAGCTCAAGCACATCCGGCGCTTCTTGGGCGAGGGCAACAAGGTTCGCCTCATGATCGTCTTCCGCGGTCGCGAGATCGTGCACCCAGAGACCGGTCAAGCCATGCTCGACCTCGTCTTCAAAGAGGTCACCGAGATTGCCGTGATCGAGCAAAAGCCGTCGATGGAGGGCCGCCGCATGGTCATGATACTGGGGCCGCGCGCCGGGACTATTCGCCCTGCGTCGTCGCTGCAGCCCACTCCGACCGTGGCGCCAGCCTTGCGCCCGCCGAGCGCGGTCGGCACAGAAGGCCAGAGCTCGCCCCCGCCCAAAACCTGAAGGCCAAACCCTCAAGGCTTGAAGACCGGTTTCGCGTAGGAGCGAGCTCCGAAAATACCTTGCCTGCCTCGTCGTCCTGTATATACTGCGCGCCTCCATGCCGAAGCTGAAGATGAAGACCAAGAGCGCAGCCAAGAAGCGCTTCAAGCTGACGGCCAAGGGCCGGGTCAAACGCAAGCGCGCTTTTCTGCGTCATATACTCACTAGCAAGAAGCCTGGCAACAAACGCAAGCTGCGTCACGGCGCCTATATTGCGAAGACCCAGGAACACCAGATCAAAGCTATGATCCCCTACGGTTTACCGTAGGTCAAAAGACCAGGAGTTAGAGAAATGCCCCGCGCCAAAGGTGGTTACAAAACAAGACACCGCCGCAACCGCATCCGCAAGGCTGCCAAGGGTTTCCGTGGCGGTCGTTCGAAGCTCTGGAAGGCCGCCGTCGAGGCCGTGCACCGCAAGTGGCGTTTTGCCTTTTTCCACCGCCGCAAGCGGAAGGGCGACTTCCGCGGTCTTTGGATTGCCAGGATTAACGCTGCCTCACGTGAGCTCGGGCTGTCCTACTCGAAGCTCATCGCTGGCCTGGCCCGAGCGGATGTCACCCTCGATCGAAAGATCTTGGCTGACCTCGCCATAAGCGATCCCAACGCCTTCAAGAAGATTGCCGAAGCCGCGCAGACGGCTTGATAACCCGGCAAGCCTCCATGGCGGGCCAGGGACCGCAGAGCGCGCAAGAACTCGTCCGGTCCTTCGAGGCCCTTCCGGCTGAGTTTGCCCGCGAGCTGGCCGAGCTGGCCAGCGAGCAAGAGATCAGACTCTTGCAAGCGCGCTACCTGGGCAAGAAAGGGCGCGCGACCGAGCTCATGAAGTCGCTCGGCAGCATTCCCCAGAGCGATCGTCCTGGCGTTGGCCTGGCGGCGAACCAAACGCGCGAGGCCATCTCCCGCCTGGTCGAGGCCCGCCTGGCCGAGCTGGCACAGGCCGAGCTAGCGGCCGATTTGGCGCGCGCGGTGGATGTGACCCTGCCAGGACGCCGCCGGCGCAGGGGCAGCCTGCATCCTCTTACCCTGGTCCGCCTGGAGATCGAGCGGATCTTCCAGGGCATGGGCTTCGAGGTGCGCACCGGCCCCTGGCTCGAGAGCGAATGGAACAACTTCGATGCCCTAAACACCCCTGCCGATCACCCCGCGCGCGACATGCAGGATACCTTCTTCGTGGAAGGCGGCCAGGTTCTGCGCTCGCATACCTCGCCGGTGCAGATCCGAACCATGCTAGCCGGACCGCCCCCGGTGAAGATCATAGCGCCCGGTGACGTCTTCCGCCGCGATGACGATGCCACCCATACCCCAATGTTCCCCCAGTGCGAGGGGCTGCACGTTGATGCTGCCGTAAGCTTCGAGGATCTCAAGGCTACCCTGATCACATTCGTGCAGCGCTTTTTCGGCCCGGAGACCCATATTCGCCTGCGTCCCAGCTTCTTCCCCTTTACCGAGCCGTCGGCTGAAGTGGACGCATCGTGCTTCGCTTGTCTGGGCCAGCCGCCCGAGCGCGCAACTTGCCGCCTGTGCAAGGGGACGGGGTGGATCGAGATAGGAGGAGCGGGCATGGTCCATCCCAACGTGTTCAAGGCGGTCGGCTACGACAAGTACGACGTGACCGGCTTTGCCTTCGGCATGGGTGTCTCGCGCATGGCCATGCTCCGATACGGGGTGGCGGATCTGCGCCTCTTCTACGAGAACGACTTGCGTTTTCTCCGGCAATTTCCAGCGGGTTAGAGGACTTTCATGAAGATCTCCTTTAACTGGTTGCGCGAGCTCGCCGTCCTCCCTGCCGGCCTTGCCGCCGACGAGGCAGCTCGAGTGCTTACCGAACAGGGTTTGGAGGTGGAAGGGATCGAGACCAAAGGCAGGGAGCTTTACGGGGTGGTGGTGGCCGAGGTGCTGGGGCTGCGCCCCCACCCCAAGGCCGACCGGCTGCGCATCGTACGGGTGCGCGCCGGCGGTGACGAGGAAGAGGTGGTGTGCGGGGCCCCAAACGTTCCGCCGGCGGGAGGCCGGGTCGCTTGGGCGCGGCCCGGGGCTCGCCTACCCGGCCAGCCCACCTTGGCAGCGCGCGAGGTCCGTGGCGTGCTCTCGCCCGGGATGTTGTGCAGCGAGGTGGAGATGGGGCTCGGCGACACGGCCGAGGGAATCATGACTTTGTCGCCTTCGGCGCGTCCCGGCGACGACGTCGCCGGTCTGATCGGGGCGGTGGACGACATATTCGAGGTCAACGTGACGCCGAACCGCCCTGACGCGCTCTCGCATCTGGGCATAGCGCGTGAGCTAGCTGCGCGCTACCGGACCAGCCTCCACCTGCCTGTAGTCGACAGGATGCCAGAGGAGGAGGGAATGCCGGCGCTGGAGGTCGAGATCGAGGACACCCACGGGTGTCCTCGCTATCTGGCCCGCTTCCTTACCGGGCTTGTCGTTGGACCCAGCCCGATTGCCATGCGGCTACGTCTCACATACTGCGGGATGCGCACAATCTCTAACCTGGTCGATGTCACCAACTACGTGCTGCTCGAGACCGGCCACCCCCTCCACGCTTTCGACCTCGACCGGCTGACCGGCAACATCGTGGTGCGCCGGGCACGCCAGGGCGAGAGGCTGGTGACGCTCGACGGACAGCAGCGCGAGCTTGTCCCCAGCGATCTCCTGATCTGCGACAGTCGCGGGCCCGTCGCCATCGCCGGCGTGATGGGGGGGCTGGATACCGAGGTCTCGGCGAAGACCTCGCGGGTGGTGATCGAGACCGCGACCTTCGACCCGCCGAGTATACGGCGTAGCGCCAAGCGCTTGGCTCTTCCGTCGGAGGCCTCGTATCGCTTCGAACGAGGTGTCGACGCGCAAGGCATTCCCTATGCATCGCTGCGCGCCGGCTCGCTCATGGCCAAGCTGGGCGGCGGCAAGCTCATGCACGCCACCGTCGATCGCGGTTCGCCTTCCCCCGTAGAGACCGTGGTGCGGCTGCCTTTGGCTCGGCTGCACCGATTGACTGGCCACGACTATTCGCTGGCCTTCGCCGCCGATCAGCTCTCCCGCCTCGCCTTCACGTGCGCCATCGTAGACGAGGCGTTGCAAGTGACGGTTCCGACCTTCCGACCCGACGTCACTATTCCCGAGGATCTGGTGGAGGAGATCCTTCGCCTCGGGGAATATGGCAAGCCCGCGCACAAGGAGCGCATCGCCACCAACCGCACCAGCCTGGACAATCCCGAAGAAACCTCCGACCGGGTGCGCGCCCTCCTGGCTGCGAGTGGATTGTCGGAGATCGTCACCTGGGCCTTCGTGGCCAAGCCTACCTTGTCCGCCATCAACGGCAGCGACAACAGCGAGGGCGTCGTGGTCCGCAATCCCATCTCGGCCGACTACGAGGTCATGCGCACCTCGCTGCTGCCCGGCCTGGCCGATGCCTTGAGGCGCAACCTGGCGCGGGGTATGCCCGACGCCTGGCTATTCGAGGTGGGCACGGTGGTCCGGCAGGGCACTACGGCGCCGATCGAAACGATCTACGCCGCCGGCATCCTCGCCGGTCGGCGCGACGGCTGGCTCAAGCCGGGCGAGCCCATCGACTTCTTCGATCTCAAGGGGGTGGTTGAAGGACTCCTGTCTGGCCTGGGCTTCACCGAGGTAAGCTTCGCCCCTCCGGCCACTCTGGCTTTTCTCCACCCAGGGGTGTCGGCACGAGCGCAGAGCCAGGATGGCAGGCTCTTGGGTCAGCTAGGGGAGCTCCATCCCGCGGTGGGACGCAAGCTGGGCATCGAGGCGACGGCATATTACTTCGAGCTGGAAATGGCCGCGCTGAGCTCACCCCAGCCCTTACGCTGCAGTGCGCCGCCGAAACACCCGGCAATCAACCGCGACGTGTCGTTCTGGATCGATGTGAGCGTTTCCGCTGCAGCCCAGCGGGCAGCATTCATGGCAGCAGCCGAGCCGCTGCTCTGCGAGCTGGCCGTGCTGGAGGATTACCGCGATCCCGAGGTCACACCCGTGGGCAAGAAGGGCCAACTTTGGACCATGACCTACCGGGCTCCCGATCGCACCCTGACCGACGCCCAGGCCGACCAAGCCCACGCCAGGGTCGTCCTTGCCCTGCGCTCGACCTTCACCGTCCAGATCCGTTGAGGCGCGGCCGTCCATCCGGCCGGTGGGGCTGTCCCGCCGGGGCCCCGGGCGAGCCCGCTGCCAACACGTTCGCCGCGGTTCCCCGCGTTCCTTTGACAAGACTTGTGGTTGTGGGAACATAGCTTGCCATGACAAAGGCGGATATCGTCGAGACTGTCTACGAGAAGGTGGGCGGCTTCTCCAAGAAAGAGGCGGCTGAGATCGTCGAAACGGTCTTCGACACCATAAAGACGACCCTTGAGCGAGGCGAAAAGATCAAGATTTCCGGCTTTGGCAACTTCGTGGTACGCGACAAGGGTTCGCGCACCGGGCGAAATCCCCAGACCGGACAGGAAATCACCATCAACGCGCGCCGCGTGCTCACCTTCAAGCCGAGCCAGGTCCTGAAGAGCTCGCTGAACGGAGACGAGACGGTCGGCCCGAACAGCTCGAGCGGCTCGAGATAGAGGGAAGCCGTTGCCCAGACGCGCACCCGCGCCGGTCGATCGAGAAGCCATACCGGACAAACCATTCTTCAAAATCGGCGAAGCGGCCCGGCTGTGCGCGGTCAAGCCCTACGTGCTGCGCTACTGGGAAACCGAGTTCCGTTCCCTGCGGCCGCAGAAGACGCGCTCGCGCCAGCGGCTCTATCGCCGGCAGGATGTCGAGCAGCTCCTCTGTATTCGCCATCTGCTCTACGACCAACGCTTTACCATCGCAGGCGCCCGTACTCGCCTGCGCGAGCAAGGACACGACGAGATGCCGCCACCGCCAGTCCCTCCGCCCGAGGTCAGCCTGGAAACCATGCGCAGAATCAAGCAGGAGTTGATCGAGCTGATTGCCCTTGTGGAAGATGGCTAGGTCCATTACATTTCGCACCACTTTTTGAAAAACTGCATTTATCGGGGCGTGGCGCAGCCTGGTTAGCGCACCTGACTGGGGGTCAGGGGGTCGCTGGTTCAAATCCAGTCGCCCCGACAAGATTTGTCGGTGAAGCCGCTCATTCTTCTCAGCAATGACGATGGGATACGAGCGCCCGGACTGCAGGCGCTCGCGTCGGCGCTCTCTAGCTGCGCCGAGGTCATGATCGCGGCGCCCGATCGGGAACGCAGTGCAAGCGCTCATGCCATCAGCCTGGACCATCCGCTGCGCGTGGAGGAGATAGCGCCGCGATCTTTCGCCATCGACGGAACGCCGGTGGACTGTGTCTATCTGGCTCTGCACCATCTGGTGCCGCGCAAGCCGGACCTGTGCCTTTCCGGAATCAACAACGGCTTCAACCTCGGCTCGGACTTGTTCTATTCGGGCACCGTAGGCGCGGCGCGCGAGGCGGCCTTAAGGGGCGTGCCCGCCGCGGCCCTATCGCTCGAGCGCCAGAGCTCACAAGACTTCAGTGCTGCGGCCGAGTTTGCTCGGAGCCTGGTCGCGGAATTGCTGGGGCGAGGCGCCTCGGCCATCGAGCCCTTCACCTTCCTCAACGTGAATGTTCCCGCCGGGATCATCAAGGGTGTGCGTCTGACTACCATGGGCCGCCGTGTCTACCGCGACCAGGTGTCGGTGCGGCAGGATCTGCGGGGCAAGAGCTATTACTGGATCGGTGGTCCCGAGACGAAGGGCGATGACGTTGCCGGCTCGGATTGCACGGCGGTATGCCAAGGCATGGTCTCCATAACGCCGATCGGGCTCGACCTGACCCACCAGCCCAGTCTCTCCCGTCTGAGCCTGGCCTGGGCAGCCCTGCTCGCGTGAATTCAGAATTTCGTGCCCACGGCGAGACTCGGCACCGGCCGGCCCGGGTCGATGGGCAAGGCCACGAGCACGTAGCCACCCACCAGAGCCGCACTGGCCCCCACTCCTAGCATTACCCCGCCCAGCCCAGGCCGCCAGAGCGAGCCCTTCGGACTGGCATTGCCCCAGAGGGCACCGCCCACCACCCCGGTGGCAAATCCAAGCACCATGCCGATGGCAGCGCCCGGCCGACGCCAGGATCGGGGAGGAGGAGGAGGCGGCGGCGGTGGGCGCCAGGCAGCCAGCCAGGTCTCGATGGGGCGCTTCAGCTCTTCGCCGAGTTGGATCATTCTTTGCCGGGCCTCGTCGACGGTACATACGTTACAGAATCTCGTCTCGGTGTCGACCGGGACCATGGCCGGGGTAGGATCCTCCGTACTGAGCAACCGCGCCGTCATGGCGTAGCTGTTCCCCGTCACCTTGACGGTAACCCGGATGAGGTGGCTGACATCGAGCAACTGCCCGAAGCGCTTGACGCAGATTGAGCCGTCGCACTTCTGCAACTCGGGAAAGCTGTCCATGTAGCGAGCGACATCGACAGAATCAAGCACATAGATCGGCGCGGTTCGGGAAACACCCACGACGAATGCGTCCTGAAGCTGCATGGACAGTGCCGGCGAGGCACCGTCGCCTGCCACCTTGAATTCCGTGATGGCCACCCGCGCCGCCATGACTCCACCGCGGGTGGAAGGCGGAGAAGGGGGCGCCACTGGCGCAATCGGCGGCGGGGTGGTCACGACCGTGGGCATGGGAGCGACGGCGGGGACCGCGGACACGGGCGAGCTGGGCTGGGGCGAGGCCGGGGCCACGAGCGCAGGCGCCGGCACTGGCTGAGCCTCGCTGTGCTCAGCTTGCCCGTATGCATCAGGCGTGAGCGCTAGACCGGCCGACCAGACGGCACTCATGAGAGCCACCTTGGTCATGAAGCCGGCAACAGGTGAGAGGTTGGTCAACGTCACTGCAGAAGTTAGTCGGTCTTTTCGAGTTTTTTCTTCATCCGCTTCATGAGGGCATCGAAAGATTCCTTGGTGATGATCCGATTGAACTCCGCGCGGTAGTTCTCGAGCATGCTCTGCTCATCGGTGATCACATCGTAGACCAGCCAACGCTTCTTGTAGAGGAGCTTGTACTCCATGGCGACCTTGACCGGCTTTCCGTTGCTCATCGAGTCTAAGGTCGCATCTACTGTACCCTCGCTGCCATTCAAAGACTCCTTATCGAAACGAAGGTCATAACTCGGCTGTCCGTGAACCTGGGTGATGTAGTTGCGCTCGATCAGATCGCGCAGCACCGCCACGAACTCCACGCGCTGCTTGGGCGTGATCTCGTCCCAGTGCCGAGCCAGCGAGCGGCGGGCCAGCTCCTCGAAGTCGATGAAGCCGGACATGATCTTGCGCATCTCGGCCCGCTTTGCGTCGTTCTCGGGCGACCACGAGGGCGGCTGCTTCTGGTAGAGCTTCTTCAGCGCCGCGTTAGACTTCTTCAGCTCCGCCAGGGGGCTCGAGCCGGGGGGCGGGGCCTGCGGCGGCCCCGCCTCGGACGAGGGCTCGCCAGCGCTCAGCCCTGCCGTCTTACCAGTCTTCTTGACGGGGTTGGCCGTGGCTGGCCCTGCCGCAATTGGCGCCGCGACCAGTGCTCCTAGAAGGAGAGCGCTCGCCAATGGTTTGCGAAACAAGCTCAACAACTGCATGGTGGGCGAATCTATACCCTGCCTTGCGGCGAGAGGGAATAGCGCGCCAGCCTGCGGGGCCGTGCTACGATCAGTCTGCAGATGTCGCGGGAACTCGAGCCCAAGGAGTGGCTGTCCGCGCTCTCGACCGAGATGCGCGAGGGTTTCGCACGTACCAGGCGGGTACTGTCGTTCGCCGAATACCTCGGCCTCCTTCACAAAGACATGGCGAGGCAGGTGCGGTCGGCAGCGCAGTATCTGCGCGACGTTTTCGACCACTTCGGCACCACCAAGGTGCACCGGCCGCGCGGCGAGACCACGCGGTTCAACCTCTTCGATTGCGGGTGGGACGAGGGCAAGGACTGCTTGCGCGGCCAGGAGGATGTGCAGACCGCCATCTATCGGCTGATTGCCAATTTCGCCCGCGAGGGCAGGACGAACCGACTCATCCTCCTGCACGGCCCCAACGGCAGTGCAAAATCGACGGTGGTGGCATGTATCCAGCGGGCAATGGAGCACTATTCCCAGCTCGACGAGGGCGCTCTCTACCGTTTCAATTGGGTCTTTCCCACCCAGCACGTGAGCAAAGGCGGCATCGGCTTCGGGGGCCCGCACGACGAGCTTGGCGACGCAGACAGCTATGCCTACCTGGACGACGACCTGGTCGATGCCAAGATCAGCGACGAGCTGCGTGACCATCCCCTCCTGCTCCTGCCGCGCGAGCAACGCCGCAAGCTCATAGAGACTCGCCTGGAAAAGGACTTGGCCGCAGGGTTTCGGCCAGCGCGTTATCTGTTCGACGGCGACCTATCGTATCGCAACCGCCAGATCTTCGAGGCTCTGCTCTCGGCATACCACGGCGACCTGGCTCGCGTCCTGCGTCACGTACAGGTCGAACGCTTCTTCGTGTCCCGCCGCTATCGCCAAGGCCTTGCCACGGTGGAGCCGCAGATGGCCGTCGACGTCCGCGCGCGGCAGCTGTCGGTAGACCGATCGTTAGGGGCACTGCCTGCCGCCTTGCAATCGATCTCGCTCTTCGAAATGCAGGGCGAGCTGGTCGACGCCAATCGCGGCATGCTCAACTTCGAGGACCTGCTCAAGCGTCCGTTCGAGTCGTGGAAGTATCTCCTGGGCGTGGTCGAGAACAGCATGACCTCGCTCGACTTTGGCACGCTCGAGGTCGACACCGATTTCTTCGCCACTTCGAACGAGAGCTATCTGGCCGCCTTCAAGGAAGTTCCCGAATTCCAGTCGTTCAAGGGGCGCATGGAGCTGGTGCGCGCCCCTTATCTGGTCGACTTTCGCGTGGAGAGGGAAATCTACGACGAGCATATTCAGCAGAGCATCGCGGCCGGCGCGACGCGCCACGTGGCCCCCCACTTGGCTTGGGTCACGGCGCTGTGGGCGGTGCTAACCCGCTTGCGGCGACCACAGCCGGACAAGTACACCGGCAAGCTCGCCAATCTGATTGCTCGCCTGGGCCCGATGGAGAAGGCGATGCTCTACGCGGGCGAGGTCAGCGACGCCTTTTCGCAAGAGGAGCAGAAGGAGCTGCTGGCCGTGGCCGAGCAGCTGGCGCGCGAGACCGACAGCGACGTGAACTACGAAGGCCGGACCGGGGCTTCCCCACGCGAAATGAAGCTGGTGCTCCTCAACGCCGCCCACAGCGAGAAGTACACCTGTGCCTCGCCCTTTGCCGTACTCGATGAGCTGGCCGAGCTGGTGCGCGCTACCAGCGTGTACGAGTTCTTGCGCCAGTCACCAGCGCCGGGTGGCTACCATGAAAGCGCTGCTTTCGTCGACAAGGTCAGGGCCGCGCTGCTCGATCGCATCGCCGACGAGGTTCGCATCTCCATGGGGCTGGTGGAGGAGCGACGCTACCTCGAACATTTCGAACGCTACCTCACCCATGTCTCCTATTGGGTCAAGCACGAGAAGGTCAGAAATCCCCTGACTGGACTCGACGAGGATCCCGACCAGGAGCTGATGGCTGATGTCGAGCGGCTCCTGGGGGTACGGTCGAGCGGCATGTCGCCCGCCGACTTCCGCCACGAGGTGATTGCGAAAATTGGCGCCTGGGCACTCGACCACCCGGGCAAGCGCCCCGACTACGAGCGCATTTTCCCCAGACCCATAAGCGACTTGCGCGAAGCCTTCTTCGCCGAACGTAAACGCCAGGTGACGCAGATCAATCAAGACTTGCTGATCTACCTGGCCGACGGGCCAGACCAAATGCAACCCGACGATGCCGCCGCGGTCCGGACCACGCTCGACAATCTGCGTGGTCGCTTCGGCTATTGCGACAGGTGCGCAAGAGACGCGGTGCTGGCGTTGCTCAGGAAGTCCTAAGCAACGCCTGAGCCGCCATGCGCCAGAGAGACGTAACGCTTGCGCCATGCGGCGCGGGCGACGCAATGCTGGCGCGACGACGGGCAGCGGTGGAGTAGTCAGCCCGAGTAGAAAACGTGAGAAAATTGCGGGGTCTGCTCGCCGCCCCGATACTGAGACGTCCAAGGACGCCAAGATGTCGACGCCAGGCGCACTCGCACCATGAGCCGGAGAGGCCGGACGACCCAAACCTGGATATTGCGGTGCACCGCCGCGATCCTGCTGGCTGCCACCTTCGGCTATGGTCCCTACTACCTGTACGCCAGATCGGGGTTCGCCCGTTACCTTGAGCTGCGACGTGAGCTCATCTCCATACAGGGCAAGAACCAGAAGCTGCGGTTGCAGGTCGAACGCCTGGCCCGCGAGGCCTTCGCCCTCAGATCCGACCCCCACGTGGTAGAGGACGTGGCGCGCGCCGACCTGGGGTGGGTGCAGCCCGGGGAGGTCATATTCGAGCTAGGAAAGCCACCATGAGCGTCAGGCGACTTGTTACCCGGGCGCACTTCGAGGTGCGCTGCGGTTTGCGCGCCACCTGGGGCATCGGGTTGGTGGTGGGGATGGTTGCGCTCTTGTGGCTCGGGTGGTTCCCTGACCTGCGCCAGCCCAACGCCAACTACCTGCGCGCCTTGGCCGCTGCTCTCCTCGCCGGAGCCTTGGCTGTCAAGGTTGCGGCCCGCGTTGCCACCGGCGAGCGGCGGCGCAGTCCCCGGCGGGAAATGCTTTCTGACGTCGAGCTGGGCTTGCTGCTGCTGACCGCCACCTACGTCTTCCTGTCAGTGCTCGGCGGCACGGCCTCGCCCATCTACCCGCTCTCCTACGCGCTGGTCAGTTTTCTCGTGACCTTTCACCCCCTCAGAACCGGAGTGCTCTTGGCCGCGGCTGCTCTCGGCTTCGAGGCGGTCATGGCCTTTGGGCGAGGCGCGGCACCTGGTAGCGCCGCGGCCTTTCCCGGCCATGTCGGCTTCATTGCGGTATTCGCGATCCTTAACGTTGCCTTTCTCCACGCCGAGGTGGCCCGGCAACGCCGCGAGCACCGCAAACGTCTCGACAACGAGATTCGCTCCATGCGGGAAGAGGCGCGCGATTTCCGCTTGATCTCGCCAGGGCTCAATGCCGACAGCAAGCTGCGCTCGCGCGCAGAGCAGGAAGAGAAGCTATCGCAGGGCTCCATCGAGACCATCCGCCAGCAGGTCTTCCACACCGTGGACCTGCTCCGACGCTCGCTCGCGCTCAAAACCTGTGCGTTGCTCTGGCTCGACCAGGCGGGGGAAAAGCTGAAGCTCAAGGAGCTGTCCACCTCGGCCACCAACGTAACCGAAGGAGCGCTGTCCGCGCGTTCGGGCGTGCTGGGGGCGATGCTCAAGGAGGGCCGGCCTTGCGCGCTGGAGTCCCCCCGCCCAACCCTATTGCCCTACTACCAAGGCCCAGTCGAGGTCGCGGCCTTCGTCGGGGTACCCATCTTCGAAGGCAAGACCGCGCGTGGTCTCCTGGTGGGCGACCGGGCTACCGGCCCAGCCTTTGCTGCTGCCGACATCGATCTGTTCGTGTCAGCGGCAGATCAGATTCTTCGCATTGTACAATCCGAGCGGGTATTTCAGGCGGTCGAACGCTCGAAGCACGAGCACGAGCGTTTCTACCGGGCCTCGGCGGCACTCAACCGTGCCCTCACCCTCGACGAAGTCTATGCCGCGGCCATCGAAGGCGCCCGCGGCGTATGCGACTTCGACTTCGGCGCCATCGCGGCCTTAGACGTCCGCACTGGAGCCCACTGTGTTTGCCTGGCCGTCGGCGAGGGGAGCGCGGAGCTCGCGGGCAAGAGCCACCGCGATCCCGGCTCCATCGCCGCCATGGTGGTGAAGAATAGCCTGGCGCTGCCAGTGAGCGGCGAATGGCGAGATCACAACGAAACCTACATCTTCGCGCCGGGGGAGCGCATCGACGGATTCGCTTCGCTTTACGTGCTGCCGCTACTGGTGAAGGGGGAGGCCCTCGGTGTTCTCGCGGTGGCGGCACGCCGCCCGGCCGCATTTCCCAGTGACCGTCGGGAAATGCTGGGCGTCGTGGCGAACCAAGTTGCGATCTCGCTGCAGAACGCGCGCATGGTGCAATCGCTCGAGGAACAGGCCACCACGGACGGACTCACCGGTCTGGTCAATCATCGCACCTTCCAGGAGCGCTTCTCCGCCATGCTCGGCCGGGGCGATCGTCACAGCTTCCGCGTAGCGATCTTGCTCACCGATATCGATCACTTCAAGAAGGTAAACGACACGTACGGCCACCCGACCGGCGACGCGGTGTTAAAGCGGGTGTCGAGCATCCTCAAGGCTAGCGCCCGCAAGATCGATATCGTCGCCCGCTACGGAGGGGAAGAGTTTGCCCTGGTGCTCGAGGGCACCGACCGCGCGGGGGCACGCCGCTTGGCGGAGCGCATTCGCGAAGAGGTCAGCAGCCAGTCCTTCGATTCGAGCAAGGGGCCCTTCAAGGCCACGCTTTCGCTGGGCATCGCCATCTATCCCGACGACGGCCGAACCAAGCAGGAGCTCATAGCCGGGGCGGACAAGGCCCTCTACGCCGCCAAGCACGGCGGACGAAATCGCACGATCTGCCACGGCGATCTGGAACGCTCCGGTTCGCTGCGCATTGCGGCCGCCAGGTAGGGCCAAGGTAGTGCTAGAGTGCCCCGGCATGGATTGCGATCTGAGCGGCAAGACCATCGTGCTCGGCATAGCCGGCGGCATCGCCGCCTACAAGACCGCCGAGCTCTGCCGTCTTCTGGTCAAGGCAGGCGCCGATGTTCACGTGATCATGACCGAAGCCGCGGGTCACTTCATCACCCCGCTGACCCTGCAAACGCTCTCCGGTCATGAGGTGGCCCAGGGTCTCTTCGATCCCGGGCAAGAGTCGAAGATTGGCCATATCCGCCTGGCCAGCTCGGCCGATATCATAGTGATCGCGCCAGCTACCGCCGACGCCATCGCCCGCTTTGCCGCCGGCATGGCCAATGACCTTTTGTCCGCGGTGGTGCTGGCCAGCAAGGCGCCGACGCTGCTGGCTCCGGCCATGAACACCAATATGTGGGAGAACAACATCACCCAGGAGAACCTGGCTCGCCTGTGCCGGGGCGGGCGGTTTACCACCGTGGGCCCGGATGCGGGCGACTTGGCCTGTGGCTGGGTGGGCGCGGGCCGCATGGTCAGTCCAGATGAAATCGTCGCGGCCACGCATGGACGTCTGGGAGCTGTCCTGATCGACGCCCCCGGGAGCCTGGCAGGACAACGCGTCGTGGTAACCGCCGGTCCCACCTGGGAGGCGCTGGACGACGTACGCTTTCTCGGCAACCGCTCCTCGGGCAAGATGGGCTTTGCCCTGGCCGCGGCCGCCGCCGAGCTGGCGGCCGACGTGACGCTGATCGCTGGCCCGGTCGCCCTTGCCACCCCGCCGGGCGTAACCTCGCGGATTGACGTCGAATCTGCCCTCGAAATGCGCGGGGCTTTGCGCAACGTGGCCGCCACGGCCGACATCGTGGTCATGTCGGCGGCAGTGGCCGATTTTCGCCCTGGCGTCCGAGTTTTGGGCAAGCTCTCGCGGCGCAAAGAGCCGCGGCCGGGGGGACGGGCCGTCCGCCTGGTTGCGAATCCCGACCTCTTGGCCGAGCTGGGACGCTCGCGCGTGGCCGGACGCCCCTATCTGGTGGGCTTTGCCGCCGAGGTCGGGCTCTCGAGTCACGCTCTGATCGAAAGGGCGCGCGCCAAGCTAACGGAGAAGTCGTGCGACGTGGTAGTGGCCAACCAAGTCGGTCGGGCCGGACTGGGTTTTGGCGCGGACGAGAACGCCGTTACCCTGGTCTTCGCGGATGGACGAGCCCTGGAACTGCCCCCAGCGCGCAAAGACGAGCTGGCACGCACCATTTGGGCTAAGCTGTGCCGCGAGATCGCCCTTCGCGCACCAGCCAGCTCAGCTATAAGCCCGCCCGATAGACCACGGCGCGAGCGACCGAGAGGACGCAATGCCCAGCGCTAACGTTGAAGATAAGATCAACCCGCACCGCCCCAAGGTCTTGCAAGAGCTGCGGAGCGCCGGCGACGTGCTGGCGGCCCGCCAGGAAATGGGTGGGCAGGCTCGGGGCAACGTCCCGCCCTGGCCGGGTTCGAGCGATAGCGACTTTCACGGCACCCTCAGCGCCATTTGGGTTTGGTCCGCAGCCGACAACCTGCGCGGTGAGGACCGCTTTTCGCTCAACATCACCTCGGCGTGGAATTTCGTCGAAGCCACCTGGAACGACTACATCCCTCGTTCGCTGGGGGCCCAGGCCAGCGACGAAGCGGCCTACGACTGCGCAATGGTACTGCGCGCGTGGCTGGCGGGGCAGGGACACAAGGCGATCGACGACGAGACCGGGCGACTCGAACGACTGGCCATCGCGGCCCGCCTGCTCGGGGCCTACGTGACCGACCTGGAAAACCTGGGTGGCAGGGAGTTCAAGGACCCAGGATTTCTCGCCTGGACGCTGGGTGACTACGCCAGGGCGGTGAGCGATCGCGGACTTGGCGCGACGGCTCGCCGCTTCGTCGATGCCGCCTTCGGCATGAAAAGCCCCCCAGCCTTCGCCAGCGAGGTCGCGGTGCGTGACGGGTTGTTCGACTTCTCTTGCACCACCGCGACACGAGTGTTGGCCGTGATCGGTGCCGAGGGCCCCATACCCTTCGTGGGCGCCTGGCTACGCGAACGGGTTGCTCCCACGGTTCCCCAGAGCTTCGTGGCGCGCCCCATGGACGAGAACACCTGGAATTGTTGCGCGGCTGCTAGCCTGGGCTACGCCTTTTCCATCTCCACCGATCCAGCGTTTTTCGATTCGTATATGACCTTGATGGACGAGCTCGGTCGGCGGGCGGAAAATGGAGCATTGGGGCGCATGGCGGGCCACGTGGCCGAGACGTCCGCGACCTTTTACTACGCCATGGCTGCCACATCGATCCTAGGGAAGATCTGAGTGTCAGAAGAGCTCGCCCTGCTACGCGACCTGACGGCAGCTTTTCGCAGGCACCTCGAGGTGCGCGGCCGCCTGGGCACGGTGGGAGTGTCAAGGCGGCCAACGCCTGGGCACCGCCAAGCTCAGGCCGGCAACCCGACCCAGGCGCCCGAGCAGATGGGGGTGGCCGGCCCGGCAGCCCGCGCAGCGGCGGACGAGGGGCAGGGCAGCGCTGGCATAGCTGTGCTGAGGCATGAGATCGGCGATTGCCAGCGCTGCAAGTTGGCTCAGCACCGACAACACATCGTCCTAGGAACCGGCAACCCATCGGCAAACCTGATGTTCGTCGGCGAGGCTCCAGGGGCTGACGAGGACCGGCAGGGCGAGCCCTTCGTGGGCGCCGCCGGCCAGCTACTGACCAGGATGATCAGCGCGATGGGCTATGACCGCGCTGAGGTCTACATATGCAACGTCATCAAGTGCCGGCCCCCGCAAAATCGCAACCCGGAGCCAGACGAGATCGCGGCCTGCCAGCCCTTCCTGCGTCAGCAGATTGCCGCGGTAAAGCCGCGGGTCATCGTCGCCCTGGGAAAATTCGCGGCGCATTATCTGTGCGGCGAAACCACGCCCATCACTCGTCTGCGTGGCAATTGGCGCAGCTTCGACGGGATCACGGTGATGCCGACTTACCATCCTGCCTTCCTGCTGCGCGAGGAAGCGCGCAAGCGCGAAGCCTGGTCTGACCTCAAGCAGGTAGTGGCCTTTCTTGCCAACCTGGGTCTCCGCTAGGCTCCGCCAGCGGCAGAAGCAATTGACAACACGGGAAATACAACGATAACTTCCGTCCCGCGCGCCAGCGCAGAGGAGGACCTGATGGCGAGCGAAGATCCCTGTTTCATCGGCAGCAAGACCACCATCCGGGGCAACATCTCAGGCCAGCAGGACCTCGTGGTCGAGGGCAGACTGGAGGGTCACATCACTCTGGAGAGCCAGCTGACGGTCGAGAAAGGCGCTACCGTGGAGGCGGACGTACAGGCTAACGTGGCGACCTTGCGGGGAGCAGTGCATGGACCTGTAGTGGCCGCGCACTCCGTTGTGCTGGAGGCGACAGCCAAGGTTGCGGGCAAGCTCAAGGCGCCCTCGATCACCATCCAGGATGGTGCTCATTTCACGGGTGAAATCGACATGGATGTCGAGCTGCCGCCGGGTGTTCAGGATGGAACGCCGTAGGCAAGGGTGACGGAAACTGACATGGCAAAGGAAAAGGAAGCGAGACCCATGGCGAATACGGTCATCGGAAGCGGCATCGTCATCGACGGCGAAATCAGCGGTGAAGAGGCACTGACCATTCTCGGCACGGTGAAAGGCAAGGTGGCGGTGACCCAGGACGTGCTCATCGAGCCCGGTGCCAGCGTCGAGGCAGACGTGGAAGGGCAAACCGTCACCGTCAGCGGCAAGCTGACAGGCAACGTGAACGCTCACGCCAAGCTCGAGCTACGTCCCGACTCGAAGATGGTCGGCAACGCCAAGTCCCCCCGCATCGTTATCGCGGACGGAGCCTCGTTCAAGGGCAACGTCGACATGGACGGGTAGGGGATGCCCATGGCCACTGACAAAGCAACCACCCTCATCGGCCCGGGTACCCACATCTCCGGTGAGATACGCGGCGACGAAGACCTGGTCGTAAAGGGCAGCGTCGATGGCAAGATTCAACTCTCGGGTACGTTGACCATCGACAAAGGCGCTCTCGTGCAAGCCGACCTCGACGTTCGCGCCCTGGTCGTGTCGGGCACCGTGGTGGGTAGCATCGCGGCCGCGGAAAGCGTTCGCCTGCTGCCCAGCGCTCGCATCGTGGGTGATCTGGCGACGCCCAGGATCGTGATGGAAGCAGGAGCCGCCTATCGCGGTCGCGTGGACATGGGTGACGTCGAGGTAGCAGCTGCCGCGGCGGCACGGTCCGCCGTGGCCCAGCCGGTTGCCAGCGCCACCGAGGTCAAGCCGCGTCCTGCTCCGCCGCGCATGGCCCCGCCGCCCAAAGCCGCCCAGCTTTCCGGCAGGCCCGACAAACCAATCAGCACGTCGCCGGCTCCCAGCCGCGCCGACAGCCATTCACTCGCGGTCGAACCGACTCGGTCCGCACCCCCAGCCTTTCCCCGCGTCACAGGCGCAATGGGCGGCTCGGCCCCAGCCTGGGCCAAGAAGAAGATAAGGCGTCGCTGACAGGGCGACGAGGGCGAGCGCAGGGCGGGGAGCGTGGCGCGGGGCACAGCGCGCTCGGCCCCGGACCGGTCCCTGTGGCCGAGCCGGAAAGGGTTTGAGCCGCCGCCCAAGGTGCCCCGTCACCCACCGGTTGAGTCAACCGCCGGTCGTCATGCCAACTCACCCAAAGGCCGGTCGCTCGAGGTGGTCCCATCGCCCAGCTCGCGGACGACGCGAGCCGCGATCTGCCAGGCCTCGCATTCCGTGACAAATGTGATACGTTTCGCCCGCACATGTGCGGTGTCGTGGGAATCTTCGGCCACCCAGAGGCGTCAAAGCTCGCCTACTTGGGCCTCCATGCCCTTCAGCATCGAGGGCAGGAGTCAGCCGGTATCGTCTCGAGCGACGGGCGGCATTTGCATTGGGTGCGGGAAATGGGCCATGTGGGCGAGATCTTTACCGAGGACAGGTTGCGCAACCTGCCCGGCTCCTCGGCCATAGGACATGTGCGCTACTCGACCACCGGCGATTCAATCCTGAGCAATGCTCAGCCGGTTGCCGTCAACTACGCCCACGGATCAATCGCTGTCGCCCACAACGGCAACCTGGTCGATGCGTCCGAGGTCCGGGCGCGCCTCGAAAGTGCGGGGTCGATATTCCAAGGCAGCAGTGACACCGAGATCATATTGCATCTGCTCGCCCGTTCGCGCGAAGCCGATCTGCCCGGGCGAATTGCTGATGCCTTGCGCACGGTACACGGCGCCTATTCGATTGCCTTCCTGTCCGAATCGGCGCTGATCGCAGTCCGCGATCCCTATGGCATTCGTCCGCTCTCCCTCGGTCGACACAAGAAGAACGGCTGGGTCGTCGCCTCGGAGACCTGCGCTTTCGACCTCATAGAGGCGGAGCACATTCGCGATGTCGACCCGGGCGAGATGCTGGTGATCGACGGCGATGGCGCGCGCAGCTTGCGCCCCTTCATGACCGAGGAGCCTCGGCGCTGCGTGTTCGAATGGATCTACTTTGCCCGGCCCGATTCCAGCATCGCGGGGCAGTCAGTCTATTCCGCCCGGGAGGCCATGGGACGGCGGCTCGCCGTCGAGCACCCGGTGGCCGCCGATATCGTCATCCCCGTGCCGGATTCGGGAACGGCCGCCGCCATAGGCTATGCGCGTGAGAGCGGCATTCCCTTCGGTCACGGTCTCATTCGCTCCCACTACGTGGGCCGGACCTTCATTGAGCCCTCGGAGTCGATTCGCCACTTTGGGGTCAAGCTCAAGCTCTCGCCCGTGCGTGACGTGCTGGCCGACAAGCGCGTGGTGGTGGTTGATGACTCCATCGTGCGCGGCACCACCTCGGGTAAGATCATCGGCATGATCCGTGCGGCGGGAGCTAAAGCGGTACACTTGCGCATAAGCTCGCCGCCTACCGTGGGCCCTTGCCACTACGGAATCGACACTCCCGACCGCAATCAGCTCATTGCCAGCTCGCATACGGTGGACGAGGTGCGACGGTTTGTCGGGGCGGATAGCCTCGGCTATCTTTCCTTGGAGGGGCTACATGCCTCGGTGGGCAAAGTCCTGACCCAGCACGAGCACCGTGGGTTATGCGACGCCTGCTTCTCCAACCGCTATCCGATTCCACTCGCGGCACCCGCGCGCCTGCGCCAGCTGCGCCTGATCTCGGCCTAATACCCTCCCCCATTCCCCTCTTGACTAGAGGCCGGGAATCCCCAATCGTTGAGCCATGACATATAGACGCATGAACTTGGTTGGCGTGGGTTTGCTCGGGTTGTTGGTGAGCCGGGCCACCTTTGCCGCGGATGCTAAGGTGGCCGTGATCGATACCATCCAGGCGCAGCTCGCGCTCAAGCTGAATGCGCGGCAAGCGGTGGCATCGGCACTCGACGATTTGGGGGTGGCGATGGTGCCGTTAGAGGATATCACTCCCGAGGACGGAGCCTGCAGCGAATCGGATTGCTTCGCGGCGACGGCCAAGCGGGTGGGGGCGAGCCACCTGCTCTTGGTATCCGGGGTGGCCAATCCCGCCGGGTACCGGCTCATGCTCGACCTGCGTGACGGTAGTACCGGTCGCTCCCTGGCCACCGACGGCAAGGAATGCGAGCTGTGTGCCGAGGACCAGTTTGCCCCGACCTTACGTGACCGCGTAACCGGGCTTTGGAAGCGGGTAGCCGGGCAAGACAATGCCGCCGCGATGGCACGCACCGCCACCCACCCGGCCGAGAAGCCGGAAGAAGACAGGCCGCCGGAGCCGGTGGTGCTGCCACCTTTCTGGTCGCAACGGACCCCGGTCATGGGACTTGCGTTTGCTGCCGTGGGCCTGGTGGGTATTGGCTTCGGCGTCTACTACGTCGCCGTCGATGGTGCCGCGGTGCAGATGAGCCAGCCCACCAATCTCACATATAGTAGCCCGATCGTCGTTCGTGATACCGGGAAGTGGGGTTGGACTTTCATCGGAGTGGGCGCCGTGTCCTTCCTGGCCGGATCGGCCATGGTCATCTGGGGCCGCGAGGACGGCAGCAACGTAACGATGGCGATAGGTCCCGGCTCTCTTGGCCTGCAAGGGAAATACTAGGAGGGCATGGCCATGCGCAAGCTTTCCGTCCATTCCATCTTGGCTATCGCGCTCTACGCCCTGGGCTGCGGAGCTACTCGCCGGGATTTCTCCGTATGCGACAGCACCCATTCTTGCCCAAATCCGTACACCTGCGACCTGTACCACGGCCTGTGTGTGCTGTCCGACGGCCCCGTCGAGGCGCCTATCGTCGTGCCTCCAACAGATGCCCCGGCCGAGCCCGACCTCCCGACCGCGGATGGTGGAGGCGCAATCGATCTCCAGGGTCAGACTGGTGATACGCAGCTACCGGTGGATCTGGCGCAAGCTGACAGCCAGGCGCCAACCGACTCGCTGCTCATCGATCGACCAGCCGACATAGCGCCGGACAGCCCTGGCACATGCTCGAGCGACGACCAGTGCAGCGGACTGGGCACCACCCCCTATTGCGTCGGCTCCATGTGCGTCGGATGCAACGCGGCCGGGGTCGACGGGGGTGGGCACGCTTGCCCAGCCACGACCCCGATGTGCAATTCCATCACCGGCAGGTGCGTGGCCTGTCTGCAGAACAGCGACTGCCCGCTGGGCGCCAAGGGGTTTTGCTCCGCCCAGAACCAGTGCGTGGGCTGCGACGACCCTGGCGCCACCAGCGCGAGCAGCACCGGCAGCATCGATGCCGGCGGCGCGACCGATGCAAGCATTGACGCCACGTCGCCGGCCTGCAACGCTAGCGTGCCGTTCTGCGTGCCCAGCGCCAGCGCGAGCCCCAAGGCCGGCCAGTGCGTGGGTTGCTTGAGCAGCGCGGACTGCTCGGGCTCGACCCCGATCTGCGATACCACCCTTACCTTCACCTGCGGCGCTTGCACCAGCGACAAGGAGTGCGCGGCCAAGAAGAGCGGTCCTGGCATCTGTATGTTACACCAAGACGGCCGCTGCGCTTCCGATGCCGAAACCATCTACGTGCAAAACACCACGGGTCAGGCCAACTCCTCGTGCATAACCAGCGGCACCAGCAGCGCGAGCGCACCCTTTTGCCAGCCACAGGCCGGAATCAACGCCGCCCTGGCCACGGGCAAGAGCCTGGTGGTGCTGATCGGGTCGTCTTCGACGGCGGGGGTCTTCAGCTCGGTGCCGTCGCTGGTGGCCAGTGCATCTCAGCTTTCCATCATCGGCAGCCAGAGCCCGATCATTGCCCCGGGAGCCTCCGACATCGGCATCCACATCGTAGCGGGCAACGTATACCTGCGCGGGCTAGAGGTGGAAGGTGGAGGCAGCGGCGCGGCCGTACCGCCCAACAACCCGGGCATCGTGGTCGAAGCCGGGGTCACCGTAGTGCTCGATCGCGTCTACGTGACCGGGGCTGCCGGCGGCCTGTGGGTGAAGAGCGGGGCGGGATTCGATATAGCTAACAGCATCTTTGCGCTCAATTTGCCAGGCACGGGCGATTACGGGGTCTTCAGCGGAGTGTCGCTGGGCAGCGCGGGTGCCGGCCTGCCGAGCCGTTTCTGGTTCAACACGGTCGTGAACAACGAGCAGATAGGGGTGTCCTGCAAGAACAACTTGCAACCCTTGGTCGGCGTGCTGATCGATGGCAACACCGGCGACACGGTGAGCGAGTGCGCGGTGGACAATGCCACCTCGGTGACCAATGCCAACGACATCGACCCGCCCGGGTTGACCAGCACTAATACTTCGACGGCCACCTCCCCCTACCACCTGACGGTCAGCTCGCCCTGCGCGAGCTTTATTCCCGCCACGGACAGTCATCCCCCGGACGATTTCGACGGCGATCCACGCCCTGCCACCGCAGGTGGCAAGATCTCCTGCGGGGCCATCCAGTACCCTTATTAGCGGCCGAAGAGCGCGGCCGGCGCCCGCGCGTCGGCCAGATTCGTGAACACCGCCGTCGGATCGCAGGCCGCGAGCTCAGGTACCCCGTGCATCCCGGTCGCCACCGCGATCGCTTCCGCTCCTATCGCTTTCGCTGCCGCGACATCTTTGGGGGTATCGCCAACCACGACGATGCGACAATCCTCGATAGGGACGCCTAGTCGGTCGGCGCCGCGCCGTGCTCCCGCCATGAGCAAGGTGGGCCGGTCGATAGAGTCGTCGCCGAACCCGCCAAAGCTGAAGCGATGGTAGATGTCAACGCAGCCGAGCTTGATCTCGGCCCCCTTCCTGATGTTGCCGGTGCCTAGCCCCAGTGCGACGTTGGACCGGGCATCAGCCATGGCCAGGGCCGCCATCATGCCCGCGTGGATGCGAATCGGGGCGCGCGCCACTTCTTCCACCAGTAAGTCGAGGTAGAGCGCTAACGTCGCTGTTACCTCCGCCTCGATCTCGGCTTCATCCCTGCCCGTGAGGCCTAGCGCGTCGAGACCATTGCGCACGATGGCCTTGTCGGTCATGCCGCCAAACGAAAAGGAGAGCACCTCTTTCGCGCCATGGCGCAATTCAAAGGCGCGCTCTATGGCGCGCCGGCCCGCGCCGCAGGTGGTGACCAAGGTTCCGTCCACATCGAACAACAAGACGGTTGGTTTCACGGCCGCTTAAGCTAGCCCCCAGCCGCCGGCGAATGCAAGCAACAAGAAACTTCCGTGAGGCGCAAGCCGCGAGACCCCAGGCCTCGCGGGGACGTCGCCCGCGGCTGCGCACCCCACCTCGCGCAAAGCTCAAGCCGCGAGGCCGCCAGGCCTCGCGGGGGAAGGGGGACCCGTCGACCTTTGCTCGACAGGGCGAGGGGATCCCCCCTCCGTCGTCAGCTCGCGCAAAGCGCGAGCCGCGAGGCCCCCAGGCCTCGCGGGGACGTGGCCCGAGGCTGCGCACCCCAGCTCGCGCAAAGCGCGAGCCGCGAGGCCGCCAGGCCTCGCGGGGGAAGGGGGGACCCGTCGACCTTTGCTCGACAGGGCGAGGGGATCCCCCCTCCGTCGTCAGCTCGCGCAAAGCGCGAGCCGCGAGGCCGCCAGGCCTCGCGGGGACGTGGCCCGAGGCTGCGCACCCCAGCTCGCGCAAAGCGCGAGCCGCGAGGCCGCCAGGCCTCGCGGGGGAAGGGGGGACCCGTCGAGCTTAGCTCGACGGGGGGAGGGGATCCCCCCTCCGTCAATCGACATCCTACCCGGGCTCGGTCCTGATCATGACCCGGCCCAGGCTGGGAATTTGACTGCGCAGGCTGCGCTCGATTCTTTCCGTAAGATCGTGGGCTTCCTTGATCGAAGTGTCACCCGCCAGAGCAAAGCGAAAGGAGAGAGTAAATTCCGAACCGCAGCGACGAATCTCAATCGCCTGCGGCACGATGCCATTGCGTGTGATCTCGGGCGTGGCAAGCAGGGCCGCGCGAATCTGCGCGGTGTCCTCCGGGCCGGCCCAGGCCGCGCCATCGACTCGACCCGCGGGCTCGATATGGGCAACCACCCGAGCCAGACGGGGAGCGGCACGCCGCAGCTCTTCGTCCACCTCGGTCGCAATCCGGTGGGCCTGCGCCAGGGGCAGCTGTCCATTCATCTCCAGATGCAACTCGAGCACGAGCCCTCCCGCCTCCTCGTAGACGAGAAGGTTGTGAGCCGCCGCGTCGCGCGATGCCGCTATGCGCCTCGCAAGGGCCAAAACATCATCGCTCGGACCATCCTTCGGTTCCACATGCACCACCACGTCGGCCCCGGGCAGATCGCGTTTGATGGCTGCCTCGGCGCCACACGCAATCTCGTGACTGCGCTGCAAAGACTCCGCGCGATCGACGACCAAAGTCAGGTCAACGAAGGTCTCTCGCCCACTGCGGCGCACCCGGACCTGCCGCGCCTCCCGCACACCGGCCACCATGGCGACGCTGGCAATCCGAGACGCCAGATCCGGCGGAACCGTGTCGAGCAGGTCGTTCACGGCTTTCCTGCCCAGCTTCGCGCTGACCACGACCACCACCAGGGAAACCCCAAGGGCGGCGACGGCATCGCCCTGGGCCAGGAAGGGCACACGCAAACGGTGGGCGGCCCACACTCCACCCAAGCCGACAAGCACCACCAGTGATGACCAAATGTCGGTGGCAAAATGGAGAGCGTCGGCTTCGAGCGCCTGGCTATCGTACTTCCTGGCCACTGACTTGAGAGCGCGGGAGCGGGAGAAGTCGATAGCGATGGACAAGAGTACGACCGCGAACGACCACACGTTCACCACCACCTCGCTTGGGCCACGCAGAGCCAGGCGCGAGATGGCCGCCTTGATGATCCACGAAGACGTGCCGAGCAAGAGCACGGTCTCGAAAAGGGCCGACAAGTTCTCGATCTTGCCGTGGCCGTAAGCGTGCTCTTTGTCGGCCGGTCGTCCACTGGCGCGCACCGCCCACAGCGTTACCACGGCGGCCGCCAGATCGAGCCCGGAATGTACCGCCTCGGCCAGGATCCCCAGGCTGCCGGTCCACAACCCGACCCCGATCTTCGTTCCGGTAAGGAGCAGAGCCGCGATTACGGACACCAGGGCAACCCGACTCTTTTCCGAGCCGGACCGATCGAGACCCAAGGGCATACGGCCGTGATCATGCATGGGCGAGGGCGGTCGAATTAGGTTGCGCTCGAGGTTTGCCCGATATACTGAGCTTGGTGCAGGCAGGTCGCCGCGAGTCAGACATCGTGTTCCGATCCTGATCCCGACGATACCGGATCTTGCAAGGTGGCTCATGCGAAATCCGTTCTCTCTCCCATCGATCCTCCCCAAGCGCCTGGGTTCGCCCGGGCGGGCAGCCGTGGCGGCAGGCATCACCGCGCGGCTAGTCGAGGCTTCCGTCGCGGATAGCGAGAGGCTCTACTCGACCCACGCCAGCTCGTCATCGGGCCTGACCCAGGATGAGGCGGAGCAGCGGATCGAGAAGTATGGCGCTAACGCCGTCGCCCAAGAAGAGGGACACAGCTTTCGGGCCCTGCTCTTTATGGCACTCCTGAACCCGCTCGTGATCCTGCTGTCACTCCTGGCAATTCTGTCAGCGGCGACCGGCGATCTGCGCGCCGCCATCGTGATGGTGCTCATGGTGGTGCTTGGGGTTGCCTTGCGTTTCGTGCAGGAGGCGCGCGCCGACACGGCGGCGGCGCGGCTCAAGGCCATGATCAAGGTCACCGCCACGGTGGTGAGGGAGGGAGTGGCGCGTGAGATCGCGCTGGCCGAGTTGGTTCCCGGCGATGTCATCCGCTTGACCGCCGGCGACATGATCCCGGCCGATATTCGCTTGCTGTCGTGCAAAGACCTCTTCGTGATCCAGGCCAGTCTCACCGGCGAATCGATGCCGGTGGAGAAGTTCGATGCGCGCGAGGCGTCCGCGGCGAGCTCGCCGCTCGAGCTGCGCAATATCTGCTTCCTGGGGACCAGCGTCGAGAGCGGAACCGCCACTGCCCTGGTGGTGGGGACGGGAACCAACACTTATCTCGGCAGTATCGCCAAGGCCATCGTGGGACAGCGAACCACGACCAGCTTCGATAAAGGTGTCAGCCGCTTCACCTGGCTAATGATCCGCTTCATGGCGGTCATGGTGCCGCTGGTTTTCGTCATAAGCGGTGCGACCCGCCATGATTGGAAGGAAGCCTTCTTCTTTGCTCTGGCGGTGGCGGTCGGCATGACGCCCGAGATGCTGCCCATGATCGTGACCGTGTGCTTGTCGAAGGGCGCGATTGCCATGTCGCGCAAGAAGGTCATAGTCAAGCGCCTGAACTCGATCCAGAACCTCGGCGCCATGGATGTGCTCTGCACCGACAAGACTGGCACCCTGACCATGGACCACGTGGTGCTGGAGAAGCACTGCGATGTCCAGCTCGACGAAGACGACGAGGTTCTGATGATGGCTTACATCAACAGCCACTTCCAGACCGGCCTCAAGAATGTCCTCGACCGCGCCGTCCTAGCCCACAAGGAGGAGATTCACGATCAGTTCAAAGTCACCGCCCACACCAAGATCGACGAGATTCCCTTCGATTTTGGGCGCCGGCTGATGTCGGTAATCGTCGAAACCCCAACCGGGCAAAGCCGCCTCATATGCAAAGGGGCCCCGGAAGAGGTCTTCAAGCGCTGCACCCATTTCGAGTACGACGGGGAAATCTTGCCGATGGAAGCCGTGCTCATCGAGGACTTACGCGAGGAGTATCGGCGTTTGTCGGCCGACGGTTTCCGGGTCTTGGCCATTGCCTATCGCGACATGGAGCGCAAGTCGGCCTATGCCAAGAGCGACGAGAGCGGTCTGGCGCTGCGCGGCTATATCGCGTTCTTCGATCCGCCCAAGGAGACGACGGCACCCGCCATCTCGGCCCTGCGTGAGCACGGCGTGTCCGTCAAGGTCCTCACCGGCGATAACGATCTGGTCACGAGGAAAATCTGCCGTGAGGTCGGCATCCCCACCGAGCACATGCTGCTGGGCGCGCAAATCGAAGCCATGTCCGATGGGGATCTCGCCGACGCGGTCGAGCGCACCACGCTTTTCGCGCGCCTGGCCCCCTCGCACAAGCAGCGCATTATCCAGGCCCTGCAGAGCAAAGGTCACGCGGTCGGGTTTCTCGGCGATGGCATCAACGATGCCCCGGCTCTGCGCGCCGCGGACGTAGGCATATCGGTCGACTCCGCCGTCGACATCGCCAAGGAATCGGCAGATCTCGTCCTTTTGGAGAAGAGCCTGCTGGTGCTGGGCGATGGCGTGATCGAGGGGCGCAAGGTCTTCACCAACATCCTCAAGTACATCCGCATGGGCGCCAGCTCCAGCTTCGGTAACATGCTCTCGGTGGTGGGGGCGAGCGCCTTCTTGCCCTTCGTCCCGATGGCCCCCATACAGATCCTGACCAACAACCTGCTCTACGACTTCTCCCAGGTGCCCATCCCGGCCGACAACGTGGATCCCGAGCAGACCACGCGTCCTCGACCATGGTCAATGGGTGATATCACCAAGTTCATCCTGTTCATCGGACCATGCAGCTCGGTCTTCGATTACACCACCTACCTGCTCATGTACTACTTCTTCGCCGCCAACACCCCGGCGCGCGCTCCCCTGTTCCAGACCGGCTGGTTCGTGGAGTCGCTCATCACCCAGACCCTGATCATCCACGTCATCCGGACCCAGAAGCTGCCCTTGCTGCAGAGCAGAGCGAGCTGGCCGCTCAGCATCACCACGCTGCTCATCATCGCCTTGGGGCTGTATCTGCCGTATTCTCCCGTAGCCAGCGCGCTCGGCTTCGTCGCCTTGCCCGGCTCATACTGGCCCTTCTTGGCGCTCACCGTGGGATGCTACGTCGCGCTCACCCAGGCGGTAAAGACGCGCTTTCTCAGGCAGGCGTGGAAGTGAAGGGCATGGCTCGGATAGCCAGCTCGCCCGAAGCGCGCCAGGCCACTTCCACCCGCGTGCCCCGCGCCAGCCGGCCGGCCACGATCTCGGTGGCCAGCTGGTCCTCGACCAGACGCTCGAACGACCGCCGCAGCGGACGGGCGCCCAGGCTGCGATCGACTTCGCGGCGAAGCACCTCGTCGATCACGCTCTTGTCGATCTGAAAGCTTATCCCTCGCTCGGCTTGCAGGCGACAGCTCGAGGCGCGCGCTATGCGCTCCACCACGGCAGCAAGCTCCCTGTCCGACAGCGGGGCATAGCAAAGCACCTCGTCAATTCGGTTCCACAGCTCGGGAGGCAGTTTGCTCCGGGCCAGCGCCAAGATGGCAGCCGAGGAAGGGACGCGCTTGCCCCGGTAGAGCTCGCTGCCCAGGTTTGACGTCATCACGATGGCGGCCGAAGTGAAATTCACGGTGCGGCCGCGACCGTCGGTCAGGCGGCCATCTTCCAGGACCTGCAGCAAGACCAGCAACACCTCGCGACTGGCCTTTTCGAGCTCGTCGAGCAGGACCACGACAGCGGGGCGCCGGCGGACGGCCTCGGTCAATTGCCCGCCTTCCTCGTGCGCGAGGTAGCCGGGCGGGGAACCAATCAAGCGGGCCACCGCATGAGCCTCGCTGTACTCGGACAGGTCGATACGCACCAGGGCAGACTGCCCATCGAAGAGGGCCTCCGCAATAGCACGCGCGGTTTCGGTCTTGCCCACCCCGGTCGGGCCGAGCAGCAGAAACGAGGCCAAGGGACGATAACCCCGAAAGCCGGCGTAGCTCCTGCGCAAGGAAGCGGCAATGCTTGCCCGGGCAGCGCCGTGTCCGACAACCCGGTCAGCCAGTCTCTCCTCCAGGCTGCGAAAACGATCGTCGTCGTTGCGCAAGAGCTGCTGGGCCGGCACCCCCGCGGCATCAGCGATCACCGCTGCGATAGCCGCTGGACCAACTTCGCGCTGCCCCAGCCGGACGGCCCGGGCGGCCGCAAGCTCGGCGATAGCCAGCGCCCGACCTGGCTGGGCCCGCTCGCTCGGATAGCGTGCGGACAGACGCAGCAAGGGACTCGCCACCTCGGGCGCAAAGTCGACAGCGCCGGTAGCGGCAATACCGTCGAGACCGGCTTCGACCATCTCCAGAGCGACCGCGGGCTCCGGATCGGCCAGCACCAGGGTCTCGCACTGGTTGGCGAAGTCTGGGGTAGCTGTCTCCAGACGCCTGAGGTCGGCCGGGCTCATGGTCATTATCCAGCGTCGGCCAGCAGCCGCGGTAGCCAGGAGCTGCACGACCCCGTCCGAGCCTTCCGGGCCCAGCCAGGCGGCGCCTTCGAGCGCGACCGGACAGGCCGCCGGCGCACGCCGGTGAATCATCTGCAGGAGTGCGCCGGGAGAAGGCGCGCCAAAATCGCCGACCGGCACCAACGGCGGCTCCAGGCTGACGGCCGACAGCGCCGCCAGCACGGCGGAGCGTCCCGATCCGGATTCGCCAACCACCAGCACCACCCGCGCAGTCCTAGCAGCAAGCAGATCGAGGAGGCGACCGACCTCTCGCTCCCGGTGCAGAATCGCCACCTGGGGGGGCGGTATCGCGACCAGAGACCAGCCTGGCATGGTCACGCCGGGCTCGCCCTGATCTTCGCTCGCCAGGCTATCGAGGGCACGGCCCGGCCACCGGGGTCGAGGCCCTGCACCCCCCACCAGCTCGTCCGGGACCGGCAAAGCCGTGGGCTGCTGCGCGCGGGCGCCGGGGCCGGTCAAAGCACGCATGACGATGCCCCGCAGCTTGGCCGTGCTCAAGCCGGCCAGGCCCACCACTTCGCTGGCCGACCCCTCGCAGCGCAAAATGGCGAGCAGAAGATGGAGCGAGGTGGTCTGAGGAGCCCCAAGACCAATTGCGATAGCGTGGCCCATTTCCGTCACGGCCGCGAGATCGACTCGGTCGAGCTTTTGCACCTTGCCGCCCTGGGTCTCGAAGATCGATGATGAGATGCCACGTTCAGCCAATGCATGGCACGCCGCGCTGCCCGAGTGCAAAGCGCCGAGCAGGAGGTCCATGGTGGCGAGCGGTCGAGCCTGCACCGCCGCGTGACGCTCGGCTTCTTCGACAGCGTGGACGAAATCGTCGCTAGCAGACATGTTCTTGGAGCTTGCTTGACCAGCTTGACCATGGCGGGGCGGTGCGGGCAAGCACGACATCATGGCCAAGCTAGCAGCGTGGTGCTCGTCGTCAAAAAATCCCCTGTGCTTGCCCAGGCAAAAGCAGCTACATTGGGTGCCGAATCACGGCTCAACATACAGAGGTTGCATGTCGAAGCTCATGCGTGCATCGCTACTCGTTCTCGCAAGCGCTCTCTTCGTCTCAGCCGCGTGGGCGGCCAAGCCAGAGGACGTTTTCAAAGGGCAGATCGTCATTACCGACACCCGCTTACCATCCCGCTTCCCGTCAGAAGGGGCTTTCGTTCAAGCGGTGCGGCGTGCTTCCATAGACAAAGTCTGGCCAGTCGAGGAAAAGGGCAATGATCACGCGGTGTGGAAATTGGAGTACATCGCCTTCTTCGCCCGTCCCCTCAACGATAACGAGATCACCGTCAAGTTCTGGGAGGTCGGCGCTGGCTCGCAACACTTCGTCGCAGGCGACGAACAATATACCCGCGAGCGCGGAACTCGCATCTTTTCGGCCAGCATAACCCTGGCCAAGCCCGAGTTCGACACCAACAAGCAGTACCTGATGACCATGGAGTCGGGCAGTCGCGTGCTAGCGCAGACCAAGTTCTGGTTGCGGGGCAAGGGTCCCAAGTACTCGGGCAAGGTCGAATTCACCGACGAAGAAGCCCGACAAAAGTAGCCTCATTTGCTGCTCCGACTGCCTGCTCGGGGCGCGCCTGCGCGCTGGCCTGCGGGGCATGAGGTTGCGCACCCGAGCGATCGGGCGCTATCATGGACGGGAAAGAAGAACACGTGCGAAACAAGACACACACTGCAACTCGCGGCCCACTTACCCTTCTTGGTGTCGGCGCGCTAGCTGCGCTCTGGGGATGGGGATGCAGGGGCGGAGGCACGAGCGAGGAAGAGTGGACGCGCCGGCTAAACGAGGCCAATGACAAGGTCGTTTCCTGCCGCAACGACGTGAGCGAGCTCAAGTCTCAAAATGCCGAGCTCAAGCACAAGCTGGCCGAGGCCTTGGCCGCTCCCGCGCGCATGCAGCTCACCGATCCAGATATTCTCAACCTGATCGCGGAGATCAGGAGCAAGCGCGGCGCAGCCGAGGAAGGCGATATCGTCCTCGGCAAGGGCGATCTCAATCCCAAGGAGGCGGGCAGGGTGGTCAAGCAGGGCGCCCAGGCGCTGCAGCGCTGCTACGAGCGCGCGCTAAAAAAGAATACCGCGCTGCAGATGCAGACCGGCCTTAGCGTCATGCTCGAGATCACTGTGAAGCCGACGGGCACGGTCAAGACTATGAGCCTGGCACCTCAGGTGGATGGGGAAATGGTGGAGTGCGTGCGCAGCACCGTGACCCGCTGGAAGTTTCCGCCCTTCTCGGGCGAACCGGTGGTCGTGGCCCAAAAGCTAACCCTTACCCCCAAGAGCTAACCAGCGTAGCGTTCCCTCTGCTCTCGGCGAGAAGAGAGAGCTGCACCCGACCACGGCCAACACGGTCACTGCGTGAGGAGGCGGGGGGTGGGGATGGGACTGAAAGTGCTACTCGCCTTGCTCGGGTGCGAGCGCGGCGGTGGTCGGCGCGCCACAAGCTGGGGCCGAGCCGTGAATGGCCTGGCAGAGCTTGCGATAGCGCGCCTCCACCGGATGGTCAGCCGTGCGCGGCCGCTTTCCCGGATCCCTCACGGTGAGCCGCATGGCGGTTAGCTCGCTGGTGTCGAGATTCATGGCCCGCGCGAGGGCATAGTACAGAACCGCGATGCGATGGGGATAGTGGCGGGCGGGCCCGTGATCGATGTAGCGCGGACCGTGATTGTAGTGGGCCCAATATGCGTGGGTCTTGTGCAGGCAGGGCACGTTCTTCTGCCTAGTGTGCAGGACGCCGTGGCGATCGCGCGTTCGCACCGTCACTCGGGTGACTCCGCCTCCGTCACGCCAGTGCGCGAGCTCGCGGGTTCCGAGATCGATGTTGGTCACCGGATCCATCACGTCTTTCCACGCGAGACCACGCACATGACCGTTATTGCAGCGGCCTTGCCGGTCGACGATGCAGCGAATGCCCATCAGTCCACCGTCCTTCGCATACACGGTGCCGTTCTTGAGCGTGGTGCGAATGGCCCCGGCATCCATGTCGCTCTCATTGACCATCACGGCGAGGATCAGCGCGGGAGGAATTGCATAGCGCTGCGACGACTCGCGAACGGCGTGGGCGATGCGAGCACAGTACTCGGGCTTCCATGCTGCGGTTCGCCAGCGAACCTTGTCCTTGACCTCACAGATGGTGTCGGCCAGGCAGGACTCGCTCGGCACCTGCCCCGTGACCGCAGATGTAGGCCCGCCCCGGTGCCCGGAAGACATCGTCTCATGCACCACCTCATGCACCATGGGGTGGAGATTTTGGATGGGGAGGGCAAAAGGAAACGCCATCATGCCTGCCAATGCAGCGATAGCGTTCGTCGCCATACCTTGACCGAAGACTGGAAGCACGCAGAATCCTTGGAAAGAGGGCTGTCAAACGCCGGCTATGCAACCATGAGCCGGGGAGCAATATTCTCAACGCCGGTCGCCCGCAGCGAATCCGACTTGGTAGCCAGTATCTCAACACCGGTCCGCCTGCGGCGGGGTCCGGAGGGAATGTTCTTCCGGTCGAAAAAATATCTTTACTTTGGCTTTGGCTTTCCGTCAACCATAAAAAATCAGAAATTGGCTATGGATCCTCTTCCGCCATCCTTGTTCCGCCACCCTTGTCCCTCCTGCCTGCCCTAACAACCTCCTACCTGTCACCCGCCCGTGACCTTCACCCGTGACCCGGGGAAGCTCGGGTAATCCCCGGAAAATGAGCCAAATCGTCGACCTCTTCGTTCCACTCGCAGGTGAAGATGAGCGTCTCGCCCAGCTGGTTTCACGTCGCCTGGCGATTCCTGCGGATGCTATTGGCGAGATCCGCCTGCTCAGGAGGTCGCTCGACGCCCGCAAAGGTCACCCTATGGGCCACCGGCTGCGCGTCGAGGTGATCATGTCAGGCGAAGATAGATCTCCGCACCCCACACCGAATACCGTCGCATCCTGGCCCAGCTCGAGGCCGAGCCCGCGCATAGTGATCGTCGGCTCTGGGCCGGCCGGGACATGGGCCGCGCTCCGCTTGGCCGAAGCGGGGCTGCCCTCGACCATTCTCGAGCGGGGGCAGCCCGTGCAGCCGCGACGGCACGATCTAGCCAGCCTGCAGCGAGGACGCCTCAATCCCGAGTCGAACTACTGCTTCGGCGAGGGGGGAGCTGGCACCTATTCCGACGGCAAGCTGTACACCCGTATCAAAGACCACCAGGCCGTCTCTCGCATCCTGGCTGATCTGGTGCGCTTCGGAGCACCAGGCGAGATCGCCTTCGAGGCCAGGCCCCACGTGGGATCCAACCGTCTGCCCAAGGTACTGTCGGCCTTGCGGACATTTCTCGAAGAGCACGGGGTGCGCTACCGGTTTTCCTCGCGGCTCTCGGGCATCAAAGCTCGCCGGGCAAGAATCGTCGCAGTGGAGACCAGCGAGGGAGAGTTGCCCGCCGATATCGTCATTTTGGCCTGCGGGCACTCGGCCCGCGATGTGTACACCTGGGCCGCGGGCGCCGGGCTCGCCCTCGAACGCAAGGGCAGCGCGGTGGGCGTCCGCCTGGAACATCCCCAATCTCTCATCGACCGCATCCAATACGGTCGCGCTGCCGGGCATGCGGCTTTGCCAGCGGCCAGCTACGAGGTTAGCGCTCAGGTGGGCGGACGCGGTGTCTACAGCTTCTGCATGTGTCCGGGCGGATTCATCGTGCCCGCCGCCACGGAACCCGACGGGGTGGTGGTAAATGGCATGTCGCTCTCTCGGCGCGACTCGCCTCACGCCAACGCAGCGATGGTGGTGTCGGTGGCACCCGGCGACTACGGTGCGCCCGCGCGCGGGCCACTGGCCGGGATCGCTTTCCAGCGCGACATCGAGCAAGCCGCCTTCGCGGCCGGCGGAGGGGCCTTTTGCGCTCCCGCCCAACGCCTGGTCGACTTCCTCGCGGACCGGGCGAGCACGTCGCTGCCCAAGACCAGCTATCACCCCGGGATCGTCTCCCACCCCATGAGCTCGATCTTGCCCGCCTTCGTCGTGACATCGCTGCGCGAGGGACTTCTGACCATCGGCCGCCGAGTGCGCGGCTTTCTCCATGAAGATGCCGTCTTGATCGCGGCCGAGACCAGAACCTCTGCCCCCGTGCGCATTATTCGCGACGCCACGACGTTGCAGTCGCCCTCGTTGCCCGGACTTTACCCGGTGGGCGAGGGCGCCGGATGTGCGGGCGGCATCGTCAGCGCCGCCGCCGATGGCATGCGCGTTGCCGACGCCATCCTCGCGCGCGGATCCTGAGCGCCCAATCCAGCCCAGCCTCGAGGTCGAATGTCACGGGCGAAAGGGATCGTCGTCGTCGTCGGCGTCGACCACATCCACCACCGATGGGTCATCGACGATTGCGCTGGGGGCGGCTTCTTCCATCTCGGCCCCCGCGGGCAAGAGCGAACCATCGAGGTAGCGCAAGAACATATCGAGGAAGCTCGCCTGTTGCCTCGACATGCCATCGAACATGGCCCCAATCTGGAACTCGTGCGCGATGGGCGTGCACCAGACCACCCGCGCCCGCACCGGCAACGGCTCGGATTCCGAGCTGCCCCCGAGCAGGAGCACCAGCTCGACGTGCAAGATATCGCCGGGCGCTAGGCCCTCGCAGGTGATGAGGCAGATGCCCGAACGAGAGAGGTCGCGCGTGCGCGCGCCCAGACGCCGGCCGGTCCCGGTGTGCACGTAAGCCTGCACGTCGACGTGAAAGCGTGGATGGCGCCGTGCTCTTTCGTCAACTCGGCTCATGCTGTACCGCAATGGATGGCCACCTCATGGTATGCCATTTCTTCCCGGTCTGCCACCGCACCGATCAGACGAGCGGCGGGCGAACGGCTCGGCGCTCACGCCAACGGAGTGGCCCCGAGCACCAGGGCCGCCACCACGGCAGCCACCTGCCAGCGAAAGATCTCGGCGGCAAGATCCAATCGGTCGGCCACGCTGATCTGGATGTAGGGCTGACCCGCGATGTGCAGGGACTCCATCGCCTCCGGGGCGATAGCCGCGGCATCGCCTGGGTACTGCAAGTGAACGAAGATCCGGTCGGCCGCGTAGGTCGATTGTAGCGGCTCGCCGTCTAGCACTTCGACGCCAGGCTGGGCGTGAGCAGTGGCCCCGGGCAGCAACAGACCAATCCAGCGCGCCAGCGCGGCCAGCGATTTCGAGCGAAGGAGGGTAAGCTTGTTCCGTCCCTGCTTGGCCAGGGCGCCAATCAAGACGCCCAGGCTGGCACCCGGGTTGTCTTCCAGGCGCTCGACCCGGCAAGCCTCGGCCATGGCTTTGGCCTTGGCTATGAGAGCGACGGGGTCAAAGCCCGCCAGCACCGCGGGCACCATGCCCGCCCACCCAAGAGCAGCGAAGCACGCGTCGAGGATTGCCGGATCCAGGAATACCCTGGCGTAGCGATGAGATTCCGCCAAAAGAGCCAGGCCATTGCCCGGCCGGGTGACAGCGACAAAGTGCCGTCCCGCACGTTGCTCGTCGCCCGCTTCCGCTTCCAGCATGCGGGCCCACCAGAGCTGTTCCCGCGCCTCCAGCTCCTTGCTCACATGGTCCGCGTGCGAAGAGACCACCACCAGCGTGGACTTTGGCCGAACCGCGTCGGCGAGGGCCGCGAGCGACTGGTCGGCCGCCACGACGTGGAGACGTATGCCAGAAGACCCCGACGCCAAGGCGCGGAACAGGGAGGCCACGGCCAACCCAGCCGCCCCGCCCGCCGCGCCAGCCTCGCCTGGGTTGTCGTAGAGCAAGATGGCGTCGCTCCATTTGGCCTGGCGAGCACCGTCCGCGAAAGCGACCAGGAGGGAGGTCTGGTCGGCCATGGTATGCGGCAAGGTGACCCAAGCCCGCCTGCCAACAACCTGGCCAGACCCATTCTCCGGCGTTCCGAACCGCAAGGGGTCGCGGTCGAACAGCTTGCCTGGGAAGCCCAGCTCGACGAGCCGTCGCCTTTCGCTCTCCGTCATGAAGGCGACCGCCGACGCGGTTTCGATGGCGGATATCTTGGCAATCCGCCGAGCGTGGCGGCCTCCGGCGAAACTGGTGGACAGCCAGACTTCGACCATGGCACAGGCAGTAGCCTCGCTTAGCAGCCGCCCGGCCAGGCAAAGAATGTTGGCGTTGTTGTCGACACGGGAAAGGCGCGCTGCCTCTAGGGAGCTGGGGGCGCTAGCACGGATGCCACGCACCTTGCCTGCCGCCATGGCCATTCCTTGACCGGTCGCGCACACCAGGATGCCCAGGGCCCCGGGCTCGCCGCGGACCTTGCTCGCCACCGCATAGGCGAACTCCGGATAGTCACAAGCCGTCTCTGAGTCCGTACCCAGGTCGACCACCTCTTTGCCCTGTGCGCGGAGCCGCTCTACCACTACCTTGCGTAAACTGAACCCAGCGTGATCGCTGGCGGTGTAGATTTTCACAACGTCAGCCTCCCCGGGGTCAGCATGATGATAGCGGCCCCGCCCGTCAACACTCTTCGTGGCTAGCTCGCCGCGGCGGCAGGCAATATCGCCACTGCCTCGGCAACGGGTGGCGGCGGACAGGGCTGGGCTCAGAACCAATGCCGGAAGCTGTAGGCGATGCGCTCGCACAAGCGCGCCAGCAGCGAACGGCGACGAAAGATCGCCCAGTCGACCTCTCGCCCATTGCGCATATCGTCTTCCAGCATCTCGGCCACGTGGCCGTTCAGCTGCGGGTCAAGCACGTTCACGACCATTTCCAAATTGTAGACCAGGGAGCGGTGGTCGAAGTTGTAGCTGCCGATGGACACGAAGTCCTCGTCCACCAGGAGAGCCTTGGTATGCACCACGGGATGGTGCTGGAATATGCGCACGCCGGCCTGGAGAAGGCGTGAAAAGGTCGCGTGTGAGGCCAGATCTACCGTGGCACTATCGCTATGCTTGGGCACCAGGATACGCACGTCGACCGCGCGCCCGACCGCAGCCGCTAGGCTGCGCATGAAGCCTGGATCGGGCAGAAAATAGGGACTGACCAGATACACGCGCCGCTGGCTGGCCCCGATAGCATGCAACGCTGCGCGGCGGATAGCGAAGCGATCGAGGAGCTCGCGATTGGCGATGACTGTCAAAGGCGTCCGCCCTGCCACGGCAGGCCGGTGAAGGCGCCTGACCTTGAGGCGCATCCGCCGTTTCGCCCGCCAGTTCCAGGTGCGCAAGAACACCGCCTCTATGTCGGATACCGCGGGCCCGCGCACCTCCACCGCGGCATCGTGCCATCCCCAACCACCATCACTGACTGGCATCCATCGATCGGAAATGTTGATTCCGCCGGCGAACGCCACCGTGCCGTCGCACACCAAGGTCTTGCGGTGGTTGCGCCGAAGCAGGGTCCAGAAATGGGGCCGCCACACCCGATAGGGGTGATAGGGCACCGCCCAGGCACCCGCCTGGCGCAAGCTCTCGAAAAAGCTGGGATGGTTGTGTCTACAGCCCACCGAGTCGTAGAGCAAGCGAACCTCGACGCCTCGACGGGCCGCTCGCGAGAGGGCATCCGCAAAACGCCGTCCGACGACATCGTCGCTGAAAATGTACATCTCGAGCGAAATGCGCGCGCGCGCCTGGTCAATCGCTTCGAGCCAGGCTGGAAATGCCTGGCTCCCGTTGCACAAGAGGCGAACGCGGTTGCCGCCCACGATTGCCTCGGGTTCCTCGACGAAGGCAAGGGCCTGGGCGGGAATGCCTATGGGGGTAGGGCGGGGCAAGGGCTAACGGCAGTGTATCAAGAGGCGCCAGCGTGTGAATTCTCGATTTGACCAGCGAGCGACGAGCGAGTAGCCTTTGGCACCCTGCATGGGACGAGAAGAGCACATTGAATTTCAAGGCCGAGTGATCGAAGTCTTGCCTGCGGGCAATTTTCGTATTGAGCTCGAAAACGGCCACCAGGTGCTCGCGCACCTCGGCGGCAAACTACGCAAGCATCGCATCCGCATCGTCCTGGGTGATAAAGTGACGGTTGCGCTCACCCCGTACGATCCGACGCGCGGTATCGTCGTATATCGCGGCTGATGCCGCTCGCGCAGGGGTGGCGTATCCCCGAGGTTAGCCATGGCACTCTCCGCCCTGTTGTCGCTCACCCTGCTGACGCAACTCGCACCGACACCCTCTGAGCTAGGAGCCTCGGTTGCGCCCTTGGTCGAACTGGTCAAGGGCGCCGTGGTGACCATCCAGAGCTCCAAGGTAATTCCGCGCGTCGTGAGCGAAGATGCCATGACGCAGTTCTTGCGCGAGCGCTTCGGCATCGGAGACGCTCCGGTCAAGAGGGAAACGCAGAGCAGCCTGGGCTCGGGATTCATAGTGAGCAAGGCCGGCATCATTCTCACCAACAATCACGTCGTGGCGGGGGCAGACGAGGTCTGGGTACAGCTGGCCGACGATCGACGGCTCGAAGCCAAGGTGGTGGGCAGCGACCCTTCGACCGATATTGCAGTGGTCAAGCTCAATCGTCCTCCCGCCGACCTGCACCCCGTGCAAATCGGCAACTCCGACCAGGTGCGAGTGGGCGACTACGTGCTCGCCATTGGCAACCCGCTCGGCCTCGGACAAACCGTCACTATGGGCATAGTGAGCGCCAAGAACCGCATGCTGGGCGGTCGCGTCACACAATACGAAGATTTCATCCAGACCGATGCCGCGATCAACCAGGGCAACTCCGGCGGCCCGCTTTTCAATTTCAAAGGCGAGGTAATCGGGATCAATTCGGCCATCTTGAACCCTGCCGTGGCGATGAATGTCGGGTTCGCCATCCCCATCAATCTGGCCAGGCAGATTGCCGACCAGATTCAGCGCTCGGGCAGCGTGGCCCGGGGCTACCTCGGGGTGGGTACCGAGGACATGACCCCGGACAAAGCGGCTCATCTCGGAGTTGGCTTCGTGCCGGGCGCCCTGGTGAACGTGGTCAATCCTGGATCGCCGGCGGCCATGATCGGCCTGCGATCCAACGACGTGATCGTCGAGATTGCCGGGCGCAGAATAGATAGCAGCGCGACGCTGCAACGAGTCGTTCAAGCGCGAGCGCCCAGGGACGTCGTCGAGTTGGTCTTCCTGCGTGGTGGGCACCGGGCGACGACCAAGGTTCAGCTGACCGAGAACACGGCGCTCTCCGGCGCACATGTGCTCGGCATGCAGCTCGTGCCGCTTTCGGAGTCAGAGGCGGCCGAGCTGGGTTTCTCCGGACTCAAGGTCGCCAGCGTCGACCGGAAGAGCCCGATGAGCGGGTACCTGCAACCCGACGATGTCATCACCCACGTGATCTTGGGGCGCCAGGCCAAAGGCGCAACCTCGGCCTTGCTGAGGCAGCTCGAGCAGAAGCTAGAGCACGGGTCCGGCGGCCAGATCGTGATCGTGCGCGCAGGCTATCAGCTGGTCCTCACCCTGAGATAGCGTCCTCGTGGTCGCTCAGCCGGCTTGCAGCAGCGCCGGATGGGCCATGAAGAATGGTATCGCCTCGGCCATCAGGTCAAGGTCGGGATCGAGCTGCCGGCCAATGCCTTCGGTCACCGCGATGGCTATGTTGACGATGGTGAAGGCGGGTGCCATGCGGAGGTGGTGGCGCCGCAAAATGCCCAGCATCTCGAGAAGCATCTTGCCGGCATGCACGTCCGACATGCGCTGCGCCCAGGTGCGAACAATGAAGCCCACCACCGCCTGGCGAAAGCGCTCATACGCGGCGGCGTCGGTCAGAGGATTGACAGCCAGGGCATAGAGCAGACGCGCCATGGTGTCGGCGTCACGGCTGGCCCAGGCGGCAAAGAAGCGGGCAAAGCTAGCCCGATGGGGGTCGTCGAGCTCGCCTACTAGTCCGAGATCGACGATGGCGATCCGGTTGCCCTCGACGACAAAGATGTTGCCGGGGTGCAAGTCCGCATGCACAAAACCGTCCTCGAAGATCATCTTCATAAGGGCGCGCAAGCCCAAACGAGCAATACGACGCGGGTCAGCAGTGCCGCGTCGGGCTTGCAAGATTTTGACACCCTCTATATGTGACATGGAGAGGATGCGTTCGGATGAATACTCCTCGAAGACCTCGGGGAAGATCACGTCGGGCTCACCCGCGAAGTTGGCGCGAAAGCGACGGTTGTTACGCGCCTCGACTCTGAAATCGAGCTGAGCGTAGATGGCGCGGGCAAACTGGTCCACCGCCGCCGCGGGCGCCACCGCGGCTAGCGCGGGCAGCTTGCCCAGGAGACGAGCCACTCCCTTGATCACGGCCAGGTCGAAGCTGCAGATTTCCAGCACGTCAGGACGCCGAACCTTGACCGCCACCACCCGACCATCGGGCAGACGCGCCTTGTGCACTTGCGCCACCGAGGCGGAGGCTATCGGGCGAACCGAGAACTCGGCGAATATCTGCTCGATGGGACGGCCCAGATCCTGGACCACCGTGCGCGCAACCGCTTCGAAGGGGAAGGGACCGACATCGTCTTGCAAGTGGGAGAGAGCCTGGGTGATGTGCTCCGGCACCAGGTCGGGACGGGTGCTCATGATCTGGCCGATCTTGATGAAGGTGGCCCCCAGATGGCGGAACAGATCGAGCAGGCATTGGGCAAACCACTTCCGTCGCCGATCCGGCCCGGCAAAGGTAAGCAGGAGCACCAACCACCCGACGAGCCACCTCAGCCCCTGGCCGAGAAGCAGGGTCGCGATCGTCAAAGCCCGTTGCAGGAGACGAAAGGAGCTAGGGCTGGCCACGTCCATCGCTTGGGCTATCATTGTTCCACCTCGCAGCTATGTCGTCCACTGCCCAACCACCCTCGGCCTATTCCGTCCTCGAAGGAAGGCTCGGCTATGCCTTTCGCAATGCTTCGCTGTGTGAAAGCGCCCTCACCCACAAGTCGTGGATGAACGAGACCCAGGAGACCGGGCGCACCGACAACGAGCGCCTGGAATTCCTGGGCGACGCCGTGCTCGCCCTCGTCACCAGCGATATGCTGATGAGGCGATTCCCCGACCAGCCCGAAGGCGAGCTCTCCAAGGCGCGCGCTGCCCTGGTCAACGAGGCCAGCCTCGCCCACGTGGCCGAAACCCTGGCACTGGGACAATGGATCTTCCTCGGCCGCGGGGAAGAGCAGGCCGGCGGTCGCCAGAAGCGTTCGCTACTGGCCAACACCCTCGAGGCCTTGCTGGGAGCTATCTACCTCGACGGGGGCTTTCTGGCCGCGTTCCGCGTGGCCGAGCCCCTCCTCTCACCTTTCGTCGCCGACGTGCCGGCAGCGGCGAGCAAGGACTTCAAGTCCAGGCTGCAGGAGCTGGCTCAGGCGAGGTTGCAAATGGCACCTAGCTACGTGGTGCTCTCCGAGCAGGGCCCGGATCACGCCAAGACTTTCGAGGTCGCCATTTCCATCGGTGACAGGGAGTATGCCCGCGCCTTTGGCCAATCCAAGAAAGAGGCGCAACAGAATGCGGCCGAGCTGGCTCTCACCACCCTGGCGCAGGCCTCGGGCACCTAGCCGAGACAGAGATGTTCGCGAGCAGCGCAATACCGGCCGAGGTGAGGGGGCTTTGTGAGCGGCTACGCGCGGCCGGACAGCAGGCCTTCATCGTCGGCGGCAGCGTGCGCGACCTGCTCCTCGGACGCCCTCCCGGCGACTTCGACGTGGCCACTGACGCCCGTCCCGAGCGCACCATGCAGCTATTCGGGTCGCGCTACGCGCTCCCGACCGGGCTGCAACACGGCACCGTGACCGTGCGGGTGGGGGAGCCCCCCGGAGCTCGCGCGGTCGAGGTCACCACCTTCCGAGGCGAAGGTGCTTACCTGGATGGCCGCCGGCCGGCCCAGGTGACCTTCAGCACCAGCCTCGAGGAGGATCTCTCCCGGCGGGACTTCACCATGAACGCTATAGCCTACGATCCCGCGACGGGGGCCATAATCGACCCCTGGCGGGGCCGGGACGACATAGCGCTCTCCACCATACGAACCGTGGGCGATCCGCTCTTGCGCTTCGGCGAGGACGGCTTGCGGCCCATGAGGGCAGTGCGTCAGGCGGCGCAGCTCGGCTTCCACCTGGACCCCGCCACCCGGACAGCCATCCCGCTGACCGTGGCCTCATTTCGCAAGGTATCCGCCGAGCGGATCAGCGACGAGCTCCGCAAGCTCCTGCTAGCGCCGGTGCCCTCGCACGGGCTAGAGCTGATGCGAGATACCAACCTCATGGCGGAGGTCCTGCCCGAGCTCCTGGCCACGGTGGGTTGCACCCAGAATCGCTTCCACCGCTACGATGTCTACGCCCACACCTTGGCCACAGTGGATGCCGTGCCGCCCGACTTCGTGTTGCGCATGGCAGCTCTGCTCCATGATGTGGGCAAACCCAAGAGCAAGGCGCCGCGGGAGGGGGCGCCGGGCGAATACAATTTCTTTCGCCACGAGCAGGTGGGCAGCGAGATGGCGAAAGTGGTGTGCACACGTCTCAAGCTCTCAGCGGCGCTGCGCGATTGCATCACGGCGCTAGTGGCCGGGCACATGTTCTTCTACACCCCGAGCTGGACCGATGGCACGGTTCGCCGCTTCGTGCGCCGGGCCGGCCGAGAAAACCTGCCGCTCCTGTTCGCACTGCGGGAGGCGGACATCGCCGCACGAGGACGCGGAGAAGACACCCAGGGCGAAACGCGCGAGCTTTGCCAGCGCATTGCTCAGGTTGCGGCTGACGACGCCGCCTTGCGGGTCACCGATCTGGCAATCGACGGTCGCGACGTGATGCGCTTACTCGACATCCCCGCCGGCAGGCGAGTGGGCCAAGTCCTGGAGGAGTTGCTCGAACGCGTCCTCGACGATCCGAAGCTCAACGGCCGAGCGACACTGGAAGACCTGGTCAAGCAAATGGGGAGGTGAGCTTCAGTTTTCTTTCCCTGCGCGCCGCGCATTGCGCGCGGTGGTAAAGGTTCGCGCATCCATACGATCGATGTACAGCTTGCCGTCGAGGTGGTCGATCTCGTGCTGCAAAATGCGGGCGTACCAGCCGCTCGCGTCAATGGTGACCGGCCGGGCCAGGTGGTCGAGCGCTTGCACCCGCACGGTCTGCGCCCGCGGAACCTCGGCCTGGAAACCCTCCAGACTGAGGCAGCCTTCACCGTGCTCGACCATCTCCCCCCCTACCGTCAACGTCGGATTGATAACGACATGGAACGGGATGGGCCGGCGCTCGAGCTCGGGTACCAGAGCCCCATCCTCGATGACGGCCAGGCGCAGTGGCAGGCCAATTTGGGGGGCAGCCAGGCCTACGCCCGGAGCGTCGCGCATGGTCTCGCGCATCCATTCGATGAGCTGCTGGACCTTGGCCCCTACAATCTCATCTCGCGTCAATTCCCGCGTACCCGCCCTCAACACTGGATCCCCCACCTGAACAATCTTGAGCAGCATGGCCGGACTATGCCACGGCCGGCATGACGCCGTCACACGCAACCCAGCCGCTCCACCCGCAGCTCGCCTGCACCGGGCCGCTCACCGCCGCCGGGGCGGACGAGCTGGCTCACACACGATAGCCCGGCCGTTATACTGTCGGCCTTGCATGGCCTGACACAGCCGTTCGGCCGTCGCGCTGTCCAGGTTGAGGTAGCTGTGAGTGTTCATTAACTCGATGACGGAAGGGGAGACGGAAACCCCACTCGACGAGAGCTGCTCCGCGACCACCTCGGGCGTGACGCCGTCCTTGCGCCCGAGGCTGACGTACAGGCGCACACTACCTCGGCTCGGGCTCTCGCCACGGTTAGTCGCGCCCTCGCCACGGTCCGCCGGGCTCTCGCCACGGCTAGTCGCGCTCTCGCCACGGTTCGCCAGGACATCGCCACGGTCCGTGGGGCGCTCGCCACGGCTCGCCGAGACATCACCGCGGCTCGTCGGGCTCTCGCCACGGCTCGGGTGGTCCTCGCCATGGTTCAGGCCCGTTGGCGGTTCCGGCACGCTCACCTCGGCTGGCTGACCCGGGGTGCGGCCAACGTCTTCGCTCCAGACCTCCCAGAACTCACGCGTGTCTTCGCTCTGGTGGCTCGTGCGGCTCGCCGCTCGGTCGGGGGGCGCTTGGTCGCGTACGCTCCGCTCCGGGCTCCGGTCACGGCCGCCCTCTCGTCGCGTCCTGCCCGTGCGCTCGCCGTAGGCACGGCCGCGGTGCTCGCCCCGACCACTGCGCTCCCGCCGCTCCAACTCCTTGGCCGGAGCGACGGCGGGAATAGGGGCCTCGGGTACGGAAGCGCCCGCGGCTGCAGCACGGGCGTCGCCTTCTACTCGCCCCGCCGCGCCCAGCGCATCACGCAAGAGGGCCCCGACCAAGCGTTCGGCATCGACAGCCGTTAGCAGCCGCCTGGCCAGCGAGGTCCATTCCCCACCAGGATTTTCCGGATGGAGACTGCGCAAATGCGCCAAACGCTCTCCTTCGCGGTGTGACCGCACCTCCGCCTCGGAGGGCAGCGAGCGCTCCTCGGGCTTTATCTTGTAGAGCAGCTTGAGATAGTAAAATGAGCCGACCTCCGTGGGTCCTATGAGCGAGATAGCGTGCCCGGAACGTCCGGCGCGCCCGGTGCGACCGGTGCGATGAATGTAGACCTCGGGCGACTCCGGGAAGGTGTAGTTGATCACGCAGGGCAGGTTCTCGATGTCTATGCCACGCGCCGCAATATCGGTGGCCACCAAAAAGCGTATGCCACCCGCCCGCATCCGCGCCATTACGGCTTCTCGTTCGGGTTGCGACAGATCAGAGGAAATCGGCTCCGCATCCAGGCCCTGGCGGCGCAGGTATTCGGCCACTCGCCCGGTCTCTTCTCGGGTATTGCAGAAGATGACGGCGCGCTCGGGGTCTTCGAACGCGAGCACGCGCAAAAGCTCCGCCTCGCGATGGCCACCCGGGATGGCGTAGTAGGTGTGCCTTATCTCGTGGACGCCGATGAAGTCCGCCGACAGCTTGAGCAGCTCGGGTGAGCGCATAAAGCGTCGCGATAGGCGCTGGATGCCCTCGGGTACCGTGGCGGAGAAGAGCAGCGTCTGCCGCTCTACCGGCGTTTCGCTCATGATCGCCTCGATATCCTCCTGGAAACCCATGGACAACATCTCGTCGCACTCATCGAGAACGACACACTTGATCCTGTCCAGTTGCAAAGTGCCGCGCCGAATGTGGTCGAGCGTGCGTCCTGGCGTACCGCACACTATGTGGGCGCCGCTACGCAACTGCTCGATCTGCTTCCCCATGGGCGATCCACCGTAGACGGGCACCACGGCCAGCGGCAAAGTCGCACAGATTCGGGCGGTCTCCGCCGCCACCTGCAACGCCAGCTCACGGGTAGGTAGCAGTACCAAAGCCTGCGGGGCGGCCAGCTTCGGATCGGCAATCCAATCGGCAAAGGGAATAGCAAAAGCCGCGGTCTTGCCCGAGCCAGTGCGAGATTGAACCAGAATGTCGCGGCCCTCGCGCACCAAAGGAATGGTCTTCTTCTGCACATCCATCGGCTGGGCAAAGCCCATATCCGCCACAGCCTTGAGCACTTCTGGGCGCAACCCAAGGTCGGCAAAGCTGAGCTCAGGCTCGATCTGGCCCACGGCCGGAAGGGCGGGAGGGGTAGGGAAAGAAATGGGATTATTATCGTCACTCATTGCAATGCTCCTGTCGGCGACGGCCTGGGCTCACCCAAGTGATCGCCAATCTGGTCGACGCGCCGGTTGATGCGATCCAAACGCGGCGCCAACTCGTTACCGAAGCGCAACAGCTCGCGCGTGTAAGTGGTCTCCATGTTGCCAAGCTCTTCACGGGCCGCGGCCATGGCTTCCCAGTCCTTGTGCGGCGGGCTCGGTCGCGGCTCCTCCAGGCGGCAGCGCTGGCCTAGCGCTCGCCAACGCTTGCGCCAGACCTCGCCTTCGCCGGCCCAACGTCGGGCTTCGTCCGAGTCATAGCCGCCCAGCAGGTGATAGGCGTTCTCCAGGTGCTTGACCAGAGCGAGCGAAACATCGCGCAACTCATCGAAGCAGCCCTGCATTTCCTTGTCCGTGAGCGCCGAGCTGATGCGCTCGTCGACGACGCCCCGACGCTGCCTCTGCAGCGCCACCACCACCGAGATCAAAGCATAGATGCAACCCAGCGCGATGATAGCGATGGTCGTCCACGCAACTAGCTTGCGATAGCGGTGAAACTCTTGATTCGACGAATGACTGGAGGGTGACAAGGTTACTACGGGATATCCGCGACCAACCCGCCCGTAATGCTCCCAGCGAGGAGCGCGCGTCCGCCGGAGCGCCGGCAGATGCCGATTAGATTACGTGACGCGGTGGAGATTGTCAATTGCATCGACGACTGCATCGACGACTACATCGACGACTACATCGGCGAGCCCGCCGGCGCCCCAGGCCGCCCTTATGGGCAGTTGAGCACGAAGGGCCAGATGGCCTCTACCCGGGTGCTCGGGTCGGTCACGGCATCGGGAGTGGCCGAATCGAGAGCAGTCACAAAGACCTGGGTGGAAGCCGCCAACATGAGCTGGTGGCTCGACGTAGTAGGGGAGACGTTGGCACAGTCGGGGGCGAACACCTCCCCGCCGCGCACCACGGAGCCGCCGCCGGGCTGGCTGACTTCGAGCGCGCCTCTCGTGGCTCCCGAGTAGGGGGGGTAGTCGATGATCCAGCGCAAGAAAATGACGTCGCCAGTATCCTGGTCGGCGAGATTGACCTCGACCTGGACGGGCGGGCCGATGTCGCTGTCCTGGCCCGGTCCGAGCGCGCTGCCGACGGGTGGGTTGGCTGAGCCGATGTAGGGGGGCGTCCCCGGCACGGGATCCGACCACTTGGGGCCCACCGGAACCACGCATGCCGTCATACTGACCAGCGTAGCCCCGATGCCCAAGCCCAACTGTAAGCCGCGGAGCATCAGCCCTGATCCAAAGGCGCCGGTCCCGACGAGCCTTCGCCTCCCTCTTCCTTTTCCAGGTGGCGAAAAATGGTACGCGGATCTACACCCAGATCGCGCGCGGTCTTGGTCCGATTACCACCATTGAGCCCCAGCACATCGTTTATGTAGGAACGTTGCCAGCGGTCACGCGCCTCGGCGAGGGGCATGATGGCGGGAATCTGGTCGGGGTCGATGCCCAGGTCTTCCGGTCCGAGCATGGCCTTGTCGGCGAGCACGACGGCCTTCTTGATCCGGTTTTCCAGCTCGCGAATATTGCCCGGCCAACGATAACGCTTGATCGCAACGATGGCGCCCGGGCTGAAGCCGCGCACCTTGCTGCCGTACTCGGGCGCGTAGCGCGACAACAGGTAGCGAGCCAGGACCACGATGTCATCACCCCGATCGCGCAGCGCCGGAAGATGCAGGTGGATCACGTTGAGCCGATAGTAGAGGTCTTCGCGAAAACGTCCTGACCGGGTTTCGGCCTCGAGGTCGCGATTGGTGGCGGCGATGACGCGGATGTCGACCGCCTCGGACGAGGCCTCACCCACACGCGTGACCGCATGCTCCTGCAACGCACGCAAGATCTTGACCTGCAAGGTGACCGGCATTTCCCCGATCTCATCGAGGAACAGGGTACCCCGGTTGGCGGACTGAAAGCGGCCGAGCTTGTTGCCGATTGCCCCAGTGAAGGCACCCCGCACGTGCCCGAACAGCTCCGACTCGAGCAGGTTCTCCGGAATGGCGCCGCAGTTCACACCAACGAACGGGCCCTTGGCGCGCGCCGATCGGTTGTGGATCTCGCGCGCGATCAGCTCCTTGCCGGTCCCGGTTTCGCCGGTGACCAGCACGGTGATGTCGGTCTGCGCAACGCGCTGTACCTTGCGAAACACCTCCTGGATGGGGGGCGACGCGCCTAGGATCTCCCCGAAGCGGATGCGCTCGATGCGCTCTTGCAGCGATTGGCGGTCGAGCTGCAGCTCGTTGACCAGGAGGGCGTTGCGGATAACGAGCGAGGCCTGCGCGGCAAAGATGGTCAAGATCTCGAGCGCTGCCTGGTCGAACAGCTGCGCCACGTGGTCGTTGCCGACATATATGAGGCCGATAAGGTTGCCCCGCTCCAGCAAGGGCACGCACATCACCGAGGTTAGGCGCAGGTTCATCACCGAAAGCGAATTGCGGAAGCTGTTGTCCTTGAGCGCATCGGAGATGATGAGCGGCTCGCGGCTCTCGACTACCCGCCTGATAATCGAATCCGACAGATGACGGACCGCATCCGAGATGGTCTCGTGGCGGAGGTTGCGCGCGACCTTGACCACCGGCTCATTCGACTCGAGCAGCACGATGAATCCTTTGTCGGCGTTGCTGACCTGGATGACGACGTCGAGCAAGCCATCGAGCAGACTCGGGATCTCGTAGTTGTTCATCAGCTTCTGCGAGAATTCGAAGAGACGCTGGTACGAAGCCAGCTCGGCCGTGGTCTTGGCCGCCACCTCGTCGGTCACCGGCTCGTCGTAAAGCGAAAACTCCAGCTCGACCCCGGCCATACGCACCCGGTCGTCTTGCGCCAGGCGGTGTCGGGCGCGCCGGCGACCGTTGACGTGCACGTCGGCGTCGCGCTCGCTGGCCACCAGGTAAAAGTCCCGGCCGTCGCAATGGATGTGAGCGTGGGTGTCGGCGAGCAACGGGTCGGCCAGGAGAACGTCCACCCCTTCGCCTTTGCCGAGCGAGGTCAGCTTCTTGTAGATGTGATAGATCTTGACCCCGGCTCCCGGGGTGTGGATGCGCAGCGTGGCCATGGCAGGAGTCTCGCCCTTTTCTGGTCAGAAACGAAAAGAAAGACCAGGTGCCAAAGTGCGATCGACGACCGTGGCGGGCAAGCGCAAGCGGTAGCTTTCTTGGCGCACCGACTCGCTATCCCCACCGGCCAGCGTGGTTTCCGCGCGGTAGTAGTAGATGGCGTCGAGGACGCCCCAGGCGACGGCGGCGAAGAACATGGCCCCGGTGGCGACTTGCACGTCGGTCAGGAGATGCGAGCGATTCTCCTGGCTGTGATCGATAGCGTCGGTCGGGCATGCCGTCGTGGTCGTCTGGTAGAGGCAGCTGCGCTGGGGGCGAAAGCCGTAGAGGGTTAGATTGGTGGCGAAGGCACCCACGGAAGCCGCCGCCAATAGACTCTCGGCGGTGAGGAACGCCCATCCCTTCCGCCGCTGGCCATTTTGAAACTGGCCGGCCCCGAAGGGAACGAAATTTACCGCATAGGAATTGCGGCCCACCCGCCTTTCTATTACGGTTGGTCCCTCGCGGGCCCGCTCACATTCCTCGATGTCGCGCTGGCGCGCCTTTTCGAGCTCCTGGCGGCGCGCTTCGAGTTGGGCCAGCTCTTTACTATACCCCTTGCGCACCATCTCGAAGAAGTCGACCACCTCGGGTGGGTCGAGCAGTGGATCGAAGTGGTAATCCGGCGCCAGCTGGAGCAGCCTGCGAAACTCGGCCTTGGCCTCGGCTTCACGCCGCTCGAAAAGGTGGGAAACCCCCAGCACGCGATGAGCGAGGGCGATCTGAGCATCGGACTGCAAGCGAATCTCGGGATAGAGCAGGGGACGTATGATATCCACCGCCCGCGCGAACTCGCCCCGGTCATAGGCATTCTTGCCCCGCTGCAGTTCCTCGGAAGGTGAGGGCGATAACCCCTGAGCCAGGATGGTCAAAAAGAGGAGGCTCGCGCGCAAAATTCACTCACCCAGATGCATCGTGACCAGGCGAGTATCTCCCGCAGTGATGGTTACCCGATTCACCGTCGTCTTGTCGCCCTTGAACAAAATCACCTCTAGACTCTTGCGCATCTCGTCGCCTTCGTCAAAGGGAACGGGTATCTTTTCTCCGGGCTGAGCGCGAGCCCGCCATGGCTTGCTCTTGCCCTCGTCAACCTCGCGGATGAGCAAGGCCGCTCCCGGAACCGGTGGATCGACGGTGACCACCAGATGGCCTGGCTTGGGATCGAGATTCACGAACAGATGGTCGCCCGGAGGACGGTAAAGCTCCGGACCCACCATGACCTCCTTGCGGTTGCAGCAGCTATCGTTGCGGAACTCGAGACGATGCGGCCTGTCCCAAGGGAAGGTGATGCTGTTCTGTTGCGGGCCGTAATCGAAGGCCTTCCTGCCATCGAGCCACACCTCCACTCGGGCCGGGGTGAACCCGAGAGCCAGGGTTATGGTCGAAGCAGCGCTGCCCTCGCGGGCCGAGGCCTTCACTGACTCGCTGGCCGGGGCCGACTCATCACTCCTGCTCGGGTTACGGTCGCCGCCCGAAGAGCGACGGGCTTCCCGACCGGGATGGGGGGCCGTGGCCGGTCTTACGCTTCCGGCGGCGCGCGCGGCGCCGGAGCCAATGTCGCTCGCCGTGGACGGCGCCCGCTCGGGCTTGTGCTTGGCGGCCGTGGCGCTGCGCTCGCTGACCGCCACTGACTTGCGCTCGTCGATCGCCCGGTGGGCCAAGCGGAGTGTCCCGATCGCCATGCCGCCCAGCACGGCGAGCGCGCCGGTGCCGATAGCCCAACGCCCCAGGCGCTCGCGGCGCTCCAGGCGTCCGAGCTCGGCCAGCACGACCTTATTATCGGGCTCGAAGGCCAGGGCGCGGTTCCACAGCTCGAGCGCACGTGCCCGGTGCCCGGCCTCCTGCTCGCACAGGCCGGAATCCACCAGGGCCGACACCATGCGTGCCACGAGGGTACGTTCGTATTCGTCGGGCTGGGTGAGATAGTGTCTGAGCTCGTCGCGCGGATCGAGCAAGCCCGCGTAGCTCGCGTAACTGCGCAGCTCCGCGACCATGGGCGCGATGGCGGGGTAGCGCTCCTCCGGCTTGCGGGCGAGGCTGCGCACGATCACCTTTGCCAGCTGGTCCGATACCAAGCGGTTGACCGTGCGCGGATCGGCGAATTTGCCCTCTGACACGCGACGCAACACTTCGTGGGGATTCTTCCCGCTGAAGGGCAAGACGCCAGTGGCCATCTGGTAGAGCATCACCCCTACGGAAAAGACGTCGCTGCGGCAGTCGAGGGGGCGACCGTCGAGAACCTCGGGCGCCAGGTAGGCGGGTGAGCCAAGAATCTGGCCGGTGACGGTCATCCGTTCCAGATCGACCACCTGGGCCACACCGAAATCCATCAGCTTGAGCGCGCCATCCTTGCGCACCATAACGTTTTCCGGCTTCACATCGCGGTGGATGATGCCGAGAGAGTGCGCATGCGTCAGAGCATCTCCCAGCTGGACGACGATGAGGGCCGCCAGCTCGGGAACGATGAGCTTGCGATTGGTCAGGAACTGCTTGAGGGTTTGGCCCTCGATGAACTCGGTCACGATATACGACGAGTCGGCCTCCTCGCTTGAGTAGTCGAAGACCTGCAGGATCCCGTCGTGGTTGAGCTTGGCTACCGCGCGAGCCTCGCGCTCGAGCCTGGCCTTGGATTCCGGCTCGGCCAGGAGATGGGCGTGGAGCACTTTGACCGCGACCTCGCGCCGCAGCTTTTCGTCGCGGGCGCGGTAAACCACAGCCATGCCGCCTTGGCCGACTTCCTCGATGATGCGATAGCGTGATGGCAGAGGTGTCATGTCACCCTGGATGCCGCGGGCCGGAAGGGCAAGCTAAGGCCGAGATATTACGAAACGCCTCTCGTCCGCACAACTCGTCTCGCGACTTCCTTCGGGGTCAGCGCGTCACAATCGCGTGAGCTCGGGGGCTTGGCCCGACCGACGATGGCGCGTCGCTGCTCCTTGCCATCTGCCGGCTGGCAAGCTAACTAGTCGATCCCCATGCCGATTCGCGAAGGCGGTGCTGCAGAGCCGCTAGCTCGAAGCGCAAACGTAATCTGGCGCAACCGGGTCGAGGCGTTTGCCGAGCGTCCTGCCTTTCATTTCCGCGGGGGTGATGCCTGGCAGAGCCTGACCTGGCACCAGGCGGACCAGCAAGCTCGGGAGATCGGGGCAGGCTTGTGCGCGCTGGGCTTGCCTCCCGGTGCGCGGGTGGCCATGCTCTGCCAGACTCGCGTCGAGTGGGTGCTGTGTGATGTAGCCATGGCGCTGACCGGACTGGTTTCGGTGCCCATATATCCCTCGAGCACCAATGACCAGTGCGCCTTCGTGGTGGAGGACAGCGGCGCCAGCGCAGTGGTGGTGGAAAATCGCGAGCAACTGGACAAGCTATCGGCCCTAGCCGAGCGAAGACCGGAGATGAGATTCGTGGTGGTCGATCCCGAGGGCGTCCCTCCCGATCCCTCCGATCCCATGGATCGGCCGACCACCATGACCCTGGCGACGCTGCGTCAGCGCGGCCAGCGCTGGATGGCGCAAAACCCCGGTCAGATCGATGAGCTGGCCGACAAGGTTGGGCCGGAGGACTCTTTCACCATCATCTATACCTCGGGGACTACGGGTCAGCCCAAAGGCGTGGTCTTGACTCATCACAATCTGGTCTCCTCGTGCGCCAGCGCCGTTCGCGCCTTCGATCTCCGCACTTCCGATCTGCAATATCTGTTCTTGCCTTTGGCCCACGTTCTCGGCCGCGAAGTGGAATGGGCGCCCATGATAGTCGGCGCCCAGGTTGCCTTCGCGGCTAGCCCGGCACGCATCAAGTACGACCTGGTGGAGATCAGACCGACGTTCATGGCCGGCGTGCCCCGTGTCTTCGACAAGCTGTACGCGGCGATCCAGGGAGGAGCAGAGCAGGGCAGCAAAGGCAGGCGCGCGCTCGTGCGCTGGGCCTTCGCGGTCGCAGCTCGGTGGTCGCTAGCCGTCAGTGCACGTAACAAGGTTCCCCGCGGCCTCCGCCTGAGGCGCGCCCTGGCCGACGCCATCGTACTGGCCAAGCTGCGGCGCCGCCTCGGCTTGCAACGCTGCCGCTTTCTCATTTCCGGGGGTGCGCCGCTGGCGCCCGAAGTGGCCCAGTTCTTTCACGGCATCGGCCTGCTCATTCTCGAGGGGTATGGCCTCACCGAGACCACGGCGGCGGCTTTCGTGAATCGCTCGGGGAATTTCCGTTTCGGCACGGTGGGGCCAGCTATCGACGTCATCGACTGGAGGCTCGCCAGCGACGGGGAGATTCTGCTGCGCGGCGCCTCGGTGTTCGGCTCGTACCACGCCAACCCCGAGGCCACGGCGGAAGTGTTCGATGGCGAGGGCTGGTTCCACACCGGCGATATCGGCGTGGAGGACGACGGCTTTCTGCGCATCGTCGATCGAAAGAAGGACATCATCATCACCGCGGGTGGCAAGAACGTGGCGCCGCAGAAGCTGGAGAACGCGCTCAAGGCTCATTGCCAGCTGGTCAACCAGGTGGTGGTGTTCGGTGACAAGAGGTCCCACTGCGTGGCCCTCGTCACTCCGTCCGAGTCAGCCATCCGCGCTTACGGCAGCACGGTCGCCGGCGCCGCAGATTCTCCGGAGCTGAAACGCGCGGTGGCAAAAGCGATAGACGATGTGAATGCCGCGCTGGCAAGCTACGAGACCATCAAGAGCTTCGCCATTCTCCCCGCCGATTTTAGCGAGGCGACGGGGGAGCTAACCCCCAGTCTCAAGGTCAAGCGCGACGTGGTGGCGACCAAATTCGCCCACGTGCTGGCCGGCCTCTATGGCCTGCCCCCGGCTGGGCGGCAGCAGTAAGAGTGGGGTAGGTTAGGACGCGATGGACGGAACCCTCTTCATCGTGGATGCCCTCAACTACCTGTTCCGGGCTTTTCACGCCTTGCCGCCCCTATCGACCAAAGCGGGGCAGCCAACTGGAGCAGTGTATGGCTTCTGCCAGATGCTCCTGCGCATCGAGCGCGAGCACCAGCCCACCCACATGTGCGTGGTATTCGACGCTCCTGGCAAGACGTTCCGCGACCACATATACCCATCCTATAAGGCTAACCGTTCTCCCACTCCGCCGGAGCTGCTGGCTCAGATCGATCTGGCCCACGAGGTCGCCGACACCTTCGGTTACTCGGTCTGCTCGGTCGAGGGAGTCGAGGCCGACGACGTCATCGCCACCCTGGTCCGCATGGCCAAGGTCGAGAGCATGGCCGTCATCATCGGGTCCTCCGACAAGGATCTGATGCAGCTGTGCTCGCCCGAGGTCAAGCTCCTCGACGCCATGAAGAACCGACTACTCGGGCCGGCCGAGGTACTGGAGAAGTGGCTCGTCCCCCCGGCTCAGCTGGGTGACCTGCTGGCGCTGATGGGCGACGCCATCGACAACGTCCCGGGCGTTCCCGGTATCGGACCCAAGACAGCAGCCGAGCTGATCAACGCCTATGGCTCCCTTGCCGGGGTGCTGGCCAACGTCAACAAGATCAAGGGCAAGAAGGCGCAGGCCATCGCCGCGGCACGCGAGAGCCTGGGTATTTCCCGCCAGCTGGTCGAGCTCCGCGACGACGTCGTGCTGGCCAAGACCCTGGCCGATCTGCGGCGCGCTGCACCCGCGGCTGACAGGCTGCGCGAGCTCTTCCTCCGGCTCGAGTTCGGTCGCCTCTTGGCTCAGCTTGCACCAGACGAGCGTAATCCGGCGGGAAGCGAAGGCCCAGCTGCCGCGACGTCACCCAGGGCGGAGCCGGGCGTGGTCAGTGAGAGCGACAAGAGCGGCCAGACCGGATCGACCGGGCCCGCGCACGTCGTGACGGACCCGACCGAGCCGCTGACCGGGCTGGCCGCGCCAATCGGACAAGAGGCCGAGCCAAGCCCGACTCTGGTGACCGACCGGCAAGGGCTGGCGCGCATGGTCGCGGCTGTAGCCGCGGCAGGGGAGGTGGCGTTCTCTCCCTTGTTCGATTGGGAATCTCCCCTGACTGCCTCCTTGTGCGCCCTCGGGGTCGCCACCCCGGATGGGGCGCGCTTTTTCGCCCGTGTGCGCCAGGGACTGCTGGAAAGCGGCGGGCTGGCGGAAAGCGAGCTGCTCGCCGCCCTTGCTCCGGTCTGGGCTGCGGGTGACGTGGCCAAGCGCCTGCACAACGGCAAGGCGCTCGAAGTGTTCTTGCGCGGCCGCGGCTACGACCTCGCCGGGGTCAAGAGCGACACCATGCTGGCTTCCTATTTGCTCGACTCCGCCCGCGCCGACTACGACCTGGTCGCCCTGGCCCGGGAAAGGCTGGGCCGGGACTTGCTCACGGAAGCGGGCCGGTCGACCAACGCCGGCGGAGCAGCGGAAACCCGACCCCAACCCGCTGCCGCGCGGCCGCTGGCGGCCGAGGCCGCGGCCATCTTGGCGCTGGCGCGCGAGCAGGAACGCCAGCTGGCCGAGATGGGACAAGACTCGCTATACCGCGAGGTCGAGTTGGCCCTGTCACCCGTGCTGGCGAAGATGGAGTGCTGGGGCATACGCCTCGACTCCACCTACCTGCGCGGCCTCGCGACCGCGGTCAGCGCCAACGCGCGGGCGCTCGAGAGCGAGATTTTCGCCCTGGCCGGGGTGGAGTTCAACATCGGCTCCCCCAAGCAGCTGGCCGACATCCTCTTCGGCAAGCTGAGCTTGCCCATCGTGAAGAAGACCAAGACCGGGGCATCGACCAATGCCGACGTCCTGGAGGAGCTGGCCACGCTTCACCCCATGCCGGCGAAAATCCTGGAATGGCGGACGCTGATCAAGCTCAAGGGGACCTACATCGACGCCCTACCGGTCCAGGTCAATCCTCGCACCGGACGACTGCACACCACCTTCCAGCAAGCGGTGGCGGCCACCGGCCGGCTGGCGTCGAGCGAACCCAATCTGCAGAACATCCCTATCCGCTCGGAGCTGGGGCGCAAGATCCGCAACGCCTTCATCGCCGATCCCGGCTATCGGATCGTCTCAGCGGACTATTCGCAGATCGAGCTGCGCGTGCTAGCGCACTTCTGCGAAGATCCGGCCTTCCTCGCGGCTTTCCGATCCGGCGCCGACATCCACCGCCGCACCGCCGCCGAGGTTTTCGGCGTGGCCGAGCCTTCCGTTACTGACGAGCAAAGGCGGGTCGCCAAGGCCATCAACTTCGGGCTTGCCTTCGGGCAGACCGACTTTGGTCTGGCCCAGGTCCTGCGTATTCCCCGGGCGCAAGCCCATCGCTACATCCAGGGCTACTTCGAGCGCTACGCCCGCGTGCGCTCCTACATGGATAACATGGTGGCGGAGGCGCGCCGCACCCAGGTCGTCTCGACCCTGCTCGGGCGCATCCGGGCTCTGCCCGAGATTGTGGCCAAGCGTCCCCAGGACCGTGGCTATGCCGAGCGCATCGCACGCAACACGCCCATCCAGGGCTCGGCCGCTGACATTCTCAAGCTGGCCATGCTGCGCGTAGCGGGCGGCCTGGCCAAGTTTCCCGAGGTGCGGCTGCTCCTCACCGTCCACGACGAGCTGGTGTTCGAGGTGCCAACGGAGCAAGTGACGAGCTTCACCCCATGGGTCAAGGCCGAGATGGAGGCCGCCTACCAGCTACGCGTTCCCTTGGTAGTCGAGGTCTCTTCCGGCGCATCGTGGGGCGAGGCTCACTAAGTGAGGGGCCCCTCCTGGCATTTTATCTTACGGGGGCTTGATTCGTTCTCGCTCACAAGCCTCCGGGTACCCCCTCGCTTCGCCCAGCAAAGCTGGGCTACGCTCGCCTTTGAAGCGAGGGGATGAGAGGAAAGCCCAGCAACGAGGGGATGAGGAGAAAGCCTAGCGCATCGCGTTTCCGGGGGCGGTCTTGTCGCCTTTGTGGCCCCCCCCCTGATGTGCCGCCCAGCCAACCTGTTCCGCGGCTTTGCCCTCGAGCTTGATGGTCTGCGCCTCGGGCGGCAACACGGCGTTACCCTCAGCCAGGGTCTTGCCGTCGAGGGTCTGCAGCTTCTTGTGAATGATGAGCCCGTTGGAAGCGGCGAAACCGGTGATGGAGTTGATGGCAAAGGTGCCGGTCACGATATACTGCTCGCCCACCTTGGCCTCGAGCGGCTTGGGATCGCCGGTATCCCAGTCCTTCACGGGATAGTCGGCGATGAGCAGGGCGTGATCCTTCTTGGTGTTGGGCGTGTCGGCCATGAAGAAGTGCGGCTGATCGCAGGGGCGGCAGCCCCCGCGGTCCACCTCGACCGTCTGGGTCGCAGCGGCGCCACCCTTCTTCATCGCCTTCTTCTTCTCTTTCTTGGTCTTGTCGTTGAGCTCGTCGTTGCACTTGCGCAGCTCGGCAGGACATTCGTAGATCTCGAGCAGATAGGCTTTGACCTGAACGTCCTTGTCCATGTACTTGTCTTTCATCTTGCGCAGCCCGAGCACCGAAAGCTCGCCGCCTGGGTATTGCGTCGGCACATTAGAAGCGGCAAAGCTAGGAGAGGGCGGCAAGCTCACCTTAATCGGGGTAACTTCCTGACCCTGCGCCAACAGCCTAAGCGGCAGCAGGGAAGCCAGAGCGAACACCGAGAACAGACAGATTCGGATCATGTGTTTCCCCTCTTCCAAGGACGGCGGCCGACAACGCGTGTGCGGCTCGCATCTTTCGCTCCTCAATAACACGGTCAAATCCGGCGGACAAGAGGCGTGGCTCTTCGTCTCATCGGTAACGGTAATCGCCTGCCTCATGGGCACGACTTCCGCCGCTGGCTGTGGCCACCGCAGGCATGACAGCGCCGGCAAACACCCGGCGGCAACCGCCCCATCCACGACGCCGCCCGGCGCGACAACGGCCACAGTCGCCTCCCCCATGCCTCATGTTGGCAGCCTACCCGAGCGGCCGCCGCCCGTCGACCCGAATGCGCACCGCGGCGGCGTGCTCAGGCTGAGCCTCGAAGGCGAGCCGCCTCACCTCAATCCGCTGGCTGACACCCTGGAGGTAATAGATCGAGTCGCCGGGCTGGTCTATCAGACCATGATCGAATGCCAAGATGATCAGTACCTGCCCGGCCTGGCCGATGCGTGGGAAACCTCGCCCGACGGCACACGGCTGAGCCTGCACCTCCGGCCAGGGGCGCGCTGGCAGGACGACAAGCCGCTCACCACCATCGATGTTCAAGCAACCCTTGAATATCTGATGCGATCACAGAACAGCTCCCAGGCTTTGCACGCATTGCTCGCTGATGTCGAAGGAGCAGACATGTTCCCGGAGCGCACCATTCGCTTGCGCCTGGCCCGCCCTTCCGATCTGACCCTGCGCGCCCTGTGCGAGATCCCGATTCTACCTGCTGAAGCGTTGCGTGGCGGGAGCGCGCGGCTGGCCCAGCTGGGCCGATCGCCAGTCGGCACCGGACCATTCCGCCTGGCCAGCTGGGAGCGAGGTAAACGCATCAGGTTGGTGCGCAACAAGCTGCTTGACCCACACGACGCGCCCCTGCTCGACGAGATCGTGTTCGAGATCGATAACGACCTGGCCCGTGCGCTTACCCGGCTGCGCCGGGGCGAGATCGACATTCTCCCCCGCGTCTCGGAGGCACACTATCCCGAGCAGGTTTCCCAGGCCGCATTGCGCGACGTGCTGTCCATGTACATCCAGAAGCCCGACCGCTACTCCTTCGTCTTGCTCAACACCAGGCATGGGGTGCTGGCTGACCCAGCCTTTCGCCACGCCCTCAGCCTGCTATGGGATCGGGCGCGCTTCGCCGAGGAGTTTCATCACGGCCTGGCGCATCCCATCGGCGCACCCACCTTCGGCGACGTCGCTCCCGATCCCTTCGATCGCGAGAGGGCCGCGCAGGTTCTGGACCAAGCCGGTTATCGGGACAGCAACGGCGACGGGGTGCGTGAGGTGAACGGCGAAGCGATACGCTTGCTCTTCCTCTTGCCCGCGGGGGCCCGCACCCTCGCCGCGGAAGTGAAGTCGTTCGCCCTGGATCTGCGGCGGGCCGGCATCCTGCTCGACACTACCACGGTCGACCCTGCCTCGCTCCCTGCCAAGATTCAGCACGGCGACTTCGAGCTGGCCGCCATGAGCTGGGACGGTAGAGCTGATGAGGACCCGCGTCTTTTGCTCGGCAGCCAGGGCGACTTCCAGCTCACTGGCTATCGATCCGAGCGCTTCTCGACCACCATCGACCTCTGGCATGCAGCCGTCGGAGCCACCGGCCGGGCGCCGCTCGCGCAGCGTCTGGCGGAAATCCTGGCCGAGGATAGACCGGCGCTGTTCCTTTACCGGCACGACATCCCCGTCCTGGTGTCACGGCGCGTGCATGGTCTTTACGCCACTTCGGACCGCTTGAATTTGCAAGCGGTCTGGGTCGACCCGTGAGCCTCGCTCTCTTGCTCCTGTACGCCGCCGCGGCTAGCTCGGCCGGGATCCCACCCCTGGCCCAGGGCCGCGGCCTGGTGGCGGTGGCCAAGCCGGCCGCCCCAGTGGCCATGCTAAACAATGCGGAGGGCAAGAAGCTCTATCGCCAGGGCCGCTTTGCCGAGGCGCGCGAAAGGTATCGCGCCGCCTTGGCCGCGGACCCGGATTTCCTGAGTGCCCAGCTCAACCTGGCCTGCAGCTTGGCGCGCGAGGGAAGCTTTGCCGAAGCGGCCGAAGAGATCAGCCGCCTATTGCACATTGCCTTCGTGCCCTGGCAGCGCGAGATCAAGGAAGCGGCCGACCTGGGCATACTCGAGGGACAGGAGAGCTACACCAAGGTCCAAAGCACGATGGCCGAGGAGGCCAGGGCATGGGGTGAGCTCGTGCTTCCCGGCGTCCTGTTCCTCGCCCGTGTCAAGCCGCCCGTCAAGGTGGCCGGCGAGGGGGCGTTGCTCCTGAGCCTGAATCAAGAGATCTTCGCCTGGCGCGCCGAGACCGGCCGCTATCTGCAAGTTACCGCGGAAGACGGCCACGTAATCGGCTTCGTCCGCTCCGACGATCGGCGACGGGTGGCCTATGTGCTCGGGGGCAAGCTCGTGCACGAGCCGGGACGACCTGACCGACTGCGGGGCCTGTCAGTTCGCGTCCTGGATATTCCGACCATGAGCGTGAGCCAGAGCTTTGCCATTCCCGGTGATGTGACCGTGGTAGCCATGTCATTTTCGGCCAGCCCGGAAATCCGCCGCACGAGCGAAGATGGCAGCATCTCCACTTGGCGGCTGGGCGAAATCGGGTGGGAGCCCATTGGCGCTCTCCGTCAGAGCAGGGAAGCTCTCGCCATCGATGCCGGCGGAGTCAAGCCCGTCGCGCGGCTGCAGGGCGGCCGCCTGGAGCTGACATGCGCCCGCACCGCCTCCGGGCTGTGGCAGGTCGAAGTGCGCCGGGCCAACGCAAGCCCTTTCCATCTCGACGCTCGCTTCGGGGCCGGCTTGGGCGGGCTGCCTTTTCCTCGTGCGACAGCTAGCAAATGAGGCTGCAAGCTATTCCCGCATGAGCCCGGAGGGTGTTACAACCGAGGGGCTGAATCGGAATGGACCATCAGTTGACTAGCATGACCGGCTTCGGTCGGGCTCGCGCCTTGTGCGGCCAACGCACGATCGCCGTCGAGATGCGCTCGCTCAACCACCGCGGGCTCGACTTCAAGTTACGGACCATCGATCTGCAAGTCGCCCCCGAGATTGACCACGAGATCCTGAGCCGGTTGCGCCGCTCCTTGGTGCGCGGATCCATCACGGTCTTGCTGCGCGACGAGCCGCCTGACAACCGGCTCCGCTCTCTCGACACCGCCCAGCTCCGGCAGATCCATGGCGCGCTCGAGGATCTGCGGCGCGAGCTCGGCCTGCCCGGCGCGGTGGACCTCGCTACTCTGGCGACCTTCCTGTGCGCGACCAAGACCGCCCCGGTGGGCGAGCTCAAGCCCGACGACTGGCCGCTGCTTGCGCCGGCAGTCGAAGCGGCGCTGGCTGGCCTGCAGGGCATGCGCCTGGCCGAGGGTGCCGCCATAGCAAGTGATATCGGCTTGCGGCTCGGCCACCTGCGCGCGATAGTCGGCAGGATCGCCGAGCAGGCCGAGGGCTGGCCCACCCGGGCCGCCCGGCGTCTAGGGGATAGACTTGCCGCATTGCTACCTGCGGGCGCTGTGGAGCCGGGACGGCTCGCCCAGGAAGTGGCCATCCTCGCCGACCGCACCGACGTGAGTGAAGAGCTAGCCCGGCTGCGCGCTCACCTCGAACATCTGGGAGGGTTGCTCCAAGGGCGAGCCGGCGAATCTCCGGGGCGCCGCATCGACTTCCTCGCGCAAGAGATCGGGCGCGAGCTCAACACCCTGGGGAGCAAGATGCAAGACAGTGGCATTTCCCCCTGGGTTATCGACGGTAAGGCTGAGCTGGAGAAGCTGCGCGAGCAGGCGCAGAATGTCGAGTAGCCATGGCTGAAGAAGGCAAACGCGGTCTTCTGCTCGTCATTTCCTCGCCCTCCGGCGCAGGCAAGACCACCCTAGCTCAACGCATTGCCAGCGAGCTCGGCCTGCGCTTTTCCGTGTCCTATACCACGCGCCGTCCCCGCCCTGGCGAAGTGGAGGGCAGGGACTACTGCTTCGTGACCGACGAGATGTTCGATGAGATGATAGCCGCTCGTCGCTTCGCCGAATGGGCGGTCGTTCACGGCAACCGCTACGGCACTAGCATTGCTACGGTGGATCAGGCTCTGACCAGCGGGAGCGACTGCCTCTTCGACGTCGACTACCAGGGCGGTCGCGCCATCCGCCAGCGCTGGCCGGCCGACAGCGTCTTGTGCTTCATCCTGCCACCATCGATGAGCGAGCTCGAGAGACGTCTCCGCCGCCGGGCTACTGACGCTCCCGAGGTGATCGAGCGCCGTCTCGCCATGGCGTGCAAGGAACTAGAGCATTATGGCGAGTATGATTATCTGGTGGTAAACGACGATCTAGCGCGAGCTTATGACCAGCTGCGCTCCATCTATATAGCCGCTGGCTGCGCACGGACACGGCGGGAAGCCGTCGCGCAAGCCTTGCTCGCCGAGGCCGCTTCTCGTAGGCCGCCCCCCGGAAGAAAATGAGCGACGTCATCGACGCCGTTTGCGCCAAGGTCGCGCTCAGCAATTCCGCCGCCGATGTCGATCTTATTCGCCGCTGCCATGCCTACGCCGAGGAGCGCCACAAGGGGCAGTTTCGCCGTTCCGGGGATCCCTACCTGGTCCATCCCATGGGCGTGGCCAGGATCATCGCCGACCTCAGCCTGGACGTGCCATCTATTTGCGCCGGGATCCTGCACGACTGCGTTGAAGACACGACGGCGACCAGCGAGGACATAAAGACCAGATTCGGGGAGGAGATCCAGCGAATCGTCGATGGCGTGACCAAGCTCGGTCAAATCCCCTGGACCACCCGCGAGGAGCGCCAAGCGGAAAACTTTCGCAAGATGCTGCTGGCCATGGCGCGCGACATTCGGGTCATCTTGGTCAAGCTGGCCGATCGGGTCGACAACATGCGCACCTTGCAATTCATGTCGCGCGACAAGCAAGAGCGCATCGCCCGTGAAACGCGCGAGATCTACGCCCCCATCGCCAACCGACTCGGTATCCAGTGGATGAAGGTCGAGCTGGAGGATCTGGCCTTCAAGTTCCTCGAGCCGCAGGAGTGGGAGTCGCTGCGGACGCGCATGGAGAGCACGGAAGCCGGCCGCCAAGCCTACATCGCCGACGTGTGTGCAAGGATCGCGAGCGCCCTGGGCGAGAACGAGATCAAGGGGCAGGTGAGCGGCCGCGCCAAGGGCACCTGGTCCATTTATCAGAAGATGAAGCGCACCGGTCGCGACCTCGAGCAGGTATACGACGTTATTGCCTTTCGCGTCATCACCGACAGTGTGCGGGACTGCTACGCTACCCTGGGAACGATTCATTCCAACTGGACGCCCATTCCTGGCCGCTTCAAGGATTACATTGCCCTGCCCAAGCCCAACCTCTACCAGTCGTTGCACACGACGGTGATCGGCCCGGGCGCGGAGCGGATGGAGGTGCAGATCCGCACCCAGGAGATGCATCGCACCGCCGAGCAGGGGATCGCGGCGCACTGGCAGTACAAGGATCAGGTGCCCATGGGCGCCGGCGATCGCAAGGCTTTCGCCTGGCTGCATCAGCTGATGGAATGGCAGCGCGATCTCAAAGATCCCGCCGAGTTCATCCAGACGGTCAAGATCGATCTCTTCGAGGAGGAGGTGTTCGTGTTCACGCCCAAGGGGGACGTGAAAGCTCTGCCCAAGGGTGCCACGGCCATCGACTTTGCCTACGCGGTGCACTCCAAGATTGGCGATCACTGCTCGGGCGCGCGCGTAAACGGCATGATCGTCCCATTGCGCTACTTGCTCCGCAACGGCGATGTCGTCGACATCATAACCACGCCGTCACAGCGGCCCTCCAAGGACTGGCTCAAGTTCGTGGTCACCAGCCGGGCCCAGACCAAGATTCGCCACCACCTGCGCAACGAGCAACGCGAGCGCAGCCGCCGTCTCGGCCGTGACCTCCTGACCAAGGCCATGCGCAACCAACACCGCTCCCTGGCGGTGGCTGAAAAGGAGAAGCTGCTCGATAAGGCCGCCGAGACCCTGCACCTGGGCAGCGCCGACGAGATCTTGGTTCACGTCGGTTATGGCAAGCTGAGCCCCGAGGCAGCGGCGCAGGCAATCTACCCGCAACTGGCGCTGACTTCCGACGTGACCGCGGACAGCTTGCCGGCGCTAGGGGGGGAGCCGAGGCCGCCGAGAAGAGAAGCCAAGCGCTCGATCGGAGGAGTGCGTGTACAAGGTGAGGCCGACATCGTGGTACGCTTCGCCAAGTGCTGTAGCCCGGTACCGGGCGACGCCATCGTCGCCTTCATCAGCCGAGGACGGGGAGTGATCGTCCACAGTCGGCAATGCCCCAAGGCCTTCAACCTCGATCCGGCCCGCAGCGTCGACGTCGCCTGGGACGAGGATAGTCGCCAGCTGCGACCGGTTGCGGTTCAGGTGGTATCGGAAGACAAGCCCGGCATCCTGGCCGCACTGTCCAAGTGCTTCATGGAGCACGGGGTGAACATCGCCCAAGCCAAGTGCAAAGCCACGGAAGACAACCGAGGCCTCAACACCTTTCAGGTTGCGGTCAGCCACGTGGACCAGCTCAAGAAGGTCCTGCGCGCCATTCAGGGCATCAGCGGCGTCATTTCCGCAACCCGAATTTGACGCGGGCTCGTGCTCTCTCCATTTGACCTCGCCAACCAGCTCTGCTAGTTGATGCCAACCATGGCATCGAATACTCGGGAGACCTGGAAAAGACGGATGCGTCGGCACTCGAACATGGGTCGCAAGCGCAAGAACCAGGAGAGCCGCCACTCCACCCCTTCGTTTGCACAGCTATTCGAGGGGTTGGGCGACCCGGGCAAGCCCGTGGCGGCCAAAGCCCTCACGAAGTAGCAGGCGGCCGCCGGGGTTCGCCAGCCTTCGCCCGGCCTGAAAGTCGCGAGCCGTGCTGGCGGCGACCAGTTACAATGAGTTGATCTTGGGGGTGGCTCTGCCCTAGAGATCGGCGCACTTCGCCCCCGCGAGGGAACTATATCCTCCCGCTTCCAGCGATTTCACCTCAGGTACGGTATGAAATTCTGCCCCATTTGCCAAACGCAGTACCCCGAGGACGCCAACTTCTGTCCGTTGGAGTCGTGCGCGACCCCAGCCGGTCCGCAGCGCTTGGAGGTGGTCGCGGTGAGGCCCGCGGCGCGCTTCACCCCCAGCGAACGCATCGGCGGCGGGCGAACCGGAGAGGTGTGGCGCGCGCACGACGCTCAAACCGGGGCCGAGGTTGCCTACAAGATCATCGACCCGCAGGTGGTCGCGACCCCGGCGTCGCTGGCCCGGGCGGAGCGCGAGCTCAAGCAGCTCATGCGGGTGACGAGCCCGAAGATCGCGGCCATTCTCGCGTGTGAGAAGACCTCGACCACGTCGGGTGGGCTCGCGGTTGCGATGGAGCTGTGCCCGGGCGACTCGCTCGAGCGCATGCTCGCGGCCGGACCAGTGCCGTTCGAGAAGGCCAGGTCCATAGTCGCCCAGGTGGGGCTGGCGCTGCTGGAGGCACAAAAGGTGGGCCTGGTGCACCGTGACGTAGCCCCCAAGAATGTCCTCGTGTCGGCCTCGGGGGACGTCAAGGTCATCAACTTCCCTCTGGCCCAGCCCCTGGGCGAGCGGGTCGCCGGCGTGCCCGCGTATCTGTCGCCCGAACAAGCTCAGGGCAAACCCGTCGACCAACGCTCAAACACCTATAGCTTGGCCGCGGTTTTATATCACCTGCTTACCGGCGAGCCGCCATTTGTCGGCGCCAGCGCGCAAGCGGTGCTCGAGATGCAGGTCTCGAGCCCGGTGCTGCCTCCCACCCAGCGCCGCCCGGGGGCGGGTCTGCCGCCAGAGGTCGACAAGCTGATCCTGAAGGCGATGGAAAAGAGCTCGAGCCGTCGTCATCTGACGCTGCGCCTCTTTCTCAACGAGCTCGAGGCCATAAGGGAGAGGCCGCCAGCGGCCGCCAAATCCGTCGGCGAAGCCGGGCCGGCCAAGACCATGATGCTCGGCGGGAGTCAGGCCGACATCACCCGCATGGTTGCCGAAGCCAAGGCACGCGCGGCAGCCGCGCGCGCCGCCGTACCCGCGGCGCAGAACCCGGCGAGCTCACCTTCTTCCTCGTACCTGCCTCCGTCGCCCGCCCCACCGTCGCCCGCGCTGGCCACGGTTCACGGGATAGCGCCAAGCCGCTTGCCCGGCATGACGGCCAAGCCAATTGCGCTGTCCGGCCAGGCGAGTGATGCCCGCATGATGCCGAGCAGTGGGGTATTGAGCGGGCAGCCTCTCGCGGCACGCCTGGCGACCCCGAGCGATGGCGTGACCGGCTCGGTAAAGGCACCGTCACCCCAACCCGCGCTCCACGGTCCAACCCCGGCGCCCTACGTGATCACCCCGCCGCCGGTGGAGAAAACTCCGCCGGCCACCGCCGCCCGGCCGGCAGCCGCCGCCACCGTGAGCGACGCGCAGCCAGCGCGAAGCGTCAGCCCGCCCAGGGGGACGGAAGGGAAAGGGCAGGGCGCGGCGTTCCGCGAGACCCTATGGTTCAAGCAGGGTGACGTCGAGCAAATGGTGGCCGCGGCCAAGGCTAAGATGAAGGCTGCCGGACAGCCGGTCGCGACCGAGGCCGCCCCGGAAGCCGCCGTCGACGCACGACCGCTGGAAGAGCGCTATGCCGACGACGGTTCGGTCACGGTCGAAGATCGCAAGAAGTTCTCGCTGCGCAGCGGTACTGGCGGGGTGGCCGTGCCCGCCGCCGCCGCGGGCCACGTGCCTGGCGAGAAGATCGACGAAAAGGAGATGGTGGGCGAGATCAGCGGCGGGCGGCGCACCCTGATCCTGATCATCGCCACGGTCTTGATCTTGGCCCTGGCGATCGTGCTGTTCATGATGGTCAAGAGCAAGGGCAAGGGCGCCATCGGTCGTGACGATCAGGCGGGATCGGCAATGATGGCGGCCTCGCCCGGACCGGGAGGGGCCGGGCCGGGCGGCCCGCTCCCCGATGCCGACGCGGCGTCGGGGGCTCCACCCGGGCAGGGCGCCGCCGACGCTACTGCCGGAAGAGCGCTGGGCAATACCGGCGGCGCCGCCAAGCCTGTGATTGGCGGTGCCACCGGTGAGGCCAAGAAGGCGAAGAAGGTATCTCACCCCGCGCCGCCAAAGAAGAAACTGGCGGCGAAACATCCGCTGCCAAAGGGCAGGCAGCATCAGACCCGTGAGTGACAAGCCATCGGTCCAGAGCGCCTATCGTTCGGACTCCCCTCGGGCACAATCTCCCGCAGGTCTTACTCGGCTACCTAGCAGTGCTAGGCTGCGCTAGCTCCGGTCAGCGCGCTGACGAAGCGCGACGCAACGACCACCTGCCTGGGGTATGGCACGTGGTCGTGCAGGGAGAAACCGCGGCCTCCATTGCCGAGCAAGCGCATGTGCCGCTCGATGATTTCCTCGAGCTCAACGGTATCCGAAAGAACGAGGTCTTGCAGCCCGGACGCCCGGTCTTCGTGCTCGACACCGGCCATGCAGGGGAGGGCCCGACCGGACAAGGCCGGCTATCCCCATCTCGGGTCGAGAGCCGGAGCAATGCCCCTCTACACTGGCCAGTAACCGCACCGCGCATAAGCTCGCCCTTTGGCAGGCGCTGGGGCAAGGACCACGAGGGCATCGACATGGCTGCGCCGGTTGGCACCCCGGTTCACGCAGCGGCGAGTGGCAAGGTCATCTATGCGGGGGACCAGGTACGGGGCTATGGCAATATGGTCGTGATCCGCCACGATGGCGACATAGTCACGGTATATGCACACAACTCGGTGTTGCTCGTCCGCACCGGCGACAGCGTTGCTCTCGGTCAAGAGATTGCGCGAGTGGGCGACACCGGACGTTCGACCGCGCCGCACTTGCACTTCGAGGTCCGCCGCGGCGATAGCCCGCGCGATCCCATGCAGTTCTTGCCCCCATTGCCGTGAAAGGACCGCTCATGCCTAGCCCAAGTGAATTGAGACCACTGATTCGCGAGATTCCCGACTTCCCCAAGCCCGGCATCCTATTCCGCGACATCACCCCGCTGCTGGGCAATGGCCCGGCCTTTCGCTCCTGCATCCGGCAGCTATGCGAACGCATCGCCGCGCGGCGCCCGCGCATGATCGCCGGCATCGAATCGCGCGGGTTCATCTTCGGCGCCAACGTCGCGGTGGAGCTCGGGTTGGGCTTCGTCCCCATTCGCAAGCCCGGCAAGCTGCCCTGGAGGACCAGGCAGGAGCGCTATGCGCTCGAGTACGGCACCGACGCGATCGAGGTGCACGAGGACGCATTCGCTCCCGGCACGCGCATCGCCCTGGTCGACGATCTACTAGCAACCGGCGGCACCGCCGCCGCCGCCAGCAAGCTCATGCGTGACATGGGGGGACAGGTGGTAGTCGCCGCTTTCGTGATCGAGCTCGAAGCCCTGGCGGGTCGCAAGCGCCTGGCTGAGGTGCCGGTCGAGGCCCTCGTCAGCTACGCCTGAGCCCGGAGTGATTCACAATAGGCCACCGTCGCGCGCTCGCAGGATGAAGGTCACGGGTCCATCGTTCACCAACTCGACGGCCATGTGGGCGCCGAAGCGGCCGGTTTCTACCCGCAGGCCATGGCTGCGCATGCTGTCGGCGAAACGCAGGTAAAGGGTATTGGCCAGCTCGGGATCGGCGGCTCCCGTGAAACTCGGGCGATTCCCCTTGCGCGTCGAGCCTGCCAAGGTGAATTGGCTGACCACGAGAGCGGCGCCGCCCGCCTCGGCCAAGGGCAAGTCCATCGGGGTGCGACCAGGGAAGATCCGCAGCGCCACTACCTTGCGCGCCAGCAAGTCGGCGTCGGCGGCGCTGTCGCCCCGCTCCACGCCCACCAATATGGCCAGCCCGAGCCCAATTTGGCCCACGATACTTGCGTCAACCGTCACTTGGGCGGCCGAAACCCGCTGAACCACGACGATCATGGCGGACAAAAGCGCGCGACCCGCGCGCGCCCCTGTGACCCCGACCTGATTTGAACAGGTGACCTACGGTTTAGGAAACCGCCGCTCTATCCAACTGAGCTACGGGGCCAGAGCAATAATTTCAACTACTTATGATGATTTATCGGGTGCGCTTTGGCCACCCGTAACCACAGCGTAAACATTCGGAGCCTCTTCGGTCGAGGGGTAAAGTTGCACCACCTCGGCCCCCGGCGCGGATAAATTCACGGCCACGACATCGAAGTCCGACTCGCGGAAAAGGTCTGTGCGCAGGTGCGCGTATCGTTCGGTGGTAGTCACGCTGGCATGTCCCATGATCTTGGACAGCTTCTCGATGGATCCGCCGCCTAGGACGAACTGGGAAGCGAATGTATGCCGCGTGGCTTGATACCAAGTCAAGGGCGGCAGTTTGCACTTCTCTAGGGCCTTGCCTAGGTGGCGCAGCGAAGGGCCGATCGTGACCGAGACCGGCCTCGTTCGGGTAGAGCGCGTGCAGCGGGCGATCCTGGTCCTGCGCGGGCGCAGGGTGATCCTCGACTCGGACCTGGCCGCCCTGTACGGCGTGACGGTCAGCCGCCTGAACGAACAGGTCAAGCGCAACATCGAACGCTTCCCGGCCGATTTTGGCTTTCGGCTCACCCGCGAGGAGTTCGAGGCTTTGAGATCGCAAATTGCGATCTCAAAAACAGCGCGACGCGGCGGGCGCCAATACCTGCGCTACGCATTCACGGAGCACGGCGCGGTCATGGCCGCTTCCGTACTGAACTCCCCCAAAGCCGTCGAGATGAGCGTCGAGGTCGTCCGCACCTTCGTCCGGCTCCGGGGCTTCCTGGCTTCCCATCGCCAGCTCGCCGCCAAGCTGGAAGAGTTGGAGAAGAAGATCGCGTCCCACGACGAGCACATAGTGACCCTGTTCGATGCCGTCCGCAGCCTTAGCACGCACCCGGTTCGCGCCTGCCGCAAGTCCGCGCGTTGCCTAGCCTCTCTGCTCACCGCCGGTCAAGTGTGCGCAATTCCTGGGTAATTGGGAAACCGCCGCTCCATCCAACTGAGCTACGGGGCCAAACATTGGTAATCTAAAGGGAAACTACTAACCCGTCTGGAGCGTCGTCTTGCTGCGTGATCGCTATAGCCGAGCAGCTGGCGGCCATTTGCACCACGTCGCCCGCTGGCTTCAATAGGTCCACGTCGATGGCGGGGAAGGCCGACTCAGCCAACATGTCCGGCTGCAAGTCGCGGTGGCGTTCGGTCGTGGTGAGGCTGCTTGCTGTGCGGCTCGCAAACAGCAACAGGGCGGTTTTAGGATGACAAATAGCGACACCCCGGGACAATGTTGCTCAACACGATTGCATCCGAGATCCGATAGCTGCCTGGTCTCAACCGCAAGGAGGCTGATGTGACTGCTAGTCGTCTGCTGCGTACCTGGGTTGCCGTGCTCGCCACGACGGGCGGCGCCTGCTCCAATAGCACCTCGAGAACTTCCCCGGGACCTACTGGAGGGGCAAGCCACTGCGACGGCTGCGCGCCCACCCAAGGGTACGGCGGGGTCGGCTCGGGCGGCGCGACGGGCGCGGGCGGCACGATCGGTTCGGGAGGCACGACGGGCGCGGGCGGCACGATCGGTCGCGGTGGCTCTCCCGGCTCGAGCAGCAATGCCGGAGCTGGTGGCAGCACCGTCTCGAGCGCGCATACCGCGGGCGGCACGACCAGCTCGGGAGGCGCCACAGGCACGGGCGGTATGACCAGCGCGGGCGGCGCGACGGGCTCGGGGGGTGCGACGGCCTCAGGTGGCGCGACCGGATCGAGCGCGACCGTCGACGGGGGAGTCGGCAGTGTGGATGCGGGTAACTCGGCCAAGAGTGCCGGCTGCGGCAATACGCCCACACTGCAGAACAGCCCTGGCACGACCATCAACTACAACAAGGTCGCGAGCGGCCGTCAGTACATCCTTCGGCTCCCCGACAACTACGACAACAACCACCCGTACCGGCTCATCCTCTCCTACCACTGGGCCACAGGCAGCGCGAGTCAAGTCTTCAACTGCAAGACCGAGTCGATACCATGCTACACGACCCAAAGCCCATTCTTTGGGCTCTTGGCCCTCGCCAACAACAGCACCATCTTCATAGCCCCTGACGGAACCGGCGGGCTCTGGTCCAACACCGGTGGGGAGGATGTGACCTTCACCGATGACATCCTCAAGCAGGTCGAGGCCGATCTGTGCATTGACACATCACACATCGAGCTGGAAGGATTCAGCATGGGCGGGGCGATGACGATTACCCTCCTCTGCCAGCGCCCGGGTGTGTTCAGCGCCGGAGTTGCTCACTCTGCCGGGGGACAACCGATGCCCACGAGCTGCCAGCCTGTCCCCTACTTTGCTTCGCTCGGCTCCCAGGAGGCGGGCGGCCAGACGTCCACCGCCGATTTCTTTGCCAAGTCGAATGGGTGCACGATCGAGACCTTGCCCACGGCGCCCACGGGTGGCCACGTCTGTTCGGACTACTCGGGCTGCTCGCCGGGCCATCCCACCCGCTTTTGTCCGTTTGACGGCGGCCACACCCCGTCGCCGGTGGATTCGGGGCAGAGCACGACGTGGATGCCCCAAGAAGTGTGGACCTTCCTTACCCAATTCTAGGGCGGCGAGCGATGCACGGCGACCTCCGCCTTGGCTCCCCGACAACCACGACGACCCCGTAGTGTCAGATGGCGCTGGCCTGATGGTCAGAATTGCACACCCGTGTCTATGTAATAGAACTGGCTGTAGAAGTTGGTCAGGGTCGGGTCGGTGGTGGTGGGGGGCGTCCAGCTGGTTATCGCTTGCTCGGCCACCAGGGTACGGCCCGAGGGGTCAGTGAAGCGCAAGGCCAGGGGCAGCGTGAATGGACCAGCCCCCTGGGGCAGCACCCAGGTGCCGAAGCGCTCCTGCGGCCTGGCCTGGGTGTAGTTGGGGTCGCGAATCAGCGATACCCAGTCCCCTGACGGTAGCCTGGCCTCGACATTCACCAGCGAGCCCAGGCCGGAGACATTGACCACGCTGAAGGCAAAGTAGTACTCGCCCCCATTCTTGAGCAGGATGTAGATGTTCCCGGTCACCGGGCAAGGCACTCGCCGGTAGCGGGTCGGGATCACCCCGTCCACGATCTGTCCGTTGGCGTCTCCGGTCTGAAGGCGCGCCATGGCGATATCCGAGAGATCGAGATGAAGGCTCTCGTTGGGCTCGGGGTCTTCGCTTATCCTGGGTACGTCAGCGGGGGGCAGCGGACAGCCGTACTTGAAATCCGAGACCTCTCCGCAATGGTCACGTCCCGATCCGCAACACCACTTGGAATTGGCCGAGCATGGGCACGAGTCGACCACCTGGAGAACCACCGGAGGCGTGTAGCCGGTATCGCCCGGCTGTAAATCGGTGCCATCGTCGTTGGTGCGTGCCAGCTCGAAGCACTCTCCGCAGCTCAGATAGTTGTCGTTGTCCCCCGGAAGATCCGGCCAAAACTGAGTGTAGTAATCGCCGTCAGGGGCGGCAAAATTGCCTCGCAGGGTGGTGTTGGCCGGGTCTTGGCAGAGGTCCGGGTAGAGGGTGCAGAAGGTGGTGCACAACCCGCCTTCGGTCTGGTCGACAAAGGTGAAGGCCTTGGTGCAAAGCCCGTACAGTCCGAAAGCGCAGGCTCCCCCATAGGTGAGCCCGAAATGGGTGGAGCGGGAATAGTGCCAGGGCTCGTTGTCGCTGACGCAATGTACCTCCGGCCACTGACCGGAGGTACATGCCTTGCTGTTCACCACGGTGCATTGGGCGGAGCCGGGGCCACCGCACCCGCTACAATCTTCGGACTTGTCGTCGTTGCTGCAATACTGAGCGCAACACACGCCATTGGTTAGTGCCCATGCACCACAAGCCTCGGGACCGGCGTCGGGACGAGGACCCGGGGCGCGCAGGGAAGGATCTTCGTAGACCGTGGGGCCGATGCAGACCGTGGGCCCATCCCCAGACCCGCTGCCGCCGTCGCTCGGGCCGGGTTGCGCACCCCCTCCACCGGTGGTGGCTCCGCCCTCGTTCGCGCCGCCGGACCCGGCCCGGCCACTTCCGCCACCCAGGCTTGCGCCGCCGCTGCCGCCCTGCGCCTGCCCGCCTGCGGCTCCCGGAGCCCCGCCGCTCTGATCGGCTGGCGAGGTTGGGCGAGTCGAGCACCCGGCCAGAACCAGTATGGCGACGCGAAGAGGGGAGGTAGGCTTGGCTTTCATTGATGCGACTCCTTAGGGAACTTGCGCGCCGCGTGTGGATTGCTCCCCGCACTGCCGCGCGCAAGCCGACATCATGATTTTCGGCGGAGCCACCATTTTGCGCAAGCGGCGGCGAGCGATGACCTACCGGGGCGCGGGCAAGCGCTCTGCCTGTCAACCCCCGTTTAAGCCTGTGCTGCCCGTCCGGCCGTGCGCTTGACGATTTAGACATTGTGAGTCAGACTTCGGCTCATGTCTGGGCCCGACAGCGAGGAGCCGGAGAACGGGCAACCCGAAAACGGGGAGCCCGCGAGCAACGGGCAGCCGGAAGGCCAATCTGCTGATGCTGCCGTGACCCTGGATTCGCTGCGACGCTATTTCGATGAGCAGGTCGAAGCGCGCTATGCCGCGGAGGAGCGCGACCGGGGCGTGCTCGCGCGTCTGACAAAGTTGGCCATCGTCATGGTTTGTTCCAACGTCGTCATTGCCGGGGCCAACGTCGCCATGATCGCGCTCAGGCCTGCCAGGGCCGCGAGGCCGACCGCCGCGGCGCCGAGCCCAGTAATGGCCCCGCCGCCCGCTCCGCCGGCGGTGGAGCAGCCCGCCCCGCCGGCCCTGCCCATGGTGACCCCAGCTGACATCGCACCGGTGGAGAGTCAGCCCAGCCCTCCGCCAGAACAGAAAGCCCCGCTCTTCGTCCCGTTCTGGGCCCCGAGCAAACCTCAGCTAGCAATCGCCGCACGGCGACCGCCGCGCCCGCCGGCAGTCTTGGCCAAGGCAGCGGCGGAGCCATCCGATGGGGATGACGAGCTGTCCGCTCGTCCCGAGCGCTGGTGAAGAGCAGAGCCCGGCCACGGCCCCTGGGCATCGTGGGCCATTAGCCCGACACCGAGAAGCTCCGCGTGGCCCCGGGCGAAGCCCCGGCTTCGTCACTCGCTTGGTCCAGCGTGGTGGGGGCCCGCACTGCCTCCTCGGGCCGGTCGGCAAGGGCGAGCAGGTACTGTGCCCGAACATGCTCGGCCAGGCGGCCCCAGTCGAACTCCAGCGCTCGCCGCCGATTCACGAGCGACATGCGCCGCCGGCGCTGAGGATCCGCCGCCAGCATGGCGATGGCGTGGGCAAGCTGTTCCGGCGAGCGACTGGGGCTGAGATACGCACCCTTGCGATCGACGACTTGACGGTAGCCCTCGATGTCGGAGCACACGATGGGGCGGCCAGTGGCCATGGCCTCGAGCAGGATGATCCCGAAGGATTCCTGGCCGGTCGAGGGCGCCACCAGCACGTCGCACCCCTGGAATAGCCCCACCAGCGCCGGCAAAGACACCGGGCCGTGGTAGGTGAGCCCGGGCAGGGCCGGGGGTAGCGGCCCCGCCGCTTCGCCAGCCACATCCAGGGTTACGGGAACCCTGTTGTCGCGGAGGATTGTATAGGCGCGCAGCAGGTCGGCGAAGCCTTTGCGCTCGTCGCTAATCCTGGCACAGAAGAACAAGCGCAAGGGATGGTCGCGGTCGACAGCATGGGCGTGCTCGTAGCCCAGCGCGGGAGTGAACACGTCGGTGTGCACGCCGTTGGGAACAACGGAGAGCGGCCGCCCCCAGACCCCTTGTACCAGACGGGCAGCGGCCGCCGACACCGCGATACCACGCTGAAATGAGCGCAAGGTCAACCACGCCGATACCCGATGCCCCAAGCGCAGCCCAAGACTGGGCTCCTCCGCGAAGGCATGGAAGGTGCATATCTTGGGAGCTCTTCCGGACAGCCAGGTGATCCAATAGGGCAACCCGGGCGCCAAAGGATCGTGCACGTGAATAATGTCAAAGCGGTGCGCGAGCAAGAATCGCCGCACCGCCCAAGGGTTCACCAGCAGACCGAGGCGGTTGGACGAACCATTGCCACGAACGTTGATGACGCCGGAAAAACCGGCGCTGTCTGGCTCGCCTACCGGCCGGCTGCTGGGACCGGCCAGCATGACATGGTCCCCCCTCGCACGCAGAATGCGCGCCAGCCCCACCGCATGGTGCTTGACCCCGCCCCCCGGCTCGCAGAGGTCATAAGGGACCACTATGAGCACGCGCAAACGCTGCCGATGCGGCAGAGCCAAAGGCCACACGCCGCTGCGCAGCGACTCCTGCGCCTGCGGCCTGCGCTCACCTGGCCGACGCCTCAGCACCAGGAACAGCGTCAGCCCGACCAGGGTCACCGGGATCACTTGCAGCGCATGGTAGAGAAAGGCGAAGGTCACCGCCTGCGCCTTGGCCACCCCGGCCAAGACCAGAACCGCACTGGCGGCGCCCTCGAAAAGGCCCAGGCCGCTCGGTGTGACGGGCAGGGCCATGGCCAGATTGATGCCAAGAAGAACCATGATCGCCAGGGCGGGACCCACCGGTACGCCCAGCGCTCTGCCACACACCATGACCATGGCGGTCTCGCAGGTCCACCCCAGCAGGGTCAAGAGCCCCGCCCACGTCGCCACCCTCGGCAAGCCGAGCACGCGGAAGCCGAGTTGGACACGCCTGACCGCTTGCCGAATTCCGGCCCATATCCCAGGGACACCGTCCGACCGCGCGCCAGCGGGCGCTGTCGCTCCCCGCTTGCTTCGCGACAGGATCAAAAGAATGCCCACCCCGCCCGCCACGACCCACGCGACCGGAGTCGCCCACCGCTGGCCCGGAAGCGCCAGCGCCGCGCCAAGGCCGAGGGCGGCCAGCACAGTGATGTCCAGCACAGCCTCGACCGCGGCGATGGCAATCGCGACGGACTTGGACACGCCGCCCGCGCGCTCGAGCAGCCACAATCTGGCCACGTCCCCACCGCGCAGCGGCACGACGCTGTTGAGGGCCGAGGCGGTCAGGAGCACAGCAAACGCCGTGCGCAGGCGCAGGGATTGCTGCGGGAGCAGTATGCGCAAGCGCAACGCTTTGACCAACATCATGCCACCATTGAGCAACACCACCAAGACAGGTAAGGCGAAACCCGCGCGTCGCGACCCGATCATAACGCTCTGCCAACACACGCCGCGGGCGAGAAAGACCACCGCCGCCATTAAAGCGCAAGCCCGCAGCACGATCCACAGGCGCCTCCGCATCTTGCTCGGCCTCTCGAGCTGGCGCCTTCCATGCGAACTGGACTGGCCCAGGCTGGACTGACCGACTCCACGGCGCTGAAGGCGTTCCGCCAGCTCTGCCGTGGATATGTGCCGTCTACTTAGAACCACTCACCTCCGTGCGGGGCAGTCTTGACCGGGTAGGCTCTCAACCCTCCGCCAAGCCGGGAATCAGCACTCGAGCGATAGCTGCTCGAAAGCGCGGGCACCAGCAAAAGCGCGGCGCCCAGGCAGCCGAGCTCGCCCAAGACGGAAAGGAAGAGCTGCCGAATGACACCAATGCGCCATTTGAGGCGACCAAAGCGGAGCTGTAGCCAAT
>CAWKJE010000058.1:0-130905 GCA_963849735.1 uncultured delta proteobacterium
ATAGGCGTTTGGCGCGGGCGCGGAGGGTAGACCGGTGGCAACGAGTTGACCGTGGAGCGCCTGCGCTAAACGGCGGGTTGAACGAAGCCGCGTTGTGCAAGGAGCGGCGGTGCCCTATGGGTAAAAAGGGCGTTCGACTCTGGATGGAGAAGGGCGATGGGGCCGATGACGTGGGACGAGAAGGAGTTGGCGACGGGGGCCAAGGGGCTCTGTACCGCGGGTTCGGGTCGTTGTTTCGGCGTTTGGGCAGACGTGTTCACAGCGCCGCGCGGGCGTTCGGAGTGAGCCAGTGCGCGTGCGGCAGCGGTGGTCATGATGTGTCGATGGGTGCGGGAGGGTTGGGGACAAGTGTCGAAGGCAGGGGGTAGGCGCGGAGGAGTCCTTGGCCGCAGGCTGGACACGTGCGCAAGGCACGGTTGAGGTCGTCGGCCTCATCGCGGTCGGCGGGTGGAGTGGCGAGTTGCTCCGCGGGCGAGAAGGTGGGCCGCTGACGGGTGAGCAGGGAGAGCAGGAGGATCGCGACTATGGCGAAGCCGGGAGAAACGCGGTTTGGCTGAAGGAGACGGCGAGCGGCGGTGAGCCGTGAATTGACGTTGCCAGAAGCCATGATGCCGAAGTGGCGGATTTTGACGAAGCCCCCAGGCAGGACGTGAAGCAGGAAGCGGCGGATGAATTCTTGGTGGGCCAGAGTGGTGGAGCGGCCGTCCTTGGTGGCAAAGCGGACGCCGTGCTCGTCCATGGTGATGAGGCGCTGATTGGAGATGGCCACGCGATGCGTGTAGCGGCCTAGGTACTGGTAGACATGGCGCGGGCCGCCGAAGGGGGACTTGGTGTAGACCACCCAGTCCTTCGCGTACAAGCACGTCCTGAAGTAGGCCCACTCCGCAGGGTCTTCAAGGTGGGCGCAGCTACCGCCGAGGTTGAGGCGACCCTTGTCGAAGGCACGCTGCAAGCCGGCCATGAATTTCCCGCGCCAGAGACGGCCCATGACCTTGACTGGGAAGAGGTAGTCGTCTTGTTTGGTCGAGAGCCATCGCTGCCCGTCCTGAGTGAGCCCACCCCCGGTAACGATGCAATGAAGGTGCGGATGAAGCTGGAGATCGCGCGTCCACGTGTGTAGCACGGCGGTAATGCCGAGTTGCCCACCAAGGCGTTTGGGATCCTGGCCAAGGTCGAGCAGCGTGCGCGCCCCGGCCTCGAAGATGAGGTCGTAGATCACCGCCTTGTTCCGCATGGCCAGTGGCCGGAGCTCGGCCGGCAAGGTGAACACCACGTGAAAGTAGTGCGTGGGCAGGATGCGTGCCATCCGCTCGGCCACCCACTTGGCCTGCCGAAGGGCCTGGCATTTCGGACAGTGGCGATTACGGCACGAATTGTACGCTTGGTCGACGTAGCCGCAGCGGTCACACTTGTCGAGGTGCCCACCGAGGGCCTCGGTACGACAAAGCTCTAGCGCGCGCATCACCGCACGTTCCGGCGGCGCCACCACGTGACTCTGCCTGTAGCTATCGCCGTGGGCGCGAAAGACGTCCGCGACCTCAAGGCGCGGCCGCCTCTGCCCCTCAAGGGGAGAGGCGGCCGTATGGCCGTGCATTGGGCGCTACCCGAGGACTGCGCCCTCTTTGGTGCCCAGGCGATCGAGCGGGCTCATCACGCGACCGATGTGCTGCGTGCTCACCCGCGTGTAGATCGTCGTGCTTCGGATTGAGCTATGCCCGAGCAAAACCTGGATCGTGCGGATGTCGGTTCCGGTCTCCAGAAGGTGGGTGGCAAAAGCGTGACGCAGTGTATGTGGCGTCACGCGTTTGGTCAGACCAGTCTTCTCTACGGCCACCCGCAAAGCGCACCGCACCGCCGTGGGGCTGACTGACGCTCCCGCTTCCTGCCCGGGAAAAAGATATGGGCCGGTGGGACGGGTCAGCTTCCAGTACTCCCGCAGAAGCACCAGTAGCTGCTGCGCGAGCATCACGTACCGGTCGCGGCCTCGCTTGCCATTGCGGATGTGGATGAGCATCCGCTTGCTGTCGATATCGCTCGTTTGCAGCGAGCACCCTTCCCCGATTCGCAGTCCCGCCGCATACGTCGCCACAACGACGGCACGATACTTCGGTGGATCAACCGCTAGCAGCAACTTCTCCACCTCCGTGCCGCTCAAGATGTCCGGTAGCCGCCGTGGCACCTTTGGCCACGGGATCCGCACCACCTCCTCCGGGCGCCCGAGCGTGGTCTCGAAGAAGAACCGGAGCGCTGCCAAGTGCATCTTTTCATTCTCCGGCCCCGCTTTCTTCTCGTTGATGAGGTGAAGGAGAAAGCCCCGGATCTCCTCTTCCCTCAACTTGGTCACTGGCCGCCGATAATGCGCGAGGAATCGTTCCACGCATCGCTGGTACGCCTTCATCGTTGACGGCCGGTAGTTCGCCAGTTGCATGTCCTGTCCCAACTTCGTGTATGCTTCCGTGCTTGTCATTTGGTCTCCTTGTGCTCCGGCTGCCGTCCACCGGCCTCCGGAGCCACAAGGAGACGCCTAATCCAACCTCGGCGCAGCAGGTCCGCGTCTCTCAGAGTCGCTCCACCACAGCGCACCACGCGTGAGACTCCGCCACCGGCGCGGCATCACCAGCCGGAGCTACCGCTTTCCTAAAGGCGCGAGGCTCGAATCTAGCCGTCGATACCACACGACCGCGGCTCCCGGGCGGTGCCGCGCTCTGGGGCTCCGCACCCTGCCGCGCAGCGGCTTCGTTCAACAGTGGTTCTTGAAAATGCCGCTTCGTGTCTTGGGCCTGGAGCCGACGTCCATTGATGCCGACGACCCACCGGACGATGACAGGTGTGAGGACAGCTGTGAGGACGGAAGTGAGGACACCCGAATCGCAGATTCTCCGACGGAGAATGGTGGGGTGTCCTCACTGTCCTCACTGTCCTCACAAGATAAAGGATATGTGCCTCCAAGCAACCGAAGGGATATTGACGCGCCGAGCATCCATTGCCAGCGACCACCATCTCCCTCTCTCTGTAGTGAGGCATACAACGCAGAGAGCCATCGCATAGGCCCCACACCAAGGATAGGGGATATGTCGTTAGAAGTAGGCTTATGTCAGGCTTCGCCTAGCCAGAACGATACTAAGGCGCAGAGCATTCAGTCTCAATCACCACCTCCTCCCTATCCCACCAGAAGCGAGGACAGTGAGGACAGTGAGGACACGAACGAAATCCCCGTCGGAGAACGACGCGTCAGCGTGTCCTCACTCGGCCGTCCTCGAAGTGCGGCCAGCCGCATCGAGAGTGCGGACACGGCGACTATCCCCCGGGAACCCGGCTGCGATGACGTCGGAACCGTTGACGAGCTTCCAGTGGATTTGACGCTGGAGGATGCGCCGTTTTGACCCAAGGCAAAGAGATGACGGGAGGGAGGCGACCGGGACGGCGGTGGACGCATTGCGGTAAGAGCTGCAATGAATCAACCCCGGCTTTGCAGTTCCCCAATCCGGCACGGGCGGCACAAGGGGGCACAGACGTACCTTCACCACGGGCGCCTATCTATGAACATCCACTTCGACCTAGTGCGGCATCGTCGGCGAGCCAAACATCCTCTCTGTCGCCGGATTTATCACGACCACTTGCGGATTCTGGTTGTCCTGCCTGGACGCAAGCGCAAACACCTAGCCAACGTAGAGCTAACGCCTCGCACCAAGGTGCATCCGGAGGCTGTAGGCCCCATCATCGAACAGTGTCGGCAACGGCTGGCCGAGATCTGTAACAACCCGGAGGAGGTAGGCAGACTCCTGGCGCGAATCGAAGATCGGCTCTCGCGCGAAGTCGAGACCACCGCTGAGGCCTTGGAGAAGCACCGCGCCTTGGTTGGCTGGCGGGAGGAATCCGCCCGGCGCTGACCATCAAGGGCGCGATGCTCTGTCCACCGAAGGGTCCTGTGCTTCAGCTGGGCCTCGTTTCCCAGTCCCGCCCTGCCGTTGTTCATCTGTTTCCGCAGTCAGGCGAATCGTGATTTTGGATGCTGTCCGCACCTCCGTCTCCGGTTGTGGATCGACGACAACTACTCCGAGCACATCTTCGCCCATGCTCGCGGGACGTTCGAAGTACGGGTAGGACGCCCTGAGTATCTTCGGGCGGGTGTCGGCAACGAACACTTCAAGCTGCGCCCCTCCTTCCAATATCGCATCGTCGGGGACGTTGACCGCGATATCTTGGTCAGACTCTTTGGTGCTTGTCCCGACGGAGACGGCGTTTGGGGCTGGGTTTGCACGTGTGTTCACGATTCGCGGTATTTCGGCGCGAAGATGGCATTTCATCATGCGAGCTATTCCTCCTCGAATTCCTTGCTGCTGGACGTGAGGGTGTGGCCGTTGTCGGTGACGCTATGGATGACGCTCTCGGGCGCGCTAGCTGGGACGTCGGCCTCGATTACGGTCACCCTCGCGCTGGATAAGGCGGCTAGGTGCGAGCCGGCTTCTTCGGCGATGGCTGCGACGTCGCCACAACCGATACACGACAGCCCCTCGACGGTGTTCATGCCTGAAGCATTCATCGAGATTGCCTCCCATCTCGAATTTCCTTGATGATGTCGTCGAGGAGATGGTTCGCCGCGCCAACGCCGTAAGCCCTTGTCCTTGGCCAGTTGTAAGACGATGGAGGTGTGGTGGCGTGTGCGTTGCCTCCTTCGTTTAGCGTCGCAAGCACACGACATCCGTCGAGCAAATCTGACCAATCCATCTCAATCCTCCTACCCTGGCTGGCAATATGACGTGTTTCCTCATGGCATTCTAATCGCCGACGCTAGTTGTGCCTAGTGTGCTGACGCCGGGTCCGATGCCCTGGGCAACGTCGACGCGGGGCCACTCTCGGTAGCGAACCGGGACGCCGCTTGTTGGAGGTCGGTGACGATGGTGTTGATCTAGATGCGGCCGCCCTTACCGCTCGCGACCAACTTGAGCTTCTCGCAGTTCAACTCCATCTGGCGTGCTCGCTTGGTGCCAATATCAACGAGGAGTTTCGGCGATGCTCAAAGCGCCCCGGCGAGCCGTTGGCACGGCTATTGTTGGATTCCACGGATCGTGGCACGCTTCCAGAAGAAGGATTTGCAGCTTGGGCCAGAAGAAATCGCGAGCGCGAAGGAGGAGCCAACTTCACCCCCCGCGTACAATGATACTTTTCCAGGGGGCGAGACGCGGCGCGTGGTATCTCCACCTGAACAACCCAGGCGACATTGCCCAGCGAATCGGGAGCAACCTTCTCGCGGCATTCATGAGATGCTTTGTGGCCGTCGATAGGACGGCATCGCTCACCCATCTCGTGAGCCTTAGTGAACAACATGGTGGTCCGGAAGACGGACACGCCCGTAATCGCAATCGATGGTTCTTGCTTCTGCTGATGGCGGGCACGATGTACGAGTTCGGGGAGGCGCTGCAGGGGCTCGCAGCACAGAAGGTCATTTCCAAGATGGGAAACCGCGCGAAATGGGATGCGCTCGACGATATCCGCCGACGCTGGAACAAGGACCCGACCGCGTCCCAGATTAGAAATCAGCTTTCGCACCATCTGGGCGACCCGATGACCTATGGCAAGGGGCTGCAAGTCCAACTCGCGACGCGTCGCTTGCAGCTGTACTGCTCCGATGGTCCTGAATTCTGGAAAGGCTCCTACACGGGCGCTTGGAGCTCGGTTACGAGGGGACTCGACCTTGAACTCGGCGACTACCTACAATTCTTCTCCCAGATGGGCGCTGATTTCGTCGAGGTCCACGAGGCATTGGTCGCCGTGTTTGTCGACGTTCTTCGGACGGCGGGTGTACCGACCGAGAACCAACTTCACGACTGACATTGCCCCCCGCGCTTCGACTGCGCGCTGTGTGTGATTCGCGACTAGGTAGATGTGGCCACGTTCCAAAATTGGAGACGAGGCTCCATGTACCCGACCAAGCGGTCATAGTAGCTACGCACCTTTGCGTCACCACGAGCGCCGAATTCCTTCTGGCTCCTCTTTGCAAATGCCCAAATCTTGCGAACATCATCGGCGGTGAATGCTCGGGCATACGAGCGCTGTGACGCAAGCCCCATGAAATCAAGGCCGAGTAACTGATCCTCCGGATCTATGTAGAAGACGCTTTGGATGCTTCTAGCTATCTGACCGTCCGCGGTGTCTCCACTCGTCGCGAGGGCGGCTATGGTCCCGATCAGGTTGTTGCCGACGAGAATTCGAGGATACCTCGCGCATTTCTCCAGCTCTACGGCTCTGACCGTGGCAGCTGTGTACAAGTGCCCTTTGCTCTGAAGGCCGTAGCCTATGTCGATACCCCCGCGAATAGCTGATTCGCTCCCGAGGTTCACGAAGAGCGCGGCTATTGAGGCGTCGACAACGCTGTTCAAGGCAGCCAGAGGGCTTTCTGGATGGTCGCCAAAGGCGCTCTCGATGAAGACGCTGTCAGAAAATCCTGTTACTCGGATGTCGACCACGTCCGAATACATCTTGAGCCCTTCGACCAGAATGCGACGCCGCTCGACAATGCTGGAGAAACGGCGATGAATATCGTCTTCATCAACAGATGGCGGGTCACCGAGCGCTTCAAGATCACGACGGTAGCCCATCAGGTCGAGCAAGCAGACCACCCACACCGCAGCGTAGTCCGCATCGGGATCATGGAGCTTTGGGCTCATAGGACAGCCTATCGTATCGCATCGTTGTCGCGTTCATCGAGTTCCACAATTACCACTGGCCCGAACGACCATCTCCTTTCCCTGCCACACGATTTCCTCCTCTTGCCGAAGCTGGTGGCGGTGTAGACCATCGGCGACACCATCGCGTGTCCCCGAGTGATGCCTCGCCCGAGGAGGTTTCCACTCCATGGCACAGTTCGGGCTTGTTGCCGCACCAGGAACCCATCGGGCGCGAGCCCTGCTGCCGGTGCCCCGACACTTGAGGACGCGTCGTCTTGGCCTCGCGCAGAGAGCTGATTCGCCTGCGTCTTCACCTCCGCCATGATGACTTGGCGCGGCTATCCTGCTGATCCAGGTATCAGGAGCTTGTTTGCTCTTTATGCAGCCGGACACATCGGGGTATGATGCCAGTCCTAGAATGTCGCTTTGCGGTAGCACCGCAGCCGTAGTTGGTGAAACAAGGCCATCGTATGCCCAGACGCGAAGTGCCAAGGGGGCCAAAGGTGGCTGAGCAGAACCAAGCCGCCAGCGCGCTGGTAGGCGTCGTCCTTGACGTTAGGTACCGTATCGATGGCCTGCTCGGGGAGGGCGGTATGGGCGCGGTCTATTCGGCCACCGATTTGCGGCTAGACAAACCCGTAGCGGTCAAGGTGATGGCTAGGTCGCCATGCATGGTCGCCGACCTCGTGCCAAGAGTGTTCCAGGGCCCGCCGGTTCAAGACCAGTCCCGGCTGGACACGACTTCTGCGGCGAAAGGAACCACGTGAGAGCGCTCGTTGGCTTATCGGCGCGACTGACCTTTGGGTGGGTGGCGCTTCTCCTCATGCTCGGGGCGGGATGTGGGGGCTCCAGCAGGTCTGTAGGCATCGACGGCAGCATGAACACGGTCGAAGCTCTTGGTTCTGCTGGCGGCGGCAGTCCTGGTAATGACAGCGCTGCTCGCTCCGATGGCTCAGTCAGAGTGGACAGCCCGTCGAGCGAAGCCGTTGCTGGTGACCTTCGCATCGAGGATGTGGTCACTGTTGATGCCCAGCAGCCCGACATGCCTCTTTCCGCCGGTGGCTTCGACAGCGGAGCAAGCGGCACCGGCGCTGTCAATGATGGAGGGCCCGTCGAAAGCGGTGGTGTGTCTGGGAACGGAGGAACCTCCGGCCCCGATGGTGCCAGCGGGAGCGGGGGTGTTTCGGGCGGCACGCAGTGGTACGGGATGACGTGCAGCGCCGCCCAAGATTGCCCCGCTAACACCATCTGCTGCGACGGGTCCAATGAGAGCTGCGACGGTACCAGGCTACCTTCGGGAGACGGGACGAACCCAGGAGAATTCGTGGTCAGCTCGGATGGGTCAACCGTGACCGATAGCATTACCGGGCTGGTCTGGCAGGCTGATGGTTCGGGCACTCGCACGGGATGCAGCGGAGGTGCCGGAGGCGTTGGCAGTGGAGATCTAACCTGCACCTTGGCCGAGGCCAAGGCCTACTGTGCAGGGCTGACCCTGGGTGGCATCTCGGGCTGGCGTTTGCCCGCGCTGATGGAGTTATCCACAATCGTCGAGTTCGCCAGCAATAGTCCGGCAATCGACCAGACCGCGTTCCCGAACACTCCCAGCGAGTGGTTCTGGACGTCCTCGCCGCTAGCTGGTTCGTCCACCGATGCGTGGACCGTAGTTTTCGGCGGCGGCATCGTTTACAGCGACGAAGCCTTCGACAACTTCCGGGTGCGCTGCGTCCAAGGTTCCCGCTGCTATCCAACGTCCCGCTTCGTGGCGCTCACGGGTGGCGTCGTCCAAGATACGCTAACAGGCCTCATATGGCAGCAGGATGGATCGGGCACGCGCACTGGATGCAGTGGCGTTGACAATTTGCTGTGCACCTGGGCCGAGGCTCAGGCTTACTGCGCGAATGTTGGGTCAGGTTTTCGGTTGCCTACGATCAAGGAGTTGATGTCCATTGTAGACTTTACGGTCACCTCGGGAGCGACCATCAACCAGACAGCCTTTCCGAATGCTCCAGCGGAGCAGTTCTGGACATCTACGCCTTGTGCTGACGTGTCTAGCTGCGCGTGGTACGTCGTCTTCGGAAACGGCGACAATTGGACTTCTGACGTGAGCTCCGCCTACAGGGTGCGTTGTGTTCGATAAGGACACCGAGTCGGCGAGGATTCGACCGCTTGGCCCGTTTCTAGCGACGGCGGGCACATATGCCGACTCGATAGACCGCCCTAACACCTGCACACGGACCAACGACCCGGAGACTGCCGGAGGAGACTGGTGAAATGAGCCCAACCGCAACACGGCGCTTCATTAATCGGAATCCTAAGCCAAGCGTCACCAAGTCGCAGGCGAGAGGGGCAGACGACGGTCTTCGAGTTCAGAGCAAGAAGGCCAAAGCGGGGCGAACAGCCAGTCGTACTCCGGCGCTATTTGATTGGTCGCAGATAGCCAAAGGAGAAAACCATCGCCAGTTCGAACTCATGGCACTCGATATTGTGGCCTACGAGCTTGACTTCACGCTCTTTACTCCGAACGTCAGCCGCATCGGCAAAGACGGCGGCGCCGACGGGCTATACAGCGGCAAGATCTCCGGCGTCCCCGGTCCTTGGAAGATCGCGTGTGCCACAAGGTCTACCCGCGCCAAGCTGAAGGCGAAGATTTGGAAGGAAAACAAGAACGCCACTAAGCTTGATTTTCAGGGGCTTCTCTTCATCACCCCCTTTCCTCTGACCCCTGTCGAGGTCAAGAATCTCCTGCCCATAGCGGGGAAAGGGCTACAGCGCGCGATCATCTGGCCACGGGGCAAGCTGGACCAACTCCTTCGGAAACATCCCTGGATCGCTACCCAGTACCTTGGCCACCAAATCATCCCCGGCTTCGTGCCACTTGCCGGCTCCGAGCGGGAGGAGCCTTCGGGGCAATCAGACATTCCTCTGGTTGGACGAGAGGATGAGTGCTCCAAGGTTCGGGATTTCCTCTGCTCGGCCTACCGCATTATGGTCCTCGTTGCTCCGGGCGGATCCGGCAAATCGCGCCTACTCCGAGAGGCGTTCTTCATCGCCCACCAGGTTCGGCCTCGCCGTTCCGCCTGGCTGCGACGCCCTGGACAAGACACCGTCGAACGGGCCGTGAGGAGTGGACTTGTCCTTGCAGCGCCAACTCTCGTCTGCCTCGACGACGCAGGGCTCGCACTCGGCGAGGTGGCCGAACTCTCACGATTGGCCACAGACCGCCGCCCCGGCGTCGACGCCAAACTGATTCTCGCAGTTCGGGAGGTAGACCGTGACACCGTGCTTAATGCCCTAGCTGGCGCTCGACGGGACTCACAGGTCGTCGAGCTTCGAGAGATGGATGAATCTGCACGCATCGCCATCGCCGAGCGGGACTGCCCGCCTCTCTCACGCCGAGGCGCGCAGAAGTTGGTCAAGGTCTTCGGCAGGAACCTATTTCTTCTGCGGGCAGCTGCGTTCCTCATACGCGACGGCCATTCGCCACGAGACCTTGTCACGGTGCAGCATCTGAGCAACATGGTGGCGGAACGCCTCTTGGCAGAAGCGAAGAAGCTGGTGCCATCGGACGAGACCGCCACGGAGAGCCTGCTGCTGCGCTTAGCAATCGATGTGCCCGTGCACGCCTCGGAGATGACCACCAGCCAGGCAGTGGCCACCCTGAAGGAGGCCGGCATTCTGCGGCCTGTTGGCAACACCCTGCGATTTCGCTCGGACGTTGAGGGCGATGTCGTTCTTGGCTATCTACTTCGCAAGCCATGGGCGCGGGCCAACGTGCACTCCCTTCTCTCCAAGGAACCGAACCGGATGATGGCTCGCGTGCGCAACCTCGCCGCCGCAGGTGCGGGGCATCCTGCCGAGATCCTTCGCCATCTCTGCCTGGAATGGAGCCGCAGATTTGACACAATATCTCCCTACGAGAGAGCCAACGTAGCGGCCCTTTTGCCTCACTGCGTCCCCGCGTGTCACACCGAAGTGGTTCTCTTGACAGAACAGCTCGCCAAGACCCATGATATCTCCACAGATGAGCTCGGGCCGATAGTATTGGCAATCAGCCGCCACCGTGGCCCAGCTGAAGGTCTTGCCTCTGCGCGCCAGCTGGACTACCAAGCAGCCAAGAAGGGCAGCTACGCGAACTACACGATCGAGAAACTGGGAGCTGGCATCGTCGACCTCAGGAATACCAGGCCCGATGGCGTCAGCGCCGTGTGTGGACTAATCGAAGGTTGGATTTCGCAAGCACACGTCGCCGAGGACGCTTGTGCGCTTGCGCCGCTGATTCAGTCTTCCGTAGCACCGATGCTCCAGATGACCGTTCAGTTTGAGGAAGCCGAGGGCGACAAGATCACATTCGGTGAGCAGCCATTACTCCCCACTCCACAAGTCCTTGAAATGCGCAGTCGGGCGCTCAGTGTCGTGCAAACACTTCTGCAGCATCCGCTGGAGCGCCTTCGGCTGGCTGGAGCGCACCTCGTCGACGAACTTGTACACGGCGGCGGCGTGATGACAACCCCGGAGGCCTTGCTTCCGACCCTCGAACGGGAGATAGAGCATCTCGCGCCGACAATGACGAGCATCCTGACTTCTGTCGCTGACCACGAGGTGCATCACCTGATCGAGAAGGCACTCTTCTTTGTTTGGGCGAGCCAGGGGCCCGGGAACGCGCTTGCGGGTGCGCTCCTGCAAAACTCAAATTCCAGCCCCACCTACAAGGCTTACACCTTCGTAAGTGAGCCCTGGGAATGGGTGGACGACCTCCAAACCATCCTTGCCAGGGCACCAGCAAGAGACCGCTGGAAATGGTGGAACGAACGAAGGCCTTCCGATTCGACGCCCTATCTGCAATCGCTCCTGGTGGACCTTGTCCTTCAATGTGCCACTCCTGGGGCTCTTCTTCAATTCGTTGAAGTGCTACCCACATCCGGGCCGGTTTTTTCCGTGCTCAATCCCCTGTGTGAACGCATCCCGGAAATCTTTGCACAAGCAGCTCTTCTCGTGCCGGCCGGCCCAGCACAGGGTCTCATCGCCCGAGCAGCCGCGAGACGACGGCGACGACTGGAGCCGGGTCTCTTTATCACCGACCTGAAGGCAGCTCTCTCCGTAGATGACCAAGTCGTCCACGATTTGATTCAAGAAGCCCAGGGCCTCCCAGTGGGATTGACCCTGGATATCGCACGTTTACTTGTCGAACAAGACTCCGTGACTCTGCGTGCGCGTGGCATTAGCCTCATCGGGCACAGGCGCGACATTGATGCGGCCACACTCGCCGGATTGGTCATCCGGGCACTGCGGTCAGGTCAATGGTCGGCGGCGTACGAGACGGTCTGGTCGGCGGTACACCGCTTGACCAGTCCTCCTGCAAACTGGGTTGGTATGCCTCTCACTCCGGAGCTTGCCAATCTGATAGGCGCGCGCCTTGCCGAGACCGGGCGCTCGGGCCAGTGGGACGCTACAGGGGAGTGGTACGCCCAGCATCTGTTGGAGCTCATGCTGGTTGGAGACGACCCAATTCAGGACCGCATTCGATACATCGCTCGCATGCTCCCTGCAGAGAAGTATGAGAGGCAAAGGTTTGTCCAATGGTGTATGACCCCCTTGCTGAAATCGGAGATTGGCTTCCGCAGTTTGGCCGCCTCCGGTTGCAACTGGGTCCGGAGCAAGGGGTTGCCAGACATTCGAACGCTGGTGGTGCATATCGAGGCAGCTCTCGGTCGAGAGCAGGTCCCCCAGCACATGCGGCAGCTTTCCACTGCGCTGCTCTCCAGTCAGGCAATAGAAGAACGTGAGCTGGGTCTGAGGCTGTTGTCCATCGATGCCGACGCCCAAACGTGTGCACTGGTGGCTGACACAGCCAGTCGTCCAGGCCCTCTACGCAACGTTGCAGAGCAGCTTGTCGCAGGATTCTCACATCCGCGTCGAGGCTCTTCGCACAAGATAGGTGAGGCTGCGCCAGCAATGGTCTCGTTGAGGGCCACGTTGGAGGCTGCTAAAGGGAAGGTTACTGTTTCCGGTGCTGAGGAGCTTCTTAGGACGCAGCAGCAGATCATCGATGGTGCAACAGGTCACGCGCTGCGGTCAGATGCCGAGCTACTCGACCCTCGTTAGGCGAGGGCAATAGTTGGCGCCTCTTCTACGAGGGAAACCGAATGGCTCGCGCCCTTTTCCTGCCGATGAAGGGAGGCACCTCGCGTGTAGGGGGATGTAAGGGAAAGTAGCTCGAGTAGTTTCTATTCGTCGAACGTCGCCGTGAGGGATGGCTTAGTGGTCGCCCTCTGCTGCCTTGCGTTCGTGTCGGCAGGTCTTCTGGCGTATCTTCCCCGAAGGGCGGCTCACGGACAGTGACCTTCTACCTCTGTCAAGGCCATTTTGCTGCCTCGACTGTCTGACCCTCGTGATTTTCTCTTGAGTCTATCAAGCGATCAGTTCAATGACACAGAGAAGAAGTGATCCGGCTCGAGGATTCCCTCAGTGTCGTGCCATATTGGTACAGCAGAAACCAACGAGGCCAACGTCAACTGTGGACGATGGACCGATTGTTGGCCAACCGCAGCAATGGTTGGATGCCAGAAGTTATCCAACGGAAAGCTCCAATGCTCACAGAGACGACCCCACAGACAGAAGACTCGGGACCGATTACCGAGCCTGCACCGACGCGCCTGCCCATTGCTATTCTGAAACCAGACTCTCGCAATCCGCGGAAAATGACTACCGAAGCCAAAACGGGGCTTGGCATCTCACTGGAGACCTTCGGTGCGCTGGACATTGTTTTCAACGAGCAAACCGGCGAGTTAGTCAGTGGCCACCAACGGCTGGAAGCATTGAAATCGTCTGGTGCCATTGAGTTTTGCCGAACGGGAGACTGGGGCCACATCACCCATCCGAAAACTGGGGAGCGATTTCCAATTCGCTTCGTCAAATGGGACGAAACCCGGCAGCGGATGGCCAATCTCGTGGCCAACAATCCTGCGCTACAGGGGGAGTTTACCCCTGCCGCACTGGACCAGCTGCGGGCGCTGGACCGAGAAATCAATTTCGCCGAGCTGGGGCTGGCCAAACTCGCGGCAGACCTCGAAGCCCAACTCGAAGCCGAACGGGAGAACAAGCCCAAGAGCGGCAACTGCGACCCCGACGATGTGCCCGAGCCACCGGCCGAGCCCATCACCAAGCGGGGTGACGTGTGGCTGCTGGGCGAGCACCGTCTGTGTTGTGGAGATTCCACCAGCGCGGAGGATGTGGCCAAGCTCATGGACGGCGGGAAGGCCATTCTCATGGCCACCGACCCACCGTACCTGGTGGACTACACGGCAGACAACCACCCATCTTCTGCCGAGCGTCAGAAGGCGGGGAAGGACAAGACGACCAACAAGAACTGGGATGCCTACAAGGACCCGGAGACTAGCGCGGAGTTTTTCGCCAGCTTCATTCGGGTGGCGCTGCAGCACGCGCTCATCACGAATCCAGCGATCTACCAATGGCATGCGTCTCGTCGCCAGGCACTTGTAGAAGAGGCCTGGACGGCGAACGGACTGCTATTCCACCAGCAACTCATCTGGGTGAAATCGCGCCCGATCCTCACGCGCTCCCACTTCATGTGGCAGCACGAGCCGTGCTTCTACGGATGGATCGAGGGGAAACCTCCGGCGCTCCAGCCTCCGGTGAGTGGTGACTGCTCGACCGTCTGGACCATCGCTGGCGAGCAGGACGGGATTCATCCGACCCAGAAACCGGTCGCGATCTTCGAGCGGCCGATTACGTACCACACGCGCCCAGGGGATATCGTCTACGAACCCTTCTCCGGATCAGGCAGCCAGATTATCGCCGCCGAACGGCTGGGGCGTCGGTGTTTTGCGATGGAGCTGGAGCCGACCTTTGTCGACGTCGCGGTCAAACGCTGGGAACAGTTTACGGGCCGTGCCGCAGTGAGGTCAGCATGATGGCAAGGTTCGAACCCCATGTGACAGCGGGTCAGCACGCCGCCATGCCTCTATGCTTCCGTCTGCCCAGCAGACTCGTAGGCAGTGAAGCGATGCGGCGATCTCCCAAAACAAAGGAGAGTACCTGATGGCTGGCCAGCAAAACCCACGAAGCCTGGCGAACCTGCGGCCCCCATGGCGGCCTGGCGAGACCGGTAATAAGCGGGGCGTCAATCCCGTTGTCGCGTCTCTGGCCGAACTTCGAACGTTCATGACCGATGTGTCGGCGAACGGAAAATCGAAATTGATGAACGTCCTGGAGCGCCTGTATCTCCAGGCAATGAATGGAAATGTGGTCGCCGCTAGGTTCCTGATCGAGCAGACCTGTGGCCGACCGAAGGAGACCGTAGAGATTCAGACCGCCGAGGCGGACGTAAGCGAGGAGGAACTGCTCCCGCTCGTGCTCGAATACGTGGGAAGACTGGACGGGGAGGAGCTTGACCGGGTGCGTGCTTTGCTGCCTGGCAAGGCCAGCGCGGACCCAGAAGGTTCCACCACCAAGGAGCGGCTGTAGTTTTCCTGCCAACCGGGGGGCACGGCGGAAATATCTAAGCGCAGCACGTGACATGGTGTGGCGGCGGGGTGTCGGACTTCCCGTATGTCACCGAGTCCTACGTAGCAAACTTCACGGGCACCTAAATCAACCCGCCATTCACGGCGCGGCACATCATGCCGGCGCCACCGTGAGAATCGCCCGGCCGGTAAGCCCATACCCCGCGGAAATCCTTCGCCACCCATGTACTAGAAGACGGCTACGGCATCCGCCTTCGGCACCGTCCAAGAGCCGCTTGGGCACAAGGACGTGAGAACCACCATGGCCTACACCCTTGCCCTTAACCGTGGAGCGCGCGCGTTGCCGGTTATGATCAGACCGTGGACTGGCTGGCAAGCGCGATTTGCGGCATCTTGTTTCTGGAAATGTTGCTCGATGGTTGGTTTAGCATGACCCCAAACGTGAACGATATTGCCCCGTCACAGCCGAGCTGCTGTATGATGCCTTTCCCGTCGCTGCTGCGCTCGGGTTCAATGTCTTCTACCGGAGAAAGAGCCCAGGCAGCGTGATCAGTGACACTCTCAGTCTGGACACGAGGTCGCTGCCCAACATGGCGTTGCACATGCCGGTCTGCCGCAGACGGCCGCCCGCAGTTGACCGCCCAAGATGCTGGGCAGACCGACCAAATGGAGGTTCCAAATGGCAATCACCGTACGACTAATGCAGAGGAAAGGCATCTTGACCTTCACGATCGAAGAGGGCCTCCATGAATTAGAGAACCTCAAGGGCGCGCCCAGTCCCCCTTGCTCCGAGTTCTCGATTCGCGAAGAACATGCTTCGGCAGGAGCTCTCGCACCGAAGACCGCGGAGGCAGCCGTCAACAAACTAGGCGGCCCCAACTATCGCCAGCGCGAATGGTGCGTTGTCGACGAGCATGGGCTCGGCATTTGGGACTGCCAGCCCGTTGCGACTGGTGTCGAATAGAGCGGGCTCCTGATCGAGGTCACATGAACGTCCAACTCGTTTTCCGTAAAATCGCAACGAAATTGGCGGCTGACTTCGACGTCAGCGCAGAGGTGGAGCACGGAGGGAGCAAGGGTGCTTTGCGAGAAGACGCTCTTCGCAGATTCCTCGATGAGCGCCTTCCGGGTAGCTGCGGGACAGGGTCTGGGGAAATAGTCGGCCCGAGAAACGACACATCCCAGCAGTGCGACCTGATCATCTACGATAGGCTGCGCGGCGTTCCCCTCGTATATGGGCAGAGTACACAAGTGTACCCAATCGAATGCGTATACGGAACCATAGAGGTCAAATCTGGACTCTCAAAGGACAAGCTGATTGATGCGCTCGACAAGATACGGTCAGCCAAGGCATTGGTGCCCACCGAAGCATATCTGAGCATTCCGGCCTCAGGCCCGGTCACGCACGCGGTTGTGCGTCCGCGCCCCTTCGGGATTGTGTTCGCCTACAGACTGGACCGCAATTCCCTAAAATCCCTGGCGGAGAACCTCAGCGATTGGGAAGCCAATGTCAGCCCGGAGTTCTGGCCCAATCTCGTGGTCGTCCTTCATGAGGGCGTGATTCTGCACTCTGGTGAACAAGGGCACCTTGTCTTGCAGAACGCGGATCTTCGTCGCGGCTGTAGGACCATTAGCCTCAGCTACGGTGAGGATTCGCTCTTCCAAGCCTATGCGGCGATAGTGGATATGGTATCCGCGACGCCCCTGGGACCCACCGACATTCGGCGGTACTACGACTTGCCCAAGCTAGTCGGTCCCTATTCCGTTCGGAACCACGATCGCTTTATTCGCGCGTCCCCTAAGGCGAATCTCCGTCTGAAACAGACGTTCATCGAACGCATCGTCGCGTGGTGCAAGGACCGCCCGTTGCTCTCGGAAGCGGAGATTGTCATCAAGGCAACAGGCCAGTTGCCGGTTGGAACCGCCGAAGGTGACCACGTCCGACGCATTCACTTCTATGATCCAGAAGACTTGCCGGGAATTCATCAGGTCGAAAAGCCATTCGCGGTTCGAGCGGACGGCACTCCAACAGTAAAGACACAGAGTCCCAACTGGTGGCTGGAGGTTGATGGCGAGATGTATTGGTTCGCCCAGGCTTACATCTCAACTGACGACCTTGAGGAGTCTTGACCTTGCAAGTTTTGGCGTCCACCTTCAGGCCGTCCAACATGGCGTTGCACCTTCCAGTCCGGTTTGCGGCCTGCCGGTGAACGCCAAGATGTTCGGCAGACCGCGCGCGCTTGAATCGTCCTAGAATTCATGCCCTAAGGAGGTCGATATGAGCACCGCAACATGTCCCCTGTGCGATAGCGTCGCCCAAAGCTTCCCAACCGATGGAGACCGTACAAGATACCGATGTCTCACTTGTGGTAGGTACGAGATTTCTGGTCGGGCTGCCTCGCGGCTCCCTGCCCCGGCTACGAAGGCCCGACGGTATCTGCTTAGCGCATATGCAAAGGCAGGGAATGATTTTCACATCGTCGAAGATGTTCTCGACCGGCTCGGAACCGGCGACCTGCGAGACCGAACCGTGGACGAAAAAATCGAACTCGCAGTTCGCTGGTTCGCGGACAGGTCAATCGAATTCGGCCAGAAGCTGCCTTCGGAAATATCGAGGGACTACCCCGCAGCCTGGTGCAGGAGTCCAGGGGAGTGGAACGAACTACTTGGTGCTGCGGTCAGGTTGAATTACTTGGACGCCCTTCACCCCAACTATTCCGTCAGCATAGAAGGCTGGCGGTGGCTGGAGAAGAGTCCCGGCGACCATAGCCCTGATGTATTTGTTGCCATGAACTTTGCCCCAGAGTATGCGCGGCTGCGACAGGCCGTATCAGCGGCAGTCAGAAACGCCGGATACAGGGAGATCACGATTGACCAGGATGTGTTCAGCGGGGGAATTATGGATCGGGTGCTCGCGCGCATCCGGCGGAGCAGGTTCGTGGTGGCAGATTACACTGGGAACCGAGGTGGCGTGTACTATGAAGCGGGTTTTGCCCTGGGTCTCGGTAAGGCGGTCGTCTCGACTTGCAGTCGTGCACAGTTGGAGTCCTCAGACAGAGCGGTGCGCCTTCACTTCGACGTCGCCCATCTGAAGATGATCCCATGGGACGATGCGAACTTGGATGCCTTCTCTCAAGGCCTCAATGACCACATACTCGCACTTTTTGGCCACGGCGGTGCACCTGTTGAGAAGCGGTGAGAGGGGTGCCCTCTCACTTTCCAGTGGGAACACCTGTGCCGACGTCCGATATTGGCGATGGCCTTGGAGCAGTCGAAGCCGTTGCAGCGGATGCGGTCGCCACTGGGACATCGGCGTAGAATCGAGATGCCGACTCGGCGGCGGGCTTGCTGTTGAACGGCAGACCGTTCGGCGCCAACAGTCACCCGTTCGTGTGGCCGACAATGGCACCTGCAGGTAACCCAGATGATAGAAGGGAAGCCCCCAATGTCGTTGCAGCACTCGTAGGGAGCGCTGAACAGCAAGGAGTTAGCCCGACATGGAAGCGTCAAGCTCAAGGGTCTGCTCCTTTTGCGGTCAGCAACGGCCAATGTCAAAGGAGCACGTTATTCCGCAGTGGGTTCTCCGAGAGCTCGACATGGAGAAGACAATCTTGATGGCCAAGCATATTAACTTCGCTGGCCAGCCATTCTCAGAGCGCCGCCACGACTTCCTTTCTTTGGTCGCCGGATGTGTTTGTGAAGACTGCAACTGCGGCTGGATGTCTCGCCTGGAAGCCGCCGTCCAGCCGGTGCTCACGCCCCTCTTCCACGCCCGAAAGGCATCGCGAGTTGCCCAGGAGCAACTCAGGATGCACCGTGACCTGATAGTGCGATGGGTGTTGAAGACGACGGTAGCTTTGAACTACTCGTCGAACTATCGAAAGTTGGTTCCCGCAGCGCATGCCCATCTGCTGTTCAGCGGTGGGTGTCCAACCTTCGTCTTTGCTCGCGCAGGTTTCGTGCGCGGGTTTGGAATAAAGTGGTACCAGAGCCAGCAGGTGACGCTCGCCACGAGGGTTGGGGAACAGCTACCGTCAGATATCTATAGTTTCTCGTTCCAGCTGGGCCACCTGTGCCTCAACCTGGCCCACATTCCAGGGGCCATCCGACGCGTCGGTGGCCGCGCTCACGTTCAACTTTCTCCGGATTTCAAGGCTCGCAGCAGCCGGGCCTGCATCTATGACGATTTTGAGAGCTTCGATATCGACGGTGTATTCGAGACGTGAACCCGTGCGCGATGCGGGCTAAGAGCCGTTGAAGACTGAGGCACCGGCGGCGGCGGGCTTGGCGCTGAACGGCACATCGTTGCCCGACAGGGCCAAGGTCGTGAGCAATGGCCAGCAATCCGCGACCGGGCATCGCTGCGGCATGTTCGCCGCGCGGCAAATGGCGAGAATTGGCGGCTTTCCCGATGACATCATCACATGAACAATGCCAATTGCCGTTATAGGGTAAAAGCGGCCATTCCAGCGAAGTCGACCTCCGAAATCCTGCGGATTTTCAGCGATTCACAGCTTGGCCGCCATGGTGCGGAATTGCCGCTTTGCCTATCCGCGGGTTTCCGGGATCGGGTGAAGGCAATGCCGCAACGAGGTCCTATGCTGAGCAGCGCGGCATACTCCCGCCTTGACCGGCCCGATCTAGGCCAGTCTTCCTCGGGCGTGCTCCTGGCGCTCGCCGTGGCTTTTCGCGCAGATCCGCACTCGGAAGCACAAGCCAAACTCAGGGCGCCTGGAGAGCTTCACAGGCTGCAGGTAGCAGTTCTTCGGCGCGCTCGCACAGCGAGTGGACGCCGGGCTCGCCCGTAGTGGCTGGATCAACGGAAAGGACGGGCCTGCCACGTTCACGCGCGGCGCCAAGGATCAGGTCGGTGACCCCAACCGAGAATGACGTGCCGACAAAGAGCACGGCATCGTGGCGCTCAGCGGCATCGAGCACCCGCGACCACTGGTAGTCGTCGTGGCTGTCGTATAGCTCATCGAACCACAGCACATGTTGCCGCATGACGGCTCCGCACCTGGGGCAACGAGGCAACGTCTCTGGCGATGGGTCGGCCAGGAATCTCTCCAGGTCGAAATCGGCCCGTGGCAAGGAACCGGCTGGCGCGCCATTCGGGCAACCCAGGCGAGGGCAGCGAACACGGTCGGCACGGCCATGCACCTCGATCAGATTGCGCGACCCAGCCTGCTGGTGCAGGCCATCGATGTTCTGGGTGATCATCAGGAATTCGCCACCCTGGCGCTCACAGAAGTTTTCCAGCCTGACCAAAGCCGTGTGAGCCGGGTTTGGCCTCGCGCCGACGGTCTGCGCGAAGCGCGAGAGGTACCATCGCCACGAACCCACGGGATCTTCGCTGAAGTAGCGGAATGTGCCCAGCTCGGTGACGTCCCTCTTCCAGATGGCTCCAGGATCCTGACCACGAAAGGTGGGGATCCCACTGGCCACGCTGATCCCGGCGCCTGTAACAACCAGCATCTTCCCTGCTCCGTGGGTCTTGAATAGGCCGGTGATGGCGTCGAGGTTGTCGTTCATGGCTTGCCTGGGTTGCCGAAGTTGACGTCCTGATCTGGGTTGGAGGACTGCTTGGTTCGGCCCACGGTAGCGCCGCTGTTCCCATAGTGGCCTCAGAATTCTGAGATCGAGGCTAGACTGCCCTGCGAGTTTACAAGCTTGGGCCTTGGCATGACCGTTGCGTCCCTGCCAGTCTGGAAAGGAACGTTCGATGGATAGCGCGCTGCGTGCTCTCGCCGTATCGACCTCGGTCGCATTGCTTGTGGTCGGCTGTGACCGTACAGGGCTGGATACCATCGGGCCTGGAGGTGGGACCGGCGGAAACAGCAGCGGTGCAGGAGGCTCTCGCGGAGAAAGCAGCCAATCTGGTGGCATCTCCGGCAGCGGTGGCTTACCAGTCGGGGGCACGACGAATTCCAACCAGGGGACAGGGGGATGTATGGCACAGGGTTGTCCGGCCATCGAATGCCCTGGAGGCGTGGTCGTCGAGGTCTTCGAATGTCCGGCCTGCAACGACCCTTGTGGGTGTCCCTGCAGCTGCTGGACCTGCGGCAGTGGCGGCGCCGTTTCGTCTGGGGGCACATCTGGCTTGTCTGGCAGCGGTGGTGTTGTCTCCCTGGGTGGCGTCTCCGGTAGGGGAGCTGCCGGTGGTGTTAGTTCCTTTGGCGGCAGCTCTGGTGCGCACGGCAGCGGCGGCGCAGTCTCCTCTGGTGGCAGCTCTGGCAGTTGCTCCGGGGAGGTACCACTCAATCATCGCCCAAGCTCGTCGCAGTGCCCATCGCAGCGCGGCTCTTCACCGCAGTATTGCGCCGGTGGAACGTGCACAGGCCAGCCCTACCCGACATCTCTCGGGTCGACATGCTCCTCGGATTCCCAGTGCACAGCTGGAGTCAACGGCCGCTGCTTCCCTGACGACGGCCTGGTTGCGATTGGCGGATGCTCGTACGACGAATGCTCCAGCGACTCGGATTGCGGAACGAAGACGCCCTGCATTTGCCGCAGCTCATCCACGGATAGCAGCGCCAATGCTTGTGTCACCGGAGGTAACTGCGCCGTGGACTCGGATTGCGGTCGATGCGGATATTGCTCGCCGTCGATGGAGCCTTGCGGACCTACAGACTCTGAAGCCATGATCGAGGGCACAAACGGTCCCAACCCCTATTACTGCCACACGGCGTCCGATCTCTGCGTGAACGATTCGGACTGCGGTTCACTCGATGCAGGGGTGCCGGGAACGTACACAATCTGCGCTTACAACCAGCAGGACCTGCGCTGGGAGTGCAGTCACCTGGTATGTATGCTGCCGTGAACCGTCTCGTTCGACAGCGGCGCGGGCCACAATCGCTCACCTCCGGTGCACGTAAGAGTCGTACGGATGGTTGAAGACGGCACTTGAATCGACCGGCAGAGCCCCGGATGAGCCCTCGTCAAGAACGGCGGGAGGTATTGACAGCAGCGCCGGCCGCCCGGCAGGTAACAGCGGTGCGTTGGGGGGCAAGGGCGCTGCGGGCGCGGGCCGAACGTTTCCAACCTGGGTGGCGATGCACCTGAAATGGACGCTGATGCCGTAACAGCGGCCTCGCCAGGGGGCCAAGCTGGCCTCGTTCCTCGGCGACCGTGACCAGGATGCGTTTCTGGCACCTACCATTCGTTGCTTGACCAAGCCAATTTGCGGTGCAAGCTGGCTAGCCATGGCACGCATCATCAGGCGCTACTCCAACCGCAAGCTCTACGACACCCAGGATTCTCACTACGTCACGCTGACAAAGGTCGCGGAGCTGGTTCGCAACGGCGAGGACATCCAGGTCATCGACCACGTCGGCAAACGGGACCTCACCACAAGCACGATGGCCCAAATCATCTTCGAGGAAGAGAAGCGTAGCCCACGGCTGCCCGTCGAAGAGCTACGCCGCATCATCCGGAACGGACTAGCGGCATAGCAGTCGGCCTGACCGATCCTGATGCAGCCCTGACGACAGAAACGCCAAGGACAGTTCCTTACGGCGATCTGATAATGGCGCCTTCGACCGTGTTGCGCAGTTCATCGCTGATCCGTGCGAAGTCTCGCGAGCACCCTAGAAGCCGTCCGGTCGGCATTGACAGCTGCAGGCCCCGGCGACATCCTGTCCGAAGCACCGCCATAATGCTTTCACGGCGATTATTCCTTGGTGGATTGGGTTGGGCTGCGGTTAGCTGCGCGGCGTCACGCCACCTTAAACCGCCACCATCGCTAGGTGACCGACCCTCGACCGTGGATGAGATCGAGTCCCGCGTAGGCGGCCGAGTTGGCCTCTTTGCACTGGCCACCGACTCCGGAAAGATTCTGGCCCATCGCGAAGACGAACGTTTCGCCCTCTGCTCGACTTTCAAGTGGGTGCTGGCTGCCGCCGTGCTGGTGATGGTGGACGAGACCCGCCTCGCGCTCACCCAGGAGATCGCGTTTGGTCCCGAGGACGTGATCGACTACTCCCTCGTGACCGCCAAGTACGTGCAGCACGGGCAGATGTCGGTGGAGGAATTGACTCGCGCCGTCGTTGTCACCTCCGACAACACCGCAGCCAACTTGTTGCTGGCGCGTGTAGGTGGGCCGGCTGGGCTGACCTCCTTCTTGCGTGCCCGTGCTGACAGGGTCTCGCGATTGGATCGAAATGAGCCGACGCTGAACACCAATTTTCCTGGAGATCTCCGTGATACCACCTCGCCTCGAGCCATGGTTGCCACGCTCGGGACCCTGCTGACGACAAGCGCGCTGTCCCCCGCAAGTCGCGACCGTCTGATCGCGTTGATGGTCTCGTGCGAAACCGGAAGGGAACGACTGCGTGCCGGTTTTCCCCCTCAATGGCGGGTGGGCGACAAGACCGGCACAGGGGACCGCGGCGCCGCGAACGACGTCGTCATCGCGTGGCCTCCCAATCGTGGACCAGTCTTGGTGGCGGCATACATGAGCGACAGCACCTCGCCGCTGCCCATCTTGGATGCGGCTCATGCTGAGCTTGGCAGGTTGGTCGCACACGAGCTCTGCCTGGCTTGAGCTGGGGACCATGGTCCCTCCTCCAGATTCCGGGTGCCTGGGCCAAGGCACACGGGAAATCATACGAGCGAGCGCGGGGAACATCAGAAATTCGAGGGAAGTCACGGGCAAGTTCTTGAGATTTTCAGCACTTGAAGGCGGATACGGCTGGCCCCTGGTTTGCGTGGACTTCGAGGCATGACCAGGCTCGTAAGTCTGGCGCTGGTGGTCGCCTGCTCGCTGCCGTCCTGTGGTGGAGGCGATGGCTTGTTGCCCAACCAAACATACCCGGATGCCGGCTCGATGGTGTCCGGCCGGGAAGATGGCTCTGCCATTGGACTCCCGGCCTGCGCTTATCCCCACCCCGGCGATCCATGTCTTGGCACGTGTGGGAGCAATCGCATCCTGCTAGCGTGCCTCTTCAACAGTGGAGGCACCGAAGTGTGCCTGAGCAACAACCTAACGAGCTGTCCCGCGCCACAAATTGTTTTCGGGAGCATCATCTTGTCATGCTCGGACGAATGTGCCGCTGATGAATATGCGGTGTCGTGTAATGGGTCGGATCCACCCACAGCGCTGGGGTGCTCCGATAGAGGGGCCGTTCCGTTTGGCGGCGTCTTCTACTGCTGTCCCTGCCCAAGTGGCTCCTAACGACTGGGGCGTTGCGTAGCCGCCACGGGCCCTCCGCCTCCTGGTCCACCCCCTGGCATGCGTGACCCAGGTTCGCAGGGGCGGCATCGTCTTGTAGGGAGATAGCTAACTGGGCGCTGCCCACTTCAAATGCCGACGACACTCCTTGAACTTCTTGCCGCTCCCGTCGATCTTCTACGCCAGGGCCTTTTCGAGCACGACGAATCGCAAGTCCGTCCGTCTAGGCAATCCAAAGCGCGGGTTGCCGTAGGGGAATGGCTCGGTGCGTGTTGTCACGAGATAGCCTCGGCGCACGTACCACGCGATGAGATCTTTACGTTGCTCGATAACGATAACGGTCATCCTCGACCGTTTGGCCCCAAATTCGACGCGAGCCTGCTTCTCAGCCTCGGTCAGAAGACGCTTGCCGATTCCCAACGCTTGAAGGAGCGGGCGCACCGCAAGCATGCCGATGTACGCGCCAGTCGCCTCCCGTCGCAACAGAACGCATCCCACGATTTCGCGCCCGCGCGTGGCTAGCAACAAGCGCGCATCGGGGTTCGTTAGAATGCCCGCCAGCTCTTCGGCGTCGGTGCGCTGACCATCGAGCAAATCGGCTTCGGTGGTCCAACCCGCGCGACTCACGTCGCCGCGATAGGCGCTCTCGACTAGCGCCAGGACATCGGCTAGGTCCGCGAAAGTCGCATATCGAAATTCCGTTTCCTGGGTGTCGGCAACCGGTTGCATGGCAGCAGGGTAGCAAAGCCCGCGAATACCCGTAGCTGATTCTGCATACGACGTCCGTGGTCAGGTTGGGCCATTCGATCTCGCCTCGCCAACGGTGTTCTGCAATCAGTGGACCAGCACCAGTCAGGCCAAAACGTCCGCTGAACAGCACATGCCCAAAGACCACCCCATCCTGGCAAGCTCGATCTGCTTGCCCATCCCTGGTGACCCGCCTACGATGGCCGGCAACGACAACCAGGAGGGCCAATGTCCGAACTGAACATCACCGCCATCGTCGATAGCTTCGTCAACCAAATCACCGCCGCCGTGGAATCGGCAGCAGCCCAGCGTCTCCAAGCCGCCATCGCAGGTGCCTTCGGTACGCCCCAACATAGCAGACCAGGTAGGCCGGCCAAGCAGGCTGCGGCACCTGTGGCGGGAGAGCAAGCGGCAGCAAAGAAGGTGCGGAGGGTGACGCCGAAGGTTATACGGGCACGGAAAATTCAGGGGCAGTACCTGGGTGCGCTACGAGCGCTGTCGGCCGCGGACAAGGCGAAGGTCCAAGCGGTCGCCAAGGAGAAGAGCGTGGCTGCGGCGGTGAAGATGGCGAAGGGGTTGAGGAAAGCGTAGGCCCGTGCTGGCTGGCGTTGGAGCCGCCCACGTCATACGCAACGGCCAGCATGCAGATCACGGTGATGTCGACCGAGAGGGCACGGTGCAAATCAAGGCAGTCTCGGTCGGGCGCCACTCGCGAGCGCCAGGAATGCCTGCCGCTTTTCCGGCGGATTTCCTCATACCGTGGCCTCGTAAGATCGGGTAGCTTTCGTGGCTTACCCAAACCCAAGGAGACACGATGCCCAAAGGCCCACTGTCCAAATCCAACCTGATCCAGAAAATCGCCCACCAGTTCGACGGCAAGCTCACCAGCAAGGACGTAAGAGGCATCATCGAATCCGTCGCTACCATCGGGCACGGCGAGCTGAAGAAGAACGGGATCTTCATCGTTCCCGGGCTCGTGCGCATGGTCGTGGTCAAGAAGCCTGCCACCAAGGAGCGCAAGGGCATCAACCCCTTCACGAAGGAGCCCACGGTTTTCAAGGCCAAGCCAGCTCGCAAGGTGATCAAGGGCCGCCCGGTCAAGGCAGCCAAGGACGCCATCGCGTAGCGACAGGTTCTCGGGGAATCAACATCGCTTCGGGCTGCCCCCCCCTACCACTTCAGCCCGGTCTGCCGCCGAGATTTGGGACCCCGAATGCACGCGATACCGGGTACACCCTGGGGTGTGCGTGGAGGGCGTAGGCGTATGAAACCGGTCGTCACTGCCGACAGCACTTCTTGAATTTCTTTCCGCTGCCGCATCGGCAGGGGTCGTTCGGGCCGAGCTTGGGGCCGTCACGACGGACAGGCTCTTGGCGCGGGAATGCCGGTTCGAAATCTGGGTCGTCGTGAAACTCGCTTCGCACCTTGTGGTGGTCCGGGTGTGACGGGTCGTCGACGACGCGCTTCCACATCTTGTAATGGCGCTCAAGCCGCTGCCGATAGCCGTCGTCCTCGGCGACCATGTCCTCGAAGACGTCGAGCAGGGCGTCCGACATCGAGGACTGCGGGTTCATTGGGTCCAGGAAGGTTTGTCCTTCGTCTTCAAACGGTGGCTTTGGAGGCTCGAAGCCATGGTTGATGGTCGCGACGTGTTTTTGGCTCTCCGTGTCGATGACGTTGAGCATCACTCGCCGGCAGTCGCATACAGGATCGACGCAGTAGAACTCCACGAAAAGGAAGGTATGTCCAGGTAGCTTGCCGAGGTTGACGGGCGTGACGGTGCGGCTCTCTTTCTTCGCCTCCTCGGGGAACAGGACGTGAAAGGCCATCAAGCTCATGGCGCGTTTCTAGTACGACTTCGCGGGGCTTGCCGACCAAAAGCTAGGTGGCTTGCCTCTTCTTAGGACTGCTGGGTCTCGCGACGTGGCCACGACCATGATCTGCACCCCACGTCCTGAAGCACAGCGCTGGCGGCGTCCCCAGCCCCCTCGACTGCTGATCTCAAGCCCCTGGTGGCTTTTGCATCTCCTTATCCGACATTCCCGTGTCCAATCTCGCCCGACCTTCCCCGCAGCCAACCCTCCGCGATCACGGCCATTTTCTGGCTCCCTCCCAGCGCCGAAAACGCGCCTGCCCAATCCAGCGGATCTGGTCTATCATGCGCTGGCTGAATAGTTGGGCAGAGACGAGGAGAAACGAATGGAACACTTCACGAGGGGCTGGCTTCAGTACGTAACCGCCGTGGGCAGCATCGTCGCTTTCTGTGTTGCCATCTGGAAGTATCTGGATGCACGAAAGCGGGAGTTAGAGAATCGCCGGTTTGAGCAGTTTCACCGCGTTTTTTCCTGGGTCGCTGGGCGCACACCCGAGGGAAACCCTCTCGTCAACACACAGCAGGCCATGGCGGTGTACGAATTGAGCCAGTTTCGAGAGTACCGTGATATGATCCTTCCCATCGTCGACTACTATTTGACCAAGTCCGCAGGCGAACCAGCCGAGTCTTTGTTTCGGGGAGCGCTCCTTTTCACAGCTTCCAGGCTGAAGAGCGGGTCATGAAACTCGACGGTCCTGGTCAACAAGCCGTTGCAGCGTATCGGGAGCGCCCACGTTGCCGAACGGCAAAGCGTTATCCGGACCAAGGTGGCAGAAGATGAAGATTCAGGCCGAGTGGATTTCTCTCTCGATATCGTGTCTGGCCCTCGTGGTGTCCGCGCTGACCGCCTGGCTCACATTCTTTCGGCGTGGGGCGCTTCGAATGACCCAGCCGACGGTGGTGTACTTTGGACCGGATGGTGGTTCCGAGAAGGAGGCTCGCAACAAGGTCTACTTGCGCACGCTCCTCTACAGCACCTCCCGCCGCGGGCAGATGATCGAAAGCATGCACGTGAATTTGCAGCGAGCCGAAACTCGGCAGAATTTCAGCGTTTGGGTCTACGGCGAGGAACGGCTTGTCCGTGGAAGTGGGCTGTTCGTAGGCCACGAAGGAGTAGCATGCAATCACCATTTCTTGCTTCCCAGGGATGGTGCTGATTTCAAGTTCGTCGCGGGAGAGTACGTGCTGCGCGTCCACGCGAAGCGTGTTGGAGATAGGCGATCAACGGAGCTGGCGGCAGTCCGCCTCGTCGTCGGCGACTCACACGCCCTCGAATTGCAAGAGAAAGGCGACGCAGGCATCTATTTCGATTGGGGCGCCGATCTGCAGGCATATCACCCGAGCGTCAAAATCCATTCCACGGTCTCGTTGCCGAAATGGCTCCTGGAGGCGGCCGGATAACATGCCGTTGCGGCCAGCACCCTAGCTTCCTTTGCGCGACCGAAGGTGCTCGGATATCAAGAGCAGTTCAACCAGCCCTTCCAGGACCGCGCCAGTGCGTCAGCCTACGAGCGGGACGCGCCCGAACTTGGGTCTGGTGTCGCCACCCTCAGCAGGGCATCCCATCCACCGCGCGGACCAGGTCTTCGTCGGTGGGGTGGGAGTAGATCGCCGTGGTCAGGATCGACTTGTGCCGGGCAAAGCGCTGCGTGAGGCGGATGTCTTTGGTCTTGCGGTAGATGGCGGAGCACGCGGAGTGACGCAATACATGAAATCCCACGTGGCGGTCAAACCCCGCCCGTCGCTGCCAAACCGTGAAGCCATGGCGTATCTGCCGGGTGGATAGAGGGTTGCCCCGATTGCTCGCAAAGAGAGGTGCCTCCGGTGCCAGGCTTTCGCGCTCCCAGGCCTTCCATCCCTTGAACTTTTCGAGCTTGGCGCGAAGGTCTGCGGGCACGATAACCTCCTGCTTGTCTTGCCCATCGTTGCTGCCCTTGAACACGCGGAGAGCGATTCTCTTCTTGGCCGCGCCATCGGCCTCAAATACGTCGCTGACCGCAAGGCCGGTCAACTCGTGCTCCCGGAGTCCGGTGGCCAGCGCCATCGAGTAGAGAACGTGGTCGCGGTAGCCATCCCGCCGCTCGCCAGTGACCTTCAATAGCTGGCGCTGCTCATTCTCGGTAAGGGTTCGGTGTGGTGTGGAGATATTGCCAATGTAGAAGCTCATGATCGCTGCTCCGCCTCGTTGATACATGAATGCGCACATTCTGGCGCGAGGCAAGGTGGTAAGTGTGGATTGTGATGTGCATGGCGGCCATTGTGATGTGCATTCGCACGGCGGGCATTGTGCTTTCGAACAAAGGCTGCCCGGTCGGTGTGTTGTGCATCTGCACGGTCGAATTCAGGTCGCATTCGCCTTGATGTGTCTGCGTATTGAGGCCTTTATGTAGGTGTCGATTGAAGCAAACCCCAGGACGGAGACCAACCATGGCGAAGATTCTCGGCAGCATCACGACCTACCACGGGACCGAGCACCCTTACCTCAGGGGCCATAAGGTCCTCATCGTGGGCGTGATGAAGCGAGCGGCAGCGCCCGATTACGACCCTGACCGCGACGGGTCCTACCTGCTCGACGAAGAGGACATTGCCCGCGCGGGCGGTATCACTGCCGAGGACCGCGTCGAGGTGCAACCGTTCATCGAGGCCGAGCAGCGGTGGAGCTTCGTCAGCAGCGACCCGCGGGCCGTCGACCTGGCTTGCTTCCGAGATCTCAAGAAGACGAATTGAAACGAACACGCTGGCGAGACCGCGACCAACCACAGAAGGAGACCCAATGAGTACCAAGAAGGACATCGCGAAGCTGACCAAGATGAAGCTCAACGAGCTGCAGGCCAAGTTTGCCGAGGTGACCGGCGAGACCACCCGCAGCCACAACAAGACGTTCCTGGCCCGCGCCATTATCGAGGCCCAGGCCAACGACGCCAGCGCGAAGGGAGCCCCCGAGGCCTCCGTAGCCGACACCCAAGCCAGCGCGCAGACGGAGCCGCCTGTTGGCGACGGGAAGCTCACCCGGCTCGAAGTGCCCGAGCTGCAGGCCCGCTACTTGGAGGTGCTAGGGAGGGCCACGGGGTCGAGCAATAGGAGCTACCTGGTCTGGAAAATCCGGGAGGCGCAAAAGGGACACATCCCGGTGGGCCCGCGCAAGAACGCTCATCGCGAGGGAGTCACGTTCAAGGTGCTCCCCCTGCGCATGGAGGCCGGGACGGTCGACAAGCTGGACGAGGCGTGGCGCTCTCGTGGGATCAAGAGCCGGACGGAGTTCTTCCGCGGAGCGCTTGGCCACTACCTCAAGGAGCTGGGAGCCGAGGACGTGGCCTCGCTGTTCGCCGACGCTCCCTTCTAGGTCTTGGGTCTGGCGGCAATCAAGGTGACACCGATCCTGGAGGCACGATGACCAACGAATCCGCGACGAAGGCTTGTTCCCTCGCGTTAGAGCTGGAGCAGCTCGAACATGCCGCCGAGGCTGTCACCTTCCTGGTCAACTTGGTGAGGGACAGGCGCACCTCAAATGATGATGAAGCTAAACGGCTGCCGATCCTGTCCGCCGTCGTGGCATCGATGCTCGGCGCCAGGCTGCGTGATCTTCGACGGGTTGTCCGAGGGCAACGTGACCCTGGCGAGTTCTGGAGCGAGCATTGCGATACCCCGCCGATCCCAAAGACGACCGATGACTCCGACGTGAGATTTCCAGCATGGTCCCATGGCGAGCGCGCCCACCGCGCCGGTACGGAGCTGACGCAGCTGAAGACGGGAGCCTCGAGCAAGCGAGATACGGTACCTGCCCGCCGACGGAGAGCTGGAGAATGAACGCCGAACCAAGAGTCTCGCCCTGTGCGCTCGGACCTAGACCCATGCCCAGAATCCCAGCATGAAGGTTGAGGAACTTCGTCGGGTCGCTCATCGACTGGGCTGAGCGACGAAGACCGCGGTCCATCGTGCCTGTTCATTCCGCCTGGCGAGAGCAAGGTGCTCACCTTTGTCGAAGCACCTATTGCGGAGTCAGGGCGACTTGACATATTGAAGGACCGGCGTATGTGATCGGTGTTCAAGATGGCCACGTCGCGGAGGGAGAAACGATGCAAGCACGGCTATCGTACCAGGTGCACCTCGTAGATGTAGAGTCTGCCCACACGCGTCGCGCGGATTTCGGCCTTGTTGACGAAGCGCCCTTGCCAAGGTTGCCGGGTAGCTCGTGCGACGACAAAGATAAATATTACTACTACGGAAGGCAGCCGTCAGGGTGCAACGAGATAGCCAGAGCCTACGCAGAAGGCTCCGCGTGGCTCTTCTACGGTACCCAACCCCCGGGGTGCAAGCGGATCTCTTTGGCACCACCCAGCCAGCTGAAGAATGGGCTGGCGGCCTCATTGCTCATTCACGAAGCGTCTGGTGCCGGTGTGTACTCAATGTGGCAGCGCTTCGGCCAACCGAGCGATGCCCTGGCGATCAAAGGCGTTCCCAACGTCTGGGACTGCTTTGCCGACGCCGTGAACACGCTTCCGTTCAATTTGGAGACCCTTACAGAGCGGACGTACCCCTTCCTTGCGGTTCAGCTCGACGAACCGGATCCCATCAAGTATTGCCGTGAGAATGCTGACGATGTCGCGCGGGTCCTCACCGGCCACCTAGAATCGGAGGACCCTGAAACGCTGAAACGGTACGTCGAGACGAGCATCAGCTACAGATCCTACGAGCGACTGTTCTTTCGGTGGACCGATGCGCTCGCTATCTACAGCTCCAGGGTGGAATGTCCGGAAAATCCGGAGTTTCTCTTGTGGTTAATCGCAAGAGGGGTCCAGGTATTTGAACTCTGCGTTCTCCTGCGGCGCATGCTTCTCAACTTGGCTCGCGACGCTGACAAGCTATCGCGGAGGCTTTGGCGACCCCACCCGCTTGCGGTCCATCGACAACTGAACGGACTAGCGGAGGTCCAGCACAATTCCGTGGTCGCGCTCCCACTTTCATCGGTCGAGGCGAAAACGATGTTTGCAGCCGCAAGGCGGCAGTTCGGTTTGGAAGACGCTCTTGAAGCGGCACATGGATCCTGTGCTCTGCTCGAGAATCGCGAGCGCTGGGCGGAGGCCAAATGGCTCGCTCTCCTAGGCTTCATTACCTACCTGGCCGACAAGTTGGGACTTTTCCAGCACATCGCCTCGCATTGGTAACGGTGGCGGTGCGGCGAGTGCTGGTGATCGAAGTGGCCTTTGACCCTCGACGAGCGGTCGTGGCCGACGTGACGATGGCGAGTTCTGGACTTCCTTTTGTGGCGCGTCCCCGCTACCAGAGGCGACCAACGACGCGGATGTTCTCTTTCCGGCATGGTCCCATGGCGAGCGTGCCGAAGATGCAGGTGCATTGAAGCTCAAGTCGGTGGCATCAAGCAGACGCGGTGCGGGTCGTCCCGGGCAACGGAGGGCAGGACGATGATCACGGGCAAGCGAGCGGCGCTCTAACCTTCGAGATTCTTTGCGGGCCAGGAGAGGTACCTGGTTTCCGGGACAGAAAAGGCCGTGCCTACCGCTCTGTGGGTCGGAGACGGCGTTGGTCGTGGCGAAGACGCTGGGTTGGCGCTCGGTCCCCGCAGCTTGACGCGTGGGCCCTGGTGGTAGATGGGAATCGCACCCAGTCAGTGTTGGCCCTAAGATTGCCGGATAGCGTGCCGATACCCACTGCGGAGTTGAGACCATGGCGGGGCCACACGAAACAATCGAGGGACACGAGGCTCAGAGTGACGAGCTGACGGAGTTTCGGACTCAGCTCACCATGCTTGCGCAGACCGCCGATGATTATCCGGTGGAGTATGTGCTCGGGGAGTACGAGTTGCTCTTCGAGTCCAGGGACGACATTGAAATCATCATCGAGAATCTAGGCCAGAGCATCACGGAGCTGCAGAAAGCCGCGTGATTCAGGCGGGTACGGCCCTCGCGTGCACCCAGCGGGCCCAGGTTTGGCTGGGATTTCTGTCGCCTGAGAAGGGGCCGTGGCATCTTCGATCTTCGGGTTGCTCGAGCTATCGGGATCGCGCGAAATGCGTTATGATCACACGATGTCGCATTGTGTGCGCCAAAGTGCGATGAGCCATTTCCTGGCCGGCTCGGCGGATGGACAACGTAGCTCGCGGGGCAGCTGGCGTGTCTGAAAGTGCCCAGCTGGGTGCTCTCACCGGCGCGGTACTAGGAGGGGCCTATCAGGTCACACACCTTATCGGCGAAGGCGGCATGGGAGCCGTTTACGAAGCGCTCCAGCTCCGCCTGAACAAGCGAGTCGCCATCAAGGTGATGTCACGCGAGTTGGCCTCGAACTCGGAAGCGCTGGCACGTTTTCGCCGCGAGGCCGAGGTGACCTCGCGCCTTGGCCACCCACATCTGGTCAACGTCATGGACTTCGGCGCCACGGACTCCGGCGAACCATACCTGGTCATGGAGTACCTGGACGGCGAAGACCTCGACCATCGCATCCGCCGCCTGACCCGCTTGCCCTTGGAAACGGCGGTGGAGATCACCAGACAGGTAGCCTCAGCGCTGTCGGCAGCCCACGACGAAGGGATCGTCCACCGTGATCTCAAACCGGGAAACGTCTTTCTTGTGAAGGTGAAGGGTGAAGCCGACTTCGTGAAGGTGCTCGACTTCGGGATCTCGAAAATCAAGGCGTCGAGGACGAAGCTCACTCGTGCGAGCGCTGTGATGGGAACGCCCGAGTATATGTCGCCCGAACAGGCGACCGGGTTGATCGAAGAAATCGACCACCGGGCTGACCAGTGGGCTCTCGGCTGCATCGCCTGGGAGATGCTATCGGGCCATGCACCGTTCATCGCCGATGACATGGCCGCCCTCTTCTACCAGGTCATCAACATGGACCCGCACCCGCTGTCGAGGCGCGCTCCGGGCTTGCCTGCGGAGGTTGAGTCAGTGCTTCGTCGTGCACTGGCCAAGCAGGCTGCAAACCGATACCCGTTGATCAAGGACTTTTCGCGTGCCTTCGAGACCGCCGCGTTCGGCCGATCCGCTGATGCAACGCCGCCCCCGGTGCTGGTACCGGTGGGGTCGCCGATCAACGGAACAATCGGGTATGGCGAGACGGCGTTTCAAGCCGAACCGCCGATAGAATTGGTAGGCCTACCGCTGCACACCGCGCTAAGACTTGAAGATCCCTCTGGAGAGCCCGATGTCCGAGTGGCGAGGACTGCGCGCGAGTCCGATCATGACGAGCCGGTTGGTGCGGCCTTCTTGACGAGGATCAAGCCGGTCTATGCAATCATCGCTGTGGCCGGGGTTCTGCTCCTGCTTGCGGCGTTTTTGCTGTTGCGCTCCGCTTCTTCGCACAAGCCACAGGTCATACCAGTCGCTACACCGAGACCGCCATCGCCGGCACCTTCGATGGTTGCGCCAGATTCGACGATGGCCAATCCTGCAGACAGTCGTCTCGAAGCGCCAAGGGCAAAGCGCTCGAAGCGTTCCTCTGGCACGACCGACATGAAAAAGCCCAACCCGTTCAACAGGGACCCGTTCGATCCGGCACCTAGTAGGCCAAAGCCAAAGACCAAGACGAAGAAGAACCTGTACGACGATATATAGCCATGCATGCAACCTCTCTCATGCTCGTGGTGGTACTCGCACAAGCATCGCCGTCGATCGGCGATGCGCAGCACAAGGCACAAGCGAAGGCCATCCTCGGTCAGGGCATGAAGCTCTACGATCAGGGTGACATCGCTGGCGCCCTGGAAAAATTCCAGGCCGCCTACGCTGCCTTCCCCAGCCCGAAGTTGATGTTCAACATCGGTCAGGCTAATCGCGAGTTGCACAGGCACATCGAAGCGCTGGAAGCCTTCGAGAAATTCTTGGCGGACGCTCCCGATGCCTCGTCCGAGATGATGGAGGACGCGCGCAAGTACATTTCTGAGTTGCAGAGGAAGCTGGGGCAAATCTATGTCGATTGCATGACTGCTGGCGCGGAGGTGAGCGTCGATGGCAAGAGCGTGGGGAGAACTCCGTTGCCCGACCTGATTTGGGCTGCGCCTGGTCACCACCAAATCACGGCTAAGCATGAGAGCGTTGCCCCCGCCGTGGAAGAGGTGGACGTGAAGGCGGGGGCGGTGAGTAGCGTGACCTTGCGTCTGGCGGCTCCCGTGACCACGGCTCTCGCTCTGGCACCAACGGCAGGGCCGGCCTTGGACCTAAGGGGCCGCCAGGCGCCAAGCGGAGGAAATGAAGGTTGGTGGCTTGGCCGAAAATGGACATGGGTCGCTGGCGGGGCAGCTGTAGCCTTCACGGGGGCGGCCGTCATCTTCGGCGAATCGATGCAGTCTAGATTCAACAGCCTAGACGGTTCATGCGGTAGCGCCAGCAAGAGCACCGTGGCGTGCAGCGAGAGCGAGATTGGCTCGGTCACGACGTTGAAGAACACCGCCAACGTCCTATGGGGCTTGGCTGGCGCCGCAGCCGTGACCACGGGCATCCTTTTCGTCGTAGAGGGCCGGGCCGTGGTGGTGGCCCCCATGGCTGGCAGTACCACCGGGTTTGTCGCGGACTTGAGGTATTGACACGATGAGATCAATTCCTCTGATCTGCTTGGCAGCCCTGTCCCCGCTCATCGGTTGTTCTTTCGACCCGAACAAGCTCAGAACACCGGGAGGCCTGTCGTCAGACGCGGCGATCATCGGCGTTGGCGAAGATGTTGGTGCAAGCGAGGTGGACGCCCTTGTCAAGGTGCCGGACTCTGCGCACGTCGAACTCGACGCCCTACGTGGCACCGAAGGTGGAGCTGTACAGACAGCAGGCGGTGTCTCCGACGGCAGGAATGACCAGGGCTATCTCACTGCGGATAGCGCTTCATTGCGGGACTCGGGTGCGATGGCGGATTTGCCAGCCAGCGACTTGGAAGGTTCGGCCGAGTACGGGTCGCCGTGTGGCACTATCCAGGATTGTCCGGCGAACGCCACCTGCTGCAATGGCTCGATCGAGAGCTGCGATGGCACCAGGTTGCCCACGGGAGATGGCGCTAATTCTGGGGAATTCGTTGTCAGCTCGGACGGGTTGACCGTTACCGACAGCATCACCGGGCTAGTATGGCAGCGCGACGGATCGGGCACGCGAGGGGGATGTACTACGGACAGCACCAACCTCACCTGCACTTGGGCGGAGGCCCAAGCCTACTGCGCGGGGCTGATTCTTGGCGGTGTCTCTGGGTGGCGCCTGCCGGCTCGCAACGAGCTTGTCACAATTGTGGATTTCACCCAGTACGAGCCGACGATGGACTCGACGGTGTTCCCGAATGCTCCGGCATCTTGGTTTTGGACGGCTTCGCCGTACACCGGCACGGCCGGCTACGAGTGGCTCGTCGACTTCGGCGCTGGCGACTCGCTCCCTGACACGCCTGCATACGACAGCGAGGGTGTAAGCACCCTTAACAGGGTTCGCTGCGTCAGCGGATCGCGCTGCTATCCCGCGTCTCGCTTCGTGGCGCAATCCGGGGGTTTAGTGCACGATACACTCACGAATCTGGTGTGGCAGCAGCAGGCGAGCAGCACGCAGATGAGTTGGGCCGATGCACAGACCTACTGCGCAGATGCCGGATCAGGCTTTCGCTTGCCCACGATCAAAGAGTTGATGTCCCTTGTGGACCTCACGATGACATCCACGGCGCAGGACCTACCTACGATAAACCAGGCGGCATTTCCGGGTACGCCTGCCGAGAGGTTCTGGACATCTTCGCCGTACGCTGGCTTGTCCGGCAGCGAGTGGGACGTCGGCTTGGGCAGCAGCGGCTCGTACTACGCCGAGGGCGAAGAATACTATGTCCGCTGCGTTCTTTGACACCTTCCTGCGCCTGACCACCTGGCGGTAGCATGGAACAAGGATGCCCAGGCGATTCCGCCCGCTGCCCAGCAATTCTCCGGGTGACAGCGTCATCTCCGAATCCTTGGGAAAGACCTGCACTTTTGCCACGAAACGGCCAGCTCCGCTGTGGCGCGGTCTTCGATTCGGCGTTACCGTGGACACCGCTGCCAGTGGGAGTTTTCCCCTCACTGCCGCGATTTATGGAGGCTTTCGCAATGAAGAGTTGGCTTTACGTCGCTTCGCTTCTAGCCTTGTCCATCGCTGTCGATTGCGGTTCAGGTGACCAGCATCCGCAGGGTAGCGAGAAGGGGCCTTGCTATCCCAACCTCACCTGTAACGCCGGCCTGACATGCTTGTCGGATACCTGCGTGAACGCGGGAGGCATTGCGCCGTCCGGTTCAGGCGGTGTCCTCGGATCTGGCCTCGATGCGGGGCTAGCCGGGCATGGAACCCAGCCCGACGGGTCGCCGAATGTCCCATCGGTGGATGTTGCTAGAATTGCCACGCCGGATGCTCCCTTGGGAATGGGCGGCAATCCCTACGCAGGCAGTGATGTGGGCGTCCAGGGCGGTGGTGGCAGCGGCGGAGGTCTTGAAAGTCAGGGCAGCTCTTCCAGCGACAGCGGCAACGCTAGCGGCGGCACTTGCACTCCCGCCGCCGACAGCATTTGCTTCGCCAACGGCCAGGCCAGTGGCGGGGGACAGCTCGCCAGCGTGGTGTCGGGCCACGGGTGGGTCGCGCCGGGTGCACAGGATACCATTACTTCCCCGACTTGTGCCGATAACACGAGCGCTCCGACCACCACTGTGCCGATCACCGAGGCGAACCCGTGTCCCAGCACAGGAATCGCTGTGTGGGGTGCAGGCTCGACCAACGCGCTTTGCATGTCGGGCAGCATCCCCCTGGTGACAGACACCACGGCCTACCCATCCGGGGACTACAACGACAACTGGGGTCTGCAGATTGGCATTGACATCAGCTCGACTGGGGCGGTTCTTGGTGTCTCGTCCTACTCGAAGATCACCCTCAATTTTACGGGCAGCGTCAACCCGAACGGTGCCGCGATCCGCGCCGAGCTGCATCGCAAAGGTGACGGCGCTGACGCTACCTTCTGCGCCATCGCAGCTTCCGGGATGCCGATCTCGCTGACCGCATTTAGCACTCAGTGCTGGAGCGGCTGTTCCACTGCTCAGGCGCCGGCCGGCATCTCAGACACCAACACATGCTACTCGCTCAATGCGGCCGATATACCGAACATCGACAAGATCGACATCCATATCTCGTCCGACGCGACCAACGCCTACACCGTCAGCAACTTCTGCTGGACCGGAATCACGTTCGATTCTGGTGACTCATTGGGAACGGGTGGAGCGGTTGTTACCGCTGGAGCCGGTGGTGCGCCAGGAAGCGGCGGCACGCTAGGAGCGGAGGGCGGCGGCACGGGTGGACACTCTGGCAGCGGCGGTACGTCGGGAAGTACCAGCGTTCCGGCGAATTGTTCCAGCGTTTCGCCTTGCGGCGGCAGCGTAGTGGGAACCTGGAAGGTGGCGTCTTCGTGTCTGACTTTGTCGGGTGAGATGGACGTCACCTCGGCTGGTTTGGGTTGTCCGACCGTGCCCGTCACCGGTTCCCTCCAGGTGAGCGGCACGTGGACCGCCAACGCTGACACGAGCTACGCCGACAAAACCACGACGACGGGCTCCATGACATTCCCTCTGACGCCGTCCTGCCTGACGGTTTCGTCGGTCCCCGTGTCGTGCTCCAAAATCGGGGGCGACTTCTCGGCCCTGGGCTGGACCACCGCTTGCTCTACTGATGCGAATGGCCAGTGCAACTGCTCAGCCACGGCCAACCAGCTGGGCGGCATCGGCGTCATATCGCCTTACGCCTCGGGTTCCGGCAACTTCACCACCTCGGGCAACGACCTGACCACCGACGGCCAAGTGGACTATTCGTACTGCGTCGCTAGCAACACCTTGACCATGACGCCCACCAAGATACAAGGGGCAAACACTGCAGCTATCCTGCCCGTGACCGGCAGCATCGTGCTCCTCAGATCGAGCAGCCCTACTAGCTCTCCGTGAACCGCAGCGACTGCGGCTCGGAGCGCCAACGGCTGCAACCGTGCCCGCGGTCACTCGGTTTCTTGCCTCACCGGCTTGGCTTGCTTCGTCAAGAGCTGCCAGCATGCGACACACCCGTGCACGGACGCCTCTACCAAAACCGTATTCGCCAAGAACTGCCAGCATGCGACACGCCCGCGTACGGGCGCCTCTATCGAGGCCATACCCACCACACGGCTGGGAGACCGACTTCTGAGGCCTCGGGAGATTCCGCTTCTCCCCTCCTTTCGGAATAGGCTTGACCGGTTTCACGGCAGGGGCCGAAAACGGGACGAAGGGGGTGCGTTGGTGCCCAATATGGAAGGCGTGGAGGTACGGAATCAAGGGCTCACAGGGATGACAATCTGTTGACAGCGGATCAGACAGTGAATGCTCACAGTAAGGCGGCGCGATAGCTGCAGTGGGCAATGGCGCTGGATCAGCGTACAGTGCAGAGACAGGAAAAAAAACTGAGTGCCAACCGTGCGGACGCCTTGACAGACAGGTCGAGTACTAGTAGATGTACACTGTCAGGGTTCGGTGGTAGGCGCCCAGCGGCTGGAGTTGCTGGGCGCCTCTCGTTCTCCAGATGAGTGTCACCGGCCGTGACGACGAGAGCACCACCGTGTCAAACCTCCCTACGTCAAACCTCGCGCGGCTGCAGGGTCAAAGCGTTGGTGACGTAACCCGCGCTCGCAGGAAGGTCGAGAGGACACGAAGGAGAGGTGGACGTTTTGCCGATCTCGGTGACGTCAACGATGCAGATCTGCGCTGGCAGCTATCTCGGGGCCGTCGATTCCGGAAAGAAAATCTTCACTCTTTTCGCAAGGACGGCAAAACGGTCTACGAGCTGTGCAACGTCGACGCAATAATGGCGCGACTTGTTCACGAGAAATTGCGAAAAGTCCTGCAAGTGTTTCTGCCGGACGAGTACGTAGGCCAGCTCGGCAGATCTCCACAGCGAGCGAGCAACAAGCTCGCAAAATTTGTTCGAGACCATCAAAGCTGGTTCGTGCTTCGTTTCGATGTTGAGCGCTTCTACGAGAGCACGGCGCCCAAAGTTGCTCTGCAGGCGCTTGTCGACTTGGGCGCGCCAGATGACGTCGTCGCAACTTTACGGGCTTTCTATGCCACGCATGGGGCCGATATGGTCGGTATCGGACGAGGACTCGCATTTGCTCCGCTACTTGGGGCAGCGGTTCTGCTCGCGACTTTTCGCAGAATTTCGGGATTCGCGCAAAAACTTGTTTGGATGGGCGACGATTTCTGTCTTCTTTCAAATTCGCGCGAGGCCCTCGTGCAAGCTCAAGCTTTTGCCGAAAGAGAATTGGCGCGAGTAGGTCTCCACTTCAATCCGTCTAAAACCTACCTCGGGGTCGCTTCTGGGGAGTGGAGTTTTCTGGGCCTGGATTTTCACACAGGGCGAGTGGACCCAACACTTGGCGCCACTACAAGACTTATTGCCAAAGTCGATAACGCAATGCTCTCGCGCCACAATCAAAAGGCCAAGAGAGTCATGGAGGGGTGGTCAGCGCAGTATGGAGCTGTCGACCTGGATAGCCCACGGATAGCCCAAGCTGACGATGAACTGCAAAAGCGGTATGGCGCAGCCATACCGCGTCTAAGCACACTGATTTCTAACGCATGCGTCCGCGCACCAATGTGGTGCGCCCAAACAAGGGTCGGAGGAGTGGGGGGTAGGCAGGAAAGACGAAGCGGACAAGCTGGGTCTGGGTCCGTGAGGACAGCCCTTCCTACATCACACTCAGCCTTATCTACGACACCAGTATTTAGATATAGCTCAATGGTTTCCTCAGCCAGGACGCAGGCGACCGTCGCAGTCACGCGGAAGCGTAGAGGACTGCGGCATCTTCCGGCCGCCGGTAAACGGCGGCCGGAGGCCAAACCAAATTCGGCGATACCGCTCGTCACGCCCTGGTTGCCGGGGCGCTTGCGCCGAGCGTTTCTCTTCATGCGGAGCTGGAATTTCTGGGCCAGGAGCCTTCGCTACCTCCTTGAATTTCACGTAGAGCGTCAGGAGATTTCGGTGCGCGAGGCGTCTCGCTGTGTTAGACGCGCTGTGAGTCGCGCGAGGAGAATGGCCACGAAGCGGAAACGAACCGGGAGACGGACGAGGGCGAGATGGTGGGCATTGACGCGAGATGGTCAAATGTTGTCGTACTCACCTGGCCATTGCGGAACAGAACCTTCTGCGTTCGCCGCACGTCAGTGACGATGCTGGGATTTCGGGCACGCACGGTACCGCCCGAGGGCACCCATTCTCTTGTCCGTAGGTGACGGTCGGTGTCGTGGTTCTCAAGTGGAGCGACGGAGCCGTCTCCGAAATGGTCAAGTCTGTCCATCGCCGGTCGCTGGCATCCCCGGGGTGCCGGGTGTACCGGGGGGCATCTACGCATCGTGCGAAGACTTTCCGGCAGTCATCCCGGTAGTACCAGCGCACCGAGTTTCGGGAGGCCTTGGGGTTTTCTCCCCATTGGCCCGGTCGATTGGCCCGGTCGGCAGTCCAAAGGCGCCCGCACGGTCGTCTGTTCCGCCTTCCCGACGAATCCCGGCAATGCCGACGAGTTCTCCGTCCAATGTGCCGTCGCCACTCCGGGCGAGCACGCGAAGATCATGGCGCTCTCGGGAGGAAGGCGCAGGTACCTGGCCTACCTGTGGCTCCCGACGGGAGCAGTGACCGATGGAATACGTGCAGCAGAGGTGGCCTTCGCATGTCTACGATGGGCCGGCAATAACACAGGACGGGCCTGAGCTGAGGGTGGTGACACGGTGGCCAACAAGATCGTCAGTCCTGGTGATAACATGCTGCCCCGATGGACAAGCGCGCACTCCGAACCCTAGGGCCAGGCCATGGCGAAAAGTAGCGCAAAGGCTCCGAAGGCCGCCAAGGAATCCGCGCCGTCGGGAGCCACCTTGGGGTTTGAGGCCAAGTTGTGGCTGGCCGCCGACAAGCTCCGCAACAACATGGACGCGGCCGAGTACAAGCACGTCGTGCTCGGGCTCATCTTCCTCAAGTACATCTCGGACACCTTCGAGGAACACCACGCCAAGCTGGTGGCGGGCAAGGGTGACTACGCTGGCGCCAACCCCGAGGACAAGGACGAGTACAAGGCCGAGAACGTCTTCTGGGTGCCCAAGGAGGGTCGGTGGGCGCACCTCCAAGCCAGCGCCAAGCAGCCCACCATCGGCAAGGTCGTGGACGACGCCATGGTGGCCATCGAACGTGACAACCCGCGTCTCAAGGGCGTTCTGCCCAAGGAGTACGCCCGACCTGGGCTGGACAAGCACCGCCTGGGCGAGCTCATCGATCTCATCGGTACCATCGGTCTGGGCGACCGGGAGAACCGCGCCAAGGACATTCTGGGCCGCGTCTACGAGTACTTCCTCACCCAGTTCGCCAGCGCCGAGGGCAAGAACGGTGGACAGTTCTACACGCCGTCATGCGTCGTGCGCTGCCTGGTCGCCATGCTCGCGCCCTACAAGGGTCGCATCTACGATCCCTGCTGCGGCTCGGGCGGCATGTTTGTGCAGTCGGAAAAGTTCGTGGAAGCCCACGGCGGCAAGCTGGGCGACATCAGCATCTACGGCCAGGAGAGCAACGCCACCACCCGTCGTTTGGCCGTGATGAATCTGGCCCTCCGCGGCATCGAAGCCGACTTCGGACCTGAGCACGCCGACACCTTCCGCCGTGACCTCCACCCCGATCTGCGCGCCGACTACGTCCTGGCCAATCCCCCCTTCAACGACTCGGACTGGTTCCGCAAGGACGACGATGTGCGCTGGCAGTATGGCATCCCGCCCAAGGGCAACGCCAACTTCGCCTGGGTCTCCCATTTCATCCACCACCTGGCGCCCAACGGCATGGCTGGCTTCGTCCTCGCCAACGGCAGCATGTCGTCCAACCAGTCCGGTGAGGGCGACATCCGCAAGGCCATCATCGAGGCCGACCTGGTGGATTGCATGGTCGCCACGCCCGGCCAGCTTTTCTACAGCACGCAGATTCCCGTCTGCCTGTGGTTCCTGGCCAAGAACAAAAACGACGGCAAGCGCCGCGACCGACGCAAGCAAACCCTATTCCTCGACGCCCGCAAGCTCGGCACCCTCATCGACCGCGTCCATCGTGAGTTGACCGACGCTGATCTGGACAAAATCGCCGGCACCTATCACGCATGGCGCGGCGACAAAGGCGCGGGCAAGTACAAGGATGTCGCTGGGTTCTGCAAGTCCGCCACCACCGCTGAGATTGCCACCCACGGCCACGTACTCACCCCTGGTCGCTACGTCGGTGCCGAGGAGGTCGAGGACGACGGCGAGCCCTTCGCGAAAAAGATGGCGCGGCTGGTGGCGGAGCTGACTGGACAATTCGCGGAGGGGGCCAAGCTGGAGAAGGCCATCAAGGCCAACCTGAAGAGGCTGGGGTATGGCGGTTAGACCCACCGCGAAGTTTGGAGCAATTTGCACGCACAGCGCGTTTGGTCCCCGCTTTAGCAGCGATGACTATGCTGTCGACGGCAATGTCGCTACGTTGCGAACAACAGACATCAGCGCCGATGGAACAATCGAGTATGCAACGATGCCGATTGCCCGCCTCGACCTGGAGCGTTTCTCGCAGCACCTTCTTCAAGAGAGCGACTTGGTCATTACCCGAACAGGACGTGTTGGAACGACAGCCGTCTTCTCGGAATTCAGGCTTCCAGTTCTTCCTGGCGCTTTCTTGATCAGGTTTCGGCTAGACCGTTCCGTCGCCGACCCGCACTTCTACTGCTATTTCTTCAACTCGAAGGAAGGGCAGTCGCTAATCGCGTCGGTCGCCACAGGTTCTGTTCAGCAGAATCTCAACATTACCGCATTGCATGGTCTCGACGTCCCGGTCCCGCCCCTGTCACAGCAGAATGCCATCGCGGCGGTACTTGGGGCGCTGGACGACAAGATAGCGTTGAACCGGCAGATGAACATGACGCTGGAGGCGATGGCGCGGGCGCTGTTCCAGAGCTGGTTCGTGGATTTCGATCCCGTCCGCGCCAAGCTCGACGGCCGCAAGCCCGACGGCCTCGACAAAGCTACCGCGGCCCTGTTCCCCGCCGCCTTTCAGGAGTGTCCCGTTGGCCCGATCCCGCGTGGGTGGGTAGCGACGACCCTCGGTGATGCCTGCCAGGCTGGCGGCGGAGAGATCCAGACGGGCCCCTTTGGTTCGCAACTCCATGCGGCCGATTATGTCCCGCAGGGTATCCCCTCAATCATGCCGAGCGACATCCGTGACAACCGGATTGACCCCACGTCGATCGCACGCATTCGGGAGGAGGACGCTAACCGTCTTGCCGCCTATAGGGTGAGAGCTGGAGACGTTGTCTACAGCCGTCGCGGTGATGTTGAGCGCAGGTCCCTAATCCGCGCCGGGGAGGATGGCTGGCTATGCGGAACCGGCTGCCTCCGCGTCCGATTCGGGTCACGCGGCGTCAGTCCACACTTTGGTGCCTGTTATCTCGGTACGATGGAGTCACGCGAGTGGGTTGTAAGACACGCCGTTGGTGCCACCATGCCTAACTTGAACACCTCTATACTTGGGGCGTTACCGATGGTCGTGCCGCCCCCGGAGCTTCAATCCCTTTTTGACGGCATCGTAGCTCCCTGGGACGAACGCGGTACCGTCGCCCTGGATGAATCCCGCACCCTCGCCGCCCTCCGCGACACCCTGCTGCCGAAACTGCTGTCCGGCGAGTTGAGTGTCGGCCATTGAACCGCTGCCACCATGAACCGAACGATTGGAAAAGTAGCGGAGGTTCTGGGGGCAGACCGCACCCTCGTGGCAAGCTGGGCCGTCAGGTTCAGGGAATACTTGGGCAAGCACGCCAACCCGCCAAAGGGAAAGACGCAAAGTTTCAGCGATTCGGATTTGCTTGTCCTGGCCTACATTCGGCGGAACTGGGACACCGACCCCGACCTTGAATCCATCCGCGCCGGGTTGAACAGCGGTGAGCACCACGAGGGCGTGTTCCGTGAGTTTCTGTATCGACACACGCCCATCCTTCAAGAGCCGCCGGATGACCTCGACGAGACATGGCGGCACGGGGTACTGGTCTGTGCGCAAGGGATGACAACCTATTTTGAGCTTGCGAGGAATTATAGGCAGGTGGCGCTCGACCTTCTTCGGGCTGCGCTTAAGAGCGGCGAGCCGCTGGACCTTGCCTATCCCGTGCTGTTTGCCCACCGGCACGCCTTGGAGCTGTACCTCAAGATTCTGGGCGAGATAGACGAGCATACACACTCGCTAGGGTACTGCGTCAAATTGGTTGAAAAGCGTCACCCAAGAACTCCGATTGCCCCAACTCTCAAGAACTGGATTCTTGAGCTGGACCGCATCGACCCGGGCGGCACGGCTTTCCGCTACGCCGACGGGCTCAGCACGCCGACGGCAAACGAATACTGGCTGGACTTAGTGCAGTTCGAGTTTGCCATGGACCTGATCTTCAAAACGCTTGACCACGCTATCCTCCAGCTCGGCACCAGGGGAAGACCGGCAAAACGAAAAGAGTCTGGGAAACGCCGCCAAAGGGGAAGGGATGCGTGATGGCGGCTAACCCCCAAAAGGGGCCTCCCTGTTTGGCTCCAATCCCGCCCTATTCCGCCCCATCCGACGGGGCTGCACGCGATGCAACGGGGAATGATCGATGACCTTCAACGAATCCACCGTCGAAGACGCGGCCCTGAGTTGGTTCGGTGAGCTGGGCTATGAGGTGGCGCATGGGCCGCACCTTGCGCCGGGTGAGCCTGCGGCCGAGCGGGATGGATTTGGCGACGTGGTCCTCATGGGACGCCTGCGCGACGCGGTCCGGCGCCTGAATCCAACAATTCCGGAGGAGGTGCGCGAGGAGGCCCTGAGAAAGGTGCTGCGGGTGACGACGCCATCGCTCACGCAGACCAATCACGCCTTCCACAAGATGCTCCGCGATGGCGTGGAGGTGGAATACACAAGGCCCGACGGCACCATCGCGGGCGACCGTGTGATGCTGGTGGACTTCGATGCCGTAGGCACGAACGACTGGCTCGCGGTCAACCAGTACACGGTCATCGAGGGCCAGAACAACCGGCGACCGGACATCGTGGTCTTCGTCAACGGCCTGCCGCTCGGAGTCATCGAGCTGAAGAACGCGGCCGACGAGGAGGCGACCATCTGGACTGCCTATGAACAGCTTTGCACCTACAAGGCGGAGATTCCCTCGCTGCTGCACTACAACGCCGTGATGGTGGTCAGCGACGGCCTGGAGGCGCGCATTGGCTCGCTCACCGCCAACCAGGAATGGTTCAAGGTCTGGCGGACCATTGACGGTGAGAGCGATGTGCCCAAGACGGCCTTGGAGCTGGAGGTGATGGTACGAGGGGTGTTCGAGCGACGGCGTTTTCTCGACATGCTCCAGCACTTCATCATCTTCGAGGAAGACCCCGATAGCGGTGCGCTCCACAAGATCATCGCGGGCTACCACCAGTTCCACGCGGTGAACATGGCGGTGCAAGAAACCATCCGTGCCAGCGGCATGGCCGAGCGCAACAAGATGCGTGACGCCCCAGGGGTGTCCTGGGCCGGACGGATGCTTGATGGCAAGGCTGGTGACCGTCGGGTGGGTGTGGTCTGGCATACCCAAGGCAGCGGCAAGAGCTTCTCCATGCTCTTCTACGCCGCGCGGGTGATCCGTCACCCGGTCATGGAGAATCCGACGCTGGTGGTGCTGACCGACCGCAACGATCTCGACGACCAGCTCTTTGGCCAGTTCCAGCGCTGCCACGACATCCTTGGTCAAACGCCCGTACAGGCCGAGAGCCGGGAGCGCCTCCGCGAGTTGCTCGCGGTGGCATCAGGTGGGGTGGTCTTCACCACGATCCAGAAGTTCTTGCCCGAGAAGGGCGAGAAGATGCCCAGGCTGAGCAACCGGCGCAACATCATCGTCATCGCCGACGAGGCCCACCGCAGCCAGTACGACCTCATCGACGGTCTGGCCCGGCACATGCGCGACGCGTTGCCCGAGGCGTCTTTTATCGGTTTCACCGGCACCCCCATCGAGAAGACCGACGCAAACACGCGGGTGATTTTTGGTGACTACATCAGCATCTACGACATCCAGCGTGCCGTTGCCGACAAAGCCACGGTGCCGATTTACTACGAGAGCCGCATCGCCAAGCTGGCCTTGAATACTGCCAAGCTGCCCAAGCTCGACGAGGACTTCGACGAAATCACCGAGGGGGAGGAGCAGTCGCACCGCGAGAAGCTGAAGACCAAGTGGGCTGCCCTGGAGGCGTTGGTGGGCGACCCGAAGCGCTTGAAGATGGTCGCCACCGATCTGGTGACGCACTTCGAGAAACGCCGGGAGGCCATGGAAGGCAAGGCCATGGTCGTCTGCATGAGCCGCCGCATCTGCGTAGCCCTCTACGAGGCGCTCATCAAGCTACGCCCAGACTGGGTTGGTTCAGACGACCCCGAGGCCGACAAGAGCAAGGCCTGCGTGGTCAAGGTGGTCATGACGGGTGGTGCCGACGACGGGCCGGAATGGCAGCAGCACATCCGCAACAAAGAACGTCGGCGCAAGCTGGCAGTGCGGTTCAAGGACAGCCGCGATCCCTTCCGCATCGTCATCGTGCGCGACATGTGGCTGACCGGGTTTGATGCTCCGTGCCTACACACCATGTACGCCGACAAGCCCATGCGGGGGCACGGCCTCATGCAGGCCATCGCGCGCGTGAACCGTGTGTTTCGCGATAAGCCAGGTGGGCTGGTGGTCGATTACTTGGGCCTTGCCGACCAGCTCAAGTCCGCACTCGCGACCTACACCGAGAGCGGTGGCAAGGGCGAGGCGGCACACGATCCGAAGCAGGCCATCGCCGTGATGCTGGAAAAGCACGGCGTCGCAAGCGACATGCTCCACGGACTCAACTGGCAGAAATGGACCACCGGCAAGCCCGCCGAAAAGCTCGCCCTCATCCCTGCAGGCCAGGAACGAATCCTCGGGCGGGAAGATGGGAAGCAGCGCTTTGTCCAGGTGGTGACCGAGCTATCCCGCGCCTTCGCCCTATGCGCGGCCAGCGACGAGGCGACCGAGATACGCGACGACGTTTCCTACTTCCAGGCCATCCAGTCCGCGCTGAACAAGAGGAGCGGGACCAGCGCCAAGACGCCGGAGCAAATCGACGCTGCGATTCGCCAGCTCGTGTCTATGGCCATCACCACCGACGGCAAAGTTATCGACGTGTTCACGGCAGCTGGCCTAAAACGGCCGGATATCGGCATCCTAGACGACCGATTCCTCACCGAGGTCCGTGGGCTCAAGCACAGGAACGTCGCCGCCGAGCTGCTGGAGAAACTGCTCAAGGACGAGATCAAAATTCGCGCTAAGCGTAACCTGGTGCAGTCAGAGCTGTTTTCGGAGAAGCTCAAGAAGGCCCTGAACGCCTACCACAACCGCGCCATCGCCGCTCATGAGGTCATTGAGGAGCTTATCAAGCTGGCCAAGGAGATGGAGGCCTCCGGCAAGCGCGGTGAGAAGCTTGGTCTGACCGACGACGAGGTAGCGTTCTACGACGCCCTCGCCGCCAACGAGAGTGCGGTGCAGGTCATGGGCGACGCCAATCTTAGAGTTATCGCCACCGAGCTTGTCACCAAGGTCCGCACCAGCGTAACCATCGACTGGACCCTGCGCGAGAGTGCTCGGGCGAAAATCAGGGTGATCGTGAAGCGCATCCTGAACAAGTACGGCTACCCGCCGGACCTGCAAGAAGAGGCGGTCAAGACCGTGTTGAAGCAGGCCGAGCTACTTTGCGCGGACTGGGCTTAGGGGCCTACACCCTCCATCGCGCGATTCGCAAAACTACGTGGTCTCCCCGTCGCCCACTGACGCTGACAGGAGTAGAATTCCTGCGTGACCTACCAGCATATTGAAGCTCCGGGCGACCTACCACCACCCGGAGCCCTGAATGCTCGCGCTCGCGAGAAACAGGACCTGGAGTTTAAGACCTTCGCGGATGCCGGCAAGATGTGGGAGCACGCGAAGGACATCGCTGCTTTTGCGAACGCCCTTGGCGGCGTTCTCCTGATCGGAGCGGATAACACCACCGATCCGACGGTTCTAGCTTACCCTGGCCTTGCTCCGACACAGACTGTCGCCGGTGTTGCGAGTATCTACGAGAAAGCCGGTGCGATGTGCTCTCCAGCCCAGAACGTGGACGTGGTTCCGATGCAAGGGCCAGGCGGCGTTGACCTGGTTGCCGTGAACGTTGACCCGTCCGTCGACCAAGTCGTGGCCGCGCCTGGTGGCCACAAGCAAACTGGCACCCTGGGGCATCTCTGGCGCTTTCCGATCCGCCGGGGCAGCCAGACCGACGACATCAACCCGGAGGATCTCGCGATGTTCATGAATCGGCAGGCGCGACGAGCCTATCTCATGCTTGCAAGGATTCCGCCTGACAAACGGTCACAAGTGGTCTTTTATTTCCCCAGGATTGTCAACGCGTCGAACGGCACGACGGACACTCGCCATCTTGAACTCTCCCTCCACGACACGCCTCGGGAGCGCAATTTCATCGTGGTGGCGCACGGGCCCACCAAGTGTCGTATCCCTCTCTTGGACATCCTGGACCTTTGGGAAACGGACGACAGCATCTGGGCCGTCAAGGTCTCCGGGACGCTGACGCTCCTGGACCGGAACGGTGCACCCAGCGTGACATACCACCCACGGTTTTGAGGCCACGTTCCACAAACGTGTCCGGATCTTGCCCAGCAAGTTGTCGGAAGCACAGGTCCCCACGCGAGCCACCCACGTTCTGAGCTAGGTCGATTCCGGACGGTCTGGCAACATCAGCGCGAGCTGAATCGGCCTACCAAACCCGCCCAGGGTGTCTTGCCGCGCACGAGCGAGACTCCGAGTCGCTGTGCGAGCCTGCCTATCGCAGTCCTAGACAAACGAATATCTACCGGATGGACCAAGACGACGAGTGGCAACCGGAGCGAGCGCACGATCTCCCGAATTTCACGAACCAGGCGACTTGCATATCCCTGCCGCCTTTTGCTTGGCTTGACGAAAAGATCCTGGAGTTCCAGCCGACCAAGGCGTTCGGCGACTAAAGCCCAGGCAAGTCGGTCGTTCCGACCCGCGTCAAACAACTCGATGCCATGGATGACGCCGACTGGCGACAACAATCCCCACGACAGCAAGTTGAGACCCTGCTTCCTTTCGGCCGTGTTAAGCGTCGCAGGAAGAGCCGCTGACCAAGCTTCTTGAAGACGACTGTCGAAGAACGCATACGGCATTACACCGAATCCATCGTCGCCCCACTCCTGAACCGGCCCGAATTTCCCGGAGGCACAAACTCTTGAGAGGATGTGCCCATGGGAAGAAAATCCAAGTATCCAGTGGAAGTGCAAGAACGAGCGGTCCGGCTCGTCTTGGAGCAGCAAGCGTCGTATCCTTCGCAGTGGGCCGCGATCGTTGCGATCGCAGCCAAGATGGGTTGCAAGGCGGAGACGCTGAGGCTGTGGACTCGGCGCATGGAGCGTGACACGGGGAAGCGCCCGGGACTGACAACCAGCGAGCGGGAGCGGCTCAAAGATCTGGAGCGCGAGGTGCGAGAGCTTAAGCGGGCGAACGAGATCCTCCGGAAAGCGTCCGCGTATTTCGCACAGGCGGAGCTCGACCGCCGAGCGAAGTGATGGTGTCGTTCATCGACGAGCACCGAGCGTTGTATGGGGTCGAGCCGATTTGCGCTGTTCTGCCGATCGCCCCAGCGACGTACTATGCTCGCAAGGCCTGGACCCGGGATCCGGAGCTGCGCTCAGCGCGGGCGAAACGTGACGAGGAGTTGCGGTCGAAGATCCGGCTAGTGCACGAGGAGAACTTCGGCGTATACGGAGCCGAGAAGGTCTGGCGGCAGCTGAAGCGGGAGGGTGTGAAGGTGGCCCGCTGCACGGTGGAGCGTCTGATGCGCAGGATGGGCCTGCGCGGCGCGGTCCGGGGACGAGCCTACAAGGTCACCACCGTCGCAGACGAGTCGGCGTTGCGCCCACAGGATCTTGTTAAGCGCGAGTTCGTGGCGACCAAGCCGAACCAGCTCTGGGTCGCGGACTTCACGTACGTCGCCACCTGGTTGGGCTTCGTCTACGTCGCCTTCATCATCGACGTGTTCTCCCGGGCCATCGTCGGTTGGCGGGTGGCGCGCTCCATGCGCACCGACCTCGTGCTCGACGCCCTGGAGCAGGCGCTGCACGCCAGGCCGCTCACGGGTGACCTGGTTCACCACAGCGACCATGGCTCGCAGTATGTGTCTATTCGCTACACCGAGCGCCTCGCCGAGGCTGGCATCGAGCGATCGGTAGGAACCATCGGCGACGCCTACGACAACGCCCTGGCCGAGACCATCATCGGCCTCTTCAAGACCGAGGTGATCGAGTGCCGAGGTCCCTGGCGCAGCTTCGACCCTGTCGAGTACGCCACGCTGCAGTGGGTGGACTGGTTCAACCGTCGCCGCCTCCTTGAGCCACTCGGCTATTTGCCCCCGTTCGAGTTCGAGCAGATGTACTATCGTCACGAGCACCCGGTCGCGGTGGCCGGACTCACGTAAACAAGCCTCCGGAAATCCCGGGCCGGTTCAAACTAGTCACCATAGGACTAGTCCGTGTATGATGATCGGGCGTGAGTCTTGAGCTAGGAGCAATGACGATGGTCATGTTGCTGAGCAATGTATTCGCGGACGAAGTGGTGACGGCCTGCCGTCAGCCGATGTCCAAGGCGGACGACTAACGCAAGGAGTTGCGCATGGAATTCGTGCTCATCCTCGGAGGCGCGTTGCTCCTCTTCTACGTGCCCTACATGGTCATGGCGAGTCGGAGGAAGGCGATTGTAGCTGCTCTGCCGCTCGGACGTCAGCTGGTTGGTCTCGACGGGCTGGCGGGAATCTCCTGCGTGGATGCCGCCCAGGCCGTCGTGGTCAAAAGGCACGGCGATGCCCAGAACCTGATCCTGACGTGGGACAAGATTTCCTCCTGCGACATCATCGAGGAGTCCGGTGGGCAGCAGACCGAGACCGTGGCAAGCGCCAGACGCTCTGGGGTACTCGGCCGCGCCGTCGTTGGCAAGCTGCTTGGCGGGAACGCTGGCGAGGTAATCGGTGGGCTTACATCAGGAACGAAGACCCGGAGCCGGTCCGTCACCGAGGAGAAGGTCTCGCGAATACTTTGTCAGATTTGCTTCGCCGACATGGGCCTGCCCGAGGTGAGCATCCGCCTATACACCGATCCCTACGGCAGGAAAATCACGAAGAGTTCACGGCAATACCAGGCCGCCATGGACACGGCCAGGAGCTGGCACGCTCTAATGGAGGTGGTCATCGCACAAGATACCAAGCCCGCTCCCCCAGCGCGGGACACCGCGGTGCCAATGGACAATCCAATCTTTCCCGGTGCGGATGGATCGCGCAACCCAGCCTCGGGGAGGTGCAAGCAGTGCGGGAACGAGGTAGCGAGGAACGGCGCCACGTGTCCGAGATGCGGGGCGCGTCTGCGGACCAGTCTTCGGGTGAAGGTCATCGCCGGGCTTGCCGTTATCCTTGTCGGCCGCTGCGCAGTCGTGTCGGTACGGGACAGCTGGGACCGAGATCGGGCGGCCGCAAGGGCAGCCGCAGCCGCAAAGCAGGCTGCCGAACAGGCGAATCTGGCGCGGCAGGCGCCGGTACAGCCAGTCCAGCCAACACCAGCACTTGCCCAAAACGGCGTGCCTCCTACGGCAACCGACCTCGCCGACCGACAGGAGACGCCGCAAGAGGTAAAGGCGCGCCGCAGTGAGGAGCGGAAGCGCCTGAAAGCCCGACGGTTTATCGCCGTGTCGCCGGAAGCGCTCGCGTGGAAGCTGAAATCAGCGTGGCCAGACTGGGAAGAGGTCTTCGAAACGAAGTACCAGGGCAACTACGTGCGCTGGCGGGGCAAGTACGAGCGGGAGGGGATGATGCTGGTCGAGTTCATCGCCAATAGCGGCAGGCTGTCCGCCTTCTCTTGCGAGAGCTTCGACCCAGCCCAAGAAGGCGGCTCATTCTCCGCTGCTAAGTGGGAGGACATTATTGTCGAGGGGCGTCTCGACAAAGCACACGACCAAATGGATAAGGCCGCCAAAACGGAGTTCGTCCTTACCGAGTGCATCGCAAGAATGGCCCACCAATAGCGGTCAGCCTTCACATTCCTGATTGAGCCTTTGTCCTTGACACTCGCGTGTTCCCTCCGGAACATAATAGTGGTGTGGCGAATCGACTGGACCGCGCCAAGATTGACGAGCTGTGGGTTGCAGGCCATGGCCACGAAGTGACGATAAAGTGGCCAGGTGCGGCATTCAATTGAGCAATAAGGAACATGCACGGATTGAAAAACTCCCAGCCCGCTCACGCAACCGCGCTGCGTGAGCTGGCCGTACAGCTGGCGCGACGGGATTTCCCCTCGTTCTTTCAATACGTTTTCGGTTACAGACCCGCGGCGCATCATCGCAAATGGATGACTGCCGTTGACCAGTGTGGCCGCGTAGTCATTCTCGCGCCTATCGAGCATGGAAAGACGACCGTCCTGAGCGTGGCCTTTCCGCTGTGGATTCTCGGGAACAACCCCAACGCTCGCATCGGCCTGGTATCGGAGACGCATTCGCAGGCGGCTCGACCCCTCGCTGCCATACGCGAGAACATAGTCCAGAGTCAGCGGCTGCATCAGGTGTTCCCCTGGCTGAAACCGGCAGGTGGGGCGAGGGAGAAATGGACCGATTCGGAAATTCTCGTCGAGCGGCCATCCCTTGAAAAGGACCCGTCAATCATCGCCCTCGGTGTCCTTGGTCCGCTGCTCGGCGCCAGGCTGGACGTGGCGATTCTTGATGACGTCGTGGGGTGGGAGAACTCATTGACCCCAGGGCAGCGCGGGAAACTGGTCGACTGGTTCCGTTCAACTTTGGTGGGTAGGATCGTCGACGGTGGGAAGGTCATCGCTGTCGGCACACCTTGGCACCCCGAGGACCTCCTGCATGTTTTGGCGGCAAGTGGTGAATACCAACTTCTCTCGGACCCTGCTCTTGATGCCGATGGAAAACCCCTCTGGCCGGAAGCCTGGCCCGTCGAACGACTCGAACAACGCCGTCGAGAAATCGGCGAGATCGAATTTTCGCGCCAGATGCTCTTGCGTCCGGTCTCGGATGCAACATCGAGGTTCAAAGCCGATTGGATCGAACGCGCTTTCCAGGGCGCCAAGGAGATCGGTGCCGTGTTGGTCGACAGCTACCACGGAGCCAATCGAACATTCACGGGCGTCGATCTTGGTGTTGGACAGAGTGCCCAGCACGACGAGAGCGCGATCTTCACCCTGGCGCTTCTCCCTGACGGAAGGCGTCAGGTCCTGAATATCGAGTCCGGGAGATGGCAAGCGCCTGAGTTGGTGCAACGGCTGAAAGATACGGCAAACCGGTATGGTTCTCGTCTGCGCGTGGAAAGCAACGCGGCTCAGATGTACCTCGTTCAATTTCTGCGCGATGCTGGCGTAGGTGTGGATGCCCACACGACCGGGCGAAACAAGCACGATCCGCAGTTCGGTGTGGAGAGCCTGGCGGTCGAATTCGAGAGGGGCCTTTGGGTTGTCCCTGATGCCCCGATGACCAGAGCGTGGGTGCGCGAACTTCTGGCCTACAACCCGGCCGGGCATACGGGGGACCGCGTCATGAGTTCTTGGCTTGCACGCGAAGCAGCAAGAACGGCGGAAGCGGCTCCTGCGTTCCCGGTGCCATTCTTGACCAGCGACACGCGCATGCAGTTCGCGGTGGGAGCGAACGTCATCACGGCAAGACCGGGCGAATTTCCAGAGGACGTGTGGGGCCCGATGGATGGCGGTGCGTGGCCAGGTTGGTAGGCGTCGAAGAGGCTCGTAGTGGGCATCTATCGACCAGTGGCCGGCAAGCGCGTAGCCTCTCGGGTCACTCGGGAAGAGCCGCAACCATGACCGCATCTGGGAGGGTGATGTAGAGGTTGCCGGTTGATGAATCGAACGCCACGCCGCCCGGAGAGAGTATAGAGGCGGGAAGAGGGCCTGGAAAATTGCCCGCGCTCACCGGTGCCGCGACGCCTACGATGGTGGTCACCACGCCACTAGTCGTGACCTTCCGGATGCAGTTGTTGCCGGCGTCGGCAACGAATAGGTTGTCTGCTCCGTCCACCGTCAAGCCTGAGAACGACCAGCGCGAAGAAAAACCGGACAAATTGAAGCTTGCGGCGGCCCCAGTGCCGTCAGCACTTCCACCATACTGTGACGCTGACCCAGCAAGCGTGGTCACCACACCAGCAGCGGTGATTTTTCGAATGGTGTTGTTGCCCGAGTCGGCGACGAAGACGTTGCCAGCCCCATCCGCCGGCACACCGTTAGGTACCCTGAAGCTTGCGGCTGCCCCCGTACCGTCGGCGCTTCCATACAAACCTGCTGTCCCAGCAAGTGTGGTCACCACTCCACTGGGCGTGATCTTTCGGATAGTATTGTAGCGCCGCCACTGGGCGTCATTTGGCAATCCTTGGGCAAAGCCATTGCCTGCCCAATAATTCCGGCCCGCTGCCCAGCAATACCTCAGCTAGTCATTGAGCGGCCAGAATCGTTGGGCGAGGCCACGGCTCATCGTGCGCCAAGGCCGCGGGACCCGGCCGGCTCTTGCCAACCAGCCCGTAATATCCCCGACCGGAGGCGGGGTGTCCCTATAGGTCGAACAGTTCCAGTGCGGTCGCTCCCAACGCCCGACCTGCACCTACCGGCAGCCAAGCCAGGGTCGTGAATGCCCGCCCGGATTTTGCCTTCGCCCAAGGTGCGGAATTCCTGGGCGTATCAGACCAAGCAGACCTGGAACGAACACGCCGTTCTGTGCTAGAAGAGCTTGGCGCCGCCCCCGTACCGTTCCTACAAGTCTGAAATCTTCCAGGAGGGACAACTATGAAAAAGATCGTGTCGCTTGGAATCCTGGCGCTCTGTGCGTGCGGCCCCACCGTCAAGACGGTGTCGGTCGAGCCCGGACAGGCGATGATGAGCTACCACGGAGCCTCGCTGACACTCCGAGCCGCCGTGAAGGACGAGAACGGCCAGGCCGTCCCCAACATGGTGATATCCTGGACGAGCAGCAATCCCGCGGCCGCTGCGGTCGACGGAAGCGGCAAGGTCTGGGCCGTCAACAGCGGCGCCGCCGACATCACCGCGACCGCCGGCAAGATCAAGGGCGTCGCTCACATCAAGGTGCAGATCCCCGGAAGCCTCACGGTTGAGCCGGGGTGGGCGACCCTCTCCCCCGGGCAGGCGACGAAGCTCAACCTGGTCATCAAAGACGAGGCGGGCAACGTCATCAACGGCGTGCCCGCCGTCCCGCCCGGCCTGCCGGGAATCTTCTGGGTCTCCAGCAACAGCAGCGTCGCCGCCGTGGACAACGTGGGCAACGTCCAAGCCCATGGCAACGGGGGTGCGCTGATCACGGCCCACTTGGGAGCCGTGACGGGAACGGCGTCCATCACCGTGACCCTGCCGCGGTTCGACAAGCTGGAGATTGTCATGGCGGGCGGTGCCAAGAGCCCGTTGTCCATGATGGCCGGCGCGACCAACCAGCTCGCGGTGCGGGCCACGCTGGGCGGCAAGCCGGTGGCCGGCGTCATACCCACCTATTCGATCAGCGACGCTAGGGTCGCCACCATCACACCGACGAGGGTCAGCCCGGACGGCTTCATTGGAGACATGCTGCATGCGATCAAACCGGGCAGGGCCTCCGTCACCGCCATCGCCGGCGACGAGAAGGCCCATCTCGAGCTGGCCGTGAAGTAGGCCCGAGCAACCGGTCCCGAACTATGACGGCTGGCCTCTCTGCCGCAAAAACTCTGTACCAGGTCGAACCAGTGTCGATCTTCTCCATGGATTTCCGTGGTGATCCGCCTGTGGTAGCCCTCACGCCGCGATGCTCAGCGATTCAAAACCGCGCCAAGATGCCCGAAATGCCTGCAGCGAGGGCCAGCCTTCCAGAATTGATCTTGTTCCCAACCAACGCGGACGGGCGTAACGTCCCTCCCGACGCGGACATGGCAGTGGAAGTCGGCCAGCTCTTTGGGAACTATCGCATGGTTCGGCTGCTCGGGGAGGGCGGCTTCGGTGAGGTGTATCTGGTCCAGAACCCGCTCATTCAGCGCCGTGCCGCCGTCAAGGTCCTGCACACCGACTTGGGGAAGGATGGGCATTCCCCTGGCATTCCCCACACACGACAAATGGATGGCCAACTCGTGCGGCTGGGGCTCCTGGAAGGCTACCAGGGCTCGGCTATCGCTGGGTTTCTCCCGCTTGCGCCTGACAAGGCGAAGTGGAAATTACGTCTGGTGCAGCGGGAGTAGACGAAATGGAAGTCAGTAACGTGAAAGTAGCAAAGGCCATCTGGGTTACATTCATTGCTGTCATGTTGGCAAGTAACATCGGTTGTGATGACTGCACAAATATACCTGGTGCCAAGAAGGGACCTAACGGTGAGAGTATTTCAATCTCACAAATCACGAAGGGTACTTCTGTCCCATGTATTCAGACGCAGGTTTCCGGTGGGAATGCCTGCTTTTTCACGGCGGATTTCACGGTTACAGGGTTGAGTACACAGGCCACGGCCCTTCTCCTGGTGCAAATTGATACCCTCGCCAATGGGGGAGAGGTATGTGGCTGGTTACCTTGGCCTCAAGGCCAAGGAATAGCGGTGACACCTGACCAGACTGGCCAAGGGAGTGGACAATTTCAAGGTCAACTCGGCCCACCAGTAACGAGTGCGGTGCGCTTTGACCTCGTCGCCCAACTCCTAGATTCGAAGGCATCAGTTATTGCTGCCAGTGTTGTAGTGCAAGATCTCCGTCCAGATCTTGAATGAAAATACGCAGGAGCGACCCCTTAGTAAAGGATGCACAATCATGATTCGCTTCTTCCTAATCGCCTCTTCCCTAACGACAATCCTAGCATGTGGAGGCCAGACTGCCACCTGTCCAACGGAGGCGGTTGTTGGCTCAGGTGCCCCATGCGGTGGCAAACCCTACGCATGCATCGGTGTTCTGTGCAGGGGTACCAGGGTCGAGTGTTACTGTGTTGATGGTACGTGGGCGTGCCCCTCTGATCCCTCCTGGCGCATCTGTGATGGTGGACCTGATAGCGAATGAGCCGGAGCGCTTCTCCGACGACGCATCCTCATCGCCAAGGCCGAGCGAGTGGACAGCAGCTCGAATTGGAGTTCGCGGCAAAGCTATCCGCGCTCGACGCCTTGTCAGGACGTCTTGCCGAGCAGCCTATGTCCAGCGAGGCAGGGACCGGCACGAGCAGCGACGGTACCAGCAAGCCCTGCGACACGCTAGCTGCACAGGCAGAAGCCAAAATGGCGGCCCGACTTGCGCACTCTCGACATTCCTGAAGTGCGCGTCGAGATCAAGCCTTCTGCAAAGATGTTGGCGTACGCTCCCACAGACCTCCTCGCCCAGTCCGAGCGCAGCACAGGCCTTCGCTTTCACGGCTTAGATCCAATCCTCCTCGAGTCTCCCTTGGTAGCGCCACGGCCGGTTGGACTGCGTACTCGCTGATGAGTGGGAGGCTCGTCTCACGAGGCTCTCCCCGCGGTGCGTCAGCGACTGGAACGCGCAGAAGTTCGGTGGCTGGATGGCTCAGCGGGGTAAGCAAGGTCGATGGGCTCGCGCATGGTCCACTCCGATGTGCCACCAGTCAGATCGAACGCGCACAAGTGCGCCGCGACACGCGTATCTCCGTGGGACGCCGCGGCGCTGTCCCAAAATTGTTCGGGATCACGCAAAAACTCTCTGCCAACCAGCCTGGTTCCTTTTCCGGTGAACCCGAAGATGGCGACCTCCATGGTTCCCGTGGCCGGCCGCATCCGGACTACAACCACTCCGGGTTCTTTCTCCGGAGGAAGATGAATCCATCCCCTTGGCGAGTCGTACCAAATCCCCGCAGGCTGTGAGCTCTGCCTTTGGTCGCCCCTCGGAGGACCAGGAACTGTCACGCCTGCGCAGCAGCTTTTCACCATCAAGCCACTGTTCTCGTGGAGACGTAGATAGAATGGAACGCGACGTGGCTTCGAGGCAACGAATGGCTCGCATTTGTACACGTCCGCCAGGAAGCACTCGACCAAGAGATTGATTCTTTGCGAACCGATCAGGATGTGTGTCCGTCCATCGTCAGCCTCTCGAATTTCGCGGAACATGCTTCCGGCGTTCTGAATGTCGTCGTCGCTACATGTGTGGCGCTCATTTTCGATGTGGAATGGCACCTTGCGGGTGCGGATCTCTGCGGGAGCCCTCCCACGCGAGAGTTGAGTGAAGAGCGTCGTTAACACATCAACGTCATCAGACGAAAGCGTCAAAGCCGCGGGGTTTTGAGAGGACTCGGTGATCACCCTTTCCGCTAGATAGAACGTTACAGATTTTGCAAATCGGGCGATTTGCTCCCAGAGCGCAGATCGACCGAACAGCCCTCCGGGCAACTCGCCAGCCGGGATGTTCTTGGCGAGTAGGGCATCACATAGAAGTTCCAAAACATCGAGGGAAACGGTCCTCGTTCGATTGCCGTAAAGCCTTTCGATCGTATGTCTGTGAAGATTGGTGGACTTCGCGATGTCGCCTAGCACGCCGTGCGAATCCATCTGGTTCGCTGCGAGCAGCTCCTTGAGGGTAAAGCGAATATGCATGTAGCGCAGTGTACATTACGGGCCCTGCTGCTGTCCATAGTGCCTTATATGTATTTTGGGTATTTACATTACGGACAGCCAGCATTATGAAGAACCTCGGAAGTCCGCGGACCCCAAAGAGGAGGCTCCCCATGAAACTAGCAAATGCGACGGTGGTCGGACGTGCCCCTGGCATCGCGGAGTTTGGCCGACGAATCTCCGTCTCCTGGTATGCCGTCGTCTGGGCGGTCAGCGCCATGCTCGGTTGCAGCGGCACGTCGTCCTCGAGGAATGCCGATGCGGCTGCGTTGGACGGACAATTTACGCAGGCCAGCTCCGGTGGTAACGCCACCCCAACGGACGGTCCCACTAGCACCGGCACAGGCGGCACGCCTGACGCAGGCGGGCTTGTGGGCACTGGCGGCGCAAAGTCCGGAGTCGACGCGTCAGGAGCTGGCGGGGCACCGGGCTCCGGCGGGACAGCGAGCTCGCCCGGTGGGATTACAGGCACCGGCGGAACAGCTGGCAACGGCGGGACAGCGAGCTCGCCTAGCGGTGTTCCCAGCGCCGGCGGAACAGCTGGCACTGGCGGGACAGCGAGCTCGCCTAGCGGTGTTCCCAGCGCCGGCGGGACAGCTGGCATCGGCGGGACAGCGACCTCGCCCAGCGGTGTTCCCAGCGCCGGCGGAACAGCTGGCACTGGCGGGACAGCGAGCTCGCCCAGCGGTGTTCCCAGCACCGGCGGGACAGCTGGCATCGGCGGAATAGCGAGCTCGCCCGGCGGTGTTTCCAGTACTGGCGGAGCCGCAGGCCTGGGCGGCGCGGGAGGCGCATGTGCTTCATCTGGCTCGAATATAGGTAACCAAGATGCCGGCTCATCGGGAGTACAACCATCCATTACCATCAACGCTCCAGCCATTGGAGCTACTCAGCTATCCGGAATGACATACAACGCTGACACAACCCAGGACAAGGTAGTAGTCTATGTCCTGACGAATCAGTGGTACGTGCAACCGCTGATCGCGGCGTCCTTCACGAATATCGAGACTGGCGGCTCGTGGAGCACTTCTACCAATCCATGGAATACCATTGTGGCTTTGCTGGTTAACCCGGCAAACTACACGCCAGCGGCCATGGAAATCACCAACCCGGCGCTCGATCCCGGCGTTATAGCCTGGGCACAATATCCACCTGGCCCGATCAGTGTCCAATTCAGCGGGTACACGTGGGGCATCAAGATGACGGGGAGCGCGCCTGGGGACCAGTTTAACCCTGGCCCGAACTTCTGGTCCGATGATCCCTCGGTGGTCAGCGTAGCTTGCGACGGCAGTCTTCATCTGCAGATCAATCAGATCAACGGCGTCTGGCAAAGTGCAGAAGTCTTCCTAACAAAATCGCTCGGCTACGGCACATACACCGTGAAAGTCGCCTCACACCTCGATCAACTTCCTCTGAACACGGTGGCGGCACCGCTCTTTATTTATGCCGCTCCGGGCCAGGAGTTCGACAACGAGTACAGTGGCCCGGACGGGCTGACCACCATCGCTGCTCCGAACAACGCCCAGTTCGTGGTGCAACGGCCCGACGGACAGTTTATCTCGGGGACCAATCTGCTAACTTATCCCCAACCGTCAACCGCCCAGTTCACGACTCAAATGGTATGGAGCGCCACCCAAGTCACCTTTACTTCCTGGAATGGCTGGGCAAACGATCCAACCTCCAACACCGAGATCGCTACGTGGACCTATAACGGAGCACCCATTCCACAACCCGGGCAAGAGCGCGTCCACATCAACCTTTGGCTATATGGCGGTACTGCGCCGGCCACTGGTACCGGTAACGAGATGACCATCAACTCGTTTAGCTTTCAGTCGTTGGCGCCGGATGCGGGCGGCATTGACGATGCCTCCACTACGGTGACGAGCTCGGACGCAGGTACAAGTCCTGTATCTGACTCTGGTACAGACTCAGAAGCAGGCATGCTTTCAGCCGGATGCCCAGTGGGGGCATCCTTCACATATGTCCCGATTCCTAATGTGCCGACTGCCGTCAACAACCTCGGCTGTCTCATCGGTCAAGAGCAACGCGATGTTGTCACACCTGGCGGCAATCAGTACAACCCTGGGTTTTCGGCGGTCGATCAGTCGCTCTTCGACAACTCGAACGAGTTGACGAGCATCGTGAGCCAGGTTACCTCCAGCCAAACATTCGCTTTAGGCGTCGCCGCCATCAGAACGCTGCCTCCGGCAACCCAGCAAGCGGTCTTCACGAGTTATAGCACGCCCATCGACCCGACCTGGGCGATGACGGGGCAGATCGGCGACGGCACTACTACCGCGGGAGAGGCGGTCGAGCAAGAAATTGCAACCGCGCTGACAAATGCAGTCGAGGCAGCCCTCTGATGCGGTAGCACCCGTGTGACGCCGTGCGACCGGCTGAGCCCAGCAGTGGGACGGACATCGAGGACGTCCGCCCGCCCCCCCCCATGATCCCAACGAACGTCAAGGGCCGGCGGGCTCGCAACGTTCCGATCGCGCTCAATTCGACGGAGGAAGAGGCCCTCGAGTCGCCCAACTTGCGCCACGCGGCCGGTTCACTGACAAGCATGGGCAGTCGCTCCCAGAAGTTGGTCAACCCGTTGATGGAGGGCGGCCATCTCCGGCCTGTCAACGACGCTCACCCTACTGTGAACGTCGGATGGGTCTTCTCGCATCGGAGTGGGTTGTCTCACGAGTGCTAGAGCGACTTCTCGTTGCACGTGGCAGAGCACGGTCACCAAATCCTTGTCTGGAAGCAAGGTAAGAATTGGCAGAACATCGGGCAACCCGGCATCATGGATAGCCTTATCAATTACTTCTTGTGGTATTACGAGCTCGCTCGAAGGCAGTAAATAAAGACCGAGACCGATCCTGGCCAATTTCGTGATGCCGATGCCGTCGAGCAGCTTTCCGTATGCGTTCGTAGCGGGATTGAGGAGTTCCACAATATCCCTCCTCGTCATCGGATCCAGTTGCGTTACGGCTTCTTTGGTTCGGGGAACCGTTTGTAACTTGTACTTCCCCCTGTCAATAGCATCGAACACAGCAAGACTATAGTAGATGGACGCGAGCGCATAGTGAGGCGCATCTTCGGTCGGATATCTTGCGGCCGCACCATCGCACAAGAGCTTGGCTGCCCTGAGGTCTCCATAACGCGCCAGCAATTGGGCTTTGAGAATATCTGCAAAGCTGGTGCGTTCATCATGCGACCCATCCAGTGGGCGTGGAGGAGGACGATGAGGATCAAGCGCTGCGTCCCAGCGCGCGAGGAGCGAAGTCATCTTCTCCTCCTTTGGTTTGCTCTTGCATCCCACTGAAAGCATGGATGTCAGAAGGACGATAGCGAGTAGCTTGACCATTTGCCTTGCCTTTCTGCAAACAGCGATCAAGTTGCAAGTCAGCGTGAGAAGTCCGCTTGTGATGAAGCCAATGAGGGATTAGACGCGGGGTGCCGAGCCTCCGGCCGTGGCATTGGGCTCGGTGTCTGCTCCGCCTGAGCCGGAGTCGCAACGGGCGCAGCGCAGCTTGGGCAGGTGCTTGCCTTGTCCGGCAATTCATTTCCGCATTTGCCGCACTTCATCAGGGCCATCGAACTGCCTCCTCGCTCGCCGCAAGAAGCCGAGCGGGGCCATGGTAGACGGTTTCGGAGTGTCACGCCAGCGGGCCGGCACGTCCGCTGAGCAAACCTGGCTTCTCGTCCTTCCGCCACACCCCGGCGCGTCGATCTTCCAGACAAGGAGTTGCGGTGAAGGCCGTGATCGACATCATCGGGCTTGTTGGCGGCCCAAGTAATCGGCTTGCGCATGGAGCTAGCGCGGGTGGACATGAAGAAGAACGGTTCAAGGCAACGATCCGTCGACACGCCGCCCAGCTCGATTTCGGGGTTCGGCCGCGGAGGTTCTGCCCAATCTCTGCCCAAGTTCCCGGAACAGGGGGTAACTCCTGGCTATCATGCGGCATCACTCGGCGCCGTAAGCCGGCGTTTTGTTTCAGATGAGCAGTCCATCTCATCAGGACGCATCGCAGCAGGCAGATTAGAAGGCCGATGCTCTATCCGATTGAGCTATGGGCGCAAACCCTTTTATTTCAAATACTTATGCTAGTCGTCCCAACGCGCTATCCGCATGCGTTCTGCCTATTCTCTGCCCAAGTGTACCGCCAGAGTGCGCCATATTTACCACGTTCCCGGTCGGACGGGTAAGGTCCACCGCGACCCTGTCGAACGCCCTGGGACCGAAAAAGTCCGGGGCAAGGTGGGCGTAGTGCTGGGTGGTGGACGTGGAGGAGTGGCCCAAGATCTTTGCCAGCTCTTCCATGGAGCCGCCGTTCATGACCCACTGCGAGGCGAAGGTGTGGCGCGTGCATTGGTAGAGGGTCATCTTGGGCAACTCGCAGGCTTCAACGCTGCCGCCAGCGCCTTGTGCACGGTACCGGGACGTATGAACTGAGCCGGGTGTCCGATGTCGGGAGCCTGACCAATGCGGTGTGGGCCGGATTTGGCTTCGCGCCGACGGTCTTCGCAAAGCGAGAGAGGTACCATCGCCACGAGCCCACGGGCTCTTCGCTGAAGTACCGGAATGTGCCCAGCTCGGTGACGTCTCTCTTCCAGATGGCTCCAGGATCTCGACCGCGAAAGGTGGGAATCCCACTGGCCAGGCTGATCCCGGCGCCTGTAACAACCAGCATCTTCCCTGCTCCGTGAGCCCCTGAATAGACCGCTGCCGCTCATGGCTTGCTTGGGTTGCCGAGGTTGACGTCCTGTTCGGGGCTGGTGGAGGAACTGCTTGGTTCAGCCCACGGTTGCGCCGCTTTTCCCTTGTAGCCTCAGAATTCTGAGATCGAGGCTAGATTGCCCTGCGAGTTTACAACCTTGGGCCTTGGCATGACCGTTGCGTCCCCGCCAGTCTGGAAAGGAACGTTCGATGGATAGCGCGCTGCGTGCTCTCGCCGTATCGACCTCGGTCGCATTGCTTGCGGTCGGCTGTGGCCGCAGCGGTCTCGGGGTCAATCCTGGCGGGTCTCAAGCTGGGAACGGCGGAAACAGCAGCGGTGCAGGAGGCTCTCGCGGAGAAAGCAGCCAATCTGGTGCCATCTCCGGCAGCGGTGGCTTAACGGTCGGGGGCACGACGAATTCCAGCCAGGGGACAGGGGGATGTATGGCACAAGGTTGTCCGGCCATCGAATGCCCTGGAGGCGTGGTCGCCGAGGTTTTCGAATGTCCGGCCTGCAACGACCCTTGTGGGTGTCCCTGCAGCTGCTGGACCTGCGGCAGTGGCGGCGCCGTCTCGTCTGGGGGCACGTCTGGCCTGCCCGGTATCGGTGGTGTCCTCTCCCTGGGTGGCGTCTTCGGTAGGGGAGGTGCCGGTGGTGTCAGTTCCTTTGGCGGCAGCTCTGGTACGCACGGCAGCCACGGTGCCGTCTCCTCTGGTGGCAGCACCGGCACGTGTACCGGGCAGGCGCCACTCAATCACCGCCCGAGTTCGGTGCAGTGCCCATCGCAACGCGGCTCTGGAACGGCAGACCAATCCTCTCCCGGGTATAACGGTTGTTCCTCCGACTCCCAATGCTCGGGCGGGCTCAACGGCCGCTGTTTTTCCTGGGAAGGCCTAATCACGGAGGGCGGATGCTCGTACGACGAGTGCTCCGGCGACTCGGATTGCGCAGCGAAGACGCCTTGCATTTGCCGCAGCTCGTCCACGGACAACAGCGCAAACATTTGCGACACTGGCGGCAACTGCGCGGTGGACACGGATTGCGGCCCATGCGGGTATTGCTCTCCCTCGTACGAGGCTTGCTACTCTGGAGATCCCAATGTCGACGCAGAGGGCAAATTCTTGCCTGGCGACATTCCGAGCCCCTATTACTGCCACACGGCGGCTGACACGTGTCTCAACGATTCCGACTGCGCCTCGGTCGACGCGGGGTACCCGATTACGTACGCGACCTGCGCTTACAACCCGCAGGACGCGCACTGGGAGTGCACTCAGCTGGCATGCCTCCTTCCGTGATGGACAGCGAACAAGTTCCTTCCGGCCTGCTCAATTCGGCCGGAAAGGGGATCGCCGGGATCACCGCTACTGCCACCGCTGTTTTTCCCGGCCGAGATTTGGGTCCCCGAACGTACGCGATACTGGGTGCCCCTCCTCGCCGAATCGCCAGGAGCATAGCCTACTGAGTTCACGCCGAGGGAGTTGATCCTCGCCAGTTACGGTGCATGCTCGTCGGTCCGGGGCCTACTAGTGCCCAGACTCCTTGGCCATCTCTAAGGCCTACATCTTCGCCCATCTTCATTGCGTGGGCGGCGTAGCCTCGCCGGAGGCGTTTTCGCCCCAGCAGGCGATAGTGCCGTCGACCCTAAGCGCGCAGGCAAAGTACTGACCCGCACTGACAGACACGAAATTACTCCCCGAGGGCGGTGTCGCTCGGGAGTCGGTGTTGTCACCCCAGCACGCGAGCGTCCCGTCTGTCCTCACCCCGCAGGCAAAAGTGTCCGACGTGCTCACGGAGACGAAGGTACCTGACGGGGGCGTAGCCTCGCCCGAGGTATTTTGGCCCCAGCACGCGACGGTGCCATCTGTTCTGATTCCGCACGGAGCCTCGAAGCCCATGCTGACGGAACAGAAAGTGCCCGACGCGGGCGGGAGCGTGCCGCTGAGACCCCAGCATGCAAGGGTACCATCGGGCCTTATCCCGCACATGGATCCGGAGCTCCCCGTGCTTACCGCGATGAAGCTACCTGTCGGAGGATCTCCCATGTTGGCACCCCAGCAGACAGCGCTGTCGTCGGCTTCCGCTATCGCGCAGGCCTGACTGTAGCCCACACTGACGGTCACGAACGTCCCATTCTGCGGCATATTCTTCACCCCGGGAGCGAGTGGGCCCGGGTCGTCCTGCGCAGTGCCCGCGCTACAGGCGAGGGTATGATCGGTCTTCACGCCGCAATAGAAGCCATCACCCATGCTAATCGACTCGAAGGTTCCTGGCAGTAGCGTAGTCGCGCCATACGTCTTGTCTCCCCAGCAGGTGATGGTGCCGTTGGCCCTCAATGCGCATGCAGCCTCGAGCCCGGCCGTCACAGACCTGAATGGTCCTGTCACCACCGCGCCTCCCGCACCGCACATCGCAACCGACCCATCGGGCCCGGACCCTGGCAGGTCGCTATCGCTGCTGCTCGAAGGCGACGACGAGGGTGGAACCGCACTTGCGTCGTTGCCACCGGTGCTCGACGACGCGGATGTAACCACGCTTGCGTCGTTATAGTCGACATCCAGGGGGGCGGAGCTCATGCAGCCCGACAGGCTCGCACATGACCAAGCCAAGGGTACAACAAGGACAATCGTAGCGTTCTTCATGCGGCAGATGCTATGCAATGCCGATGCCGTAAGACGCTGCGCCACGTAGCCGTAGGAATCGCCGCCAAGAGTACCCCGTTCTTGGGCGTTGAGCCCACTGTGGCGGATTCTCGCCGCATTTCTGGCATCACCAGCCGTGCAGAAGTTGCGCATCGTCAATCCTCCAGGGAAGCGACCATTCATTCAAGGCAACGACCACCCATTCTACCTGTACGATCTGTGTCCTGCCAACGGCTGATTGGCAGACCAACAGCAGGTAACACGCAGAGCTCAGCCAGAATGCGGCGGTAATCGCCGGGTGCGGAAACTGCCCTGCCTGCGCACGAAGAGGCCGCGTGATACGCTCGTCGCTATCTTCCCTCGGCGCGGAGCCCGCTGATGGAGCAGACGACGGGCTACTGGGACTGACCTCCTTTCGATCTTCTTGCCCATCGCGGCCATCCCTCATAGCATGGGCGGGAGACAACCCAGCAGCACACATGTCCGATCTGAACATCACCGCCATCATCGATACCTTCGTCAACCAAATCACCGCCGCCGTGGAATCGGCAGCAGCCCAGCGTCTCCAAGCCGCCATCGCAGGTGCCTTCGGCGCGCCCCAAGAGCGTGGCCCTGGTAGGCCAGCCCAGCAGGCTGTGGCACCTGTGGCACATGTGGCGGCACCGAAGGTGGCGGGAAAGAAGGTGCGGAGGGTGACGCCGAAGGTTATACGGGCACGGAAGCTCCAGGGACAGTACCTGGGGGCGCTACGAGCGCTGTCGGCCGCGGACAAGGCGAAGGTCCAAGCGGTCGCCAAGGAGAAGGGCGTGGCTGCTGCCGTGAAGATGGCGAAGGGGTTGAAGAAGGGGGAGTAGCCCATGGCATCCGCTTTCCGCGAAGCGGCGCTGGGTCGATGCCGTGCTTCCGCAGAGTTCGCTTGATCGTGCTCCGTCCGATCTTGTCACCCAGGTTCTTCAGAGCCCCTTGATCCGCGTGTAGCCCCCCACCCCTCGTTGTCACGGGTCATCCTGATCACCAACTCCAGGATGTCTTCGGCCGGCAACCCGCCGAACGATACGCTACCCGCGTTCAGGTCGTCGAGCACGCCCCACTGCACCCCGGCGACCGTGAAGGCGCCGCATTCCCGACGAGCAGAATCGCCGACAGCAATAATAATGCGTATGTCTTCATTCCGTCGACTCTATGGCGGCTAGTAGAAGACGGGGCGTTAGCGAGGCGAACAAGGGTCAAGGGGCCATGTGACCGATCTTATTGCCGCTCCACTCGGTGAACCAGAGCTTTCCGTCCGCGCCAACGGTGATCCCTCTTGGCAGGCTGTCTTCGGTCGGAATTGGGCATCTCGCCATGGTGCCATCCGGGCTGATGCGGCCGATCTCGCTTCGGCCACTGTCGGTGAACCAGATGTTGCCGTCCGGCCCTGCCACGATGTCGAACGCTTCGCTACCGGCCTCGGAGAAGGGAAAGTCCGTGATGGTTCCATCCATGCTGATGCGGCCGATACCCTGAACCGTGCGGCCGTTCGAGTCGCTTTCAGACTCGGTGAACCAGAGATTGCCGTCCGACCCCACCGTGATGCCGCCTGGGCCGAGCCCTGTCGCGGGGAAATTCGTGATCGCACCGGTCGGTGTAATGCGGCTGATGGTGTCGTTCCCGCAATCCGTGTACCAGAGGTTGCCGTCCGGTCCCGCGACGATGTCGTCCGGTTCGGCAAACGAGCCGTCTGCACTAACCGAGAACTGCGTGAGCTGACCGCCTGTGCTGTTCATGTGTCCGACACGTTCGGCGGCCGCCTCGGTGAACCACACGTTGCCGTCCGGCCCGGTGGTAATACCCCAGGGCCAGATCTGCCCCCGTCCGGTAACCGGGAACTCGGTAATCACCCCCATGGGCGTGACACGCCCGATGTTGTTGTCCGAATTGTAGCCGTACCCCCATTCAGAAAACCAGACGTTCCCGTCCGGCCCTGCGGTGATGTTTTCGGCGCCGCTTTGGAACCGAAGGGGGAATTCCGTTATGGCCCCCTCTGGGGTGATGCACCCGATTGTGCTTCCTGCCCATTCTGTGAACCACACGTTACCGTCGGGGCCGCACGTGATGGCGAGCGGATTACTGTCATTCGTCGGGACCGCAAACTCCACGACCTGGCAGGACGGTGGTGACGTGACCCAGCCGCCCGAACCGCTGGCGCCACCCGCTGTTACTATGCCGCCGGTGCCCGCAGTGTTCATCCCAGCGATACCTCCGCCGCCATTGGTGGCCGACTCACTGGAACCGACTTGCATAGGTTCGGAACACCCGACGAGCGCAATGAGCCACGCGACACCTTTCCAAGGAAGCCGAGCATGACTCGGCATGGTAGGAGTTGGCACCCGGTCTGGAGAGGCAACCCCCTTTTCCATGGTGACCGGAAGGTTACCATGACGGCTAGACGCCGACCTAGCTTGCCCAATGACCGGCGATGGTCAGAAGGGGAAGTCGATTTGTTGACGGCCGAGCTACTACTCCCGAGATTCTCTGTGCGGCACGACAACGTCATGCGTCGTCGTAACTAGGCAGCGCTGCTGCGTGCGAAGACATTTTGAACTTCGTGTTCGCATTTGCGGCACCCTCGATATCAGAGGCAGAGATGACGCCATGAGGCCTTACGCAACACCGGGTAGGACAAGCCCCCGCAGGGTCTTCCCCGCCATGGGGATACCCTGGCTGCTGAGCAAGCTGGTGAACTGGACCAGCTTCTCCGGCGACGGCTCCGGCAGCTTCGGTTTCTCCCTGCTGTTGAACCCCAGGTAGACGAGCTCGGGCTTGATCTTGCCGGTCCACTCGGCAAGGACCTCCGGGTCGAAGTCCATCACGGGTTCGACCGTCACGATCTTCCTCGGATACGCCCATTCCACCGACGACGTCCGACTTTGTCCCGCCCGATCCGCTCGTAACCGCGGTAGACCCGTCGGTCCCGCTGGCGATACCTGCGGCACTCCCATCCGTAGACTGCGACCACACGCACATCCCGCTCTGTTTCGAGCAGACGTAGCTGCTGGGACAGTTATTGTCACCCCCGCATTTGATCCTCGTTGGGTCAGTGCTGCTAAAGCAACCGAGCGCGCCGAGAAGGCCCAAGATTGCCCAGAATCCAACATTCCTATGGCGTGAATGGAAGCCAGTTGGGGTAGACATCAGAACCGCCCAATCAGCAAGGCGCCCGGCTGGCCAGGCCCCAGGGCTGGGGCAAAGGCAACGCCGGTCGAGCCGCTCCGCTGGCCGACGCCCACCACGAAGAGAATCGCTCCGGTCGCCAAACAGGCAGAGCCGACCCCATAGCCAACCCAGGATAGGGTCTTGTAGGTCATCTGCTGGTCGCCCTGGGATGATGTCCAGGAGCATGCGGCGTCACTCGGCGCCGTAAGCCAGCGTTTTGTTTCGGATGAGCAGTCCATCTTATCAGGACGCATCGCAGCAGGCAGATTAGAAGGCCGATGCTCTATCCGATTGAGCTATGGGCGCAAACCTTTTAATTTAAAATGCTTAGGCTAGTTATCCCAATGCGCTATCCGCATGCGTTCTGCCTATTCTCTGCCCAAGTTTACCGCCAGAGTGCGCGGGATGTACCACGTTCCCGGTGGGACGGGTAAGGTCCACCGCGACCCTGTCGCCCAACCCGGGCGGTGGTCCCCGGCCTCGCCGGCGCGGGATACCGAGTCGTCATCACTGCGGCGCGCGAGGCCACCAAAATTGCCGAGGTTCGACCGCTAGCGCTTGGCCGCGGCCAAATCAGCGCGTAGTTCCTGGGCGTTCCGGCGCGGGCCGTAGCCGGGCGTATCGCGCTGGATGCGCCAGCTTTCGCTCAGCGGGCCTGCGTCCACGACGTCGAAACCGAATTGGTCGATGAGCGCGGCGACTGCGGCATTGGCCTTGGCATCGTTGCCTGCGATGACCAAGGCCCGTCGGTTTTTCGTGCCGGCCGGTAGGCCGTGCGTGGTCAGCTCGGCGGCATAGATGTGGTTGAACGCCTTGACCACCCTCGATGTCGGCAGATGCGCCTGCAGGAGCTCCGAGGTGGTGGTCGATTCGCTGTCCAGCTCGGGGATATGCCCGTCGCGCTCGGGATAGTAGTTGTTGGTATCGATGACGATCTTTCCCGCCAAGGGCTCGACGGGAACCGAACGGTAGTTCTTCAGCGGTATCGTTACCACCACCATGTCCCCGGCCTTGGCCGCCCCAAGGGGGGTGTCGGCGCGCGCCCTGGGCCCCAACTCGGCTACGAGACCGGCCAGCGTCTCCGGCCCGCGCGAGTTGCTGATGACCACGTCGTAGCCATTGGCTGCCGCCAACCGCGCGACCTGACTTCCGATGTGCCCTGCTCCAATGATTCCGATAGTTGACATGGTCGCGATCGTAGCGCCTCGTTTGGTCGGTGCAAGCTGCCCGGAACTCTGGCCGCGACCAGGTGCCCAGGAGCCAGGGAAACCGTGACCCAAGCCGCTGTCTCCGCCGTGACCACCGTTGGCACCGCTTTCTGCGAGCAGTACGATCGATGCTGGCCAAGCCTTGCGCTACTTGTCCAACGGCTCCATGGTGGCTGCTAGACACCCAATGCAGAACATCGCGTCTCTCCCGGGTTGACCGCACACGCGGCAGCGGAAACCAGGTGGGCCGCTGTCGGGCTCACGAATCGGTTGCTCCCGAGCACTCTTGCGCTCGGCCTCTTCCTTCCGCGCCTGAACCGGATCGACTAACCGCTTCAATGATTCGACAATGGACATGACGGCGTAAACGTAGCTTGCACGATTTCCTCCCTGGTGCGCGCCCATTCGCGACGGCGAATGTTGTCTATGGCCTCACTCGGGTTGCCTCGTGACCTGTTGTACGCTGTCGCTGGGCAGCCTCGAAAGTGGCACCTGAGCTACCGTTCGCTCGTCGACCACCCGTTCCCAGCCCGGCTCGCGGCCGGGCGAAAATCGCCTCTTGATGCCGGGCGCGATATCTCGACGCATGCGAAAATATGCTGACCCGACATCCCACGAGGGCGCGTCTTACTATCCGAATGGAGCAGTCTATGAGCGTCGCGTTAAAGTCGTCTCTCGGCATTTGCCTCGCCATCGCCGTCACCGCCTGTAGCTCGGTTACCACCAAGGGACCACCTGGCGGTGGCGCCGGCGGGAGCAGCCTGCCGGGCAAGGGCGGGTCGGCTGGGGGCAGCGGGGGTGTTTCGGCGGGCGGTGCTCCAGCCAGCGGTGGTTTGGCCGGTGGCGCGGGCGGAGGCCCCGGCGGCGGCCTTAGCGCCTCCGCGGCGGGTGGATCGGGGGCAAGAGCGAGTGGCGGCGGCGGATCGAGCGACAAGCCGAGTGCGGCAGGTGGCTCTTCCGTGGGCGGTGCCGATGGCGGCTCGGCTGCTGGCGGCTCGGGAGGCTCGACCAGCGGGTCAGCGACCGATGTGTGCCCGTCCCAGAGCCAGGCCTGTTACTACGTCGCACCCTCGGGCAGTGATACGAATGCTGGCAGCGTGGCGGAGCCATTCCAGACCATAAGCCATGCGCGCGACGTCGTGCGCACGATCAACGCCAGCATGACCGGCGACATCTACGTCTACCTGCGCGGCGGCGATTATAGGATCACCAGCCCCATCACTTTTGCGGTCCAGGACTCCGGTACGGGCAACCACCGAATTTACTATGAGGCCTATCCCGGCGAAACGCCGGTCATCAACGGCGCAACCCAGGTCACCGGGTGGACGGCTAGCAGCGGCGGCGTCTACAAGGCGGCGCTGAACCGCCAGACGAAGTTGCGCAACCTGTACGTGAACGACGCCAGAGCCAACATGACGAGCAAGACGGTCAACTGCCAAGGATCGACCGGCACCTATTCTGTCACCTCCGGACAAGCTTCCTGGGCATGGGCCAGTGGTAGCGGCTTCGACGGGGTCACCTACTCGGCCTCCGACGTGCCAGCCGTGACCACCAACAAGGATGACCTGGAAATCGTCAACCGGACGACGTGGAACGAGAACATCGTGTGCACGAGGGACGTCGTCGCCTCCGGCGGCAGCACGGCGCTGATGTTGCAGCAGCCCTATGGGGCGATTGCCCAGTTGCCAGGCTGGGGCGCGGCCTTCGTCGCTTCCGGCTCCCACACCATCTTCAACGTGTTCGAGTGGTTGACCTCGCCCGGGACGTTCTACTTCGACAAGACCTCCGGTACGCTCTACTACTACCCGAGATCGGGAGAGGACATGAGTACCGCCGATGTCGAAGCGCCGGTAGCCGAAGAGCTCATCGATATCGCCGGGACTTCCACCACGAACCGGGTCGCGAACCTCACCTTCCAGGGCATCACGTTCGCGAACACCGACTACAACCTTTACAACGTTGCGAGCTCCCGGGGCAAGGCGAGCGTGCAGGGCGCGACCGTCTTCATCGCCTACGGCACCGGCAACTACCACGACTGGTTCTACGACATCATCGACACTCTGCCCGCCGCGATCAACGTGAGCAGCGCCGATTCGATTGACGTCTTGAACAATGTGGTCAAGCACAGCGGGGACGAGGGCATCTCGATGATCAACGACGTGGTCAATTCGAACATCATCGGCAACACGGTGATGGACATTGCCGGCAGCGGTATGACGATTGGCCACCCCCAGCACATCTACTTGAATTTGGGAGGAACCCACGAGAAGTACCCCGTCGGAGTCAAAGGAATCTGCACCAACATCACCGTTAACAACAACCTCGTCTACACCGTGGGCATCCAGCCCGGATTTGGCTCGCACGCGGGCGTCACCGCGTTCTTCACGGATACGCTCACCTTTACGCACAACCACGTCCACACTGTCGCCTACAATGGTCTCAACTTGGGATGGGGCTGGCACAACTTCAACGGCGAAAGCGATTCGGAAGTCCCAGGCAACGCATCGACCACGGCCAAGAACAACGCCGCGAACTACAACCGCTTCACCAACATGATGACGCGGCTGCACGACAGCGGGGCCATCTACACCATCGGCCAAAATCCCGGGACCACCATCAACCAAAACTACGTCAAGGGGATTCCCCCCAACACCTCGGGACCTACCTACGGTCTGCACAACGACGAGGGGAGCGCCTACATCACCGAGAACGATAGCGTGCTCGATATCGACCCGAACGTCACCTACACCATCAACTGCGAAAACTACGGCGAGAAGCACGATCTGACCGTTCTGCGGACGTACGCGACGGTCAACAAGATGGGCGTGGATCCGCCGAACAGCACGATCGATACGCCGGTCGTGGTGGCCGATGCCGTGTGGCCAATAGCGCAGTACACCTTCGCGCTGAATTCTGGAATCGAAGACAAATATCGGCAGGCGCTGCCGAGCAGTGTCGTGCCGATACAGGATTACGTGTTCCCGGCAAGCTGCGCTGCGCCCAGTGGGACGGCGACACTTCCCATAAGGAGCAGCGGCGACGCCACGAACACGGTGTGGTTCGCTCCCGCGGGAACGTCGACGTTTGTCGAGGGACCCACCATGACCAAGGCGGCGGGAGACGCGACCTCGATAGCCGTCCCGGCGACAGCGGGAAGCTACAAGCTGTGTGTGGTGAGCTCGCAAGGGACGAAGGTGGGTGAGTCGGTCGCGCTCTTGCGCGTCGGGAATTAGGCATCCAGGTACCGCCCTCCGCGCCGCATAGCGCATGGGCCGGGCCGGGTGTCGCCGGGCTTGCAAGCCGGGCGGCGGGCGGCCAGCCTCTCTGTGGAGGTGAGATATGCAAGCTACCCAGGCGCTTTACAACGTCGGCCAGAGCATATGGCTCGATGACATCACGCGAGAGATGCTCGACACGGGCACGCTGGCCAGGTACGTGGCCGAGCTATCGGTTACCGGCCTGACCTCGAACCCGACGATCTTCGACAAAGCCTTTCTGCACAGCCGGGCTTACGACAGTGCGATAGGGCAGAAAAGCAAGGAGGGGAAGACGGGCGAGGCGCTATTCTTCGCCTTGGCCCTCGAGGACCTGGGGCGGGCGGCCGAGCTCTTGCGCGCCGTCCACCAGCGGACCCATGGGGTTGACGGTTGGGTCTCTTTGGAAGTGTCACCTCTGCTGGCCCACGATACCCGGGGCACGGTCGCCGCGGCCAAGGCTTTGCATGCGCAGGGCGGCATCAAGAACCTGCTCATCAAAATTCCCGGAACTCGGGAGGGGCTTCCGGCCATCGAGGAGGCGATTTTCGCCGGGGTACCCGTGAACGTGACCCTGCTCTTTTCGGCCGAGCAGTATCAGAGCGCGGCAGAGGCTTACCTGCGCGGCATCGAGCGCCGGATCGCGGCCGGTCTGGACCCGGAAGTGGGCTCGGTGGCATCGGTGTTCGTCAGTCGCTGGGATTCGGCGATCGCGAACCGCGCTCCGGCAGAGCTGAGAAACCGGCTTGGCCTCGCGGTGGCCAGCCGGGTCTTCGCCGCCTACCGGGCAAACCTCGGGGCGGACCGCTGGCAGCGCGCCTACAACATGGGCGCGCGCCCGCAGCGGTTACTGTGGGCCAGCACCGGAACCAAGGACGCCGCGGTTTCTGACACGCTCTACATCGACGCTCTGGCCGCACCCCTCACGGTAAATACCATGCCCGAGCGTACGCTCGCGGCCTTTGCCGAGCATGGCAAGGTCGCGCCCGTGCTGGCGGATCAGGGCGAGCACGAGAGGATCCTGGCCGACTTCAGCCGGGCCGGCGTCGAGGTGGACGCGCTTGCCGCTCAGCTGCAGGAGGAAGGGGCCGGCTCGTTCGTCAAATCCTGGCAAGAGCTGCTCGCCACCATAGCGGCCAAGCTAGCCAGGCTCTCCCCGCGCTGAAGCCGCGGGCGTCCAGCCCGGGTGACTGCGCATCGATTGCGGAGCCGGCGAGTGGCCGGATTCGCTCGGTTCGCCGTGCTCTTGTCGCTGGCACGAACGCTGCAATCTCACTCCTGTGCACGATTGATCGCTTTGCGGTCAGAGGGTGAAGCACTATGAGGTCACGACGGTATAGTATCTTCTTCGGGGCTTTTCTCACCACCTGGGGGTGCGCCCACGACACCAGGCCGGTGCGGCCTGACGACATGACGGTCGAGCAGCACGAGGCCACGGCGCAGCAGGAGATGAAGATGGCTCAAGCCGAGGAGGCCGATGCCTACACCAACGCGCCTGGGGAGAGCGCGCTCAACGCGAGCAACGATCCCGAGCTCTACCTGTATCCCCAGTCGGGAAATCTGGTGCAGAGCTCGCTCGAGCACGCCCAGCTGCTCGAACGGCAAGCGCGCGCGCACGAGGATGCCGCGGTCGAGCTCGCGAGCGCCGAAAACGCGGAGTGCAAGGCGATTGCGCTGCCGGAACGCAGCACCTGTCCTGTGCTCGGGTCCGTCACGCAGGTAAGCAACATCGCAGGCGGGGTGCGCGTCGAGTTCACGGCGCCCGCGCGTGCTGCCGCCGCGCTGCCGCGGATGCGTTGTCATCTCGCCTACGCCAAGGCGCACGGATTCAGCAACACTCCGGATTGTGCTCTCTACATCCGCGACGTCGACTTTCGCCCGGACCCAGACCCGCGAGCCTTAGACATCGTGGCGACCAACAGCAGGACCATGGCGAGGACCACGGCCGAGATTCGTCGGCGCATTCGCGCCACCACGGGCCGCTAGCGCCGCCCGCCGGTCGGTTGCGCCACTTTGGGCCGGAAGAGGCACGTCGAAAAGGCACGTCAGCCACGGCCGCAAGGGTGATCTGGATTCGCCGGCCGCTCTCGCCTATTGTTGTCGGCCGGAATGTCCAATCCCGAGAGCACCAGCCCACCTTCTCCGGCGACCGCGCTGGCAGCCCAGATGCCGCGCAAGGCCTTGCTGACCTTCGGGCTTTTCGCCCTGGTCGGCGTGGTTTTTGCGGGGGTTTCCACCTACGATTTCATTGCCCACCTCGACCGCCAGGTCCACGCCATCACTTGTTCGATCGTGCCCGGGCTGAGCGCGCCTGACACGACTGGGTCGTCCGGCTGCCATGCTGTGCTGATAAGCCCCTATTCGTCGCTAATGCGCGACTACACCTGGGGCGGTATACCAATCGCGCTCCCGGCGTTGGGTGTTTTTGCCTTTTTGCTCTTTCGCGCCATCGATCTGCTCCTGCGCCGGCAGGTGTCACGACGCGAGACGGGTTTTCTCATCCTCGCCTCTCTGCTGCCCGTGCTGACTTCGCTGGTGTACGGCGCCATCTCGGTCACCAAGATCGGCAGCTTCTGCAAGGTGTGCGTGGGCATCTATTTCGCCTCGTTTGGCGTCCTTGTCTGCGCGATTGTGGCCCAGCTTGCCACGCGGGCCGAGGCGGAGGGCAAGAGCGGCCGGCCATTGCTTGGTCTCTGGGGGTTCTACTTTGTCGAGGGCGTGGCCTTGGTGGCCCTTCCCCTTCTGCTCTACCTGGCGCTCAAGCCGAGCTATCCGCAAGCTCTGCTGCAGACGTCAGGGTTGCGCCACCCCGAGGATAGGCTTGGGGTAATGCTGAACTTGCCCAGTATGGGCCGGGTTCCCGCCACCGAGATCGTCGATCCCCTCTGTCCCGCGTGCAAGGCGTTTTCCGAGCGCCTGGCCGCCAGCGATCTGGCGCGTGACCTCCAGCTCAAGCTCGTGCTCTTCCCGCTCGACAAGGAGTGCAACTGGATGGTCGGGGAATCGGTCCACCCCGGCGCCTGTGCGGTCAGCGAGGCGGTGCTGTGCGCCGGTGACCGGGCGGCCGAGGTGTTGGCTTGGGCCTTCGCCAACCAAGCCGAGCTGCACACGCTGGGAACGAGCGGCCAGCACGCCATCGCTGCCCGCATCCGGCACGACTTTCCTGGCCTGGCCGCCTGCATCGGCGGGGCCGTGGTCAAGGCGCGTCTCAACAAGAGCCTGCGCTGGATCGTGGCCAATTCGCTGCCCGTGCTGACACCTCAGCTTTTCGTCGGCAATCAGAAGATTCCCGATGAAGATACCGATCTCGGGTTGGACTATGTCCTTGGCCAAGTGCTGGCCCAGCGAGGCGCGGAGGTGGGTCGATGAATGCGGGCCGGGCCCATCTGGTATTGCTATTCCTCACCTTCGCCGCCGTCGGTGTTCCCGTGGCGATATGGGCTCGCTCGGCGGCTACGCGGCTCCAGGCGACCCAGGGCAAAGCCGCCGATGTCGCGACCGCCAGTGCGTCGGACATGGGCTATTGCACCGGCGAGCTCAAGGTAATCTTGAAGCGGGTGCTGACCTCGTGCGGTTTGGTGTCGGGCGGCAGCACGCGGGGCTGCCAGCCTTTGCAGGCCCGCCAGGTCGCGTCCATGTCGGGCGGGGATTTCAACGCCCTATTCGCTCCCCTGGCGAATCGCGCTGCGTTGCTGCAGTTCGACCGCGATAGCGCCGAGCTCGACGGCGGGGCGCTGGAGCTCCTGGAACGGACTTTCGCCGATCGGCGCGGAGCCTCGTACTTCTTCGTGGTCTCCCGCGCTTCGCCCGACGGCTCGGTCGAGCATAACCGCGACCTCAGCCATCGCCGCGGCAATGCCGTGCTCGACGCCATCCGGGCAAAGTTTCAAGACCCCGATATCGACCAGGAGGTCGGCCTCTTGTGGCTGGGCGAGGAGTTCGCCCAGCTCGACCAGCAATTCTGTGGCTGGCAGCGCTCGCGCAGCACGGAGACCTGCACCACCGCGGATCTCAACCGGTCGTCGTTCATCGCGTGGATAGACTGCCGGCTATGATGCGCTGGGGGCTGTGGGCTTGGTTGTTGGCGTGCGCCGCGTGCCACGGCCAGAGCGATCAGGCGCTCGCGCCATCTTCGCGCTACGAAGCGGTCAAGCCCAGCGGTGAGGCAGGGCCGCAGTGGTGCGATACCAAGTTTGCTAGCGGCGCGCCGCGACTTGTGCTGCCTCCTCTTGCCTCTCCGCCGGCCGGGCACCGGCAGCCGTCGCTGGTCAGGGGCAAGCGTAGTTGGGTCAATCTGTGGGCTACCTGGTGCCAGCCCTGCCTGCGCGAGATTCCGCTCCTGCTCGCTTGGCAGGGGGAGCTGCGCAAAGACGGTCTCGATGTCGATGTCGTGCTGGTGTCGATCGACGAGGATGCGGCAGAGCTGGACCGCTTTCTAGCCGGACGCAAAGACCTGCAGGCGGTCAAGGTGGGTCGGGTGACGGGCCTCGGCGACTATCAACAATGGGCGAAGGCGTTCGTGCTCGACCCGGCCGCGGCCGTCCCGATTCATCTGCTGAGCTCGCCCGAAGGCCAGGTCAGATGTGTGCGTACCGGCTCGCTGCACGAAGGGGATTATCCGGCGGCAAGGTCGGCACTGCGCTGAGTGGTGCTCGCTAGCACCGCTGTGGCGAGCTCGCCATGAGCCAGGGTCCTTTATTCGGTCGCGTGAGGGCGGACGGGCTTTGCCCGGCCGACCTCTGCCGCGGGGGATGTAAAGGACCCTCCCAGGGTCCTTTTCTCACGCGTGAGGGCGGACGGGCTTTGCCCGGCCGACCTCTGCCGCGGGGGATGTAAAGGACCCTCCCAGGGTCCTTTTCTCACGCGTGAGGGCGGACGGGCTTTGCCCGGCCGACCTCTGCCGCGGGGGATGTAAAGGACCCTCCCAGGGTCCTTTTCTTAATAGCCCAAGCGGGAGGCGAGCGCCTGCTCGGCCTGGGCAGCGCTGATGCCCTTGCGGGCCGCGTAGCTTTCGACCTGGTCTCGCCCCAAGCGTCCGACATCGAAGTAGCGCGCCTGCGGGTGGGCCAGGTAGATGCCGCTCACGCTGGCCGCCGGCCACATGGCGAAGCTCTCGGTAAGGGTGATGCCCACCGCGGGCGCGTCGAGGAGCTCGAATAGCTTCGGTTTTTCGCTGTGGTCAGGACAAGCGGGATAGCCGAAGGCTGGCCTGATGCCGCGGTACTTCTCCGCGATGAGATCCTCGTTGCCATAGCTCTCGCCCGCCTCGTATCCCCATGCGCGCCTGACCTGGGCGTGCAGCACTTCCGCAAACGCCTCCGCTAACCGGTCGGCCAGCGCTTTGACGATGATGGCACCGTAATCATCGCGCGCTTCTTGGTGAGCTTTGGCCAGCTCGTCGGCCGCGAGGCCGGCCGTGACGGCAAAGGCACCCACGTGATCATCGAGGCCAGACGAGCGTGGCGCCACGAAGTCGGCAAGGCAACGGAATGGCCCTTCGCCGCCTTGCTGACGCAGCATGGGGAAGCGCACTAGCTCATGGCGGCGCGCCTGGTCGGAAAAGAGCACGATGTCGTTGTCTTCGCTGGCCGCTGGCCAGAAGCCGTAAACACCGGCAGCGCGGATGCGTCTTCCCCTCACGATCTCGTCGAGCTTGCTCTTGCCGTCGGCAAAGACCTCGCGCGCCGCAGCACCATACTTCGGGTGCTCGAGAATGGCGGGATAGCGACCGCGCAGCTCCCAGGCGGTGAAGAAGAAGGTCCAATCTATGAAGGGCACCAACTCGGCGAGCGGTTGATCGGCGATAACGCGGCGGCCGAGGAAAGCCGGGGTGGGGATGTCCGCCCTGGTGAAGGCCAGGGCTGGCTTGCCCGCGTTGGCCTGCGCGAAGCTTACCAGCTTGCGCTTGCGCTTGTCCGCGAAGAGTTGGCGGGCGTCGTCCTGCTCGGCGCGGATCTTGGCCGCGAAGCCGGCGCGCTGTTCAGCATCGAGCAAGGAGCTTACCACCGGGCCGGCGCGTGATGCGTCGAGCACGTGCACGGTGCTGCCCTGATAGCGGGGGGCGATCTTCACCGCCGTGTGCTCGCGGCTGGTGGTGGCTCCCCCGATGAGGAGGGGTAAGGTGAGGCCGCGTCTCTCCATTTCCTCGGCCACGTGGGCCATCTCGTCCAGGGAAGGCGTGATGAGACCGGACAGACCCACGATATCGCAATGCTCGGCCAGCGCGGTATCGAGAATCTGGGCGCAAGGAACCATCACCCCAAGGTCAACCACCTGGTAGTTATTGCAACCGAGCACAACGGAGACGATGTTCTTGCCGATGTCGTGCACGTCACCCTTGACGGTGGCGAGCAGGACCTTTCCGCGTGGCTTGGCCGCCGCCGCTTTTTCCGACGCCATGAAGGGCAGAAGGTGCGCGACTGCCTCCTTCATGGCCCGCGCGCTCTTCACCACTTGGGGCAAGAACATCTTGCCGCTGCCGAAGAGCTCGCCAACCACGCCCATGCCCGCCATCAGAGGCCCTTCGATGACATCGATGGGTTTGGCCAGCTTGTGCCGAGCTTCATCCACATCGGCGGCGATGAAATCGGTGATGCCGTGGACCAGGGCGTGCTCCAGCCGCTTTTCCACGCTGGCGGCGCGCCATGCGAGATCCTCGGTTCGCTTCTTGGCCTCACCCCTGACCTGTCCGGCGATCTCGATCATTCTCTCGGTGGCGTCGGGGCGCCGATTCAAGATGACGTCCTCGACCCGCTGGCGAAGCTCGGGGGCGATGTCGGCGTAGACGCCTAGCTGGCCCGCATTGACGATGCCCATGTCGAGGCCAGCCGCGATGGCGTGATAGAGGAACACGGTGTGCATGGCTTCGCGCACCAGATCGTTGCCGCGGAACGAAAAGGACGAGTTCGATACCCCGCCGGAAATGCGCGCGCCCGGGCAGGATTGCTTGATGAGAGGAATGGCGTCGAGGAAAGCCCTGGCATAGTCGTTGTGCTCTTCCATGCCGGTGGCGATGGCCAGGATGTTGGGATCGAAGACGATGTCGCTGGCGGCAAAATCGGCCTGCTCGGTGAGCAGCCGGTAGGCGCGCTGGCAGATGGCCACTCGGCGCTCCGCGTTGACCGCCTGGCCCTCCTCGTCGAAGGCCATCACCACTACGGCCGCGCCGTAGCGCTTTACGGTGCGGGCCTTGGCCAGGAACTCGGCCTCACCCTCCTTGAGCGAGATCGAGTTGACGATGCCCTTGCCCTGCAGGCATTGTAGGCCCGCCTCGATGACCGGCCAGCTTGAGCTGTCCACCATCACGGGCACGCGCGCGATCTCCGGCTCGCTGGCGACGAGATTCAGGAATTGGGTCATGGCGGCCCGACTGTCGAGGAGTGCCTCGTCCATGTTCACGTCGAGGATGTTGGCTCCACCCCGGACCTGCTCGAGGGCCACCGTCAGGGCAGCGGAGAAGTCGCCCGCCTTGATCAGGCTGGCGAATTTGCGCGAGCCGGATACGTTGGTGCGCTCTCCGATCATGATGAAGTTGGACTCACGGCTCACGGTGAGTGGGTCGAGGCCGGCCAGCCGCAGAACATCCGTGCGCTGCGGCCCGGGAGAGCGTGGCGCGATGCCTTCGACCGCTTGGGCGATGGCACGGATGTGATCGGGGGTGGTACCGCAGCAGCCACCCACGATGTTGACCAGACCGGCCTCGGCCATCTCGCGGATGAGCCCTGCGGTCAGGGTGGGAGTCTCGTCGTAGCCACCAAAGGTGTTGGGCAATCCGGCGTTCGGGTAGCAGCTCACGTAGGCGGAGGTACACCCGGCCATCTCGGCCAGGTAGGGCCTTACCTGCGTGGCACCACCGCCGCAGTTGAGCCCAACGGAGAATGGCCGGGCATGCTCGACCGAAGTGCAGAAGGCCTCCAGGGTCTGGCCCGACAGGATGCGGCCGCTCTTGTCGGTGACGGTCGCGGAGAGCATGACCGGCACGCGGAGCCCCAGCTCGGCGAAGACATCCGCTATGGCGACCAGGCAGGCCTTGAGGGACAGAGTGTCAATGGCGGTCTCGGCCAGGAGCATGTCGCAGCCCCCGTCGAGCAAACCGCGCACTTGCTCGGCAAAAGCGTCGCGCATCTCCGCGAAAGTCACCGCGCGAAAGCCCGGATCGGTGACTACGGGTGATAGGGACAAAGTCTTGTTGGTGGGCCCCATCGCCCCTGCCACCAGGCGGGGACGCTGAGGAGTCTTTGCCGTCCAGGCGTCGGCGGCTCGCCTCGCGATGCGTGCCGCGGCCAGGTTGAGCTCGTAGGACGCCGCTTCGAGTCGATAGTCGGCCTGGGCGATGCGGGTCGAGCTGAAGCTGTTGGTCTCGATGATGTCGGCGCCGGCTTCGAGATATGCGCCATGGATTTGCTCGATCAGCTCGGGCTTGGTGAGCACGAGGACATCGTTGTTGCCCCGCAGCTCGTGGTCGTGATTGGCAAACCTGCTGCCGCGAAACTCTGCCTCGCCCAGGTGCTCGCGCTGGATCATCGTCCCCATGGCCCCGTCGATGACCAGAATGCGCTTGCTTACGGTGGTGGTCAGATATGCAATGCGTTGCTCGCGTTCCATCTGAGGGACAGATTAGTACGGAAAAATGCGCCTGGCTGGTTTAGCCGTTAACCTAGCCTGCCGAGATGTTCTTTGTGAACCCAGGCACACCGGGGCGCACTCCCTTCGCGGAACGCTACGATCTCAAGAACCAGGCCGGTGTGGGCGGGATGGGCACCGTGTATCAAGCCATCGACCGCCAATCCGGGGCCTTGGTGGCACTCAAGATTCTGCACTCGCGTGCCACGGTGGAGCAGGCTCGCTTCGACCAGGAGGCGCGCGTGTTGGCGGAGCTGTCGCACCCCGGGGTAGTCCGCTACTTCGACCACGGCGTGACGCCGAACGGTTCGCCCTACATCGCCATGGAGTGGCTCGAGGGCGAGACGCTCGAGGATCGCCTGGGACGCGGCAACCTGGCACAGGTAGCTGCTGCGCACGTCGCCCATCTGGTCCTTGATGCACTGGCGGCGGCGCACAGTCGCAACATCGTCCACCGCGACATCAAGCCGGGCAACATCTTCCTCGTGGGTTGGAAGCTGTCCGAGATCAGGCTGCTCGACTTCGGGATCGCGCGCCGGGTATTCGACAGCAAGCGCCTCACGCGCAAGGGCTCGACCGTGGGCACGCCGCTTTATACCTCACCGGAGCAGGCACGTGGCCGCGCCGACGTCGACGGCCGGTCAGACATATTCTCGCTGGGCTGCGTCCTGTACGAGGCGCTCACCGGTGAGCCGCCATTCAGCGGGGAAACCCCGCTCGAGGTGATGACCAAGGTTTGTGCGGGTCGCGTACCCGAGATCTCGTGCAAACGGGTGGGCCTCGATCGGAGATTGTCTACCACGGTGCACGCTATGCTGGCGCCCGACCCCGCTCTGCGGCCGCAGTCTGCGGCGACGCTGGCCAAGGAATTTGGCGATCTGGTGAAGGCTCTTGGCGGTATCGATGGCGAAAATGTCGGGAAGGGCTCGTATCACCAGCCCCGCCGTGACTCGGTGAGCGAGATCGAGGAACACCTCTCCTGCGCGATGCTGGTCACGCTCGGCGCTTGTCCCCCCCCGGGTGGTGGAGGGTTCTCGGCCGGAGCCTCGGGCGCGGCGGCAGCCACTCTGAGTAGGGACGGGGAAGCGGACCGGATGGCGAAGCTGAAGCGGCTTCTCGAGAGCCGGGCCTGCGAGATGGATCGGCTGGCCGATCACTCTTTGCTGATGACGGCGCCGACGGTATCGACCGCGCACGAGCAAGCGATCCAGCTAGCCTCGGCGGGATTGGCTTTGCGCGAGCAAGAGCCGGACGCCAAGATCGCCATCGCCACCGGACGGGCGACGTTTCTGGGGCGGCTGCCGGTGGGGCGCTTGATGGATCGCTTGCCCACCCTGCTCGATGGGCAACTGCCAGGACGGGTCGTGATCGACGAGACGACGCGCCGGCTTTTGCCCGAGCGGTTTCGTAGCACGGACGCCTCCGGCAGCCTGGTGCTGCTCGAGGAAAATCTGGTCTGTTCCGCCAGCGGTAGGGGCTCGGGCTCGTTCCCTCCCCCTTTTCTAGGGCGGGAACGCGACCTGGCCACCCTGGAGGCGGCTTACGACGAGGCCGTGGGTGACCGGGTGGCGCGCGCGGTATTGCTCTTGGGGCCGTCCGGGTTTGGCAAGAGTCGTCTGGTGCGGGAGTTTATGACCCGGCGGCGCGACGTGCCGCTCGTCATCGAAGGTGCGGGGACACTGCTGCGGGTGGACCGGCGGTATCCGACGCTGGGGCCGCTCTTGGCCAGCGCCGGTATCGATGTGCAGTCCAAGTCGAGCGTGCTGGCTGAAAATGCCTTGGCGGAGGTGCTGGCCAGTCGCTGCGAGGACGCAGGTGTGCTCTTGCTCCTCGAAGATTTGCAATGGGCCGACAGCCCCAGCCTCGAGCTGATCGATCGGGTGCTGCAACGTCTACACGACAAGCCCATCATGGTTCTGGGGGTGGGACGGGACGAGGTCGAAGATCGTTTCCCGGGATTGTGGACCGCGCGTGCTGTCCAGAGCCTGCGCCTGCGTCCGCTGGTGCAGAAGCACGGATTGGCACTGTTGCGCTATCTTGCGCCATCGATCTCGCGCGCGGTCGAGGAATTTATCCTGGCCCGTTGGGAAGGAAACCCACTTTTCTTGGAGGAGATGGTAGCCAGCACCAGCCAGGGCACACTCAGCGTGCCGGATTCCGTGTACGCGATGGTCGAGGGACGCTTCGAGAGCCTCGAGCCGGATGTGCGGCGGGTGTTGCGGGCCGCGAGTCTTTATGGGGAAAAGAGCTTCACCGTGGAAGCACTGCTAGCCCTCCTGGGCGAATCGGCGCGCAAGAGCATGGCTGAGTGGATGGAAGTCATGGTTATGCGCAATCTCATCGACCGTGACGTGCGCACTGGCATCGCGTCATACAAGTTCCGCGATCGCCTGGTGTCCGATGCGGCTTATCGGATGATGACCTCGGCCGATCGCCTGCTGGCGCGCCGGCTGGCCCGCGCTTGGCTGCTCGGCGCAGGCCGCACCTTGCCGGAGACTCTGAGCGCCCCGGCCTCGCAGACCGACATGCGCGTCGCCACCTGGGCTTGAAGCCTGGGCACCTAGGGATCCCCGCAGCCACGACGGGCAAATGAGCAGGGGACCTCGGGGCCACGCCGCCAGGCTCACCATCTGGCGCAGGGCTTGGCTCACCGGACCAAGGGCGCGGGCAAATAGTCACCATAAGTTTACCTGAGCGTTCTACTCTGGAAACCGTCTATCGGGCACAGTTAGCGGTAACGGAGAAAGGAGGTTCATCGAAGTGCCAGCGTTCAAGCGAGACCTTCGCGCTGTTCCGATGGTGGGCCTGGTGGACGATCCCCCGCCCTGCCCTCATGGCGAGGCAGAGACGGTGAGGGAAGGCGGGGTGGATCTGTGGGCTGATTCGGTGGGTGAGGCAGCGGCGCAGCTCGGGCTCGTCTTGAGCCTGGCCTTCGCTCTGAAGGTGCTTGCCCTGCTCCTAAATATGAGAATTCTTTAGGGCAGAGTTGCCGTTCGAACTTGTCGCGCCAACAACGCAAGAGTAGTTAGCTTAGCTCTGGTTAGCGGAGGATTTAAAGGACCCTCCCAGGGTCCTTTTCTTGCGCGTGAGCGCAGGCGGGCTTTGCCCGCCAGCGCTCTTCGCGGGGGATCTAAAGGACCCTCCCAGGGTCCTTTTCCTAATAACTCACCCGACCCAGCGCAAACTTCAGGTAGTCGCCCTCGGGGAAGACCGGTAAGGTTGGGTGGTCGGGACCAGCCCCGGTGTATGACTCGAGGGTGAACCGACGGCCGGCCTGGTGTACGCCGGTCTTGACCAGGGCCAAGAATTCCCGGCGGTCGAGGTGGCTCGAGCACGAGCCCGCGCCCAGGATGCCCCCCGGGGTAACGGCCTGGGCGGCCAGGCGGTGCAGGTGCAGGTAGCTTCTTCGCGCCAGCGGCAGGCTGTTCTTGGAAGGAGCGAAACTGGGCGGATGGGAGATCACGATGTCCCAGGTCTGCCCTTGCGCGATGGCCTGACTAAGGAATGCGAGCGCATCGATAGCATGAAGCCCAGCCCTGTCCAGGGCAAGACCATTGCCCTCGAAGTTGCGCCTGGCCGCGCTGATGGCGGGGCGGGCGATGTCGACGGTGTCGGTGCGCCGTGCCCCCGCCCGTGCGGCATAGAGGGAAAAGCCGCCGGTGTAGCCGAAAAGGTTGAGCACCGACTTGCCCTGCGCGCGCTCGGCCACCGCCTTGCGGTTGTCGCGCTGATCGAGGAAGAGCCCGCCCTTCTGACTGCGGCCCAGGTCGACCCAGAAGACTATGCCATTTTCCTCCACCGCCACTTCTTCCGATTCCTCGGCCCGCGCGTCGCGATCGATGACTTTGCGCAGAGGCTGCTCGAGGGTGAGACCGCACTCGATGAGCCATTGCGCCAAATCGCCGTAGAAGGAGCGGCTGCCCTCGCCGTCGAAGCGTAGGCTGGCCACGTCGGCGTAGAGGTCCACGTGGACGCCGGGCAGGCGATCGGCCTCGCCGTGCACCCAGCGAAAGGCGTTGGTCCGGCGCAAGTCCAGGCGGGCTCGTCGGAGCGCGAGGGCGGCGACCAGTCGGCGCTTTACCAGAGCGGCTTTGTCCGTGATGGGCTCGAGGTCGAGGACGCGTACCGCGATCGTGCTCTTTGCATCCCAGAAGCCGTAGGCGACCGGCCGCCCCTGTCCATCGCAAACCGTAACGACCTCGCCGTGCGGAAGAACCGGAGGATTGAGCAAGGCTTCGCGAAACACCCAGGGATGGCCCTGTCTCAGGGTACGTCCCAAGTCTTTTCTAAGTATTAGTGCCGGCCGCGCAGCCATTACCTTAATGCATCATACGACGAGTTTCTTTTGCCGCCATCCCGGAAAGTAGCACGTGCCGCCGCGTTGGCGGCTCTCCGGCTTGGTCACCATCGCAACTGCGCGATTTCCTTCGCTCCGAAGGACCCTTGCCCACCTCGGGAGGGGTTTCCTGTGATAAACACCTGGGTCGTCAGCTTAGAGGACGACATCGCGTGACCACCTTGGCAGACCCCGATTGTAAGCGTTTACCAGGTAAAGGACCCTTGGAGGGTCCTTTAGATCCCCCGCGGGCGAGCTCGGTCGGGCCAAGCCCGCCCGAGCTCACGCGACTACCAGGTAAAGGACCCTTGGAGGGTCCTTTAGATCCCCCGCGGGCGAGCTCGGTCGGGCCAAGCCCGCCCGAGCTCACGCGACTACCATCGCCGCATGACGGCGTTGGGCTTTTCCACCGGTTCTTTGGGCAGCTCAGCGAACGCCAGATGACGCTGTTGGTCATCTGCGTCGGCCTCTTGCTCTACCTGCCCCTCGCCGGCACGTATGGCCTTTGGGATCCGTGGGAGACGCATTATTCCGAAGTGGCCCGGCAAATGACCAAGCGGGGCGACTTCATCAGCCTATGGTGGCCAGGCTCGCCCCGTGACGCTGACGTCTTCTGGTCGAAGCCGGTGTTCACGTTCTGGCTCATGAGCCTCGGCATGCACATCGCGGGCATAGGGCTGCCGGGTAACGCCCCGGGAGAGATGGCCACCTTGTCGCGCACCGAATGGGCGGTGCGCGTGCCTTTCTGTTTGCTCGGTGTGCTGGCCATGTGGGGCGTTTACATGGTGGTCTCCCGCTTCGTTTCGCGGCGGGCCGGGTTCCTGTCCGCCATCATCATGGCCACCAGCCCCATGTTTTCTTTGATAGCTCGCCAGGCCATGACCGACATGGCTTACGTGGGCCCCATGACCATGGCGCTCGCCCTCGGTACCATTGCCCTGCTCGATGACCGCGACGACATACTGCCCAGGCGGGGTCGAGGCTGGTGGAGCTACCCTCACCATCCGGCATTTTTCACCACGGTTGGCCTGTTCTTGCTCCTGGTGGTGCCCCAGCTCGTCATCGATTCGGTGCAGCTCAAGGTGAAGGTGCCGATCGGCAACCGCGAGGTCGTGATGTACGGAGCGGTGGTCATGATCCCGTACTACCTCGGCACCTTGCTTTTCCTTTGGCTGTCGAGTCGCGCCCGCTACCTTGCCCCTCTCTACCTGTATATCGCCGCCATGCTGTGCGGGGTGGCCGTCCTGGCCAAGGGCTTTGCCGGGGCGGGGCTGCCCATCATCATATTTTGCGCCTACATCATCTTCACCTGGAACTGGCAACGGCTGCGGCGCGCGCAGATCCTTCCGGCCGTGCTCGTGTCCGCGCTTGCCATAGTGGTGGTAGCGGCGCCCTGGCACCACGCCATGATCATCCGACACGGCTGGGCGTTCTGGAACGAGCTCTTCGGCGACAACCACTGGCGGCGGATGATGCTTGGGCGGCACGGTGATAGGGGCACGTTCGAGTACTTCCTGCGCGAGCTGGGCTATGGGATGTTGCCCTGGGTGCCGCTCGCTCCGGCGGCCCTGGCGGGCATGGTCATGCGCAAGGCAGAGGATGGGCAAAGACAGGCCATCTACTGGTTGGGCGCCATCTGGGGTGTGGCGGCCTATGCCCTGGTGTCACTGTCGATGACCAAGTTCCATCACTACGTGCTTCCCGCCATTCCCGGTCTAGCCATCGTCATCGGCTGTTTCCTCGATGATATCCTAGTCATGCGCGATGGGCGGCGGGCCTGGCTGGCCGCCCTGGTTGGCTTGCCCCTCTTCGGGATCGTCGTGGCCGACCTGCTCTACGCGCGCAACTCCGCGCAGCGGTTTCTGTGGCTCTTCAGCTACGATTACATCCACAGCCCGACGGGTCGTCCGTGGCCGAGCCAGCTCGACTTTCGTGTGCCGCTGATCGTGTTGGTGGTTCTCATCGCGCTTTTCACCCTGGCGCTGGGCGCGCGCAGACTATTGCGCATCGCCGTGGTCGGGCTCTGTCTCTCGGCGGTCGCTATGACCTACTTCTTGCTCGACGACTACATGCGGGCGGTGGCGCCATTCTGGTCGCAGAAGGAAACCCTGGCGGAGTACTACCGGCACCGCAAGTCGCCCGATGAGAAGCTGCTCGCCTATGACATGTACTGGCGGGGCGAGACGTTCTATTCGGAAAACGAAATCTACGAAGGTCCCAAGGAAGATCGAACGGTCTTCGATATGGACAACGCCGACGACGATCTGAAAAACTGGATCGCGGGTCATCGCGGGCGGCGCATCTTCATCATCTACGAGCGCGGCCGGCAGGGCCACCTACAGCAACTGCTCCCGGCCGAGGTACGGCCGAGCTTCAAGGTGCTCTACGACAAGAACAACAAGTTCTCGCTGGCCGAGGCGACCATCTGAGGGCTAGCGCAGACGATGGGGCGAATCGAGGACCAGTTGGCGACCATCTGAGGGTGGCTTCGGTCGCGCGGCCGCGGGGGAGGAGGCAGCTCGGGTACTACGACCCGCACGAGTCGTTGGCGGGCGTGCCAGCGGGCGGCGTGCATGTCGTCATGCTGACATTGACATCGACGATGTCGTTCTGGCTGTGGAAAACCTTGACCGCGGCCGAGCTCTTTCCGCCCTCGATGATTTTGTTGCTGTTGTCCAAGCCTTGGATGATGAAGGTCAGGGTCCCGCTGGTGGCCGAGGTGCTATAGCTCAGCTGGCCGAGTTGTGGGCTGTCGCCGTTGCTCTTGGGGATGGTGTAGCTATTGACGGCGATGCCGCCAGCGGCATCCTTGACGGTCAGCCGGCAGTGCTCGACGCTTTGGTAGGTCGTCGCGGCCGGATCAGCGAAATACCCGGTGACGTTGAAGAGGCCGTAGTCGCTGCTGCAGCCAGACTCCAGCATCAGGGCGGCCGATAGCAGCCCGAGGGGCAAAAGCTTGCCGATACTAATAGGCATGGTTCTCACCTCCCGTCTCCGATGCAGCCGGATGGGTAGGAGCTGCTCACGCAAGTGGGGGCCTTCTGGCGCGCGGGCCACACCGCTACCACTGTCCACGCCGCGGCCGCGGCCACTGCTGTGGCCCAGAACCACCACTGGGCATAAACCGGATCGGCGATGGGCTTTTTCTCCTTGCCCAGATCCTTGACCCCGACCGGTACCGAGGAGCTGTCGTCGGTCACGATGGTTGGATCCTTGTAGTCGGATCCGTTCTCCTCCTCTTCCTCATTTTGCGCCCAAACCGGTTGGGACTTGATGAGGGAACAGGCGAGCGCCAGGACGACGCCCAGACATATGAACCGGGTACGACGAAGGGTAGCGCGCATGGAGGACAGAATATTAACCACACGTTGTAGGCAGATGGAAGAGGTGAGAGCACAAGTTTTGCCGCCCGGGACGTGACGCCCGATGACGCTTAACGCCAAGGTGGCGCTGGTGGAGCTGCTCCGCCTTCGCCTTACCTTGGCATTAACCAGGCTTACCCTCTAACTTCTTCTTGCCTGGCCGGCATTTTGCCGGCATGGAAGCGGGATGGCAGGGCCTGAGCAGCATCCGCTTAGCGCAATAAGTCGTCAGCTAGCGCTGGGCGTTGGCAGCCTGTCGTTCGCGCCTCCCGTGGCCTTTGTCTACAATCCCCTGGTCTATGCGCGCGAGCTGCATGAGGCTTACAACCAGCGTTACGGCCAGTCGGACAAGGAGGTCATACTTTTGGGCATGAATCCTGGCCCTTTTGGCATGGCCCAGACCGGTATCCCATTCGGCGACGCAACCATGGTGCGTGAGTTCCTTAGGCTTGCGGGGGAGGTGGGTCGGCCGACGTTCGAGCATCCCAAGCGCGGGGTGCAGGGGCTTGCCTGCCCGCGCAGCGAGGTGAGCGGGACCCGGCTTTGGAGCTGGGCCAAAGAGGAGTTTGGCACCGCGGAGCGCTTTTTCCGGCGCTTCTTCGTGGCCAACTATTGCCCATTGGTCTTCATGGCGGCATCCGGGCGGAACTTGACTCCCGACAAGCTGCCTCCGAGTGAGCGAAAATGCCTCTTCGCGCTGTGCGACAACTCTCTGCGCCAGATGGTGGCCGTGCTGAAGCCTCGGTATGTTATAGGGCTGGGTGTCTTTGCCGCAGGACGCGCCCGGGATGCGCTGGGGCAAACCGGCATTACCCTGGGAGCTATCCTCCATCCCAGCCCGGCCAGCCCGCTCGCGAATCGTGGCTGGGCCAAGCGAGCTCGGCAGCAACTGGTCCAGCTGGGCATCGGACTTTAGCGCTGACGGACTATCGCCCGCGCCTCGGGGCCTCGGCGTTGTCAGCCTACGGGTGAGCACCGCGATGAGCGGGGTAGTGCCAAAGAGGCCTCCCTTGCCGAAAATTTGCCGAGAAAACTTACCGAGAGTTGACTTTCCCTCTTTCTTGCAGTATCAGAAGCGCCCCGTGTCCTCAGCAGCGCCGCGCCAACATAAGACTGTTTTCGCCAAGGGGTCGAGCTCGGGCTCCTGGTACATCGCCGACCTGCAGGGCAAAACCCTTGGTCGTGCCGCCACCAAGATCGCTTCGGTCCTGCGTGGAAAGAACAAGGCCATTTTCACCCCTCACGAGGATGCAGGAGATTTCGTGGTGGTGGTCAATGCCGAGAAGGTTCGCCTGACGGGTAAGAAGTGGACTGACAAGCTCTATCGCGACCACTCCCTTTTCCCGGGCGGACTGGCCGAGCTTACCGCCAAGGAGCTGGTAGAGCGCCATCCCACCGAGCTCGTCAAGCGAGCCGTCTGGGGCATGCTGCCCAAGGGGCCGCTCGGCCGTCGTATCTACAAGAAGCTGAAGGTGTACGCTGGTACCGAGCACCCGCACGCCGCCCAACAGCCTAAACCGCTCGCCCTTGCATGAGCCCGCTAGCCAATGAGTGACGGAATGAGTGACGTGACGATCGATTTGCAGAAGAGCTTTTATGCCACCGGCCGGCGCAAGCACGCGGTAGCGCGGGTTTGGCTTCAACCCGGCAACGGAAAGATCCAGATCAATGCCCGGACGCTCGAGGGATACTTCGGCCGCGAGACTTCGCGCATGGTCTTTCGCCAGGCGATCGAGCTCACCGAGACCTCTGGCAGCCTAGACATCTTCGCTAGCGTGAAGGGAGGGGGGCTTTCCGGTCAGGCCGATGCCTTGCGTCACGGCATTTCGCGCGCCCTCTGCAAGTTTAACGCTGAGTTGCGGCCAGCCCTGAAGAAGGCCGGCTACCTGACTCGCGATGCTCGCGCCAAAGAGCGCAAGAAGTACGGCCAACGCGGCGCGCGTGCGCGCTTCCAGTTCTCGAAGCGCTAGCACTCGCGTGAGCTCGGACGGGCTAGGCCCGACCGAGCTCGCCCGCCCGGGCCGGGCTCTTCGCCCGCGTTGTGTCCCCGCCCGGGCACGCGATCGACCCGCGGGCGGCCGGCGGGAGGTACACTGGAGCTATGCCTGCCGTGCCTGCTGCAGTGTGTCTTTCGTGCGGAGCAGCCGTCCACGCTGGTCCGGACGATGGGCTAACCCAGAATCGCTGCCGCTGTCCCTCCCTGCCGCCGCAGGCCGCTTCCATGCTGTGCCCGGCCTGTGGCGGGTCCATCGCGGCCGGGATGCGGGCCTGCCCCTACTGCGGGTCGACGGTGGCCACTCGGCGCTGTCCCGCTTGTCTGGGGTGGAATCTCGAAGGGGCTATCCATTGCCAAGGTTGCGGGCAGCTGCTGCCCAGCGGACCCGATCGAGAGCGGGCCCTGGCCTACCCTTGCCCCCGTTGCCAAGGAGCGCTGGTCGCGCGCCAATACGCTGAGACCAGCGTGGACGAGTGCGATCATTGCGGCGGGCTGTTCCTGACGCCCGCCACCATGGAGCGTGTGGTGGCCGCCCATGACCAGGCGACAGGGTTGCGCCTGGCCCTGCCGAAGCGCGAGGCCAAGCGCGAGCTCGGGGTGAGGTACCTGCACTGTCCCGTGTGTGGCAAGCTGATGAATCGCCAGGCGTTCGCGCGAATTTCCGGGGTGGTGGTGGACGTGTGCCGGAGCCACGGGGTCTGGTTCGACGCCGGCGAGCTGGCTGAGGTGATCCAGTTCGTGGCCAAGGGAGGTCTCGCACGGGCACGCGAGCGCGAGGGTGAGGAGTTGGCCGAGCGCGCGCGGCGGGCGCGCGTGCAGGACCGCGTGCCCCAGAGCGTCCCGGGCGGAGGACACGAGGACGGCGATCTGGGCGGGCATCTAGGGCTGGTCGAGCCCGATGCCTCGGCCGAGATCTTGCGCTTCATCGCCGGTCTGTGGCGCTAGCGTCCCCCCGTAACACGGTGCCCTATGCTAGAAAGCCGCCATGTCCAAGCCGCTCGCTTTGCTATCGTTTTGGGTGGGACCGCTCGCGGGCTTTATGGGCTGCGCGCATTTTGGCGCCGTGCCGGAGCCCAATCGTTTGTACTCCGGCCCGGCCTTGCCCAGTGAACAGGTTGCGGTCTTGAGCGGGCCCGTGATCAAGATAGACGGTGTCGACGTTGCTCACGCGTCCAGCCCCTTTGCCCTCCTGCCCGGTTGCCACCTGGTCGAGGGACGCGCAAGCGTGAGCGGGGACAGCCAGAGCGGGACATGGAGCGCCTACCTGCCTCGGTCGCAATTCGCGCTGCGCATGCAGCCGGGAAGATCCTACCTGATATACGTGGATCGACAGGGGAACGGTAGCGAGATCAATGCTCTCGAGATGCGCGGTGAAGAGGTAGACAGCAGCGGAAAGACGCTGGCGGTCATTAAGCCGATGCGGTCCAAGGCTGACATGGTAGCGTGTCAGGAGTGGGCCGCCCGGCAGCCCGGGCCCCAGCAGTCGCCGAGCGGTCAGCCGCCGAGCGTATCGCCGCAACCCGCTGGGCAACCGAGCGCCCCGCCGCCGAGCGCAGAGCCGCCTGGTGTCCCGCGGCCGTGACAGTTACACCTCAACCGGCCGGGCGCAGGGCTGCCGTGGTGAGCAGATGACCGGCGATCTCCGACCAGCGAGCCTCCACCCAAAACGGACCTTCGTTCCTGGCCAGGGCGAGCGTGACCACGACGCTGCCATCGCCGGCTGGCAGCACGGTCGCCTCCTGAAAGGAAACGTGGCGACCTACGATGGGGTCGAGGGCTTTGTACAGGGCCTCCTTGAGGGAGAAGTGCAGGACGACCTCTCGCCGGCGCTGAGGTTGGGGGAGGTTGGCTAGCGCGCCCAGCTCGCACGCCGTTAGCACGCGCGAGCTTATGTCGGGGCGATCGTTCCAGCTGGGTTCGCCGGGCGAAGCCGGCTGCGTCGGGACGGGTTCGATGTCTACGCCTACCGATAGCCCATCCGTCTTGGGCGTCGCTAGGGCCACGGCCAGGGTGCGTTTGTGGCTTATCGACGCGGTGACCATTGCGGGCAGGGCAGGTGCGCCGCGCATAGTGGCGAGGACAGGCCCATGGTCTAGCCCAATGTCGTGCAGTGCCGCGTGCAGGGCGATGCGGCCAGCCAACCAGGTGGGTTGGCGCGCTGCGGGAAGGCCGCGCAAGAATGTCCGTTCCTCCTCGGGGAGGGGGGGAGATCGCTTGCGCAGACGGTGCTCGGAACCCGCACGCCCACGCAACGCCCGTGGGCAAGGTCTATGCGGAAGACGTGGGCGTACATTTTTTCGTCGCGGTGGTCAACTCGGGTGGGGTCAGCTAAAGGCTTCGAGGCAGCACTGCGGTTAGGGGGGGGTAGGGCCGTATAATGGGCAAGTTTGCGCTAACTGGCGAAAGCGCTCGTCCCTCGGGACCAGGAGCTCGAGCTGGGCGAAGCGGGCGCGGGCCCGTGCGGAAAAGCCGAGGTCGCACGACCAGCGAGCGTCGATGTAGTTGCGCCATGCCAGAAAGGCGCGCACCTGCGGATCGTTTGTCGCCTCGGCGAGGGCCCACCCCGGAAGCTCGGGGACCGGAGCGAGCGAGGCGTGTTTGGCAAGCGACCACAGCGAGCCCGCCGGGCCGAAGTTGCGTCGTGTCTCCTCATCAAGCACCGCGTCAGGCTCGATCCGCACGGGCCGAGTCGCGTCCAGCTCCTCCAGAGCGGCCAGGAAGCGCCCAGTGCCGTAGCCTGCGACGGTGGGGGCGAGATCCGGCGTACTGGTTCGGATGCGGGCGTCATAACCCATCCCATGGACAAAGCCCAGGTGGACCCAGGCGACGTCGGGGCGAGCGCCCTCGACCAGCCGCAGATATCCGACCAGAAATCCGGTCTCGAAGTGGCTGGTGAAGAGGGCGGCGCGTGGGGGCAGATCCTCAAGCAGGTCACGGGCGGCACTGGTAGCGGCTCTGGCGCGGGCCAGACCGGGATACCTCGTCGGACCAGGGCAACGGGCCACGGCAGCGGCGAGCAATATCACGGCGAGCACGGCGCGGGCTCGCTCCCGGCGAAAATGTGCGAGGCCGATGGTGAGAGCCACGCCGCAGAGCACGGCTGTGCCTGCGATGGCCGGGCCGAGGTAGCCGCGAATGTCGGGGTTGCCTGGGTCCACGCCGCCGACCAGCGCCGCGCTCAGTGAGCCGGCAGCGGTGAGCAGCACCGCCACGGCCGGCATGCGCGCGGCACTCCGGCGCAAGAGCAGGTAGGCTCCCGCTGGCGCCAGCAAGGTGCAGCCGAGACCAAGCTCTTCGATGAGCATGAAGGGCAGATCCATCGGCGTGCTATAGCCGTGCACGAGGGCTGCTTTGTCGACGAAGGTTTTGGCTGAGACCAGCCACCACAGCCCTGGGAGCGAGCGCGGGTCGCCCCAGGCGACTTGGTCCATGTCACGGCTGCTACCCAGCAGGGCCGCCCCGCGCAGGGGCAGGTACGCATGTATCAGCATCCCGGCTGCGAATGCGGCCACGGCCAGCGTGGCGAATCTGGCCCGCCGGCTCGCGGCCAGCCACGCGGGCAGCGCTGCCGCCACCGCGCCCACCCCGGCCAGACCGGCCACCAGGGAATGGTTGCCGACCCCCAACCCCACCAGGAGGCCGGCCAGTGCGGCCGGGCGCCCGTCGTGCTCGGCGCGGGCGCGCAAGGCCAGCCACAGCGCTCCCAGGGCAAGGGCGGTCCCGACCGCGTACACCTCGGCTCGGTTGCTCACGATCACCACTCCTGGCGCGTAGGCAAAGGCCAGGGCCGCAGGGCCAGCCAAGAGCGCCCGGGTGGCTGGACGAAGGTTGCCCCGAGCCGGCGCCAACGGCGAGCTGAGCTCGAATACGAGCAGGAACACGAGCATCGCGGCCGCGGCCCCCGCCGCCGCCTGCGCGAGCGCCACCTTGAAGGCAATGCTGCCCAAGGGCAGCAAGGTGAACAACTTGGCCCAGAGCAGGGTGGTCTCTTCGCCTGGGGGATGAGCCACCCCCAGGCCGAAGGCGGCTGCGGCTAGCTCGGCGGAGTCCAGGGGATAGGCCGTCGGCGTGGCGGCCAGGGCATAGGCTGCGAAAGCTGCCAGCCCCACCCCCAGGGCAGCCCAGTAGGGGACGCCAGTCGCGCTGGTCGTATTCGCCGGCATGGGCACGATTCCCTATGTTACCGTCATGGCATGCCGGTGGGTGAAATCGCACTGTCGAAATTTCCGGTGCTGGTTGTCGACGACGAGGGTGACAATCTGGATGCCTTCCGTTTTACCTTCGGCAAGACCTTCACTCTTCTTCTGGCCAGTGGTGGCGAAGAGGCGCTGGCGCTGGCGCGAGAGCATGACGTGGCGGTAGTGGTCACCGATCAGCGCATGCCAAAGATGACCGGACTCGAGCTCCTGCGCGCCGTGCGCGACGTGCGCCCCGATGCCATCGGCATAATCGTCACCGCGTTTACCGACGTCGAGGTGCTCATCGAGTCAATCAATCTGGGACGCATCTATCGCTATGTGACCAAGCCGTGGGACAGCAAGGAGCTGCGCGGGATTTTGGTGCAGGCGGTCGAGCGCTTCCATCTCGTGCGCGACAATCGGCGCCTGGCCGAGCAGCTCTCGCAGTACGCGGGCGTGCTCTCGCGCGAAGCGCACGGCCAGTTCAGCTATGGCGCGATAGTGGGAGACTCGCCCGCGCTGCGTCAGGTATTGACCAGGGTCGAGCAAGTGGCGCAGACGCAGGCCACCGTGCTCCTGCGCGGCGAAACCGGCACGGGCAAGGAGATGGTAGCGCGCGCCATCCATATCAACAGCGCGCGCGAGTCGCGACCTTTCGTTCGCGTCAACTGTGCCGCATTGGCTCAAGGGGTGCTGGAATCGGAGCTGTTCGGGCACGAGAAGGGCGCCTTCACTGGTGCCGCTGCGCGTAGAGCGGGACGGTTCGAGCTGGCCGACGGCGGCACGCTTTTCTTGGACGAGGTCGGGGACTTGCCCATCGATGTGCAAGTCAAGCTCCTGCGCGTGCTGCAGGAGCGAGAATTCGAGCGGGTAGGTGGCGTGGAGACCGTCAAGGTGGACGTGCGCCTCATTTCCGCCACTCATCGTGACCTCGAGCAAGCCATCCGCGCCGGTACGTTTCGCGAAGATCTCTACTATCGCCTCAACGTCTTCCCCATCACCCTGCCGCCCCTGCGTGAACGCCCCGGCGACATTCCCCCGCTGGTTGACCATTTCATCACCAAATACGCCCAGAGCACGGGCAAGCACATGCGCGGCGCCCAGCCCGAGGCGATCACGCTCCTGGCCTCGTACTCGTGGCCGGGTAACGTGAGGGAGCTCGAAAATGTGATCGAGCGGGGCATGATATTGGCCGACTCCGACGTGCTCACGGTCGCTGATCTCGATTTCGGGCCGCGCTACCAGCGCGTCGGGGCAGCCGCCCTCGCGCCGCTCGCCGCGGCGGTTGGCAGCGGTGGCCTACCGGGTGGTGACGGCGTGCGTTCGCTGCACAAACGTCTGCAGGAGCAAGAACAGGGTGAGATCATAGCCGCGGTCGAGCAGGCCCAGGGTAACATCGCTCACGCGGCGCGCGTGCTGGGCATCAACCGTTCGACCCTGTACTACCGCATGCGCAAGCATGGCCTTGAGCACCTCTTACCCACGCGTGAGACGCCCTCAGGCGACGGCGACTCGCTATAGGCCCCGGTAGAGCGGCCCTCCGCCCCCCTCGGGTGGCACCCAGGTGATCGCGCCGTAGGGATCCTTGATGTCGCAGGTCTTGCAGTGCACACAGTTGGTGAAGTCTATGCGCAGGCGTTGGAACTTGCCGGTAGCTTCGTCACGCTCGATCACATAGACATTGGCCGGACAGAACTTCTCGCACGGGTTACCATACTCCTCGCTACAGCGCTGGCAGTGGCTGGTATCGACCTTGAGGTGGCAGGGCTGGCGCTCTTCGTGGCGGGTGCCGGAGTGGTACACGTCGGTCAGCTTGTCGAAGGTAGTATCCTGATTGGCGTAGCGGAACTTGGACGCGGGGGCACCGTTCGGGTAGCGCTGTCGCAGCTTCTCCGTGTCCTCGTGGTCTTCTCCCATGACCATCTTGTCGAGGGGGTAGCGGCCCCCGGTGATGGTCATCAGGGCGGCTTGGACGGTGCCCCCGTACAGGCCAGCCTTCATCAGTTGCCGGAAATTGCGTACTGGGTAAAGGTCCTTGCCGATATACGAGTTGGTCACCGCGGTCTCGTACTGCGCTAGCTGCGCCAGGGAAAAGTCGTCCTTGACCAGGGCTTGGTAGAGCACTTCGGCGGCCAGGATGCCGGACTTGATGGCGTAGTGGACCCCCTTGAGCTTGGGCATGGCCACCATGCCCGCGCTGTCGCCGCAGATGAGTGCTCCATTCATGGCCAGCTTGGGCATGGAGTAGTATCCGCCTTCGGGGATGGTCTTGGCGCCATAGGAGACCACCCGCCCGCCCGCGAGCAGCTTGGCCACCAGGGGGTGTTGCTTGAATTTGCAGAACTGGAGGTGGGGATCGAGGAGGGGGTCGCGATAATCGAGGCTGGTGATCATGCCGAGGGCCAGCTGGCGGCCGGACAAGGCGTAGATGAAGCCGCCGCCCAAGGTGTGACTGTCCATGGGATAGCCCATGGTGTGGATTATGTGGCCCTCGGGCAGGGAGGCTGTGTCGAGCTCCCAGACTTCCTTCACTCCGGTGGCGTAGACCTGGGGATTGCGACCTTCGTCGAGGCCGAGCTTCTTCACCAATTGCTTCGTGCACGAGCCGCGCGGGCCCTCACAGAACACGGTGGCCTTGCCGAGGAGGTTAGGCCCGGCTTCGAAGACGCCCTTGGGTGTCCCGTCGGGATTGACGCCTTTGTCGCCGAGCTGCACGCCGACGACCTTCGTCCCCTGGTATATGACTTCTTGCGCGGCAAAGCCGGTGAGGGCGTCTACTCCCGCGGCGGCCAGCTGCTCGCCCATCCACTTCACCAGCTTGCCCAGCGACACGATGGCGTTGCCGTGATTGTTCATCTGCGGCGGGAGCAGGGGAAACTTCAGCGCGTGCTTCGGAGTGAGGAGGTACACCGCCTCGTGCTTCACCGCGCTCTCGATGGGTGCGCCTTTCTCTCGGTAGTCGGGGATCAGCTCGGCCAGGGCCTTGGGCTCGATTACGGCGCCCGAGCAGGTGTGATCGCCCAAGTTAGCGGCCTTCTCGATGACCGCCACCACCATGTCCACCCCGAGAGTTTGCTCGTCGATGCGCCGGCCCACGGGCTCGCCCGCATCGACGCGCGCATTGTGTCGGGCAATGAGGTTGGTCAGGTGCAGGGCGCCGGACAGCCCGGCCGGGCCGCCGCCCACGAAAACCACGCCAGCTTTCATGGTGTCTCGTGCCATGGTGAGTGCCATCGGGGGTGTTATATACCGTGGCTTGCCGGCGAGCGCGGCGGAAAAACCCTCTGGGATCCTGGCCGGATCGTGGCCATCGTGGTCGTGGTCGTGATCGTCGTGATCGTCAGGGCCGAGGATCCTTGCTCATGTGCGCTCGCGCTCCTACCATGGGGCGGCGATGTCGTTGCGCTTGCCTCGGGGACGCTTGCTCGCCAAGCTGCTTTTGGCCATGCTCGGGCCCGCCATCGTGGCCCTGGCCCTGTTCGGTGCCGCGGCTCACGAAGTAGCACGTCAAGTTCTGGAGGACGAGTTGGGCCGGCGGCTGGCCACGGCGGCATCTTCGGTTGCCATGCTGGTGCTGCCCGAGCAGCTTGTCGCCATCGCCGCCGGCGATGAGGGCTCTAATACCTATGCCAACTTGCGCTATCGGGTCGAGCAGGCGCGCGAGCGCCTGGGGGTGCGAAGGGTGTTGCTGGTGGCCGCCGATCTCACGGCTCGAGGTGACAGTGAGCATCTGCTCGCGCTCGGTGCCCCGGCCCACGAGCTTGGCGCGGACGTACCGGAAATCACGCAGGCCGGTCTCGGGCAGCCGACGGCTTCCCCACTCTTCATGGGGCGCGATGGTTTGCCCTACAAGCGGGGTTATGCGGGCATCGGCAGCCCGACCGCCGGCTATGTCGTGGTGGAAGCGAGCCCGCAGTACCTCGACGCCCTGGCGGCGTTTCGGCGTCGCTTGCTCATCGGGGGCGCCATCGTCGTCGCTCTCATGGCCCTGCTCGCGGCCTTGCTGTCACGGCGCATGACCGGGCCGCTGGCCAGGCTAGCCCGCGCCGCCGAGCGCATCGGCGGGGGTGATCTCGAGGCTGGGGTCAGGGTCGAGACCCGCGATGAGATCGGCTACCTCGCGGCTCGTCTCGACGAGATGCGGGTCGCCTTGCGCGCCCGCGACGAGCGCATGCGCATGATGTTGGCCGGGATTGCTCACGAGGTGCGTAATCCGCTGGGAGGGCTCGAGCTTTACGCCGGGCTCTTGCGTGAGAGCTTGGCCGGTCAGCACGAGCGCCTGGTCGAGGTGGCGCGCTTGGAGCGCGAGATTGGCTACCTCGAGAGCGTGGTCACGGAGTTTCTCGAGTTTGCCCGCCGGCCGGCCCCTGTGCGCGAGACCATAGTCGCTCGCGAATTGCTCGAGGAGGTGGCGGCGGGGTGCCGGGTTGGGGGGGCGGGCCCGGTAGAGGCCCAAGGTCCCGGCTTGAGCGTGGAGTGCGAGGCGGGCTTGCGCGCGCACGTCGATCGGGCCCAGGTCCGCCGTGCGCTTTTCAACCTGGCCAAGAATGCGGTTACGGCGGCCGGTCCGGCGGGCAGGGTGGTGTTGGCGGCGCGCCTCCGTCTGGCCGACCAGGACGGCGTGGTCTGGGAAGTGCGCGACAGTGGCCCCGGAGTGCCGGCCGAGCTAGCCGACAAGATTTTCGCGCCCTTCTTCACCACGCGGGAGAAGGGCACTGGGCTTGGCCTGGCCTTTGTCCGAGAGATCGCGCGCGACCACGGCGGCGAGGTTGCGGTGGAGCGGGCTCGGGAAGGGGGAGCGCGATTCCACTTTTCAACTCGCTGAGTCGTCGCTGCGCTTCTGAATCTCTACCGCGGGCGACCTCTTTGGCAGCTGCGTCATGAGGCTCGGCCGCCGGCTCACCGGGGCGGGCCGTCTTGGATGCGGCGGCCCTTGACACTCCCCTCCGGCGCGACACCCTTCACTCATCGTATCGCTGGAGGATGCTCATGCTATTCGACGACAACTCTCGCTCGATTGGTGGGACTCCGTTGGTCAAGCTCGGCCGTCTCGCTGCCGGCGCACACGCGACCGTGCTCGCCAAAGTCGAGGGCCGTGGTCCGGCCTTCTCGGTGAAGGACCGCATCGGTGCCTCCATGGTAAAGGACGCGGAGGAGCGGGGGGTGCTCAGGCCGGGTGTCGAGGTGGTGGAGCCCACCAGCGGCAACACCGGGATCGCGCTGGCCTACGTATGCGCGGCCAGGGGCTACCGGCTCACGCTCACCATGCCCGAGACGATGAGCATGGAGAGGCGGCGGGTGCTGGCGGCACTCGGGGCTAACGTGGTGCTCACCCCGGGGCCCGAGGGCATGCCGGGCGCGATCCGGCGTGCCGAGGCTTTGGTGGCCAGCGATCCGGCGCACTACTTCTTGCCCCAGCAGTTCAAGAATCCGGCCAATCCCCGCATCCACCAGGAGACCACCGGCCCGGAGATCTGGAATGACACTCAGGGCAAGGCCGACGTGCTGGTGTCGGGCGTGGGCACCGGCGGCACTATAACCGGGGTGTCCCGCTATTTCGAGCAGGTGCGCGGGCAGCCGCTTTACTCGGTAGCGGTGGAGCCGGCCAGAAGTCCCGTCATCACTCAGACCCGCGCTGGGCAGCCGCTCAAGCCGGCATCGCACAAGATTCAGGGGTTGGGCGCGGGCTTCATTCCCGACACCCTCGATCTTGCCTTGGTAGACCGGGTCGAGCAGGTCAGCGACGACGAATCCATCGAAATGGCCCGTCGCCTGGCGCGTGAGGAGGGCATTTTGTCGGGCATATCCTGCGGGGCCGCGGTTGCCGTCGCATTGCGGCTGGCACATCTCGAGGAGTTCGCCGGCAAGACCATAGTGGCCATCTTGCCCGACTCGGGCGAGCGCTATCTCTCGACTATCCTGTTCGAGGGGATCTAGCCCAGGGGAAAGGGCTGGCAGTAGCCGAGCACTAGTCGCCTTCCGAGGCCAGCGCCACGCAGACCGCGACTATCTCCATGGCCTGGCGGACTTGCGCAAGCGGGGGGCGGGTGGGGGATATCCGGATGTTCTGGTCGTGCGGATCTTTGCCGAACGGGTAGGTAGCGCCCGCCGGGGTGAGTGCCACGCCGGCTGCCTTGGCGAGCTTTACCACTTTGCTGGCGATGGGCTTTTCCGTGTCCATGCTGACGAAGTAGCCGCCCTTGGGCTTGCTCCAGCGCGCGAGGCGCTTGCCGCCCAGTTCGCGGGTGAGAATCTCATCGACCGCGGCAAACTTGGGCGCCAGGAGCTTGGCATGCGCCTTCATTATGCCGGAGATGCCGCCGGGGAAGCTGCGCAGGAAGAGGACGTGGCGATACTGCTCCACCTTGTTGGGCGTGATCATCTGGGTGCCCATGAGCTCGCTGATCCAGGCCACCGTCGGGCGGGCGCCGGCGAGGAACCCGATCCCGGCGCCGGCAAAGGTCATCTTCGAGGTAGATCCGAACAAGATCACGCGGGTGGCGTGGCCAGCTCGTTTGGCGGCGCCGAGCAGGTCGGGATGGGGTGGCGGGTTGTCATCGAGATGGTGTACGGCATAGGCATCGTCGGCCAGGATGGTGAAGTCGGGTGTCGCTGTTTTCAGCGCGGCCAGTCGGTCGGCCACCGCCTGTGAGGTGGTGTCGCCGGTTGGATTGCTGTAGGTCGGCACGTAGAGCAGACCCTTCACCTTGGGATCCGCTGCCGCCAGCTTCTCGACCGCGGCGATGTCCGGGCCCTCGGGAGTCATGGCCACCGGGAGCATCGTGATGCCCAGGCGCTCGAGCATGAGAAAATGGCGGTCGTAGCCGGGAACGGTCACGATGAGCTTGACCTCGCCCTGGCACCAGGGCGCGGGGCTCGTCGGCATGCCCTTGAGCATGGCCCACATCAGTACCTTGCCGAGCAACTCCAGGCTTGCGTTATTGCCGACCACCATCTCATCTGGCTCCACCCCGAGCACGGGCGCCAGCAGCTCACGCGCTTCCTTGAGCCCGGCAATGCCGCCCGGATAGTTGCGCAAGGCGACGCCGCTCGGGGTGACCAAGGTCGTGTGGTCGACGCTGGTCAGCATCCCGTTGGCGATGTCGAAGTTGTCATCTCCGGGCTGACCACGGGTCAGGTCCAGCTGTAATCCCAGGGCGCGCAAGCCCTCGTAGCGTTGGCGAATGGTGCTCATGACCGTCGCCCTTGACATGCCCGATCGCTGGCAAAAAAGCCAGAGCGAAGCGGAAACCCTGCCATGGTTTCCGTCGAGCGCTGCTCACGCCGCGAAGGGGTGCTTCTCCACCACGGCGATGCGCACTCGAGTGAGGCGCTCGATCTCGCGCAGGTAGGTGCGCTCGGAGGGGTCGCACAATGACAGCGCGACTCCGCGCGCGCCCGCCCGGGCGGTGCGGCCGATGCGGTGCACGTAGCTCTCGGGCTCGTTCGGAATCTCGAAGTTGATGACGTGGCTTATGCCATCCACATCTATGCCCCGGGCGGCTATGTCCGTGGCGACGAGCACGCGTAGTTGCCCGCCGCGGAAAGCCCCGAGCGCACGCTGACGCGCGTTCTGGCTCTTGTTGCCGTGGATGGCTTCGGCGCTGACACCAGCTTCGGTCAGGTCGCGCGCCACCCGATTGGCACCCGCCTTGGTTCGCGTGAATACGATGGAGCGAGTCAGGCTGGGATCGCGCAATACCTCGCGCAGCAAGGCGCGCTTGTTGGCTTGCTTGACGAACAGCACCCATTGCGCAACCGTCTCCACCGTGCTCGCAACCGGGGCCACGGACACCCGGGCCGGGTTGCGCAGGATCTGCTCGGCCAGCTTGGCTATGGGTGCGGGCATGGTGGCCGAAAAGAGCAGGTTTTGTCGCTGGCTCGGCAGCTTGGCGATGACCCGGCGGATGGGATCGATGAAGCCCATGTCGAGCATGCGATCGGCTTCGTCGAGCACCAAGGTCTCGATGTCGGCCAAGGGCACGCAGCCTTGGCCCATGAGGTCGAGCAAGCGGCCGGGCGTGGCCACCAGGACATCGACTCCGCGGCGCAGGGCTGCGACCTGGGCCGATTGCGCGACGCCGCCGAAGATGGCGGCAGAGCGACAGCGCAGGTGGCGGCCGTAGACCGTGAAGCTCTGCGCAATCTGCAGGGCCAGCTCCCGAGTGGGTGCGAGGACCAACACCCGGGGGGCATTGCGCGCTGGGCGGCCCGGCTCGGACAATCGCTGCAGGATCGGCAGGGCAAAAGCTGCGGTCTTGCCGGTGCCTGTCTGCGCGCAGCCGAGGAGGTCGCGCCCTTGCATGATGTGAGGAATGGCCTCGGCCTGGATGGGCGTGGGCTGGGCATACCCTTCTCCGGCCAGCGCGCGCAGGATGGGTTCGCGCAAGGCGAGCGCGGCAAACCCGCCGGCGGGCGAGGCAGGGCGAGTGGGTGGCGACTGAGATGGGGCGGACAGGGAGCGAGGGCGCGAGCTAGCGAGCGAAATCGGGCGTGTAACGGAAGTAGGGGAAGCGATCATGCACAAATGAACCTCGGGGCTTGGGCCCGTTCCTCTGATGGCGCCCGTCGGTTAAGACGTGTAGTCGAGGAAGCGAGCTTGGGAACGGCAGTCCTTGTAGAAAAACCGTTCAGACGTGAAGCCAAGCGGTTCCGGCGCACTTCGCTTTGGGCGAAGACAGGGACAACTGCGCCGCACTATGCCCCGAGTTTGGCTCCTGCGCCAACAAAATCGCCGCTCCCTGTCGGATGGGAGGGCAGCGGCGGGCGGGTTCGGGGGACCCACTCTCGTGGTAGCGTCTTGCCGTGGCCATGCTCGGCATCTGCCCAGGGGATTGGAGGAGACGATGAAACGAGTCGCTCGCTTCTTGCTGGCGCTGCTGGCTTCGGGCGTCGTCCTTGCGTGGATCGCGACGGCGGTGGTGGAGCGGGCCACGCGCGGGCGGTTCGAGGAAGACATCGCCGCGCGCGCGGCCTCGGTCGCTCGGGGAGCCCGGCCAGGTCTGCTCGGGCATTGGTCGCGAGCCGACTCTGCTCTGGCTCATCTCTTGGACGACATCGTGCGGGATGAGCGCATGATGGCGGCGGCGCTTTGTACCGAGCGCCTGGAGCTACTGGCGCGCACGGCCGACTGGCCGGCGCAGGTCGGGTGTGCCGCGCTCGGCCAAAAGATGGCCGCGACCTGGGCCCGGGTGACCGAGGGCGGGACGACCAGGGTCTGGGGATCGGTCTGGCCGTTGCCCGGCGGCGACGTGTACGTGAGCGCGGTTCCTCTGGTCCAGCGTGGGCAGCAACTCGGTTTCCTGGTGCTCGTGCACGATCTCTCGTTCGTCGAGCGGCGCGCGGCGGAGACGCGGACGGTGTTGCTGCTCGCGTTCGGCTTGCTCGTGCTCGGGGCCTCGGTAGTGACCATAGTGGCAGCGCGCTTGTCGTGGCGAGGATTTCGCAAAGAGCTCTTGCGCTTCATTCAGGGCGAATCGCGCCGCAAAGAATTTCTGCCCATCATTCGCGACGTGCGCGAGCTGGTCGAACGCATTGCCGCCGAGCGCGAGGCGGATGGCCAAGCAGCGGTGTGGAGCCCGCAGCGGCTCAAGCAGACCCTGGTCCGCCATTTTCCCGGGGAAAAGGTCATCGTGCTGGCCAACCGGGAGCCTTACCTCCACGACCGCGGCCACGACGGAGTCGTCAGGGTTCTTCATCCTGCCAGCGGTCTGGTAACCGCGGTTGAGCCCGTCTTGCGGGCGTGCTCGGGGGTCTGGGTCGCCCACGGCAGTGGCTCGGCCGATCGCGAAGCGGTCGACCGCAACGACCGGGTGCGGGTGCCGCCGGGCGCGCCATCGTACTGGCTCCGCCGAGTTTGGCTGAGCCCGGACGAGGAGCGCGGCTATTACTACGGCTTTGCCAACGAGGGGCTTTGGCCACTCTGTCACCTGGCCCACACCCGGCCGCTCTTCCGCGCGGCCGACTACGCTGCGTACGCCGCGGTCAACCGCCGCTTCGCCGAGGCGGTGGTCCGCGAGGCCGAGTCGGACGACCCGGTGGTGCTGGTCCAGGACTACCACTTTGCCCTGGCGCCCCGCCTCATCCGCGAGCGTCTGCCGCGCGCCACCATCATAAGCTTCTGGCACATCCCCTGGCCCTATGCCGAACGCCTGGGCATCTGCCCCTGGCGGGCGGAATTGCTGGAAGGGTTGCTCGGGAGCAGCATAGTGGGCCTCCAGACCCAGCTCTACTGCAACAACTTCCTCGATTCCGTAGACCGCTACCTCGAAGCGCGCATCGATCGCGAGCAGAATGGCGTGGTCCAGCACGGGCAACTGACGCTGGTGCGGCCATATCCGATCTCCATTGCCTGGCCCGACGATCGGGCGAACGAGGCGCCCGCGGTGGAGGAATGCCGCCGGGCTGCCTTGGCCGAGCTCGGGCTCGGCGATGGTGCCATTCTGGGGGTGGGTGTGGATCGGCTGGACTACACCAAGGGCATCGAAGAGCGTTTGCTCGCGGTCGAGCGCTTGCTCGAGCGCTTTCCTGCTTACAACGGCCGCCTGACCTTCGTGCAACTCGCGGCCCCCACCCGCAGTCTGATCGAGCACTATCGCCAGCTCGACCAGGCGGTGGAAAAGACCGCGGCACGCATCAATCAACGCTTTGGCAACTCTTCCTACCAGCCCATCCGTCTGCTCCGCGCCCACCACGAGCCGCCTTCGGTATATCGCTATTACCGCGCCGCGGATTTTTGCTTCGTCAGCAGCTTGCACGACGGGATGAACCTGGTAGCCAAGGAGTTCGTCGCGGCTCGTGATGACGAGCGCGGGGTTCTGATCTTGAGCCAATTCACCGGGGCGGCCCGCGAGCTGACCGAAGCCTTGGTGGTAAATCCCTACGATCTCGACGAAAGTGCCGCCGCCCTGGCTTCGGCCATAGCCATGCCCCCGGGCGAGCAGCGTGAGCGCATGCATGCCATGCGCGTATTCCTATCCGAGTTCAATGTCTACCGCTGGGCTGGACGCATGCTGGTCGATGCCGCGCGCTTGCGCAAAAAGGCCAGCCGGCTGGGCCGTGCCGGGGCAGAGTTGGCTCGTTTGGCGGGCTTCCCTCGGTGAAGAGCATCTTGAGCGACCGGCAACGGGGCGTCCTCGATCGGTTCATGAGGCAGCGCGTGCTCTTGGCTTTCGATTTCGACGGGACGCTCGCGCCTCTGGTGCCCGAACCGTCGGCCGCCGTCATTCCGTCCGCACGGCGCCACTTGCTGGCTGCCTTGGCCCGGCGGTGCCCGTGCGTGGTGATCTCGGGTCGTGCGCGCTCGGACCTGCTGCCCCGCTTGGCGGGCATCCCCCTGCGGGCAGTGCTGGGCAATCACGGGATCGAGCCCGCCCGCGATCCCCGGCGTCTCCGCCGCCGAGTGGAAGCCTGGCAGGCCCGCCTAGGGGACATGGCGCCCCTGCCGGGGGTGCTGATCGAGGACAAGTACCTGAGTCTCGCCCTCCACTACCGACAAGCCCGGCGCCAAGCCGAGGCTCGGCGGATCTTGATCGCGCTGGCCCGGCGGCTGCCCGGCAGCCGGGTGCTGGAGGGCAAGCTGGTGGTCAATGTCTTGCCCGCCGGGACCGGCAACAAGGGCACGGCACTGGTCAACCTCCGCCGACGCTGGCGCTGCCCGTCGGCCATCTACCTCGGCGACGACAGCAATGATGAAGACGTCTTCGCTCTGGCTCGCCAAGGTTGGCTACTCGCGATTCGGGTGGGCCGCTCGCGCCTTTCTCGGGCACCCTACTACCTCGCCGGCCAGCCCGGGGTGGACGAGCTTTTGGCTCGCATGGTGAACGCCAGCCCTCGCGGGCCGCGCTAGGACCCTGTTGCGCATAGACGGACCGAGCGTGGCGGAGCGCGGTCCGAAGGTCGATGCGGGGCCTTCGATTTTCGGATACAGTGTGCGCAAGGAGCAGTGACGCGTTTGCAAAGTGAGCTCGTCGACGCCGCCGAGGTTTCCTTGGTCTTCCCACCGACGGCCCGAACCGCGTTCGGGAGCTACTATCCCTCGACGGCGGTGCTCGCGGGCTTTCTACGCGCGCGTGGCATCGGCAGCCAACAGGTCGATCTCAATCACGCGTTCGTCCGCGACCTTCTCGATCCGACTCGTTTGGAAGCTTTGGCGCGGGGGCAACTGCCCGGCGGGCCTCAGCTCGACGATGACTCGCACGTCCTCAGCGCGGCACGGCTGCTGGCTCATCAGGACGGCGGGCGGTTGCTGCTCACGGACGATCCGGAGAGTCTCGGGTTTTTGGTGGACGGCCTGGTTTCTCCCTTCGAGATCGACGGTCCCGTGCCCAAGCTGCTCGCCGATCTGCGCGGCAACGCCTGGTGGCCGGGCTTCTACGCCCGTTTCTTCGCGGCGAGCAGCTATGCCGAGACCCTGCCAATGTCCATTCACACGGTCGGACTATCGGTGGCGCTGCCCGCCCAGTTGGGTCCGGCCCTGGTGCTCGCTCGGCGGGTCAAGAACGTGCGACCGCACGTGCGGGTCATCCTGGGCGGGGCCAGCATCAGCTTCTTGCGCGCCGACGAGGCCGCGTCACTGCTGGCCGCCATTCCCGAGCTGGATGCCATGGTTCGCTTCGAGGGCGAGATCCCCCTGGGTATCCTGATCGATCAACAGCGCGCGGGCGGCTGGTGCCCTGAACGCGTGCCCGGTGTTATCGCCCGAGGTCCCGCCGGCTGTATCGACACGCCTCCCGCCCCCGGGGTCACATTGGACCAGGCGCCCTATCCCGAATTCGATCCCGCCATCCTCTCTCGCCTGGGCCCATCCGCGGAGCTGAAGATCATTCAGGCGCGCGGGTGCTACTGGGGCCGTTGCGCCTATTGCAGTTTCGTGGAGCTCTATTGCGGCAACCAGAGATACAGGTCGCGCACCGCCGCCAGCTTCGTCGACGAGCTGGAACGGCAGAGTCGAAAATATGGCCTTCGCCGATTCCAGTTCGTGACCGAATCGCTGGCGCCTCCCTTCGCGCGACAGATGTGCCAGGCAATTCTGGCGCGCCAACTCGACATTCGCTGGTCGGCGTTCGTGATGGCGGATCGATTGTTCACACCGGAGTTGTTCGCGCTGATGGCACGCGCCGGCTGCGAACGGGTGGTGGCCGGCATCGAGACGATGACCGGGCGGGTGCTGCGGCTGATGGACAAGCATGCCTCCGTCGAGGAGAACGCTCGGCTCATCCGCGAGGCCCGGGCCGCGGGACTTTCCGTGCACGTCAATCTGATCCCCGATTTGCCCTCGACCACCTACGAAGAAGCCTGCGCCTCGCTGGCCATGGTGCAGGAACTGGCGGACAACATCGACGGGGTGTCGGTCTGTCCGTTCCTGCCCATCCTGACCTCCAAGGTCGGCCGAGAGCCAGGACGCTTCGGCCTTGCCGCCCTCAATCCACGTGAGATCGCCGATTGGGCCTGCGGCCCGAGGGCTGGGTTCAACCAGGCTGCGGTCGTCGATCCCGCGATGACACCCGAGCAGCACGAGGAGGTTTGCGACGCTTTCGCCGCCTTTTCCGATCGCATTCGTTTACGGGGCCACCTGAAGTCCATGGGATTGGCAGAGTCGGCCGAAACGACGCGATGCCGTTTTGCCGCCAAGTTCATCGCCTGGAGGCAGTTCGAGGATCGCATCGAGTTGGCCAATGGATTGACCCGCGAGATCCTCGAGATGGAGGTCTCCTGGCGAGAGGCCCTGGCTTACCTGGACGCGACGCCCTTGTTCGAGGCGGCGGAGTTCTCGGCCCGGTTCGACGCAACCGGCGAGCTGCTGAGCGCCTTGCGCGAGAACCATCTGGTTTTGCCAGCCCCCTAGGGCGTGGGGTAGCCGACGCATCCCGCGGACCGGCTGCCAGCGCGCCGGTCTTGCCGGCCTACGGGCCGGGGAAGGTGCCCGCGGCTCGGCGCAGGGTCAGGTCGGCCATGGCGACGTCGAAATGGGAGCGCGCGAGCGCCTCTTGCGCGGCCACCAGGTTGTCCTGGGCCTGCAGGAGCTCGATCTGGGTCACGCTGCCCGCTTGGTATTGGGTGCGCACCAGATCCAGGGTTTCCATGGCCAAGCTGACCGAGCGGGCGGCCGCGTCCTGGGCGTGGCGTTTGGTGTCGAGCGCGCCCTGGCTGTTGGCCAAGTCGTCGCGGATACTGTCGGAGAGCACCTCGGCGCGTGCCATGGTCTCCTGGGCTTGGGCAGCGGCGAGGTGGCGCTGGGCATCGCGAGCCCCTCCGTCATACAAGACCCAGTCCAGCTCCAGCCCGACGGCCCAAGCGTACCTTTGCTCGGCGAAGTTGTCGTAGTTGAAGATATGGGCATTGCCGAAGGCCGCCAGGCTGGGAGCCCACCGCCAGGCAAAGGCGCGGTCTTGTGCCAGCTGGGCGCGGGCTAGCAGGTTGAGGGCGCGAAACTCCGGACGCAGGCGTAGGACGAGCTGCAAATCGAAGTCTTGGTCCGGCCTGTCCGCCTGGGGCGGCGCCAGCGGCTCGACGCGGAACGGGCCGTCGCTGCCGATCAGAGTGGCGAGCGCGCGGTAGGACTGCTCGTCAGCCAGGCGAGCTTCGCGCAAGGACTGCTCGGTGCTCACCACCGCTAGCTCGGCGCGGTCGACGTCGACCTTGGTCACCGTGCCCGCGGCGAATCTGGTCTCGGCATTGTGCAGAGTAGCGCGCGCGACCTCGATGCTCGATTGGCGAGCAGTGATCACCTCGTCGGCGATGGCGGCGGAGTAGTAGGCCTGGGCCACCGCGTAGAGCAGATTGGCTTGCGCGGTTTGGTAATCCGCCCCTGCGGCATCCGCCGACATCTCGCTCGCTCGCAGGGCCGGGTAGGCCGCCGGGGCGAGCAAGGGCACGGTGGCGTTGACGGTGCCGTCTAGCTGATTCAAGGGCTGAAAGACCAGAGTACCGCTGGCGCCCTGCGCGAAGACCGAGAGCGGGAAGGAGACGCCGATGTTGTTGCGGGCGTAGCGGCCCTGGGCGGTCACGGTGGGGAAGAGCGCAGCCCACGCTTGCTCGATGTTGGTCCTGGCCTGGCTGAGGTGGGCGCGCTCGGCGACCAGAGTGGGATTACTCCGGCGGGCCATGGCCAGGGCTTCGGCCAGGGTCAGCGTGCGGGGGGCGGCATGGGCCGCCCGAGGGGGCCACGCCGCCGCGGCCAACATTGCGCATAGCAAAATGGCAAGGGCACGCCAGCGCCTTGCCGGCCCGCCTCGGGGAGGTGAAAGGGCCGGTATCGTCAGACGCTTCACCATGGATCTTGTCCAGCCATTGCTTGCTGCCCCTTCTGATGTCGAGCTGCGCTTGGACGATTCGGTGGGCGTGAGCGGGTCGGGCTAGGAAAATCACGCACTTGCGATGGCATCGCCGGGCAAGGCAGGCGCATCGTCGCCTCCCGCACAGCGCGTGAAAATCGGTAACCGGCGGTGAGCGCGGCGGGATTCGAACCCGCGACCCCCGGCTTCGGAGGCCGGTACTCTATCCAGCTGAGCTACGCGCCCGCGGGAGGTGGATTCTTAGCCCGGGCGGCGCAAGAGCGCAAGTGAATGCAGGCCCGTAAGGCCCATGGTCCGCGCTGGACGCCGCTAGCGTGCCCAAGCTCGAGCCGGACCGTCACCCCCTGCCCACACCCGAGGCGAATGTACCGCTGTCTCCGCCACTGTGGGTGTCAACACATTGACAGTCGTCAATATTTTGACTGTAGGCTGGGTGTCAACGGGCCAAGTAGCGTGAATCGCTCAATTGTCGTCCAAATTACGATCCCTGCGGTGGCGAGTGGAATGTTGCGCAATCGCAACGGCAAGCGAACGGCAAACCTCCACCGGCCCGGGTTGCCTGCCGCTTGGGCGCCGCTCTGCGTTTCCCGTCGGGCCAGGCGTGGGCAGGAGGGGCAGTCGGGCGGCAGGGGCGACAGTCAAATTCTTGCCGAAATGACAGTTTTTTGACTTGAGTTCGCCACATTGAATTGATTCAATTGGACTCGCTGGTGCTTCATAGACAACCGAGGAGCAGGCAATGAAGAAGACGGGATTGAAAGTGAAGACGAAGGTACGCAGCGGCGGCGTGTTCTGGCCCGGCTGAGCCTGGCCGACCCATCAACGAAAAGAGAGACGCCGTCCTACCCGGGCGGCGTTTCCTTTTGCTGGGCAGCAACCGGCCCCAGCTCGATGTGGTACTTCTCGGCCAGTTGCACGATGGCGTGGTGCTCGGGGAGGCGCGTGAGGAAGCTCTGGTGCCAATCCGGATTCTCGATCGAGGCCAGCTGGGCGCGCAGGCTGGCCACTGCCTCCTCGACCGCCGTCTTGGCCGCCGTGGCTTGCGAGGAGCATTGCAGACACTCGATGTAGGCCAACCGGATGGTGGCCTCACTCTCGGGCATGGCGCCTTGCTGCCTCAGGCTGGCCTGCGCCTCGGCCGCCAAGGGTAGGGCCTCGCCCGCGCGGCCCTGCCCGACCAGCGCGCGCGCCAGCGTAGCCAGGGCAAACGGGCGCAAGGCCGGGTTGGACTCGACCAGGCGCAAGGCGGCTCGCGCGTGACCCTCGGCTGCACCATAGTCAGTGGCGTAGAGCTCGGCCATGGCCAGATGTAGGAGGGCCAGGCGCTTGAAGAACCGGTCGCCGTTGGCCTCGGTAAAGGCCAGCGCTCGCTCGCCCATGCTGCGTGCCTCGTCCAGCCGGCCGGCGCAGGCCAGGATGCACGCGAGCGAGCACATGGTGCCGCCGATCATCTGAGCGAGACCCATGCGCTCGGCGATGGCATGGACCCGCCGGAGCTGGTCCTCGGCGGCCTCGAGCTGGCCCAGCTCGCCCAGGGCCCCGCCCGCGTTGCCCAGGCATTCGGCGGCGGCGCGCCGGTGGCCCAGCCGCTCGAAATACGCGGCCGCTGCTTGGAAGCCGGCGGCCGGGGCCGAGCGCCGGCCCGTGGCGCGGTCGAGGTGGGCACGCATGGTCATGATCCTGCCCGCCAAGTCGATGGTCAGGGCAGCGCGCTCGGATTCCAGCAGGGCGACGATGTCGGAGGCGGCGGCGAAGCGTCCATCGACGAACTGAGACGCGGCCTCCCAGTGCTTGGCGGTGAGCCAGGGACCGAGGAGCTCGGGCTGATCCGGCTTCTGTACGAGCTCGGCCGCCAGCTCGGCAATCTCCGCCGACTTGGCCTGACGAGTGAGTCCCTGAATCAGGGCCGCGGTGGCGCGCAGGCGCAGGGCGGGGTCCCGGGCCGCCCTGCCCGCGCGCGCGGCCTCCTCGGCCTGGGTCAGCTCACCCTTCCAGAAACGCACCTCCGCCTCCACCACGCGCAGCTCGGCCAGGTCGTCGCCCTGGGCCCCCAGCTTCACTCCGCGTTCGACGCAGGTCAGGGCGGCCGCGAGGTCGTCCGCTTCCAGGGCCTGGCCGGCGGCCAGGCGCAGCCAGCGCACGGCGTGCTCGGGCTTGTGGCCTTTCTCGTAATGGTCGGCCAGCACCATGGCCTCGGCGCCCCCGCTGCGCTCGAGGAAATCGGCCGCGATGTAGTGGCCCGAAACCTCGTCTTGGGGGGTGAGCATGGCGTAGGCCGCTTGGTGCAGCAGGGCGTGGCGGAAGGCATGCTGGCGGGTGCTGCCGAGCGGCCGGCAGAAGAGAATTTCCTTGTCCACCAGGATCTCGAGCCAGCGGTCGACGTCATCATCGCTCATGTCGTCGACCAGGGCCTTGACTCCGGCGGCGGTGAAGGTCTGGCCGAAAATGCTGGCCGCGCGCAGGACCAGCTTGCACCCCTCGCCCACGGCGTCGAAGCGCACTTGCACCGTCCCCAGCACGGTATCGGGGATAGCGGCGGTGTCCCCGCCCAGGGCCAGGGCGCGACACAGCTCCTCGAGGAAGAAGGGGTTGCCCTGGGCGTGGTCGAGCAGCCAGGTCATGCGCTCGGGCGTGACCTCGCCGAGCACGCGGCGGACGACGTCTTCGCTCGCCCGTTTGCCCAAGGGCCCGAGGGAGATGCGCTGTACCCGGCGATCGCGCCACAGGCCGTAGAAGCGCTCGTCGACCTCGGGGCGCGCCAGCGCCAGCAGCATGGCGGGCTGCTTGCTCAGAATGCGCAGGGCCGCGTCCATGTAGTTGGCGCTGGCGATGTCGCACCAGTGCAGATCCTCGATCAACACGAACACGGGGTGGTGGGCGGCCTCGGCCTCGAGCCAGTCCATCCAGGCCCCCACCGTCTGGTCGGCCATCAAGCGCGCATCCTGGCGAGCAGCCTGCAGTTGCGGCAGATCGGCGTCGGGGAAGGGCAGCTGCGCGATCTCGCCGAGAAAGGCCACGGTAGTGGGCGCGCTCTCGGCGGGCAGGCAGCGCGAGGCATGAGCAAACAGGCGTTTGCGCTGCACCTCCTCGGGCTCGGTGCCGTTGATGCCGGCGGCGTCACGCAGGGCCTGCCCGAGCAGGCCGAGCGGCACGTTGCTGCGCATGGGGTCGCCACGGCCGAGCAGGAGCTCGAAGCTCTGCCCGCTGTCGCGTAGCCGCTCGATGAACTCGTGCGCCACGCGCGACTTGCCGCACCCGGCGGCGCCGCTCATGACCACCACCTGGGCTTGTTCTTCCTCCACGCAGGCCTCGAAAAAGCCCTCGAGCTCGCGGACCTCCCGCTCGCGGCCCAGGCAAGGGACTTCCCGGCCGAGCACGGTGCGCGGGGCCTCGCGCACGCCCTTTTCGAAGAGCAGCCGGGCGCGCCCGTCCGCCTCGACCACGATCTCGAAGCGCGAATCGAGCAGGCGCTTGATCTCAGGCTCGACATGGATGGCCCCCTTGTGCTCGGAGCCGAGCAAGAGGGTAGCTCGCTCGATCAGCTCGCCCGAGCGGAGCTCTTCCTCGCTCACGGCATGGCCGAGGCTCATCCCCATGGTCGAGTCGTGGCGTGCCGCCTTGAGCTTGAGCGCGCACCGGGCGGCACGCAGAGCCAGGTCGAGCGGCGTGGACTGGGCTTCGCCGAGCAGGGCGACGATGAGCGAGCGGTCGCGCAGGCGGTGCAAAGTGGCGCCGAAGGCGTGCAGGTCCCGGCCGAGGGCGGCCAGCCTTTCCTCGTTGGCCTCGGCCTCGGACAGGCTGCGGGCGAGCAGGTTGCCCAAGTCGCTCGAGGTCGCTTTGGGATCGAGTCGCGGCGGCGTCACGTCGGACTTGCGCGGCGATAGGGCGATGATGGCCACCGCGCGTCGCTCGCCGGTGGGCACCAGCAGGGCGGCGTCGTTAGGCGCGCTGCGTTCCTTCTTGGCCACCGGGAGCACCGCGGTATTGCGCAGCTCGTGGGTCAGGCGGGCCAGCGCGAGTAGAACCTCGGCCATCGACGCGGGGCGGTCCTCGCGGGCGGGGGCGACCATGCGGTGCAACAGATCGACGATGCCCCTGGGCAGACCCGCGCAGCGGGTCTCGACATTTACCTCGTGGCCGGCGGCGATAGGGCCGAGGGCTCCCGTGGTGCTCTCGGCCAGGAAGGGCGGGGTGCCGGTGAGACACTCGAAGAACACGCAGCCCAGGGAGAAGATGTCGGCGCGGGTATCGACCTCGAGCGAGCCCTGGGCCTGTTCGGGCGACATGTACATCGGGGTGCCGATCGCCGAGCCGGCCTGGGTCAGGCGCAGAGCGGGAGGGTCGAAGAGACGGCGGGCGATACCGAAGTCGAGCAGCTTGACCTTGGCCAGATCCTTGTCGGGCAAGAAGATGTTGGCCGGCTTGATATCGCGGTGGATGACGCCGTGCTGGTGGGCGACGGAGAGGGCTTCGGCCACCCGCTTGACCATCTGGACAGCGGGACCGACGGGTATCGGCGCGCGGGCCAGGCACTCTTCCAGGGTCTCGCCCTGCAGCCACTCCATGACCAGGTAGTGCTCGCCGTGGCCGGTCTTGCCGTGGGCGATGTAGCGCACGATGGCGGGGTGGGCGATGGTGGCCAGGCAATTCGCCTCCTGCTGGAAGCGCTCGCCGAGTTGCGATCCGAAGCTGCTGGAGATCTTGACCGCGACCGTATCACCGGTGGCGAGGTCCGTGCCGCGATAGACCATCCCCATGCCACCCGCGACGCGCTCGCTCTGCAGTTGAAAGCGGTCGTCGATGACCGGTTGGGATTCGCCGTTGCCTGGCACGGGTTTAGTCGGGTTGGCCAAAAGGGCCCATTGGAAACTAGTCTAGCGCGAAGGGAAGATTTCCGTAACTAAAGGAGTTTTTCTGTCCAGGGTCTTACAGGTCTGTCGACTAGGTCTGTCGACAGGCGGTTGGCAAACCTTGGCTCCTTGGTGGTTATTTCGTGGCTTCTTGGCTTCTTCCGACGACTAGGTATGAGGTAGAGTCGCGCCAGCGAGGTGTTCGATGTTCCGCATTCTCAAATCCGAATGGTTGGCTCCCAAGGTGCGCCGCCTTGAGGTAGAGGCGGCGCGGGTGGCCGCGCGTCATCGTCCCGGTCATTTCGTTATCGTACGCGCCAGCCCGGGGGGAGAGCGCGTGCCGCTGACCATAGCGGACAGCGACCGCGAGCGCGGTACCATTACCCTCGTGGTCCAGGTCATTGGCGCTACCACCGAACGCATCTGCGCGCTGGCCACTGGCGACACGCTTTGCGACGTGGTTGGTCCTCTGGGCAAGGCCACCGACATCGAAAAGTATGGCCACGTGGTACTGGTAGGCGGGGGTGTCGGCACGGCCGTCATCTACCCCCAGGCCGGCGCGCTCAAGGCTCGCGGTAATCGGGTGACCGCGGTGATCGGGGGCAGGTCGCGGCCCTATGTCATCCTCGAGGACGAGCTGGCCCGGGTTTGCGACGCCGTATATCCGTGTACCGATGACGGCAGCTACGGGTTCGGCGGTTTCGTGACGGGAAGGCTGGCCCAGCTCATGGACGACCCGACCTGGCCGGTGAACGCGGTCATGACCGCCGGCCCGGTGCCGATGATGAAGGCGATCGCCAACGTGACGCGTGCACGAGGCATCCTGACCATCGCCTCGCTCAATCCCATCATGGTCGACGGCACGGGCATGTGTGGCGGTTGTCGCGTTACGGTGGCGGGAAAGAACCTCTTCGCCTGCGTCGATGGGCCAGAATTCAACGCGCACGAGGTCGACTTCGCCGCGCTGACCGACCGCTTGACCGCTTACCGCGAGCACGAGCGGGCGGTGTGGACGACGCTTAAGGACGACGGGGACCATCAATGCAAGCTAGCGGCGGCCATGAACGAGCCGCGGGCGCAGTAGCTCGAGGGAAGAGGTTGCCATGAAGCCATCCGAACGAATGAAGATCAAGCGCCAGGCCATGCCCGAGTGCCCGCCCGGCGAGCGCGCGGCGCACTTTAGCGAGGTCAACCTGGGCTTGCCGCCCGAGATGGCGGCGCTCGAGTCGAAGCGGTGCCTGGCGTGCAAGAACCACGAATGCGTGTCCGGCTGCCCGGTGGGCATTGACATCCCCGGTTTCATTGCCGCCGTCGAGCAGGGCGACCTGGAGCGCGCGGCTAACCTTCTCTACGCGGCCAACGTGTTGCCCGGCATAACCGGCCGCGTGTGCCCGCAGGAAACGCAATGCGAAGAGCTGTGCCTGGTAGGCAAGAAGGGCGAGCCGGTGGCCATTGGCTACCTCGAGCGCTATGTGGCGGATTGGGCGCGCGGTCACCTCAAACGCGCGGTCAGCCCCGCCCCGCCGACCGGCAAGAAGGTCGCCGTGGTAGGCAGCGGTCCGGCTGGCCTGACTTGCGCGGGTGAGCTGGCCAAGCTCGGCTACGCTGTCACTGTCTTTGAGGCCCTGCACCGGCCGGGTGGCGTGCTGGTCTACGGCATTCCCGAGTTCCGCTTGCCCAAGGCCATAGTGGACCAGGAGGTGAAGACGCTGGTGGAGATGGGGGTCGTGATCGAATGCAACGTGGTCATAGGTGCCACCATGACCATCGGTGACCTGCTGGGCGAGCAGGGCTTCGCGGCGGTCTTCATCGGCAACGGCGCGGGTTTGCCGGTGTTCCAGAACATACCCGGCGAGAATCTCAAGGGTGTCTACTCGGCCAACGAGTATCTCACCCGGGTGAATCTGATGAGCGCCTACCTGGGCGTCGCGGCTGATACTCCCGTGTTGCGCGGGCAGTCCTTGGTCGTGGTGGGTGGTGGTAACACCGCGATGGATGCCGTGCGCACCGGAAGGCGGCTGGGTGCCAATCCCGCGGTGCTGGTCTACCGACGCTCGGAGCAGGAAATGCCGGCGCGCGTCGAAGAGGTCCATCATGCCAAGGAGGAAGGCGTGCGCTTCGAGATGCTGACCAACCCGATCGAGATCCTGGGCGACCAGGCGGGTTGGGTGAGGGGCGTGCGCTGCCAGCGCATGGGGCTGGGTGAGCCGGATGCCTCGGGGCGGCGGCGGCCGGTGCCTATCGCGGGCAGCGAGATCGAGATTCCCTGCCAAGTCTTCATCGAGGCCATTGGGACCAAGTCGAATCCACTCCTCACCCAAGCCACGCCCGAGCTCAAGCTCAACAAGTGGGGCAACATCGTCACCGACGGCGACGGCATGACCAGCATCCCGGGTGTCTTTGCTGGCGGCGATATCGTACGCGGCGGCGCCACCGTGATCCTGGCCATGGGCGACGGCAAGAAGGCCGCCGTGGGGATACACCGCTACTTGAGCGCGGCCAAGAACTAGTCTCATTTTGAAAACGCTTTTCCCGGGTCCGGGCCGGCGATAGGGTGGGGACGTGGTTACGGCTCTGCTGCTCGGGGCCGGCGCTTCGCGTGAGCTGGGCATGCCCTTGCGCTCCGACGTCAACGCGGAGCTCTCGGCCTGGCTCAACCCGGACTCGCTGCGCCGCTTGAACGCGACCTGGCGGGCGCGCGGATTTGGCCACCCGGATCCGGTTATCGAAGACGTGGCCGGCCGACTCTTGCCCGAGGCTTTCGACTACGAAGAGCTCCTCCACCATCTGGAGTCACAGTATCTGGAAGATGCGCGCGCAGGCCACGCTCGCGCCTACCACGAGCTCTATGCCTGGCTGGCCCAGCTCGCCTACCAGACGATTTATCGGCATCAGGTCGAGCGCCGCAGCTTGGTGCGCGAGGGACTGCAGTACTTCGAGGGTTTGGCACGGTTGGCGCGGGTCAACCGGCCGTTATGGGTTTTTTCGCTCAACCACGATCTCCTGGTCGAATGCGTCGCCGCTCTCTTCGGTATCGAGGTGAGCTGCGGGTTTTCCGAACGTCAGGTGACGCTGCCTTGCCGCAACGAGTCTGGGACGACCGTCGCCAGGGTGACGGCGAGCTTGCTCACTGACGCCGAGATGGCGAATGGCTGCTTGGGCTTCCTGAAGACCGGCTGGCCGGGCATCAACCTGCTCAGATTGCACGGCGCTCTCGATGTCTTCACCTGGGGCGAGGGCCGCGACCTGATTTTGCTGCGTCCACGGGAGCTCACCTTCGACGCCATTATAGACGTGCTCCAGATCGCCAATGAGGGGTTGCTGGCCCCTCGCCTGGCTGCTGCTCTGTTCCCGGATAGCTGGGCTCTGACCAACAAGATTCCCTACCTGGATGAGCAAGGTAGGCCGCGCACGCTGGGGCGCACCTTGCTCGCCAGTGCGGCACGCCTGACCGATCCCTTTCCCGGGCTCATGCAGCGGCGCTGGCTGGAATACTGCCGGGCTGGTCTGACCCAGGTCGAACGTCTGGTTGCGCTCGGCTGCGGCATGGGAGACTGCGGTGTGAACGAGCTCGTGGGTGAATGGCTCGCGGGGAGCTCCCGCCGACGGTTGGAGATCGTGGCTCCCGGCGCTCTACGCCTGCCAGCCTTCCTGGATCGGCTCGCCGATCAGGTCGAGCTGGTGCCGGCTGCGACGACGACGTACCTCGAACAGCTCAGCCTCTGACTCGTGCCGCCCGCGCGGCCAGCTTGTGCGATGACTATAAACCTTTGCGGATCTCGGCCAGGGTCTCTTGGCTCGCGTCGGGATGCTCGGCCATGAAGGCATCGATGAGCTTAGAGAGCTGCTTCTTCTGCGCCGCGCTCATTTTGTGCGCGGCTTTACCCGCATTACCCTTGCCGCCCTTGTCCGCCGCGGCGGCCGAGCCAGCATCATCATCGTCGTCCTTGGCCAAAGATTTCGCTTCGTCGCGGGCCTTGGCCTGGGCCTTTTCGTCTTGGGCCTTTTGCTGCGCCTTCTCCGCGTCCTTGACCTTCTTGGTCTCCTCCTCGATCTCCTTCTGCATCTTTTTCTGTCTCTCCTCCTCGCACCCCTTGGGCTCGCACTCGCCTGGGCAGCCGCACTTGGCCTTCCTCTCGCAGAAGCATGCGTTAAGCTCGCCATAACAGCCGCACGCGTTGGTCTGGTGCTTCTCGGCCCGCGCCCCCGGCGAGACCAGGCTGGACAGTACGAACGCGCCTCCTACGGCCCATTGCGCAATCAGTTTATTCATCGTGATCGTTCCTCTCCCTCTTGTCTGCCGCCAAGGGTATTCCTTCCCCGCTGGAAACCGGTGGCAAGCAGCGCGAACAGCAGCACTCTAAGCCGACATCCAGGCTTCGCGCAATGTGCAGCGCTACCGATGACGCTCTGAGGCGTCTTAGGCCTGCAGCGCGGGCTGGGGCGACTGCGGGGCGCCGCCGCCGGTCAACTCGACCGGCTGGGCCTCCAGGGTTTGCTCCAGGACCTCTTGAATGCGCTTCACGAAAGCCAGCGTCAGATCTTTGCGCACGCTTTCCGGGATATCCACGATATCCTTGCGATTGCGGTCGGGCAGGACCACTCGCTTGATGCCAGCCCGGTGAGCGGCCAGCACTTTCTCCTTGATCCCACCCACGGGCAGTACGCTGCCGCGCAGCGTGATCTCCCCCGTCATCGCCACATCGCCGCGTACCCGGCGGCCGGTAAACAGCGACGCCAGGGCCACGGTCATGGCGATGCCGGCCGAAGGACCGTCCTTCGATACCGCGCCGGCAGGCACGTGCAGGTGAATGTCGACCCTTTCGAAGTCGGGCGCGATGCTGAGCTCATCGACATGGGTGCGCACCCAGGAGAGGGCAGCGCGGGCCGATTCCTTCATAACGTCGCCCAGGTGGCCGGTGAGGATCAGGTTGCCCTTGCCCGTCATCTGGGACGCCTCGATGAACAAGATGTCGCCCCCCGATGGCATCCAGGCCAGGCCCGTAGCCACGCCGGGAACCTCTGTCCTCTCGGCGATCTCCGAGAAGAACTTCTGCGGCCCCAGCAGGTCGGCGATGGTGGCCGGGGTCAGCTTGGGGTCGTAGCTCTCGTTCTCGGCCACCTTGACCGCTATGCCCCGGATGACGTTGGCGACTTCTCGCTCGAGATTGCGCACGCCAGCTTCGCGCGTGTACTGCTCGATGATGGTGGTGATGGTGTCATCGTCGAACACGATCTGGGCGCTGTTGAGCCCGTGCTCCGAGACCTGCTTGGGCGCGAGGTGGCGTCGGGCGATTTCTAGCTTTTCCTCTCGGGTGTATCCCGGGATTTCCAGGACCTCCATGCGATCGAGCAAGGCGGGCGGAATGGTATCCAGCGTGTTGGCGGTGGCTATGAAGATGACGTTCGAGAGGTCGAAATTGACCTCGAGGTAGTGGTCGGAAAAGGCGTGGTTTTGCTCGGGATCGAGCACCTCGAGCAGAGCTGCCGCCGGATCGCCACGGAAGTCGGAGCCCAGCTTGTCGATTTCGTCGAGCATGAACACCGGATTGCGCGTGCCCACCCGCCGCATGCCCTGGACGATGCGTCCGGGCAGAGCCCCGATGTAGGTGCGTCGGTGGCCGCGGATCTCCGCCTCGTCGCGCACTCCGCCTAACGACACGCGGATGAACTCCCGGGACAGCGAACGGGCGATTGACTTGCCGAGTGAGGTCTTGCCCACGCCGGGCGGACCCACCAGGCACAGGATCGGCCCCTTCTTGGCGGGCGCCAACTTGCGCACGGCCAGATACTCCAGCATGCGCTTCTTGACCTTCTGCAGGTCGTAGTGGTCGGCGTCGAGCACGTTGCGCGCCTGATCCAGCTCGAGCGTGTCGGTGGTCTGCTTGCTCCAGGGGAGCTCGGCCAACCATTCGAGGTAGGTTCGCTGTACCGTGTATTCGGCCGACGACTGCGCCATCTGCCGCAACCGGTCTAGCTGCTTGCGCGCGATCTTGGCCACGTCGTCGGGCATTCCGGAGGCTTTGATCTTCTCATCGAAGGTGTCGAGGTCGCTGCTGTCGTCGCCCTCGCCCAGCTCGTCCTGGATGGCCTTCAGCTTCTGGCGCAGCACCGCCTCGCGCTGGTGCTTGGAGAATTCTTCGCGCACCTGGGTGTCGATCTTCTGCTTGACCTTGATGAGCTCGACTTTGCGCTGGAGCAGCACGAGCAGGCGGCGTAGGCGCTCGGCCACGTCGACTTCGACCAGGAGCGAAGCCCGCTCCTCGGCTGACAGATCGACGGTTGCGGCGGTAATGTCACCTAGCCGGGCCGGGTCCTTGTTCTGGTCTAGGACCTGCGCTGCCTCGTCCGGGATGTCGGGGGAAATCGCGATTAGCTGCTTGGCCACGTCGTAGACCGCCATGCCCAGACCATCGATCTCGATGGGATCCTTGCGGATCTCTGTGAGCGGCTCGTAGGCGGCCACCAGGAAAGGCTTCTCCTGCACGAAACCCGTCACCCGACGTCGCTCGATCCCGCGTAACACCGCGGTCACTCTATTCTCGGCCGCCTTGACGATGCGGACGACTTCACCTTCGACGCAAATCCCGTAGAGATCGTTGCCCGCTGGCTCTTCCACGTCGGCGTCCTTCTGCGTACCCACCAGGAGGTGGACACCCTTGCCGGGAAGGCTTTCGATCAGGCGCAGCGAGGATAGCCGCCCGATCTCGACGGGCATAACTGCGCCTGGGAACAACACCAGGTTGCGCAGGGACAGGAGGGGCAGGGCTTTCGGGGTTTCGGGCGGGGTCATGCTGCTATTCCAAAGTTAGGCGTGGTAGCGGTCGGCCGCAAGCCCACAGGCAAAAAAAGCGCCGTGCGCACTGCTCCGTCACCAGTCGAGAGTGAGATTTGTGACTCAAAAACTTCTTACTTTCCCGAGCGTTCCACGGCGCTCGATATTCTCGACCATTTGCCGCCCCGCCTGGTCGGCCGGGTCGAGCTTGGGTACCACGATTTCGATCCGGCAAAGTTGATCGCCCCGGCTCCCATCGGTTGCCTTGACTCCCTTCCCGCGCAAACGCAACTTGGCCCCGCTCGACGTCCCCGGCGGCACGGTCAGGCGGACGGAGCCATCGACGGTGGGGACATCGACCTGGGTGCCCAGGATGGCCTCGCTCAGGGTGAGGGGAAGGGCCAGCTCTATGTCACGGCCGCTGCGGTGTAGGTGCGGGTCGGGCATAACGGCCAGGTCGAGGTACAGGTCGCCTTGGCGCCCACCGCGCGCGGCGGGACCGCCTTGCCCGGGCACGCGTAGGCGAGCTCCGCTTTCCACCCCGGGCGGGACGTTGACCTCGACCGAGCGTCCCGTTCCCGAGTGGATGGTGCGCCGCGTGCCCAGGGCGGCCTCGCGCAGACTCACCTCGACGGTAGCCTGCATGTCGGCGCCGCGCGCCGCGCGGCCGCGGCCACGGCCGCCCACGCCGGTGTCCACGCCGGTGCTCATACCGAAGATTGACGAGAACAGATCGCTCAAGTCGGGGAAGCCTCGGCCAGCCCCTTCCCGGCGCGCGTCACCGAAGATCTGCGAAAATGCGTCGGGGTCGAATCCTTGCGGCATGCCGTCGGCCCCCACGGGCGCGCGGCGCAGCCGATCATACTCTTGCCGCTTCTTGGTGTCCGAGAGCACGGCATAGGCATCCCCGATTTCCTTGAATCGCTCGGTCTTCTTCTTGTCGCCTCCGGTTGCGTCGGGGTGGTTCTGCTTGGCCAGCTTGCGGTATGCCCGCTTGATGGTGTTGGCGTCGGCGTTCTCCGGAACCCCGAGTATGGCGTACAGATCTTTCATTCTAGGCACTGCGGCTGGGAACATCTCCCGTTTTGCGCTGGAAGGTTAGCCCATCGCCAGCGCGGTCGATCACTATGGTATCACCGGGCAGAAAAGCCCCCGCGATCAATTGGCGGGCCAGAGGACTTTGCAGGTAGGTCATGAGGGCGCGTTTGAGCGGCCGGGCACCGTAGGTCGGATCGTAGCCCTTGTCGGCCAAAAAGGCGCGGGCATCGGGCGTGAGGTCGATGCCGAGGTCGCGCTCCACTAGCAGCTTACGGACGTGCTCGAGCTGCAGATCGACGATGTGGTCGATATCCTGACGACCCAGGCGCTCGAACACCACGATCTCATCGATGCGGTTCAGGAACTCTGGTCGAAAGGTCTGCCGTAGCTCTTCCATCGCGGCGGCGACGTCGGGGTGCTCGCCCAGGAGCCGGTGGCTCCCAACGTTAGAAGTCATGAGGATGACGGTGTTCCTGAAGTCGACGGTGCGGCCCTGTCCGTCGGTTAGCCTGCCATCGTCGAGCAGTTGCAGGAGGGCGTTGAACACGTCGGCGTGAGCCTTCTCAATCTCGTCGAAAAGCACCACGGAGTAAGGGCGGCGCCGCACCGCCTCGGTAAGCTGGCCGCCCTCTTCGTAACCCACATAGCCGGGCGGAGCGCCGATGAGACGCGCGACCGAATGTCTCTCCATGTATTCTGACATGTCGAGGCGGACCATGTGGGTCTCGTCGTCGAACAGGAACTCGGCCAGGGCGCGGGCCAGCTCGGTCTTGCCGACGCCGGTAGGCCCCAGAAAGATGAACGATCCGATGGGACGGTTAGGATCCTGCAATCCGGCGCGGGCCCGGCGCACGGCATTGGCCACCGCTTCCACCGCCAGATTTTGCCCGACCACGCGGCGGTGCAGCCTCTCCTCCATGTTCCCCAGCCGGCTCTGCTCGCCTTCCAGCATCTTCTCCACGGGAATCCCTGTCCATTTCGACACCACGGCGGCGATATCTTCCTCGGTCACTTCCTCGCGCAAGAACGACCCCGATCTCTGCGCCGTCTTGAGCTCTTCGTTCTTGGCCGTCAGCCGCTTTTCCAGCTCGGGCAAACGCCCGAAGCGCAGCTCGGCAGCGCGGTTGAGGTCACCCTTGCGCTGGGCGAGCTGGGACTCGGTCTTGGCGCCGTCGATCTCGCCCTGCAGCTTCTGAATCTCGCCGATGAGCTCCTTCTCCCGCTGCCAGACCAACTTCATGGCCGCCGCTCGCTCGCGCAGCTCGGCGATTTCCGCCGTCACCTCGGCTAGGCGCTTGCCGGAGGCATCATCCCGTTCCTTCGCCAGCGCGGACTGCTCCATGAGGTGCGCGGTCAGGGAACGCTCGAGCTGGTCGATGGGCTCGGGCAAGGAGTCGATCTCCATTCTTAGACGGCTAGCCGCTTCGTCGACCAAATCGATCGCTTTGTCGGGCAGCTGGCGACCCGAAATGTAGCGATGCGACAGACGGGTGGCCGCGACCAGCGCCGCGTCGCGAATGCGAATCCCGTGATGAACCTCGTAGCGTTCCTTGAGGCCGCGCAGGATCGCGATGGTGTCATGAAGCGATGGCTCACCCACGAGCACGGGCTGAAAGCGGCGCTCGAGCGCCTTGTCCTTCTCGACGTACTTGCGGTACTCGTCTACGGTGGTGGCGCCGATACAGCGGAGCTCACCTCGTGCCAGGGCAGGCTTGAGCATGTTGGCCGCGTCGATGGCGCCCTCGGCGCCCCCCGCGCCGACCAGGGTGTGGAGCTCGTCGATGAAGAGCACGATCCTGCCATCGGCGGCGGCGATCTCCTTGAGCACGGCCTTGAGTCGGTCCTCGAATTCGCCGCGATACTTCGTGCCTGCGATCAGCGCGCCCAGATCGAGCGCCTGGATGCGCTTGTCCTTGAGCGATTCGGGCACGTCGCCTGCGGCAATTCTCTCCGCGATGCCCTCGACGATGGCGGTCTTTCCCACCCCCGGCTCGCCGATCAAGACCGGGTTGTTCTTGGTCCGCCGGGAGAGGACCTGCATCGCTCGGCGGACTTCTTCGTCGCGGCCGATGACCGGGTCGAGCTTGCCCTTGCGCGCGAGGTCGGTCAGGTCGCGGGTGTACTTCGCCAGCGCTTGGTAGCGCTGCTCGGCTTCCGGGTCGGTTACGCGTTGGCTACCGCGCACGGCGGTGAGAGCGTTGAGTAAGTCGTCGCGACGCACTCCGGCTTCGCGCAGGATGCGGCTCGACTCTCCACTTTCCTGGGCGAGCATGGCGAGGACCAGGTGCTCGCTCGAAACGTACTCGTCCTTGAAGGCTTCGGATTGCCGGCTGGCCTCGTCGAGCAGGTCCTTCAGGCGGCGTCCGAGGAAGCCATCCGCGGAGCTGCCGCGCACTTGCGGCAGTTTGTCGAGCGCCTCGTCGGCCTTGCGGCTTATTGCCTCCGCATCCACGCCGAGCTTGCCGAGCAGGGCAACGACCACGCCGTCATCCTGAGTGACGAGGGCACGCAAGAGGTGCTCGGGCGTGATCTCCTGATGGGCGCGCTGGTCGGCCAGGTCACGAGCTGCGGCAAGCGCTTCCTGCGCCTTGATGGTGAGCTTGTCGAGCCGCATGGCCTGGTAGTAAGCACCGGGCGCATGGCGACAAGCCGGGCAACCCGAAGCCTTGGGTGAAGCCCTCAGCCTTCGGGTTACCTTTTCTGGGGGAGCCTTCGGGTTACCTTTTCTGGGGGAGCATGAAGAGGCTTATTGGGGTCGGTTCGTCGAAGACAAATTCGACGATGCGATCGTCCATGGTGACTGGTCCCGCGCTGACCACCTCGTGGTGCCAGACCAGCACGCCGTCGACTCTCTGCCAATCCGAGAAGGTTGTCGCGTAGGGGACCTGGCCGCCTTGCGCTGCCTGGACGCCTTGCTCCCAGACGCGAAGATGGGTGGCCCGGTCGAAGCAGAATCCGGGTGGGCTGGGCTTTCTTCTTGCGCAGCTCGACGCATTCGCAGCCTAGCCCGGCCGGGGCACCAGCGGGCGGCGGTATCGACACGGCTTCAGCGTAGATCTCAGCCAGGTGCCACTCGGAATCCCAGGCCGCGCCCAGCCGCACGTCCTCGGCCTCCGCGCCCTTGAGCACGCGCAGCCCGCCGATGGGATCTTCGGCCCAGGCGGTCTTGCCGTCCGAGCCCCGGCGAAAGGTGCCCATGTCGGGCAGTTGCGATTCCTCGTAGAGCTTGCCTCCCCGCGCGATGCGTGTGCTGTCTTCGCTGACGAAGTGCATCGACTCGACCTTGACCACCCGCTTGACGCGCAAACTCTTGTGCTTGCGCCAGAGGCGCTCGTCTCCGATGGCCTTGGCGTAGTCGGACAGGACGGCCTTGGCGTTGCGCAAGGCGGGGCTGGTGGTCGGGGCTGGGGAGCTGGCACCGGCCCCCTCTTCTCTTGCGCCATTGGCAATGGGTGAGGCGGCGGTTCCAGCATCGAGGGCCAGTACGAAGGCGAACAACGCGATCATGCAGCCATGCTTGGTCCGAAAGGCGGGCCTCGTCAAGCCGCCCGCTTGGGTTGGCGGCCGAGGGGAAGCTCAGCCAGGGGCCAAGCTAATCGGCCCGGTGGGCGAGCTCGAGCGCTGCTTCGAGAACTGGATCACGACCGGCCAGCAGAGCGGCGCGGGTTTCCGTCACCCGACGGTCCGGCCGCACGCCGCGGCCTTCGATGGCCACGCCGCGTGGGGTTTTGAAACCGGCGACCGGGATCTGGATCACGGCCCCGCCGGGCAGCGACTCGATGGTGGATCCCAACGCCGCGCCGACGGTGCCCTCGCCCACCACCGTGGCACGCTTGGATTCCTGCAGTCCGCTGGCGAGGATCTCCGAGGTCGAGGCGCTGCCTTCGTCGGTGAGCAGGATCACCTTGCCGGTGAAGGGCTTGCTGCCGAGGGGCGGTTCCACCGTCAGTGTGTTGGCAAAATCGCGGAACTGGATGGTACCCAGGCTCATGGTGTGGGTGACTAGTCTTGCCGCTACCGGAATTGCCATGCCACCGAAACCGCCCGGGTTACCGCGCAGGTCGATAATCAAGGCCTTGGCGCCGGTGCGGCGGAAGCCGTCGATGGCACTCTGGACTTCGGACAGGATGGGCTCGAGCAGGAAGAAGTTGAAGGCTATGACCCCGACCTCACCGTGGCGCGCGGTGCGCACCTCGGGGACGATGGGCGGCATGAGTAGGGCCTGCACGGCGGAACGGGGGGGAGGATCGCGAGTGAGCAGGGCTTCATGCGCCTGGTCTTCCCCATCCAGGAATTGCACGCTCACCTTGCTTCCGACCGGCCCCGAGAGGAGCCGGGCGGCTTGTCTGCGCAGGCGGAAGCGCTCCTCGACCGGCCGCAAAGCGCGGGGGGATGCGGGCAAGGCGGCGATGTCGCGGCCAGCTATGCGAGTTATGAGGTAGCCGGTGCGTAGTCCGGATCGCGCCGCCGAAGAGCCCGGCCTTACCAGCGAAACCGTGGGTTTGCCTTCGATTGAGCGCACCAGCAGTCCGGGGTCACCGACGCCGGTGCCGACCTCGATGACCTCGGTGGCCGGTCGGGCGCTGCCCATCGGGGGTGGGGAAGGAGCGTCGTCGGGTATCTCGCCCGGACCGTGCACTTCCAGGTGCGATTGGCCGAGCGTTCCCAGCATCTCGTTGATCGTCCGGTAGAAGGTGGCCTCGTCCGGACCAGCCAGCGCGATCGCGTGGTAACGGGCGCGCGCGGCCTCCCAATCCTGGCCCACCAGGGTCTTGTCGAAGTCCTTATCACGCACTGCCGTCCAGGCCGCGGCAAAGATCTCCTCGCGCAGCTGGAGCTGCGCGCGTCCCGGACCCATGGCGGCCGGCGCCTCGGCGCTTTGGCCCGCCAAAGGGGTGAAGGGCGGTGGCTCGGTCGGGCGAGTGGAATCTTGTTGCGGTATCCTGGCCTGCGCGGCCTGCGGCAACGCTGATTGACCAGTGCCTGCGCAGGCAGCGACGGACAATATCGCGAAGGCGAGCCCAAGCCGGGCGGGAAGTCTCATGATGGGATCATTGTAACAGGCTTGGCGCTGAGTTCGCCCGCAGCCCCAAACGACCAAGATGGTTACCGATCATCGATCTTAGTAATCACGATGGGGGAGCTGGCGGTAGAGGTCGAAGGGCGCTTCAGCGCCGGTACAGGCCACCCGTTCGACCACGAGCGGCAGAGCCTGGTCTCCCTGCATGGCGCGGTAGAAGGCTGCGTCGTCGAATCCAGCCCCTTCGGCCGCGCTCCGAGCTGCTGCGTAGTAGACGGCACGTGGTCGGGCCCATAGGATCGCGCCCATACACATGGGGCACGGCTCACAGCTGGCGTAGTAATGCGGATTGCAAATCGATTGCTTCATTTGTTGGTTCTACACTCGACGATGCACTAGAATTAGCCTGACAACACCGACGCCGTCTCAAGCTCAGGGCATGACTGCAAGCCGCTTCGGACATTTTGCCAGAGCCATCGCAAAATTGGGATGGGTTACCACGCCTTTGCCGCGCAAGAACTAAAAACGAAAAAAACTTCAATCGCCAACCTATCGCAACACATGAGTAAACCACGATCGTTTCATGGCGGTCATTCTTTATGTGCGCTGTGAAATCAGGATGTAGCGCATCCGGGGCGATTTCAGCACTTCTTCGTGCCAGGTGTTGGCCGGGATCACCACGATATCTCCTGGATGCATTTCCACACTCTTGCCGCCCACGATTGAATCGGCGTTCCACTCGCCGGGCCGCCCTTCCTTTGCGTTAACTCCATCGCCG
>CAWKJE010000059.1:0-6211 GCA_963849735.1 uncultured delta proteobacterium
CCGTAATATTGTAGGGACTCCAACAGGTGCGTCGGGTCGACCAGATTCAAGTCGAAGTCTTGCCACAGAATGTCGGGCTGAAATTCGTCGACGACCTCCTTGATCTTACCCAGCCAAAGGTCGTTTTCGTTGGCCGCTCCAGTCTGCGCGTACAGGATCTGCAGATTGGGATCGGTTTGAGCTGGGACCCATTGATAGTAGCCATTGAAGTGATATGCGGTGTGCAACGCCGCCACGATCTTCAGCCCGGCGGCACGAAAGGCATTCACGTGAAGCTGCGCGAGATTCAGCTTGGGCCCGTAGGCCACGGAGTTCCACGGGTTCACCTTGCTGTCCCACATGGAGAATCCATCGTGGTGCTCCATGCTGGGCCCCGCATAACGAGCCCCGGCGTTGACGAAGATCTGCGCCCAGGCGTTAGGGTCCCAGTTGCCGCCGTTGCTCACCAGCTTCGGCGCGAACTGCACGAAATTGCCGTTCTTGTCATTCGCACCGGACATGAAGTTGTTGTACGGCCAGTTCGAATCCGGATCTCCGTAGGTGGCCACGTGATGGTTGTACACGCCGTCCGTGTCGCCCGACTTGTCGTACATGTTGCGCGGGTACCATTCGCTGTCAAACGCCGGTACGCTGTAGACGCCCCAGTGGAAGTAGATCCCGAACTTGGCGTCCTGAAACCACTCCGGTGCGGGCGTGTGCTGGTTGAGCGATGTCCAGGATGCGGTGTACTGGGTTTGGCCAACAGCCGCTGGCGACCAAGCCACCGCTACCGTCGCACAGCCAAGTGCCAGCCACGCGCCGCAGCGCATAAATCTTGGGGGATTGCTCATGGTGTCTCTCCTGTCACTCCGATGGTTGTTCATCGGCGCCAGCGGGATAGACCGCGCGGTCTAGCTCTACGCGGCAATGATTGACATGTTCTGTCGGGATCTGAAGGTTCGTAGGCGATGGCTTTCATGACCTTGTACTGTCAACTAGGAGGCGAAGGAGGCAGATGTGTCTGACTTCAGTTATCGTCGATTTCTCATACCCCGACGTTGGCATTCGTGGCATTCGTGGACAGGTTAGTGTCTCGGGGATGGGTGAAAACCCCTCGCGCTTACCGAGGGATTCAAGGGTTGTATGCCCCGAACTCGGAGATAGCGGGAACACCTTGGGCCGAATCGATGACCAGAGCAATTGCGTCAGCGGTGGTCGGGTTGAGCTGCCAGAGTTGGCGCTCCCGATGACGGTACCCTTGAGCTGATTGCCAGAGCTGTCTTTGGGAGTATTCCAGGTGCCGTTCTGCTTGATTTCCACGTGGTATCCGGTCGCGCGCTCGCCGAGCTCCATAGGCTCGCGGACGCTGATGACGCTGAATGTGATGGTCGCACCGCCGGTGCCATTAGTGCCTTTCGTGCCGACGGTCCCGACCATCCCGTCCGAGCCGGACCCGCCCGTCCCGCCAGTTGCTGCCGAACCCCACGTACTGCTCTTGCCCCCGCTGCCTTGCGAACCGCCGGAAACGCCACCCGTCTCGCTTCTTGAGCAACCCGGTGCGCAGGAGAGCAAAATCACTGCGATGGAACAAGCAACGCCGCCAATGCTGAGTCGGTTCGGTTGGGATTTCACGCGGCGAATCGTCCTTTCGTCTTCGGCGGCATCGCAGCACGTCTCCGACTTGCCTATGCCCCACTATGCATGTGTGGCGATGGACGGAACCTTCAACGAAAATGAGACTCGCGCCTACCACGGCGCGATAGGTCAGTATGCGAGGCCTTCGGCGGCGGCAACCCTCTCATGGGCGTGGGCCATCGACCTTGTGTGCGAAGCGGCTAAAGCGACCCGAGGGAAAGCGCTCGATGTATTGCTCGGCCAAGGCCGCGGCAGCTCGGCCGTCCCCCTGCACGACGCTGGCCTCGATGGCAAGCGCCAGCGCCTCCTGCACGAGCGCGCCCTGGGGAAAGCGCTCGAGATAGCGGCCGAGCAGCACGCCTGCCTGTGTGGGATCATGGTCGCGCCGAAGTAAGCGCAGCCCGGTCAGCACCAACAACGCTTCTTCGGCCGGAGCAGCCGCTGCGTGCGCCGCGGTGGACTCGGTGACGTCGATGGCGGGCAAGCGCACTGCGGCCTTCGCTGGCTCGTCGGCGGAAAGCTTCGCCCCAGGGTGCTTTCTGCGGACCGCAATCGGTGCCGGCAGGGGCGCCGGAAGCGGCGTCGCTTTCGCCCGCTCGCGCTCTGGAGTGGATGGATACGGGCTCTGGGTGGCCGGGGTCGGTTCAGGCGCCACCCGCTCGCGGATCGGCGGGGCGAGGGCAGCAACCTGGAGCTTGGTCGAAGCATGCGAGACGCGCGCGTTGGTGGCGGACAGCCTCCGCTCCGCGGCCACATAGCGGAACGACATGGCCAGGGCCGCGCCCAGGACGGCTGTGACCATCACTGGCCCCGAGGCCACGACAGCGAGGCGCATGACCCGGGGTGTGAACCGTCGCTGTAGGCCAAGTCTGGCGTACACACGTTGCTCGGCCGCTGGAGGCGGAATGGCCGGGGCCAGCTCGCGCAAGAGCCGCGCAGCCTCGGCCTCATCGCGGCTGGCAAACTCGTGCATGTCTCGAAGTCGCTTTGTCATGGCTTCCCCGCTTCCCTTTCGCATTGCCTGCGCGCGGTCGCCACCATGGCCACGAGATCCTTGCGGGCATGATGAAGCCGCGTCCACACAGTCTTGATGGGCACCCCCTGTAGCGAGGCAATCTCCAGGCCGCTGTAGCCCTCCACCTCGAACATGATCAAAGTCTCCCGTCGCTTGACGCTCATCCGTGAGAGCATGAGAGCAAGCGCTCGCTGGTCTTCCTTCTGTTCCAGTGTGACCGCTGGGGTGCTGCCCATCGTCAATGCATCGAGGACGTCGTCGCTCGGCTCGCGCGTGAAGAGGTGCTTGAACCACGCCAGGCGCCGGTAGTTGCGCGCGGTCAGGTCCGCGATGCGGTACAACCAGCCGGCTATGTTATCCCCGTGAAATCCGGACAGCTTTCGTTGCGCGACCAGGAATACCTCCTGCGCAGCATCCTCGATGTCGGCGGGCGGGATCATCATCGCGCGCATCCAGCGCACGACTTGCTGGAAATACGTGTGATAGACAGTCTCGAAGGAAAGCGGTCTAGGTGGCGCGGGCAGCCGGGGCTCTCTGACTTGCGTCATGCCCTCCGCGTCCGATTCAATCGTGCGCTGGCTGCCCACAGCTCTCTAGTATGTCACCCGGACCGCAAAAGCTTCTACCGAAGGATCACCTGCGATAGAGCTCGTCGACTTCGGCTGCAAGCAACGGCCGTCCGTAGAACCTGACATCATCGATTTCCCCTTCGAACTGGCGGTCCGCCGTGGTCGATGTCAGCGGATGTGCGCCGATGGCCCACGCCACGTCGACGTTCGGCTGCGGCGCCGTGGCGTCGGCGGTCATCGCGGCAAGCGCGCCGTTTCGGTAGATATAGTACGACGTGCCGTCGAACACACCGCACAGGTGAACCCATTTCCCCACGTCGTCGCTCGGAATGCTTGTGACGGCCCAGTGGTCGTTGATCCCGTCCCACATGGTGAACACGTAGGTGCCTGATTCGATACGAAGAGCAAAGTCATAGGCGGGGCTTGAACTATACCCGTGCGCAACGATGTCGCGAAGCCCATCGATCGCAGTCGCACGAATCCATGCCGACACGCTGGCCGGTCCACCATTGTTCAAGAGCGGAGGATTGCCGAGGTCGATCCACTGGTCCTGTCCATTGAACGACAAGCTGTAGGGATCCCTAAAATGTACCGGGGGAGTGTCCTGGGTTGGGATGGGCGGATTGTTCGACGGGCGACCGGGATCCGCGAAGACCGATGAATCCACGGCAGTGCTACCCGGCTGGCTTTCGTCCAGTGCCCAGTGTCCGAGCAGGCCGAGGTCTGGATCGAAGAGGTCGAGCGTGTTCTTCGTACAGGCACCGCCGGCAAAGAGAATCACCCCAAGACAGCCGATAGCGACGGGTGGCGCTTCCATCAAAAAGAAAAACCTCCTCCGACATGGGCGGATAGGACCAGGCCCGACATGCTCGGCCGTGTGATCCCCTGCTCGCGGATGATGATCGGGCGCAAGGAATAACCCACGCCGGCCGACGCCGCTAGCGAAAGCCTACGCGTCAGCGCGAGGGCTAGCCTGGGCTCGACCGCGACGGTCCACGCATCGAGGAGCGCCGTCGGTTCCGGGCGCTCGCCGGATTGCTCGACGTTGAAGTGAACCAGGTAGGCTTGTGCCTGCACGACGACCGCGGACCCGGCCAGGCGACAACGGGAAGCCAGCTCTAGCCCCGCTGCGGCCGCGACCGTCGCGGCATATGTCGTCAACTGTCCGCTGCTCAGCGGCTCGTCGGCGCCGACGCGACCTCCTGCGCCGACCTCGGCGACAAACCAACGTCCCCACGACGAGGCTACGAAGATATCGCCACCCACGAGCGCCATTCCGCCGGAAAAATAGTCGAAGGACGACCGCACGCCGACATGCCAAGAGGGCCCAGGTCCTGCAGCGGGTCGGGCGGGCGACGTGGCGGACGCGGCGACCGAAACCGGTGCGAGCGGTTGGGGTGACGGCGGCAACTGCGCTGGCGGTTCTGCCAAAACCTGATCCGCATCGACGGGCTCGATCACCAGGGCCGCAAACACGGTCGCCACCTGCGCGCGTTCGACGCAATTGCGGGATGCATCGAAGTACGTCGAGGTCCGGCCGCGCACCTCGATAGCCCAGGTCTCGCCGTAGTCATGGATGACCATGTCCTCGGCCGACAGGGTGGCGAACCTTGACGTGACCACCTGCGCGAGCCCGGCCATGACGTTGGCCGGGGATGGACATTCGCTGGCTGGGCCGTCGTCCTCAGCTAAACTGCCGCGCGGAAACAGGCCCACGGTCAGCGCCTGGCATACCAGCAGCCTTGTTAAGACCCGGTTGACGGCCGGGCGTCGTCCCATTCGGTGACTATATCATCCGTCCGCTGGAGGGTAGTCGTTTTGAGCGCCACTCTTCCTTCACCGAATCGCATCCGTAATGTTTGGTACCGATGCACGAAGCGACGTGGTTTCAGGTCGTAGTAGGTCACAGGAATAGGCCCCGCTCGTTATTGGCCGCGTTGCGGTAGGCGCGTAGCTCGTCATGGCGGTAGCTCCGGGACCCGGCGAGCGGCTTTGCCGCCGCGGGGTGTACAGACCTTTGGCCCCGCGTCGCGGGGCCAAAGGTCTGATGTCCATGGAGGGTTGCTTCCTTTGCGCTGCCGGCGCCGACGGGACTGGGAGATCCCGGTATTTGAAGCGGAGCGTCTGTGCTGCAGAGGCGGGCTCGAGGCGACTCTACGAGGGGTCAACTCCGGCTGGTGGCATGCCTCGCGAGCGCCCGCGGCGCGCCTCTTGGTCGGGTGCTCGCCAGTCTTTGCGCAAGGGTCTCGCACCGAGCCAGCTCTCCCGGCGGTGGATAAATCCGGGCAAGAACGACCGAGCAGCTCAACGAGCCCATTGAAGATGGGCTGAACGGAGGGGGGCCATGCCATTGTTTCAAGCCCCCGCATTATGAGCAAGGCGATCGAGTCTCGATCATGACGACCTGACCGTTGGCGCCGTTCAGCACAAGACGCTTGAAATACTGGACCTGCAGCGGGATGTAAGTCGGCCAGGGCGGAGTGCCGATCCCGAGCGGGATGGTGAGATCGATGACTTTCATGCGATTCCTCCTTTTGCATAGGCCTCCGCAAAGGCGGCCAGAGCATCCTTGAAGCAATTTTCGGGCGGCTTCACGAGGCCCGCACCGACCTGTCCGACGCCCGCCTCTTTGTGGGCGATGCCCGTATTGATCGCCGGGCAGTATGCCCGTCTCCACGACCTTGCGCAGATCGATGCCGGTCGGCGTGCCCCGGAAGTCCAGCGCGGGAATCCGGTAGACGTCGTTCTCGGTCACCGTGATCTCGTACATGCGCCGCGTGACCGCGAGCGCGTCCTCGGGCGTGCCCCCGACGAACTGCACTATCGCGGGAGCGGCCGCCATGGCGAAACCGCCGATGCCCGCGGTTTCCGTGATGACCGAATCGCCGAGGTCGGGGGCGGCGTCCTGGGGTCCGTAACCGGGAAGATACAGGCCCTCCACCATGGAGGCCGGACCGGTGAACCAGCGGTCGCCCAGTCCGGAGACCTGAATGCCGAAGTCCGTGACTTGTAT
>CAWKJE010000060.1:0-198998 GCA_963849735.1 uncultured delta proteobacterium
GAGGGCACCGACAACGATTGCCGGCGGTTGGTTGACACAGGGATTGAGATGAAAAGAGAGGACTCCTGAACCTGCCATAAGCGCCTGCGCTCTTTGAATTCCCTAAATGTGAGGGTGGTCGGCAGATTGTGGAGAGGACCGTAGGCAAACTACCAAGAAGCCAATGGTTCAATTCGAGACACAAGATTAGAGGAATTTAAGACAGAGTCTGTGATTGCCGGCACACATCCTGCGATCGAGTTTGGGTAACAATGGTTTCCCTCTCAGGAAATAAATGGCGCGACGCACAAGAATCCTCCTGCTCCTCTCTCATTTGGGTGGTGGCGGGGCCGAACACGTGATGGCCTTGCTGGCGCGCGGTTTGTCTCAGGAAAAATACGAAATCCATCTCGGGCTCATTGGGCAGACGCGCGGAAATGGAGAATCGCTTCCGCCGTGGGTAAGCGTTCACGCGTTGGGCGCCGGGCGGGCGCGTGCCGCAGCGTTTCCGCTCCTACACTTGATCTGGCGGCTTCGGCCAGCGGTGGTGCTGTCCGGAGCGGCAGAGGTCAGCTTTCTGGTGTTGATGCTGCGGCCGCTTTTCCCCCCGAGTACGTCCGTCCTGGTGCGCCAGAACGCGACGGCGTCCTCGGTTCTTGCGTTCGGCAACCTGCCACGATTTACGCGCCTGGTCTATCGCTTGCTTTATCGACATTCGGATCATGTGATCTGCCAGTCGCAGGCGATGGCGAAAGATCTGGCAGTAGCGGCGGGGATCGGCGCGGAGCAGATCGCGGTGTTGCCGAACCCGGTGGATCTCAAAGGAGTCCGAGCGGCAATGCGCGCCCCTTTAGCGACGAGTATCTCAGGGCTACAACTGCTGGCTGTTGGAAGGCTATCGCGGGAAAAAGGCTTTGACCTGCTGCTGAAGGCAATGGCGGAGGTACGCGAACAATTTCCCGAGGTCAGCCTGGTTCTTGCCGGCGCAGGTCAGGAGGAATCCGCTTTGAAGTCGCTTTCGAGTGAGCTGGGATTAGAGACGGCCGTCTGCTTTGCAGGCTACGTCGAACGTCCCTACGCACTCTTCCCCCAGGCCACACTCTTCGTGCTTCCGTCGCGCCATGAAGGCATGCCCAATGCGCTGCTCGAGGCCGCCGCGGCCGGATTGCCTCTTGTGGCCACACCAGCATCCGGAGGCGTTGTCGATCTGCTGCGCGGGCGGCCTGGCGCATGGCTGACCAAGGAAATCTCCGCGGAGGCACTGGCTGCAACGATCATTACGGCGCTCAGGACGATCCGGCCCGGCGAAAGGTTTAGCCAGGAGTTCTTCCCTTCTTCTGCACCGATTGCGCAGCAAACAGGGGTGGGATGCGAGGGTGCGATCATCGAACGCAGATATCCCACGCCGACGCAAAGGCAATAAATACACGAGTTTTCCCTGTGGAAATTAACCTCTTGACATTTTTTCCGATCGGATGTTTCCTTTGGGTACAGTTTCAGTCCAGTTTTCCACACCCAAGAAGGGCCCTGTTCCTAGGGTCACTCTCGCGTTGTCGAGGGAAGCTTACTCAGGCGGAGAAAAATCGGGCGTGCCAGGCCGACAGTATCTTAAGGCTTTCATTTCTTAGAGCACCGCCCAGCTCAGTCGAGGAAAATTCCCGCCAGGCAATTCAAAAGCATTCTTTCCATTTCCTGCATGTGTTGAAGCCGCATTGCAGAGAATCAAGCGGCAATAGCTGAGCAGGCTCGGGGCGCATCGATCATGATGGCGCTCGAAGAGTCTCCGGTGCCGGTTTCGGCCCGGGACATGGCAACTCTGTTGCAGGGGGAGAGTTGTGTTTCGTCCTTGGTTTGGTATTGCTCTTACTGGGATCCTGTGTGCTTTATCGCTGCCATTTTTTGCTCTATCACTGATCGTTGCGGCCATGTGCACTGCGCCGATGGCAATCTGGGCTCCATTTCGCAGGCGCAAACGGGCGCGCGATTCCGATATTCGAAAAACCTGGCGGTCGAATGAGTTTGCGTTCGAACGGGCGATCGAAGCGTATGAGGAACTGATTGACGCGCACGCGTGGAGGCGTCCATGAGCCACGCGGCGATTGCGATTCCTGGTCTGGACCGCATCGGCGGCGCCGAGCGCCAGGCCATGCTGCTGGCCAAGGGGCTGCGGCGGCGCGGTTGGCGCGTGAGTGTCGTGGCGCTTTCCGGCTCAGGCGGCCCGGCGGCGGCGGAGCTGCGCGATTGCGGCGTCGCCTTTATGAGCCTGGAGATGCGCAAAGGGCTTGCGGACCCGCGGGGATGGATTCGCCTCCAACGCTGGCTCTGGCGCGAGCAGCCGGATGTCCTGCACGCGCATCTGCCGCACGCCGCCTGGCTCTGCCGGTGGTCGCGGCTGGCCGCGCCTGTGCCGGTAGTCATCGATACGCTACACAGCTCCTGCACCGGCAAGAGCGCCCGGCGCATTGGCTATGCGTGCAGCCGCTGGCTCCCCGATCATGTGACGGCAGTCAGTCGCGCGACCGCAGTGTCGCACCTTTCGGCGGGGATGGTGCGCGAGGACCAACTGTCGATCCTGGCAAACGGAATTGAGGTCGATTCATGGGAGCCGAACGTAAATGCGCGGCGCGAGGCGCGGCGGCAGCTGGGTTTGACCGATGAGTTTCTGTGGCTGGCTGTGGGCAGGCTGGAAGCCGTGAAGGATTACCCGACTTTATTGAGGGCGATGGCTTACGCGCCGGAGAAAGCGAGGCTGCTGATTCTGGGCGCCGGGCCGCTGGAAGCGGAACTCACTTCGTTGGCGACGAAGCTCGGCCTGGAGCGACGCGTTTGCCTTCTTGGATTTGAGCCGAACGTACAGCGCTGGATGCAGGCCGCGGATGGGTTCGTTCTGTCGTCGCGGTACGAAGGCCTGCCGATGGTGCTGCTGGAGGCCGGCGCCTGCGCGGTGCCCGCGGTGGCCACCGACGTTCCAGGAACGTGCGAAGTCATCGTTGACGGAGTGAATGGCTCGCTGGCGCGCGCAGGCGATCCACACAGCTTGTGTGAAGCCATGGCGGGCTTGATGAGCATGCCAATCGAGGAGCGCTACGCCATGGGCGAGTGCGCGCGACGCCGCGTGATCGAGGAGTTCGGCATGGAATCCGTGCTTGATCGCTGGGAGCGGCTTTATGAAGCGTTGCTCGATCGCAAGAGCGCAAAGGGGCGGATGCGTTTGGTGGCACGTGAGATTCTGAGCCGCCATAGTGCAGCCTCGGCGTAAACGCATTCGGCAAGGGTCAGGGTGGTGGGTTGACTGCGGAGGAGCACACGATAAACGGAAGTGAATTGATCCGAGTGCGCCCTTAAAAATGCGCGCAGGTCCGCGATCTCTCCGTCCGAAATGGTGCTCGGGTGGACGCAGATCGTCCAGAGACCTTTGGGTTTTTCGACGGGCCCCCAGAGCTGCTGCGGAATCCAGGTCAAACCCCGGCGCTGGAACGGCAAGCGTGCAAGACCGTCCGATAGAAGCGTAATTCCCTCCTCGCAAAGCGCGTCGAGAGTGCGGCGATCGAAGCCGTGGCGCGGCGCGACCCATATTTTCGGGTTGAGCCCGTGTCCGCGCAGAATCCGCAGGCCTTCGTGGATCCACTCGCGCTGTATTTTGACGGGCACTCCGGCGAACTCCGATGTGCGCGCGACACCGACGAGGCTGCGGCCGCGGCTTTCACAAAGGTGACGATAGCCATGCAAGCCGATGATGGCCCCAGCGCTCTCCAGGCTGCGCATGCGCTGCCAAAATGCCGGATCGGGAGGCGAAACTTCAAGTTCAAGGTCGTGGTTGTCGGGAATGACAGCCAGGATCGGTTGAAGCTGGAACTCCTCGATCAGCGATTCGATGCGCCGCCAGCGCTCGGCCGACACAGTGGGGCAAAGATCATCGCAGCGGAGCAGATACTCAGCGGGCGCGGGAATCATGCGGCTGCCTCCGGCGCGACTGCGCGGGCGAGAAGCTTCCTGCTCCAGTACCAGAGATAGAAGAATGTGCTGACGGTCCAGAGCGAAGTCGCCAGCGCAATTCCGGCGACGCCGAACCAGTGCATAAGGACCAGATTGAGCACAATGTCGAGGCCGAGATTGATGACGCCGCAGTAAAGGATCAGATCGGTGCGGCGCATGGCGACGATAAAGCGGTAATAGACGCGGCTGACGACGAAGAACGGGATCTGGATGGCGTACATGGCCAGCACGGAGGCGACGACGCGGGTGTCGCCTGGGCCAAACTGGCCGTGCTGGAGAGCGATACGAACGAGGGGGCGCGCGCCGGCGATCAGCACCGCCGCGATGGGCACGGAGACAACTGCCGTGAGGCGAACCCAGGTACGGAGGGTGTGGCCGCAACCGGGCCAGTCGCGCAAGGCGATCATGCGCGAAAAGTAGGGCACGATGGCGGTTGAGATCGCGCCGGCCAGCAGCGTGAGCACCACGCTGACAAAGCGATTGGCGTACACCAGCGCAGAGACGCTTCCCGCAACGAGCATGGCGGCCATCGACTGATCGACGAGCAAGCCACCTGAAGACACCACGCTGCTCAACAGCACAGGCCCATATTGGCCTGCGACTTCGCGCGTGGATTCGTTCATTCCATACCAGCGCAGACGGAATTGATAGCCGCGCCGCCGCATCATCCAGGCGACGATAAAGGCATGCAGCAGCGAGCCCGCAAGCGTGGACCAGACCATGGCCCAGATGCCGAAACGGCCGCCAAATTCGAGCGCTCCCAGGATGATCGCGACAGAAATAACGATGGGCGCAAGGGCGGGAAGGGCGAAGCGATCAACGGTATTCAGAACCGCAGTGCAGTTGGTGGCGATTCCTGTGATCAAAACAACCGGCAGTAGCGCATAGAAAAGGTGCACGGCGAGGGTGAGCTTGGCGGGCGCAAAGTGAGAGGCGATAAGCGGGAAGAATCCGCGCGCCAACAGAGCCATTACGGCACTGGCAGCGGCGAGGAGCAGGCACATCCAGAGCATGGAACTCGACAAAAGCTGCTGGGCGCGCTCGCGGCCCTCCAGTTCCCTCACCCGGACAAGCGTTGGTACGAGTGCCTGATTCATCGACTCCGAGATAAGGTTCACGAGCAGGCTGGGGATCAGCGCTGCCGCGAGGAATGCGTCCATGGCGTCGGAGCGGCCATAGACCGAGGCAACAGCAACTTCCTTGAATGTGGCGAGGACCTTTACGAAGATTCCGGCAGCGCCGACCGAAATTGCAGCGCGAAGAATGGCGCGATTGAAGCTCGCGGCCGCAAAAGGCAGAGAAGCCCGTCGCCATCCTTGCGAAAGCGTCGACATAGATTTGCTCGAACGCCAGATCAGGGGGAAATTACAAGCAGACCGTGTACATTCCTGCGACAACCGGGTCCGATACGACGGTTCCATTCCCGTCTACATCGACCCGGACGCCAATCAAGGCTGAATCGTCGCCACATGCGACGCCCTCATTGCAAGATAATCTCCGCGCGATGCAAGCTGTTTTTCATGCTGCCAGCCGCTTGATCTTTGGCCGCTTTTTTTGCATTGCGATCCACAGGTCGTATTGAAGCTGCGCCTTCGAGAAGAAATCGGGAGAAAGCCCCAGCGCCTGGCCGAGGCGAATGCTCAGATCGACCGTCACCGCAGTGCGGTTATTGAGGATGCGCGACACGGTAGCGCGCGCCACGCCGATACGACGTGCGAGCTCCGTCACCGTCGTTTTGCCGAGGAACTCTTTCAGCAGTTCACCTGGGCTCGCCGGGTTGTACATCATCGCCATGTTCCAGACCTCCCTAGTGATAATCCCGATAATCCACCAGAATCGCGTCTTCGCCCTCAAAGCTGAATGTGAGCCGCCAGTTCCTATTGACGGTCACCGCCCAGTGTCCTCTAAGGTCGCCTTTGAGCGGGTGCCAGTCCCAGCCCGGCCTATTCATATCCAGCGGCACCGAGGCCAAGTTTAGAGTCGTCAGCAGAATGCGAAGCCGGGCTTCGTGCGCGGGCTGGATTCCCGTCTTCGAACCTGTCTTGAAAAACCTTTCCAGGCCGCGATGCCGGAATGTCCCGATCAATTCTTATAATGTAACATGATGTGTTACACCTCCGCAAGGTTGATAAATTGGCAAGTCGCGCGCCGTCAGTAAGGGCCGCGCGGAGAAGCAGTCCGTGAGCCCGCCGGGATCGTCGGCGGCAAGGCGGCCGGCAACGGCAATCATGGCCAGCAGCAGCCACGTGGTGCGGTTCTCTTCGACCGTGGCGACGAGCGAAGTCAGAGCCCAGACGATCAACGATGTGACCAGCGCGAGGCGCAGAGGACCGTGGGTTCGAAACGCGTAACGCACGGCAAGGGCGAGAAGAATGGCAGCCAGGAACAAAGCACAAAGCCCTCCACAAACGGCGATGGAGAGTGCGGTGTTGTGGGCCGTGTCAATGGGGGAGAGCCGCGCAGCGGCGACAAATGAACCCGCGCCCGTGCCCAAAAGCGGCGCGTGCGCGAAGGCGCGCCAGCCCGCAGACCAGATGTTGATCCGCTGATTCAGGTCGCCGGTTTGGAGCTGCTCGGGAATCGTGGCCAGGCGCGCAAGCGTTGCCGAGGGCACGATGAACCAAAGAGCGGCGAGAAAAGGTGGGACCACGAAGGCGGCGGCTACCACCCGGCGCGACCTGCCCTGAGTGAGAAGAACGACGGAGCCGGCGATTCCGACAACCGCGGCCAGAAAGCCTTCTCGGGAAGCGGTGAGCAGAACAGCGACCAGGCCCAACGGGAAGAAGCCGAACGCCATGAGGCGCGGCAGCCATCGGCGTTCGCAGTTGACGAGAAGCGCTGCCAGCGGAAAGCCGAGATCGAGGAAGCGGGCAACTTCGTTGGGATCCTGACCATAAGCAGCAAAGCGGATCTGGCCCGCCGCGATGGCTTCAGGCGAGCTGAAGGCCGCGAGCGTGAGGAGCGCAAGTACCCATGAACCGGCGACGGTGGCGCGCAGCAAGGCGCGAAGATCGGTTGGTGTGTCGGCAAGTTCCCAAACCAGCCAGACGATCATCATCTCCTGGAAGTAACCGCGAATCTTCTCCAGGCTTGCGACGGGATCGATGGTCCAGAAGTATGAGCAGCAGAACCAGAGAAAGAGAGCGAGCGTAAGCCACCAGAACGCGCCTGGCGTGCGCATGCGGCCAGCTTGAAACACCGCAGGAACCGCAGCGAGAAGCACCAGGACACCGGCAATGCGTGCCGCGTTGCCCAACAATCCGCCGAGGTCGAGGGAGTACTCCCACGGAATCGCAAAGGCGAAGAGGAGAAGCAGAATCCACGCGGTTCTTCTCATCGAGGCCTCACTAATAACGCTGCGAATAAACCAAGGCAGAGTAAATGGTGACGCCAATCGTGGACTGGATGGCGGACTCCAGGGTCCGGTTCAGCAGATTCTTGGCCTCGGAGTCGGGAACATAGAGAATGTCGCGGTCCTGCACCGGCTGATCAGGATCCTGGCCGCGCAGCATACGCCTAATGTTAAGGGCAATCATGGCGCGGCCACCCTTTTGCTCGCGGATGAGGAGGACCTTGCCGACGGCAGCGTTTTGCGACGGCCCCCAGGCGAGCGATAGCGCCTGCACCACGGTGAGCCCCTGCACGGGATCGACCGCGAATCCACCGGGCCGGATCACGTCGCCCACAACGTAGACGAGGCCGGCGCGGCTCACCTGGACCGTGTCGCCGGGACTGAGCTCGGGATTGTGGTCGGAGGATGTATCCGTTCCGCTGGGGTCGAGCACCACCGCATGAGCCATCTTGGGATCGCCCTGATGAAACACGTTGACCAACCGGCCTGCGTTTGCAGAAAGGCCGGAAGCGGCAGAGATCAGGTCGAGCAGGCGATGGTGGACCGTGTAGGGGTAGACGCCGGGGCGCGTGACTTCCCCGAGCACGCTCACGTCCTGGCCCACGTAGGCGGTGACCAGCACCGAGACGAGGGGATGAAGAAGCATGCCCTTCGCCAGTAGCGCGGCTTCAATTGCGCGGGCGGCGGCCTGCTCATCCTTTCCGGCAAGTTTCACCTCTCCAACCAAAGGCAGCGTAACCGTGCCCTCGGCGGAGACGCGAACCGTGGAGTGAAACTCGGGCGTGTGGTACTCGGCGATGTCGAGAAAATCTCCGGGGCTGATGGGAGCGGGCATGGGCGCGGAAGACTGCGCGCTCGGGGGCGTTGTGACACCTGCCGTGGCCGCTACGCCGCCCGCATCGTTCCAGATCGGGGGTGCTTCCTTTGGATTGGGAACGCTCCGGGTCTCCTGCGACTGCGGGAAGCTGGCAACTCCGGAAGGCAAGCCCGATGTATTTGGCGTGGGCGCCTGCGCGCGAAGCGAAACACCTGCGCCAAGCAACGCGATCAGTGCCACGACCAGGCGCACTCCCGGCGAACCGAGCGCGTCGCGCAGCAATGCGGCTCCGACAGCGATCCATAGCCCAACGAAGAACGTAATGGCGAGATACAGCGGCGGATCGGGAGTTACGGGCTTTACCGGCTGGCGAGCATAGTCAACGACAGAAATGTTCGAGGAGCGCACTCCGGCGGCGAAACCGGCTTCCTCGGCTTTGTCCTCGACGCGCAAATACAAGTCGTGGCTGGCGTTCGCTTCCTGGCGCATGACGGCGTATTCGGTTGCAGCCTCGTTCATTTTCATGCCTTCATTCGTGGCCTGCTGCAGGCTGTTCCGCACCAATTGCTCGCGATCCCGGGCGGTTTGCAAATTGGCGCGGAAGCGCTCGACGAGCTTTGCGTCTTCGGCCTGCTTCTGCCGGTCGAGATCCCCCAACTGGCGGCTGATTTCAACAACACGTGGAAAGCCGGGACCGTGTTCGGCGCTGAGCTGAGCTTGTTCCTGCTCGAGGTCGCTGCGGCGGGCGCGAATCTGCTCGAGGAGCGCAGTGGCAAAGCTGGCGGTGTCGGCCTGCAAGCGCGGATCAGAGGCGATGACCGTCTCCGGATCGCCTTGCGAGGCACCACGATACTCGGCCTCGGCAAGAATGCGGTCGGTTGTCGCCGCAACAAGCTGGCGACTGAGCTCGTCGATTTCAAGCAGCGCGGAACTGTGCTCCGTTTCACCGGGCTGCCCGTTGGCCATCACCTCCGGCGTGCTCACAATGCCGTGCTGATTTTCGAACTCAGCCAGGCGCCGCTGGTCGCTGTCAGTCCGAATCTTCAATTCCGCGAGCTGCGCGCTGAGCCAGCCGGAGGCCTGCGCCGTGGCTTGAATCTGAGACTCGGTTTCCTGATCGCCGTAGGCTGCAATGAGCGCGTTGACAATAGCGGCTGACAGCGCCGCATCGCGCGAACGGAAGCGGATTTCGACCAGCATGGTGCGCGGGATCGACTGCACGCGCATGCGGCGCGAGAAGCGATCGAGCAGCCAGGCCTGGGCCTCGGGCGTGGGCTTGTCAGATTTGAAACCGGGAAAACGATCGGCAAAGTCCCCGCGAAAACCCGGCGCTTCGTAGAGCTTGAGCGCGACGATCACGCGCCAGGCAAGCCGGTCGCTGCGCAGAACGCTCGCCAGTGTTTCCAGTTCGATGGGAGCGGAAAGAATCGACGTTGGAACCTGCGCTTCAGCGCCATCGAGGCTGAGCGAGGAGACCGGCGCGGCGCGGAGTTCAACGCGGCCAGCCGCCTCGTACTGATTGGGCGCGATAACGCAATAAAGAATGCAAGCAATGAGCAGCGCGCCCTCGATGATGGCAATGAAACGGCGATGCCGCCACACCACCTGCCAAAGTTCGCGAAGAGAAGTGGACTTGGGGCCAACTGCGTACGCCGGATCAGGAGCGGCAGGGTTGTTCGGAACGGCTTCGTTGATCGACTGAGTATTCGGCAACGGAATGAGACCTCAGACGCAAGAAACCGCGCAGAGGACCGCAACAAACCGCATTTCCAGCCGAATTTGCCCGAAGCAACACGTCGTTTTGCGCCGCGAACCGCAGCGAAAACTCGTCATGAGCCTCTCTTTCGCCCCACGCCATTGGGAACGAAAGCGATGGCCCTGGCGTTCAGAACGAACAGCTATTCCAGGGAAAATCCCTGACAGTTTCGTTCATCGCACGTCATTCGTCAATGGCGTGGTTCACAAGGGTGATTGGCATCACATGGCGATCATGCGGCAAAGCCGCGGCGCGGGCAGGGACTGGAGCAGAGAATGAACGGCTGGACGGACGAAGCGGCGGTGTTGCGGGTAGCGGCGATAAATTAATGGTCCGGCTGCCTGGTTTTGTACCAATTACGCCTTGTACCACTCAACGGTGCGGCCGATCCCCTCCCGAAAATCAACCTGTGGGACGTAGCCCAGGAGCTCCCTTACCCGGCCGATGTCGGCCAGAGAGTGCTTGATGTCACCGGAGCGGTGCTCGGCATAGACCGGCTTGCCGCTGTAGCCTGTGAGGCCGCAAAGAATCTCGAACGCCTGATTGAGCGTGACGGCCGCGCCGGTGGCCACGTTCATCATTTTGCCGGAGACTTTTTCAGCGGGAGCGTCGGCGGCGAGCAGGTTGGCCGCGACCACATTTTCAATGTAAGTGAAGTCGCGGCTCTGCTCGCCATCGCCGTAGATGGTGGGCTGCTCCCCAGTGAGCATCTTGCGGCAAAAGACGGCCAGAACGCCGGAGTAGTGCGAAGTGGGGTCCTGAAAGGGACCGAAAACGTTGAAGTAGCGCAGCGTGACGGTTTCAAGCCCGTAGACGCGGGTAAATGCGCTCATATAGTGCTCGCCCGCGAGCTTGGCCACCGCATAGGGGCTGATGGGGTTGGGAAGCATATCTTCGCGCTTGGGCAGCGTCGGCGTATCTCCGTAGACCGATGAAGAACCTGCATACATGACGCGGCGCACCCCAGCCGCGCGGGCCGCTACCAGCACATTGACGGTGGCCTCAACGCAGTTGCGGTTTGTGGCTGCAGGATCGGCTACGGAACGCGGTACGCTGGCCAACGCCGCCTCGTGAAAGATGACCTCAACGCCTGCGCAGGCTTTGGCGCAGACCGCGGGATCGGCCAGGTCGCCCTCAATAAACTCCATAGCCTCGAGGCCGATGAGGTTCGCGCGCTTGCCGGTGATGAAACTATCGACGCCGCGCACGGTATCGCCGCGCTTGAGCAGGGTTGCGGCAATCGAGCGGCCAATAAATCCAGCGGCGCCAGTCACGAGATACTTAGCCATGTTCGTGCCCCAGGCAATCAATGTTGCGCGCCATGACCGCCGGCCCGCACTGGCTAGGATACTATCGGGAATCGTAGCCTAATTCCATGATCTGCGTTCTACTGCCAACCCTCGCTGAGCCCCCGAACTTTTCCACTTGGGAGAGATGGCTGTTCGCAGCGCTTGCGGCCGCGTCGCTTTTTGGTTTCTGGCGGCGGTTTGGTCCGATCCTCGGCAAAATCCTCCAATCGAAAAAGGACCCCGGCTTTCACCTCTTCCCCGTCGGCCGCCGTGTGCGCGATTTTGTCTGGGAGGTGATGTTCCAGGCCAAAGTGATTCGCGAACGGCCGCTCGCCGGTGTGGCGCACGCGCTGGTCTTCTGGGCCTTCTGCGCCTTTGTGCTGGTAACGCTGAATCACTGCGCGACAATCTTTGGCCTCGGCTTCCTCAATCCGGCGGGGCGCGTTGAACGATTCTATTTCGACTTCGCGGCGTTCTTCGCAGCCGCTTGCGCGGTGGGCATCCTCGGACTGTTTGTGCGGAGATTCATAGCCCGGCCCAAATGGCTGGGCGAGGTTTCCTGGGAATCGGGTCTGATTGCGCTCCTAATCTTCGCACTGATGGCCACGTATCTGGCGGCGTTCTTTGTGCCCGGAACGAGCAATGCCGCGCAAGGCCTGTGGTGGGCACACACGGTTACGCTGCTCCTGTTTCTGCCGCTCATTCCGCACACCAAGCATCTGCATCTCGTCCTGAGCCCGTTTACGGTTTTTCTCTCGCGCGGTGGATTCGCCGAGATTCCTCCGCTCGTCGGCGACGAGGACTTCGGGCTGGTGGCTGGAAAAGATCTCACGCAACTGGTCAGCCTGCAGGCCTACTCCTGCGTGGAGTGCGGCCGCTGCATGGAGCATTGCCCTGCGAACAACACCGGCAAGCTGCTCAACCCGAAGGAAATTGTGCTCGGGCTGCGCGGCTACCTGAATGAATACGGGCCACATTCGGAAGAGCCGCTGCTCGGCAAATACAACGCACAGGAGGCGGCGTTTGAGTGCACCACGTGCGGCGCATGCGAGTTTCAGTGCCCGGTGGGCATTGAGCATGTGCCGATCATCGTGGGCCTGCGGCGCGGCGCGGTGAACACGGGCGCATGGGAAGACGATCATGGGGCGAAGCTTTTTCTGGCATTGGAGCGAGGAAGCAATGCGCTCGGCCTCAGCGCGACGGAGCGCGACAAGTTTGTGGAGAAGAATGGGCTGCCCATCTTCGACGGGACGCAGGAGTATTGTCTGTGGCTCGGATGCATGGGCGCGTACGATCCGCGCGGACGCGAGATTGTTGTGGCGCTGGTACGCGTGATGCGCTATCTCGGCGCGAGCTTCGGCGTGCTGCGCAAGGAGCGCTGCACGGGCGACCCTGTGCGGCGGCTCGGCAACGATTTGCTCTTCCAGCAATTGGCCGAAGCGAACCTGGAGGCGCTCGCGCAGAATCGCGTAAAGAAGATCCTGACGATCTGCCCGCACTGCGTGAGGACGATCCAGGAGGACTGGAAGGCATACGGAACGCCGCCCGAGGTCGAGCATCACAGCGAGTTTCTGGCCCGGTATCTCCCCCAACTGCCAGTCCAAAACAAAGAAAAGATTGTGTTCCACGATCCGTGCTATCTGGGGCGCTATCGCGGAGTTTACGAAGAACCGCGAAGCGTGGCCGCGCTTGCCGGAGAGCTCGTGGAAGCACCGCGCTCGCATGAGCGCAGCTTTTGTTGCGGCGCAGGCGGAGGGCTGGTGTTTCTCGGCGAGGAAAAGGGCGAGCGCGTGAGCCATGCCCGTGCCGCGGAGCTGGCAGCGACGGGCGCGAGCGTTGTCGGCACAGCCTGCCCCTTCTGCAATACGATGTTCCGGGATGCTTTCGCGGCTAAGGGCGATGGCGCGCCGGAGTTGATGGACATTGCGCAGTTGGCGGCGCGGGGATTGCCGGAGTAACGGCAGGTGCGAGCAGGAGAGATCAGAGATGAAGATCGTGGTTGCCATCAAGCAGGTTCCGGATCGCGATGCGCCTGTTCATATCGCCGCCAACTCTCGATGGATAGAAGAGCGTGAGCTCCAGTGGGCGATGAATGAGCCGGACGCCTACGCGCTCGAAGAGGCGCTGCTTTTGAAAGAGCAAACCGGCGGCGAAGTGATTGTGGTCAGCGCCGGCCCGGAGCGCGTTGGATCGACGATTCGCGAGGCGCTCGCGAAAGGCGCAGATCGCGCGATTCACGTTCTCTGCGACGACTTGAATGGGCGCGATGCGCTCGGTGTGGCGCGCTTGCTGGCCGCAGCCATCAGGCCTGAGAATCCCGACCTTGTGCTCACCGGCCTGCAATCGGAAGATTTGGGATTGGGCCAGACTGGCGTGATCGTTGGCGAATTGCTTGGGCTGCCGCACGCCACCATGATCCTGCACGTAGAAAAAAACGACGCCGGCCTCAAAGTGAAACGCGAGCTCGAGGAGGGTTGGTTCCAGTCGATAGAATTGCCCACGCCCGCAGTGCTGACGATTCAGTCGGGTGGAAACAAGTTGCGCTACGCCACGTTGATGGGGATCAAGCGCGCCAAGACCAAAGAGCTGCGGGTAGTGAACGCAGCAGAGCTCGGTACGGATGCTGCGCAGACTGTCCTGCTCGAGCGAATCGCCGCACCGAAAAAGCAGAAGTCTACGCAAATCCTGCCCGGCTCGACCAAAGAAGCGGCGGCAGCGCTGGTGGAAAAACTGAAGACGGAGGCGCGCGTCCTATGAGCGGAATTCTAGTGGTGCAGGAAGCGGGAAGGGACCGGTTTTATCAGGAGGCGCTGGCAGCAGGCCGCAAACTGGCGGAATTAACCGGCCTGACTCTGGAAGCCGCCGGTGTTGGCGACCCTAACAAGGACATCTTTTTACAGGTTTCTGGTCCTCCGCCTGCGAAGAGTCACGCGATCATTCATCCTCTGCTCCAGACTTACACAGCTGACGGATTCGTGTTGGCCTTTGAGCAGCTCATCCGGCAGCTAGAGCCGGCCTATGTAGTTTTTCCGCATACGTATCAGGTGCGCGACTTTGTTCCGTGTCTCGCGACACGATTCGGGCAGGTTCTGATCGGGGATGTGACGGCGATTGAAGCGGGCCCCTCGTTTGTGCGCCAACTCTTTCAGGGAAGACTCAGCGGAAGCTACCACCATAAAGGCGGCGGCCCTTGTTTCGTATCGATCCAGAGCGGTGCGTTCCGTAGCGATCTGCCTGGCGGCGGCAAGACCGATATTTACCATTTCACTCCTGCGATCGATGCGGCAAAAATTCGCACCAAACCCGGTGAGCCATTCCGCGCCTCCGAGCAGACAGTCGATCTGGGCTCAGCGCAGCGCATCGTGAGTGTGGGACGCGGCATCAAGGAAGCTCAGAATCTTTCAATGGTTCAAGAGCTGGCCGCGGCGCTGGGCGCAGAGCTGGCCGCATCGCGGCCCATCTGCGACAACGGATGGCTTCCCATGGAGCGGCAGGTAGGCAGCTCGGGCCAGACCGTTGCTCCGCGACTGTATCTTGCCGTCGGAATCTCAGGAGCGATCCAGCACCTGGTCGGCATGAAAGGCTCGCAGTGCATCGTCGCCATCAACAAAGATCCCGACGCGCCCATCTTCGAGGTGGCCGATTACGGAATCGTCGACGATTTGTTCGAGGTGGTTCCGGCGCTGACGGAAGCGTTGAAGGCAGCGAAGCAGTAGGACGTCTTTAGAGACCGGCAGATGCGCAAATCCGGGCTGCAGAGATCCCGGATGATTTCCTTTTCAGCTTGTGTGGCAAACGGCAGTGCGTCGATATGTTATGGTTCCTTCTTTGTCACGCACTGCTGTTGGTGGGGAGCGAACTTCGATGCTTGCACCAGAAACTTATGTCGCAGCGCTGTGCCTCACGATTCTGACCATGCTGTGCTGGGGATCGTGGGCCAACACGCTCAAGCTCTGTCCCGGCTACCGCTTTCAACTTTTCTATTGGGATTACGTGATCGGCATGGCGGCAGGCGCGGTCTTCTGGGGCCTTACGGCCGGCAGCGCGGGCCACGCGGGAACGCCTTTTCTGGCCGACCTGAAGCAGACGACAACCGGACCGATGCTTTACGCAATCGCCGGCGGCGCGATCTTCAATGTGGCGAACCTGCTGTTGGTGGCCGCAATCGATGTGGCCGGACTGGCGGTTGCCTTCCCTGTCGGGATCGGATTGGCGCTCGTCATCGGCGCAATTTCAAACTACGTGATCAAGCCGGTAGGGAATCCGCTGCTGCTGTTCGGCGGCGTCGCGCTGGTCGTGGTGGCCATCATTCTGGATGCGGCAGCGTTCCGGAAGCGCGAGGCAACGGCCAAAGCAACGACAGGCCGCGGCATCGTCATCAGCCTGGCCTGCGGCGTGCTCATGGGTTGCTTCTATCCGTTTGTGGCGCGTGCCTTGCAAGGCGAGCAGGGCATGGCCGGCCGGGGATGGCAGCCCAGGGCCCTACGCGGTGACGGCGTTCTTTATGATCGGCGTAGCCATCTCGGCCTTCCCCGCGAACTGGCTTCTGATGAAGAAACCGCTGGACGGGAAGGCGCCCGTCGACGGCTCCGGCTACTGGCGCGCGCCGTTCCGCTGGCACCTGGCCGGAGCGCTGGGCGGAGCGATCTGGTGCACAGGCGGCGTGGCTAACTTTCTCGCTTCTGGCGCACATCTGGTGGGTCCAGCGGTTTCCTATAGCATTGGTCAGGGCGCAACCATGGTCTCCGCATGTTGGGGCGTATTTGTGTGGCGCGAGTTTGCTGGCGCTCCGCGACAGGCCAAAGCGTTTCTGGTCCTGATGTTCATCTTCTTCTTGGCTGGGCTGGGCGCTGTGGCGCTGGCTCCGCTTTATTGAGATTCCGTATTGAGATTCCATGATGAGTGACTCTCGCAAGCCAATCGTGATCGTCGGCAGCATCACCATGGATTTGGTCACGCGCACGCCGCTGCCGTCTGACAGGAGCTGCCCGCCAGCTCAATCTGACCCTGGATGAAGAAATCGCCGCTCACATAGGCGGGCGTCACGCGGAAAACCGCCCGATCCTGCTGGATGTACAGAGTCGAGTTCGGGAGCGAGGACTCGCCGCGGCTGATGTTTTCGTAACCGGTATCGACCCAGACATACCCGGACAAACCAACTCCGGTATGGGTGTTCTGCGGCCACTGCAGGCCGTGAAAGGATGGCTCGAGCCACAGCGAGCCGCCATACAACCCGCGCTGGGTGCCGGGAAAGGTGTCAGGGCCCAGGTGCTCGAAGTAGGAGGCCGGGGTGGCCGGAGCGGGGGCAGGGGCCGGCTCGCCAGCCACGGGAGGAGAGGGTACCTCGGCCTTGGGCGGAGCGGCCGCTGCCGGCGCGGGGATCGCCGCTTGGTCGCCCTGATCTTCTGCTGGCTCTGCTGCTCCGGCGGTACCCGCCAGCAATATGGAGGTTGGGAAAGCGGCCAGCGCCGCTAGCCAGCGATACTGCCCTAGAGCTGTGTGCCTTGTTGTGTGCTTCATGGTCGTTTACCGTGCTACTTTCCGTATCCCGCTGCCACGATGTTAGCCTGAATCAGGTCGTCGATTGAATCGGGCGGAGCGCCCTCGGTTATGACTCCTTCGAAAAAGGTACCCTGGCCGAAATTGCTGCCGTCGCCGCCGGTGCCGAGGACGATAGCGCCTTGCTTCTTCATCGGGGTATATCCAGGCGGACGAGCCCCGTAGGTTCCGGTATCGGCATTGAACTTCACCTGCAGCTTACCCGATGCGGCATTGGCGGCCTTGAGCTCGAAACAACCCGATGAGGTGAGACCAGTGGGACAGCTAGGAGCCGACAGTCCCTTCAGCATGGCGGTCACATAGGCCCATCCGGTTATGGAGGTGTTGCTGGGAACCTTCTCCGAACCGTTTTCGTAGCCCTCGAACATGCCGTTCTCCAGATCGGCCGCGACCCAAGGGCCATTGCCGCCCCCGGATTGGCCGAACTGGCTGTCGGTGCCCCAGTAAATGGCCTCCATGGTAGCGTTGCCATCGTCCTTGCCGTCGGTTTCCACGTTGCCGTAGTCGAAGCAGCAAATGCTACTCGAGCGCGTCCCGTCGAGCACCATGTAGGTAGCCTCCGGGTTGTCGCCCGTCGGCACTCCTTTGGTGGAGTTGTTGCGATAGCCGACGCTATTGCTTTGATCGCCGGTGTTGTCGACATAGACGCCATAGGCCGTGTGGCCATTAATCGAGATCTTGCCCTGGGTGGCGCTCGCTTCCACACCACCATTGGGCAGCCACAGGCAGGTCGGCGACTTGGTGAGGTTGTTCTTGTTCGGGGACTGGTCGTAGATGGTCGCGATGGTGCAGGTGGTGCCGGAGCAGAACGTATCTTGCACCGAGATGTCCACGTAACCATCCGCGCCGACGGGTATGTCCTTGAGGCTGTTAGCCGCGTTCCTCACCTGGTAGAGAGGTCCGGTGTACGCGCCATACAGTGCGCGCACCGTGCTGTGCGCCGCCACGCAAGGGGTGGGAGGCGTGGCACCTTGGTAGATGTCGCAAGGCCCTTGCGGTCCCGTGCCACTAGACCCGGCTGCCCCTCCGCTACCTGCCTGCCCGCCCGCCGCGCTCGTGCCCCCGCCGCCCGCCCCGCTCTGCCCGCCCGCCGCGGCGTCGGGAGCAACGCTTCCGCCGCTCCCCGAGGCTCCGCTAGCCCCGCCGGCCGGGCTCGCACCTCCGGAGCCCGCCACCCCTCCCCCTGCCCCGCTCGCCTTGCCCCCGGCCCCCGCGCCCCCGGCCAGGACGCTCCCACCCGCTTCGGCTCCGCCGCCACCAGCAACCGAGGCACCTTGGCCAAGCGTGGTCGCCGCGCCACCGCTGGCGAGCGAGCCTCCGCTACCAGGTCCGCCGCCCGCACCGGTGGTCCCCCCGGTCAACGAGGATTGCCGACCAGGCGCACAGCCCGCGAGCATCATCAATCCGGCTGCTAACGGAACAAGGTTCGATCTCATCATAGCTGCTCCTGTCGAGAGCAACAGCACCGGTAGGACTCAAGTGGTCAGGAGGAACCCGATCGGGGCTTTGGTCTCTCGGCGCACCAACCTGGTCCGCCAAAATTTACTCAAAGTGAAGGCCACCGTATAGCTAGTGGCGCGATGAATCCATTGCCTATTTGCACGAAGATTGTTCCCTTTGTGAACGGGCTCGCAGCCAAGCGGGGCCGGCTGCTGGCCAATCTACCGCCGTCCGTCAGGGGCATGGTTCATTCCTAAATGGGTTCATTCTCAGGGGATTGCGCGCCGGTAGGATATCGGGCTCATGTATTGGAAGCGGCGGAACACCTTGCAGAAGTGGTTCGCGTTGGCGAAACCGCAGGCGATGGCGACCCGCTTGAGGGGAACGTGTGTGTCGAGCAACAGGCGGGCAGCCTCATCGATCCTGACCTTGGTGGCGAAATGGCTGGGCGTGAGTCCGGTGCGATCGCGAAAAAAGTGGCTGAAATGAGTACGGCTCATGCCGTAGTCACTGGCCAAGGTGTTGACATCGATGGCCTCGGGCAAGCCCCTCACCACCCGAGCTCTGACCTCTTCGAGGAGCTGGCCGCCCTGGCTCTCATCTTCCTTCCCCGTAGAGCGCTCGTAGGCCAGCGCCAGCTCGATCAGGGCGAGCTCGACCTCGAACCGATCGCGGAAATCCCTGCTCAGGGTCCCGCGCACCAGGCGCACCACACTCGCGGCCAGGCCGCCGTCCGGAGCAACCGCGATGGCGGGGCCGATGGCTGCCGCGCGCGCGCCCACCCTCTGTAGGATGTAGGGGTGGTAGATGGCAAGCCAAGCGAACGTCCAGCCGGGCGAGTGGTCCGCGACCCGGAACGAATGGTGAGCCGGATCGACGGCGACGAAGCCGGAACCGGGGAAAACCTGCACGGGTGGCTGCCCCGGGACATGGAGCTCGCCCTGACCAGCCAGCGTGAGTTGGAACAGCAGTCCCGGTTCGTGCCCGACCAGGCCGTCGATTCCGTCCCAGGACTGGCTCGCGGAATCATCCAAAGTGGCCAGGCCCCCCGATAACTCAGCGGACCTCCACCACGGCGGCGGCGCCACCGGCCCAGCCGCCGCCAGGACGAGCTCGCGCCACGCCCTGGCCCATTCGGGCGGCGGATAGGGGCCCGGGTTCCCTTCGCCGACCTCGGGCATAACGCCACCCCGCGCATGTTCCGCGGCCAGGTATTCACGGTCGGGCACAACGGATTCCATATTCGGCCGAACAGTCGGTATCATACAGTCAATCGCCGCGCAAAGAGGCCGGCAGATACACCTCGCTACCGCTTAATGACGCTACGCGACTCACCCGCCCCGGGCCGCCGGCGAAAGACGCGCAGCTCGTGGGTGGCGTGCATGGATTGACAGAGGGAGCAAAAGGCCCCGTGAACCGGGCACCCCCGGTCCATCACGGGTTGTACGCTCCGAACTCGGAGATGGCAGGAACGCCGCGGGCCGAGTCGATCACCAGTGCGATGCCATCGGCGGTAGTCTTGCCGAGCTGCCAGAGCTGGCGTTGGCCTATCACGGTACCCTTCACCTGGTTGCCCGAGCTGTCCTTGGGCGTGGTCCAGGAGCCGTTCTGCTTGATTTCCACGTGATAACCGGTCGAGCGCTCGCCCAGCTCGATCGGCTCGCGGATGCTGATGACGCTAAACGTGATGGAGGACGCTGGGTCCACCTCCAGCCGCGCCGTCGTCTTGCCCTCGGCTGCCGCCCAATAAGTGCAGACGTCTTCGTCCACCGCCTTGCTACCGTCGAAACCGGCCGTGGCCCAGGTCGAGTCGGCGGTCACCGGCTGGCCTTTCAGGGTGTTGTTGACATAAAGAGCGGAGTACCAGGTTCCAAACTGTTGCAACAATGCGGCATCGTTGGGATCGAACGCTCCGGTGTTGGACGGCGGCACGTTGAAGATGAGGGTGGAGTTCATCCCGACCGAGGAAAAGTAGATCGACTGCATCTCGCTGAGCGCCATCGGCGTCTCGCCCGGGTGCCAGAACCAGTGATCGCCGTCGGGCAGGCGGTCCGACACGTTGGTCTCCCAGGCGCACCACCCGCTCCCGCCCGGCACCGATCCCCCGCAGTTGGTAAGGTCACGGCTCGAGGTCGTCCGGCTGGCCTGGCCATTTTCATTGCCGATCCACTGCAGATCGGTCGCGGCGGCCGGGCTGTCCCCGGCGGCCATCTGCGCCACCTGAGGTCCCGCCCAGATCAGAATGTGGGGCTGCAGCTTCTTGGCCGTGGCGTAGAAGGTCGACCAGTTGATGGTGGGGGCATTGTTACCATCGAGCTCGAGCTCGTAGACCGGTCCGTAGTTGGTGAGAACATCGGTGAGCTGGTCATCGTAGTAGCTGAGGTAACTCGAGCCCGAGTAGTGCTGGTCCCATGGAGCGAGGTAGATGGCGACTCTCATGCCGGCAGCGTTCATGGCGGTGGCCCACATTTGCACCAGGTCACCCCCGCTCTGTCCCAGCGGCCATGCCGATTCCGCCACCGAATACTGGTTGCAGTCGTTGGTCGACTTGGACGGCCATAGGCAGAAGCCGATGCTGTGCTTGGCCACGAGCATCGCTTGCCGGAAGCCGGCCGCCTTGAGGTCGCTGACCCACGAGTTTACCGTGTCCTGGGTGAGGTTGGTGGGCGCGAAGACGGTCGGCTTGTCCGCCGTGTTGCCCTGCTCGGTTCCGTCGAAAGTGGCCAGAGAGAAGTGGAGGAAGGCTGTCATCTCGGTGTGCTGGTAGGTTGCTTGTTCCGGGCTGGGCACGGGCGTAACCGCCGGTGGCCCGCCCGCGTCAGCCTGGAATAGGGCGGGACAGGTGGGAACGAAGGTTCCGTCGGGCTGGATCCCTGGCCCGGTGGCGCCCGCATCCACCCCGGTCCCTACCCCGCTCGCCCCGCCCGCCGGGCTCACACCCCCGCTCCCGCCCGAAGCGGAGCTGCCCACGCTGCCACCAGCGCCCCCGGCCGCAGGGGCACTGCCCGCGCTCCCTCCCACGCTCCCTCCCACCGCGCTCACGCCCCCCGAAGCGGCGCTAGCCCCCCCCTTGCCACCCGCGCTGCCACCTGAGGCCGCGCCCGATCCCCCACCCTGCGCGCCGCCCATGCCGCCGCCAGAGCCGACGTTACCCCCCGATTCCGCCACTCTGCCTCCCGCCACCGGCCCCGTGCCTCCGCTCCCGCCTGCGACATACGCCCCCCCCATTCCGGCCGGGACAGAGTTGGAGCTGCATTGACACAACAAAGCTGCGGTGATGCCAACGCTGAGGGACACCAGAGGTGAGGAGCACGACCTGGACATGGATTTCTCCTTTACCGCCCGGCTGCGGCAGGCGCGGGAAACCATCGGGAGTGAGCTGCTATTCATGTATGTCCAGATCCGCGGTGCCCGCCATTCGGCTCAGGCTCGGCACGCATTTTCGCGCGGGCCCGCCCAGCGCCAGGCTCCCGATGGCTCATGGAGTCACGCGCTCCGCGATTCCCCACGATACGCGGACGAACCGCCCCACAAACGTCAGCGCGGCAAGCCCTGAAATCGCGGCATTGTGCCTTTTCCGGGATGAGTCTGGCATTGACCAGGGGGCATAACCATGAGCTCGCTCGGCCAGCCACGCCAGCGACGGAAATTTGGTCGCACCTCGGCTGGACTACGCTAAACTGCTCCCCAGCTTAACTCTGTGAGCTCATTATATGTGTAGAAGGAACTGGTACGGTCTTATCCTGTCACGGGTTTATCCCGCCCTCGCCTTGGCCTCACTAGCTTTGCCCGTCGGCTGCAGCGGCAGCTCCGGCTCGGTGGGCAGCAACGCCGGTACCGGCGGGCCAGCCAGCGGCGGCAATGATGCCATTCCCGTCACCTTTCCCGATGGCTCGCCAGGTCAAAGCGGCGACGGTGCATGTGTGCCCGTGGTCACGGCCTGTCAGGTCGGCGGTGGCCAGTACTGCGGCACCATCGGCGATGGCTGCGGCGGCGCCCTGCAGTGCGGCGCTTGCCCGACCGGTCAAAGCTGCGACAACGGCGTTTGTAGCACCGGCAGCTCCGGATCCGACGCCGGGCCCTTGACTTCCTGTCAAGCGCTGGGAGGAACGTACTGCGGCAAAATTGGAAACAACGCGGGTGGCTCGCTCGAATGCGGCGCCTGCCCAGAGCCGGGCTGGTCTTGCACCGCTGGCCTGTGCACGGGCTCGCCCGACGTCTGCACTCCCCTCACCTGCAGCTCGGGCTCGAGCCAGTACTGCGGCACTATCGGCGACAACTGCGGCCATTCGCTAAGCTGCGGCGCTTGTCCCGCCGGCGAGGTGTGCACCAACGCCCTGTGTGTTCCGGCCACCGGCTGCACCCCTGCCACCTGCAACCCGACCGGCGGCCAGTATTGCGGTGGGGAGCTGGGGGACGGCTGTGGCGGAACCATCACCTGCGGCGATTGCAGCAAGGCGGGCTGGACGTGCCAGGACCACTTGTGCAAGGGAGGACCGACATGCATCCCGACGGTCACCTGTGGCAGCGGCCTCGGTAGCTACTGCGGCGCCATCGGGGATGGCTGCGGCAATAGCATCGACTGCGGTAGTTGTGTCGATGGCTACACCTGCACCAACAGCCAGTGCGTGCCTTCGCCGTGCACGCCCCTTACTTGTAACCCAACCGGTGGCCAGTATTGCGGCGGCCTGATCGGCGACGGCTGCGGCGGCGCGTTGGACTGCAGCGCGCCCTGTAGCGCCGGTTTCGGCTGCGTCAACAATCTGTGTATCGGCGACGCAACCTGCCCTCGCCTCACCTTGTGCACCAATGGCTCGCCTTTCAATTATTGCGGCGACATTGGCGACCAATGCGGCGGCACCCTGCATTGCGGGGCCGACTGCGGCGCCGACAAAGTCTGTGACGCCACGACCGGCCTGTGCAAAGGTGACGCGACCTGCAAACCCATCGCCTGCGAGAATGGCTCTGTCTTCAACTACTGCGGCGATATCGGCGACGGCTGCGGCGGTACTCTCCATTGCGGGAGTGATTGCGCGGCCGGCCAGGCGTGCAACACGGCCACCGGTCTCTGCCAAGGCGACGCCAGTTGTATTCCCGCGACTTGCAATAACGGCACCCAGTTCAACTACTGCGGCGATGTCGGCGACGGGTGCGGCGGCACCCTGCACTGCGGCGCGGACTGCGCGGCTCATCAACTATGCGGCAGCGACGGTGTGTGTACTGGCGACTCCACCTGCGTTCCCATCGCCTGTGCCAACGGAACCCCGTTTAGCTACTGCGGCGACATCGGCGATGGCTGTGGCGGCAAAGTTAGCTGCGGCGCACAATGCGGCGCAAAGCAGGTCTGCGGTGCCGATAACCTGTGCAAGGGCGACGCCAGCTGCGTGCCCAAGGGCTGCAGCAACGGCACATCCTACAGCTACTGCGGCACGGTGGGGGATGGCTGTGGCGGCGCCGTTTCCTGCGGCACGAGCTGCGGCACCGGGCAGGTCTGCGACACGAGCACCGATCAGTGCAAGGGTGACAGCAGCTGCGTGAAGCTAACATCATGCACCAATGGCACGGACTTCCCTTACTGCGGCGCCATCGGCGATGGCTGTGGCGGCAGCCTGGCTTGCCCGACCACCTGCGGGACCCACCAGGTGTGCGACCAGACGACCGGCCTGTGCAAGGGCGACTCGACCTGCAAGCCCATCACCTGCACCGCCTCCAATGGCGGTACCTATTGCGGAGGCCCCATCGGGGACGGTTGCGGCGGCTCGATCAACTGCCCCGCCACCTGTCCGACCGGCTTTACCTGCGAGAGCAACGCCTGTGTCTGCACGAGCGCGAGTTGTGGGCTGTGCACCGGCCTGGCCTGCCAGATCGCCGCGTGCGACGCGGGCTCGACCACGGTCAGCGGCAAGGTGTTCACCCCGCGCGGAGCGTCCGGTGACCCGGTGTACAACGCTCTGGTCTATATCCCCAATGGAGCGCTGCCCGCCATAGTCGACGGGCCATCGTGCGACCAGTGCCAATCGCTGACCTCGGACCAAGCGGTGGCCGGTGCGTTCTCCGGGCCCGACGGCAGCTTCGTGATCACGAACGCGCCCACCGGCACCGGAATTCCCTTGGTGGTCCAGCTGGGCAAGTGGCGCCGGGAAATCACCGTCGACATCACCAACAGCTGCGGCGACAACCCCATCCCTGACGGGACGGTGCGCCTGCCTGCTTCGCAGGCCGAAGGCAACATCCCCCTCACCGCGGTGGCCACCGGATGGGCCGACGCGCTCGAGTGCGTGCTGAGCGAGATGGGTGTCGCGAGCTCGGAGTTCACCGCACCAACCGGCACTGGACGTATCCGCATCTACCAGCAGCAAGGCTTGAGCGGGCTCAACGGGGCCGGGCTCGCCAACGGACAGACGGCACCGTCGGCCGCCACGTTGTGGGGCGGCACCGGACCCAACGGGGGCTCGGGAACCAACGGACAGCCTGGTCTTTCCAGCTACGACATGGTGCTGTTGCCCTGCGCTGGCGACACTCCTGCCAAGGGGACCAACCCCAGCACCCCGGGCGATCCTCCCACGCTCGAAGCCACGGACGCCGCCGGCTACCCCAACCTGCTCAATTATACCAACGCCGGCGGGCGCGCCTTCGTCACCCACTACAGCTGGACCTTCATTGCCCCGGCGGCCAGCTCGTTCCCCGCCACCGCGAACTGGAGCATTCCGCAAGGATTCACGGAAGTTCAGGAGACGCGCTATTACAACGGCGCAGGCAGCACTAACACTAACCCACCCTCCTACCTGGCCCTCAACGCCCAGGTGAATACCAGCTTTACCAAGGGCGCCGGCTTCGCCCAGTGGCTGGTCGACGTTGGTGCGGGAACGACGGCGAACGGAGTTACCTCGATCACCCTCAACAATGTCGCCCATGTGGCGGACAGCGTCATCACGGGCACCACCGCCAATCCGGTCAGCCAGGCGTGGCTGACCTCACCCTTGGCCTGGCGCCAGTTCACCGGGTCGGCGGTCGATGCCAGCTGCACCGGGGCCAACCCCTCGACCTCGGACTGCATCCAGCAGCAGTTCGCACATGAGTTCACCTTCGACACCCCGGTCGGCTCGGCGGCAGCCCAGCAGTGTGGCCGCGTGGTGTACAGCGGCTTCCACGTCAACCAGCCCGCCTCGGGCACGACACCAGCCTACTGCACCGGCTCGCTGACGCCGCAGGAGCAGGTGCTGGAGTTCATGCTCCTCGACCTCACCTCGTGCATCAGCATCGGCACGCCGGTGACGGCGGTATTGCCACCGCCGACCTCCGCGGCACCTCCGCCGGCCCCGCCACCACCTCCGCCTCCACCGCCCGCCTCCGCCGCGGCGCCCCCGCCGCCCCCCGCGCCCCCGCCGCCGGCCCCGCCACCACCAGCCACCAGCGCTCCTGCGCCGCCCACGGCTGCGGCCCCCGCCGCTCCTCCTCCGCCGCCACCCGCCGCGGCGCCGCCCGCGCCCCCGGCGGCACCGCCCTCGCAAAGCCTGCCCACCCCACCGCCACCGCCGCCCCCACCAACGCCCGGCAACATTCCCTGAACGGCCCCGGCGCGCATAATGCCAGGCTCCGATGGCCATGATGGCCATGATGGCCATGACATGATGGCCGGACGCAGGCCAGGTCGGCCGCGCTCATCGCGCGGTTGCGGGTAGCGTGCGCTCGGGCGCGCTCCTGCGCTAGAGTAGCCCAGGCAAAAGATGAAACTGCGCCCCAGAATCGCCCTGGTATCATGCGTCGCGGCGCTGGCGTCGGTGGGCACCACGGGGTTCCTCCTCATTCGCCACTCCCACTCGTATGAAGAGCAAGAGCTGCTCAATCGCCAGCTCTTGCTCGCGCAAAACCGCGGCTTCGCGCTGAGCGACAGCATAGACGTCGTCGCGCGTGAGCTGACTCGGCTCTCCCACATGGCCGAGGTCGATCTCAGCGACAACGATCTGCGCCCCGAGGCCACCCTGCTCGCCCACGCCCATCGCAACTCCACCCTGTTCAACATCGGTCTGCAGATTGAAGACTCGACCGGACGCTGCTTGTGGTCGGAGCCCGCTTCCGTCGACTGCACCGGCAAGAGCTACGCGAGCGAGCCCTGGTTCATAGCCGGGAGAAGGGCCAACGGTCCGGTGGTGATGGGCGAGAGCGACGCGGAATCGCCGCTCATCAACCTGGTGGTGCCCATCGGGGGCAAGTCGGGCGCGGCCGACGGCGTACTGCGCGGCATCATCGACCCGCGCAGCGATCGCATCATCTCGCCCATCCTGTTCGCCTCCTTGTCACCCGGCACCCAGGCCGCTCTCATCGATCCAGCGGGTCGCTACCTCTTCCCCATCCCGGCCGACTCCGGATTGGGATGGCACAAGGTGCTCGAGGCGCACCCCACCGAGACCGCAGGGGCCTTTTCCGTCGACGAGGCCAACGGCCGCTTCCTCTACGCCCACGCCCCCATTCCCCACGTCGCTTGGGGCTTGGTCCTGCGCTGGCCTTACCGCGCCCTCGATTCTGCGCTCGAGCGCCAGCTGGGATTGCTCTTGCGCATTCTGGCCTTTGGCGGAGCCATGGCTGTGCTCCTGGGCTACCTGTCCTCGCGCTTCTTGACCCGTCCGCTCGAACAGCTCTTGGGTGCCGTGCGAGCGTTGACCGCGGCACGTGCCGGCGAGCCATCCCCCAAGGGCGAAGCCCCCGAGGCCACCCTGGTGGCACGCGCCGATGAGCTGGGCGAGCTCGCCCGCGCCTTCGCCGACCTGCGCACCCAACTGGCACACGGCGACCAGGTGCACCGCGAAGACCTCGAACGCATTCGCGACCTGGCACGCTCGCTCGAAGAGCGTGTGCGCGCCCGTACCGCCGAGCTAGAGCAGGCCCAGCATTCCCTCCTCGCCCACGAGCGCCTCGCCGCCATGGGACGAGCGGCAGCGGTAATATCCCACGAGCTCAAGAACTCGCTCAACGCCCTTGGCATGGGCTTCGATCTGATGGCGCTCGAGGCGCAGAAGATTCCCCATCTCGGCCGCGTGAACGCCCAGGTGCGCGAAGAGGTCATCCGCCTGCGCGCCCTCACTGACGAGCTCTTGCTTTTCGCCCGCACGCCGCGCCTCAACGTCGAACCCAACGACATTCTCGCCCTGGCCCTCACCACGGCCGAGCTGTGCGCCGAGCAGGCAGCCGCCGCGCGCGTGACGCTCAGATCCCCGGCCGGTCACCAGCCAGCCATGATCGCCTGCGATGCTGATCTGATCCGCAGCGTCCTGGTCAACCTGCTACAAAACGCCATCGAATCAGTGGCATGGGCCACCCCGGTTGGCAAGATTCGCGAGGTGGCCATCGGGGTAGAGGCATCCCAGGGGGACCCGCCGGCTTTCATCGACGTGGTGGTGGACGACAGCGGCCCTGGCGTACCGGCCGAGGTGCGTGACCACCTCTTCGAGCCTTTCTTCACCACCAAACGCAACGGCACCGGGCTCGGCTTGGCGACGGCACAGCGCTTTGCCTCGGCGCACGGCGGGCTCATCGAGCTGCGGCCGTCGCCGCTGGGCGGCGCCCGCTTCGCCCTGCGCCTGCCCCTGCGGCCGACGCTGCGCAATCAGGAGGCGGCGTGACCACCTCCATCCTCGTCATCGATGATGAAAAGTCTTTCCGGGTCATCGCCGAAGCAGCGCTGGAGCGCGAGGGCTACGCCGTACGCTCCGCCGCGAGTGGCTCGGCCGGCGTGGCGGCGTGGCGCGAGTCTCCCGCCGACGTGGTATTGCTCGACCGCAACCTGCCCGATGCCGACGGAGTCGACCTTCTGGCTACCCTATCCCAGGAGAGCCGTGAACGGGGTGCCGATAGCCTGTTCCTGGTGATCACTGCCCATGCTGACGTCGACAACGCCGTGCGCGCACTGCGCCAGGGAGCGGAAGATTACCTCACCAAGCCGATCCAGCTCTCGGACCTGGTGGTCAAGATCCGCAAGGCCCTCGAAGCGCGGCGACTGCGCAATCGGGTGCGCGCTCTCCGCCGCGAGACCAGGCCACCGCAGGATGCGCTGCTCACCTCCGAAAGCGCGGCCATGCGCGAAGTCTTCGAGCGGGCCCTCAAAGTCGCCCAGAGTCCCTCGACCTCCGTGCTCTTGCAAGGCGAGAGCGGCACCGGGAAGGAAATCATTGCCCGCTTCATTCATGAGCATACCCCCCTGCGCAGTGAGGAGTCGTTCGTGGACCTCAATTGCGCGGCCATTGCCGAGGGCCTCCTCGAATCCGAGCTGTTCGGCCACGAGCGAGGTGCCTTCACCGACGCCAAGACCGGCAAGCAGGGCCTGCTCGAATTGGCCTCGGGCGGCACCCTGTTCCTGGATGAGATCGGGGAGCTGGGCACACAGGTTCAGACCAAGCTCCTCCGCGCCCTCGAGACCACCTCTTTCCGTCGCGTGGGCGGAACTCGCGATCTGGTCGCCGACGTGCGCATCGTCGCGGCCAGCAACCGCAATCTCGAAGAAGACGTGACGGCCGGACGTTTTCGCCTCGACTTGTTCCACCGCCTTGACGTATTCCACTTGACCCTCCCCCCCCTGCGCGAACGCCGCGAGGACATAGCCATGCTGGCCCGCTGGATGATCGAGCGCATTGCGACTCGCCTGGGCCGCCCAACCCCACAGATCTCACCCGATGCCATGCAGATCCTCCTCGCCTACGACTATCCCGGCAACCTGCGCGAGCTGCGCAACATCTTGGAGCGCAGCCTGATCCTCGAAACCGGATCCGAGATGACAGCGGCCGCGCTGCTGGTGGGCAAGGGCAAACGCTTCGCGAGCAAGGAGCCGCCGGAGTTCTTCACCCTGCGCCAGCATGACGATGGCAGACCGCCCTCGCTGGCTGAGCTCGAGAAGCTCTATATCGAGCGATTGCTCGTCCACACGGGAGGCAACCGCGCCGAGGTTGCCCGTCTACTCAAGATCTCCTATCCCACCGTGGCCAAGAAGATAGCCGACTACGGCATCGTGGTCCCCGGGTAGGCCCAAGCATGCCAGATGCTACTGGCGGGCGAGAGCGCGCAAGCCAGCCCGGGCGGCGAGCAGCAACGACGGCGGCGCCGGCCACTGCTCCAGAATCAGCGATCCATGAAAGCGCCTTTGGCGCAAACGCCGCAGCAAGCCCGCCACCCCCGACGAATCGTGCCCCGCCGGTCCGGTGAAAAGCGGCAAGTGCCGGTCGCCATCGCCCCAATTCTCGTGAATGTGGGCGTGGACGATGGGGACGTGATCAGCCAGGCGATCCAGATAGGCCAGGTAATCGTTGTGGCAGGCCAGGTGGAGGTTGGCATGCCCCATGTCGAAGCAAAGACCGACACCTCGTGCCCCGGACGCAGCCGGCAATTGGGCGAAGACCTGGTTCACGTAGTCGGGTCCGACCTCGACGGTGTTCTCCAGGGCCAAGGTGATGCCGAGCGGACGCAGAATCTCGGCCACAGCCAAGGCCGCCCGGCCACAGCCCGCCGCATCGCCGGGAACGAGATGAAGATTTAGAACGCAGGCGCCCAGGTCACGCGCCAGCTCAACATCGCGCAGCAATTTCTCCCCTCCCTGTTCACCGAGCAAGGTCGCCTCCAGCGCCGCGTGAACACTGATGCGCATCCGGGCCGCCTCGGCGGCGCGGCGCAATTGGCAACGTTGCTCCGCCGATACGTCGTCCGCCGACCAGCCTCGCCCGGTCGGGCCACCGTCGGGAAAGAACTCGAACGCCGCGAAGCCGTGCTCTACGGCATAGGCGAACGGCTCCGTCGGCGCGGCGAAGAAGGCCGTCTGATTCCCGATCTTGAGGTCGCAATCATCATCTGTCGCGGCCCCGCTGCGGTCGCGATTATCGCCCATCGAGACCCACCTGCGGTCTGGCCTGCACGACAAAGAAGCGTCCGGCGCCGTAGGTGCCCTCGATGTCCTGGGCGACGCCGAACACCTGCTCGACCGCCATGCCCACCTCGGCAATGCCACGCAGGATGCGCTCGCGGGCATCCCGGTCCCACAGCCAGTCTACGTTCTGGTAATCGAGCGTGACCGCGCGGGCCGGCGGCAGCGTGACGGTGTCATAAAGTCCTGCCCCCGCGAACCCTACCAGGTCCTCGCCGCTAAAATCCGAACGCAAGGCCAGCCCCTGGCCGAAGAGCCCTCTGCTCTTGCTCGGCAGCGAAGTCAGGTGCAAGGCCCCCCGGTTGCGCGCATAAGTGAATCCTAGCGCTCGGCCGGGGTGATTGCCGACGAGGGTCTCGCCTAAACCGAGCACGACCTCGGCCGCCAGCTCGTCGCGGTCCAGGGTGATGGGATGGGTGGTGTGAATGACGAAGGACAGCTCGGCCGGCGCCAGCGGTTCGAGCAAGACCGCCATCTGCAGGCTCGCATCCGGGAGCCCAAACGCCCGACGACTGGCAAATGCGCGCTCGTTCCATTTGGAAGCCCACACCCGCTTGACCCCTGACCAAACCTCGGGGAAGGAAGATGAGCAGGGAATACCAGCCTGGCTCATCAGCCCGCGCAGCACGACTTCGAGTCCCTCGGGCAGCTCCAGCGCCATGGTCAGCCGGCGCAATTCTCCCAGAATCGACGCAGTATCCGTGACAGCCCCGGCATCACCAACGTCCCTGCCTTCACCATTAGCCCCGCCTTCGCCCGCGGCACCGCCTTCGCCAACGCCTCCGCCAAGAGAAGCGCCTTCGCCAAGAGAACCGCCCCCACCCTCCTCCCCCTTCGCCAAGCGTTCGAGCAAATGCTGTTGGCGCTCGGCCAAGGCCTGGTTGGCCGGCTGGCCGAGCACACGCTCGCACACCCCGTAGGGCAAGACCACTCCAGCCGGCACACTGATCCAGCCGGGCAAGCGCGCACGCAGCTCCTTGAGGTTGCGGGACTTGCTCCCTACCTTCTCGGGCGTGAACGCTTCCTCGCCGATTGCGTATTCGCGAGCAGCCGATCCGGGCGAGACGCCCGGGCGCGCGCGCACCGGGCGTCTGGGCGCAGCCTCCGATGCCGGCGCGGGCTCGGCCGCGGCGATCGCGACGTCTCCTTCTCTGCTCACCGTCACCCGCACCCACTTGCCCTGCTGAGCACGCAAGTCATCCAGCGCTCCCCTATCCCGAGCAGTTGCCAGCTGCACCTGGGCATTGCGCGCCCGCACCGCCACGTGCGCCAGCAGGTCGACCGAGGCTTCGGTCAAGACCGCGACGACGCCGGGGGGAATCTCCTCCTCGCCCCCAACTCGTCCGACCACCAGGACGGTAGCGCCGCCGAAATGCTGTTCCTGAGCCTCGGCCAGCGACCCGCGCAGCACGACGATTCCGGCCACGTCGCCGGAGCCCCGGCTGATGATACGCCAACGCCCCGTCCCTGTATGTTCGCGCAGCCCTTCGTCCAGCTTGCGCAACAAAGCCGAGACCACAAATTCGAGGCGACCGCGCAGCACCTCTTCCGCAAACCCGGCGATGGTAAAGCTCGGAGCCGCCAGGGGCGGGCCGAGAGCATCGGCTATGGGCTGTAGCAAAGCCACGTCGCTGTCGGCCATCTCGACGAGCACGCGCCCAACTCGCTCCAGAGCGGCTTGGGCATGGAGCGCCCACTCGGGCTCGCTCTGCGCCAGACCTGCGACACGATGCCAATAGCCCAGACATGATGGCAGCTCCTCCTGTGGGCGAGTGAAGAGAAGATTACGCAGCGCCAGCTCGGTACCCGCGACTAACTCGGCGAGACCGAGCCGCACGTGCAGACTGCGCTCCACCAGCACCCGGAAGAAGTCTTCCAAGGCCAGGTCGAGATAGAAGAGGTCGCGCAGCCCCCCCTGCCCCGGGCGTGACCGGGCCGCCACTATCTCGCGGGCACGGGTTACCGACTCGAGCAGCCATACCCGAGCCCCGGGCTCTTCCCGCCGCCGCCAGATGCCGTCGAGCAGTTGCCGGGCCGGCTCGTCCAGCCAGGTGCGCGCCCCCGCCAAGGCACTCCCAAGGTCGGTCGCGGCATGAAGCGAGCGCAGGACGGCGAGAAAGGCCGTGAAATCTGCCAGCAGGGCGTCACGGAGCTCCGGTATGTACTCGGGGTGACTGCGGATGGGCCGCTCGAAGCTCAGCAAACGCTCCGCCGTGACCCCGCCCGCCGCCAGCGTGCCATAGAAAGACTCCTCGCGCCCCCGCCCGCGCAGAAACTCCAGGTAGGCCTCGCAGATCACGACATCGTCCGGGGTGGTATTGTTGTGCAGCTTCTGGTGCCATTCCTCCAGGAAATGTCCCGCCACCTCCTTGATGTGATGGCGGTGCATAATCTCGAGGATGCCGTCGCGCACCCGTTGCCCATCGCCGCCCCTGCCGACCGTGCTGGCGATCATGCGCAGGAGCGCGGGCGGCTCGCCCGCCGCCGCCCGCTCACTGAGCTTGATGGTCAACCGATCCTGGGCATGGGCAAGCTCACGCGGCTTGGTGTTGTAATTGCGCTGCCAGTCGAGCGCGCGCAAGGCCGAGAAGCGCAGCCAGACAAAGATTAACCCTAGTCCGGGGGCGTTGCCCCTGGGCACCCGGTCGAGGAGGTCGTGCGCGAGATTGAACCGGTGCATCAGGCTGAAGGAGCTGGAGCCTTCACGTGCTACGATCTCATCGGCCAGTGCACGCAGGTCACCATCGACCAGGGAGGCCGGAAGAGCGGCCAGAGCGAGGCCAGGTGCGGTGGGCAGGTAAAGGTCCCCTCCCGCCACCTTCCACCACGTCTCCTGCTCCGGCTGCCGGAGCACGAAGGCCAGTGCAGGCGGGAGCTCGGGCCCTGGCAAATCCAGGCGCAGGACCCGCAAGCCACTGCCGTCACTACCACCATCGTCTTCGTTGTCATGATTATCATGGTCGCCAAGTGGCGTCTCGACCGCGGTCGCGCTCACCGCCCGCGTGCCCGGCGGCCACATGGCGACGGGCGGAACCTGCCAAGCGCGACGCCGTGTGGCCACCCCCCAGTGCAGATAGAGTGGCCCTTCCACGTCGCAGGCCAGCCCAACTCGCACCCCGGACCCCGAGCGCAACAGCGCAACCCCGAGCTGGTAGCCTTCGCCGAGAGCATACTCGGCCAGGCTCACCGGGTCGCCACCCCCAGCGATGGCCTGGGCGAGCGCGGCCGGGCTCTGCGCGAGAGGGGGGGGCTCTGGCAAGGTCACGCGATAGTCGCGGCCCTGGTTGTTGTCCCAGCGCCTACGGTTGGGCTCAAGCAACACGAAGCGCAGCTCGGAAAATCGCCAGGCCCGCTTGAGCCTCACACGAAGCACGTCGCGGTCGAGCGGCGTTTCCACTGCTCGCAAGGCCGGGGCAGAGCCGGGTGGCCAGGTCGAGCCCGGCGGTCTTTGCCAGGCCGAGCCCCCCGCGTGAATCACCCCCCAGTGCACCATGCACGCGGCCCCGCTGAGCTTGGCCAGCTCGATCTCGACCCAGGGGCCAGGGCAACGAGCGGCCGCACGCAGGGTGATGCCGCTTGCGGCACGAATCTCTTGCGAAGCTCCATCGGCAGCCATCACTGGGCGTAGAGGCGATAGTCTACCCGGGGCAGGATGGCGTCCATTATTTCGAGAGCCCCCAGCTTCTCGAGGTCGATGTGCCCCTGCTCGCAATCGTCGAGCAGAGCGTGAAAACGCGCCAGATGATCGAGAAATCTGCGCTTGGCGTACTCTTCGGTGGTCCCGTTGGTGATGGCGAAAGGCCAGTCGGAGCCTTGCGCCAACATAAGCTCGCGCGCCGCCTGACACATGATACGCCCTTCGAGCGAGCCCGGCGCCAGCTCGCCCGCCCGAGCAACCGCTCGGCTCATGCGCGCCGAAGCCTCGAGGATGGGCCCCCAAAGCCATGCCGTCTTGGCATTCATCCAGTGCTCGCTGTAGCCGTTCTTGCCCCAGCTCGATGGGCTAGGCATGGCGCGCTGCTGAACTGGATGCGCGGCCAGGTATTCACAGGGAGTGATGAGTGTAACCTCGCCCCCTGCGCCGCCCAGGCTGCGCAAGACGTGGTAGAGCCACTGCGGCCCCTCGAACCACCAGTGTCCGAACAGCTCGGCATCGTAAGGCGACACCAGCACCGGCGGCATGGGCATGCGCTGGGAAGAGCGCTGAGCCTGGTCGCGGCAACGGGCTACGAAATCCTGGGCATGGCGCAGGGCACGCTCACTGCCGCGCTCGGGTCGGTAAAGGTGCTTGTCCCCGCCCGGTCCAGTTATGCGGTGGTATTTGATGCCGGTTGGCGTGCGCACCCCATCGGCGTATGCGTAGGGCGCCAGGTAACCCTCGTCCAGGTCGAAACCGATATCGCGGTAGTACTCCCGGTACTCAGGATCCGAGGGATAGCCCACCATACTGCTCCATACCAATTTCGAAGTCGCAGGCGAGCGGGCGAACACCGCCAGGCCCGACGGGCAATATACCGGGGCGCAGGCGCCGAAGAGCGGTTTGGGCACGGCATTTTCCAGGGCATGCCCATCAACGAAGGTGTAGCGCAATCCCGCCGCGGTCAGCATCTCGTCGACCCCGGGGAAGAACCCGCACTCGGGCAGCCAAAGCCCCTTCGGCTTGCTCCCGAAGATGCGTTCGTGCTCCTCGACCGCCGATACCACCTGGGCGCGAATCGAGCCGGGATAGGCGGCAAGACCGGGCAGGAAAGGGTGGGTGCTGGCGCAGGTCATCAGCTCGAGCAGCCCTTGCTGAGCAAATTCCCGCCACACCTGCAAAATGCGTCTGCCCGATCTCTCGACGAAGACCTGGCGCGCCTCTTCGAAGAGCCTGCGATACATGATTGCCAGCCGATTCACCTCGGGCCAGGCTTGCGTGCGTCCGATCTCGGCGTCGGCGAGTCGCATCGACATCTCCAGGTGGCGCTCGCAGCGCTGGGTCAAGGTAGGGTCTTCCAGCATGGCGGCGAGCGACGGCGACACGGAAAGCGTCAGGCGCCCCCCCACGCCTTCCTCACGCAGCCGATCGATGAACTTTATCAAGGGGATGTAGGTTTCGGTCACCGCCTCGAATAGCCACCTCTCCTCCAGAAAGCGCTCGTATTCGGGATGGTGCACGTAGGGCAGATGGGCGTGCAGCACGAGCATGAGGTAGCCCTTGGGCGTGGTAGGGCTCCCGGGGGGGGACGCGGGTCGGCGTTCGCTTGCGCTCATGACTAAGCTAGACCTGCTTCAGCACAGGGCCCGCCAAACTCCCGCCGCACTTTGCGATGCCCGCTCTCGCCCAGGCGACGGGCCAGCTCCGGGTCCGCGAGGACGTGGCCAAGGGCAGCCAACAAAGATGCGGCTTCGGGCTCGATGAGCAGGCTATCCTCGCCCTCGCGGCACAGCCCGTCGGCCGCCACCCGAGCCGCCACCACGGGGCGTCGCGCCGACCAGGCCGAGAGAATCTGCCAGTCCTCGGTGCTGGCCCGACTGGGCACGGCCATGATATCCGCCGCCGCAACCAGCTCGCGCACTTCCCGTCCACCGATATGCCCGGTCACACGTACGGCGTAGTCGAGCAGCATGTAGCGCGACATGACCCGTAAGGGCCACAGCAAAGGCCCGTCGCCCACCACCACTAGCCTGGCCTGAGCGTGCCCTTTCAGCAGGGCGGGCATGACCCGCATCAGCAGGTCGGGGCCGTGTCGCTCGTCCAGATCCCCGACGAACAAAATGGTGGGGTCGGTGGGACCGATCTGGTAGCGCGCCTTGACCACCGCGGGATCCAGGTCCGACACGAACTCGCGCCAAGGGAATGAGCGGGCCGGGGCCGGGGAAACCTCCGTGGGCAGGGGCGCCTCCGCATCATTGGCGGGCCGTATGGCTAAGGACGCCGCCTCGGTGAGAACGGAAATAATGTGGTGACCGTCGGGCGCCGCCTCGCGCTCGAAGCACACGGACGCGCTCGCAGCCGCGGCCAATTTGGCCGGAATCTGCTCGTGCTCCTCGGTCAATCGCCGATGAATCGCCTGAGACCGTTTCATGATGGCCAAGTCCTCCTTTCCAAGGGGCAAGTCAGGACGGCTCGCGCAGCTCGGCGAAAGTGCGGGCGCACAGGTCGGCGTACGCGCGCGCAACTTCGGTCCAGCTCGCACCCTGGCCCTGGCGCAGGCCATTGCGCCCCATCTCTTCCGCGTGCCGGCGATCCTCGAGCAGACGGCCCATGCCCCAAACCAGGGACGGAGGATTGTCGTAGACCACCACGCCGTCGTGCTCGTGGCACACCAGGTGAGCAGGTCCCCCGTGCGTCGTCAGCACCGGCCGACCAGCCCGGCGCGCAAGAGCCACCACGTCCTCATCCTGGGCCACCCGTTGGCGCGCCGGCACGAGCAGCCCTTCCGCGGCACGCAAGAGAGGAATGAGCTGATGCAACTCGACGTGCCCGAGCAGGCGCACGGCGTGGCCCACTCCGCTGCGCTGGGCGCGCTCGGCGATGCCGTCGCGCATGGCCCCGCACCCAACGAACACCATGCGCACGTCAGCGGTGCGCGGCACGACCGTGGTCAGCGCATCGACGATCAAGTCCGGCCCAGCTGCCCATTCCAGCGGGCCCACGAAGAGCAACATTCGATTCTGAGGCCCCCAGCCCGATCTCCACCTTCGCCCGAGCGAGGTCACAGGGCATCTCCCACTCGTCGAGGGGCCGCCCTTCCATGGGAAACCCGTGCACCCGCGCACCATCGAGACCAAGGACCGTCAACGCCTTTTCGCGCAGTCCGGGCGGAACGATCACACATTCCGCCCCCCGTGCCACATCCATCTCCAGCTTCTCGATCTGAAGCGATAGCGGGGTCACAGGCGTTCCGTTCCGCCGGGTCGCCTCGACCGACGTCAACGCGACCGTCGCCGGCCGAGTTCCCAGCCAGGGCACCAGCCCGGTCATCCACTCCTGCACGTGGAAGTAGTCGAACGAAGGCAAGCCGGCCAGGCGCTCCTCCAAGGCTCGCGCGAACGCCAGCGCTCCGGCTACCGGGTCCTGCCCATTGCCCGGATCCACCGCGAGGGGGTGATAGCTAACCCTGCTGGCATCGACATCTTCGGCCCACCCCTCGCGCCGGGGAACAAAAGCGTGCACCTCTAGCCCCAGTGCCGCCAGCTCTTCGCCCACGCTGCCGAGAAAGGTCCCGATCGGATCAGCCACGGCCGCTGGCCCGGCCTGGAAGCTCAGCATGGCTATGCGTAAGCCGGACCGCAAGCGAGGCTTACTGCGCTCGCGCAAAAAGCTCGCCCCCTCCCAAGGGCTCGCAACCGGTTCGGGCACCAGACGGTCATCAACGTAGAGCGCGGCGGCGTCATGATTCGCCGAGACGCTCGCGGAGGGGAAGGCCACCGCCTGGCTCCGCGCGGCCGGCACAAACTCGCCGGTGCGCAAGAGATAGCCGATCTCCGCGATCTGCGTGCTACCCGCCAGCGCCAAGGCCTGCAGACGCTCGCCGGCTAGCTTGTCGATCGTGAGGTCGCGCACGCGGTGCGCATTAAAACCATTGAATTGAATGAATGAGACGTCGTAAAGGCGGATGATCAATCGGTGGCCCGGCCAGATCTCCCGCTTGCGCTCGGCCAGCGCCGCCACCCACCCTTCCCGTAACCGCCACACCAGGAACAGCTCTCCAGGTGCCACTGCGCACAGGTTGACGTAGCTGTCGGGGCAGACATACTTCGCATGGGCTCGCCCGGCGCCAATCTCCCACGCTTGGCGGCGCAACGTTTCCGCCGCAATGCCGTCCGGCACCCGCACCACGGCACCATCGCCCACCCGCACGCCGCCACCCACCCTCCCGACTCCCTCGAACCTCCGGGCGCCCTCCACCGTACGCTCCAGGTCAAGGGCCGCAACCTCGCGCACCCGCTCAGGTGCGCTAACAGCCACGCTCGCCTCGCTCATCACTCCCACGTCCTCCTTTCAGCAGATATCAGCATAAACCACCTCGGTCTGTTCCGCGATACAGTCCCAGGTAAACACGGTATCCACCGCCACCCGACCGTTCCGCCCCATCCAACATCCGGTCTGATAATCAGCCAGCAGGGTGCCGAGTCCCCATGCCACCGACTCCGGAGTATCATCGACCTGCAAGCCATTCACCCCGTGCCAGACGAACTCTGACGGCCCGCCCCGCTTGGTGCTCACCACTGGCCGACCCGCGCTCCACGCCTCCAGGATCACGATGCCGAACGGCTCGTTGCGACTGGGCACTGCCACCACGTCGGCGGCCTTGAACAGATCCGCCAGGGCTCGACCACCTACCTGCCCGAGCATGCGCAGAGCCTGGCCCACGCCGAGCTGGTGGGCAAGAGCACACAGATCCCCGCGCATATGGCCATCACCCGCGAAGACATACTTCGCATTGGGGTAGTAGCGCATGACCCATGGCATGGTCCGGACCAGGATGTCGGGGCCCTTCTGTACCGTGAGTCGCCCAGCGAAGAGGACCATCGGATCCAGCGGTCCGATCGCATACTGTCGTTTCACCTGACCAGGGTCGACCTGGTAGTCGAAGACCTGGGCGTTGACCCCGTTGTAGACAACCCGAGTCTTGCTCTCGGGGACCTGATAGAGACCTTTGAGCTCACTTTTGAGCTGGTTCGAGACGGCGATGATGCGGCTGGCGCAATAGGTGCCGTGCCGCTCGTGGTCGGCAATCCGCTGCGCCATGCCCCCGTACATGCGATTGCCATTGCGCCCAAACTCCGTCGAATGCATGGTCAGAACGGTCTGGCGGCCCCGTCCTTCCTTGACCCAAACCGCCGCGTTGGAGGCCAGCCAGTCGTGAGCGTGCACGATGTCGAAGGGCCCGATGCGATCTTCGACGGCGAAGCACTCGCGCACGAACGCGCGGCACATGTTGTTGATCTCGTCGACGAAGTTGGCGTTAAGCGCAAATGGGCAGCGATGGTAGTGCACGCCGTCGATGAGCTGCACCAGCGTCTGGCCCTCGCCCTGGCGGGTGAACACGTGCACGTCGTGACCCCGCCGCGCCAGTCCGGCGGCCAACTCGGTCACGTGCACACCGACGCCGCCCACTGCAATCGAGTGCAGCGACTCCCAGGCGAAAAGCGCTACGCGCATGAAGCGCCCCCGTCCTTCCCGCCCGGTAGCGGTCCGGTTTGTCTCGCCAATCGAGCACCTCGCCTGTCCACCATGAAACTCTTCCCGTCGCCCATCGCCCCCAATAGATGCTTCCGGGAGCGCGGCGGTTATGGAAAATCACGCGCGCGCCTTAGCCGCTCTGGGCGTTGTCCGCGCCGTGGCCGCAGACGTGCCCGGAGCCGTGGTGATGGCCGGGGCCGGGGCCGTGGTGATGGCCGGGGCCGGGGCCGTGGCCATCACCGCTGCCGTGGCCTCCCACCCCTAAGCCTTGCCAGTCTCGCCCTTGCTGATGGCGATCTTCTTGGCCTGCAGGTCGGGCTTTTTCTTGAGCTCGATAGTGAGCACCCCGTCTTTGAGGTTAGCCTTTATGCTGGCGGGCTCGGCGCTTTCGGGCACAGCAAAGCTCCGGTTGAACTCGCCGTACGAGCGCTCCATGGCGAAATACTTCTCGTCCTCGTGCTTCTTCTCCTCTTCGCGTGTACCCGAGACGTTGAGCACGTTACCGGTCAGGGACACGTCCAGTGCATCTTCTTTGACGCCGGGCAAGTCGGCGTGGATGATGTAGCTCTCGTGCGTCTCCTTCACGTCGAATCTTGGCACGAAGGACTCGAGGCGGCGAAAACTGCCGCTTTGCCCTTCGCCGAAGGGATCCCACCTGACCAGACTGTCCATGAGTCGAAACGGATCCCACCATTCCTGGGTCCGCGGCCAAGCCAGCTCTCGGTTTTCACGTCTAACGATATTGGCCATTTTCCTAGGCCTCCTTTCCTCGCTTGCCCTGCAAGCGTTGGTATCTGGCTAAGTGGCAAGCTCCATACCAGAACGCTGGCTGGCACCGCCACGAGTACGAGAGGCACGGCCTGTATCCGCTGCACAGAGGCCGTGCATCGATACCACGGCCTTGTCGGTGGTCGACATTCCGGGTAAGACTGGGGCTCGCCATGGGCACGACCATCATCGCGGGATTGTCGCTAATAAACTCGACGGGGCTGGCCATACTGGCCACCACTGTCGCAACTCTTCTGCTGGGCATTGCTCTCAACCTCTGGCTGCGCGCCCACTACCGGGCCCTGGAGCGCGACCTACATGGGTCCTCGGAAAGGGGATTCGCGCATGCGGTCCTGCGCAACATCGTGCGTGACGCGACCCTGGCGCGCGAGCGCACGGGTGACCCGAATACCCAAGCGATCATCGAGGAGCGCTGGCAGGCCGATCTTCGTCCCGCGCTGCTGGCCGAGCGCTTCGTGCGCTCGGCGACCGGGCTGGCCATCATCCTCGGTCTGCTAGGCACATTTTACGGGCTCACGCTGTCGATTGGCCGCATCGTCCAGCTGGTTTCTTCCGACAATGCTGCCGTTGCCGACATCACCCAGGGAGTCAGTCAAGGATTGAGCCGAGCGCTGGCCGGCATGGCCGTGGCATTCTCCAACTCGCTCGTGGGCGTGCTGTCGGCCGTGATTCTGACGGTTTTCGGCATACTGTCGAGCGCCGCCGACCGGCGAGCCGAGTTGATGGTCCAGATAGAGACCTATATCGAGCGCACCTTGCCAGTCTCGCCGGCCAGCGCGTCTACCACCTTGCCCGCGGGCAATCTGGCCGCTGCGGTAGCGCGACTCGACGGCGTGGTGTCGCGCTTCGAGCTTGCCCTGCAGGGATTCGCCGCCACCACACGAGATTTCCGCGAGTTCAATGCCCACCTGAAAGACAACGTACAGCGTTTGAGCCTGGCCTTCGGCGACCTCTCCGACACCCTCAAGGCTCACACCACCGCGTTGCGCCCAGGGACCAAAGTCTGAGCCATGCCCATACGCAACCGCCGCCCCATGATCGCCCACGACGAGGGCATTCGTGAGATCTGGCCGGCCTTCACCGACGTCATGTCGACCATGGCTCTCATCATGTTCGCCCTGGTGCTGCTCGCCTATGTGCGCAACCTGGTGAGCGAAAAGCGGGTGCAGGCCTACCTGCACCAGATCACCCTGTCCGAGCGCCAACTCCGCCTGGTGCAAGCCGACGTGGCGCAGAGTCGCGCCCAACTCGCGGCCTCGACGGCCAAGCTCGCGGAGCAACAGGCCTTGGCGGTCGAGAGCAACCGGCAGGTCGACAACCTGCGCGCGCAGCTCCAGAGCATTGCCGTCCTCCGCGTCGCGGTACTGAGCAAGCTCAAGGCTGCCATCGAAGCCGAGCTGGGCACTGCGACCGGGGGCGCTCCCCGAGTTGCCACCATCGGCGACAACGGCGACATCGCGGTAAACGAGAGCCTGGTCTTCGAATACAACTCCTACGCCATAAAGAGGCAAGCCCGACCGGTGCTCGACGCATTGGCCAAGGCGCTGGGCAACCTGCTGGCCGACGACGAGGTGCGGAGCAACATCGATACCATCGTCATCCAGGGGCACACCGACGAACGAGGTTCCACCGCCTTCAACTGGGACTTATCCGCCAAACGCGCAACCGCGGTGCTGGACTACATGTTCCGAAGCAATGAGTCGCTCGCCGACCAGTACGGGAGCTACTTTGCGGCTAGCGCCTATTCCAAGTTCCGTCCCATCAATCGTGACAAGACGGAGGCTGCCTACCAGCAGAACCGACGCATCGAAATCTCGGTGGTGCCCAGGGATAGCAATGTGCGCAAGGTGATCGACGAGTACGTGCAGAAGACGGCACCCTGAGTCGGTGACCCTTGCCGGCCAGCTGTCACCAACGCTGGCTTTCGGCATCATACGCCCACGAACGCAACCAGACGCGAAAGGTGATCATACGATGAGAAATGCGACTTTGTGGGTACTTGCCTGGGCGACGGCCTTGCTTCCCGGCCTGGCCAAAGCTACCACTTGGGAGATCGATCCAGCCCACAGCAGCCTGGAGTTCAGCGTTCGCCACATGATGGCGACAACGGTGAAGGGGCAATTCGAAAAGTTCCACGGCTCCGTCAATATCGACGACAAGGATCCAGCCCGTTCGACCGTCGCAGTGACCGTGGATATCGCGTCGCTCAACACCCATGACCCGAAGCGCGATGCGCATCTTAAGTCGCCTGACTTCTTTGAAGTCGCGAAGTACCCGACCGCCACCTTCAAGTCCACCAAGGTGCAAAAAACGGGCAAGGATAAGCTCAAGGTGACGGGCGAGCTGACACTGCACGGCGTCACCAAGCCGGTGGTGCTGGAGGTAGAAGGCCCGTCCAAAGCTTATCAGACGCCGTTTGGCACGACCGTTCGTGGCGTGCACAGCACGGCCAAGCTCGACCGCAAGGATTTCAACATCAGCTGGAACAAGGCGCTCGACAATGGCGGCGTGCTGGTGGGCAACGAGGTCAGCCTCGACATCAACACCGAGCTCTCGGAGCAAAAACCGCCTGCCGCCGAGGCCGCCCCGGCCAAGTGACATCAGCACCGAGCTCTCGGAGTAAAAACTGCCTGTCGCCGAGGCCGCCCCGGCCAAGAGCCAGGCGTTAAGCCCGCCGAGTAGCTCTCCGGTCGGGCAATTAGGGAAGTTGTCTGCTCCGGCCAACTAGCCTACCCTGCAATGCCCCTGAGGCCGGGACCCCGTTTGCTCAACCGCTGGATGGCGGGCTGGGGATCCCGGAGTGCGTATCCACCGCATGAAGCCTCTCGTGCAGTACGTTGCCACTTGATTCCTGTGCGAACCTGTCATAATCCCGTGCCCAGGCTCGCCCTAAGGCGCAGTGCTCCCCTCCACAGGATTCAAGCCATGCCCGAGATGAACATCATCCAGGCCATCAACGATTGTCTGCGCTTCGAGATGCAGCGTGACAGTCGGGTGGTCGTGCTCGGCGAGGACGTGGGTCGCTTCGGTGGCGTGTTTCGCGCCACCGTCGGGCTAGAGCAAGAGTTTGGCCCCGATCGCTGCATGGATACCCCTCTGGCCGAGAACGGCATCGTCGGCGCGGCCATCGGCATGGCACTCTACGGCCTCCGGCCCGTGGCCGAAATCCAGTTCGCCGACTACGTGTATCCGGCCTTCGATCAAATCGTGAACGAGCTGGCCAAGATGCGCTACCGTTCCGGGGGCGAGTATAGCGCGCCGGTGGTGATCCGGATGCCCGCGGGTGGAGGCGTGCGCGGCGGCCACTATCATTCGCAATCGCCCGAGGCGATCTTCATCCACACCCCCGGGCTACAGGTGGTCTATCCCTCGAATCCAGCCGATACCAAGGGTCTGCTGGCCTCCGCGATCCGCGGTGAAGACCCGGTCATATTTCTCGAGCCCAAGCGCCTCTACCGTACGGTCAAGGGCGAAGTGCCGGCGGGCGAGTACACCGTGCCCATCGGCCAGGCCAGAGTCGTTCGTCGGGCCGCTGCTCGCTCCGAGCGCTCGGTCACTTTGCTAGCCTGGGGCGGCATGGTGCCAACTGCCATGGAGGCGGCAGACCGGGCCGCGAGCTTGGGCTACGATATCGAGATCGTCGACCTCCGCACCCTGCTACCATTCGACGTGGAGACTATACTGCAATCGGCCAAGAAGACTGGCCGCGTGGTCATCGTGCACGAAGCACCACGCACCTGTGGCTTCGGTGCCGAATTGGCCGCCACTATCCAGGAGCGCGCTCTCCTGCACCTCGAAGCTCCCATCCTACGCGTGACGGGCTACGACACGCCTTTCCCCTACACCCTCGAGCCTGAATACCTGCCCGACAAAGACCGCGTGCTCGCCGCCCTCGAGAAGGTCACGGCCGGTTAGCGCTGTCAGGAGAAGAGAGCAAGCGATGGCGTATGAATTCAAGTTGCCCGACATTGGTGAAGGCATGGCCGAGGGCGAGGTCGTGCGCTGGCTCGTCAAGGAAGGCGAGACCCTGAGGCAAGATCAACCCATGGTCGAGATCATGACCGACAAGGCCACGGTCGAGATCGCCAGCCCGCACGCCGGGCGGGTGCTCGAGCGACGGTACCAAGAGGGGGCACGCTGTCCGGTAGGTGAGACTCTGATCGTCATAGAGCTTGCCCCTGGGTCCCCACTCGTGGCCTCCCCAGCGCCAGTGCCGCCCGCGTCCAGCGCGGGGCCCGACCATCCCGACCAACCCAACCCGAACGTGCTGGCCACGCCGGCCACCCGACGGATGGCGCGTGAGCTGGGCGTGGATTTGAGCCGGCTGCGGGGCAGCGGACCGGGCGGCCAGGTCACGGCCGCCGATGTGCGCGCCGCTGGTGCCACCGGGCCGTCGGGCTCCGGCGACGCACCGGCACCCGCAACCGCGGGCGCCCAGGTCGCGGGCGACGTACGCATCCCCTTCCGTGGCGTCCGGCGCATGATCGCCGAGCACATGGTGCTTACCCAGCGCCAGACCGCGCAGTTTACCTACGTCGAAGAGGTGGATTGCACCGAGCTGGTAGAGTTGCGCGACAAGGCCGAGGCCCGTCTCGCTAATGTCGGCAGCAAGCTGACTTACCTGCCCTTCTTCGTCAAGGCGGCGGTCGAGGCTTTGAAGAAGCACCCCCAGCTTAACGCCACCCTCGACGAGCCCGCCGGGGAGATCGTACAGCGGCGCGCGTATCACATCGGTATTGCAGCCCAGACACCCGAGGGGCTGATGGTGCCCGTGATCCGGAATGCGGATCGGCGCTCGCTTCTCGACCTCGTGCGCGAGGTGGACCGCCTGGCCGTTGCCGCCCGCAACGGGCGAGTTGCCCCGAGCGATCTGGGCGGATCGACCTTTACCATCACCAGCTTGGGCATCCTGGGTGGCATCGTCGCCACCCCGATTGTGAACTTTCCCGAAGTAGCCATTCTGGCCATTCACAAGATCGCCAAGCGTCCCGTCGTCGTCGACGGCAAGATCGTGGTCCGCGACATGATGAATGTATCGCTGACGGTCGACCACCGTCTGGTCGACGGCTACGATGCCGCCACCTTCGTCGCCGAGATGAAGGCCTCGCTGGAAACCCCGGGCCTTATCTTCCTCGATCAGACCTGATGTCAGCACCAGGAAGCAAACGGCGCTCGGGCCAGCTCGTCTGCCCCAGCGTGGAAGCGTGGTCGGACGACGACTACGCCCGGGCCACGGGATTCTTGCAGGTCCTCGACGAAGCTGGCCAGGCCAGCCCCCAGGCGCCCCGCTTACCCCACCCTGAGCTGGTGCGCATCTTCACCGGCATGCTGACGAGCAGGTTGCTCGACGATCACTTCCTGCCCATGCAACGTCAGGGTCGGATCAGCCACTACTTCGAGGCACGGGGACAGGAAGCCGGTCCCATCGCCGGGGCACACGCGCTGGAGGCCGGCGACTACTTCGTGCCGGGCCTGCGCGAAGGCGCCGCGGCGCTTTACCGCGGGCTGCCCCTCGCCCAGTATGTCGCGCAGATCCTGGGCAACTCCCACGACCTGGGGCACGGGCGGCAGATGCCCGGTCACGTCGGCTGCAAGGCCATTCGCCACCTGAGCAGCTCGTCGTGCGTGGCCTCGCAGATTCCCCATGCCACCGGGCTGGCCATGGCGGCCAAGGTGCTGAGAGAACGCTCCATGGCGCTATGCTTCTTCGGCGATGGCGCGACTAGCGAGGATGACTTTCACGCTGGTCTCAATTTCGCCGGTCTGTACCGAGCACCGGTGGTGTTCGTTTGTCAGAACAACCAATGGGCCGGATCTACCCCGGTTGCGCTCCAGACCCACTCCGCCAGCCTGGCGGTCAAGGGTTTGGCCTATGCGATCCCTTCGCTACGGGTGGACGGCAACGACGTACTGGCCATGTTCGCCACCATTCGCGGCGCGGTTGAGCGCGCGCGCGAAGGCGGCGGTCCCACCTTTATCGAGGCGGTAACCTATCGCCTGGGCGCGCATTCCAGCGCCGATGATCCAGGACTCTACCGCGCGGCGGACGAGCACAAGGCGTGGCAAGCGCGCGATCCGTTGTTGCGTTTCGGACGTTACCTGGGGGCGTGCGGCGCGCTTGCGGCCGAGGCACAGGCGGCGGTACGATTGCGCGTCGCCACCCAGATTCGCACCGCCGTCGCCAGTGAGGAGGCCGCTAGCCCTCCTCCCCTGTCCTCGCTGTTCGACGACGTCTACGCCACAGCACCCCTTCTCCTCGCCGAGCAGAGAGCCGAGTTATTGAGGTCGCGTTAGCGCTCTGCCAAATAGATGCTAAGAATCGGCTGTGACCACGGAAATCGTCAAAGTTGAAGCAACCGTCATCGGCGCGGGCCCGGGCGGCTACGTGGCTGGCATTCGTCTGGGCCAACTGGGCAAGAAGACCCTAGTGATCGAGAAGGCGGCCGTGGGCGGTGTCTGCCTCAACGTGGGCTGCATTCCCTCGAAAGCTCTGATCCACGCCGCCAAGCTGTACGCCGAAATCGGACAGAGTGCCGACATCGGTATCCAGGTCGACAACCTGCGCCTCGATCTCTTGCGGCTGCAGAAGTGGAAAGAGGGTCTGGTGGGTAAGCTCACCTCCGGAGTTAAGCAGCTCTTGCGCGGCAACGGCTGCGACTATCGCCCAGGCAGCGCCACCCTGCTCTCGTCCCATACCATCCGCCTCCTGCCCCCTGACGGAGCAGATGAAGTCGTGATCGAGACCGAGAACGTGGTGCTGGCCACGGGCGCCCGCCCGGTGACCATTCCCAGCTTGCCTTACGACGGCAATCGCATCGTGGACTCTACCGGCGCCCTCGCCTTCGCGGAAGTCCCGCGTCACTTGGTCGTGGTGGGCGCGGGCTACATCGGCATGGAGATCGGAACCTTGTATGCCAAGCTCGGCAGCAAGGTGACCTTCGTTGAGGCCCTGCCGAACATCCTATCGGGCAGCGAGCCCGAGTGCGTGCAAGTCGTCGCGCGCAAGGCGAGCAAGCTGGGCATGACCATCATGCTGGGCGCGCGTGCGCGCGGGCTGCGGGAGGCGGGGCAGGCCAGCCTGGCCGTCGAGACGCCCGACGGCGTGGTCGACTTGCCCGCCGACAAGGTGTTGGTTGCGGTGGGACGGCGGCCCAACATCGAGGACCTCGGCCTGGAAATCGCGGGGGTGCAAACCTCGGGCGGGTTCATCACCGTCGACCGCCAGATGCGCACCAATGTGCCCAACATCTATGCCATCGGCGACGTAGCCGGCCCGCCGATGCTCGCCCACAAGGCCTCGCACGAGGCTGAAGTGGTGGCCGAGGTGATAGCGGGCAAGAACGCCGCCATGGATGCGCGCGTGATCCCCGCAGTGGTCTTCACCGATCCGGAAATCGCCAGCGCGGGCCTGACCGCGGAGGAGGCACAGAAGCGCGGCCACGAGGTCAAGATCGGAAAATTCCCGTTCGCCGCCTTGGGCAGAGCCCTGGCCAACCACGACAGCGACGGCTTCTGCAAAGTCGTCATCGACAAGGAAAGCGGCGACGTACTGGGCATCCACGTGGTCGGCCAGGGGGCTGGCGATCTGATCAGCGAGGCGGCGCTGGCCATCGAGATGGGCGCGGTGGCCGAGGACGTGGGCCTCACCGTGCATCCCCACCCCACTCTGCCCGAAGCGATCATGGAGGCCGCCAAGGCAGCTCGCGGCACGGCCATCCACGTTCTCAATCGCTGACCATGCGTATTCTCGTCACCGGCGGGGCCGGCTACATTGGCTCGCACACCACGGCCTATCTGCGCGCCCGCGGCGATTTCGTGGTCGTGCTCGACAGTCTCGAGCTTGGCTTCCGGGAGGCCATCGGCGATTGCCCCTTGGTGGTCGGCAGCACCCACGACCACAAGCTCGTAGGGCAGGTGCTGAGCGACTACCAGCTCGAGGCCGTCATCCACTTCGCGGCCTACAAGGCCGCCGGCGAGTCGATGGCCAACCCGGCGAAGTACTTCACCAACAACGTGGTCGGCAGCTTGCGTCTGCTCGAAGCAGCATGCCAGGCGGGCGTGAACAAATTCGTGTTCTCCTCTACGGCAGCGGTCTACGGCACGCCAGCCCACCTGCCGGTGTGCGAGACCGACGCCCTGCGCCCCGAAAATCCGTACGGCGAAAGCAAGCTCATGGTGGAGCAGATGTTGCGCTGGTTCGACGCTCGCCACGGCCTGCACAGCGCGATTTTGCGCTATTTCAACGCCGCGGGAGCGGCCCAGGATGGCGATAACGGCGAAGATCCGCGCTTCGTGCAGAATCTCATCCCTCTGGTCATGAAGACCGCGGTGGGGCGCGCCCCCGCCGTGCGTATCTTCGGCGACGACTACCCCACCCGGGATGGCACGGGTATCCGCGACTACGTGCACGTGCTGGACTTGGCCTCGGCTCACGCGCGCGCTCTCGATTTTCTCGTGCGTTGTCCGCGCTCCGAGGTCTTCAACCTGGGCACCGGAGTCGGCGCCTCGGTGCTAGAGGTGCTGGAGTGCGCACGCCGGGTGAGCGGCCAGCCCATCGCCGCGGAGCGCGTCGGCCGCCGCGCCGGCGATCCGCCCGCGGTATTCGCCGACCACAGCAAGGCCAGCCAGCTTCTCGACTGGCACCCGTGCTACCAGCTCGAGGATATCGTACGTACGGCCTGGCGCTGGCATCAGCGCCACCCCGATGGATTCAGCAAGCCCGCTGCTTGAGCTCGTGGGCGAATTTCACATGATCGAGCGCCGGCTTGGCGACGAGGGTGTCGCCGACTAGCACTAAAGCTTGGCGCGGGCAAGTCGATGGATCGGATTGAGCATCTCAGATGCCACGCGAGGTCAGCGAGCGCCGTGTCTACCCTCGATATCGATTGCGCGCCGCGGTGCTATGGCGCAACCGCCACCACGAGACCATGCCCGCGGAGATTTGCGATATCTCGGCGCAGGGATTGTTCATCGTCTCCACCTCCGCCCTGCCCGACGAGGTTGGAGTCGGAGACAACACCGAGATCAGCTTGCTTTTGCAAGGCCGCGCCCAAATCCTGACCGGCATGGTGCGCTGGCGTGGCTTTCACCCGGTACACCAGGCCATAGGCTGCGGGGTCATGCTTGACCAAGCCAGCGCCGCCGTCATGACCAAGCTCATCGCCGACCTGCGCGCGACCCGGCCCGGCGAGGCTACCTCTTCTTGATCTCGAGTAGCTCGATGTCGAACACCAACATTCCGTAGGGGCGGCCGGGCGCGCCCGGCTTGTCGCCGTAGGCCAGCGGGCCGGGAATCCAAAAGCGCGTCTTTTCGCCTTCGACCATGAGCTGCACCCCCTCGGTCCAGCCCTTTATGACCCCGCTCAGGGGAAACTCGGTGGGTTGTCCGCGCACCACCGAGCTATCGAAGCGCTTGCCATCGGTGGTCCAGCCCGTGTAGTGCACCCGTACCACATCACTGGCGGCAGGGTGGACCTTGCCCTTGCCCTTGGTCAGCACACGGTAGGCCAGGCCCGAGGCCGTCTTCTTCGCATTCTTCGGCACCCCTGCCACGTCGGTCGGCACGGCCGGGGCGGGCGGGGCCTTCTTGATCCCCAGAAGCTCGATATCGAATACCAGCGTGCCGAATGGACCTCCCGGCCGTCGCGGAGTATCGCCGTAGGCCAGGCTGGCGGGAATCCAGAAGCGCCGCTTCTCGCCCTCGACCATGAGCGCTACCCCTTCCGTCCAACCTTTGATCACGTGATCGAGAGGAAATTCCGCGGGCTGCCCCCGCACCACCGAGCTGTCGAACATCTTGCCGTCGGTCATCCAGCCCGTGTAATGGACCTTCACGGTGTCTTCGGCGCCCGGGTGCTCCTTGCCGGTACCTGGCGCCAGCACCTTCCACGCCAGACCAGAGGCGGTCTTCTCGGCATCGGCAGGAGCCGCGGCGACGTCAGGCGGCGCCGGCAGCCCCTTGGGCGCCTCGGGGGCCTTGATGACCTGCGCCGGAGCTGCCGGCGCGGGTGCGGGTTTAGCTTCCTCTTTCTTGCAGGCACACGCCAGAAGGGCTATTGCGATCGCAGCCGAGACTTTTGCCATGGGCTGGAATTTCCGCGCTTCCCTCGCTCCTGTCAAGCCCATGCGCAAGCGGGCTTTCAAGCCTCGGGTTATGTGTCAAGATGAAGCTGGGAAGTCATGGCCAGACTGTCAGTCAACGTAAACAAGATCGCAACCTTGCGTAACACGCGGGCGAACGGCATCCCGGACCTCGTCCGCCTATGCGCGGATGCTCTCGACGCCGGCGCTGACGGCGTCACCGTGCACCCACGCCCCGACCAACGCCACATCCGTCCCGCCGACGTCGACGCCATCGCCAGCTTGCTCGATGACTATCCGCGCGCTGAATACAATATCGAGGGTAATCCCTTCCTGGGCTTGGTCGAGCACTGCGAGCGCGTGCAGCCCGACCAGGCCACGCTGGTGCCCGACACGCCCGACGCCCAGACCAGCAACCGGGGTTGGGACCTGGCGCGGCTAACCGGCGAGGAACGCGGCAAGCTCACCCGCGCTATCCAGCGCCTGCGCGACTGTGGCTGCCGGGTCAGTTTGTTCGTCGACCCCAGCCCCCTTGTGCCCAAGCTTGCGCAAGAGCTGGGAGCCGATCGCGTCGAGCTCTATACCGAGCCCTATGCCATCGCCTACGAGCAGGGCAAAGGCGAGGCGGCGGTAGCGAGCTTTGCCGCAGCTGCCAGCGCAGCCCACACCATCGGGCTGGGCGTCAACGCCGGCCATGACCTCAGCCTGGTAAACTTGCGCCTCTTTCTTACCCGGGTCTGGCCGGTCGACGAGGTTTCCATCGGACACGCGCTCATCGCCGACGCGATCGCGCTGGGCCTAGCCGAGACCATAAGGCGCTACCATATACTGTGCGCATGTGGGCACTGAGCTTACATGAGCAGCGGTGGAAAATCTTAGCGGCACGCGCACGAGTCACCCGCCAGTCTCGACTGCCTCGGCTTTCTCGCCATTGTCCTCGAGGCTTACACCGTGACTCTTGCAGATCGACCGCACCAGCTTTTGCTTGTGCGCGTCCAGATGCAGCGCGGCCGCCTTGGCTTCGGCTGCGGCGCCCGTCGCGCAGGAACAGACGGCGATGATCTGATAGGCATCGAGACGATCGGGGGCGAGTTGCAACACCGCGCGCGCCTTCTCCAGAGCCCCGGCCCAGTACTTGCGCGACCAAGCCAGCTGAGCCTCGCGCAGCAATCCCTCGACATCCGCTGGCGTTGCCGCCCGGCCGGGCGGAGGGGGCGCCGGCTCCGCCGCCACTGTCTCCGGGGCGGGTTGCGGTGGCATGGCCGCCTCGGGTGGCACGGGAATCGGCGCCGACAGCCCAGCGCCGCCCGCCGCGCCGAGGTGCGGCCGCGCCTCGTGCTTGCCAGACCAGGCCGCCGGGGTCGAGGCGCTTCTTCCCGCGGGCTGGAGTACCGGAGAAGCGGCCGACGGGGATAGCCGGGCGGCCGGAGGCGCCGGAGCCAGAAAGGTATCCGGACGTGCCGGCGCCGGCGGTGAAGGGGCACTCGCCGCCGGTGGCTGCGCAGGGGCCCCCGGGGCCAGCGCAGGTCCGCCAGCCCCAGGCAAAAATGCAGCCGGGGGCGGAGGTGAACCGGGACCCGGGGGTAGAGCAGGTCCACCCGTGATCGCTGAAGTAGGCAATACCCACGCGGCCGCGGCGGAACTGGCGCCCGGGCGCGCGCTCGGCAGGCCGAGCTTGGCGCGCAGGGACCATAGTCCCCAACCCACGCCACCCAGGAGCAACGCAACCATCACATACGCAGGGCGACGATCGTGGAGTCTGATCCGCGCCGTCTCGCGATGCACGCGGGCCCGACCGGCCCTCTCCTCGAGGTCGGCCCAGTCGCCGCCGCCCTCCACCGCTGAAAAGCCCTCCTCGATCTGGCCGACAGAGCTCGCCTCGCTGACCACGCCGCCCGAGTCGCCGGGGACTTCAGACCCGCGCGCCGCGGGGGTGGCCTGGGATAGATCGAGACCCGAATGCTGAATTCCGGGCAAGCGGTGGGCATCGCGAAGAAAGGCGCGGTCGCACACGCACTCGGACAGTGCAGCACAGAGAGCCTCGGCACTAGCAAAGCGTCGGTCCGGCTCCTTCGCGAGGCAGCATCCGATAAGCGCGTCCAGATCGGGACCAATGCCCACGCCAGGTGCCTGGCGGCTGGGTGGGGTGAGCTCACCCGCCACGTGCCCCCTCAAAATCTCGAACATCGAGCTGCCGTCGAACGGCACGCCACCCGTGACCATCTCGTAAAATACCGCTCCCAAAGCATAGATGTCGCTGCGCTCGGTGGCGGGTTGTTCCTTAGCCTGTTCAGGCGAAAGGTAGTGCGGAGTCCCGCACAAGAAGCCGGCGCGCGTCGCGGCACTCGGGCCCAAATTCATGAACTTCGCCACGCCAAAATCGAGCAGCTTCACGAAATCGAATTTGTCCTCCGGCTCGACGACAAAGCGTGGATCCGATGCGCCGCCGGTACGCCGGACGACGCGCCGCCGCCCCTCACGCTGGCACAAATAGATGTTGGCCGGCTTGAGGTCGCGGTGGATGATGCCCTGCTCGTGAGCGGCGCCCAAGCCGCGTGCGACTTGCCGGATAATGTTGACCGCCTCGAATACCGGGACGCGCCCAACCCGCAGCAGGCGATCCTCCAGGCTCTCCCCTTCGAGATACTCCATGACGAGGAAAACCAGCCCGTCCCCGGTCGTGCCGAAATCGGTGACGTCGATGATATTGGGGTGACGGATGCGACTTGCGGCCTTAGCCTCGATGATGAACTGCTCGACCATCTCTTTCTGGCGGGCGAAGTGATCGTGCAGCACCTTGATGGCCACCGGCTTCTCGATCACGACATGCTGCGCTCGGTACACCACGCCCATACCACCCTCGCCGATGACAGCCTCGATCTTGTGATCGTGCAGCACCATGCCCACACGCGCCATGACGGCCGGAGGAAAGAACGGCGTGCCGTCCGCGGGACAGTGATCCTGGCCCGCCGGGGCCGGTTCACCACAGGTCGAGCATATACGCGCGGCGCCCATGCGAGGGGATTCTCTCGCCAGTGTCCCACGGCGGCTCAAGTGCTGCAAGAATACCCGGGAACAAAGGGGGGTAGGCACCTCGTCCACTTCCACCTCATCCACCTCATCCCACCTCGTCCACTTCATCCACCTCATCCACCTCATCCACCTCATCCCCCTCACGGCGCCCATCGCGTTCATCGCGCCAGGGCCCGGTGCCAGGGCGCCAAGCTCGGGAGCGAGCAAGGATCGCATGGTCGGCCGGCGGACCCGCGTATGACGCGTCGCCCGCATGAGGATTACCATTTACAAACGGACGCATAAGATCATGATTATCCTGCTGACATGAGGAACCTTGCCGCGCTTGGGACGATAGCTGGCCTGGCGATCACGGCCCTCGGCGGCTCAGGGTGCGTCGACCTGAGCAAGCCGGCTGCGGTCCAGAGCTGCTCCGCCAACCCCAGCGCCCCTTGCGTCGACCGGCAGGGATTGAGCGCGGTCGATGCCGCGGGACCAGCATCGAGCACAGGCGCTAGCCCGGGGATGGGCGGTGGACCAGGAGCGGGCGGAGCAACATCCGCGGCCGACGCAACGCCAGGCCCTGACACCGCGGTAGCCTCGGGTGGCCTGACCGGCAGCGACGGCGCCAATCTACCTGGATCCGCACCCGAGGCTGGGCAGCCCGACGGACCACTGGCAGCGACCGACGGACCGGCCCTGCTCGCTCCGGATGGCCCCGGTCAGCGGTTCAGCGACGCTCCCGTGCTCGGCACGGACGCACCCATCACGCCCTCCCCCGACGCATCCGTCGCCGACAGCGCCGTCCCGGTGTCCGACAAGCCCGCCAGCCCGCCGCCCGACGCGGGTATCCTCGATCAGGCGCCCGGGACCAGCACCACCGTGACCTTTGCCAACGGGCTCGGCGTGGGGGTAGTCAGCGGATACGGCTGGGTCGCCATGGGCACGGACGACACCGTCAGCTCACCAACCTGCGGTTCAGGCCATCTGCCCATCAGCGGCGCCAGCCCCTGCGAGAACTCGACCATCTGGGACGAGGGCAACGCCCTGTGCGCCACCGGATCAGTGCCGGCCTTGCCGACTCCGACCACGAGCGCCGTCTACGCCGCCTACTGGGGCCTGCAGATCGGCGTCAATGTCAAACCCGCCAGCACCAGCGGCCCCATCGGCGTGGCCTACCGAACCATCACCGTCAACCTCACCGGCTCGCCCACTTCCGGCTTGCGCATCGAGCTCCATCGCTACGGCGATTCGGCAGGCTCCGACTACTGCGCCAGTCTCCCGGTACCGGCTGCGCCGGTCCCGCTGACCTCCTTCAACACGTCCTGCTGGGACAACAGCGGTACCTTCCTCACCAGCGCCGACGCGCCCAACATCGACCAGATCAGCGTGCAGGTCACCTCCGGCTCCTCGGCCATCACCGTGGATGAGCTGTGCCTGGACAGCATCGTCCTGGCTGAATGAGAGGCCCCGGTAGGGTCCTTTAGATCCCTTACAGACCGTTGGGCAAGGTGCAATTCCACACGGCGCCCGCGGTGGCGAAGGTCAGGTGAAAGATCGATACCCAGCGCTCCAGCCGGTGATGACCCGTGCGGTGAAGAGCATAGGATACCCCTACGGACAGCGCGGTGCCGGCGGCTTCGATGGCCACGAACAGAGGCCGGTTATCCACGATCTCGTCGCTCAGCAGCCACTCCTTGAGGTGCTTGTCCCTGAACTTGCGCGTCGAGTAGTAGTCGAAGGCACGCGCACCCGCCACCCCCAAGAACAAGGCATCATTTTGCCAGTCCCAGAAGTCGTGCACCGTCCCCGCCGACGAAGCCGCCAGCGGCGCGATCGCCAACACCTCTTGCGGCGGCGAGGAGGTGGGAGCCACGACTACTGCCTCGGCGGCCGCATCGGCGTAGGCGGGACCGAGCGAGAGCACTATGGCGAGCGTCGCTAGCAGGGGAGGTCTCATGGCGGGGCGGGCGAGTGAGCGTACACCGAGATCCGCCGCGCGGCATCCCGTGGTCAAGCTGTCGGCGCGGGAAGGCCAGCCACTGCTCAGGCCGCCGATGGCTCGTCGATGGCGATATCCTCCACGATGCCGAGATCGTGCTCCTCGGCCGGCAGGTGGTCGGCCACGGTGCGAGCCAGCTTGCGGAACCCCGCGGCGTCCTTGCCGTTGGCATCCATGGATAGTGGGCGTCGCCGGTTGACCGACTCGTGGATGCTGGTCGAGGAGCGCAGCCAACCCAGCACGGGCACCTCGAGGCCGAGGTATTCCCGCATGGTCTGTGCCACCGCCTTGAACACGCCGGCATGGGCATCACTCATCACCTGGTTGCCGATCATGCAGGCGCCGAAGCCCGCGATCGCGGCAAAGAGCTTCTCGGCCAGCTCCGGGCGTATCTGACGCAGACGACCGAGCACCTGCACCACCTTTTCCGTGCTCGTGCTCAATGTGGCGGGTTCCAGCAGGGCCACGTCGATGGCGTCGTCCACCCGCTGGCGCAGAAATCGCAACACGGCGCTCTTGAGAAAGGCATATGCGTCGTGCAAAGCAGTGACCTGGGGGGTGGTGACGACCAGCTTGCACGCGCCGAGGTCGAAGAAGTCGAGGGCGTTGTAGCTTACCCCCGCCCCCACGTCGACGACGATGATGTCGGCGTCCAGCGCGCGCAGCTTGCGCAGAATGGAGGTCTTCTCTGCGTAAGTGATGTTGGCCGCCCCGAATACCCCGCTGCTGCCGGCGAGGAGCTTGAGGTTGGGAATCTGCGTGCTCATCAGGCACTCGTTGGCCTCGGTCATGGGCTTCTCGAGCAGGGCCTGCAGGCCGGTCGGCGGGTTGAGCACCCCCAGCATGAGGTGCTGGTTGGCCGCTCCCAGATCCATGTCGGCTATCACCACGCGATAGCCGTCCTGCGCCAACGCCCCTGCCAGATTGAGCGCGACGATACTCTTACCCACTCCGCCCTTGCCGCCACCAACAGTGATGATGCGCGACGGGGCTGCCTTGTGCGCGGCTACACTCATGACTGTCTCACCAGGTATCATCTATCATCGGCACGACGTCGAGCAGCTTAAGAGCCTTGGCCACGCGCTTGTCCGTACGAGCCATAGCTAGAGACGCAACCGGACGAGAGCCACGGCCAGCCGAGCGAACAGTCCAGCCGGCCGGCTACTAATGGTCGGACAGCGTCTCGACCACCAGCCGATCCGGACCAGCGTCCGCGATCCAGACCACCCGCCGCGGGGCCGCACGAATGAGGGTTATGGTCTCGCGCCGGGCCCAGGTCAGGGGTCGCGCTGTCCTGGTCTGCGCCGAGACCACGAACAGGCCCTCCACCCTGGCACAGTAGACATCAATCGCCTCGTAGATAGGCGAGCACACGAAGTTTTGCAGCCAGACATACTCGCCCTCAAGGTCAGGGGTGAGCTGGCGCAGCTCCGAGCTCTCCATATCGTAATAGATGATGCTCTCGCTGCCGGTGAGCTGCGCCGGGGTCGGGCCAGAACGCGGAGCCGCGTAGCGAGGCTCTCCGCCGGCCACGGACACCCGTCCGATACGCCACGAGCCATCGCCAGCGCGTCGCACAAAGAAGACCGAGTCGTGCACCATGTGCAGGGCACTGATTTCACTCTGGTCAGCCAGCAGGACCCGGACGTCCTGCCCACCCAGGAATTTGATCCTGAACAGACCGTCGTCGTCGCGTTCGAGCCAGGCCAGGCCAGCCTCTGACGCAACGAAATATTCGGGTCGGGTCGCCAGTGACGCTGCCCGCCAGGAAGAGCCGCCATCCTTGGCGACATACCAGATCGCGCCCTTGGACCAGAAGGCTATGCCAGCATCGGTCAAGACCGGGCCGCTGCCGAAATCGAAATCGAGTCGCTGCGGGGGCTGGCCTGGAGCCAACCGATAGCCCACGCTAGGCGTCAAGATAAACACCAGCTGATCGTCGAGCGCGAGCCCCGCATTGAAGGCCGAGACGGGCAGCGCGATGAGCAGAGTCGGTTCGCGAGCCTTGGCAGCCGGCTCACGCATGCCCGGCTGCGCCAGAGCGCTGCCCGTCCGCTCCCCATGGCGGTCGACCGTCGCACGCGGACCATGGCGCGCACAGGCGAACAGCCCGGCCACCGAGGCGGCACAGATGAGCTGCTGCGTGGTGGGCATGTGGGCGAGCCGACTCCCCGGTCGGCCAATGCTAGCCGTCAAATCCCCAGGTTGGACAGGGCAAACGCGACCTGGTTCACCATCTCGACCAGATGAGGATGGGTGGCCTCCAGCTGGCGCACCGAGGTCGCAAGGGCCTGCGCCACCCCCGAAGCAGAGCCATGAGATCTGCCGCCTGGCTCATCCGACACGATCTCGGCTTGCAAGCCGGCCACCAGGTCGAGGAGCTCCCGCCGCGTGGCTTCGGGTATATCGGACGACCCGCGCAGCGCACGCTCGAGCTTGGCAAGAGCTTCCGGCACCATGAGTACTCTACTACCCCGGCCCTCCCCCATTGGCAATGCGCTTCTGCCCCAAGTTTCTGCCCCGAGCTGGGTTACCGTGCGCGCTGGCGATCAGATTCAGGATCAATTCGTGGGCCGGCCAAGAAAGCCCATGAGCCAGGTCATGGCCGGGCGCATGACGCCGCTGCTGCTCATGATGCCGGTATTAGTCTCCCAGGTGGCGCCCTCGATGTAGCCCCATAGCGTGACACCCTTGATGTCGTCGTTGCTCATGAACATGGTGAAGTGGTCCTTGTATTGATTGAGCTGCTGGGTGTCGTCCGCGAGGTTGATGTCGTACTCGGTGATGTAAACCGGCAAGCCCGTGTTGGCGACGATTGTGGCGATATTGGTCTTGAGCGTGCTCGACGGCAAGCTCCCAGCGCCGTGGGTTTGACAGCCCACCGCATCGATGGGAGCGCCAAGTTTCTTGATGGCGTTCACGATATCGCTGGTGTGCTGGGCATCCCCCGCCTGTTCGTCGTTGTTGTAGTCGTTCAGGACCAGAACGGCATTCGGGCAAGCCTGGCGCGCCCATTTGAAAGCGTTGGCTATCCAGTCCCACGTGGTATTGGTCCCGCCCCCTATGGCATCGGCATAGGCAGGCGTGGTGTGGGGCGGAGGCTCATTGACGACGTCGATGATGGCCACCTTGGGATAGCGCTGGCAGTAGGAGGTCATCCAGTTCTGCACCGCCTGGGGTCCGGTGCTGGTGGTGAGGCTGCTAGTCCAGCCCGGCTGCTGCGCGCCCCAGATGAAATTGTGCTGCTTGTAGGTGACATTGTTGTCGGTACAGAACTTATACATCGCATCGAGAGAGCTCCAGTTGAAGGAGCTCTGCGAGCTGGGCTGCACCGATCCCCATTTCCCTGCGTTCTCCGGGGTGAACTGGTTCCAGTACTTGGGAAAATCCTGCTGCCGGATCGAGCCATTGGTGTCTATGTTGCCGACGAACTTCGCGGGCAGAGTAACTCCGGCCTCCCCCTGCCCCCCGTCGGCCCCGCCCGATGGAGGTTCTTGGCCGCCCGCGCCCGGCTGACCGCCCGCGCCCGGCTGACCACCCACGCCTGGCTGCCCGCCCGCGGCCAGCCGACCACCCACACCTGGCTGCCCGCCCACACTTGGCTGGCCGCCCGTGCCTGGCTGGCCACCCAGGCCCGGCTGGCCCCCCGTGCCTGGCTGGCCCCCAACGGCTGGCGCGCCCGCGCCACCGGCGGTTCCGGAAGACACACCGATCCCGCCGCCTCCTCCGCCCGAGGACCCCTTTGCGCTGCTGCAAGCTGCGCCAAGACAAGCGAGAGCTACCAAGGAGCAAACAAATTGGCGCGAGATTGGCATGACAAAGCCTCCGGCTGTTGGCCTACGTCCCGTCGGTCCGCCCACGTCCCCTATGCAGCAAGATGCTAGCAGCGCAGGGCAGCCATGTCCATCCGCCAGTCGATCGGCTCGATCAGCGTTGATCCGCAGGCATCCGCCTGTGGCTGGCCCGAGGCTCCATGACCCAATGACGCGCAGCCCCGCCTTGACTTTGAGGTCATTTCTCGATGACGGAAGATGTAGGTTGGTGTGCCTAACAGTGATCAACCAGAAGGGGAGACCGACATGACCACACGCACTCTTGGGATCAAGGCGAGCATCCTCCAGGCAAGCCTCTTGGCCGGCCTGGCGGGTTGCTGGCTCATAGCATGCAGCAGCAACTCCAGCAGCCCGGGGAGCGGGGGCAGCAAGAGCACCGGCATGGATGGCGGCCCTGCCAAGGGCGGCGCTGCCGGTACAATCGACGCCAACCTCGGAGGTGGCGGCACGGGTGGGACCGCGGAAGCGTGCGGCCAACCCGGCCAGCAGTGTTGCGCTGGCAATGCCTGCAATGGCGACGGCTGCTGCGTACCTACGGCTGTCGACGGCGGCTTTGGCCCTGGCGCCACTACTCCCATGTGCGTGGGCGCCGGGGAGACTTGCGAGGGGAGCGGCCTGGGCACATGCTCGTCAGGCGCATGTACCACTACGGCCGGGACCCCGTGCGGCGGTATTGGAGAAGCCTGCTGCGCTAGCGCCGCGGGAGGGGGTGGCGCCGGCCGGGGAGGAGCTAACACCGCTTTCTGCACCGCCAGCTGGTCAAGCTGCAACAACGGAACCTGTCTGGCGTGTGGCACCCTGGGCAGCGGGTGCTGCTCGGGAGCGACCGGCTGCCAGTCCTCCCTGGTCTGCGGCACCGGTGATGGCGGGGCAGCGACGTGCGTGGCCTGCGGCGGGGCAGGCGAGCAGTGCTGCACGGGCGACACCTGCTCGAGCGGGCTCGGTTGCAACGTCACGGCCGGTCGTGGCTTCGGCGGCGGCACCAGCACATGTGAAAGCTGCGGCGCCGAGGGCGCTGCGTGCTGCTCGGGCAACAACTGTCAAAGCGGGCTGGGTTGCTTCGCCACGGGTGATGGCGGTCTGGCCGCGGGAGGCGCCTGCCTTGCGTGCGGAGCCGCCGGCCAAGCGTGCTGTCCCAGCGCCCTCGGCGGTGGTCTGGGCGGGGCCATCGGCGCTGGCACTTGCCCCAATGGCACCGGCTTGTCCTGCATGCTTGCCGCGGGCGGTGACGTATGTGCAGCGTCCTCGACCTGTGGCGCTTCTGGACAATCGTGCTGCGGCACCGGGGCTACCGGGACCTGCAACACCGGCTTGGCCTGCTCGGGACGGAATGCCACCCAGGGAACCGCCGGCACCTGCGGTCCCTGCGGCGGCGCCGGCCAGATTTGCTGCGCCGGTGGGGGCGCGGGCCTGGCTGGTGGCGGCACCGCCGCTTGCACCACCGGCCTGTCGTGTATGCTCTCCGCGACGGGCAATACTTGCTCCTCGACCTGCGGCACTTCCGGGCAGGCGTGCTGCGGAACCGGCGGCACCGGCACCTGCAGCACTGGCTACGCCTGCTCGGGGCGCAACGCTGGGCAGGGGAACGCCGGCACCTGCAGTGCATGTGGGGCCGACCAGGAACAGTGTTGCGCGGGCGGCGGGCTCGGCGGCGGAGCCACCACCTGCAACACCGGTCTGTCGTGCATGCTCGGCGCTAGCGGCGATACGTGCTCCTCGACCTGCGGCACCTCCGGAGCATCGTGCTGCGGCACCACCAACACCGGCACCTGCAGCGCGGGCTTCCTGTGCACGGGACGTGACCTGACCACGACCACACCGGGGACCTGTGCGGCCTGTGGCGGCACCGACCAGACGTGCTGCCCCACCGCCGCGGTTTTCGGCCCCGCCGCGGACGGAGGGGTGAGCGCCTGCACGGCGCCTCAGGATTGCGTCATCGGCGCTACCAGCGACACTTGCGCCAGCTGCGGCAGCACCGGACAACCGTGCTGCGGTACTGGCGGCGGCACCTGCACGAGCGGGCTACGCTGCTCCGGCCGCAGCACCCGCACCGGCGCGCCGGGCACCTGCGCCGCCAGCACCGGCCCCGGGCTCGATGGCGGAAGCCCCGAAGACGCCCCCGCCCCGCCCCCCGGCAACACCATCGACGCCAGCACCGCCAGCGGCGGCTAGCTCGTATCTAGTGAGCGGCCGCCGAGCTAGCTTGGGCGGCCGCTCGCCAATTGAAGCCGGAAGCGGAGAGGGCACCAGGGACGGCAGGCGGCCAGATCCCTCCGGCCTGGCTGCCTCCGCTCCTCCGAGTGCTCCGACTACCTAGAATCCGGTGCTCGTTCCGCACCAGCTTGCGCGCCCCGCCGAACCAGGCCACGCTCCAGTTCTTGGGTGGCCGGATCTTCTCCAGCCGGTCGAGCTGGCCGATGGCGGACAGGCGCTGGTAGATGAGCTGCCAGGCGCAAGGGCTGTCCTCGGACACCTCGCAACGCTCGGGCGTCGAGCCCCCGCACGGACCGTTGAGCAGGTGCTTGGCGCATCGGGTCACCGGACAGATGCCGCCGAACTCGGCCAGCACGCAGTCCCCACAGGCCAGGCACTTCTCCGTCCAGACCGCCTGCTCGGCCAGGATACCGAGGAAATTGGTATTGAGCGCGGCGTAAACCGGCTTGCCGACAAAGCGCTCCGCGACGGCCTGCACACCAGCGCCGCAACCGAAGGACACCACGGCATCGGCACGCTCGACCGCCGCTGCCAGGTCCTTGATGAACTCGTTTTCGCATTGCCGCTCGATGGTGACCAGCTCGAGCTCGATGGGCTGGCCGGCCAGCCTGCGCGCCATGCGGGTGGCGTAGCCCGCTATGCCGACTTCGCGCTCCCCCCCAGCCAGACACACCGTCACGCAGGTGCCGCAGCCAACGAACAGGACCTTCTTGTGGCGGACGATGATTTGCTGAAGCTCGCTTACGGGTTTAGGGCTGGCGACGATCATGGGACACTCTTTCTCAGGGGATTGGGGCCGAGGCCCTTCACGGTCTCGACCACTTCCTTCACGCGCGCGACGAAGGTCGGCGCCATGGCAGCGGACAAGTTGACCATACGCAGGCGCTCGCGCCCGACGCCTAACTGGTCGAGCATCTCGCGCAGGTACTCGCTGCGTCGCTTGGCGCGCAGATTTCCTTCCAGGAAGTGGCACCCGCCCTCGAGACATCCGGCGATGAGCACGCCGTCGATGCCCTTCTCGAAGGCAGCGAGAATATGCTCCATCTCGATCTTGCCGGTGCAGGGCACGTGCATCACACGTACATTCGACGGGTACTGCATCCGGCGCGAGCCCGCCAGATCGGCGGCGGCGTACGCGCAGTAGTTGCAACAGAAGGCCAGGATTTCGGGCTGCCACGCCCCACCCGCCAACGCGGGGCCGCTCTGTTCCAGCCGGGCCGGTGTGACTTGCGCGGCGCTCATTGCTCCGCCCCCTCTCTGGTCAGCAACTCGTCGAGCATGGCGCTCACCTGGATGCATTCATGGTGTTGCAGGGTGATGGTATGAGCCGGGCAAGCGGCCGCGCACGAGCCGCAGCCCATGCACTTGGCCGTCTGGATCTCCGCCTTCTTGAGATCGTTGATCTGGGGCGCCCCGTAGGGGCAGACCTTGACACAGGTGGCGCAGGCCACGCAGCTCGTGGGGTCGACCTTGGCGATCTGACCGGCGATCTCCAAGTGGGACCGCGAGAGCACGGTGGCAGCCCGGCCGGCCGCCGCGTTGGCCTGGGCGATGGTTTCGTCGATGAAGCGAGGCGAGTGGGCCAAACCGACGATGAATTCGCCCTCGTTGGCCAGGTCCACCGGACGCAGCTTGGGGTGGGCCTCCAGAAAGAAGCCGTCGCCAGTGAGCGCCGTACGCAAAAGGCCGGCCAGGGCGGGATTGTCGGGCGCGGGCGCAATCCCGGTGGAGAGCACCACGCAATCTGGCCTGATCTCGACCGAACTGCCGTTGCTGGCGTCGTCCACCCTGACCAGGAGCCCGCCTTGGTCGCTGACCACGGGAGGGTGCTGGTCGTCGTAGCGGAGGAAGAGCACGCCTGCCTTGCGAGCTTGCTCGTAGGCCAGCTCGCGGAAGCCGTAGCTGCGCATGTCCTTGTAAAGGACCACGACCTTGGCCTTGGGCTGCTGCCGCTTGAGCTCGAGCGCGTTCTTGAGCGCGGCGGAGCAACAGACGCGGCTGCAATAGGGGTGAGCATCGTTGCGACTGTCCACGCACTGGATCATCACCACGGTGGATGCCCCGCCCCCCGAAGCCCCCGCGACCGGCGATTTGGCCAGGGCCCGGCTGGGCAGCGGAGCACCGGATGCCAACCGCTCTTCGAGCTGACGTTGGGTCATCACCCCGGGATGCGCCCCGTTCAGGTAGAGGTCGGTCGGGCGCTCGGCCCCGCCCACCGCCACGATTATAACTCCATGCGCCAGCGTGAGCTCTTGTCCGGCCTCGGTCATACGGCTGATGAAATTGCCCACGTGGCCGGCGACGTGCACCGGTCTGGTGTCGAGGTGTAGCGAGATCTTTGGGTGGGCCTTCACCTTGCCGATCAGCTCGGCCAGATAGGCCGCGACGTCAGCTCCCTCCAAGGTGCGGCGGATGAAACGCAGCTGTCCACCCAGCTCGGCCTCCTTCTCGCACAGGTGGACCACAAAACCCTGGTCGCCCAGGGCCAGCGCGCTGGTCATGCCGGCTAGCCCCCCGCCCAGCACCAGTGCCGCCGAGGTGACTGGCAGCTTGCCCGTGGGCAGCGCGGCGAGGTGGTGAGCGCGCGCCACGGCCATGCGCATGAGATCGGTGGCTTTGCGCGTGGCCGCGACCGGGTCGTGCTTGTGCACCCACGAACACTGGTCGCGGATATTGGTCATCGCGAACAGGTATTGGTTGAGGCCAGACTCGCGCAGGGTCTCCTGGAAGAGCACCTCGTGCGTGCGCGGCGAGCACGACGCGACCACCAAGCGATTCAGGCGCTTCTCCCGGATCACGGTCTTGATGTGCGCTTGGCTGGTGTCCGAGCAGGCGTAGAGGTTGGTTTCCGTGTGGGCAATGCCGGGCAGGTTGGCAGCGGACTCGGCGACCTGCCTCACGTCTACCACCGAGGCTATGTTGTGGCCGCAATGACAGATGAAGACACCGATGCGCGGCGGCTCGTCGGTCACGTCGCGCTCCCAGGGGTACTCGTGGCGTTTGATCAGGGTGCCACGGGCCGGGGCGAGCTTGGCCATGGCGCAAGCGGCGGCGCCCGAGGCCTGCGCCACCGACTCCGGAATGTCCTTGGGCTCCTGAAAAACGCCGGCCACGTAGATGCCCGGCCGCGAGGCGGCCAAGGGGGCAAGGCGGTCGGTCCGGCAGAAGCCGAGCTCGTTCAAGCTCACGCCCAGCTTGGTCGCGGTCTCCTTGATCGAAGCGCTCGGCCGCAAGCCCACCGAAAGCACCACCAGGTCGAACTCCTCCTGATGCTCGCCGCCCCCTTCGTCGAAGTAGCGCACGCGCGCGTTCCGGGTGCCGGGCATCTCCACTACCCGAGAGGGCATGGCGCGAATGAACTTCACTCCCTGCTCGTCGCGGGCGCGGTTGACATAGGAGTCGAAGTCCTTGCCGAAGGCGCGCACATCCATGCAGAAGATGGCGATATCGAGCCCGGGCACATGCTCGAGCGCCACCATCGCCTCCTTGGTGGCGGACATGCAGCAGATGGACGAGCAGTAGCTGTTGCCCCGGGCACTGTCACGCGAGCCGACACACTGGATGAAAGCGATCCGCTTGACCGGCTTGCCGTCGGCGGGACGCCGCAGGTGACCTTCGGTCGGGCCCGACGCCGACAGCATACGCTCGAATTGCACGCTGGAGAGCACGTTGGGGTAGCGGCCATGGCCGAACTCTCCCCGCAACGCGGCCTGGAACTCTTCGTACCCCGGGGTGAGGATGAGCGAGCCCACCGCCAGGGTTTCCGTCCTGGCCGGCATGTCGTGCACGATGGCGCCCGGGCCACAGGCCTTCACGCAGAGGCCGCACTCGCTACACAGCCCGCAGGCCAGGCAACGCCTCGCCTCGGCCACGGCTTGCTCGGCGGTATAGCCGGTTTCGACTTCACGCAGGCCGAGCAGGCGGTCACGCACGGAGGCCCTCGCCAGCGGCTGCCGCGCGGCGACTGCGGCGGCGGGATCGGGGTTGGGCGCGGTCGCCCTGGCCCGGGCTGGGGCTCCGGCCCGAGCCATGGCTCCGGGTTGATCCAAAGGATCCGGCCCACGGCCTTTGTCGGGCAGCACGGGCAAGGACTGGCCACGCAGGAAGGCCATAATGGCCAGGGCGGCGTGGTGGCCGTGAGCCATGGCCTCCACCAGCGAAGCCGGACCGAGAACGACGTCGCCCCCGGCGAACACGCCAGAGATCGTGGTCGCGAGCGCCGCGGTGGTGGCAACTTTGCCGCCCGTGAGGGGCAGGCCGACGAGATCAGCGGTCTGCCCGATGGCGATGATGACATCATCGGCCGGGATGACGAAGTCAGAGCCCGCGCAAGGCAGCGGACGGCGCCGGCCCGAAGCATCGGGCTCGCCCAGCTTCATGCGCTGGCAGGCCAGCCCGGTCACCCGACCATCGCTGGCGACGACCGCCACCGGATTGGTGAGAAGCTCCAGCTTGGCGCCCTCCTCTTCCGCCTGCTCAATCTCGTCCGGCAACGCCGGCATTTCCACCCGGCTGCGCCGGTAGGCGATGGTGACCTGGTCGGCGCCCAGGCGCAAAGCCATGCGCGCGGCATCCATGGCCACGTTGCCGCCGCCCACCACGACGACCCGCTTGCCCAGAGCGACCTGCTCCCCCAGGTTAGCCGAGCCAAGGAATTCGACACCGTACCGCACGCCCACCGCATCCTCACCCGGGAGCCCCATTCTCTGGCTCTTGTGCGCGCCCGTGGCCACGAAGGTGGCGGCGTAGCCATCCTCCTTGAGGCTGTCGAGAGTAAAGTCCCGGCCCAGCTTGTGGCCCAGGCGCACCTCGACCAGATCGTTCACGATCTGAGCGATCTCGTAGTCCAGCACGTCGCGGGGCAGGCGGTAGGCGGGCACCCCCAGGCGCAGCATTCCACCCAAGAAGGGACGCGCCTCGAATAGGGTGACGCCATAGCCTTGCTGACTCAAATCCTGCGCCGCCGTCAGACCAGCGGGGCCGCCGCCGATTATCGCCACTCGCTCCGCGCGCCGTTCGACGGGCGGGGAGCTGGGGCGGGGGCGTTGGTCGCGCTGGCCATGGACATAATCGGCGGCAAAGCGTTTCAGGTCACGCACCGCGACCGGGTCGTCGATGTCCTTGCGGTTGCACTCCCCTTCGCACGGATGCTGGCAAATGCGCCCGCACACTGCGGGCAGAGGACAGCGCTCCTTCACCAGCTCGTAGGCTTCGACGAATTTCCCCGCGGCGATGAGCGCCACGTAACCCTGGGCGTTCACGCCGGCGGGACAGGCGGCCTTGCACGGTGCCACCCCTTCGGCCTTGGAGATGCCATAGACGTCGGGGATGGCCTGGGCGTAAGGGCGAAACACGGCCTTGCGGGTACCCAGCTTGCGGTCGAACTCGCTCGGCAACGACACCGGGCAGACAAGGGCGCACTCGCCGCAGGCGTTGCACTTGTTGCTGTCGACGTAGCGTGGACGGCGGCGCACCGTCACGGTGAAGTTGCCCGCTTCGCCCTCGATGCCTTCGATGTCGGCCAGGGTGATGATCTCGATGTTCTTGTTGCGCGCGCACTCGACCAGCTTGGGCGACAGGATGCACATGGCGCAGTCGCCGGTGGGGAAGGTCTTGTCGAGTTGGGCCATGCGGCCCCCGATAGCCGGCGAGGCCTCGACCAGATACACCTTGAAGCCGGATTCGGCCAGATCGAGAGCGGCCTGGATTCCGGTTATGCCTGCGCCGCAGACCATGACCGCGCCCACGGGCTCGGCTGACTGGGCGGTATCGCGAGGAGCACCGTTGCCTCGGCCATTGCTGGGTTGTGCTGAAGTCATGGCTTTGCCCTATATGGCGATGCCGTGGTCGGCTAAGAGCTTGTGCGGGCTCACCACCAAGCTCTTCAGACCCAGCTCCTTGCGCGAGAGTCCGAAAGCCAGGCCGAGCAACTGGGTGAAGTAGAACACCGGTAGACCGAAGCGCTCGCCCGACGCTCGCTCCGTGTCGGCTTGGCGCAGGTCGAGATTCATCTGACAAAGCGGACAGGCCGTGGCAATGCAGTCCGCGCCAGCGGCCTTGGCCATGGCCAAGATCTCCCGGGTCAGCCGCTGGACGATGGCCACGTCGGTTATGGAGTAGCCGGCCCCGCAGCACTCGGTCTTGTGCGGCCATGCGAGAACGCTGGCGCCGGCGGTGGCCAGGACCTGGTCCATCAGGGTGGGGTTCTCGGGATCATCGAACCTATTCACATCGGACGGCCGCGCCAGCAGGCAGCCGTAGTAGGTGACCAGCTTGAGCCCCGTGAGCGGCTTCTTCACCGCCGCGGCGATCTTGTGCAGGCCGATGTCGCGCGCCATGATCTCGAGCAGGTGGAGGACCTCGGTCTGTCCGTCATAGTCCCGGCCGACCACGGCGGCCACCGTCTGGCGCACTTCAGCGCTCTGAGCGATTTCCCAGTTCGCCGCCTTCAAGCGGTGGTAGCAAGCGGCACAGCCCACGGCAACGGTTTGGCCCGCCGCCGCGCTCAGGCTCTTGGCCGGCAACGCAAGCGCCAGGAGCTGGTCGGTCTGGTGCGCGGAGGTAGAGCCACAACAGATCCAACCCGGAATCTCCGGCAGCTCCAGCCCGAGCGCTTTGCTCACCGCCAGGGCAGACTTCTGGTAGTCATGCGCCGTCCCCGCCATGGAGCAGCCAGGAAAGAATGCGTAGCTCACGGCTTGGTCTCCTTCATCTGCGCGGCCCGTGCGAACAGCCTCTCCCGCTCGCGCCGCCCGGGGGCGGCGGCTGACCACAGGGGCAGCTTGCCCTTGCCGAGCATCATGGGCAGCTTGCCCATGTCGTCGAACAGGCGCAGGGTGCGCAGCTTGAACGCGGCCATCAGTACGGCCTCATGCATGCGGCCCCGCTTGCGCACCGCCTTCATGAAAATGCGGTTGAAGGTAGGGGCGGCGCTCTTGCTCGGAGTTTGCGCCGCCACGCTCATACGCCGAAGGCCGTCGTTGAGGGCCGCCACGCTAACCTTCTGCGGGCAGCGGGTGGCGCAGGTCAGGCACGAGGTACATTGCCAGAGCATCTTGCTCGAGAGCACGTCGCGCTGACCGAACTGCACCTTGCGCACCATCTCGTGCGGCTTGAGGTCGGCCAGCGCCGCCACCGGACAGCCCGAGGTGCACTTCTTGCATTGCAGGCACGCCATCAGGTTGGCGTGGCTCTCCTGCTCTACCGCGGCGGCAAAGTCACCTGCTATCTCCGGCCCGGACAGGGTCACCGTCATTGCTTCTTCTCCGTTGCCGCCGCGAGGACGGCCAGCGCCTGGGCGCTGACCTTGCGATAGACGCGCTCGGGCTCGCACTCCTTGCCGTTGACGGTGAGCAGGTCCTGCACCTTGATGCCGAAGAGGCGCTCGTTTTCTTCCAGGTACGAGTGGATCAAGCGCCAGTCAGCCGGAGTAAAGGGCGCAAATCCGCCACCGTTGAGCTGCTGCTCGACCACCTTCTTGTCCGGGTCGCGCACGTAGAGAGCACCGCCCGAGGCCAGCGAGAACAGGTTGCTACCCGGATAAGGGGTGGCCAGGGGAACGAGTCTGGCGTGACCGTCGAACTCCATGCCGTTCAGGATCACGAAGCCCCCGCCCTTGAGCGGATCGCCGGCCATGAACGACTCGGCCAGAAAGTCGAGGCAGGTGCCGTTGATGACCACCCGCGGTCGACCGACAGCGTTGATGAGCGGCCGACCCGCGCCGTTGCCGAGCACAAAGACCTCGGCGCCCTTGGCGCCATACATGAAGGTCTGGCCCACATCACCGTAAATGACCAGCTTGCCGCGCTTGGCGATCTGTCCCACCTGATCTTGGGCGTTGCCGTGCACGTAGATCTCCTCGCCGTCCATGCCGCTCGCCAGATAGTCCCCGCTCGAGCCGTAGGTGTCGATGCGCACGCCTTCGGTACCGGGACCCAAGCCCACGCCCGTGAAGCGCTGGCCGCGCAAGCGGTAGACGATAAAGCGCCGCCAGCCCGCTTGATAGGCCTGGCGCAGGTAGACGGCATCGCAGTGATCGCCCTCGGGTGGAAACTTCTCGGCGTCGATCACCAGGACCTCTTCCCCGGGCTGGGGGCCGGCGATCGCGCCCCGGTTATCCCAGTGCAGGCGACGGTAAAGCCCGGGACCGCCCTGGCCCCCGCCCAGCAAGGGGGTGGCATCGAGAATGCGCGTCAGGGCTGCCTCCAGCACGGGTAGCACGGTGGCGCGCCGCTTGTCACCCAGGTCGTAGCGCCGATCGTAGAGCAGGGTTAGCGCCTCGATGGCGGTCGCCTTGGCCCGGCCGTTGTCCACGGCTCGCGCCACCTGGTCGCAAAAGTCACCCAGGCCGCTGGCCGGCCACCGCGGCAGACCCTGTACCACGTGAGCATAGAGGTCAGGCGCCCGGCCTTGCTGGAGCGATTCAGCCACCGCCTTGCGGATGCCGGCCGACACGATCTCCACCAAGGGAGTGGTCCGGGCTTGATCGCAGCGCACCTTGCCCACCGCGAGCTCGACCCGCCGGCCGAACTTGTCCGCGCAGTGGAGTCGCTTCTGCCCGCCCTCTTCCGCGATGGTGAAGATGAAGGCGCCGCCGTCGCTGCTCGACCCGCCACGGGCGTTCCAGTAGCGATCGGCCACGGGCGAAAAGCGGGCGTCTTCGCGCGCCAGGCCGCGCAGAGTGGCGTCGATGGCCTGCTTCTCCGAGCAGACAAGCCCGATCTGCACGTCGCCGTTGTCCGACAGGGCAAAGACCTGCGGGCGTAACATGGCGGTGTCGGTTATGCCGAGGAGCTGCAGCCGTTTCAAGTCGGGATGGTTGCGCGCGATGATGAAAAACCACGGGCCGTCGGGCGAGGCGTGAATGTGGGTGGCCTGTATTTCGCGATAGATCTGCTGCTTGTCCGCGGGAAGCTGGTCGAAGTCGAGCTCGGTGGTGGGCGCCAAGGCCTCGATGATGTACTCGAGCGGATACTTGTACACCCGATCCCACAGATCGAAGAGCTGGGCCGACACCTCGGTGTCGGTCAGGAACTGCTGTCTGATGTTGCGCTGGCGCAGATACTCGCACACCGAGTGGTAATTGGCGAAATCGCCGTTGTGCACCAGCGCCTCGTTGAGGCCCACGAAGGGGTGGGCGCCGCCTGGGTGCCAGACCCGACCCTTGGTGGGATAGCGCTGGTGAGCGATCCAGACGTGGGCCTTGAAGTCTTGCAGCTGGTAGTATTCGACGTTCTGCTCGGCGTAGCCGACCAGCTTGAACACGAGCTGGTCACGCCCGTGCGAGAGCACGAAGGCGCGCTTTTCCCCCAGGGAGGCGTAGTAGGCGTCATTGAGGCGGTAAGAGTTGCGCCACACGAACTCGTCCTCCAGGTCGCGCGGCGCCAGGGCAGAGAGGCCGTTCTCGGCGGCAAAGGCCTCGAGCACCGCGGGCTTCACCCGCGCCACGTAGCGCTGGATATCGGGCGGCCTGACCTCGAGGCCGGCAATGTCCCGAAAATCCTCGAGGTGGGGCTGCCGGGTCGACAACGCGACATCGAAGTGGGGCAGCACGAACTTTTGCTCCACCTCGGCGGCCGCGCCGGGATCGAGCAGAGCGATTTGCAGCAGGTAGTGCGAGTCGAGCACCTCACGGGAGACGCCAATCTGCTCAGGCACGAGCCCCGCCGCCGCGATGCCGCCGCCCTTGCCGTTGCCCCGGTTCTGCATCTGTATAGACGGTTCGTGGATGAACCGGCCACGCACCGGAATGTTGCACGCGAACCCGGTGACGCCGCACCCGCCCTCCGCGGCCCGCCCCTCTAGGTCGTCCGGCTCGCCCTTGCCATAGACACTGGAGCGCGACGCCAATATAGCTTCCGGGATGGGCATTAGCACGCCTCCTTGGCGTAGTAGAGGAGGTCGCTCCGGCCGCGCAACGCGCGGGTGCTGGCCAGGCCGAGCCTGCTCAGGATCTCCACCATCTGCTCGTGCCAGGCGTTGAGCAGGTTGACGAGCCGCTGACTAGCCCAGTCCAGGCTCATCAGCATCATCAGCTCCGGATCGGTGCTGGCAATGCCGCGCGGACAGCCCCGGCCGCTCTCGCAGCAGGCGCAGCGCACGCAGCCCAGGGCCACCATCTCCGCCGTACCGATGACCACGCCGTCGGCGCCCAGGGCAATGGCCTTCATCACGTCCCAGGCGGTGCGCACCCCGCCGCTCACCATCAAGGTGACGGCGTCGCGAATGCCTTCCGCGACTAGGAACTTGTGTACCTTGGCGATGGCATACTCGATGGGCATGGCAATGTTCTTCTTGGCGATGTCAGGTGCCGCACCCGTGCCGCCATAGCTGCCATCGAGGTGAATGATGTGCGCGCCGGCATAGTAGCTGCCAACCGCGACCATATCCACATCGGTTGGGGTGGACACCTTCACCGAGACCAGGGCGCGCGGATTGACCTCCTTTATCCAGTCGAGGTGCTTCTTGTGGTCTTCGACCGAGTACACGCTGTGGAAGGGGAAAGGCGAGAACAACGCGTTGCCCTCGACCGCTTCGCGCATGCGGGCCACCGCCGCGGTGTTCTTGTCGCCCAGCAGGTGCCCGCCCAAGCCGGGTTTGGCCCCCTGGGCATACTTGAACTCGACGATGGGCACCCGCTGGATGGTGTCCTCGCGCACGCCGAAAAGGCCGGTGGCCACCTGAGTGATGACATGGTTGTCGTAGGGCTTGAGGCGATCGTGAAAGCCACCCTCGCCCGTGCAAGTGAAGGTGTTCCACGCCGTGGCGGCGCGCGCCTTGGCCACGATGGTGTGGATGCTCACCGATCCGAACGACATGCCGCCGCCATATATGGGAAGATCGATGTGCACTTGCGGACGCCCATCGTTGCGGCGATTGAGGTCGAGCCCGGTGTCGACCTGGGCGGGCGGGATCGAGCCCGCCGGCCGGGCGGGAAAATCGAAGTGGATGCGATCGAAGCCACCCCCCGACTCTCCGACCCGGTGCTCCAGCCCGCCCGACGGCGCATGACCGGTTTCCGCCATGTACCAGGTGGAGAGGATCAGGTCCGCCGTCCAGCGCGGATCGCCCATGGCATCCACGGTGGGATTGCGCGCGAGCGACAGAGCCTGCTTTGGGCATCTGGCCACGCAGTAGTGGTCGCTGGTGGCGCAATCCGGGCCGACACACAGGTGATCGCGCGGCCGCAGGGCGAAGGCATAGCCGTCGGGCTTGACGTGTACCCCGGCCGGGCACAGCTTGGCGCAGGCGCCGCAGCCCACGCAGTCGGCCGAGCGGTTGAGCTTGTACTTGCCCAGGGCGTTGCGATAGCGGTCGGGGGCCGGACGCACCGTGCGTTCGACCGACACTTGCGGCTCCCCCCCGCGGAGACCACGAGCTCAGGCGCCCTGGCGCGCGCATCATTTGCAGGCAAGGTCACCGAAAGCCTCCCGTTCAATGTCTTCCATGAAGATGGCCCGTCCCACCTCGCCGCGCAGGCGGCGCACCTCGCGAATACCCATGGCACCCAGTACTTCGATCAGTTGCGCGTGCCAGGCCGCCATGAGGTTGACCATGCGCTGGGCAGCATAGGTAGGGTCCGGCTCGCTCGCTTCCGCGGCACAGCCCTCCGCATGCGTGCTCGCGCTGGCGCCGCGACAGACGCGACAGCCCAGTGCCACCAAGAGGGCGGTATCCACCGCGATCAAATCCGCGCCGCAGATGATGGCCTTGGCCATGTGCTCGGCCAAAGCGATGCCGCCCGACACGATGAGGGTAACCTCGTCGCGCATGCCTTCCTTGACCAAGCGAGTATGGATCTCGCGCAGCACATCCTTGAGGTGGCGTGGGCTACCGGTCTCGAGCGCGCGGCCATGGAGGTCAGCGACCAAGTGGAAGACCCGCACGCCGGCCCCATGGCCCGCCAGGATGCCTTCGGCGGCCTGGCTCTGCAGCGGCAGGCGCAGCGTGCACACCAGACCGGGGTTAGCGGCCTGGGCCGCCCGCACCCGCCCCAGCACCTGCGGACCGTCGGTAAATTCCGCCATACGCACCCGGGAAAGGAGCGCCTCTGCCGCCCCCCAGTCGTCGTTACCAATGAGCGGGGCCAGGACGGCTAGCTCGTCCGCGCTGGCCAAGCCCACCTCCCGGGCGGGCACCACCGCCAAGGTCCTGAGCGCCTTGGCCGCGCCCAGGCGCGCCCGGGTCAGGGGAATCATCCCCATGTCCCAGGGCGGCACGTCGAGAATCAGCGGCAGCGGCAGGTCGATGAGCGCCGCAGGTGGCCCCGCCAGCTTGCCGTCCGGGGTAAATGACAGACGCATCGGCTTGCCGCCCACGTCAACCGCGGTGCTGATGTATTCGCGGCCGTGAATCCCATCGCGCGTGGGGCGGACGATCTCGGACATGTCGGTCCAGATGCCATCGAAACCCGGTCCGTGGAAGCGACCGCGGTAGCCGGCACCCGACACGGGTATACGGCCGCTGTCGGCTTGGTTCCATGTGGTGGCCAAAATCTCCGGGCGCCAGTACTCGTCGCCCAGGTCTAGGTACTCGGGATTGAGGGCAATGGCGAGGAGCCCCTTGGTGCAGCCCTGCACGCAGGAAAGGCACCCGCGGCACTCGTAGAGCGGCACCACCGAGGTGGACGGGTCACGGTTGTAGGCGGCTTCCTTCCGGTAAGTATCGTAGACGCATCGAGGCTTCACGCAGTTGGTACAGCGCGAGCAGTCCTCACGCCAATCGACGCTGCCGAACTTCCCCACGCGGCGAAAGCGCCCCGGCGTCGCCGCCGGCTTGATGTGGAACTTCTCGGGCATCGCATGTGCGCCCGGCTTACGCCAGGCGCGCCTCCTCGATGATCGTCGGCAGCGCCGTCTCGCAGCCCATGCTGAGGATATGGATGCCCCGCACTCCGGGTACAGTCTTGAGCTGGGCCGCAATCTCGGCCACTATGCCGATGCCCGCCCGCAGGGCATCCCCGTTCCTGAGCCGCGCCAGGACCTCGTCCCCCGGGAGCGGCACCGTCCCCCGCGCGCGCAGGGCTTCCGCCTGGGCCGCACTGGCGAGCGGCAACACGCTGGCTATGATGGCGGCCTTGTTATCCAGGCCGGAGACGCGCATGGCCTCCATCCAAGCGGTAAAGGCGGTCATGTCGAAGACAGCGTCGGTTATGAGAATCCGTGCCCCGGCGGCGATCTTTTTCCTGGCCTGCAAGACGGACAGCTCGGTTGGCCGCATGAAGGGATGAGCCGCCGCCGCAATACCGAATTGCGGCGTCGAGGCCAGCGGGTTGCCGTCGAAGTCGCAACCCCGCTCGGTCATCCTGGCGAGCGCCGCGCACAGCTGAACGGCGTCCAGGTCGAAAGCCGCCGCGGCCTGGGCCGATGCCCCCAAGGTCTGGTGGGCACCGTTGAGGCAGAGAAAGCTCTTGATGCCCAGGGCCGCAGCGCCCAGCACGTCGGCTTCGAGGGCGATACGGTTGCGATCACGGGTGATGAGCGACAGCATGGGCTCGATCTGCTCACTGGCCAACAACGCCGCGCAGGCCAGGGCCGAGCCTCGTTGCCCGGTGGGATTGTCAGCCACTACCACGCCATCGAGCGACGCAGGGAAAAGAGCAGCCAGCTTCTTCACCGCGGCCGGGTCAGCGTCATGGGGAGGTAGGCAGGCTGCGGTCAGCGCCAGCTTGCCGCTGCCCAGTTTCAAGGTGAGCTTATTAGTCGCCATCGTGACTTCTTCCGCTTCTTATGGTGAGCCGTCGAGCAAGGCGCCCGCACGCATGGGGTTGGGCGCAAGAGTGGCAACATGGGCCAGGAAGGCATCACGCACCGCCGCCACCTCGGAGCCGGCCGGAGACCTACCCGCTCGTGAGGTTGGACCGGCAAGCGCCAGCGCCATGTCCTCTTGCGCTGATCCGGGCAAGGGCAAGAGCTGCAAGCGCCCCTCCCCCAGGCCGATTTGCTTGAGCAAGCCGTCTACGTACGCCAGCCGGCGCGCACAGCGACGGTTGCCTTCGAGGTGGTGGCAGTTGCCTTCCCGACAACACACCACGCCGATGGCGTCGGCGCCATCCTCGAAGGCCTTGAGGAGGTGCTCGGGCTGCAGCCGGCCCGCACATGGCACCACGACTTCCCTGACCGTGAGCGGCCAGGCGAAAGCGGGGACTTCCGGTCGCGGACGCCGGCCCGATGACGGTATCCGGCCGGGGCGGCCAGCATTTTCACAGACAAAGGCCACGAGCACTCGCTGGCTGCCCGGCGCAAGCGCGGTGCGGTTTTCCGACGGGCCGGCTGCCCCGAGAGAAAGATTGCTCATGGCTTCGTTCCCTTCACCCGGCACGCCTGTGCGTGAACCCGGGCCTGCTCATGCTCGAACGCCTTCGGCTAACGATGCGAGGAATTTCCGCGCACGGTACAAAGAAAGCCCCCGCATTGTCCACTACGGATAAGAGGTTCCGTTATTCTTCAATAATCCCGCCCACAATCCCGCCCATGGCGCGAGCAGCATCGGTTAACCTGGCGTTTACATATGCGTTACGTTCAGGACATACGCCAAGGCCGCTTCCCCTATGCCACACAGCCCATCGCTCGTAGCCGGTGCCGGTAGCCGGTAGCTCGTAGCCGGTGCCGGTAGCCGGTGGCCGGTAGCTGAGGCCGGTGGCCTGGCCGGTCTGGCTAGCAGCCTCGACCTTTAGGGGCCCGGCCGAGATTTCCCCGACAGCCACTCCACGGCTTCGTCGTAGTCATCACCGGTGAACGTGGGCACGCCACGCCAGGTGAGCGCCGGCTCGAAAAACTTGTCGGTCATGATGTCGCGCGCTTGGAGCACCAGAGCCACCCTCTGTACCCGTCCGGCAAAGCTGGCCGCGCACATCTTGACCATATCGTTCATGTCCGAGATGGTGAGCGCAATCGAGCACTCGCGCAGGTCGACCAGAACCCGCTTCGCTTGCCCGCTATCGATCTCGTCGCGCACCCGCTCGAACACGCCCGGGACGGTGTCCCCGTCGAGTCGGCCCGAGAGCCGCAAGAGCAAGTGGGCGGCCGGACCGGCCAGCAAACTGCGAACCACGACGACCTCATCCTTCCCGCCGCCAGCGGGAGCAGGAGCAGGAGCAGGAGCAGGAGCGGGAGCGGGAGTACGCTCGGCGGAGCCCACTCGGGCAGACCAATCCAGGCGGCGCAGTCTCTGGCTCGCCCGCGCCTCTGCAGTTTTTCCGCCCGCTGCTCTCCGCTTCATCGCATGCCGCACTGCCCCCGCTGGCGCAACCAGTGGTCGGCCAACACCAACGCCATCATGGCTTCGACGACCGGCACCGCCCGCGGCAACACGCACGGGTCGTGGCGGCCGCGCGCCTGCAAAGTCGTGGCATTGCCCTCCACGTCCACGGTTTCCTGCGACAGGAGCACTGTGGCGGTCGGCTTGAAGGCCGCCCTGACCACCACATCTTCGCCGTTGCTGATCCCCCCTGGATGCCGCCCGACCAGTTGGTGCGGGTGCGAACTCGCCCACCCTCGGAGAAGAAAGCGTCGTTGTGCTGTGAGCCGCGCATACGCGTTCCGGCGAACCCGCTCCCACTTTCGAAACCCTTGCAGGCGGGCAGCGAGAGCAGCGCTTTGCCCAGATCGGCCTCGAGCCGGTCGAAGACTGGCTCGCCCAGCCCCGCGGGGACCTTGCGCGCCACGGCTTCGATAACCCCGCCCACCGAGTCCCCCGCCTTGCGCACAGCATCGATCAGATCGATCATGGCCTGGGCGGCCGACGGATCGGGGCAGCGAACCATGGTTGCCTCCACCTGGGCGCGGGTGACATCGCGGCCAATCTCGGCCACCACATCGCCCACGCGTTGCACGTAGGCAACGATTTCGATCCCGGCCAGCTCGGCCAGCATCTTCTGGGCGACCGCCCCCGCCGCCACCCGGCCAACCGTCTCGCGCGCACTGGCTCGACCACCGCCCTCCACGGCGCGGATGCCGTATTTCGCCTGGTAGGTGTAGTCGGCATGGGAGGGGCGAAACTTGCTGCGCATCTCGGCGTAGTCGCCAGCGCGGGCATCGGCGTTCCTCACCAGGAGCGCAATCGGGGTGCCGAGGGTCAGCCCGTCTTGTACGCCGGACAGGATCTCCACCTGGTCGGCCTCGGTGCGATGACTGGTAATGCGACTCTGTCCGGGTCGCCGGCGGTCGAGCTCGCCCTGGATGTCGGCAAGGGCGATGGCAACACGGGGAGGACAGCCATCGATTACGACACCGACACCGGGGCCGTGGGATTCTCCCCACGTGGATATCCTGAAGAGCTGGCCAAGCGTGCTGGACACCTTCCCAGGCTACCACGACCAGCTCCCGCCAGCTTGAGCGCGGGTTAAGGTGTTTTTTGTGGAATCTGGCCACGATTTTCTTCAACGTAACTCCATGAGCACCAGCAACGGACTGCCACGAAAGTGGACCATCGCGGATTCCACCGAAACCTATGGCATCAACTCGTGGTCGAACGGCTACTTCTCCATCAATGACCTCGGCCACGTCATCAGCCACCCACAAGGGGTGGAGGCGGGCGCCATCGACCTCAAAGAGCTGGTCGACGAGGTCGTCCGCCGGGGTATCGGGCTGCCGCTCCTCATCCGCTTCTCCGATATCTTGCGCAGTCGTGTGGTGGATTTACACGAGGCCTTCCGGCGCGCCATGACCGAATACGGCTACAAGGGCGACTACCGCGGCGTCTATCCCATCAAAGTGAACCAGCACCGCTACGTGGTCGAGGAGATCACCCAACTCGGGCGTCCCTACCACTACGGGCTCGAAGCCGGTTCCAAGCCCGAGCTCCTGGCGGTGATGGGGATACTCGACGACGAAGAAGCCCTAATCATCTGCAACGGCTACAAGGACGAGGAGTACATCGAAACCGCGCTCATGTGCTCGAAGCTCGGGCGCAAGGTACTCATCGTGGTCGAGAAATTCTCCGAGCTGGACCTCATCGCCAACACCGCCAACAAAATCGGCGTCCGTCCCCGCATCGGTATGCGCATCAAGCTGGCCTCGAAAGGCTCGGGGCGCTGGGAAGGATCGGGCGGCGACCGGTCCAAATTCGGCCTTTCCACCCGCGAGGTAGTCGAGGCGGTACGCTACCTGCGGGAGGCAGACATGCTGTCCTGCTTCGAGCTGATCCATTTCCACCTGGGCAGCCAGATCTCGGCCATCCGCGCCGTGAAGAATGCAATGCGCGAGGCGGGGCGTTACTTCGTTGAAATCGCCAAGCTGGGTGCTCCGCTCAAGTACTTCGATGCGGGCGGCGGCCTGGGCGTGGACTACGACGGGTCGCAGACCAATTTCGCCTCCTCGATGAACTACACCCTGCAAGAGTACGCCAACGATCTCGTATTCGGTCTGCAGGAAGTCTGTGACGCGGCCGGGGTCCCTCACCCGACCATTGTCACTGAATCGGGGCGCGCCGTGGTAGCGCATCATTCCATGCTAGTGGTCGATGTCCTCGGGGTAGGCGAGTTCGATGTCGGCAAGGCCCCGGAGAAGCTCGCCGATGACGCCTCTCGGGTAGTGCGCAATCTCTTCGACACCTGGCGCGACACCTCGACCAAGAACGTACGCGAAGCCTACCACGACGCCCTCGAGTATCGCGAAGAGGTCCTGTCGCTCTATGCCCTCGGCAGCATATCGCTCACGGAGCGAGTGGTGGCCGAGGACATCTTCTGGGCTATTTGCCAGAAGATCCTCAAGCTCATCCGGGAAATGCGCGAGGTACCCGAAGAGTTCGAGGGGCTAGAGCGCACGCTCTCGGACACCTACTTCTGCAATTTCTCCATGTTCCAGTCATTGCCCGACATCTGGGCCATCGACCAGCTCTTCCCCATCATGCCCATCCACCGCCTGACCGAGGAGCCGACCCGGCGAGCCGTGCTGGCCGACATCACCTGCGACTCCGACGGCAAGATCGATCACTTCATCGATAGGCGCGATGTCAAGAACGTGCTCGAGCTGCATCCCCTGGTGCCCGGCTACGAGTACTACCTCGGCGTCTTTCTGGCGGGTGCCTACCAGGAGATCCTGGGCGATTTGCACAACCTGTTCGGGAACACCAACACGGTGCACGTGTCGCTGGCACCGGGCGGCGGCTATCAGATCGAGCACGTGGTGACTGGCGATACCGTGACCGACGTGCTCAAGTACGTGAGCTACGCCCGCGAAGATCTGGTGGCGCGAGTGCGGCGCTTCGCCGAGCAGGCGGTCCGTTCGAGCCGCATGAGCCTGGAAGAGACGCGGTCGCTCTTGCGCATGTACGAGGAGGGCCTGTCCGGCTATACCTACCTCGAAGGCGGCTAGCCAGCCGGGGGGCAAACCTCACGCCTCTATCTCGTGCACCCGGCCGGGCCACAGCCGTCGGCCGCCGTGAAAGGTCGGTCGGGGTGAATGCGGCGAAATTCGTCGAGCTCGGCGCGGGTGTAGCCGTCGGCGCTGCCACAGGGCAGGCGGTTCTTGACGAAGAGGTCGATCATGCCCGCGGCCCGCACACCTTCGGGTGTGGCGTCGGTTTCGTACCACAACTGGTAGAGAATGCGCCGGCGCTCACGCGGGCTGTAGCGCGTGTCGGCCCACAAGGCCTCGAGGCGCTGCGGCATGAAGTCGAGCGCATCATCCATCCTGTCTTGGCGGGACGCGACCGCGAGCTTCATGCGAAACTCGAAGGTGGCCGAGAGGAAACGCGCCTTCTCGCGCGCGTAGGGATCTTTGCCGAGAGTGCGCATGATCTCGTCGGTGAGATCTAAGCTGGTGCTCGCGAGTGTGACATTCATCCCGGGCGGCATCCAGCAAGGCGAGCCCGGTGGGCAGACTTCCTCTGGCGCCATGCTCCGGGTCGGCCCTTGGGTGGTCTCGGGTCCGGGCAGCCAAGGCGCGCGCTGCGAGTATGCGTTGCCGGCGTTACCGGAGGGCGGCGGCTGCTCTACCTTGGCCACCCAGGCGATAGGCGTGAAACTGGCGCGACCGTGCTTGTCCCTGAAGCTCACCGTCCCATCCGGAGCCACCCGCGCCTCGAAGTTCTGGTCTTCATAGGCGTAGCCCCTGCCAGACAGGCGCAGCCCGTATCCTCCCTGGACCATGGCCGCGGGATCGAGCCGAGTCCTCCCTGCCGGACCTGCGTCAGGATTCTGCGTTTGGCCCGCCCCAGCATCAGACGGCGACACCGCCAGCCAAAGCATGACAAGGCTGCTCATCATTGCTCCACCCTTCTAGCAATCATGGCGGAAACCGCCCCCGCGCGCTACCACCCTGGCCACCGTGGCCACCCAGCCCTACCGGGCCGCGCCCAAAGCCATCCCCCCGGGGCGGGTCGGGCCAGAGGGTCAGTTGACGTACTTCTTGCCGCGCTTGGCGCGACCGCCTTCCAGCACCTCGAACATGTTGCGCCGACGGCGGCGCCAGAACGCCCGGCCGGCCATCAGAAAGCGCCACCTCCCTCCCCCGAGGACGTAGCCGATCAGCACCGCTACCAGGGTCCCCGCGACCGAGGGCCAGGCCCCCTGCAAGAGAGCGCCGACCAGCGACATGCCCACCAGGATCGCGCTCAGAACCCTGGCTTGCAGGACCAGCGGCCCCAGCACGCGGACTTGCGTGGGCCCGAAAACGACCCCCAGGGCGACGAAGAGCGCCAGCACCGCATCACCACAGCCCGCGTAGATCCCGGACCAGTGCAAACCCGCCATGACGAAGGCAATAGCGAGGTTGGCCGCGATCCCACTGAGGAAGAACATGAGCAGAAAGCGCTGCCGCCCCAGGGCATGCTCGATGGTGGCGCCCACATACCAGAGCCCGATCGAGTCGAACACGAAGCTCCACCAGTCGATGTGGATCAGAAGTGACGTGAATGGCTGCCATAGCTCGCCCGCCGCAACCAGAGGCCCCAGGGCCAGATGGCGGGAGATCGGGACGCGCAGCCCGGCCGCCATGACGTAGAAACCGAAGAGGACGGCCTGGACCACTACCAGATTGCGAATGGCCGGGGACAGGCGCTCGGCAATCGGACGCATCCACGCTGGCGTCGGCCGGTAGGTTCGTTGGGGCATGCTCGAGCAAACCTAGCACCAATCGCGATGGCGGCCGCAGACTTAAGACGTTGGAACCGAGGGTCGATCGCCTGCCCCGAGCTCACCTCGAGCACACCTTGGTGGCGTCGTCCCCCCCGCATGCGGGCGCACATCCGACCACGAGTTGCAAAGCATCGAGCTGCGTGACCTGGCCTTGCACGACCTGGTAGAGCTTGGTAAACGAGGTCGTTTGGGCCTGGCAGCTGCCGGCGTCGCTTCCTCCCGCGTCCGCACCCCCGGGGCCCACCGGGGTCAGACTGATCTGGTAAAGCCCGGGAGTAATGTCGAACTGCGTGGCACCGGTCTGCTCGCCGCACGGGAACACGCAACCCGAGTTGGCGCTGCATGCGTCCGCGCCCCCCTTGGCGGGCACGATGGTCATGCGTATCTGGCTGATCGGCGGGCAGGCGCAGCTGCAGTCCGAGATGCCCCGTCCGTCCGAGGTGGCCAGAACCCAGCTGGCCTCCACCGCGCCGCCGTCGACGTGCTTGCACCCCGGGCCGAGAACGCCGACAAGAAGCGCGATCAAAGTGACTCGATCCATGAGATCTTGGGTAGATTACCAGTATCCTGGGAAGGCCAGCCATGGATCCCAGGTTGAACGCACACAAGGAGACTCGCGATGATTCATGTCCTGATGCAAGCCGGCGGCCCGGGCGATAGGCTAGACATCATTTCGCTCATCAGCCACGCCGGCGCGGTGCCCAAGGCGGTGCTCGGCTTGCTCGGGTTGATGTCGCTCATTTCCTGGTACGTCATCGGCACCAAATGGATGTACCTCGCCCGCGCCTACCGGCGCTCGCTCCGCTTCGTGGAGAGATTCTGGGAGAGCAGCCTCGATGAAATGTGGAAGGAGGCCGAGACGGCCGCGCCCTCGCCGGTAAGCGAGGTATTCCGCGCGGGGTATCTCGAGCTAGTCAAGTTGCGCAAGAAGCACGCACAAGGGCAAGCCGGGAGCAAGGCCGACGAGGGGTTGGGCGATATCGAGAGCCTCGAGCGCGCTCTGGCGCGCGCCCGCACCATGGCGGTGACCGAGATGGAGAACAAGGTCCCCTTCCTGGCCACCACCGCCAGCGCGGCGCCCTTCATCGGCCTGTTCGGCACGGTGTGGGGCATAATGAACTCCTTCCGCAATATCGGAGCCAAGGGCGCGGCCAATCTGGCCACCGTGGCCCCCGGGATCGCCGAGGCCCTGGTCGCCACCGCCATAGGTTTGGTGGCGGCCATCCCCGCCGTCATGGGCTACAATTACCTCTCGCGCAAAATACGGGTCATCTCCGCAGAGATGGAGACCTTTACCAACGACTTCCTCAACATCATAAGGCGGAGGTTCTTCTAGCCATGGCCATGAGCGCGATGGGCGGGAAGGAGACCGGTACGCTGGCCGACATCAACGTCACCCCGCTCGTCGACGTCATGCTGGTGTTGCTCATCGTCTTCATGGTCACCGCGCCCATCCTGCAGACGGGCGTGGACGTCGACCTGCCCAACGCCAAGGCGCAAACCATCCCCGACGAGAGTGGCAAGCTCATCGTTACCATGACCAAGGATCGGCGCGTCTTCATCGGCCGCATGGAGATCCCCTTGGCCGAAGTGGAGACCAAGCTCAAGGCCAACGCAAAGCTGCAAGCCGACCACGAAGCCTACCTGCACGCCGACACCAACCTGTCCTACGGCGACGTGGTGAAAGTGATGGCCGCCATAAAGCTGGCGGGCGGCGACAAGATGGGCCTCATAACCGACCCTCTGGAATAACGTGGCCGCCGCAGCACATGGCCGCATTCGCCCCCTCGGGCGCGGCACCTCGTTCGGGGGCATTTTCGCCACCCTCCTCATCCACGTCAGCCTGGTGGCGCTCATCTACTTCGCCCACGTCAAGTCCCCACCGCCCGCCGAGGTCCCGCGCGACCTCATCGTGACCAAGCTGGTCTCTTTTGGCAAACCGCGTGACAAGTTCTGGTTGCCGCGTATCGTTGAGCCGCCCCGGCCCAAGGCCCCGGCGCCGACCCTCAACCTCACCGACAACCCCAACGCCGCGCCGGCACCCAAGGCGGCGCCCAAGCTGGAGGATGCCGATCTATCGAAGGAATTGCGGCGGGCGCTCAAGCGGGCTCAGCTCCTGGCCAAGGCCGACGAGGATCCGCCCGAGGGCTCGCTCACCGGCTCCCGGGAAGGCACCTCAACCCAAGGCAGCGCGGGCGACGAATATGCCACCGCCATCTACAACGCCATCCGTCGCAACTGGATCACGCCCACCGGCCTGGTCACCGACGCCGAGCTGGCCACCCTGGTGACCACCCTCAAGGTCAGCATTGCCGACGATGGCTCCCTGTCGAATCCCGTGCTGCGCGGATCCTCGGGCAACCAGTACTTCGACGACTCCAGCGTCCAGGCGGTCAAATCCACCGGACACGTACCTCCGCCCCCTGCCAACCTGCGCGCCATGTACCGGAGGGGCGTGCTTTTCAAGTTTGCCGGCAAAGACCTGGCACGATAGAGAGGAACCATGCTCGCCAGGCGTCCCAGGCAACAATCGCAAAGGACCGTCATGAATCGTCTACCGCTCACCGCCGTGATCTCGGCCTCCCTTCTCGTCCTGGCGCGGCCGAGCCCGGCCCGCGCCGCAGAGGCCGAGGTCGACCTGCCCGAGATAACCATCACCGACCCCAACCGCGATCTCTTCCGCCTCGGCCTGCCCGACGGCGCGGGTGAGCGCGATCTAGCCACGAGCGCGGCTGAGACCGAACGGCGCGACCTCGAAATTGTCGGGCTCTTCCGCCTGCTCGACCCGGCTTCGTTTCCCGAATCGCTGCTCCGGGAAGGGCTCGGCTTCTCCTCCGACTACTGGTCGCAAGTCGGCGCCCAAGGCGTGGCCAAGCTGCGCGCCGCGCATGAGAGCGGGGGCATAGTTCTGGAAGGACGGCTCTACCAGGTAGGCCGGGGCGATAGCCCGGTGCTCACCCGAACTTATCACGGGTCCGAGCTGCGTCCCCTGGTACACGCCTGGGCCAATGACGTGGTCGGCCAGTTCACCGGCATGCCGGGGGTTTTCGGTTCGCGCATGGCCTTTGCCATGACTGGCAGGAACGGTGAGATCGCCACCATAGGGATGGATGGCCAGGATCTACACGTGGTGACTCAGATGAGATCGCAGTGCATGCTGCCGGCGCTCTCGCCCAGTGGCAGCCAGATCGCTTTCAACTCCTTTCTGCGCGGAGGCGCCGATCTCTGGCTGGTCCCCGCCAGCGGAGGCCGCGCTCGCCGCATCTCCGAGCGCCCCGGCCTCAACACCGGAGCCGCCTGGCTGGGCAGCAATGCCTTGATCGCCACCCTCTCCTATGAAGGCAACGCCGAGCTCTACAAGCTCTCGGCCAGCGACGGCAGGGTCATGGCTCGCCTGACCAACTCGCCCGCCAGTATCGACACCTCGCCCTCGGTTTCACCCGGGGGCGACCAAATCGCATTCGTCTCGGACCGTCAGGGCACCCCACAGATCTTCCTCATGTCGTCGGCTGGAGGCGCGGCGCGGCGGCTAACCTTCCAGGGCAACTACAACCAAACCCCTCGCTTCTCCCCGCGCAAGGACACGCCCATGATCGCGTTCACCGGGCGCGACGAGCGCTTGGTCTTCGACATCTTCATCTACGATCTGCGCACGGGGAAGATAGACCGGGTGACCCAGGGACAGGGTTCGAACTACGACCCGGCCTGGTCGCCCGACGGCCGCCTGCTTGTCTACGCGTCGAGCCGCGGGGGTCTCTTCCTCCGAAACCTCCAGACACAGAAGGAGTTCCAGATCTACAAGGGCGGCGCCAAGAGCCCGTCCTGGGGGCCGCCGCCGGCCGAGTCAAGGTAATAGCGGCGTGCGTATCGCAACCATCGACATCGGCACCAACACCACCCTGCTCTTGATCGCGGAGAGCAGCGATTCCTCGGTGCTCGCCGAGCGGGCCGAGATTACCCGCCTGGGCCGTGGCATCGGACAGGGAGGCGAGCTGGGCCACGAGGGCATCGCCAAGACGCTGGCCGTTTTGGCCGACTATGCCAGCCTCGCCCGCCAGCACGGGGCCGCCCTCCATGCCATCGGCACCGAGGGCTTGCGCCGGGCAGCTAACGCCCAGGCCTTTCTCGTGCCGGCCGCCCAGATCCTGGGCGCGCCCGTCGAGGTCATCGACGGCGAGCGCGAGGCCGCGCTGACCTTCCTGGCCACGCGCCGCTCTCTTCCCGATGCCACCCTGGGCGCCGCCGCGGTGGTCGACATCGGCGGCGGCTCCACCGAGATCGTGGTGTCCAGTCAGGGCGAGGTGGTCTGGCGCCACAGCCTTCCCCTGGGCTCGGTACGCCTCACCGAAAGGCACGTCGAGCACGACCCTGCCACTCCAGCCGAGGTGGCCGCCATCACCGAGGAAGCTCTTGGCTTGCTCGCGGCCGTGCCATTCCCCCGGCCTCCTTCGACTCTGATCGGGGTGGCGGGCACGGTGACGACCCTAGCGGCCATGACCCTCGGCCTCACCAGCTACGATAGCAAGCTCGTGCATGGCTACCGCCTGGGCCGGGCTGCCCTTGCCGCCCAGATCGCCCGCTTGCGCGGGGCCCGGCAAGCGGAGCGCGAGCAAATGGCCGGCCTCGACCCCAAACGCGCCGACGTGATCCTGGCCGGCGCGCTCCTGCTCGGCGCTATCGCCGACCGATTCGGGCGCCCACGAGGTCGTGGTCAGCGACCGAGGCATCCGCTGGGGCCTGTTCTTCGAGAAGGCGGAATAGGGCGAGAGCGGCAGGTAGCGATAAATCGGCGCCCCCGCTCGGCCCCCTACCTACCCCGTCGGCACGCGCATCGGAGACCACGACCAGGTCGCCTTCGTGCGCGGACAGCCACGACCAGCGGACAATGAGCACATCCTCATGGAAGGGATAGGGACGGCGGCGGGCCAGCGCCACGGCGGGCCAGCACCCCTCGCGACGGCACCCCTTGGGACGGCACCCCTTGCGGTCGGCCCCTTTCACCGATAGCTTTGATCTTCTCGTGCGTGCAACACCCCGTATCGTCATTGTCGCGGCCCTGCTCGCGCCATGCGCGGCGTGCAAGCCGCGCCTGCCCACCATAGACGCGCCGTTCACCGACAGCTTCGAGCGTGCCGAGCTTGGCCCGGACTGGCTCGATACCAGCCAGGGGGCGCGCATCAAGGAGGGCAAGCTCGGCCTGGCCCGCGCCTACAACCACCCCGTGTGGCTGCGCCGCAAGCTTCCGCGCAACGTCCAGATCGATTTCGATGCCGTTTCCCGCAGTCCGGCTGGGGACATCAAAGTTGAGCTTTATGGCGACGGCGAATCATTCGACCCCGACAAGGGTCGCTACGATCCGACCAGCTACGTGATCGTCATGGGCGGCTGGCACAATAGCAAGAGCATCATCGGTAAGCTGGGTGAGCACGACGATGCGGTCAAAGCCGCCCGCGACCGGGTCGGCGCCCAGCCTCTGGTCGAGCCGGGCAAGCTCTATCACTTCACCGTCACCCGCCGCGGCGCCACCATCGACTGGAAGGTCGACGGGGCGCCCTACCTGAGCTTTACCGACCCCGAGCCCCTGACCGGCGCCGGTCACGAGTTCTTCGCCGTGAACGACTGGGAGGCCGAGGTCAGCTTCGACAACCTGATGATCCGCCCCGTGGACTAGCAATGGCCCTTGGGACGGTCCGACCCGTGAAGTAGCAATGGCCGCCACAATCAAACCTACCGACGTGGACGAGTCCTCGGGCTCGTTCGGAGGCGGACTCTTTACCCCCGAGCCCCGCACCGGAGCCCACTTCGACTTCGGCCTGGGCGCCTTCGACCTCGACAAGGGACTCGCCGGCCTCGAAGGGCGCAAGAATCTCCTCATCTACATGCACGACAATCCCGACCCCGACGCCATGGCGGCGGCCATGGGGCTCAAGCAGCTGATCGAGAGCGCGACCGCCATCAGCGCAACCCTCGCCCTGGGTGGCATCGTGGGTCGGGCCGAGAACCGGGCCATGGTGGAAAAGCTGCACATTCCCCTCATACCGGCCGAGGTGCTCAATACCGACCACTTCGACGCCATTGCCGTGGTCGACAGCCAGCCCGGCACGGGCAACAACTCGCTGCCGCCCGAGCGCGCCGTCGACATCGTCATCGACCATCACCCCGCCCGCGAAGAAAGCGCCCGCGCCCCCTGGTGTGACATCCGCCCTCAGCTAGGCGCCACCTCGACCATGGTGCTGCAATACCTGCGCGAGCGTCGCGTCGCCTTGCCCACCAGCTTGGCCACCGCTCTCTTCTATGCCCTGCGCTCGGAAACCCGTGACCTAGGCCGGGAAGCCACCGCGGCCGAGCGCGATGCCTATCTCTTCCTCATCCCGATGGTGGACCACCACCTCATGTTCCGCATCCAGCAGCCCAAGCTGCCGCGCCAGTACTACGAGGCCATCGACCGCGCCCTGCGCATGGCGGAAACCTGGGGTGACGTCATCACCGTGAACCTGGGCGTCATCGCCTATCCCGACCTGGTGGCCGAGGTCGCCGACCTGCTGCTCGACTACGAAAGCGCGCAATTCGTCCTGTGCTGCGGCCGCTACAGTCGGCAGATCTTCGTCTCCATGCGCACCGAGCCCAGCCAACGCCGCGCGGGTGAGCTCATGCGCCAGCTCATCGGCAACGCGGGCGCCTCGGGCGGCCACGGCACCACCGCCGGCGGCCGCCTCTTCGCCCAGGTCACCACTGACGCCGACCAGCAGAACGCGTTCGACCACCTGGTATATCGCCTGCTGGAGCTAACCGGTCGCGTGGGCACCTCTAGGGTGCCCTTGATCGACCTGACCGGTTAGCGTCGCGCGCCCTCTACTCGGTGGTAATGTTCGGCGTGTAGGTGTTCGCGGTCGGGTCGTTGAGCCAGCGCCACGTATCATCCGGGGTCCACGTGCAAGGGCACCCAGGCGAGCAGTTGCCTTTCGGGTTTTGTGTGGTGACATTAGCGCACTCATCGTACAGATCTGACGTCCCATCCGTGACCGCGTTACCGTGCCCAGATTGGTCCACACACCAACGGACTGGATGCCCGGCCGAGCAGCCGGTGTAGTTGGTGCAGACATGGCCTCCGGGATTTATGTAGCTGCCGGGCTGAGGCGGTTGGGGCGGCTCCTGCGAGGTCGTGCCCGACTTCTGGGCCGCCACATTCCCGCTTTCTGAGGTCCAACCCGTACAGCCATTGTTCGCGACCAATGCATCACGAAGCGGCGTAGCCAGACCCATGGAAACGGTGGTATCGGTAAGGCCGTTCATCTGCCACAGCGCAACGGGGTCCTTACCACCGTCGCACCCGCTCAGTAGCCCTCCTTCAAAAATTATGGCTGCTCGGAAGGCGTAACCCGCGGTGTTAGTCTTGGCGTTTCCGCGGGCACACGCGAGCTCGTAGCTCATGCCCCCGCCGTAGCTGAAGCCACTGGTGATGATATTAGACATGTCGACACAGTAATTGTCCGAGATCAGCTTGACCATATCATCGGTGAAGGTCAGGTCTTCGCCGTTGGTATTGGGCCAGCCGGAGCCGATCGAATCGGGACCAACGAAGATCGCGCCGTTCTTCGACTCTTTTTGCAGGCCATAGTAGGCCTCGAAGTACCCGTTGGCACCGCCGGTGTCGACATCGACGGAGGCGCCGCCGTTCCAGTGAAACGCGAAGATCAGCCAGTAGGGCTTTGTGTTGTCATAGTTGTCGGGCAGCCGCATGGCGAAGCCCCGTTGCTGGCCCGCGCTGGTAATACTGACGTAACCACCTTGGCCCGTTCCCTGACCACCTGAATTATTAGCGGCTGGCGTCCCCGGCTGAGCATTGGCGTCCTCTTTGGGTACCGTGGTAAAGGTGACCGTCGAGGTCTTGCCGCACCCGGCGCTCGGTACCGCGGTCCCCGAGCCACCGTCGATGTCCGGTGTGGTCATCCCACCGTCGCCTCCCGCGCTGGCCGAGCTTCCGGAGCTGGAGCCTCCGCTCCCGCCGGAACTCGAAGCCCCGCCCGAACCTGGGCTGGTCGCGCCCCCGCCAGCACCGCCAGACGTCCCAACCGATCCGGCCCCGGCAGAAGATCCGCCACTGGCCGACTTACCCCCCGACGCCGAGCTACTGCCACCCGAACCTTGGCCGCCGCTGCCGACGCTGGCGCCCCCGGCACCGCTTCCACCTGTCGCCAACTTTCCGCCGGCGGCGCTACCCCCAGACGCGCTGCCACCCATGCTCGCTCCACCGCTGTTCCCACCAGGAGGTGGAGAAGACCCGTTGCTGCTCGAGCAGGCGAGCCCGATAGAGGCCAGAAGGATCACCGACTTTGACGAGAATGTCTGCATGGTCTTCTTCTCCCGTAGCGAGAATTGCCGTCCATACGATAGGCTACACTCTGCCTCAGGCGGATGGGCGCAAACCATGCCTGCCGGCCAGCTCTGAGTGAGGTTACCCCGCTGCCAGAGGATCTGGCGATAGTCGGTATGTTGTAATCGTGGTCTATTCGTTAACATCGATTGCTAACCGGAGGTCCAAGGGCGCCGCGTCGGGCACGGTGGCCAGCTCTCAGCTCTCGGGCGTGGCGTTCGGGCGTTCGGCGTCTGGCCGGCGATGGCCTGCCCGCGCAGGCCCAAGCCCACACGTCGTCCATTGGCCATAATGCGATGGAGGCTTTGCCAGTACCATCGCACTGGCTGCACGGGCGCGCAGGCAGGCTTGGCCTTCTAATCCACCACCGTGACGGGCGGTATCTGCCAGTTGTCCCAGGAGGGGGTGTGGTTGTCCTCGTCGGAGGGTTGGTTCCACAGGTAGAGGGCGGGGGAGAGACTCAGCGTGCCGCCGCTCGACACGATGGCGGTGACGAAAAGCTGGGCTCGGCCCGAGCGGGTGGAGGAAAAGGTCAGCCAGTAGTAGCTCTTGCCACCGGCCGAGGCTACCTGCGGCGACCACTTGGGCCAGTCGTTGGTTATCCCGGGACTTGCGAGGTCGGTCAGGCAGGCCGGAGGATCGTTGGCGGCGAGACGCTGGCGGGTGCCGCCGCTGGCCGGGACCACGAAGACTTCGGCCGCCGAGTTGACCCCGCCTCCGGCTCCGTATGCGACAGGGTTGTTGCCGGTGACGAAGCTGGTGAAGGCGATCAAGCTATCGTCAGGGGAGAACGCGGGGTAGTACTGGGTGTTGCTGGGATCGGAGGCGCCTTGCAGGGGGGTGGCACTGCCGCCCTGCTGGTTGTCGTAGGGGACGAGGTAGATGTCGGCCGGCCCCTGGGCAAAGCGGCCGTCATGGATGCTGGACGTGCCCGCCGACGAAACGTAGGCGATGGTGCTGCCGTCGTGGCTCCAGGCCGGCGAGCTGGCGTAATTGCTGTCTCCGGTGCGTGTGATCTGGCCCTGCTGAGAGGGTGCGTCAAGCTTGGTCCAGGTCAGCTCGCCGTTGTCATTGCTGGTGAGCTCGATGTGATCGCCGTCCGACCAGTGGGCCGCGGAAAAGGTGGGCGCGCCACCGCGGATGCTGCGCAAGGAGGAGATGGCGGTCGGGGCGGCGTACGAAGGAACCGAGCCCAGCGAGGTGGGCTGGATATCCACCAGCCATTCGTAGTAGGTGTCGAGCCCAATGTTGGACTCGGGGGGGCCCATGACCATGCCCACGCTGAGCCCGTCGGGGGTGGCGGTATGGCAGCCAATGCAGCCGTCATTGCTGGAATTGATCCCACTGACTTGGCCGGGCTCGAGCACGTCCTCCACCCCTTCCTCCCCAATGCCGAATCCTTTGAGCAGACCGGTGCTCTGGGCGGTGCTCGAGTTGCTCAGGGCCCAGTAGACGATCTTGCCGGGTGCCGCGACGGGAGCGATGGTGAAGCTGGAGGTTGCCGCCGGCGACGGCCCCGCCTGCGCTGCTCCCGCGGCGCTCACACTCATGGACCGTATGGCCACGCCTATGCTGGTGTCGACCACCCAGGCGGACAGCTGGGCCCATAGGATCGAGTCGAGCACGTAGGTCAGGGCGCCGCTACGCCAGGCGTGGGCGGAGTCTCCCTGGGTGTAGATGCGCAGCGCATGGGCAAACCCAGGTACCGTCACTGTGATCTCGAAGAGGTTGTCTTGCCCGGTCGGCAGGAACTCGAAGCGCGGGCGTAGCCAGTTCATGGGCATCAGGGTGCCCGGCATGGGCGAGACGATGCAGGGGGATCCACTAGCCCGGGCCGGGGTGTCCGTGAAAAGGCCAGGCGCACTCGCTGGCACACTGTTGCCGTCGATGACCGGATCCGCCGGGAAATCCGTGATCTGCGGCGGCAGATCGGTGGCGGCATCATTGGGCACGCTGATGCTGCTCGCATCTTGGGTGACCACCACGGTCATGCCTGGCCCGCTGCCCCCCATCCCCCCACCACCGACAGATCCTGCAGCCCCGCCACCCGTGCCGACGCTGGTAACATCGGCCTGCGCACACCCCAGAGCAAAGAGACAACACGCGAGGCCAAGAGAGCAACTTCGCATATCGTTATTCTGGCCCAACTCGGCCACGCAATGCACGCGTTACCGCCTCGCGACCACGCGTCATCACCGCGCTGAAGCTGTGCGATGTTGAGGTCAAAGTCGCCGCCCCGGGCAGCAGTCAGGTCCGCCGCGCCCCCGCTGGAGCGGCCCCGCCAGCTCGCCCGCGATGGCCAAGCTAGCCAGGGCATGGCGAGACGCCGGTCGGGGCGAGACGACCAACTCGCCCATCGATAATCTCCGCTGATCAGATGCTCGGGAAGACCCAAGAGAGCGTCGTAGCTGGCCTGCCGTAGCTTCGTCGAGGCAGACGGCATGGTGCCAACTCCAGCACGCGCGCATGCAGCCGCCTGCCTCGGGGACGCCGCCCGCGCCAAATCGCCCTTGCCTCCCTCGGTGCCCGCAAGATCGACTGCCCCCATCCCCCCTTGGCGGCGTCCCCACCACCCAAACCTGCCAGGTTAATCGCCGTGCGCCCGTGAATATCGTGCAAACATTCCGCGTCCGTCAGGAAACGGTTCCGGTAATGCGGGAAGGCTCGCGGTGGCTGGCTCGAGAGTAGCCGCATGGTGACGGTTGGGGGTCCATGGGGTCGCGGTCGGACGTGGCGCGAAGGTAACGACGGAACCAGAGCCGCCGTGTCCTTCGCCAGCCCTTGCCACTGGACGCTGGACGTCGGATTTTCCGGTCTTACCGTCGACGTAGCTTGACCCCACCCGCGTTCAGTTCAGATAGGGCTTGATCACCTGGTACCAGTTATCGCCTATCCACGGATAGCCCACGGTGATGTTCGGATGCACGCCATCGCTGCTAAGCCCGTTGCTCGGCATGTTGGCCATGTCCACGAAGAGCACATGCGCACCCTGGGCAGCGCGTTGGGCGACCACGCCGGGGATAGCGGCGTCGTAGGTGGCAACGTTCGCGGCACACTCGGTCGGGGTGTAGCCGGTGGATTGGCAACCCGGGAATGGATAAATCGATGACACGACAAGCAAGGCATCGGGCACCGCAGCCACGATCTTGTCGATGAGCGCGCCAAGCCTGTCCGATGCGCCCGCCTCGCTGCTGGCATATCCTTCGTCGTTCGTGCCGATGAACAAGAGCACGATGTCGGGGATATCCCTAAGCGCACCTGCGTAGCTTGTTCCGGAAACCGAAACCGTCTGGGCGGTGGTAGCAATGGCGTCGACTTGGGCAATCGTCCAGCCGATGTGCCCTTCGTTGTTCTGGGGAAAGGTTTGCCCATCCAGAGTGGTGGGGCCACTCTTGAGGCTGCCCACGAAGGTGATGTGCTTGCTGTCGTTCACCGCGCGGGTGAAGAGCTCGTCGCGATACCCACCCCCATCCCCCGGGTCGGCCCCCGCGCCGTACGTGATCGAGTCGCCGAGGGGCAGGATCTTGCAATCTCCGGTGGCTGGGCAGGGATGGAGCTCTACCGCGCCCGCCTCCCATGCATCGAGCACTCCCCCTATTTTGTTGGCATCTGGGGCATCCTCACCCGCTGCTCCGCCATCGCGGCCCATATTGCCACCCGTGGGGCCGCCTACATTCCCGCCCGCCCCGCCGCCGCCCGGCCCACCGCCCCCTCCGCCACCAAGTGCGGACCCGCCGGCGGTACTGCCGCCTCCCCCGCCCGACCATCCGCCGCCGCCGCCGCCGTTCTGCCCCCCACCACTGCCACCACCCTGGCCCCCGCTGCCGAGGCCGCCCACGGTGGTGCCGCCCTGGCCGCCGGCCGGGGCGGACCGAGAAGAACACGCGAGCTCCGCGCAGAGAGCCAGAGCGATGATTCCCGCGCGCGGGGCTCGCGCGCCAACCTGGTCAAATACGGTCATGGGTTGCATATTGCTCTCCATCTCTCGCCGGCTCGGGTGAGCGCGGGTGTCCAGCTCTCCACGCTACCAGGTTCAGATTGCCCTGGGGGCCCGGATTTGGCTGCCGCGGCCGGTCCAGTGGTGGGCAGGAGCAATGTCCCGGGCCGGGCAACGGGAGCGAGCGAAACGGCAGGGGGCCTGGCCCTGTCCCATGTCCCTGTCCTGTCCCTGTCTCGTGTCATGGTCGGGGTCCACCGCCCCTGGACTTCGCTCGCGTTTCTGTTGACTTCGCTCCTCGAACGGGCAAGATGCTGCCCCTCGCCGGACGGGCATCCGGAAACGGTGACGCCGTGGTCACGGAGCCCTGAGCGAGCTTACCTTATCGAAAACTGAAGAGTTCGCCGGAGTGGCGGAATGGCAAACGCAGCGGATTCAAAATCCGCCGTCCTCACGGGCTTAAGGGTTCAAGTCCCTTCTCCGGTACCGATTTCATCGTTGGATTCGCAGATCGGCAAGCTCGGGCCCGTTGCCGATGCTGGCTTTGCAGGTGCTCAGCATGGGGAGCGTTTTCAATCGTGGCACGCGGTCCAAGCCCGCCTGGTACGACGAGTACAGGGAACGAAGCGGGCAATATCACCTGACAAACCGCTTCTTGACATCCTCATGGGCAAGGCCCGGTCCTGCGTCAGCCTGCTCCAGGCCACGCTCGATCTTGGCCAAAAAGTAGAGGCACTCCATCGCGTCCTCTACCGTCGCGTTATCTGGCAGATGCTCGACGGTCTCCACGATCCTCTGCTTCAGGCCGGGGGAACCCATCACCCTAGGATAGCATACCGCCTTCTGCCGAGATCGGTACTCTGGGCCCAACTCCTATTGGGCAAGTACGGCATGTAGTCGGCCAAGCAGCACCCCCGCGGGTCTGACGAGGCGAGGCCGAGGCCCACGCGGGACCCCTGCGCGGTCGGGCTCGCTGCCCAACATCTACCGCGACCCGATCGACCAGATTCGCAGGAGCACGACGCTGATCTCGCGCCCAAAGACGACGTCATACCGCGCTACCCAGATGTTCGCATCAGGTGGAAGGCCACACAGTGGGGGCAGCTGGCTCGGTGTAATTAGTCCCATTGCTAGCCGGGAAGCACACGCCGGGAAGAGTCAACAAGAGGCTGACCGCCACTATTAGCGAAAGGAGACTCTTCAGGACAATCCTCCTACCGACATTCAAAATGGCTCGTATCCCATCGGGATGTGAAGTTGCCTCTTCTCACGGCTTCAAGCGTGCAGAATTAGGCAAGAATTGTCCAGGAGCGGGATACCGCTGGTCAAGACCGGGTGGTAGCTTTTTTCCGCACGTAGGAAGAAGAACATGTCGAGCATTCAAGGAAGAGTCATCGCAATTACGGGAGCGAGCAGCCGTATCGGCGAAGCCACAGCTCGTCACTTGGCCACGAAGGGTGCCGCGGCGTTTCTCGGCGCTCGGCGCAAGAAACGAATCCGTCGCAGCCTGGGCGTGAGCAACGGTTGATGCGGAGGAAAGGAATTTCATGAGACCTCACATCATTTGCCACATGCTCTCCTCGCTGGATGGAAGGATCGATGGGAGCGCGCTCCAAGGGGTGATGGGTGAAGGTGAGTACGAGGCCACGGGCGCGACGCTGGACGGCGATGCCTGGATCTGCGGTAGAACGACGATGCAGCAGCACTTTGCGGAGGATGAGCCCTTCGTCTCGGTTGGGAACGGCGCGGCGGGGGCTCAGCCGGTCCATGTTGCGCGTCGGGCTGACTCCTACGCCATCTCGGTCGATACCCTCGGAAGACTCAGCTGGTCGAGCGGCGATCTCGATGGGGACCACCTCATTTGTGTCGTGAGCGAGCAAGTCCCAGGAGACTATCTCGGCATGCTGCGGGACAAGGGCATCTCCTACGTCGTCTCAGGCTCGCCTGCGGTCGACCTGGTTCAGGCAACAGTCCTGCTTGGCGAGCAGTTCGGCATTCGCAGGCTGCTGCTCGAAGGAGGCGGCCACATCAACGGTGCCTTTCTCGCAGCTGGACTGGTCGACGAGGTGAGCATTTTGGTCGTCTCCGGAATTGATGGGCGCCGCGGCATCCCCACGGTCTTCGATGGCATGAGCCCGAATCGGAGCGCTGCCATTCGTCTCAAACTCAAATCCATGGAACAGCGAAAGAGCGACACCATCTGGCTTCGGTACGACGTACTTCGTCCATGAGCCAATGTGAGCCACTGAAAGGGAGAAGGAACAATGCAAAAGCGTAAACTGGGCAAGAGCGGTCTCGAAGTTTCGGCCCTGGGGCTTGGCTGTATGGGCATGAGCTTTGGCTTCGGACCGCCGGCTGATAAGAAAGAGATGATTTCTCTCATTCGAACGGCGGTAGACCGCGGGGTCACGTTTTTCGACACCGCCGAGATCTACGGACCGTTCACCAACGAGAAACTTGTCGGCGAGGCGCTCGCGCCCGTGCGCGACCGCGTGGTCATCGCCACCAAGTTCGGATTCAAGATCGACGCCGAGGGGAAGCAAGCGGGCCTCGACAGCCGTCCCGCACGCATCAAGCAAGTCGCCGAGGCGTCGCTCAAGCGCCTCGAGATCGACGCCATCGATCTGTTCTACCAGCACCGTGTTGACCTCGATGTGCCCATTGAGGACGTCGCCGGCGCGGTCAAGGACCTGATCAAGGAAGGCAAGGTCAAGCACTTCGGCCTCTCCGAAGCAGGCGTCAAGACCATCCGAAGCGCGCACGCCGTCCAGCCGGTCGCGGCCCTGCAGAGCGAGTATTCGCTGTTCTGGCGAGCACCCGAAGCCGATGTAATCCCAACGCTAGAAGAGCTGGGCATTGGATTCGTCCCGTTCAGCCCACTCGGAAAGGGCTTTCTCACGGGGAAGATCGACGACAGCACGAAGTTCGACAGCTCCGACTTCCGCAATATCGTTCCTCGCTTCACACCGCAAGCCCGCAAAGCCAATCTGGCCTTGGTCGATCTGTTGCGCACCATCGCCGGGCGGAAGAAGGTGACGCCTGCCCAGCTTGCGCTCGCGTGGCTGCTCGCCCAAAAGCCGTGGATCGTTCCCATTCCCGGCACCACGAATCTGGCGCGCCTCGAAGAGAACCTGGGCGGCGCGACGGTCGAGCTTACCTCCGAGGATCTGCGCGAGATCGACAGCGCAGCTTCCAAGATCACCTTACAAGGGGCGCGCTACCCGGAGAAGTTAGATCAATTGACTGGCCGCTGATCAGGTCCGGAGATCCGACCGCCACCCGCGATGACCGGCACTCGCCCGTCGACAGCTTCCAACGTCTTGTCCAGACTGAGTTGCCAGCTCCGATAATAGATCTCATCAGCAGCTCACCTGAGGCAATCGCGGTGGCATCAGTGTCTTGTCTCGAGGTCGCATGGTTGGCCAAGAAAGGCCGCGTATCCCTACCCGTCCCGATCGACGACTTTTCGTCAAGGCCATAGATGGAGCGCAAGGGGAGCATCGACACGCTTGTCGAGGCCGCGCGCGCCGATCGTATCTACGCGTTCATGCGCCCATACCTTGAAGCACTTGCGTGAAGAAGCCGCCCACGGACGTCAGCGCCTACTGTTCCGCCTCTCTGCCCCAGGGCATGCGCAGCAGCGCGCGCTCAAAGGTGCCGCTTGCTGGCCCATAAGGTCCAGCTAGAGCACCGGGCAGCTTGAAAATATCTGAGCAGCGAGCCAGCGGAGAACGAAACCTGAGCCAAAAAGCCCAATGGCCTGCTCTATCAAGATCGTGATGCTCAAGCTTTCCCGCATGCGTCTGGCGCGCCGCATTTCCAGAGTTACCCCCATGGTCGCAGCACGAGGAGAGAGGCCATGACCCGCTCCTATTATGGAAGGGACCCTAATAGGGTCCTTTTCATCCCCCGCGGAGAGCCCGGCCGGGCAAAGCCCGCCCGCGCTCACGCGAGTTATTGGCCCGCTCTTGCCTTTGTGGCCCTCGGCGCCGGACTGTGGCAATGCAGCTCCGCCAGCTCCGGCAACGGAGTTGCGGGCGCCGCCGCCAAAGGAGGCGCCAGCGGAAACGGAGGCGCCAGCGGAAACGGAGGCGCCAGCACCTCTCCCAGCGGCGCGTCATCGGGCGGAACAGCCAGCACCGAAACGTCAACTGACGGCATGAACGCGGGAGGCTCGGGCGGCGGCGTGGCCGCGACCGGCGGCGAGGCCAGCGGCGGGGCGGTCGCACACGGCGGGTCGGCCACCGGCGGCACCGCCGCGGCGGGTGGGGTGCCCGCCCAAGGCAGCGCGCCAGGCGGAAGCGGCGGCACGATCTCGGGGGGCCGGGCTGCAGGAGCGGGCGGAGGCAGCGCCGGCGCAAGTGGTGGCGTGGCAGGGGGTGCGGCAAGCCTGGGCGGGGCCGCGGCCGGGAGCTCGGCCGCGGGTGGCGCGGGGAGCGGTGGCGCCAGCAACTGCACGCCGCCCAATCCGCCGGCGGCCAAGGATGCCGTCACCCTTGATATGTCAACCGCCTCGGGGGCGCCGACCTACCGGGCGTCTGGCTTCATTTATGGCATCGCCGAGGACGGCAGCCAGCCGCCCAACAGCACGCTGACCGACATCAAGACCCAGTTCTTCCGGGTCGGCGGATCGGATGCAAGTTGCGGGGGCTTCGTGACGGGCCACTACGCCCCCCGTTGGGCCACCGTGCAGGCCTACTACACCAAGGCCCAGCAGATCGGGGTATCAGTCACCATCCTGGTGAGTGACCTGTGGGGCGAGGACCCTGCCTGTGCCACCCCGGTCTTTCCCGGCGACGGCGGGGACTGGACCCAGTACACCACCTTCATGACCCAGCTCATCAGCGACGTTCAGGCCGCCGGCATGACCGGCCCCGACGTGCGCTGGGAGCTGCAGAACGAGCCCGACGTCCCGCTGTTCTGGAACGCCCCGCAGTCGCAGTGGCTCGAGACGTGGAAGCGCGGCTACCAGATGGTGCGCGCCGCCATCCCGAACGCGGTGCTCGAGGGGCCGAGCACCGCTTCCGGTGTCAGCGGGCAATGGTTCACCGCCTTCCTGGACTACGTCAAGGCCAACGACGTCGTCCCAGACTACGTCAGCTGGCATGGGGGGGACCAGGCCAACGACGGCCCGACAGTAAGGTCGGAGCTGGCCAGTCGCAGCCTTACCGTCTCGAACCTGGACAACAACGAATACGGAGCCCAGAACGAGCAAAACCCCGGTCACTCGGCCTGGTACATTGCCCGGCTGGAGCGCGGCAATGTCAATGGCCTGCGCTCCAACTGGGGAGGACCCAACGGCGGCCCGACGATGTACCAGACCATGGCCGATTTGGTCACCCTGGACTGGCAGCCCAACAGCCAATGGTGGATCTACAAGCGCTACGCCGACCAAACCGGATTGCGTACCACCTCCACGCCGGGAAAGAGTGTCGATGCCGTGGGCTTCCAGGACGCGGACAAAGCCCAGGCCATCATCGTGGTCGGCAACAACGGCGGAATCACCGGGACGGTCAACGTCGTCATCAAGAACCTGCCAGCCTGGCTACAGAGCAACGGCTCTACCAAGGTGCTGCTCGAGCAGATGCCCACGGGAGACTCCGCGCTCACCGCTCCCACCGTAGTCTCGAGCGCCGCCGTCCCGGTCAATTGCGGCGAGCTCACGATAGCCATCGACTGGACCACGGCTACCGATGGCTATGCCATCACCTTGACGCCCTCGTAGGCCAGCCAAGCGACCGCGGTCCGCCCAATTAGCGCGGCCCAGCCTGGGGGAAAAAGCCTTCCTTCATCCGCCGCAGGTCTGCGTTATCCGGATACGCTCGCAAGCCCTCCTCGAGTATCCTGAGCCGCTCGTCCGGCGTCAGGGCCAGATGGCTTTCCAGCAGGAAGCTATCGGCGCCCTGGTCACGGGCCAGACGGTCGAGAACGGTGCGACGGTCGCCCTCGGAGACGCCGGCGAAGGAGAGCAAACGCCCGAAGTCGGGGCGACGGGTGGCCCGCACCATGGCTGCGAGGTTGTTGCGGCTAACCGCCGGGTCGCCGAGGATGTGCCACCGGTTCAAGTCGAATTCGACAAAGGGATGATAGTCCGAGTTGACTCGAGCGTGCTGCGCGACCTCGGCCAGAGCTGCCTGGTCTGCCACCACGTACTCCAGCAGATCGAACACGTCACGGGCTCCGATCAAGGCGAGGCTCTCCCTCACCTTGCCAAATTCCCGGGCCGCCGCGCTGAAGTCATACGGGTGGGCCGACTTCTGCCCGATCAGCAGCAGGTGCTTGTTGGGGATGAAGTGGGGATAGACCAGCAAGGTGTTCTCGAACACGCTGGTGAAGGTCTTCACTATGCTCAGGAAGGTGGAGGGCGGCAGCTGCAGCGGCAGCCAGGTGGAGAAGACGCCATCCGCGCCGAGCAGGCGCTTGGCATCCAGGAAATACTCCCGGGTGTAAAGAGAGCTGCTGTCCGCGAACGTCCCCGGCCAAATGCTATCGTTCTCGATGACATCGAATTTCCTATCCGTCACGTGCAGGTAGTTTTTCGCGTCCATGTAGCGCATGGTCACGCGCCTCTCCAGGTCGGAGCCCAGGTTGATGTGCGAAAAATGCTTCTTCGCCAGCGCTACCATCTCGGGCGAGATCTCGACGCAGGTAATGTCGGGGATGTCGTGCAAGGTCAGGGTCTTGGTCAGCTCCCCCGAACCGAAGCCGACGGTCAGGACGGAAGTGGCCCCGCCGTGGAGAATGACGGGCAAGTGCCCTTGCACCTTCTGCGTCTGCCGCAAATCGATGGCATCGCCCGCCACGTTGATCCCGGCCGTGGCAATGACCTTGGCACCCGTCCCAGGGTAATAGTGGACGGACGCGGTGGTCGTCGCCCCCTCGGTCACGTCCACGAGCTCGACCTGGCGCCTTACCGTGTGCTCCGCCTCGCTGCGGTTGACCCAGGCCCCGAAGGCACCCCTCGGCTGCCAGACCGCCACCGCCACGCCGATCGCCAAGATGGCGGCAAGCATTACCCGGGCGGCTAGCTTGCGCACCAGCAGCACGGCCCCGAAGCCCGAGACGAGCGCGAGAGTGCCAAGCAACAGCATCGAGCCCTGGCTGCCCAGGACGGGGAGCAGGCCAAAGGCGGTGCCGAGCGCCCCCAGCACGCAGCCCAGAGTGTTGAGGCCGAAGGCCTGCGAAACCGTCTCTCCTGGCGCTCGCGGACAGTACGCCCTCTCCAAGTCCACCAGCAGGGGAAAACCGGCACCCATGCCGAAGGAGGGCAGGAAGAAGAGCAACGTGCACACATACAAGTGCAAGAAATACGGCAGCGCAGCCGTCAGCCTCTGCACCAAGGGCACCTGCCACAACAAATCGATATCGATCACATGGGTAATGAGCGGAAAGTATAGAACGCCACAAAGCCCAACCCATTGGGTGACCATGCCGAAAGCCGCCGCAGACCGCGACGTCGACTTTCCGGCCAAGCGTCCGCCCGCGAATATGCCGGCGGCATAGCCGAAGAGGTAGATGACCAGAACCGCGGTAAACGAATATACGTCGGCGTTGAGCAGGTGAACGATAGTGCGGACCCACAGCATTTCGTAGCCGAGGGCTACGAATCCGGTAAGGAAAAGCCAGTAGTAGATCACCCGCCGCAGACGTGGCTCGGCCACGGGCGCCAAGCGCGCCGGACGAGTGGGAGACGACCCGACTTCGGGCGACGCAAACCGGGACATAACGAGCGCGGCGACGCCGACACCTGCGCTCAGCCCCACCGCGCCGTAGTAGCACGGCAGCACGCCGAAGAGCCTGATGAGAAAGAAGCCGGATACGGCCGCCCCGGTCAGCGCCCCCAAGGTGTTCGCCGCATAGAGAACGGCCGCCTCCCGCCCGACCGTGCTGGGCTCGCGCGTGCGCAGGCTGGCGAGAATGGGAAGAGTGGTCCCCAGGCACACCGCGGGCAAGCCTAGGACAATCGCCGAACCCAGCGCTTGCAAGAGGAGAATGCTGATGGGACTAGGGGCAAAGTGGCGAAAGAGAAAAACGTAGGCGAAGTCGATCCCCTGCAAGAGCAGAGGCACCTGGGCGGCAAAGACAGCTACGAGCAATTCGATAACGCCATACACTAAGAGCTTGTGCGCGACCCTATCCGCCCTTTTCCGGACCAGGAACGCGCCGCCCGCCAACCCGCCCAGGAAGACCGCAGTCGTGATGCCGGTGGCATAGGTGGTGTTGCCCAGGATGAGCTTCAGGAGTCGCTGCCACAGCACCTCATACGCGAGTGCGCTTGCCCCGGAGAGAAAGTAAATGAGGAGCACGGCCCACGTCTGCGCGGGATGAGACCGGCCTTTGCTCAAGGGGAGTCGTCTCCTGGGGAAGGGGTCATGGTAGCCCCGGGGCCAGGCTCGTCAAGACACGCGTAGCGGTTGCGTCGGTGGAAGGGCGGATGAGCCACCCGAAGAAAGTCACGCCCCGGCCATTTCCCGTACGTCAGGCTTCAGTTCTTCGTGGTCAAGGTCATCGGCGCAGCCGGCTGCGCGGGCCCCCCCGCGGTCACCCCAAATCCCGTCATGGGGAAGTTGGTAAATCCGAGGGTCAGAGCCGGAGATCCGGTCTTCACCGTGAAATCCCCTCCGGTGGGATTGGTGAACATCGGGTCGGCCACCACCGAGTGAGTATCGAGCCCGGCCGCAGTCCACTGTGACCAGTTGAAGGGGAAGGTGCTGCGGGCAAGCCACTGACAGATCTGGGGGTTGCTACCGCCGTTGTACAGAAGGTTGTCGTCGAGAGTCTTGATCTCCGACGCGATGTCGGTGCTGAGATTGTTGATGCCGTAGAGGGAGTAGGCCACGCTTCCGGAGACGATGTTGTGGGTTATGACGTGGTTGGACTGGCTCCACGGGCTGGCGATGTCGATAACCGCCCCGTTGACCAGGATGTTGTTCTCGTAGGTGTTATACCGGTTCCACTGCACCTTGAGGCCACCCCCGATCAGGAGGTTGTTGGTCTGCAGGTAGTTCGATGACTGGTCGTCGAGGTCGATGCCGAACAAGGGCGGCGCGACCTCGAAGCGGTTGTTCTGGATCGTCGTAGTGTCGACGGCGTCGAGCTTGGTCGCGGTGGGGTCGCTCTGGAAGATGAGATTGCGATCGCGCCCCCACGCGTTGAGGGGGCCGTGATCACCCGTTTCGAGCACCGCGTCGTACACCCAGTTCCACTCCACGAGGTGCCCACCCCAGCAACCGTCATTGAAGTTTATGCCGGCGCGCGGCATCAAGTGGATGGTGTTGTTGCGCACGATGTTCTTGCTCGTCATCGACATCTCGACGCCAGCGACCTGCTTTTCGAAGCGGCCGAAGTTGTACATGGTGTTGTTCTGCACCGTAATGGCGGAAGGATAGTCGTTGGTGAGAGGACCGGCTGTGCGGTCGCTGCACGAGGGCGCCTGGCCGTAGGCCGTGGCGGCACAACGAACCGCGCTTTGCAGACCTACGATGGCCACGCAGCTCGCCCCCACATCCTCGAAGTCGCTGTTGACGATGGTGTGATTCTTGTTGTAGCCGCTGATGAAGACCCCATTGCCGCCGATCTGATCGAAGGTGCAGGAGTCGATGTTGATGTTCTCGGCGTTGTTGATGAACAGCGTGCCGGCGCGGGCGATGGCCCAGTCGCCTTGCAGCAGGTCCTCGTAGGGCTTGTCGAAGAGAGTGCGGTAGGTTTCGGTGAAGGTGAGGCCCTGGAAGGTGAGGTACTGTACCGGCGCCGTCGCCGAGGTCCCGACCACCTCGAAAAGCTCGTCTTGCGAGGCCAGCTCGATGGTCGCAGTGCTGAGATCGGTCCCCGAGGGGGGATAGAAGAAGAGCTGCCCGGTCGACTTGCGGTAGTACCATTCGCCGGGCGCATCGAGCTCCTCGAAGATGTTCTCGACCATGCGATAGTTGGTATTCATCCCGTTGCCGCGGTTGTTGTCGCCCACCCACTTATAGGTCACCCCCGAGCTGCTCGTGCCGGTGATGATGAAGTCGTTGCCCCCCCATTCCGAATCGTGCAGGGCCCGGATATAGCCCGGTCCTTCGGTGGGATTGGCCCATTTGCTGGTGCGGCTGGAGGCGATGCAGTCGGAGGCATGGCCGTCGAGTATCTTGGTATTGTCGTAGTTCGGATAGCGCGCCAGCACCTGACGCTGGCCGTTCAAGAAGAGCTGGTCGACCTTGAGATTGGTGGTGATGGTGGCCACCTGGATAGAGCCCGAATAGGTCGACCAGGACGGGCTCACCTTGATGCCACCGCTGATGACCGGCTTCTCGCCAGGGTAGGCGGTATAGGCGATCGGCGCGCCAGCCGCACCCGAGTTTGACGGCCCGAACTGGACGGGCGCGGTCAAGTAGTACGTGCCCGCCCGCAGATAGACCGTCACCGGGGTATTGTTGGCCTTGAGCTTGTCCGCCATGTCGCGCGCCGCGGTAATAGTCTGCAGGGGATGGTCGATGGACCCGTCGTTGCTGTCATCTCCGGTGGGAGAAACGTATATCGCCGGGCCATTTGCCGCATCGGTTTCCCCCCCGTCAGCCGCCAGCGCCCCGCCCGCGCCCGAGCTCCCCCCGACGCCTTTGCTCGATGTCAATCCGGTACCCCCGGTCGCTTGCCCGCTGCTGCTCGTAGCCGTACCGCCGTTGCCCTTACCCGATCCGCCGCTCGCCGCCCCCCCAAGACCGGACATCCCGGCCGAGCCGGCGTGGCCCGCGCCGCTGGCCCCCCCACTGCTCACTCCGCCCGAAGCGATCGTCCCGCCCGCCCCGCCGCCTTGCGCCGTGCCACCCGACGCGCCATGACTTGGCGTGGTGGTGCCGCTGCTGCAGCCAAAGACCGCGAAAAATACGGCACTCAAGAGCTTCGCCGCCGACTTCATGGGTTTCCTCCTGTGTGATTGGCGCCGCGCTCCGGTCAGCCAAGGCGCATGGCGCCACCACCGCTAGCGATAGGGTCGCCTGTCCGAATTAGTGATAACGCATTATGCTGGCCACGCCCCGGAGGGCGGGAATGCGGGGTAGACAGTGGAAGACCCGCATTTCGGTCCAGGAATCGCACCAAGGCCGGGACCAGTCGGGCGGCGGCCGCCGTCGGGTGAGAGTGGTCTGCCGTCGGGGAAGAGTGATACCCCAAAAGCGGGCGTGCTATGACCTCGCGGTGGCAGTCCGTATTCGCGATGCGTTGCTCGAGGATCTGCCGGCCGTGGGCCTCCTGGCTGGGCGGCTGGTGCGCCTCCACCACGACTTCGACCCGGCGCGCTGGATGTTGCCCGATGGCATAGAGGCGGGCTACGCTCGCTACTTCGCCAGTCAGCTGGGCCGGCAGGGCGTCATCGTCCTGGTTGCCGAGGACGAAGATGACCACGAGCTCTTGGGCTACGCCTACGCCAGCCTGGAGGAGCGCAACTGGGTCGAGCTGCGCGATGCCTGTGGGAGGTTGCACGATGTCTTCGTGATCGAGCGAGCTCGCCGTAAGGGGCTGGCCACCGCCCTACTGCGCGAATGCCTCGCCCGTCTGACCTCTCTCGGCGTGGCCCTGGTAGTTGCCACCGCGGCCTGGCAGAATGAGCAGTCGCGGTCCCTCCTAACTGCTCTGGGCTTGCGACCCACGGTGGTCGAGATGGCGAAGAATCTGGCCTAGCTGGCCTTACTGACTGAAGCTCTCCGAATTTCGATCGGTAATGCACGCCGCGGTCGCGACGAAGCGCCAGTCCGGCGCGAATGCCCCGTTCACGGCAAGGCGGCTGCGCCGTCGGCAACTTGCTCGATCGCTTGCCGCAGCGAGGAGGACGCCAGCACCGCGGACGCATCGGCTCCTCCCGTGACCGCCGCCACCGAGGTGAGTGTCCAGTGCACGGTCCATTCGGCGCGCCCCCCGCCGGCAATGGGCAGATACGGGCCCTGATTCTCCACTTCCACGTAGGTGAAGCTCGGGTCGCTGTAGAGCTCGTCCTCCCCTTCCCCGGCTGCAATCTCCGCGACGGGCACCGCGGGCCAGGCTTGCACCAGGAGCAGGCTTCCTCCCAGGTAGGCCTGATATCCCTTGGCACCGCCGGCGGCACAGAGCTTGGTCTCGCCCGTGCCTGGCAGATCGGCGAAGAAGGTGTACGACTCCAGATCCGACGTAGCGGGCGCGCTGAAGGTCCCGCTGCAGGCGAGGGGTGCCGCTCCCCCGGCCGGATCGGGGAAGAAGGCCACTCCCCCCGGGGCAACCCGGGTGACCTCCCAGGGCGCCAGCGAGATCGAGCTATTGCCCTGGTTCACCAAGACATAGGTTATGGTGACGACGCTGCTGGCCGCATCGACGGCAAAGTGCTTCTCTACCGTCATCATGGGCTCGCCCGTCGCGAGGGTGAACGTACCCGAGGTCATGATCAGCATGTTGCCCTGGAGGGCAACCGTGTAAGGACCGCTGTCCACCGCGGCTATGGGTGGCCAGTTCCACAGGGTCTGCGGGCTCGGCCAAAAGGTAGCGCCGAATTCCGCCGCTCCCGCCGTCTTGGCAACGAGCACGTTGTCGCCGGCCAAGGCAAAGGTCACGATGCGCGCACCGTTCTGGCCGTCCACCGCGAAGACGCGTGAGCCCCAAGAGAACGTGCACATCTGCGCGCTGTCGCACACCGGAACGACCGGCGTGGCCGGGGCGTCGGCGGACGCGGCCTTGGCGCTGCCAACCGCGTCAGCCACAGCCGGCGTCATCTGCGCCGCGCCGGCATCCCCCCCCGATGGGGGTGGCGAGGGTGGGGATGACGAAGGCGACGTGCACGCCCAACCCGCACCCAAGAGTATGACCGCGCCAGCGAGCCGCATTGGCAGGAGTCTAGCACTATTGATCGAAAGCTCTCCCGTCGCCGTCGTCGCTGCTGGCCCCGTCCGCTGCCTCGCTCCTCGGTCAGACACCTCGACCCCGTCTCCCCGAGCTACCCCGGTTCGCAATCCTCGCCACCCGCGCAGAGGCGCCAGGCCAAGGCGCCAGGCCAAGGCGCCAGGCCAAGACAAGGCCCAACATTTACGCCATGGAAACGGTCTGATTACACGAGTAGGGCTACACTGAGTAGGCATGGTAGCCAGGCGACGACAGACCGTGCGCCCGCGCCTCGCGGCGCGCCCATACCCGCGTCCCCGCGCCCGCCCGGCTCGCCCGGCTGACCTGGAGGGTATGGTGGACCTTCTCGGCTATCTCTTCGAACAAGAGGCCGATTTCTCGCCCTCGCCGGCCAAGCAGCGGCGCGCTTTGAAGATGATCCTGGCCCGGCCATCGCTTGGTCGCATATTCGTGCTCAGCCACGAACTTGGCCTGCTGGGCATGGTCAGCCTGCTCTTCACCATCAGCACGGCCGAGGGCGGCCGGGCTGCCTGGCTGGAGGATTTGATCGTCCGGCCGGAGCATCGCCAGCACGGCCTCGGCACACGACTCTTGCGCGCGGCCTCGGCCTGGGCTCGGCGCAACGGGATCCGACGCATCACTCTGCTCACCGATGCCACCAACCAGCGAGCGCGTCGGCTCTATCTGCGCCATGGCTTCGCGGCCTCGGCGATGCAGCCACTGCGCCTCCATCTGACACGGGGCCGGCGGACAAGACCCACCCCAGCCCCGCCGTCATGACCGTGACCAGCCATCGCAGCATGCTTATCCCCTTCGCGACCGAGGCCTGCCAAACTTGCCGCGCGGGCGCCATCCGGCATTTGCAAGCGCTCGAGGCCCTTGCCGCCGTGGCCAAGACGCTGGCCTCCTCCTCGTCACAGGAGGACATGCTGCGGGAAATCCTCATGGTCCTGGAAGAGCGGCTGGCCATGCGGCGTAGCACGGTCATGTTGCTCTCCTCCGACGGCAGCGAGCTACACGTCGAGGCGCTGCGCGCCGACGGCACCCGCCCCAGCGACGAGGCGCGCTACCGGAGGGGCGAGGGCATCTTGGGGCGGGTGGTCGAGAGCGGCTCGTCGCTGGTAATTCCCAGCATCGAGGACGAACCGAGGTTTCAGGACCGCGTCCACCGGCGCAAGGGCGGCGCCCTCGATCCGCGGGGCTGGAGCTTCATCGCGGTACCGGTGGCGCTCGGCCAGGAGATTGTCGGCACGCTGTCGGTCGACCTGCCCAAGCGTGAGGTCGAGCTCCTGCAAGACGCCGAGCGCGTGCTGGCGATTGTCGCCGGACTGATAGCCGGCGACATCAAGCGGCGGCGTGAGCTGCGCGCGGAAACCGCGGCACTGCAGGACGAACGCCAGCGCCTCATCTCAGAGCTGACCACAGCGCCGCGGCCGGACAATATGGTGGGCGACGCGGCGCCCATGCGCGCGGTCTACGCGCGCATGCACCAGGTGGCCCAGGCCGATACCACTGTCCTCATCCGAGGCGAATCAGGCACGGGCAAGGAGTTGGTGGCGGCGGCCATTCACTACCTCGGCCCGCGAGCCCGGGGGCCGTTCGTGAAGGTGAATTGCTCGGCCCTCTCGGAGAACCTGCTCGAGAGCGAGCTCTTCGGCCACGAGAAGGGTGCCTTCACCTCAGCCCTGAGCGCGCGCACCGGACGCTTCGAGGAGGCCGATGGCGGAACACTGTTCCTTGACGAGATCGGCGACTTTTCTCCCGGGGTGCAGGTCAAGCTCTTGCGCATAATCCAGGAACGCGAGCTCGAACGGGTAGGCAGTAACAAGACCATACGCGTGAATGTCCGCCTGCTGGCGGCGACCAACCGCGATCTCGAAGCGCTGATGAAAGAAGGGCGGTTTCGCCCTGATCTCTACTATCGCATCAACGTCTTTCCCGTCATGCTCCCGCCCCTGCGCGAGCGTAAGGAGGATATCCTCGCCCTGGCCAACCACTTTGCCCAGAAGTTCGCCATCAAGATGCATAAGCCCATCGAGCGTATCGCCACTCCCGCCATAGACATGCTCACGGCCTATCATTGGCCGGGGAACATTCGCGAGCTGGAAAACTGCATGGAGCACGCCGTTCTCCTCTCACACGACGGCATCATCTTCGGCCGCGACCTGCCGCCCACGCTCCAGATGCCAGCCGTCCTGGCCGCCAATGGGGACGGCTCCCTGCGTACCAGCGTGGCCCAGCTCGAGCACGACATGCTGGTCGATGCTCTCAAGCGCGCCGGGGGCAATGTCAGCGCCGCTGGGCGCGAGCTAGGCGTAGGTGAGCGCATGCTGCGCTACAAGATCCGCAAGCTCGCCATCGACCTCACCTTGATCGCGCCGGGACGGCGCCGCCGAGCCTAGCACCGGTAAGGGCAGCGCCGGGCTTATGACCCGGCGCCGTCCCGCTCGCGAGAGGAACACCCCTCGCGTCCCTGTGCGGCGCTAGACCGCCTTATCCGCGGCCGCCACCTGCAAGATGATGTCCTTGCCCTTCTTCTTGCTGCTCCTGACGAAGTAGATGGCGCCGTAGAGGCCCCACACCCCGCACACGCCCAGGGCGAAGTACGGCTCCTTGGCGCTCATGCCGGGCACGAAGGACGGACCGATCAAGAAGAACAGCATGCACAAGAGATTGGCCACCAGCCCGAAGAGCGGCAAAAAGAGATGCTTGAAGCCGTTGAACATGTGATGCTCGCGGAAGGCCACGATGGCGACCACGTTGGTCATCATGTAGAGAAGGAAGGTCCCGAAGTTGCTGACCAGGGTAACGACCAGCAGGCTCTGGGGTATCTTGGCCGCGGTATCGTGGCCGAATACCAGGAAGCTGTACCAGGCGTTCTGGGGCAGCCCCTTGATCACGTCGTCGGCGAGGGCGGCCGGGCCGCAGAAGTTGAAGGCCACCGCCAAGACACCGATCACGGCCGAGATCACCGCCAAAGTCCAGATGGCCCGGTGGGGCGTGAGCTTGGTCCCGTGGAGCACGCCGAAGTGCGCCCCCACCTCTTCATCGCGCCCCATGGCATAGGTGACCCGGGCGCCGGTGCTCATACAAGACAGGGTCGTGCCGATCAATGCCAAGAACACCGTCAAGGCCTGCACCAGCATGAACGCCTTACCCGCCGCCGGGCTGCCGAATAGCCAGGTGCCCGCTATGATCATCATGTCCCCCACGGGGGCGGCCGATGCCGTGGCGTTGCTGATCTGATAGCCGTTATGTAAGAAGTAGTTGGCCGCGAAGTACTCGATGAGATAGCAGAACATGCCTTGGATGAGCAGCGACAGTATGACGGCCTTGGGGATGTCGCGTTTCGCGTTTCTGGCTTCTTCGCCCATCGACGTCACCGATTCGAAGCCGACCAGGATCAGGATGGCGATGCAAGCCTGGATTATGACGTAGCTGAACTTGTGCGGCGCCACCACCGAGGATGCGCTGGTGTGAAACTGGAAGGCCGAGACCTGCTTCGTGGCATCGCTAGGATCGGGCACGGTGTTGTAGGCCGCGCTCGGCGCGTACGACACGATGAAGGGCTGATCCTGGCCATCCGCGGTCTTGGCATAGACGAAGTTGCCCTCCGCGTCTTTCACCGGCTGTCCCTTGGCGTCGGTGGCGATGACCTTGTTGATGGCATTGCCATTGGGATCGAGGGTATATCCCACCGAGCCTTCCCCGTGATTGAGGCGATAGCCGATGGCAATGGCAGAGAAGACGAGCAAGGCCGCGATCTGAATGACGTTGATCGCGGTATTCACCGCCGTGGTCCCCGTGACGCCGCGATAGGCGATGTAGGCCACTCCGAAGGAGAACATAACCGCGAACACGATCATGAAGATGGGACTCGGTACCGCGGCATTGAAGGTAGACGGCCACACCTGCCCCGCAACGTAACCCACTATCAGTGCCGTGGTGCCCACCATCAGCCCGGGGTAAACCCAGTAATAGAGATGGCTGGCCCAGCCGACCACGAACTTGGCGATGCGCGCATAGGCAAAGGCCTTGGTCTTCGACAGAAAGGCCTGCTCGGCAAAGAAGTACGACGACCCGGCCCCGGGATAGAGCTTGGCCAGCTCAGCGTAGGCGATGGCTGTGGCCAGACACAAGAGCAGAGCGGCCAAGATCCCGAACCACATCCCCGAGGCCGCCATGGGCGCCCCGTATACCGACTGGATGAAGAAGGTCAACCAAAGGAATGCGCCCGGCGCAATTAGCGCCATCGCATTCACCGTGAGCCCGGTGAGCCCCAACGTCGCGCGCGACGTGCTGGCCGAGGTTACTGCCTTGGGAATTTCGCTTGATGCCATTGTCGATCACCTTCTCCTTTCGACTGTCTTGGGTTCGTTGTACTGGGACATCCGGGATCAGGTGTACCAGGCACGCGATAGCGAACGAATGTCGACTCGATGAAAGGTTTGTTAATCATCCTCGACCATTTCGCAATATTGAACGCGCCAATGGTTGCCCACCGTAAACCATTCCGTTACATGGAATATACCCGACCTCGTTTCTGGGCTATTCCGGCCATGGGTCCAATCCCCATCCAGGTATCTGGCCGCCGAGTATGTCCCAAGGAGCCGCCCGCTCATAGCTCGCCCTCGGCCAGCACGTCGACCGCCACCCGGAGCTCGTGCGCGCCGCCGCCATGAACCACTCCGCGCAAGGGCGTCACATCGCCAAAGTCGCGGCCGAGGGCCAAGGTGATATGCCTGACGTCGACCACACAGTCGTTGGTTGGATCCAGATCGACGAAGCCGAAGCGTGGCGAGAACACCGCTACCCAGGCATGCGACGCATCGGCTCCCCGCAGACGCGGCTGGCCCGGGGGCGGCGTGGTGGCGAGGTAGCCGCTCACGTAGCGGGCGGCAAGGCCGAGGCCGCGCAAGACCGCGATCATGAGATGAGCGAAGTCCTGGCAGACTCCTCGCCGCCTCTCGAACACCTCGGCCAGGGGTGTGGCGACCGTGGTGGCCCCCGGATCGTAGACGAAATCGCGATGGATGCGCGCCATCAAGTCGAGGCAGGCCCCCAGCAGCGGCCGCCCGGGTGAAAACGACAACGCCCCGTAGGCGCGCAAGGCCGGCCATGAGGAGGCGAAGGGGGACGCCAACGCCATCTCCTGGGCATGCAAGTCGGCCCGCCCGGCACGCAGCGCCTGGGCCACGGGCTCCCACGCCACGTCCTCGTCGGCTACCAGCCGGGGCGCCGCGTCCACCTCCACTCGGCTCTCGGCGAGCACCGAGAGCTCGCCGTGGGGAACAGCCAGCACCACGTGACTGGCGCGATTGCCGAAGTAATCTAGCCGCTCGCGCACCACGATAGGCGCTGGTCGCAGATCGAGTCGCGACGACAGGCAGCGCTGTCTCGGCAACTCACGGGGCAGAAGATGCAGGTCGTGCGTCGAGCCGCTGACCGTTTCCGCGTAGCAATAGCGGGTGAGATGGCGCACCCCGTAGCGCACGGTCAGTCCACCCCTCCGGCAAGCGACCTAGGCAACAGCGCATGGCTCAGATAGCCGCCGCAAAGCTCGTCCGACAGCTTGGCCAGGGCGGCCTCGACCTCGTCCAGGACGCGCTGCAACTGCGGCAGCTCGCCCCCCTCCTCCTCGAGTTGCGCCCGTCCCACGTCGAGCAGCTCGAGACGGGTTAGGGCGCTCAAGGCCAATCTCTCTTCCGGGCGCAGGCGCGCCTGGCCGTCGTGGGGGAGCTGGCGCAGATGCTCGCGCAACGCCGCAACCTGAAACAGGACAGCGCGGGGATTGCTCTCGTCGAGCAGGAGCAAGTCGACCACTGCTCCGGCATGGAGCCCGGCCAGGTAGCGCCGGCGATAGGTGAGGCCGCTGTCAGCCACCACCAGCAGAGCCTCCAGCAAGGCGCCGCTCGTCGCCGCCCCGGCCGCGAAGGTGGTGCGCAATAGCGCAAGGAGCTGCAGGGCACGCTCCAGCCGCCGGCCCAGATCGAGAAAGCGCCAGCCCAGGCCGCGGGTCATGCTCTCGATGGCCAGGCCCGAGAGCGCGCACAGGCCGGTCACCACCCGGTCCAGGAATGCGGTCAGAGGGCCGAGCGAGGGCTGCTCAGCCAGCCCAGCCGCTCGCTCTACCTCAGCGCCAAGCGAGCCGAGAACGCGAAAGGTGTCGGCTGACAGCCGGTCGCGCGCCGCCGCCGCCGAACCCATGCTGGCGCGCACCGTACTCGCGAGCGAGCCCGGTCGAGGCGAGCACAGCAAGCCGGCGAGCCAGGGCAGCGGCTGACCCGCGGATGGCGCATAGGGCCCCGCGGCGCTGGCACTAGCCACCGCCGCGAGCAGGGTGGGCAGAGCTCCGGCCGCCGACGCCGGGCCGCACTCGCCCTCCTCGGCCAAGCGCCCGAGCACGTGGCGGGCCAAGCGAGCGAGCGACTCGGAGCGCTCGGCATAGCGGCCGAACCAGAAGAGATTGTCGGCGCTTCGACTCGGCAAGTCCGCCCCGCCGCGCGTGAGCTCGACCGGACGGTTGCTCGGCGTGAGCAAGCTGAAGTCACCCGCCGGGGCGTCCCCGGCCACCCATAGATCTTTGGCGACGGCGTCCCCGCCCAGGCTTATATTCCCATCGTCCGGTCCGGCCGCCGCCAAGGCCAGGCCTCCCGGCATCACGGTGTAGTCTTGGTCCACCGACACAGCGTAGCTGCGTAGCACCAGCTGCCTGGGCTCGAGACGATCCTCGATCGCCACCGATACCGGGGCCCCGGTGACCAGCTCCTGGGCAATGAAGTCCTCTGGCCGGGCGCGCACGGTGGCCAGGAAGGACGCGAGAGCCGCGCCCGCAAGACGATCGCCGAACACCAGTGAGGGTAGCGTCCCCGGCCAAACCGGCCTGAAAACCATGGTCGCGACATGCGCGAGGACGTGAGCCAAGGCCTTCTCGTCGCCCAACCAATAGGCGGGCGCGCTGGGCAGCGCCAGCTCTTCACCAAAGAAGGCGCGCGCGATGGTGGGGAGAAAGGGTAGCAGGGCGGGCGACTCGGCCAGGCCGCTGCCCAGGGCATTGGCCACCGCGACCTGGCGCACGCGCGTGGCTTCGACCAGGCCGGGCACACCCAGCCGAGCATCGGCACGCAGCTCCAAGGGGTCGCACAGATCGTCCTCGGGTTGGCGCAGTATCACGTCGACTGGCGCCAGCCCCCCCAGCATCTTCAAGAACACCCGGCGTTCGCGCACTACCAGATCGCCGCCTTCGACCAGAGGATAGCCCAGGTATTGTGCGAGGAAGGCTTGCTCGAAGTATGTCGGGCTGGACCCTCCTCCACTCAGCAGCACGATGCGCGGATCTTCGCGCGCCGCCGGGGCGAGCGCGGCCAAGGTGCGGCGCAATGCCTGGAAAAAGGGGGCCAGGCGGACGACGTTGCCCAGACGAAAGGGCTCTTCCAGCACATGCGATATCACCAGGCGGTTGGCGAGGGCGTAGCCGGCGCCCGTCAGCGCATGGCTGCGATCACGCAGCAAGCACAGTGCGCCCGAGGCGGTACGGATCACGTCGGCGCCATAGAGTGGCAAGCGCAAGGCGTGCCCGATGCCATGGCAGGGACGCAAGAAGCCGGCATTGCCCAGTACCAGGCGCGCGGGCAAGAGGCCGTCCCGCATGATCCGCTGCGCACCGTACAGGTCGGCGAGAACCCGATCGACGATACCCGCCCGCTGGGCCACCCCTTTGGCCAGCACGGCGTACTCGCTGCTATCGAGCAACGCCGGCAGCGGATCGATCCGCCAGGTTTGCTCGCTGCCGATGCCGCCGGCAGTCCCAGGGACGTTGTAGCCCACGCCGTGGTCGCGTACCCGTTGCCGGACCTGCTCTCGGCACTCGCGCAGTCCGGCGGGCCCCAGGCCGTGGAGGAACTGCACCAGGGGGCGTGCGACCAGACGGGACTGTCCGTCATGGCCCAACCATCCGTCCCCCGGGCGCGGGGCCTGACGGCCCACTGCCGGGTCCGTCCCGGCTGGCTTGGTGAAGCTCATGCTGTGCTCCGGTCAATCTAACGTTGGCTCGGTTTCGTTGACGTTTCGTGCGGGTATGTTCGCCGTGACGAGGCAGACTGGGCGGCAGCGTGGCGCGCACCAGCCAGCGCGAGCATTTACCGATTCTTCGTGGCCGCGAAACCTTCCGGCAATGTCCGGGGCGCTACGCTTAGAGACAGCGGAGTGATACTCCGGGTCACGTGAGCAAGAAATGGCTTCGCCAGCATTCTTCGACGAAATGTACGGCCTCGGCACCCTCGAGGGCCTGGCCCAGCACGAGCAGGCCGACCGGGTGCGCCCGCCCTACTCTGCCATCCACGAATGGCTGTGCTCGACCGACGCCACCACGTTCTCGGGCAAGCGCGCGGAAGCGGATCTGATCTTTCGCCGGGTGGGCATCACCTTCAACGTCTATGGCGACCAGGCGGGCACCGAGCGCCTGATCCCATTCGATATCATTCCCCGCGTGCTCTCGGCCAAGGAATGGGCGCACTTGGCCGCTGGCCTGGTCCAGCGCGTGAAGGCATTGAACCTCTTCTTGCACGACGTTTACCACGATCAGGAGGTGGTGCGCGCCGGTGTCATCCCCGAATCCCACCTCCTGCGCAACTCGCTCTTCCGTCCGGAAATGCGTGGCGTCGACGTGCCCGGCAACGTCTATGTCCACATCGCTGGCATCGACGTGGTGAGGGTGGCGGAGGACACCTTTTACGTCCTGGAAGACAACCTGCGCACCCCATCGGGCGTCTCGTACATGCTGCAAAACCGCGCGGCGATGATGCGTCTCTTCCCGCAGGTTTTCGCCAAGGCGCGCGTTGCTCCCGTCGATCACTACAGCCAGGAGCTACTCCGCACCCTGCGTTCGCTGGCACCGCCCAGCAGCGAGGGCGAACCGACAGTGGTGGTGATGACGCCGGGGCCATACAACAGCGCCTACTTCGAGCACACCTTCCTGGCCGAGCAGATGGGGGTGGAGCTGGCCGAGGGTCAAGATCTCTTCGTGCGCGACAACGGCGTGTACATGCGTACTACCCTGGGCCCGCGCCGGGTCGACGTAATCTACCGGCGCATCGACGACGACAGCCTCGACCCTCTCGCCTTTCGGCCCGACAGTAGCTTGGGCGTGCCCGGCCTGCTCAGCGTCTATCGCAACGGGGGGGTGACCCTGGCCAACGCCATCGGCACGGGGGTGGCCGACGACAAGTCCAGCTACCCCTACGTGCCCGCCCTGATCAAATTCTACCTGGGAGAGCCCGCCATCCTGGGCAACGTACCGACTTACCAATGCGCCAGCGCCGGCGACCGCACCTACGTCCTCGAACACTTGCCCGAGCTGGTGGTGAAGCAAACTCAGGGCTCGGGAGGCTACGGTATGCTCATCGGGCCGCACAGCACGAGCGAGGAACGCGCCAAGTTTCGAGCCCTGATCACGGCCAATCCCCATGGCTACGTCGCCCAGCCCACCTTGGCGCTATCGTCGTGCCCCACTTTCGTCGAGGAAGGGATCGAGCCCCGCCACATCGATTTGCGGCCCTTCGTCCTCACCGGAGCCTCCGGGTCGGTGGTGGTGCCCGGGGGCCTTACCCGGGTAGCCTTGACGCGCGGGTCGCTGGTCGTCAATTCCTCCCAGGGCGGAGGCACCAAGGACACCTGGGTGCTCTGCCCATGAGCTAGCGAGGACCTATGCTGAGTCGAACCGCCGACAACCTATATTGGACCGGGCGCTACATGGAGCGGGCGGAAAACCTGGCGCGCGTGCTCGACGTCAGTTATCGCAACTCGCTCCTGGGCCTGGCAGCGGCCGCGCCGGAAAGCGAGTGGCGCGACGCCCTCGCCATTTTGGGCAACCCGGCCCAGTTTTACCAGCGCGGGCACGATTTCACCGAGGCCGCCGTGGTTCGTTTCTTTGCCCTCGACACCGAGAGCCCGTGCAGCATCAAATTCTGCGTCCAGGCCGCACGGGAGAACGCGCGCGCTCTGCGCGCGGTTATCTCGACCGAGATGTGGGAGAGCATCAACTCCACCTGGCTAGCGGTCAGCGATCTCGACCACGCCGGGCTGCTGGCCCGCGGGCTGCGCGAGTTTTGCGACTGGGTGAAAGAGCGATCCCACCTGTTTCGCGGGGTCTCGCACGGCACCACCCTACATGACGACGCCTTCCACTTCCTCCGGCTGGGGACCTTCCTCGAGCGCGCCGACAGCACCGCCCGCCTGCTCGACACCAAGTATCGCTCCCTCGAGAGCATGAATGCCGAGGCCACCGGAGCGACCTACTATGCCTGGGGCTCGGTGTTGCGCCAGGCCAGCGCCTTCCGCGCCTACCACCAGACCTATCACGACGTCATAACTCCGCGGCGGGTAGCCGAGCTGCTAATCCTGCGTCTGGAGATGCCGCGCAGCCTGCGCTTCTGTGCCCGTGAGCTCGCCCAGCATCTCGATGCCCTCGCGGGCACGCGCGACCTGGAGGCCCAGCGCCTGGTCGGCGAGCTACACGCGCGCCTCCGCTTCGCCACCATCGATCGCCTTCTCGGCCAAGGCTTGCACGAGTTTCTGGCCGAGGTCGTTGGCCGCATCACCGAGCTGTCGTCACAGCTCGCGCAGGACTTCCTGATGACGATCTAAACGGAGGCCTTCATGCACTTGTCGATTGTCCACGAGACCCGCTACGACTACGCCACCCCGGCCAACTACACCATCCAGTATCTGCGCCTGTCGCCACCCTCGACCGCCCAACAAAGGGTGCTGCATTGGCAGCTCGACCTCCCGGGCCGCGTCCATTCCTTCCAGGACGGGTTCGGCAACACCGCTCATGTCATGGTCATCGACAAACCCCACCAAGAGATCCGCATCCGCGCTCGCGGTGAAGTGGACGTGAACGACGATCCACTGCCCTTGCCCGACAGCGGTCCCCACCGGCCCGAGCTCTACATGCGCTCGACCGAGCTCACGGCCCGCGACGAAACGCTGGCCCGCTTTGCGGAAGGCTTTCGCCGCCAAGCCGCGGTCGACCCCATGGCCGCCGCCGAGACTCTGATGCTGGCGGTACGCGAGAAGGTCGACTACCAGCCGGGCGTGACCGAGGTCACCACTCCGGCGGCCCAGGCCTTCGCCCGCGGCGCAGGCGTCTGCCAAGACCATGCCCACGTCTTCGTCGCCTGCTGTCGCCAGCTCGACATCCCTTCCCGCTACGTGAGTGGCTATCTGGCGCCCGAGAACTTTGCCCTCGGCAGCGACGGCGGCGTGCATGGTCTGGCCAGCCATGCCTGGGCCGAGGCGTGGTTTGCCGGCGTGGGCTGGCAAGGCTTCGACGTCGCCAATCACATGCGCCCCCACGGGAGACACGTGCGGCTGGCCGTCGGCCTAGACTACCTCGACGCTTGTCCGATACGCGGCTTTCACCGCGGGGGCAGCGGAGAGGCGCTGGGAGCCGAGGTGCACATGGTCGAGGGAGGGGGCGGCGGGCGAAGCCCCAAGCTGGGAGCGGACCAGCAATAGTAGCGCCGCTCCAGCTCCGCCGTCGCCAACAGTCACGCAGCTGCGACTGTTGGGTGGCAAAGACGCAGACCCTGCCCGGACTCAGCTACTGAGCGCAAGCTCAACCCTGGGCAAAGGAGCGATCGCCCGACCCCCTCGGCAAGAGCCGGCGCCCAAGCCAGCTCTTGCCTTGCGTACCGCGCGCACCCGCGACCAACGACGACCCCGGGAATCCAATAGCCCAGCAACGACGCAAGCTCGAACGGGAGGGAACCGTCATGACGCAAACGAGGATCTGTCCGTTTTTCTGGTTCGCCAAGGAGGCCGAGGAGGCGGCGCGGCTCTACGCTTCGATCTTTCCCGACTCGCGCATCGAGCGCGTGGTGGCGCTCCCGAGCGAATCGCCGAGCGGACCTCCCGGCTCGGTGAAGGTGGTGGAGTTCACCCTCCTGGGCCAGCCCTTCCGCGCCATGAGCGCCGGTCCGCACCATGAGTTCAACGACGCCATTTCCATGATGGTCATGTGCAGCGACCAGCAGGAGATCGATCGCTACTGGAACGCCCTCCTCAAGGACGGCGGAAAGCCGATGGCATGCGGATGGCTCACCGATCGCTTCGGCCTGCGCTGGCAGATCGTGCCCGCGGCCTTCGCGGAGATGATGAGCGCGACGGACGTGGCGCGCGCCAAGCGCGTTACCGACGCGATGATGAAGATGGTCAAGCTCGATATCGCCGCGCTCGAGCGCGCCTATCGTGGACAATAGCTCGGGCGCTCTGACCTCGTCCGCAATGCACTGCCTTGCGGCGCCCCAGCCCAGCTACGACAACGCGCCGGACCGCGCGGCCAAGGCAGCCGGAGGACGGGCCAAGAACAGGAAGATCACCGGCACGAGAAAGAGCGACAGGAAGGTGGATGAGGTCAGACCACCGACCACGGCCAGGGCCAGAGGCTGATTGGCCTCGGAGCCGCGCTCGAGCGCCATGGCGGTGGGGATAAGCCCGATTACCGTAGCCAGGCTTGTCATGGCGATGGGGACGAAGCGCGAGCGCGCGGCCGCGATGACCGCCTCGACCTTCTCCACCCCCTCGCCCAACCTGCGGTTGGCATCGTCGACCAGGAGAATGCCGTTGGACACCGCGATGCCGATGACCATCAGGATTCCCATCAGGGCCGTGATGGAGAAGCCCTGACCCGCGGCCATCAGGGCCATCACGATGCCCACCAGCGACACCGGAATGGTGAAGAGCATGACGAAGGGGAGGCGCAGCGATTTGAACTGCGAGGCCATGATCATGAAGACCACCATCACGGCCAGGCCCAAGGCCACCCCCAGACCGCCGAAGGTCTCGCGCATCAGCTGGACCTGCCCGACGTAGTGCCAGTCGACGTGGCGAGTGCTCGGGTCGGCATTGAGCTTCTGCTCCAGCTCCGCCGCCGCCGAGCCTAGGTCACGCCCCTCGGTCTGCATCAGAACATGCGCCACCCGCGCGAGGTGGTTGCGTTCTACCGCCACCGGGCCAGACTGCCGGCGAAGATCACCGTAGGCCCTGAGCAGGATCGGCTGGCCGCCCCTACCCACCCGCACCGGCAGGCGGCCCAACGCCTCCTTGTCCTGCACTTTGGCGCCATCGTAATACGTGACCACGTAGTACGACTGGCCGTTGTTACTGTCGATCCACACGCTCGGGGTGTTGATGTTGCCCAGGGTGCCCTCGAGGGTGGTCTCGGCCGCATCGGCCGCGTTGGCTCCCACCAGCCCGGCCATCTCCCGGTCGGTGTTCACGTGTATCTCGGGATAGTTGGCCTGCAACGAGACCTTGACGTCACGCACCCCGCCCACGGTTCGGGCAACCGTCGCGACGGCGCGCGCCTCGTTGCTCAGCTCGGCCATGTTGTCGTTGTGGACCTCGACGACGAAGGGCGCCGTGTAGCCGTTGGCGAACACGCTGGCCACCAAGCCCCCCGGATACTGCAGCACCTCGACGCCGGGATACTCGCGCGTCACGATCTGACGAATCTTGTCGGCAATCTCGCCTTGCGACATCCGGCGCTGCTCGGGGGGAGAAAAGGCTAGCTGCAATGTACCGGTGTTGGGGGCCACATTGCTATTGGTCAGGAGGGCGCGGGCATTTTGCGGCATCCCGAGGTTGGCAATCGACATGGTGACCGTGCCGGCTGGCAGCTCGCGCGTGATCGTCCGGCTCATGTCGGCCACCGTCTTGGCCGCATCGCTCACCGAGATACCCGCAGCCAAGCGCAGGTAGAGGGTGTCCATCGCTTCATCGATCTCGGGAAAGAAGGTACTGGGCAGACGGCCCGCTACCCACGCCGCCCCCGCCACCAGCAGCAAGGCCGCGCCCGCCACCATCCAGCGCTGGGGCAACACCATACGCAAGGTGCGTGCGTAACGATCCGCCACGCCATCGATGAAGGACTCGACTGTGCGGCCCAGGCGGCCATGCTCGGCGTGGCCGAGGAAGAAACGACAGGCGACGGGGGTGACCGCCATGCTCACGAAGTAGGACGCGATCATGGCCACCGCCACCGTGATGGCCAGGGGAGCAAATAGCTTGCGCGCCAGGCCAGCCAGGAGAGTCACCGGCATGAGCACGGCCATGGTGGTGAGGGTCGAGGCCAGCACCGGCAAGGCCACCGCGCTGGCGCCCTTGAGCGCCGCCTCGGCCGTCGCCATGCCCATGCGTTGGTGGCGGTGGATGGACTCGAGCACCACCACGGCGTCGTCGACGAGCCGGCCCATGGCCAGGGTCAGCCCGCCCAGGGTGAAGGCATTCAGCGTCTGTCCCGTCGCATAGAGCACGATGAGGGTGATGGCGAAGGAGAGCGGGATGGCGACCGAGACTATGATCGTCCCCCGCACGCTCTGCAGGAACAGCAAGATAACTAGCGAAATGAGGATCAGGGCCTGCACGATCTCCTTCTTCAAGCCGTGGTAGGCCTCGCGCACGAAGGTCGACTGGTCGAAATACACCTTGGCCTGCATGCCGGGCGGGAGATCGGTAAGACCATTCACGACCTTCTTCACCGCATCGACGATCTCGATGGTATTGCCGCCTGGAATGCGCAGCACCGAGAGATAGACGGCATCATGCCCGTTTACCGCCACCGATTCGGTCTCGGGCGTGCCGCCGTCTTCCACCGCCGCCACGTCCTTGATGAGCACCGGCTTGCCACCCTCGACCTTGATGGTGGCATCCCCAATGGTCTCGGGCCGCTTGGGGATGGCGTCGGTATAGACGTTGGCATCGAACTTGGAAGACAAGAGCTCGCCCGAAGGGAGGAGCGCATTCGATTTGGCTACCGCCCCTGCCACCTCGTTGGCGTCGAGGTTGCGGGCTTGCACCTTGACCGGGTCGAGGACCACGTTTATCTGCCGCATCTGCCCGCCGTAAGGGGCAGCACTGGCGACGCCGGAGATGCCCTCGAGCAGGGGCTCCACGTTGTTGAAGGCATAGTCGTAGAGCTGGGGGCTGGAAAAGCCCGAGCCGCTGACCACGACCTCGCACACCGGGGCGTTAGACGGGTCGTATTGCAGCACGAAAGGCGGCAACACGCCAAGCGACTTGGGGATGGCGGCCATGGCAAAGCCCGCCTGCGACTGCACCAGGGTCTGCGCCGCATTGAGATCGGTACCCCACTTGAGCCAAATGTAAACCACGCTGAAGTTGTTGCGGGAAAGGCTCTCCACGTGGTCCACGCCCGGGGTCGCGCTGACGTACTTCTCGAGCCGCCAGCTCAGGGTCTTTTCCACGTCCTTGGCGCCCAGCCCCGGGGCGAGGGTGCCCATGATGAGGACGGGAGGGGTGAGCTCGGGAAAAGTGTCGACCGCCATGCGCGGTGTCACGACCAGGGCGAACACCACCAGCGCGATGCACATCATCAAGATGGCGATGGGATTGCGCAGCGCCGGTCCGGTCATTACCCGGGCTCCTGGCTGGCCAGCTTCTCTACGCTGGGCGAGGCATCCTTGGCCGCGACCCGGTCACCATCATTGAGGGTGGCGCGCCCTTCTGTGACAACCACGACGGGTTGCCCGGACAGGGGCGGCTCGACAAAGAGCAGACCGCCGCGCTCACCTTGCACCCTGAAGGTCATCTTGCGCGCCACGCCGTCCCGCAAGACGAAGACTGCTGCCTTCCCACCACTTATGTCGGCAGAATCGAGGGGAATAGCCAGCGAGGGCCGCGCAGCGCCGTAGCTAACCTCCACCTCGCCGGTCGTGTTGACCGGTATGTCGCGCTGCGGATTGGCAAGGTCGATCTCGACGTGGATGGTCCGAGTGTCGAAATCAGCGCTGGGCGAGCGACGCGATATCTTGGCTGCGATCGTCTGGCCGGTGGGGATGACCCGCACCGTGACCGGCGAGCCCGGTATGGTGGCTTGCTCGTCGATCTCGGGCACGTCGATGGTCATGCGCACTGTCGAGCGGTCGACGACCGAGACGATGGCCGTGCCAGGGCGGACGAATGCGCCTGGGTCGATCGAGCGGGTGGCTATCTCGCCGTCGAACGGCGCGCGCGCGATACAGTCGCTCACCTCGAGCCCCTGGGTCATGAGCTTGGCCTGTTCCGCGGCCAGCTGCGCCTCCTCCGAGGCACTGCCGGCCTCCTTCATCTCGGATTCGTTGGGCGAAACGAATCCCCCGCCCAGCAAGCTCTTGATCCGCTCTGACTCGTGCGCCAAGGCACGCTGGCGCGCCTCAATCGCCCGTGTCGTCGAAGCCACCGCTCGACTTGATGACCGCGCATAGCGGCAGTCGAGGGTGGCCAGCACCTGTCCCTTCTTCACTATCGCTCCGGGCCGTACCAGGACGGTATCGACATAGACAGAAATGAATTGGGGCCCCACCTGGGCTTCCACCCAAGGACGCAAGGTGCCGATGTATTTCTGCGTCCGGCGAAAGGTGGTGATCTGGCCGCGTACCACGGTGACCGGCTTGGCCGACGCGGCCAGTGCTACCCGATTGACCCGCGCACTAGCCCGCATCGTCATGAGCGCGCCGGCGGCAACCACCACGACAACGATTATAGCGATGGCCAGTCGTACCCAGTTGGCCCGATGCTTCGCCGGGAAAGCGTTCTGTCCGGGTGGCGTGGCAGCTGGGCGGGCGGGGGATATTCCCGGGGGCATTCCCATTGCACTGGCACGTTCTGTACCAGAGCCTTCATCTCCGTCCAGCCCTGGCTCGGCCTGGGAATTAGTGGATGATGGCTGGCCCGGGGATGGGAATATCTCCCGACGTGAAGGGAAGGCTTCCGCGGCGCGCCTCCTGCCGCCTCCCTGACCTCCGCCAGCGCCTCGTGCCCCCGGCTGTCCACGACGGCCGGGCCGATCAGGTCCACCGCTCACGAAGGCTCCGCCAGCAGCTTGCCCAGCACGGCGCGCGCACGGGCCAGCTCGAATTGCCCCCCTGCCAACTGGATCTCCGCGTCGGTACGCAGGTATTCCGCATCGGCCAGCTCGACCTCGTTGCCCAGGCCGGCCTTCCAGCGCGCCTCGGCCTGGGCGTAGTTGAGCCGGGCGGCCTTGAGCGACGCCTCAAGGCCGATCAGGGCCGAGCGCGCCACCTGGGTGGCCAGATAGGCACGCTGGAGAGCCGCCATCTCCTGCAGCGCGACAGCGTCGAGCTCGCTGCGCCGTAGCTGCTCGCGCTCCGTCGAGGCCCGCGCCCGCGCGGTCACGGTTCCGTCGTAGAAGGGCCAGTGCAATATCAGACCCGCGTCCCAGTTCGCGACATCCGGCAGATAGCCGCCATATGACGGAGCGGGACCGGAGCTCGGCGTCGCTCCCCCAGCCCTGCCCGAGAAGGTGCCGCTGAGCAGCAGCTCCGGCCTCAGCTCGGTGCGGATGGCTTGCGTGGCCGCCTCCTGCTCATGTACTCGCGAGCGCGCCTCGAGCAGGAGCGGATCGCGGCGGGTGCCGGTGGCGATTGCCTGATCGAGCGCGGGCAGCGGAGCAACCGGAGTCTGATCCTCGCGCGCGTCCAGCATGCGATCGGCCACCCCGACTGCTGCCGCCAGCACCACCCGCGCGCTGGCCACCCCTCCTTCAGCGCGGATGCGATCGACCTCGAAACGGGCCAGGTCGGCCGCCGCCCGGGTTAGCTCGATGGGGGCGAAAAGACCACTCTTCACCCCCGCCTCGGCCAGTTGCCTGTGCACGTTGGTACGGTCGTAAGCCCCCTCGGCCGCGCGCAGCACTGCCTTGGCGCCTTGGACGGCAAAGTATGACTCCTGGACGACCAGTCGAATAGCCAGCCGTTCCGCGTCAGCGCGCTGGCGCTCGGTCTCGACCACCGCATCGGCGAAGGCACTCTGCGCGGCTATGCGCCCAAAATCGAACAACTCTTGGGTTATCGACAGTGCTCCGAGGGTCGACGCCGAGGGCGCCCAGCTGGTCTGGTTGACCACCGGCGTGGCGCCAATCCTGGGCAGGGCTACGTCGGGCAGATTGAGGTAGGCCGCGGTGGTGTTGTTGGTCGTGCCCGCAAACGCCTCGCCGGCGGCAGCCGCCAGAGGCAGCCAGCGCGCGCGGGGCACCTGCGCGTCGGCCTGAGCGGCGCGCACCCTATCCAAAGCGGCGCGCAATGAGGGCTGGTTGGCCTGGGCGTACGCGATCGCTTCGGGGAGCCCGACCACGCGGGGCTTTTCGAGAGCCCACAGCATGGCTTCGGCGCCAGGCTGGGCGACCGTGGGCTGGGCGACCGTGGGCTGGGCGGGCGCGGGCCACTCGCCCCGGGCAGAGGCGGGACACAGCGAAGCGCAGAGCAGCAGCACCACCGCGCAAATGGGCTGCGCGGGCTGACGGCTAGCCCGTCCCGACTGGCCCGCCGCCAACGCAGGCAAGTGAGGAGGCGGAATCGCTGGGAGCGAACGGTGTGGGTGTAGGGCGATCATGGATTTGTCTTTCGTGTGGCCTAACCTCTAGTCTTCCATCGCCCCATCCCTTAGTCTTCTTCGTCCCAGGCCTTGGTCTCCCATCCGACCCGGACTCTAGCTGTCAGGCCCGTTGCTCAGCCATTTGTAGAGAGTCTTCGCGTCAATCCCCAACTGCTCGGCCGCCTTGCCCTTGTGGCCGCCCAGCTGAGCCAGCGCCCAGGCGGCGTACCTGCGCTGCAGATCGCGAATCGGAATGACGGTGCCGGCAAACTCCGGTGCTGCCACGGCGGGCTGCAGAACGGCGGGCGGCAGATCCTCGACCGCGACCAGCGGCGACCGACCGAGCAGGACCACCTTCTCCATGAGGTGGCCGAGCTCGCGCACGTTGCCGGGCCAGCCATAGGCGAGCAGGCGCTCCATGGCTGGGGACGAAACGCGCTCGGGGACACCCTGCGGGTACTTCGTGCGCGCCTGCTCGAAAAAGTGCGTTATCAGCTCGGGCAGATCTCCGCGTCGCTCGCGCAGGGGCGGCACGGTGACCGACAGCACATCAAGTCTATAGAGGAGATCTTGCCGGAAGGTTCCCTCGCGCGCGGCCTCGTGCAGGTTCCGATGGGTGGCGGCCAGTACCCGCACATCGATCTCCTTGTCCTTGCTCGAGCCGACCGGGCGAATCCTGCCCTGCTCGATAACGTGCAGCAGCTTGGCTTGCAAACCGAGAGCCATTTCCCCGATTTCGTCTAGCAACAAGGTTCCGCCGTCGGCCTCGCGAAAGAGACCCGGTCGATCGGACGCGGCCCCGGTGAAAGCTCCCTTCACATATCCGAAGAGCTCGCTTTCGAGCAAGGTCTCGGGCAGAGCAGCGCAGTTGACCACCACGAAGGGGCAGCTCGCGCGCGCACTTTCGCCGTGAATAGCCCGCGCCACCAGGCTCTTGCCGGTCCCGGTCTCGCCCAGGATCAGCACCGGCACCGGGGCCGGCGCCACCCGGACCACCAGCTCGCGTACGTTGCGCATGGCTGTGCTGCTGCCCAGGATGCGCTCCTTGGCGAAGCGCTCGTGCAGGGTCTTCTTCAGAGCGGCCGCCTCGCGCCTAAGCTGTGATTCGTCGAGCGCGCGTCGCAAGAAGAGGACCAGCTCTTCCACCTTGAAGGGCTTGGTCAGGTAGTGGTAGGCGCCCCGCCGGATCGATTCCACCGCCGAGTCGATGGCGCTAAACGCCGTCATGATCAGCACCGGCCGCTCGGGCACCAGGGAGCGCGACAGCGACAGCAGGTCCAGGCCATCGACTTGCGGCATGCGCAAGTCAGTGACCATGGCGTCTATCCCTCCTTGGCGCAAGCGGTCCGCGGCCTCCGAGCCCGAGCCCACCGCCTCGGCAGCGAACTCGCGATCGCACAGGTTCTCGGCCAGAGTACGGGCCATCTCCAGGTTGTCGTCGACCACCAGGACGCGCGGGTCAGGCATGGTTGCCTTCCTGGCGGGAGGGCAGCGCAATGGTGGCCCGGGTGCCGTGGGGACTGACCGGCTCGAGCCGCAAAGCTCCGCGATGGCTGGCCACGATCTCTTGCACGATGGGCAACCCGATGCCGGTGCCCCTCCCGCGCGGTTTGGTGGAGAAGAACGGCTCGAGCACGCGATCGGTATCGGAAATCCCAGGGCCGTCGTCCACCACGCTCACCAGCAAGTCGCCATTGTCGGCGCAGGCGCGCACCAGAGCCGAACCACCGCTCGGGCAGGCATCGCAGGCGTTGAGCAACAGGTTAACCAGGGCATGTTCGAGCAAGCGGGGATCTCCGTTCACGGTGGGCAGGACCGGAGCCACATCGGTGAGGAGGCGGACATTGGCCTTGGCAAAGCGATGCTCGACCAGGGCGATGGCGCCATCGATCAGGTCGCGCGGCTCTACCGTCTCGGCGCTTGGCCTGTCGCCTCGTGCTAGACCGAGCAGGCCACGGATGATGCGATGAATACGCTCGGTCTGCTCGAGGATTATGCGTACGCCGCCGGCCAAGCGCTCGTCACCCGCTACCCGGGGCGACAACTGTTCGGCGCGACCGGTAATTATGCCCAGCGGAGTCGAGATCTCGTGCGCGATGCCCACCGCTAGCGTCCCCATGGTGGCCACCCGCCCCGCCCGCTCGAGGCGTTCATCGCGCTGGGCGCTCAGGTTGGCCAGCTCGAGCTTGTGTTTGAGGCCGAGCTCCTGACGTTGGTTGCGCAGAGCGAGCCCACCAAAGGTTAGCACCAGACCACTGGCCGTGATGACGCTGAGGATCAGACGCCAGCGCGCCCAGCGTTCTCGGTCGCGCTCACGCTCGGCACTAGCCACCACCGCAACACCCCAGGCCCCGGCCGCATCACCGTCGGCTCGGGCCAGACCGGCCAAAGCCGTGCGGGGATGAAGCCCCAGGGCGCCGGCTTGCGCAGGCGCCAGACGCACGTAACTCCTCCCCAGCTTGAAGGCGTCCAGTACTTCATCCGCCGCCTCGACGGTGCGGCCGCGGGTGTCCTCCAGCCGGCTAGCGCCGGGTGGGATCACGAACACGCTCAAGCGCTGGGGTTCTTCGCTCGCTCTGATCTGCGCCAACGCCTGGGCGCGGCCGTCGTCCTCGGCCACGTGCGCCTTGAGCACGGCGGCCAAGCTCTGCGCCAGAGTCGTCTGTTCGTGAGCGAAATCGGTCAAAGCCGCCGCCGCCTCGCGCTCCTCGTCGTAGTAGGCGAGGCCGGCCATGGCTACTATGGCCGACAGCATTAGTAGGAAAGTGGGCAACGACTTCATGCGATCATCGCGGCGCATCAATCCCGGAGACTGGTGCGTCCCCAAACCACAGGACGCCAGCGACAATCGTGGCGCCTGAATTCGCGACGCGAAAAGCATACCCACTCCGGCGCCTCAAGCAAATCCCGCGCCGCTCGCGCCCGCCGCCGGCATCACCGCCAGTTTCCCTCGAGATGACGGCGGGTCCAGGGATTTCCTCCCAGCCGGAAGGAAATTTTCCCGAGTCGGGCCGGGCGCAACCATAGCTAAGATCGGGCTACAATCCTGCCATGGATGACCGTGCCCACGCCGAATCCGAGTTGCTCGCGGCCGCCCGACGGGGCGACCGCGACGCCCTGGGCAAGTTGCTAGCCCAGCATCAGCAGAAGGTGCTGGGCTTCAGCTTTAGGATGTGTGGCAACCCCGAGGACGCCAAGGAAGTTACCCAGGAAACCTTGCTCACCATGGCCCGTAGCGTGGGAGACTTTCGCGGTGACGCCTCACTGTCTACCTGGCTCTACACGATAGCGCGCAGCTTCTGCATAAAGAGCCGTCGGCGTAGCAAAGGAGCACCCGCCCACCACGAGCCACTCGAAGCAGCGCGAGACAACGCGGCCGAGCCCACGACAACGCCCGAGCAGATGTTGCTCGGTCGTGAGACCCGCGACAAAGTGATTGCTGCGCTGGCCCGCCTGGAGCCAGCGGCTCGCGAAGCGGTGGTTCTGCGCGACATCGAGGGTCTCACCGCCGCCGAAGTCGCACGGATCACCCGCGCCAGCGTGGCAGCGGTCAAGAGTCGCCTGCACCGGGCCCGGGCCGCCTTGCGCGAGCACTTGCTCAGCGCGGTTGGCGGCGAGGCTTTGCCACCGCCCACCCCGTCTTCCTGCCCGGACGTGCTCACCATGCTGTCGCGTAAGCTCGAGGATGAAATCAGTCCGGAGTTGTGCGCAACAATGGAGGAACACGTGGCGGCGTGCTCGCGCTGCAGCGGCCTGTGTGACTCCCTCAAGAAGACCCTCGCGCTATGCAAGGCACTGCCCGCGCCGCCCATACCCGAGCACGTGCAAAACTCGATCCGCCAGGCGGTGGCCGCGGCGCTGGCAAAGGCGAAGTGAGCGCCCTGCCCCGCCGGCTCAGCCTGAGCTCATTGACTTTCCGCCCAGGCGCGGACCGAAGGCGCAACCACGGTTGGCAATCCCGCACCCGATGTGACACGCTCCTCCCACCCGCGAGGAGCAGCCATGAAGGCGAACGTACGCATCGAGCGAGATAGTTTTGGCGCTATCGAAGTACCGGCCGACCGCCTCTGGGGGGCGCAAACTCAGCGCTCGCTCCAGCACTTCGCCATCTCGGGCGAGAAGATGCCTCCCGCCCTGCTCCACGCCCTGGCGCTGGTGAAGAAGGCAGCGGCGCTGGTCAACCTGGATCTGGGCACGCTGGAGGCAAAGAAGGGCAAGGCCATCGTGGCGGCCGCCGACGAGGTGCTGGCCGCCCGTCACGAGGACGAATTCCCCTTGGTGGTCTGGCAGACCGGCAGCGGAACCCAGACCAACATGAACATGAATGAGGTGCTGGCCAATCGGGCGAGCGAGCTTCTGGGCGGCGAGCGCGGCGAGAAGCGTCTGGTCCATCCCAACGACGACGTCAACCGGGGCCAGTCCTCCAACGACGTATTCCCCACCGCCATGAACGTGGCCGCGGTGACCGAGATTCGCCTCCGCCTGCTGCCCAGCCTGCGCCGTCTGTCCGAAGTCATTGGCCACAAGAGCCACGCTTTCCGCGCTGTCGTCAAGTTGGGGCGCACCCATTTGCAAGACGCGGTCCCTATCACCCTCGGGCAGGAATTCTCGGGCTACCAGGCCCAGCTCGATTCCGGGTTCGACCACGTGGAAAGCGCGCTTCCCCACCTGTGCCAGTTAGCCCTGGGCGGAACCGCGGTGGGGACCGGCCTCAATGCCCATCCCGAATACGCCCAGCGCGTGGCCAGCAAGCTGGCTGAGCTCACCGGCCAGCCCTTCGTCACCGCGCCCAACAAGTTCGAAGCTCTGGCGGCCAACGATGCCATCGTGCATGCCCACGGCGCGCTCAAGACCGTGGCCGCCGCCCTCTACAAGATCGCGAACGACGTGCGTTGGCTGGCCTCGGGCCCGCGCTCCGGTCTCGGCGAGATCACCATCCCGGAAAACGAGCCTGGCAGCTCCATCATGCCGGGCAAGGTGAACCCCACCCAATGCGAGGCCGTAACCATGCTGGCGGCGCAGGTCATGGGCAACGACGTCGCCGTCAACATCGGCGGCATGTCAGGCAACTTCGAGCTCAACGTGTTCAAGCCTCTCATCATCCACAACTTCCTCCACAGCGTGCGCCTCATCAGCGACGGCTGTAATAGCTTCCGGGAGCACTGCGTGGCCGGCATCGAGCCTAATCGCGAGCAGATACGCCACCACCTCGAAAGCTCGCTCATGTTGGTCACCGCGCTAAACCCGCACATCGGCTACGACAAGGCCGCGCAGATAGCGAAGCATGCCCACGCCCATGGTCTCACCCTGCGCGCCGCCGCGCTCGCGCTCGGCCTAGTCAGCGGCGACGATTTCGATGCCTGGGTTCGCCCAGAAAAAATGGTCTGATCCACTCCCCATCCCCCACCCGGCGAATCCTGCAGAGCATTGCCGCCCTTCCCGCGCCAGCTCGCCCTGCTCGATGCTCCCCCTTGACTGCGACGCGCGCCCCGTATCATCTAAGGCGGCCATCGTGCATGTGAACACCTCGCCCATGACGCTCAGCGCGCGCATTTTCGCCGGTCTGACGCTGCTCACCCTTGCCGCAACCTTCCTGGCCGCCCGGATCGACTTCGCCCGCCGCCACCACATCGGGGTCTCGGCCGTTCACTACTGGTGGCCGCAGCTCATGCAGATCTGGCTTCCCGGCCTCGGGACTGCGGCCACCTGCGCGGTGATCGCATTCGCCCTTCACAGGGCACGTGCAGGCGCATAACATCCCGCTTCCCGCATTGCCCTGATATGACGCCACCAGAAACTCACCCGAACGGGAACCCTGAGCGGATTTTCGACCTTGCGCGGCCGGGACCGCTATCTCGGCTCGGGGAACGGCAGATGGTCCTCTTGGTCATGCTTTTCGGCCTGCTGCTCTACCTACCCTGCGCCGGCTCATATGGGCTCTTCGACCCATGGGAGACTCACTATGGCGAGGTGGGTCGCCAGATGGCGCGGCGAAATGACTTCATCAGCCTGTACTGGCCTGGCTCACCCCTCGACAGCGAGCACTTCTGGTCCAAGCCGGTGCTGACGTTTTGGATAATGGCGCTGTCCATGAAAGTGCTCGGCCTGGCGGGAGCCCACCTGCCCGCCGGAGAGCTCGCCCTCTCCTCCCGCCCCGAATGGGCCCTGCGCGTGCCCTTTTGCCTGGCTGCACTGCTGGCCCTGCTCGGGGTGTACCTGCCGGTTTCCCGCTTCGTCAGTCGGCGAGCGGGTGTTCTGTCGGTACTAGCGCTGGCGACCTTCCCCATGTTCAGCCTGATTGCGCGCCAAGCCATGACGGACATGGCATTCATCGGGCCGATGACGCTCGGGCTGGGCTTGTGTGCGCTCGCCCTGTTCGACGACAAAGACGAGGTGCTACCGCGCAGGCAGTGGCGCAGGCTGTCGTGGCCGCATTGCTCGCTCTACTACGCCCTGATGGGCCTGCTCCTGCTGACGGTGGTACCCCAGCTGGTGGTAAATTCCATCCAGCTGGTGTGGCCCATGCCGGGGGGACTGCACATCATCGTGCCCGGCTGGGTCGCCATGCTGCCCTACGTCGGCGGCCTCCTGGCCTTCCTGCATCATAGCTCGCGCACGCGTTACAAGGCCCCGCTGTACTTGCACCTGGCCTCGATCCTCTGCGGTCTGGCGATGCTGGCCAAGGGCCTGGCCGGGCTCGGGCTGCCCGTCATCGTCTTCCTCGCCTACCTGCTCTTTACCTGGAACTGGCGACGCCTGGCCCGCGCCGATCTCTTGCGCGCCTTGCCCTGGTCGCTGCTCGTGTGCGTCCTGGTCGCCGTGCCGTGGCACCATGCCATGCTGGTACGCCACGGGCTGCCCTTCTGGAACGAGCTCTACGGCGACAATCACTGGCGCCGGCTGATGACCGGGCGCCATGGTGACCGCGGCAGCTTCGAGTACTTCATTCGCGAGCTCGGCTATGGGGTTTATCCCTGGATCCTGCTGGCGCCCTCGGCCCTCGCCTGGGTGGCCATGCGCATCTTTCGCCGCGAAAGCGCCGGGGCCGGCGCTACCCCGGCGCTCGCTGCCACCGCTACCGACAAGCGCCGCGACATCTTGTGGTTCGGAGCCATCTGGCTGGTGGCCGGTTATGCCCTGGTCTCCCTGTCCATGACCAAGTTCCACCACTACATCCTGCCGGCCTTACCCGGACTGGCCATCGCCATCGGGTGCTTCCTCGACGATGTCGAGCGCGAAGGGCGCGGGCGTCTGGCCCTGGCAGGCGTGCTCGCGGGCGGCCCGCTCTTGGCCCTCGTCGTGAGCGACTTGGCGTCGGCGCCCAAGAACGCGCAACGCTTCATCTGGCTCTTCTCCTACGACTACGTCAATACCCCCCAGGGTCGGCCCTGGCCCCCTGACATGAGCTACGGCACCCTGCTCTGGGTCACTGCCGGGCTCTTTGCTGGCGCAGCCCTGTTACTGGCTTGGCGCCGCCTGCGCCCCTGGGCCACGGTTGCCGCCCTGGGCATCGCGGTCGGGTTCACTTACTTCCTGCTCGACGTCTTCATCCCGCGCGCCGCGGCTCACTGGTCGCAAAAGCCCCTCATAGCGCAGTACTACCGGGAGCGGGCCTCCGCCGACGAGCACTTGCTGGCCTGGCAGCTTTACTGGCGGGGAGAGAATTTCTACACCCAGAACGAGATATATCAGGGCCCCATGAGCGAGCGCACGGTGTTCTTGGGCGATCGCAACACCGAGAACCTGAAGGACTACGTGGCCCATCACCATGGTAAGCGCGCCTTCTTCATCATCGAACGCACCCGCCTCGACGGCCTCAAGGGGATCTTGCCCGAACCGGTCCGCTCCAGCGTGCGGATCGTCAACGACGGCAACAACAAATTCTATCTGCTCAGCGCCCAGCTATGAAGAGCCGCGGAACCCGGCGCGGCATGCGTTGACATAGCTCGCACCCGATGGCAATATTCGCGCCCTCTCGCCCCACCCAGCCCGGACGGGAACCGTAAGCGCGTGACTAAACCATTTGCCATATTCAGCGGAAACGCGAACCTCGCGCTCGCGCGTGCGGTATGCGAGCACCTCGGCCAGCCCCTGGGGAGCGCCAATGTGACCCGATTCGCCGACGGGGAGGTTTACGTCGAGATCGATCAGAACGTGCGCGGAGTGAACTGCTTCGTCATTCAGCCCACCTGCACTCCGGTGAATGACAACTTGATGGAGCTCCTGGTGATGACCGACGCGCTCAAGCGCTCATCGGCCAAACCCATCGTGGCGGTGATGCCCTACTTCGGCTACGCCCGCCAGGACCGCAAGACCCGTCCCCGCACTCCGATCTCCGCCCGTCTGGCCGCCGACCTCTTGACCGCCGCGGGGGTTCACCGCGTGCTGGCCATCGATCTCCACGCCGGCCAGATCCAGGGTTTCTTCAACATTCCGGTCGATCATATCTACGCCATGCCGATCATGATGGACTACCTGCGCAACAGGTTTGGCGGCAACGACACGGTGATCGTTTCGCCCGACGCAGGCGGGGTGGAGCGCGCGCGCGCCTTCTCCAAGCGCCTGCAGGCCGGGCTGGCCATCATAGACAAGCGACGGCCGGCGCCCAATGTCGCCGAGTTGGTGCACATCATCGGCGACGTCAAGGGACGCGACGCGATAATAATCGACGATATGGTCGACACGGCCGGCACCCTGTGCGCGGCGGCCAAAGGCCTGACCGAACAGGGAGCGCGCGGCGTTTACGCCTGCATCACGCACGGGCTGCTTTCGGGGCCCGCGCTCGAGCGCATCCACACTGGGCCGATAAAGGAGCTCATCATAACCGACTCCATACCGCCCCGTCCCGAGGTCAAGGCATCGCCCAAGGTGCGCGTGCTCTCGGTTGCCCAACTCTTGGCCGAGGCCGTAAAACGCATTCACCAGGGGGACTCGCTGAGCTCCCTCTTCATCTGATAAAGATCAGCTGATAAAGATCAGCAGCTGCAAAGGACCCATCATGGACTTCGCCAAAGTTTCCGTCGAGATTCGCCAACAGTCAGGCAAGGGCCCCGCCCGCCGCGTACGCGGCACCGGGAAGCTGCCCGCCGTACTTTATGGCCACAAGCTGGAGCCGCTGTCGCTCGTCCTGGATCCCATGGAGCTTGGTCACGCCATGGACAAGGAGCGCAAGCGCAATACCGTGTTCACCTTGCAAATGAGCGGCGGCGCCGGGCCTGCAGACGTGACCGCCATGATTCGCGACGTTCAGATCGACCCCATTTCCCGCCGACCCGTTCACGTCGACTTCGTCCGGGTGAGCATGGACGACGAGGTGAAGGTTGCGGTGCCTCTGGTGGTGACCGGCACTCCGGTCGGGGTGACTAACGGCGGCAACCTGCACCTTTCCCACCACACTCTCCCCATCGCGGCCAAGCCGGCCGCCATTCCCACCAAGATCGAGCTTGACGTCACCGCCCTCGACATCGGCGACGCGTTGCACGCCAGCGACCTCAAGCTCCCTGCCGGCGTACGCACGACCCTGGATGCGCGCGAGGCCGTGGCCTCCGTGGTCGCGCCGCACGTAGAGAAGGTCGAGGCGGAGGCCGCCGCCACGCCCGCCGAAGGGGCGACTCCCGCCGAAGGGACGGCGGCGCCCGCCGCAGCCGGCGCCAAAGGCACAGCCCCCGGAGCAACGGCCACTGCGGCTGCCCCGGCCGGCGCCAAAGGCGCAGCCCCCGCGGCAGCCGCCGGGGGAGCCAAGAAGGAGGAGAAGAAGGCCAAGTAGGTCAGAGCCGACCGGGCTTTACCATGTGGCTGGTCGCAGGCCTCGGGAATCCCGGACGGCAGTACGCCGGCAACCGGCACAACGCCGGATACATGGTCGTGGATGCGCTGCTCGGTCGTCTGGCGGCCCGCCCAGCGCGGACCCGACTGGGCGCCGAGCTCGCGGAAGCGTCGGTGGCCGGGACCAAGGTCATTTTCTGTAAACCCATGGAGTTCATGAACGCGAGCGGCTCGGCGATTGCGCGCACGGCGGGATTTTGGAAAATTCCCCCGGCGCGCATCCTGGTCGTGCATGACGAGATGGACCTCGAGCTAGGGCGCCTGAAGCTGGCGGAAAGCGGCGGCACCGCAGGCCATAATGGACTGCGCTCCATCGTGGCCGAGCTGGGCACGGAGGCCTTCTGCCGCTTGCGCTTCGGTATCGGCCGACCACCCGCCCGATGGGAAGGCGCCGATTTCGTGCTGGCGGACTTCACCGCCGATGAGCGCAAGGCCCTGCCGGATTTGCTAGAAGAAGCGGCCGATGTGACCACGACAGTCGTGCAAGACGGCCTGGTCGCGGCCATGAACAAGTTTAACCGACGCAGTAAGAGCAAAGGGAGCGCAGCTTAGAGCCGAGACTACGCTCCTCATCACTCCTTGCCCCCGGGAAACCGCGGGACACAGGCCCATAGGGAGAAAAGCACCATGGCAGGAAGAACAGGATCGTGCCGGGACATACCCGGCCGAACACGCGAGTACGAGACCATATTCATCCTCAAGCCCGATGTCAGCAACGAGACCATCGGGCAGGCCAACACCAAGATCCGCCACGTCATCGAGGCCGGGGGAGGCAAGCTGCTCAAGGTCGAGAACTGGGGCCGGCGCAAGTTGGCCTACGAAGTGAAGAAGCAGCTCAAGGGCATCTACATCTTCTTCGATTACCTGGGCAATGCCGGCTTGGTCGAGGAAGTCGAACGCAACTTGCGCCTCACCGATACGGTGATCCGCTGCTATTCGGTCAAGGCGGCCGAGAACGTGGATCCGGCCAGCAAGACGTCGAGCGTGACCGACGAGTCCTTCGCCAATGCGGCCCAGCCCGGCCCCGACGAGGAGGCGATCGCCACTGGCCAGGCGGGCGCCCGCCCATTCGGCGACGAAGAAGAAGAAGGTGCATTCGATTTCGAGGAGGCGGTTTTCGGCAAGGTCGAAGGCCCCGTCCGGAGAGGAGGCTAAAGCCATGCCACGTCCCGAGGAAAAAGACGCAGATCTCGAACAGGAAGGCGGGCGCAAGAAGTCATCGCGCCGCCGCGCGTGCAAATTCTGTACCGATGAAAACCTGGTCATCGATTACAAGAATGCCGGCCTGCTCAAGTACTTCATCACTGACCGGGGAAAGCTGGTGCCGCGTCGCCTGACGGGCAATTGTGCCAAGCATCAGCGGGCCATCGGCCGGGCCGTGTCACGGGCTCGCATGATCGCGCTCATGCCATTCGCCGTAACCGGGAAGTAGCGGAGAAGGAGCAAGTCATGCGGGTAATCTTGAGAGAGAACCTCGACAATCTGGGCAAAGCGGGCGAGGTCGTGTCGGTACGCACCGGCTACGGCCGCAACTACCTCTTGCCTAATGGCTTGGCCGTGCCCGCGACGGAAAGGGATGAAGCGCGCATGCAGCACGAGCAGCGCACCATAGCCGCTCGCATGGCCAAGCTGGCCAAGCAGCTGCTGTCGGAAGCCGACCGCCTCGGGCAGGTATCGGTCTCGCTGGCTCGCGCAGTGGGCGAAGAAGACAAGCTGTACGGCTCGGTCAACAACCGCGATATCGCGGAAGCCCTTGCCGAGCAGGGGGTCAAGGTCGACGCCAAGAAGATCCAGCTCGACGAGCCGATCAAGGCGCTCGGCATGACCGAGGTCCCCATCAAGCTGGGGCAGGACGTCACGGCCCGGATCAAAGTCTGGGTCGTCAAGAAGGAGGCCTGAGCCGAGGAAGAGAGTGAAGAGAGAGGAACAAAGGCAAGGGGTGGGAGAACCCACCACCCCAGCCCTCCGCTCCTCTCCGCTCCCACGCTTGGCCGGTGGCGCCAGTGGCGCCGCGGGGTTGACGCATATGCTTGCCTTTCCCAGGGCCGGTTGGGAAACGCGCATATGCGCTTCTGGAACACAAGATCTGCTTCGCCTCTGCTCGTCCGGCGTTACACTCGTTCTCCATGGCCGAGCTGCCCGCACAACTCATAGCTCTTCCCTCCGGCCGCCAGCCTCCCTACAATTTGGATGCGGAACGCTCGGCCCTCGGCGGGGTGCTGGTCAAGCCGTCGGCTTTCGACGAGATGGCCACCACCATCACCGGCGACGACTTCCTGCTGCCCGCCCACCGCGCGATCTTCGAGGCGATGTTGGCGCTCGACAGGCGGAGCGAGCCCATTGACGTCGTCTCGCTGGGCGACGAGCTGAAAAACCGCGGTGACCTCGGCCGCCTGGAAAACGGTCCCGCCTATCTGATCGAGCTGGCCAACGCGGTTCCCACCGCCGAGAACATCGCCCACTACACGCGCCTGGTACGAGAAAAGGCGACTTTGCGCCGACTGATCGCCTCCTGCGCCGAAATCCAATCGCGCGCCTACGGCGAGTTCGGCGACTATGAGCAGTTTCTCGACGAATCCGAGAACCTCATCTTCCAGGTGGCGCAGAAAAATCGCCGCGACAACGCCCAGCCCATCGGCGAGGTCATGGGCGAAGTCCTGGAGGCCATCGATGCCCGGGCGCGCGAGAGCAAGTCCGTGACCGGAGTGCCGACCGGGTTCACCAAGCTAGACGAAATAACCGCCGGTTTTCAGCCCGAGAATCTCATCATAGTCGCCGCCCGGCCCGGGGTGGGGAAGACCTCGTGGGCGCTCAACGTTGCCACCAACGCTGCGCTTGGCCACAAGATTCCCGTTTTCGTCTTCTCGCTCGAAATGTCGAAGACCGAGCTCATAGAGCGCATGCTGGCGGCCGAGGCACGTATCGACTCCAACCGCATGCGGCGCGGGATGATCGAGTACAGCGAGTGGAAGAACAAGATCTACCCCGCCGGCAATCGCATTGCCCAGGCGCCCATCCTCATCGACGACTCCCCCGGGGTCAACATCCTCGAGCTGCGGGCGAAGGCCCGGCGCTTTCGCAGCGATCCGCGCTTCTTCCCCCCGAGCCAAGGGCCACGACAGCAGGGCCTGGTCGTCATCGATTACCTCCAGCTTGCGCATGGCATCGGTGGTCGCAGGGAGGAGTCGCGGGAACGAGAAATCGCTGAGATCTCGCGCGGCCTCAAGGCGTTGGCCAAGGAGCTCCACATCCCCATTATCGCGGTCTCGCAACTCAATCGCAGCGTGGAGAAACGCGAAGACAAGACCCCGCAGCTGTCCGATCTACGCGAGTCGGGCGCCATCGAGCAAGATGCCGACATCATTCTCTTCATCCATCGCGAGGAGATGTACAACCCCGATCCCAGCGGGCGGGGTAAGGCACTGCTAAAAGTTGGCAAGAATCGGGCCGGCCCGACGGGCGAGGTGGATTTGACCTTTATCCGCGAGTACACCAAATTCGAGAACTATTCTGCCGAGGACGACGATATGCCGAGCTAGCATCGGCCGGCGATGGCGGGTGCGCACAGTCAGGAAATGGCTAATCCAACCGAGCAAAAAGGAACGTACCGGCGGCGCCCGACGCCCATGCCCTTCCTTATTCCAGGGGCGCAGGTGGGTCGCTACGTCATCGAGCGACGCCTGGGCATAGGCGCCATGAGCGAAGTGTATCTGGCCACCGACGACGCCCTGGGCCGGCGGGCCGCGATCAAGGTCCTGGGCAGCAACCAGATCAACAACGCCACCATCACCGAGCGTTTCCTGCGCGAGGCCCGGGCCCTGGCCCGCATGTCGCATCCTAACCTGATTCCGGTCTTCGAGGCTGGACAGACCGGCGAGCCGCTGCGGCCCTACTACGCCATGGAGCTCCTGGAAGGGGGCGACACGCAGAAGCTTCTCGATGAGCGGGGCCCTCTACCCAGCGCCGTGGTCGCGCTCATCGGGGCTGAGGCCGCCACCGGCCTCGGCGAAGCCGCGCGCGCTGGCATCATCCATCGCGACGTCAAACCGGCCAACCTCGGGATTTCGCGGCACGGGGTGCTCAAGGTCACCGATTTTGGGCTGGCCAAATCCTATGCCGCGGACAAGAGCTTGACCGCGCGAGGTATGGTGGTGGGCACGGCCGACTACATTGCCCCCGAGCAGGCGCGCGGCGAAGAGCTGGACGAACGTGCCGACGTATACGCGCTGGGCTGCACGCTTTTCCACCTGCTGACCGGGCGTCCGCCCTTCCGCGCCAAGCCAGGCCCTTCGGTGAAAGAGTACCTCGACGTGATGCGCATGCACCTGTCCGCGCCCGTCCCGGATATGCGTAGCGAGGCGCCGAACAGCGATGGTGAGCTCGCCGATGCCATCTTGGCCATGATGGCCAAGGATCGCGCTCGCCGGCCGACCTTTGCCCAGATTGCCCCCAAGCTGGCGCGCATCGCTGAGCGGCTGGGCGGGCAATTGCCCAGGGTTACCCGCCAGCTCTTCCTCGTCACCGGGGAATCGGCGCCAGTGGTCCAGGCCGCCGTGGATGACCAGGTGGATCGAATGCTCATGCCCAGGCGACGCGCCTGGCCCCGCTTGGTTGCCTTCGGGGTAATTCTCGCCGCGGCGATTGGACTGGCCCTGGCGCTCAGCCGCTAGCCATGACCAGGGTAGCGCTCATCCCGGGCGGCGCGCGCGGCATCGGGCGCGCCATCGCCTGCGCCCTGGGCGCTCGGGGCTGGGACGTGGCGATTTGTTATCGCACCAACCACAGCGACGCCGAGTCCCTGACCGCCACGGTCGCGGGAGCGGGCGGAGCCGCGCTCGCCCTCGCCTGCGACGTCTCGACGCCCCAGGCCTGCGCCGAAGCCTACGCAAGCGTGATTGCGTGGCGCGGTCGGGTGGACGCTCTCATCTACTGCGCTGGGCCATTCCATCGCATCGACCTTCTCTCCGAGACCCCGGAAGATTGGCGCTCGACCTTCGCGGCTAACCTCGACGGTCTATTCTACCTCTCTCGCCTGGTGGCGCCCGGCATGATGCTGCGGCGCTGGGGCCGCATAATCGCCTGCGCTACTGCCAATGCCGATCGCCTGATGGCTCAGACCCAGATCACGGCCCACTACCTGGCCAAGGTGGCCCTGCTGGGGCTAATACGCAGTCTGGCCAAGGCCCTCGCGCCCAGCCAGATCACGGCCAACGCGATTTCACCCGGATTCATAGCCACCGGCTCGGCCGAGATGGCCGACCTGCCGCAGCTGACCCGGACCATTCCCGCCGGACGGATCGGCAGCGTGGACGACGTGGTGGGGGCGGCGCTGTACCTCTTGGCCGAGGAGGCCGGCTACGTGAACGGCACCAACCTTCACGTGAGTGGCGGCTGGGGCATCTAGCGCTATTGCTTGAAAGCTCCCCGTCGCCACCGCGCCGGGCTAAGGACCTAGATCGCGTTCTGGCGTACCGAAACCGCCAGACGCGCTACGCTCTTGAGCACGTGGGGCACTCGCTTGAGCAGGTTGATCGACGGTGGGCGTTTTTCGTGCACGGCGAAGGGGATCTCGACCACCTTCTTCTTCTCGCGGTGAGCGCGAATTACGAATTCGCTGGCGAAGACATCGCGATCGAGAATGCAACGTTGGGCCGTCTCGAGCAACACCTCGCGCTTGAACGCCTTCAAGCCATGGGTGTCGGTGCCGCGGTAGTGGCAAACCGTGCGCAGAAGGCCGTTGTAGACTCGGGTGCCGAGCCGCCTTACCAAGGGGCGCTGGTCGTTAGAGCCGACCATGGCTTTCGACCCGACCACGAAGTCGGTATCGGTGCGCTCGAGCAAAGCTAGAGCACGCGCGTAGAACTCGGTGTCGCAAAGATCGATCTCGTCGCAGATCACGATGCGCCCGCGGGCTGCGAGTATGCCTGTCTTCAAGGCCAAGCCGTAATTGGGTTGTCCTATGGAGATGAGGCGCACTACCGAGTATTCGGCCTCGAGCTCTTTGCCAATCGCCACCGTCCGGTCGCGCGACCCGTTTTCGCAGAGGATCAGCTCGTAAACCAGGCCAAAGGGACGCAGCTTCTCCCGCAGCTCGAGCACCGACCCGCGCAGTATTCCCTCTTCGTTGTATACGGGTATCACAATGGAAACGTCCGGGGCGGGGGCGGCGTCGCTCATGGCTCGGCTCCTAGGGGTCCTTGGGGGTCTCGGGGGGGCTTAGGGGGCTTAGGGGTCTTGGAGGTCTGGCGGGTCTTGCGAGTCTATGGAGTTTGGGATCTCGGGGTCTCGGCGTCGATGGCGGTCGCAACCTCGCGGCCGAGGAGGAGCGAGTCCTCCATCGAATTGTAGGTCCACGAGCCATAACGGCCGCGCGAATAGATGGCGTGGCTGCCCAAGAAGGAGAAGATGGCGCTGGTGGCCGCATAGTAGTGCTCGTCGAAGACGACATAGGCGTAGTCGATCTCGCGGGGATCGGCGAAGAGCACGTCAGCGGGCGACGCGATGGCGCCTATCTCGACCAGTCCCGCTACCGAGGCCCGCACCGCGCCCTCGTCGACCTCACCCCGCTCGGCCAGCTCGACGTAAAACGAGCCAGCCCCCGGCGGAGCCATACTCTGCGCGGCGTTGCTAAAGATCCCCACGCGATAAAACGGAAATTTCCCCTCGGGCACATACACCCAGTGCCAGTCCGCGCTGGGCGCCCTCCGCGTGGCCAAGTCGAGATAGCGCAGACTGGTACAGCGGAGACGGGTAGCGTGCGCCGCGATGGCGGGAGGCAGATCGACAATGCGCTTGAGGAGCTCGGGCAGGGGCAAGGTGGACACCAGCTCCGAGTAAGGGATGGTTTCGCCACCCACCACGATCTGGCGCCTTCGGTAATCGACTCGCTCCAGGCTGGCCGAGGTATGTACGCGGGTGGGATCGAGGCGTCCAGCCAGCGCCGCGCTGAGGCTTTCGATGCCGCCCGCCTTGGGATAAGCAAAGGTCGCGTTGTAGCCCAGCGCTCCCGCATCGGCCCCCACCGCACCCGCCACGACCTGCTCGAGGTTGGGCAAGGGCACGAAGCGCGAGCACCAGGCAGCCGTGATCTCGCGCGGCGAGACGCCCCATAGCCGCTCGTTGTAGGGGATCATGAAGTGCTTTGAGATACCGTGGCCGAAGTGGCGCAGGCAGTATTCTTCGAAGTTCTTGGGTTCCCCTTCCCCTGGCGGTGCCAGCTTGGCCTCGATGACACCTAGCAGGCACTCCTTGACCACCTCCGCCGGCAAGCCGTGCAGATTGGCCTGGAAGGGGTAGAGGGTGGTGACCCCATGGGAGTAAATGCGCGCCCGGCGCTCGACCCGGCTCATCTGTCCCGGCAGCACCTCGGCGACCAGATCCTTCATCCCTTGATCGCGCAGATGCAACCAGTGCCCGGTACGATCGAAAGCGTAGCCGTTCTTCGTACGCGTCACGGCCAGCCCGCCCAGGCGCGGCTCTCGCTCGAAAAGCCGCCATGGCTTCTTCAGATGGAGCGCGGTCGCAATCCCGGTCAGGCCTCCGCCCAGGATCACGACACCTGCGACTTGGTTGTGCACTGCGAATTTAACCCGAGTGATTCTGGTGATTGCCTATCACGCGCGGTGCATGAACGGCAACCGCGTGTGCGGCTCCCTGGCAATCTACAACCCGATTCGCTGGAGGGCGACCCCCTACTGCGCCATGACCTTCGTGTTATGGTGCGGGGATGCTCCCCTATCGAGCCCATTTCCGCTGCATCGCGCAGTGCGAGGGTGAATATGCCCTCGACTTGGTGATCTACCGTTGCCCAAAATGCGGCAACCTGCTCGAGGTCGTTCATGACATGGCGGCGCTAAGGCAGCACTCGGCCGAGGAGTGGAAAGAGGTGTTCGGCGGGCGATTCATGAGCACGCGCTGGCCCTACGGATCCGGTATCTGGGGCAAACGCGAGTGGGTCCACCCGGCCATCCGCGACGAGAACGTGGTGTCGATGTTCGAGGGCGGCACCAACTTGCTGTGGGCGCAGCGCTACGGCAGAGAGCTCGGGGTCGAGGATCTGTGGATCAAGATGTGCGGCAACTCGCACAGCGGTTCCTTCAAAGATCTGGGCATGACCGTGCTGGTCTCGTCGGTGAAGCAGATGATCGCCGACGGCAAGGAGATCTCCGCGGTAGCGTGCGCATCGACCGGCGACACCTCGGCGGCGCTGGCCGCCTACGCCGCCGCGGCCGGGATTTTCGCCATGGTCATCCTCCCGCGCGGCAAGATCTCCACGGCGCAGCTGGTCCAGCCACTGGCCAACGGCGCCAGGGTGCTCGCGCTGGATGGCAACTTCGACGACTGCATGGCGGTCGTGCAGCGTCTGGCCACCGAGGAGTCGGTCTATCTGGCCAACAGCATGAACTCCCTGCGGGTCGAGGGCCAGAAGACGGTGGGCATAGAAATCGTGCAACAGTTCGACTGGGAGGTGCCCGACTGGATCGTGATACCGGGAGGAAATCTCGGCAATGTTAGCGCTCTCGGCGCCGGTCTTACCATGATGCTGGAGCTGGGCCTGGTGAGCAAACGGCCGCGCATATGCGTCGCCCAGGCGGAGTCGGCCAACCCACTTTATCAAGCCTACCGCAATGGCTTCGAGCGCTTCGAGCCGATAGTGGCCAAAGCCACGCTGGCCTCGGCCATCCAGATTGGCAACCCGATCAGCGTGGCCAAGGCGATTCGCACTCTCAAGGAATACGATGGGGTGGTGGAGCAGGCGAGCGAAGCCGAGCTGGCCGACGCCGCCGCCCGCGCCGACCGCACCGGTATGTTCAACTGCCCGCACACCGGGGTGGCCCTGGCGGCGCTGGAGAAGCTGATCGCGGCCGGCACCATCAAGAAGTCGGAGCGGGTAGTGGTGATCAGCACGGCGAACGGCCTTAAGTTCACCGACTTCAAGGTCGGTTATCACGAGGCGAAGCTGGCCGCGGTTCCCGTGTCCAAATACGCCAATACCCCCATAGAGCTGCCCAACGACTACAGCGCGGTGCGCGAGCAGGTGCGCCGCCTGCTCGACGGCAGATCCCAAGCCAAGGGAGCTTTGCCCTCGCCGCCATGATTTTGTAGATTGAGCCACTCAGGAGCTTGCCAGCCATGCCGATCTCGCTCTTCGACACCACCCTACGCGACGGAACGCAAAGCGAAGGCTTATCACTCTCGGTCGAGGACAAGATCAAGATCGCCCGGCTGCTCGATGGCTTCGGCATCCATTACATCGAAGGCGGCTATCCCGGCTCCAATCCCAAAGACGTGGAGTTCTTCGCGCGTTCGTCCGAGCTGGGGCTCAAGCACGCCAAGCTCACCGCCTTCGGCAGCACGCGCCACGCTAGCCGCATCGCCGCACAGGACGACAGCATGAAGGCGCTGGCAGCCGCCGGCACGCCCGCGGTGAGCATCTTCGGCAAGACCTGGCTCCTGCACGTGACCCACGTGCTCGGCACCACGGCGGAGAATAACCTGGAGATGATCGCCGACAGCGTCTCCTTCCTCAAGCAGAACGGGAAGGAAGTCATATTCGACGCCGAGCACTTCTTCGATGGTTTCCGCGCCGATCGCGAGTACGCCTTGGCAGCGGTGAGCGCGGCCGCCCAGGCGGGCGCCGACTGGCTGGCCCTGTGCGATACCAACGGCGGCAGCCTACCTGGCTTCATTGCCGAGGCTATACGCGAGCTCAAAAAGGTGACGCCGACCCCCCTCGCCATCCACGCTCATAACGACGGTGACCTGGCGGTGGCCAACAGCCTGGCCGCCGTGGAGGCCGGGGCGACCATGGTACAAGGCACGCTTAACGGTTGGGGCGAGCGCTGCGGCAACGCCAACCTGATCTCGGTGATTCCCGCGCTCCAGCTCAAGTTGGGTCGCGCCTGCGTCCCCGAGACCAACCTGTCGCGCCTGACCGAGCTTTCCCGCGCGGCGAGCGAGATCGCCAACATCCGCCCGCGCGCCCACGCTCCCTACGTGGGCAGCTCGGCTTTCGCTCACAAGGGCGGCGCCCACGTGGCCGCGGTGGAGAAGCTCTCGGCATCCTATGAGCACATCGCGCCGGAGGCGGTGGGGAATACCCGCAAGGTCGTGGTCTCCGAGCTCGCGGGTCGGGGCAACGTGCGCGTGGTGGCACGCGAGCTGGGCTTGGACATGCGCGGCTACGAACCGGCGCTGCTCGCACGGGTAAAGGAGATGGAGAGCCAGGGCTACCAGTTCGAGGCGGCCGAAGGGTCGTTCGAGCTCATGGTCCGCCGCTCGCAACCCGGCTACCGCGAGCCATTCGAGGTGCTCGACGTGGTCGTCATCTCGGAGCGGCGGCGCGCGAGCGAGATGTTCGTGGAGGCTACCGTGAAGCTTAAGGTGGAGGGCGAGGTGGCGCACGTGGTGGCCGAGGGCTCGGGACCGGTCGACGCCATGGATATCGCCTTTCACAAGGCCCTGGATGCGCATTTTCCGCTGCTCCGTGAGGTCCACCTGACCGACTTCAAGGTCCGCATCCTCGATCCCGAGGCGGCCACCGCGGCCAAGACCAGAGTGCTCATAGAGTCGCGGCTGCACGGCATGACCTGGAGCACCATCGGCGTTTCGCGCAATATGATCGAGGCCAGCTGTGAAGCTCTGCGCGACGCTCTCGAGCTGCCACTCTTGCGAGCCGCCCAGCCCGGGCCTGGGCGGAACCAGAGCTAGCGGACCGGCGGTCCCGCCATCCCTCACACCATCGCACCGCCGCGCTAGCGACGCAGGATGGGACTAACCGCCGGCACATCGGCGACGGCGGGGCCGGTAACCTGCCTGCGCTTGTCGGCGAAGCGCGCTTCCTCCGCCCCCCGCACCAGCGCGTCGAAGGTCGTACCATGCTGGGGAAAAGTCGCCATGCCCATGCTCAGCCCGAAGTCGAAGGGACCACGGGCCCGGAGCACGGCCAGCTTGTCGCGCAGGCGAGCAAGCAAAGCGGTGCACGAGCTCTCCGTCATGTCAGGCAGGATGACCGCGAACTCATCCCCTTCGACGCGACAACACACGTCATGAGCCCGCACCGACTTCTCGAGAAACTCCGCCACCCAGCGCAAGAGGAGATCCCCTTCGGTCGGACCGTGCGACTTGTTGATGAGCTGGAAGCCGTTCACGTCCAGGATGAGGAGCGCGAAGGGACGGCCAGCGGCCCGTCGGGATCGGGAAAGCTCGGAACCCAGGCGCTCGGCAAAGTAGCGCCGGTTCCACAGGCCGGTCAAGCCGTCGCGGTAGGTCAGCGCACGCAGATCCTCCAGCTTTGCGATCTCTCGCCGCAAGCCTTCGTTTTCACGTTCTAATCGCGCGATGTCAGACTGCAATTCCATCGCCTAGATAGCCGCTCGAATTAGCTTCGACTATCTACCAAAAACCCACCGTCAAGCCAAATGGTGTCCGTATAATCTCCCGCTCCATGCAAGCAGACAATGCCGCGGACAAAGCCGTGCTCTTCGACCTCGACGGTACCCTGGTCGACACCGAGCGCGAAAACGTAGAGTCTGTCGTGCTGGCCGCCCGGCGCTGGCATCTCGAGCTAGACCAGGATACGCGTCGCTTCATCGTCGGGCATTCCTGGAACGAAATCCATGCCAGGATAAAGGCGCAGCACGAATCGGCCCCCGCCATGGCCGAGCTCATCGCCGCCGCCGTGGCTGAAAAGCGCGGGCTCTTCGCCAGCAAAGGCTACACCCCCCTGCCCGGCGCCGATCGACTGGTTCGCCGCTTGGCCAAGACGGTTGCCCTGGCGGTGGTCTCGGGCTCGAGCACCGTGGAGGTGCGCGAAACGATAGCCGGCCTGGGCCTGACCGAGTGCTTTGGCGTGCTGCTGGGAGCGGAAGCCTATCAACGCGGCAAACCCCATCCCGAGCCCTATCAGACCGCCATGCGCCTGCTCCAGGTATCACCCCAGCGCTCAATCGTCATCGAGGACGCCGAGCCGGGCATCCTGGCCGGCAAGGCCGCCCAGGCCCGGGTGATCGCCGTCCGCCAGGCCAACTTTCTCGGCTACGATCAATCGGCCGCCGACGTGATCGTCGACACCCTCGACGACGTCAGCGACGAGCTCCTGGCGCGACTATGGTCGAGATGAAGCCCAAGGCCAGGGCGAGGTCGGCTACTCGCCGCCGCGACTACGTCCCGCTCGCTTCATGGTCGCGGCCGGTCGGTTCGCGACCGTGCTCGTCCCCTTGGCCGCGGGTGCAACCTTCGTCTTCGGCGCGCCTTTAGGTCGGGGTCCGGACGCCGATCCGCTGGTCTTGCTCGGCTTTTCCTTCCCGGCTCCCCCGCTCTCCTTGCCATGCGCCGGCTTCGCCTCGGCGCCGTCGGCCGGGATCAGCTCGAGCAAGGCCATGGGTGCGGCATCCCCCGGCCGCTGGTCGATCTTCATCACCCTGGTATAGCCGCCATGGCGAGCCAGGAAGCGCGGGGCGATTTCCTCGAACAGCTTGAGCACGGCATCGCGATCCCGCACCGCCCGCAGAGTCATGCGCATGGCATGCACGACCCGCGCGCTCTCTTCGGCGCTGCGCTTTTCGGGCGCCTTGGTCAAGAGCGGGCCGAGCCGGCGGGCACAGGTAATGGCCCGCTCCGCCAGACGGCGGATCTCCTTGGCCTTGACCAAAGTGGTGCGAATACGCTCGTAGGTGAGCAATGCCGCCACCATGTTGGTGAACAGAGCCTTGCGATGGGCGGCGGTCCGGGAAAGATGAAGTCCAGCTCTCTTGTGTCGCATGTTGACCTGAATACGGTGCGCTACGGGTTCCCCAGCGTGGATCGGGATTTGACGTGCATTAAGCTCTGCTCAGGGCTTTCCCCAAGCCCTGCTCAAGCCTTCTTGGGCGGGCCGTCGCCCGGCCAGCCTTCGAGCTTCATGCCCAGGGAGAGACCCATGCCGGCCAAAATCTCCTTGATCTCCTTGAGCGACTTGCGTCCGAAATTCTTGGTCTTGAGCATGTCGGATTCCGTCTTCTGCACCAGCTCGCCAATGTAGCGAATATTGGCGTTCTGCAGGCAGTTGGCGGAACGCACCGACAACTCCAGATCGTCGACCGACTTCCACAGATTCTCGTTGAGCTTCTGCTGCTCTTCCGAGACCGTGGCCTCGGGCGCCGGCTCGGCTCCCTCCTGGAAGTTGATGAAGATGGAGAGTTGATCCTTGAAGATCTTGGCCGCATAAGCCACGGCGTCCTCTGGCTTCACCGTGCCATTCGTCCACACCTCGAGCGTCAGCCGATCATAGTCGGTCTGTTGGCCGACGCGCGCGTTGGTCACGCCGAAGTTGACCTTGCGGATCGGGGAGAACAGCGAATCGATGGGGATCACCCCGACCGCCATGTTGGGCTGCTTGTTCCGTTCGGCCGGGACGTAGCCCCGCCCGATGCCAATCTCGAGCTCCATGCGCACCTTGGCGCCCTTGGAGCAGGTCATGATGTGGTGATCGGGGTTCAAGATCTCGACGCCCTCGGGGCAGGCAATGTCCCTTGCCATCACCTTGCCTTCGCCGTCCTTGTCGAGGCGAACCGTGCGGGGTTTGCCATCGAGGGTGCGAATGATGACCTCTTTGAGGTTGAGCACGATGTCGGTCACGTCCTCGGCCACCTCGGGCAGCGACGTGAACTCGTGCACCGCACCTTCTATCCTGACCGCGGTGATGGCCGCACCCTGCAGCGACGACAACAGCACCCGGCGCAGGCCGTTGCCCATCGTCGTGCCGAAGCCCCGCTCGAGGGGCTCGCAGGTGAACTTGCCATAGGTGGGAGTCAGCGTCTCCGTCTCGACTTCGAGCGTGCGCGGTCTTATGGGATCACGCCAGTTTCTCGCAATGAATGCGGACGTTGTGGCGGCCATGGTCTGAACACTAGCAGTCGACATCATGTTCTCCTGTTCGATGCGGAATAAGTAGCTGGGCGGATGGCCGGGCGCCTACTTCGAATAGAGCTCCACCACGAGTTGCTCTCGGACCGTCATCGTGAGGTCCTCTCGGGAGGGGAGGGTCACGAGCTTGCCCTGGAAGTTGTCCTTGTCGAGCTGGAGCCACTTCGGCACACCTCGCCGATCCACGGCGCCCAGGCTTTCCATGATGCGAGCAACCTTCTTCGAGACGTCGCACACCGCGATGCTGTCGTCGAGATCGCACAAGAACGACGGAATATTGACCTTCTTGCCGTTGACCGCGAAGTGGCCGTGGCGCACCAGCTGGCGAGCCTCCGCATGGTCGGAAGCGAAGCCCAGGCGGTACACCACGTTGTCGAGGCGGCGCTCGAGCAACTGCAGCAGGTTCTCGCCCGCCACCCCCTTCATGCGCGTGGCCTTCTGGTAGTAGCCGCGGAACTGCCGCTCGGCCAGGCCGTACATGCGCTTGAGCTTCTGCTTCTCGCGCAGCTGCGAGCCGTAGTTGGAAAGCTTACGCCGCCGCGCCTGCCCGTGCTGGCCCGGGGCATAGGCGCGCCGTTCGTAGCCACACTTGTCGGTGTAACAGCGATCGCCCTTCAAGAAAAGCTTGACGTCCTCTCGGCGACAAAGGCGGCAAACGGGACCGGAGTACTTCGCCATCAGTGTGTAACCTTACCTTCCTGTTACCGTGCGGGTGAAAGTCAAAGACGTCAGACCCGGCGCCGCTTGGGTGGCCGGCAGCCGTTGTGGGGAATGGGAGTCAAGTCGCGAATCACATTGATCTTGAAGCCCGCCGCGGCCAGAGCGCGCAGGGCCGACTCGCGCCCGGAGCCCGGACCGCGGATGAAGACGTTGATGGACTTCATCCCGTGCTCCATCGCCTTATGCGCCGCGTCGTCCGCCGCGAGCTGGGCGGCAAAGGGGGTCGACTTGCGCGAGCCCTTGAACCCTTTCACTCCGGCAGAAGACCACGACACCACGTTGCCCGAGACATCGGTCAGAGTGACGATGGTATTGTTGAAGGACGCGGTGATGTAGGCGATGCCGCTTTGCACGCTCTTGCGTACCTTCTTCGCCTTGGCGGCCTTGGGCTTTCCCCCTGCTGCTGTCGTTGCTGTCGCTTCGTTATCTGTCGCCATTGCTTATCCGTTCTGTTCCGGCAAAAATTTGGCTGGGTCTACCCGCCTCAGGCCCCGGTCGATTCCACCTTGCGCTTGATCATCTGTCCCTTGCGCGGCCCTTTGCGAGTACGCGCGTTAGTCTTGGTTCGCTGCCCGCGCACCGGCAGGCTCTTGCGGTGGCGCAATCCCCGGTAGCAACCGAGATCCATCAAGCGCTTTATGTTCATGGAAACTTCGCGCTGCAGATCGCCTTCGACCTTCAGCCCCATCTGTTCGATCACCTCGCGAATGCGCCGAGACTCGGCGTCGTCGAGAGCGTCGCTGCGCTTGTCGGGAGAAATGCCAGCAGTGTGCAGCACCTCGCGCGCCCGGGTCCGCCCGATGCCGTTTATATAGGTCAAAGCGAGCTCCATCCGCTTGTTGCGCGGGAGATCAACACCTGCTACGCGTGCCATTCGTTCCTGTTCCTTTCCAGCTGTTACGCACGAGCGACCATGTCCCCGAGCCTCAGCCCTGGCGCTGCTTGTGGCGAGGGTTATCGCAGATGACCCGTACGACGCCGCGGCGGCGAATCACCTTGCACTTGTCGCAAATCTTCTTGACCGATGCTCTGACCTTCATGGGAAGACTCTTCCGTTCTACACCCGTGAGAGAACCACAGGGCCGTTCTCGGTAATAGCTACCGAGTGCTCAAAATGGGCGGAGAGGCTACCATCTTTCGTGACGGCAGTCCAGCCATCGTCCTCGATCACCACCTCGGGCCCGCCCGCGTTCACCATCGGCTCGATGGCAAGCACCATGCCCGCGCTCAAACGTGGCCCCCGCCCCGCCGGGCCGTAGTTCAAGACCTGGGGAGCCTCGTGCATACGGCGGCCGATGCCGTGGCCGGCGAACTGCTCCACTACCGAGTAGCCCCGCTTCTCGACATAAGACTGCACCGCCCAGCCGATGTCGCCCAGACGATTGCCCGGCCGGCAAGCCAAGATGGCCTCTTCGAGCGACGCCCGGGTCGCCTCGACCAGGGCCCGAGCCTCATCGGAAATCTTACCAATGGCCACGGTACGGGCGGCATCACCGCACCAGCCGTCTTTGAAGGCGCCGAAGTCGATCGAGAGGATGTCACCCTCTTGTAACACGATCTCCTTGCGCGGTATGCCATGCACGATAACACTATTCACGGAAGCGCACAGCACGGCAGGATAGCCACGGTAACCCAGGAAGGCAGACTCGCCGTGTAGCTCCTTCAGGCGTCGTCGCGCGATAAGCTCGAGGTCCCAGGTGCTGACACCGGGCGCGGCCTCGCCCGCCAGGACCTCGAGCACGTCAGCCACGATGAGGTTGGCCTCGCGCAGCTTGGCAATCTGGGCCGCTGTCTTGAGCTCGATGCCCTTCATGCCCACCTCGCGCACGGCGCGGACTTCGCTCGAGCGAGCCCGGCGCACCCCACCCACTCGGAGTGGCATTCGGCAACGCCACCCCGGCTGATATGGAGAAGAAGGCTCCCGGCCATCAACATGAAGACTTTGGTGTCGCAAGCCTACCCGCCGACTGGGGCCGTCACCCGTCCACCGCGGCCACGTAGACGTGGGCCTTTGGGACCAGTGAAGCCTTCATAGTTCCTGGTGATGAGATGCGATTCGATTTGCTGCACTGTATCCAGGGCAACGCCAACTACGATCATCAGCCCGGTACCGCCGAAGCGGAAGGGGACACCAAGATTGTCGGACAGGAGGTTGGGAAGGACGCAGATGACGGAAACGTAGAGCGCGCCACCTGCGGTGATACGGGTGAGAACTTTGTCGATATAGGAAGCGGTTGCCTTGCCCGGACGAATGCCCGGGATGAAGCCGCCGTATTTGCGCATATTGTCAGCAACATCGACGGGATTGAAGGTAACCGCCGTGTAGAAATAGCAGAAGAAGACTATCAGCCCGACGTAGAGGACGTTATAGCGCCAGTCCCCCGGGTGGAGGGCATCGGAGAGCGCGCGGGCGTACGAGTTGTTGAGGAACGATGCCACCTGCTGAGGAAACATCAGAATGGACGAGGCGAAGATGGGGGGAATGACACCCGCTGTGTTCACCTTCAAGGGAAGATGCGTCGACTGACCGCCGAACATCTTGCGCCCGACCACTCGCTTCGCATACTGCACCGGGATGCGCCGTTGCCCGCGCTCGAAGAAGATTATGACGGCAATGACCGCGACCACGATGAGACCCATCAGGGCCAAGGAGAACGCAGTGATATTGCCCTCGCGCGCTCTCTGCGCCAGGCGCACCAGGGCGCTGGGGATGTCGGTGACGATGCCGGCGAAGATGATTAGGGAAATTCCGTTGCCCACGCCGCGCTCGGTTATCTGCTCGCCGAGCCACATGATGAAGGCGGTCCCGGTGGTTAGCGAGATCATGGTGAGCAGGTAGAAGTTCCACCCCGGATCAGGAACGACCTCGCCGAGGTGGCCATAGGCTGAATTGTTGGAGATCAGCCAGCGCGCGATGAAGTACGACTGGATGAGCGACAGGAGGATGCAGCCGTAGCGCGTGTACTGGTTGATGCGCCGCCGCCCCGCCTCCCCCTCTTTCTGCACCTGCTCCAGCTTGGGAATGACCACGGTCAGGAGCTGGATGATGATGGACGAGCTGATGTAGGGCATGATGCCCAGGGCGAAGATCGACATCTTCTCGAGCGCGCCGCCCGAGAACATATTGAAGAGGCCTAGGAACGTCCCCGAAGCCTGGCTGACGATCTTGCTCATCACCGCGGCGTTGACGCCGGGAGTGGTGACGAAGACGCCGACGCGGTACACCGCCAGCAGGGCCAGCGTGTAGAGCAAGCGCCGTCGCAGCTCCGGAATCTTCGTCATATTTTGAAAACCCGAGGCCATCTCTTTACTCCTGCTGCGGTCGCAAAACCTCTTCCCCCGGCTCAGGCATTGGCCGGATCGGCGCGCCCGCCCTTCTGTTCGATCTTCTCCTTGGCCTTGGTGGAAAAGGCATCCGCCTTCACCACGAACTTCTTGGTCACCTCACCCTCGCCCAGCACCTTGATCCGAGCACAGCGACGTGGCACCAGGCCCACGGCCTTGAGCTCGACTATCGTCACCGTGCCCGCTTCGAAACGAGCATCGATATCCGCGACGTTCACCGCAAAGATCCTCTTGCGGAAGATGTTCTTGAACCCCCGCTTGGGCAAACGCCTTTGCATCGGCATCTGGCCGCCTTCGAAACCGAGGCGCGCACCGTGGTGGCCGGTCCGAGCCTTCTGGCCCTTGACTCCCCGACCGGATTGCTCGCCCGTGCCCGAGCCCGGGCCGCGCCCGACCCGCTTGCGGTTCCTGGTGGCCCCGCGCGGGCCGTGCAAGTCTTGCAGTGTCGTCCCCATTTCTGGATCCCTTCTTGAATCGAGTGCCTAACCTACTCCGCGGCTTCGACCTTTACCAGGTGCGAGACCGTGCGGATCATCCCGCGCACGGCCGGATTGTCCGGCAGCACCACGGTACGGCCCCGCTTGCCCAAGCCCAAGCGGGCGACGGTCAATTTGTGCGGCTCGGGCCGGTTTATGCCGCTGCGAATAAGCGTAACCTTCAACTTCGTTGCCATGTGCTACCCCGCGGACAGGATGTCTTCGACACGCTTGCCCCGTAGAGCCGCGACGGACTCACCGCTGGCCAGGCGCTTGAGCGCATCGACGGTGGCGTGGATGACGTTGTGCGGATTCGAGGTCCCAATACACTTGGTCAAGATATCCTGCACACCGGCAACCTCCAGCACGGGGCGGACCGCACCGCCCGCGATGACCCCGGTACCAGGGCTGGCCGGTCGGAGCAGCACCGAACCCGCCCCGAAGGACCCCTTGACTTCGTGGGGAATGGTCGAGCCCGCGAGCGGAATCTTGAACAGGTTCTTCTTGGCCTGCTCCGTCCCCTTACGTATCGCCTCGGGCACTTCGTTGGCCTTGCCTAGGCCCGCACCAACGTAGCCGTGCTGGTCCCCGACCACGACGAGCGCCGAGAACGAAAACCGTCGACCACCCTTTACGACCTTGGCAACGCGGTTGATGAACACCACGCTGTCGACCAACTCGCCGACTTCTTCGTAGTTAATCGCCATTCTTGCTCCTAGACCTTGAGAGTCCCTCGAGAATTTGCCGCTAGAATTTCAGGCCCGCTGCTCGGGCTCCTTCTGCAACCGACGAGATGCGACCGTGGTAGCGGTACCCACCCCGATCGAATACGACTTGCGCGATGCCCTTTTCCAGGCACTTCTTCGCCACCAGCGCGCCGACTTGCTTCGCCCGGTCCCGCTTCTTCCCCTGAGGTGGGTCGGAAGGGGCGTTCTTCTTGGCCAAGAGGTCCGAGGCTGCCGCCACGGTCACCTTGTTGGTGTCGTCGACGATCTGTACGTAAATGTGCCGAGCGCTGCGGTACACGACCATCCTGGGCCTGGTGGGCGTCCCGGTAATGCGCTTGCGCAGCGAATGATGCCTGCGTGCCCGCGATTCAAACTTGCTCTGGCTGGCCATGACCCGTCTTCTTCCTGCTGCTATCAGAGTTGCTCACCGTCACAAACTACGCTCCGCCGGCTCCGCCACCGGTGGCGGCGGCCTTGCCCACCTTCTTCTTTATGACCTCTTCGACGTACTTGACGCCCTTACCCTTGTAGGGCTCGGGAGGACGCAGCTCGCGCAACTTGGCCGATATCTGGCCCAGCTCGTCCTTGTCGGCCGAGGTCAACGTAAGCCGATTCTTCTCCACCTTGGCGGTGACCGACTTCGGCAGCTTGAACACGATGGGGTGGGAATAGCCGAGGGCGAAAGTCACCGAGTCGCCCGCCACTTCCGCGCGATAGCCGACGCCGTTGATCTCGAGCTCGCGTTGCCAGCCCTGCGTGACCCCCTTGACCATATTGGCCAGGTGAGCGCGCACCAGGCCGTGCTTGGCACGATGGTCAGGGGAATCGTCCACCCGCGCAATGGTGATCTTCTCCCCCTCTAGCTTCATGCTCACCCCATCCGGGATGTGCTTGCTAAGCTCGCCCTTCGGCCCCTTCACCGAGAAGCGTCCGACGGTCGAGGTCACCGTGACCCCCTTGGGCACCACCACGGGCTTGCGTCCTATGCGCGACATCACCACACCTCGCAGAGCAGCTCGCCGCCGATACCTGCCTTGCGCGCGGCCCGGTCGGTCATGAGGCCACGCGAAGTGGAGAGGATGGCTATGCCCAGGCCAGATCGTACCTTCGCGATACGGTCACGCCCGACATATACCCGCTGCCCGGGACGTGACCGCCGGCGCAGCCCCGTGATCGCATTGGCGTGCGGATCCGGCCAGCGCAAGCGCAGAACCATCTCGCTGTGACCGCCCCAGCCTGGGCGGACGTCGTAGCCCACGATATATCCTTCGTCTTTCATGACGTCGGCAATGCGCACCTTGAGTGACGACGATGGGCACGTCACCTCGGTCCGCCGGGCCATAATAGCGTTGCGAATGCGGGCAAGAAAATCGGCAATTGGATCAGTCATGGCGCCTACCAACTCGACTTGATGACCCCGGGGATATCACCGCGGAGCGAGAGCATGCGGAAACAAATGCGACACAGCTCGAACTTGCGCAAGAAGCCACGCGAACGACCGCAGGCCTTGCATCGGTTGTGCTTGCGCACTTTGAACTTCGGAGGTTTTGGAAACATATCGACGGTCTTCGCCATGTTCGCTAGCTCCTGAACGGCATCCCGAGGTGGCGCAGTAGAGCGCGCCCTCGCTCATCCGAGCGCGCGGTGGTGGTGATAGTGATGTTCATACCCTTCGGCTTCTCCAACTTGTCGAGCCCGGTCTCGGGGAAGATGCTCCCTTCGCGCACGCCCATGGTGTAATTGCCACGACCGTCGAACCCCTTGGGCGAAACGCCCTTGAAGTCGCGCACGCGCGGGAGGGCGAAGGTGATCAGGCGATCGAGGAACTCGTACATGCTGTCGCGCCTGAGCGTGACCATGGCGCCGATCTTCTGCCCACCCTTGAGCTTGAAGGCCGCTATGGCCTTGGCCGACTTGGTGACGACCGGCCGCTGCCCGGTGATGGCCGCCAGGTCCTCCACGGCCGAGTCGAGAATCTTGGGATTGGTGATGGCTTCGCCCAGTCCCATATTGATCGTGATCTTGGTCATGCGCGGCGCCTCCATCACGTTCTTGAGCCCCAGCTCGGCCATCAGCTTGGCGCGAACCTCGGCCTGGTAGCGCAGGCGCAAGCGCGCGGGCTCGCTGCGCTTCACCTTCTCGGTAGCCAGCTCGACTTTCGCCCCGCCCTTGCCGGCCGCTTCCCTGCCCTTGCCGGGCCGAGAGCCGCCCTTGCTCGCCTTTGCTATCGCCTTCTCCCGCTTCGCCTCGGCCGGGACCGCTTGCGCGGCGTCCGGCGCAGCTGGAGCTGGCGGTTGCGCTTTGCCGCCCGCCTTCTCGGCTTTCTTGTTCTCTTCAGCCATGGTGAATCTTCCTCGCGTCCTCTATGCCGACTCGAACAGGGTGCCGCACGTTACACATACCCGCCGCTTCTTCTGCCCTTCGCGCAACTCCGCCTTGGCTCGCCGGCCCTTGCCACATTTCGCGCACCACAAGGCCACGCTGGCCACGGCCAGTGAGCCTTCCTTGTCCAGGATGCCGCCCTGCGGGTTGGCCTGGCTCGGCTTGGTATGGCGCTTTACCATCTTCACCCGCTCCACTACCACCCGCTCCTTGCTCGTGAGGACACGCAGCACGCGACCGCGTTTCCCCTTTTCCTTTCCCGTCGTCACGATCACCGTGTCGCCCTTGCGAACATGCATCAGAGAACCTCCGGCGCGAGCGAAATGATCTTCATGAAGCGCTTGGCGCGTAGCTCCCTGGCCACCGGGCCGAAGATGCGCGTCCCGATCGGCTCGTTGTCGTTGTCCACCAGTACGGCGGAGTTGGAGTCGAAGCGAATGTACGAACCATCGGGGCGGGATACTTCCTTCTTGGTGCGCACAATCACTGCACGCGCCACATCGCCCTTCTTCACCTTGGAGTTGGCGATAGCCTCCTTGATGGAAACGACGATGACGTCGCCCAGCGAGGCGTACTTGCGCCTGGTGCCGCCGAGCACGCGGATGCACATGATCTTCTTGGCACCCGAATTGTCGGCTACGTCGAGGGTGGTGGTGGTCTGGACCATTTGTAAACCTGCCGGTCTGGGGTTGGGCCCTTGCGCCTATGCCTGTTGCGGCCTCTCGAGGAGACGCTGCACGCGCCAGCGCTTTTCGCGCGACAACGGACGCGATTCGACGATTTCCACACGGTCGCCCGCATGAAATTCGTTCTTTTCATCGTGCGCCTTGTACTTCGCCCTGCGCGTCATGTACTTCCCGTACTTGGCATGAGCCAGGCGGCGCTCGACCAAGACCACGCGAGTCTTGTCCATCTTGTCGCTGACCACCACGCCGATCAGCACGCGCTTCCTACTCTTGGCCCGACCGTCTTGCGCGGCGCTAGGGGTGGGTTGGGTTTCGCTCTCCACGATCTATTTCTCCTTGGCAGCCGCCGGAGCCGCGAGGCGCGACTTCTCGGCGAGCACCGTACTGACACGTGCGATATCGCGACGGGTGGTCCGAATCTGCATGGTGTTCTCGATTCGATTGGTATTGTGCTTGAGACGGTGCTGGAACAAATCCTCGCGCAGCTTCGCCAGGGTGCGCTCCAGCTCGGCCGCCTCGTTGCCGCGTAGATCCTTGGTCCTGACCTTGCTCTTCATAACACTTGCTCCCGGCCAACGACGCGTGTCCTCACCGACAGCTTGTGCTCGGCCAAGTGAAAGGCTTCTCGGGCCAGCTCGACCGAAACGCCTTCGAGCTCGTAGAGCACGCGCCCTGGCCGCACCACGGCGACCCATTCTTCGGGCGTGCCCTTGCCCTTGCCCATGCGGGTCTCCGCCGGCTTCTTCGAGATGGGCTTATCGGGAAAGATGCGAACGTAGAGCTTCCCGCCCCGCTTGATGTGGCGGGAAATCGCGGTGCGGGCCGCCTCGATCTGGCGCGCCGTCACGAAACCGCAGCTGAGAGCCTGCAAGCCGAATTCGCCGAAGGAAACCGCCGTTCCCCCCTTGGCAACGCCCCGCATCTTCCCTTTCTGCTGTTTGCGCCACTTGACTCTGTCTGGTGCGAGCATGACTTCCTCTCGTCGCTTCCGTCGCGGCTACGCCAAACGGCCAGCGCGTTGGGGCAGAACCTCTCCCTTGAAGATCCAACATTTCACCCCGATGGCACCGTAGGTAGTGTGGGCCTCGGTGGTCCCGTACTCGATGTCCGCGCGCAGGGTGTGCAGGGGCACGCGCCCCTCGTGGTACCATTCGTAGCGCGCCATCTCCGCCCCACCCAGGCGGCCGGAGCAGGCCAGGCGGATACCCTTGGCACCGAACTTCATTGCGGTCTGCACCGCCTTCTTCATCGCCCGCCGGAAGGCTACCCGGCGTTCCAGCTGGGTAGCCACGTTCTCGGCCACCAGCTGGGCATTGGTCTCGGCCTTGCGCACCTCCTGGATGTTGAGGAACACCTCACTCGCGGTGAGCGCCTGGACCTCCTTCTTGAGCGTCTCCACCCCGGCGCCGCGCTTGCCGATCACGATGCCCGGGCGTGCGGTGTAGATATTGATCTTCACCTTGTTAGCCGCCCGTTCGACCTCGACCGACGCCACCCCGGCGTGGCCCAGCTTCTCCTTCACGAAGCGCTTCAGGCGCAGATCCTCATGCAGCCATTTGGAGAAGTCCTTCTCCGAATACCATTGCGACGACCATCCCCGGACGACGCCGAGGCGAAAGCCTACTGGGTTGGTTTTCTGTCCCATGTGTTCTCCTAGGGCACGTCGACCACGATGGTGACGTTAGAGGTCCGCCGATTTATCCGATTGGCGCGACCCATGGAGCGGGCCATCCACCGTTTCTCGGTAGGCCCCGGATCCACCATGATTTGAGTCACGCACAGCGCGTCCTCATCTACCTTCTCCTTGACGGCCGCATTGGCCACTGCCGACCCGAGCACCTTGCTCAGCATCTTGGCCGCCTTACGCTGTTGCAAGCTCAGGATGGCCATGGCGTCGGCGACCTGACGGCCACGAATCATATCCGCGACCATCCGCACCTTGCGCGGCGATTGGCGGAACCTTCTCAAGACTGCGCGTGCCATGTCGGTCCCTCCTACTTCTTCTCGGCCGCCGGCGCCGCTGGCGCGGCCGCCGCCCCCGCGCTCGGAGCCGCCCCACCCGCGGCCGCCTTGCGGTCACCCGAGTGATTGATGAAGATGCGCGTGGGGGCGAACTCGCCCAACTTGTGACCGACCATGTTCTCGGTCACGAACACGGGCAAAAACTTGCGTCCGTTGTGCACCGCAAAAGTCAGGCCGACCATCTCGGGGACGATGGTCGAGCGTCGCGACCAAGTCTTGATCACCTTCTTCGACTTCTGCTTCTGCATTTCGGCCACCTTGCTCATCAGGTGGCGATCGACGAATGCACCTTTCTTTATGGAACGGGCCATGACTAAGCCTTCTTTCCTCGGCGCTTGACGATCATGCGGTCTGTTCTCTTGTTCTCGCGGGTCTTGAGCCCCTTGGCCAGCTGTCCCCACGGCGAGCAGGGATGGCGTCCGCCCGAGGAGCGCCCCTCGCCTCCCCCCATGGGGTGGTCGACTGGGTTCATGGTTACGCCGCGATTGTGGGGGCGATAACCCAGCCAGCGCGAGCGACCGGCCTTGCCGATCTGCACGCTGCTGTGCTCGAGGTTGCCCAGCTGGCCAATGGTGGCGCGACAGTCGAGGTGAACCATGCGCACTTCCCCCGAAGGCAAGCGCACCTGGCCCCAGTCGCCCTCCTTGGCCATGAGCTGAGCCCCATTCCCGGCCGAGCGCACCAGCTGGGCCTTGCCCGCGATATGCAGGCAGACGTTGTGCACCGTGGTGCCGAGAGGGATGGCCCGCAACGGCAGGCTGTTGCCCGGCTTGATATCGGCCTCGCGCGAGGAGACCACGGTATCACCCAGCTTGAGCCCGACCGGCCACAAGATGTAGCGCTTCTCGCCGTCAGCATAATGGAGCAGGGCAATGCGCGCGCTGCGGTTCGGATCGTACTCGATGCTGGCGACCTGCGCGGGAACCCCAATTTTATCGCGGCGGAAATCGATGAGCCGAAAACGGCGCTTGTGCCCGCCCCCGCGAAAACGCGAGGTTATGCGGCCGTAGTGATTGCGGCCGGCTGCGGCAGCCTTCTTCGCCGTGAGCGCCTTGAGCGGATCGTTGCCCTTGGTGAGCTCGGCAAAATCGGGCGCGATTCTCCCGCGGACGCCGGCGGTAGTGGGGTTCAACGTGCGCAGACCCATGATCTAGACTCCTTCGAACAGCTCAATCTTCTGGCCCGGGGCTAGAGTGACCAGGGCCCGCTTCCAGTTGGATCGGCGGCCGATATAGCGGCCGACGCGCTTCTGCTTCCCGCGCACGGTCGCCGTACGCACCTTGAGCACGCTGACACTCCACAACTTCTCCACCGCGTGCTTGATCTCGATCTTGTTCGCGTCGCGCGCCACCTCGAGCAGCAACTGCGGCGCAACCTGCTCCGGATCGGTTATGTCTTCTTCCGCTCGGCCACCGGTGTCCTTGAGCAAGGTACCCTTCTCGGTGAGCAGCGGGCGTTTGATTATGACTTCGGGCGATCGCATGGCATGTCCTTCTCTCTAGCCGGCAGAACCTTCGATCTCCGCCTCGATTACTCGCGCCTCCACCGCCTTGACCGCATCTTTGGCGATCACCAGGCCGCCGTGATTGAGGATAGCGAAAACGTTGAGTCCCTCGGGCGGCAGACAGGCATGACCGGCCAGGTTGCGCACCGACTTGACCAGGTTTTCATTGCCCTTGGCGTCCACCACCAGGGCCGAGGCGAAGCCCAGCGTCTTGAGTACCGCCGCGATGCGCTTCGACTTCGGCTCCGCCAGAGCCAGGTTGTCAACCACGACCAGCTTCTTCTCCTGCGCGCGCAGCGACAATGCCGAAGCCAGGGCGGCCTTCTTCACCTTGCGGGGCAAGGTGTAGGCGTAGCTCCGGGGATGGGGACCGAAGACCTTGCCGCCGCCGACAAAGTTGGGTGACCGCGTCGAGCCCTGGCGCGCGTTGCCAGTGCCCTTTTGCCGGTAGGGTTTCTTGCCACCACCCCGCACGAACTGCCGGGTCTTGGTCGCGTGCGTCCCGGCGCGCTTGGCCGCTTGCTGGGCCCGCACCGCCTCCCACAGGAGTGGCTCGTTCACGGTGGCCGCAAAGACTTGGTCGGCCAAGTCCATCTGACCGAGCTTATGTCCTTCGATATCTACAACATCGATCTGCATGGCATCCTCAGGTCTTGATCTCGACGTCCACGCCCGCCGACAGGTCAAGCTTCATCAAGGCGTCCAGGGTCTGCTGCGTGGGATCGAGGATGTCGAGCAAGCGCTTGTGCGTCCGGATCTCGAATTGCTCGCGCGACTTCTTGTCCACGTGGGGCGAACGCAAAACGCAGTACTTGTTGATTTTCGTCGGCAGCGGAATCGGCCCCGCGACCTTCGCACCGGTGCGCTTGGCCGTATCGACGATTTCACCTGCCGACTGATCCAGCAGACGATGATCGTAGGCCTTCAGCCGTATCCTGATCTTGGGTGTCACTAGGCGCCCCCTTTTACTTTGCTCTCTTGAGCTCCGCCAGATTGAACTTAGGCAAGAATCTTGGTCACGACACCGGCACCGACGGTCTTGCCGCCTTCGCGAATGGCGAAGCGTAGACCTTCCTCGCACGCGATCGGGGTGATCAAGTTGATCTCCATGTTCACGTTGTCCCCGGGCATCACCATCTCCATCCCATCGGGCAGCTTCACGTCCCCGGTCACGTCCGTCGTCCGGAAGTAGAACTGCGGCCGGTACCCCTTGAAGAACGGCGTGTGTCGCCCACCCTCTTCCTTCTTCAACACGTAGACCTCGCCCATGAACTTGGCGTGCGGCGTTATCGTCCCCGGCTTCGCCAGCACTTGCCCTCGCTCCACGTCCTCCCGCTTCGTCCCACGCAATAGCGCCCCGATATTGTCCCCAGCCCGCCCTTCGTCCAAAAGCTTCCGGAACATCTCCACCCCGGTCACCGTCGTCTTGACCGTGTCCTTGAACCCCACGATCTCCACTTCTTCCCCAACCTTCACTATCCCGCGCTCCACCCGACCCGTCACCACCGTCCCTCGTCCAGATATCGTGAACACATCCTCCACCGGCATCAGAAACGGCTTGTCCGTCTCCCGCTTCGGCTCGGGTATGAACGTATCTAGCGCATCCATCAGCTTCATGATCGACCCCTCCCCGATCTCCGACACATCTCCCTCCAGCGCCTTCAGCGCGCTCCCGCGCACGATCGGCGTCGTATCACCGGGAAACTGATACTTCGACAGCAGCTCGCGCAGCTCCAGCTCCACCAAGTCCAAGAGCTCCGCGTCTTCCTTCGCCACCATGTCTACCTTGTTCAGGTACACCACGATCGACGGCACCCCCACCTGCCGCGCCAGCAGAATGTGCTCTCGCGTCTGCGGCATCGGCCCGTCCGGCGCCGACACCACCAAGACCGCACCGTCCATCTGCGCCGCTCCCGTGATCATGTTCTTGATGTAGTCCGCGTGACCGGGGCAGTCCACGTGCGCGTAATGCCGCTTCTCCGTCTGGTACTCCACGTGCGCGATCGCTATCGTGATCCCGCGCTCCCGCTCTTCCGGTGCCTTGTCGATCTGATCGTAGGCCGTGAACTGCGCCAGGTTCTTCTTCGCCAGCGCCTTCGTGATCGCTGCCGTCAGCGTCGTCTTGCCATGGTCCACGTGCCCAATGGTACCCACGTTCAGGTGCGGCTTGTTGCGTACGAATTTTTCCTTGGCCATGGTGTCCTCCTGGAGGCAAAACCCTCACGAGCTGGTAACCCGATTCGCGACGCTAGCGGCAACGCGATCCGGAACTGGAGCAAAGCGCAGGAACTGCATAGTGAACGTTGCCCGGCCCTGCGTCAACGACCGAACATCGGTTGCATAACCAAACATCTGCGAAAGCGGAACCTCGGCGCTGACCGCCTGGGCCGCGCCACGCGGCTCGATACCAACGATCCTGGCGCGCCGTGCCGACAAGTCGCCCACCACGGCACCAACATGCTGATCCGCCACCACGACGTCGACCGCCATCACGGGCTCGAGCAGAGCCGCGTCAGCCTGGGCGAGCGCCGAGGCAACCGCCTGCGCCGTCGCTATCTGGAACGCCATTTCGTTCGAGTCGAGCGGGTGGTGAGCGCCATCCAGCAGCGTCACTACCGCATCGAGAATCGGGTAGCCCGCGACCACGCCCCGCCCCAGCGCCGTCCGGCAGCCGCGTCCCACGGCAGCCGCGAGCTCGCGCGGAACCGCCGCCGAAGAGGCCTGATTGCGGAAGACGATACCGGAGCGTTCCGGGGCCGGCTCCAATCTGAGCCTGACGTGGGCGAAAAGCCCGCGTCCTCCCAGAGCGTGCTCGAAATGCCCTTCGCCTTCCGCCGCCCGCGCAATGGTCTCCCGGTAGGCAACGTGAGGCCGCCCCACCGTGACCGCCAGGCCATACTCACGCACCAGACGATCGACGATGAGCTCGAGATGAAGCTCGCCCATGCCGGATATCACCACTTGTCCGGTCTCACTGTCCGTCCTGAAAGCGAATGAGGGATCTTCGATGGTGAGCCGCTGCAGCGCTTCGGGCAGCGCCTGCTGCAGTGCGCTGGTCTTGACCTCGATGGCGACCGAGCAAACCGGTTGCGGAATATCGATCAAGTCGAGAGTGATGGGCTGGCCAGCATCACACAAGGTGTCGCCGGTCGCGGTCACGCGCAAGCCCAGCGCCGCCGCAATGTTGCCACAGGTGACGCGGCGAATTTCCTCGCGGTGATTGGCGTGCATGCGCAGGAGCCGACTGATACGCTCGCGCTTGCCCTTGGTGGCGTTGAAGACAGTGGCTCCCGCGTCCACCTGTCCCGAGTAAACCCTGAAGTAGGTTAGGGGCTCGGCCACCAGATCGCCCATGATCTTGAAAGCTAGCGCCGAGAACGGCTCGCTCGCCAAGGGACGGCGCACGATGAGCCCACCGTCTGGGCCATGACCGCGCACCGGCGGAGTGTCGGACGGCGAAGGCAGGTAGTCGACAACCGCATCCAGGAGCGGCTGCACGCCCTTGTTCTTGAACGCCGCGCCGAGCAGCACGGGCACGGCCTTCCCGGCAATGGTTGCCCGGCGCAGGCACCTGCGCAGCTGCGGCGCGGAGACTTCCCCGCCCTCGACGTAGAGAGCAAGGATCTCATCATCGACTTCGCCCAAGCTTTCGATCATGGCCGCACGCCCACGCTTGGCTGCCTCGACCATGTCGACGGGAACCTCGCGCTCCATGAACAGGGCCCCCGTCGTATCACCCACCCACTCGAGAGCGCGCATACCGACCAGGTCCACCACACCCCGGAACGACGCCTCGAGGCCGATGGGAATTTGCGTCAGCACGGGGTGGCCCTTGATGCGGTCGCGAATCTGCTCCACACACCTCTCCGGATCAGCGCCCGGACGATCGCACTTGTTGATGAAAGCGATGCGGGGAACGGCGTAGCGCTCGGCTTGCCGCCAAACCGTCTCCGACTGAGGCTCAACCCCGCCTACCGCGCAAAAGAGCGCCACCGCACCGTCGAGGACACGCAGGCAGCGCTCCACCTCCATGGTGAAGTCCACGTGACCGGGAGTGTCGATGATATTCACCCGATGCTCACGCCAAAAGCAGGTGGTCGCCGCCGCGGTTATGCTGATGCCGCGCTCCTGTTCCTGCTCCATCCAATCCATCACCGCCGTCCCCTCATCGACCTCGCCCAGGATGCGCGAGACCCCGGTGTAGAAGAGCATGCGCTCGGTGGTCGTGGTTTTCCCCGCATCGATATGCGCCATCAACCCGATGTTCCGGGTATGGTCTATGGGGACTTGCCGAACCACGTTCTATGCCTTCTCCGCGCTCGAGTGGATCCTCCGACAGGCACGGGGCCTTCGAAGCACCACAGGGTCCGCGACTTTCTTCGCCCGGACGGAAACGGTCGGGAATAAGGTCCAGAATGTGCGCCGGTCGGCTGCAAGGAGGGGCCAAATGGCATTCTTGGCCTCTCCCTTCAATGACCGGTAGACTCTGAATCTCCCGTCCTTATGTCTTGCTTCTTCCTGCTCTTGCTGCTGCTTATGCTAATGCGACTAGTTACCAGCGGTAGTGGGCGAACGCCTTGTTGGCGTCGGCCATCTTGTGGGTATCTTCCCGCTTCTTGACGGCCGCACCCTTGTTATTGGATGCGTCGAGCAACTCGGCCGCCAGCTTCTCCCGCATGGTGCGCCCATCCGAGCGCTCGCGTGCGGAATGGATCAGCCAGCGCATGCCTAGGGCCAGGGCACGATCCGGCCGCACGTCGACCGGTACCTGATATGTCGCGCCACCAACACGACGCGACTTGACCTCGATCTTGGGCTGCACGTTGGCGAGCGCCTTGTCCCAAACCTTCACTGGATCGTCGGCCGCCTTCTCGGCGACCAGATCCAGCGCCCCGTACACGATGCCTTCGGCAATGGCCTTCTTGCCCGACTCCATCACGGTGTTGACGAACTTCGTGATGCGACGGCGAACGTCGACTGGCTGATCCGTGAACTTCGGATCAGGAAGCGGCTTGCGCTTTGGAACTTCACCTTTGCGTGGCATCGATATCGAGCTCCCTACCGGCTATTCCCGTCTTGCGACTCTCTTTGCTACTCTTTTGCGACTAGCTTTTCCTACTTGGGCCGCTTGGCGCCGTACTTCGAGCGCCCCTGGCGTCGATTGGTCACGCCGGCGGTATCCAAACTGCCGCGAATGATGTGGTAGCGCACCCCGGGCAGATCCTTGACCCGACCGCCTCGGATCAACACCACCGAGTGCTCCTGCAGATTGTGACCCTCGCCCGGAATGTAGGTGGTGACCTCCATGCCGTTGGTCAGGCGGACACGAGCCACTTTACGCAGCGCCGAATTGGGCTTCTTGGGGGTCGTGGTGTAGACGCGAACGCAGACGCCACGACGTTGAGGACACGCCTTGAGAGCAGGCGAATCGGTTTTTCGCCGCATGACTTGGCGGCCGGTCTTCACGAGCTGATTTACTGTGGGCATGTTGTTCGGCTGTCTATTCGCAAGCGGGGACCTGCGCACGACCCCAGGGTGGCGGCCATGGTCCGGTCCGAGGAGTGGTGCATTATATGGATCGAGATCCCAAAGTCAACCACTTCCTACCCGCAATCCGCATTTGTTCGCTGGGTCACTCGCCCTCAGATACGGCCAGCGGCTCTTCCGCCGGGCGTGCCGGCGGCTCTGCCCCGGCAGCCAACTCTTCTTCCTCCGCGACATCCACGTGCAGCGACAGGCGCTTGTAGGCCCCCATGCCCGTACCGGCCGGGATTAGACGTCCCATGATGACGTTTTCCTTGAGGCCGCGCAGGTAGTCCACTTTGCCACACACGGCCGCCTCGGTCAGCACCTTGGTCGTCTCCTGGAAGGAAGAAGCCGAGATGAAGCTCTCGGTCGAGAGCGATGCCTTGGTGATACCGAGCAACAGCGGCTCGCCTTGCGCCGGGCGGCCACCACGCGCCATCACCCGCTCGTTCTCTTCCTCGAAGATGTACTTCTCGACGTGCTCATCGACCAGGAAGCCGGTGTCGCCCACGTCGATGACACGGACACGGCGCAGCATCTGCCGGACCACGGTCTCGATGTGCTTGTCGTTGATCTTGACGCCCTGCAGGCGGTACACCTCCTGGACTTCGTCGACCAGGTACTTGGCCAGCTGCTTCTCGCCCAACACGCGCAAGATATCGTGGGGATTGGCAGCACCATCCATGAGCGGCTCGCCCGCCTTGATGGCATCGCCTTCTCGCACCGACAGGTGCTTGCTCTTGGAGATGAGGTACTCCTTGGCATCGCCGTGCTCCGGGGTCACCACGACCTTGCGCTTGCCCTTGGTGTCCTTGCCGAAGCTGACCTTGCCGTCGATCTCCGAAATGACAGCGTGCTCCTTGGGCTTGCGCGACTCGAACAGCTCGGCCACGCGGGGCAGACCACCGGTGATGTCCTTGGTCTTGGTGGTTTCGCGCGGGATGCGCGCGACGATGTCGCCCGCCTCGATGTGATCGCCTTCCGAGACGGCGATCGTCGCACCGAAGGGTAAGAAATAGCGCGCCTCGTTGTCAGAGCTCGGGATCTTGCGCGTCTTACCTGCCTCGTCTTTGAGAGAAATACGGGGCCGCAGGTCAGCATCCTTGGACTCGATGATGCTCTTGCGCGAAAGGCCAGTGACCTCATCGAGCTGCTCGGTCATGGTAACGCCCTCGATGACGTCGCCAAACTTCACCGTACCCGCGACCTCGGTCAAGATGGGCACCGAGAACGGATCCCATTCCGACAGTAGATCGCCCTGCTTCACGCGCGCACCCTCGGTGAAGAACAACCGGGCTCCGTAAGTCAGCCCATAGCGCTCGCGCTCACGCCCGGTCTCGTCCTGAATGACGATCTCACCGTGTCGATTCATCACGATGGCGTATTTCTCGCGTTGCACGAACTCCACGTTCTCCAGACGTACCGCGCCCTCGTAACGCGCCTCGAGCTGGGACTGCTCGGTGCGCACCTGGCCTACCCCGCCGATGTGGAAGGTCCGCATGGTGAGCTGGGTGCCCGGTTCGCCAATGGATTGCGCGGCGATGACTCCCACCGCCTCGCCGATATTGACCATGTGGCCACGGGCCAGGTCGCGCCCATAACAAAGCCCACATATGCCACGGCGCGTCTCACAGGTGAGCACCGAGCGGATCTTGACCCGCGCGATACCCGCATCCTCGACGATACGGACTTTGTCTTCGGTGATCTCCTCGTTCGCCTGCACCAGGACCTCGCCCGTGTAGGGGTCGAAGATGTCGTCCACCGAGACGCGGCCCAGGATGCGATCGCCCAGCTTCTCGATGATCTCGCCACCCTCTTCCAGCGGCGTGATCTCGATGCCCTCGAGGGTACCGCAGTCGTACTCGGCGATGATGCAGTCTTGCGCCACGTCGACCAGGCGCCGGGTGAGATAACCCGAGTTGGCGGTCTTGAGCGCGGTATCGGCCAAGCCCTTGCGCGCTCCGTGGGTGGAGATGAAGTATTGCAAGACCGACAGGCCTTCGCGGAAGTTGGTGGTGATCGGCGTCTCGATGATCTCACCCGAGGGCTTGGCCATGAGGCCGCGCATGCCGGCCAGCTGACGTATCTGCTGGGCCGAGCCGCGTGCGCCCGAATCGGCCATGATGAAGATCGGGTTGAACGAGGGCGCCCGCTTCTTCTCGCCGGTGTCTTCATTCACCACGTTCTCGGCACCGATCTCGTTCATCATCTCTTCCGCGATGAGCTCAGAGACCTGGGCCCAGATGTCGACGACCTTGTTGTAGCGCTCGCCGTCGGTGATGAGACCCTCGGTGTATTGCTCTTCGATCTCCTGCACGTCCTTCTGCGCCTGTTCGAGCAATTCGCCCTTGCGCTTCGGGATTATGAGATCGTCGACACAGATCGAGACGCCCGCCTTGGTCGAGTTGCTATAGCCCAGGTGGCGCAGGCGGTCGGCGAGCAGGACGGTCTCCTTCTGGCCGAAGGCGCGGTAGCAACTGTCGATCAGATCGCCGAGCTGCTTCTTGCCCATCACCCGGTTGACTAGCTTGAAGGGCAGCCGCTTGGGGACGATTTCGTAGAGCAGCACTCGCCCCACCGTGGTCTCGACCAGCTGGCCGTCGATGCGCACCTTGATGGCAGCCTGCAGCTCTAGCTCGCTGTGGTCGAAGGCCATGCGCACCTCCTCGATCGAGGCATAAACGCCCCGGGCCGAAAGCGCGTCCTTGCCGGCATGGAATTCCCCACGCGCGAAGCAACGCTCGCGCGTCATGTAGTAGAGGCCGAGCACGATGTCTTGCGAGGGCAAAATGATCGGCCGGCCGTTGGCCGGGCTCAGGATGTTGTTGGTCGACATCATGAGCACGCGCGCTTCCATCTGCGCTTCCAGCGACAGGGGTACGTGCACCGCCATCTGGTCACCGTCGAAGTCGGCGTTGAAGGCAGCACACACCAAGGGATGGAGCTGGATGGCCTTGCCTTCGATCAGGAGGGGCTCGAAGGCCTGAATGCCCAAGCGGTGCAAAGTGGGAGCGCGATTGAGCAGGATGGGGTGTTCCTTGATGACCTCTTCCAGGATATCCCACACCTCGGGACGTTCCTTCTCGACCAGCTTCTTGGCGCTCTTGATGGTCGTCACCAAGCCGCGCTCTTCGAGTTTGTTGTAGATGAACGGCTTGAACAGCTCGAGGGCCATCTTCTTGGGCAAACCGCACTGATGCAGGCGGAGCTCGGGGCCAACCACGATGACCGAGCGGCCGGAGTAGTCCACCCGCTTGCCCAGGAGATTCTGGCGGAAGCGCCCCTGCTTGCCCTTGAGCATGTCGGACAGGGACTTGAGCGGGCGCTTGTTGGGTCCGGTGATGGTCTTGCCCCGCCGACCGTTGTCGAAGAGGGCATCCACCGCCTCTTGCAACATGCGCTTCTCGTTACGGATGATTATTTCCGGCGCGTTGAGCTCCTGCAGCCGCTTGAGGCGGTTATTGCGGTTGATCACGCGGCGGTAGAGATCGTTCAAGTCGGAGGTCGCAAAACGGCCACCGTCGAGAGGCACCAGCGGGCGCAGATCGGGGGGGATGACGGGAATAACTTCCAGCATCATCCACTCGGGATGATTCCCCGACTCACGGAACGCGTCCACCACCTTGAGGCGCTTCGAGATCTTCTTGCGCTTCGCCTCGGAGGTCGCCTCGCGCATCTCCTGGCGCAGCTGTTCCGATAGCTTGTGCACATCGATCGACTTCAAGAGCTCGCGGATGGACTCCGCGCCCATCCCGGCCACGAACCCGTCCTCGCCCATCTCCTCGACCAGCTTGGTATAGCGCTCCTCGGTCAAGAGCTCGCCCCGGCCGAGCCCGCTCTGCCGGGGATCGACCACGACGTAGGCCTCGGAATACAAGACCTTCTCCAGGTCCTTGAGGGTTATGTCGAGCAGGTTGCCGATGCGCGACGGCAGCGACTTCAGGAACCAAATGTGCGCAACCGGGGTGGCCAGGCTGATGTGACCCAGGCGCTCACGCCGCACCTTCGACTGGATGACCTCGACCCCGCACTTCTCGCACACTACACCCCGGTGCTTCATGCGCTTGTACTTGCCGCAATTGCACTCGTAATCCTTGACCGGGCCAAAGATCTTGGCGCAGAAGAGCCCGTCGCGCTCGGGCTTGAAGGTCCGGTAGTTGATGGTTTCTGGTTTCTTGACCTCGCCATGCGACCACTCCCGGATCTTCTCGGGCGAGGCGAGCGATATGCGAATAGCCGAGAACGATAGAGGATCTTTCGGCTTCTCGAAGAAGTTGAAAATGTCCTTCATTGTCATGATTGATATCTCCGGTTGCGGTCGCCCGCGCTACTTGGCAGCACCGACGGCGGGCGCCGCGGCCACTGCACCTGGGCCGGCTTTGGCCGCCACTTCCCGAGCCATCTGCTCGATGGTCGATTCCTGCTTCCTGGGAGCGTTCGGATCCTCGATCAGCTCGACGTTGAGACAGAGCGACTGGAGCTCCTTGAGCAAGACGTTGAACGATTCGGGCAAGCCCGACTCCAAGGTCTGCTCACCTTTGACGATGGCCTCGTACATGCGCGTTCTGCCTATCACGTCGTCGGACTTCACGGTCAGGAATTCCTGTAGTCCGTATGCGGCACCATACGCTTCCATGGCCCACACCTCCATCTCGCCCAAACGCTGCCCGCCAAACTGCGCCTTGCCCCCCAGCGGCTGCTGGGTGACCAGAGAGTAAGGTCCAATCGAGCGCGCGTGGATCTTGTCATCGACCAGGTGGTGGAGCTTGAGCATGTACATCACCCCCACGGTCACCTCGTGATCGAACGGATCGCCGGTCTTGCCATCGAAGAGAGTAGCTTGCCCGTTGGAGGGCAGGCCGGCGAGCGCCAGATTGGCCTTGATGTCGGACTCCTTGGCACCGTCGAAGACCGGGGTGGCCAGATGCACCCCGCTCCCCACGGTCTGGGCAAAGCGGCGCAGGCCGTCGTCGTTGAGACCGTCGATGAGCTTTTGCTGGTGATCCTCGGTGAAGACCTTCTTCAGCTTGGCGCGAAGTGCCTCGCCTCTCCACTGCCCCTCGATCATGGCCTGGATCTGGCGCCCTAGCTCGAGCGCACCCCAGCCCAGGTGGGTTTCCAGAATTTGCCCGACGTTCATGCGCGACGGCACGCCCAGCGGATTTAGCACCATGTCAACCGGAGTGCCGTCGGCCATATAGGGCATGTCCTCGACCGGGAGGATGCGCGACACCACGCCTTTGTTGCCGTGGCGTCCGGCCATCTTGTCGCCCACCGACAGCTTGCGCTTGATGGCGATGTAGACCTTGACCATCTTTATGACGCCCGGAGGCAGCTCATCGCCGCGGGTGAGCTTGCCGATCTTGTCCTTGTAGAGGGCGTCGATCGCTTTCAGCTCCTCTTCGAGCTGCAAGGCGAGCTGCGCGATACGGTTCTCACCCTTGCCGCCCTCGACTTGCACCTCGGGCCAATAGCGGATGGGAATCTCGTCGAGGAGTGCGTCGTCGACCTTCTGCCCCTTGGCGCAGAGCACCTTGCCCTTATCGTCGACCAAGCGCACGGCGGTGGTCTTACCCAGGAGCATCTTGCGCATGCGCGAGTGGTAGGCCTCGGAGATGATGCGGCTCTCGTCGCGCTCGTCGGCGAGCAGCTTCTCCTTCTCCTGTTCCTCGATCTGCTTCGAGCGTTCGTCCTTTTCCGTGCCCTTGCGCGAAAAGATCTTGGCGCCGATGACGATACCCTGCACCCCCGGGGGTACCCGCAACGAGCTGTCGCGCACGTCACCGGCCTTCTCGCCGAAAATTGCCCGCAGCAGCTTCTCTTCGGGCGATAGCTGGGTCTCGCCCTTGGGCGTGATCTTGCCTACCAGAATGTCTTGCGGCTTGACCTCGGCGCCGATGCGCACGATACCCGATTCGTCGAGATCCTTGAGCGCGTCCTCGCCCACGTTGGGGATGTCGCCCGTGATCTCTTCTTTGCCCAGCTTGGTATCGCGGGCCACGCACTCGAACTCCTCGATGTGGATCGAGGTGAAATGGTCATCCTTGACCAGTCGCTCGGAGATCAGAATCGAGTCTTCGAAATTGTACCCGCCCCACGGCATGAACGCGACCAGCACGTTCTCGCCCAGGGCCAGCTCGCCGCGTTCGGTGGCGGGCCCGTCGGCCAGCACGTCGCCCGCTCGCACGTGATCACCTGGCTCGACAATCGGGCGCTGGTTGATGCAAGTGTTCTGGTTGGAGCGCTGGAACTTCACCAGGTTGTAGATATCGGGCTTGGCCGATAGCAAGTCGTCCGAGTCCATGGTGGGACGCACTACGATGCGCGCCGCATCCACCGACTCGACCACGCCGTCGCGCCGGGCCACCACGGTCACACCCGAGTCGCGTGCCACGATGCCTTCCATGCCGGTGCCGATGAGCGGCGACCGGGTACGGATGAGTGGCACCGCCTGACGCTGCATGTTCGAGCCCATGAGGGCGCGGTTGGCATCGTCATTCTCGAGGAAGGGGATGAGCGACGCCGCCACCGAAACGAGCTGGTTCGGCAACACGTCCATGAGCGTGACTTCCTCGGGCTTGGCCATGACCGTCTCGGTGTTGTGACGGCAGGACACCAGCTCTTCCAGCAGCTCGCCCTTCTTACCGATGGGCGAGTTCGACTGCGCGATGTAGTGACCTTCCTCCTGCAGGGCCGAGTAGAAGCCGACTTCATCGGTGGCTCTGCCCTCGACCACCTTGCGATATGGCGTCTCGATGAAGCCGAATTCGTTGACGCGGGCGTAGGTCGACAGCGAGGCGATGAGGCCGATATTGGGCCCTTCCGGAGTTTCGATGGGACAGATGCGGCCATAGTGCGTGCCGTGGACGTCGCGCACTTCGAACCCCGCCCGCTCACGCGTGAGCCCGCCCGGTCCGAGCGCCGAGAGCCGCCGCTTGTGGGTGACCTCCGAAAGCGGATTGGTCTGATCCATGAATTGCGAGAGCTGGGACGAACCGAAGTATTCCTTCACCACGGCCGATACCGGCTTGGCATTGATCAGGTCGTGCGGCATGAGCGTTTCGATTTCCTGCGACATGCTCATGCGCTCTTTGATGGCACGCTCCATGCGTACCAACCCGATGCGGTACTGATTCTCCATCAGCTCGCCCACCGCGCGCACCCGGCGGTTACCCAGGTGGTCGATGTCGTCGATTTGCCCTTTGCCGTTCTTGAGATCGATCAAGTAGCGCACCGTCTCCAGGATGTCACGCTTGGTGAGAACGGTGTTGTCGAGGGCCTCGTCGAGCTTGAATTTGTAGTTGAGTTTCAAGCGCCCGACCTTGGACAAGTCGTAGCGCTCGGGATTGAAAAAGAGGTTCTTGAACAGGTTCTGCGCGGTTTCCACCGTGGGCGGATCACCGGGGCGCAGGCGGCGGTAGATCTCCATAATCGCCTCGTCGGTGGTCTGCAGCTTGTCGGCGATCAGAGTGTCGCGCAGGTAAGAGCCGATGTTCAGGTTGTCGATGAACAGGATCTTCACCTCGGCGATGCCATGCTCGCGCAGCTCGTCGAGCTTGGTCTCGGTCAGCTCCTCGTTGCATTGGAGCACTACCTCGCCCGTGGTCTCGTCGATGACGTCGGTGGCGGCAACCTTGCCTACCAGCTCCGACACCTCGACCGGCAGCCGCTCGACGCTCGAGTCCTTGAGCTTCTTGATCGCTAGCTTGGTGAACTTGCGGTTCTTCTTGACCAGGATTTCCCGCGTGTCGGGATGGCGCACGTCGCGCGTCGCGCGCTGCCCGGGCAAGAGGTCGTACTCGACGGACTTCGCGTACTTCTTGCCGGGCTCGAGGAACACCGTCTCGGTGTCGTAGTAGTAGTTGAGCAGATCCTCGGTGGAGTATCCCAGCGCCCGCAGGAGCACCGTCGCATGCAGCTTGCGTCGACGATCGATGCGAACATAGAGCAGATCCTTGGGGTCGAACTCGAAGTCGAGCCACGAACCGCGGTAAGGGATGACGCGCGCGCTGTAGAGGAGCTTGCCCGAGCTATGGGTCTTGCCCTTGTCGTGATCGTAGAAAACTCCCGGGCTGCGGTGCAGCTGGCTGACCACCACCCGCTCGGTCCCGTTGATGATGAAGGTGCCGTTGTCGGTCATGAGCGGGATCTCGCCGAAGAAGACCTCCTGCTCCTTGACATCGCGAATCGACTGCGACCCCGTGTCTTCGTTGGTATCCCAGATAACCAGACGCACGGTCACCTTGATGGGGGCCGCGAAGGTCATGCCGCGCTGACGGCACTCGTCGACGTCGTACTTGGGCCGGTCGAGCGTGTAGCTGACGAACTCGATCGAGGACGATTCCGAGAAATCCTTGATCGGGAATACGCTCTCGAACACGCCTTGCAGACCGATATTTTCCCGCTTGTCGATCGGCACTTCCTTCTGCAGGAACTTTTCGTAGCTCTGCTTCTGGATGTCGATGAGGTTAGGAATATCGATGATCTTGCCGATCTTCGCGAAGCTCTTGCGTGCTCTGAAATTGTTCTGGATCTGGGACGCCATGCGTTCTCCCTCGCCTTGATTAGCCACGAGCGCAGCACAGGCGAATGCCGGAGGGCACCAAGCACCCCCGGCGGTTTCGCTTCCGACTGTCGACCGGTTGTCGACTTTGTGTGTTCAACTGCCGACGTGCCTACTTTATTTCGACCTTAGCACCAGCTTCTTCGAGCTTCTTCTTGAAACTCTCGGCGTCCGCCTTGGACACGCCTTCCTTCACGGTCTTCGGCGCACCGTCCACCAAATCCTTGGCCTCCTTGAGGCCGAGTTGCGTGAGCTCGCGCACCGCCTTGATGACTTCGATCTTCTTGGCGCCCGCTTCTTTGAGGACGACCGCAAACTCCGTCTGCTCAGCCGCGGGGGCAGCTCCACCCGCCGCCGCCGGGACGCCGCCCGCTGCGGCCACCGCGACCGGAGCGGCCTTCACGCCCCACTTGTCCTCGAGCTCCTTGGTCAGAGCGGCGAGGTCCATCACGGACAACCGGGAAAGAAAATCTACAACTTGCTCCTTGGTCACATCGGCCATATCGAGGGTCTCCTTCTGGGTTTCCAAATCGTGTTGTCTAAGCTTCGCAACGGCAACGGTGCTACTCGTCGTCTACTTCTCGCCGCCGCTCTTGCGCGCGCTCTCGTGTGCGGCCAGCAAATATACGAAATTTTGGGGCGCGGCGCCGAGCAGCCGCAAGAAGCTCTGGGGCGCGGCCAAGAGGGTGGCGAGGAAGGTCGCGCGCGCCTCATCCTTACCCGGCAGAGTCGACAGCGCTTCCACCCCCTTACGATCGAGCAGCTTGCCGTCGACATAACCGCCCTTGATCACGAACTTGCTCTCGCTCTTGGCGACCTTGGTCGCCACCTTGGCCGGAACCGCGGGATCCTCCAAGGAGAATGCAATCGCGGTCGGACCAGCTAGGAGCGGCTCGAGGACCGCCATGGGCGTGCCCTCGACTGCCTTGCCGAGCAGGGTATTCTTGACCACCTGGTACTCGCACCCGAGCGCGCGAAACTCACGCCGCAGCCGGTTGTCGCTATCGACGGTCAGACCGCGAAAATCGGCCAACACCAAGCTATGCGCGCCGGCCAGCCGGCTCTTGAGCGATGCGATACACGTGTTTTTTTCGGTAGAGCTCACGAGGGTTCTCCTGACTTACTGCACGCCAAACTCGGCCACCAGAGGCACGGTGTCGACCTTGATCCCGGGACCCATGGTGGTCGAAAGAGTCACCGACCTCATGTAGGTGCCTTTGGCCGAAGCCGGCTTGAGCTTCATCAAGGTTTCAACCATGACGCGCGCGTTGTCGAGCAGCTTCTGACCGCCGAATGAGGCCTTGCCGATGCGGGCATGAACCACACCCGCCTTCTCGACCCGGAATTCGACGCGGCCGGCTTTGAGCTCGCGCACTGCCTTGACCACGTCCGCGGTCACCGTGCCCACCTTGGGGTTGGGCATCAAGCCCTTGGGGCCGAGCACCTTGCCCAAACGACCGACAAGGCCCATCATGTCCGGCGTAGCGACCAAGGTATCGAAGTCGGTCCAGTTCTCCTTCTGGATCTTCTCGACCAGATCTTCGGCCCCTACGAAATCGGCGCCCGCGTCGCGCGCGTCCTTGGCCTTGTCGCCCTTGGCGATAACCGTCACGCGCAGGGTCTTGCCCGTCCCGTGGGGCAGCACCACCGCGCCGCGCACCATTTGATCGGCGTGCTTGGGGTCGACGCCCAGACGGACAGCTATGTCGACGCTCTCGTCGAACTTCGCGACCTTGGTCTCGGGCAAAAGCTGGCAGGCGTCCGCCAGGCTGTACCGCTTGCCGCGGTCGACCTTATCGGCTGCCTTCTTGTACTTCTTTCCGCTCTTGGGCATGGTCTCCTGCTCTTCCGAATCTTCAGATCCTTCGATCTTGGAGTCTCGGGCTATTGGCCTTCCACCTCGACGCCCATGGAGCGTGCGGTGCCGGCAATCGTCCGCATCGCCGCCTCGACGTCGGTGGTATTGAGATCGGGGAGTTTGCTAGTCGCTATCTCGCGCAGCTGCTTCGTGTTGATCTTGCCCACCCTGATCTTGTTGGGCTCCTTGGACCCCGACCCGGGCTTCTTGGCCGTCGACAGTCCCGCGGCCTTCTTGATCAACACCGCCGCCGGGGGAGTCTTGGTCACGAAGGTGAAGGAACGGTCCGAGAACACCGTGATGACGACGGGGATCGTCATCTCGTCCTTCGCCTGCGCCTGCGTGCGCGCATTGAACTGCTTGCAGAAGTCCATGATGTTCACGCCGTGTTGGCCGAGGGCGGGACCAACGGGCGGTGCCGGATTGGCCTTGCCGGCGGGAATCTGAAGCTTGATGTAACCTGTGACTTTCTTCATCGCATCTACCTTGCGGTTCGGATCTTTAAGCGGCTCAGACTTTCTCGACCTGGGCGAAGTCGAGCTCGACCGGAGTGGCGCGGCCGAAGATGGAGAGGTTAACGCGGAGCTTCTGCTTCTCCTGCTTCACCTCGACGACAATGCCGGTGAAGTTGGCAAACGGGCCCTCGATCACGCGCACATTGTCGTTCTCTTTGAAGTTCTCGCGTGGCCGCGGACGGGTGGCCCCTTCGGTTATGGCGGTGTTGATGCTCTGGATCTCGGTCTCTTTCACCGGCTGGGGATTGGTGCCGCCGAGAAAACCGGTGATACGCGGCGTGTTCTTGACCAGATGGAAGGTTTCCTGGTCGAGATCCATCTGCACGAACATGTAACCGGGGAAAAACTTGCGGGTGGTCGAGCGCTTTTGCCCCTTGACCAGCTCGACGACCGTGTCGGTGGGGATGAGAACATTGCCGAACTTATCTCCCAGTCCCGCCTGACGCACTCTGTCCAGGAGGGACAGCTTAGCCTTGTTCTCGTGTCCGGAATAGGTGTGTACGACGTACCATTTCATGGGGACAGAGCTCATCGCTTCAGGCGTCACTTGAGCACTTTGCCCGCAAGGAACGCCCAGATCAGATCGAAAAACGACAGGATCACGGTCGCTATCGCTACCGTGACGATGACGATGATGGTCGCGTAGTAGGTTTCCTTCTTGCCCGGCCAGGTTACCTTCTCGAGCTCCTTGGTCACGTCCGCGGCGGTGGCAAAGACCTTTTCGTTGCGGTAAGCGAGAATTCCTCCGATCACGCCGAACGCTAGGGCGACCCCCTGTATGGCGAGCTCGTTCGGTTTGGCGAAGTAGCTCCAGATCCAATCTCCCGTCTTGTAGATCAAGAACGAGAGCACGAGCACTCCGACCGCGAAGGTGAGATGGATGTATTTGTTAGGGCCCATGGCTGCGCCGTCAGGCTCCTCGTGCAGGGCAGGAGGGACTCGAACCCCCAACACGCGGTTTTGGAGACCGCTGCTCTACCATTAGAGCTACTGCCCTATTTCCATGGGAACCCTGAAAGGGTTCCCAAACCCTCCCGCGCTCTGGCTCCGGCGGGCAAAGCCCGCCTACGCCTACGCGGGCACCATGGGAACCCTGAAAGGGTTCCCAAACCCTCCCGCGCTCTGGCTCCGGCGGGCAAAGCCCGCCTACGCCTACGCGGGCACCATGGGAACCCTGGGAGGGTTCCTGCGCTGGCAGCTCCGCACGCGTCTCATGGGAACCCTGAGAGGGTTCCTGCGCTGCAAGCGAAGCACGCGTCTGATGGGAGCCCTGGGAGGTCACTTGGTCTCCTTGTGCTCCGTGTGCTTGCGACAGCGGCTGCAGTACTTCGACAGCTTAAGCTTCTCCGCGTTGGCGCGCTTGTTCTTGGTGCTGGAGTAGTTGCGCTCACGACAGACCTGACACTCCAGGGTAATGATGACTCGCGCCGAAGCAGCCACGGGGTCCTCCTAGTTCGATTCGGGTTGGTTAGGCAAGAATCTTGGTCACGACACCGGCACCGACGGTCTTGCCGCCTTCGCGAATGGCGAAGCGTAGACCTTCCTCGCACGCGATCGGGGTGATCAAGTTGATCTCCATGTTCACGTTGTCCCCGGGCATCACCATCTCCATCCCATCGGGCAGCTTCACGTCCCCGGTCACGTCCGTCGTCCGGAAGTAGAACTGCGGCCGGTACCCCTTGAAGAACGGCGTGTGTCGCCCACCCTCTTCCTTCTTCAACACGTAGACCTCGCCCATGAACTTGGCGTGCGGCGTTATCGTCCCCGGCTTCGCCAGCACTTGCCCTCGCTCCACGTCCTCCCGCTTCGTCCCACGCAATAGCGCCCCGATATTGTCCCCAGCCCGCCCTTCGTCCAAAAGCTTCCGGAACATCTCCACCCCGGTCACCGTCGTCTTGACCGTGTCCTTGAACCCCACGATCTCCACTTCTTCCCCAACCTTCACTATCCCGCGCTCCACCCGACCCGTCACCACCGTCCCTCGTCCAGATATCGTGAACACATCCTCCACCGGCATCAGAAACGGCTTGTCCGTCTCCCGCTTCGGCTCGGGTATGAACGTATCTAGCGCATCCATCAGCTTCATGATCGACCCCTCCCCGATCTCCGACACATCTCCCTCCAGCGCCTTCAGCGCGCTCCCGCGCACGATCGGCGTCGTATCACCGGGAAACTGATACTTCGACAGCAGCTCGCGCAGCTCCAGCTCCACCAAGTCCAAGAGCTCCGCGTCTTCCTTCGCCACCATGTCTACCTTGTTCAGGTACACCACGATCGACGGCACCCCCACCTGCCGCGCCAGCAGAATGTGCTCTCGCGTCTGCGGCATCGGCCCGTCCGGCGCCGACACCACCAAGACCGCACCGTCCATCTGCGCCGCTCCCGTGATCATGTTCTTGATGTAGTCCGCGTGACCGGGGCAGTCCACGTGCGCGTAATGCCGCTTCTCCGTCTGGTACTCCACGTGCGCGATCGCTATCGTGATCCCGCGCTCCCGCTCTTCCGGTGCCTTGTCGATCTGATCGTAGGCCGTGAACTGCGCCAGGTTCTTCTTCGCCAGCGCCTTCGTGATCGCTGCCGTCAGCGTCGTCTTGCCATGGTCCACGTGCCCAATGGTACCCACGTTCAGGTGCGGCTTGTTGCGTACGAATTTTTCCTTGGCCATCGTCTGATCTCCGGATGAGCGCTTCTTCTTGCGGTTCTGCCCTGTTGCTAAAGTTGCCCGGGCGGAGCCCACGACCAGAATTGAACTGGTGACCTCGTCCTTACCAAGGACGCGCTCTGGCCGACTGAGCTACGTGGGCGTTGGGATGTTTTCGGGGGACCGTTCTTCTACAACTTTCCTTCGCTAGATGCATTCATTGCATGCAGCATGTTTGCTGAGCGGGAGACGGGGTTCGAACCCGCGACGTCTAGCTTGGAAGGCTAGAGCTCTACCAACTGAGCTACTCCCGCGACGCATTGCAATTTTCCTGTCCGTCATTCTGCCGCCATTGGGGTGATGGGTTGGGGGGTGGGTGGTGGAGGGGGAAGGATTCGAACCTTCGAAGCCAGTGGCGACAGATTTACAGTCTGTTCCCTTTGACCGCTCGGGAACCCCTCCGGAAGAGGCCCTTTCCGACGATGCACCCGGCCGGGTGATTCGAACCGAACGCTTCGTTGTCGTGTCAGTTTTTCCTTTGCCGTCTGCGGAGCTGGCGATGGGACTCGAACCCGCAGCCTGCTGATTACAAATCAGCTGCTCTACCGTTGAGCTACGCCAGCGCCGGGTTCTCATCAGATATCCTATGATTTCGCGTAGTTATTGTTATCCGCCTGCGGGTACAGGTATTTTATCCGCATGCAGAGCCGCGAACGTATATGTCGGGATCGCCACCCTGTCAAGCAGAATCCGTTTATCCTTCCTTATGGTATGGGAACCCTGGAAGGGTTCCCATACCCTCCCGCGACGGGTAGCTGGCGGCGAAGCCGCCCGCTACCCACGCGTTTCATGGGAACCCGGGGAGGAGGTCCCATACCCTCCCGCGATGGGTAGCTGGTGGCAAAGCCGCCTGCTACCCACGCGCTCCACGCGCGAGCCCGGGGAAACGCTATGGTTCATAGGACGCTGCGTTGGAAGGGATCGGAGGTGCCAGGTACCGGCTGACTCGGTGATTCATTGCCTTTGGAGGTACCGTCCCCCTCTTTATCGCTGCGCCCGCCTGCCCGAGTCGGGGCCTGCGGGACTGGGGGCGGTGCGCCATGGGCCCCGTCCGATGCACCGGGGGCCAGATTCGGCTGACCATCGGCCCCGCCCAAACCGGCTGCCAGACCGGGATCGAGCAGCTTCATCACCTTGGCGTACGCGAGCTTGCTCTTGTCCGCCCATTCCGTCGCCACGCCCATCCTTTCGATCATGAGCAAATTCTCCCGCTGCCAGCGTAACGATTTCTCGAGCAACACGCGGATCTTCTTGTGCAGCTCCTCGATATAGACCTCTCGCGCTTCGCCGTCTAGCTCGGGCGGCACGGGCGCGTTGGTGAGCGCACCGTAGAGCTCCTCGTAGAGCGAGCCCACCTGAAAGCCTGCTGCGGATGCCCAGCCCGGATTGCCGAACCTTATGGTCTCGATGTACGCGCGCTGAGCCGCCAGGAGCAAACGCGCCTTCTCATCTAGATCCTTGTCGAGCTGCGACTCGGGCAGGCGCAATGGTGCCACGCGAAAGCGCAGGTGGTTTATCTGGCCCAGATGATACTGGGCGAAGGCGAGATAAAAGTCGGTGGTCAGGCGCTCTTCCTTCTCGATCTGCTGCTGGTAGGCGAGGAGAGCGCGAAAGGTGCTCTCCGCCTTGTCGAGCTGTCCCAGATTGAGCTCGGCGAAACCCCGGCGGGCCAGGGCTTCTATGCGATCGTCAGCGTTCAGGTCTGGGCGTTCTAGCAGGCGCCCGAACACCTCGGCGGAAGCCGCCCAGTCGCCCTGCTCGGCGTAGCAGGCGCCGAGTTGGAAGCGAGCGTCCTTGGCATCCTGGTGCGCGGGAAAGCGGTCGATGAGCGCCTTGAAGGCGTCGATCGCCGCGGGCCAGCTCTTCTTGCCGATTTGCGCCAACCCCAGGTTGTAGTACGCGGGACGAGCGTACTCCGAATCGGGAAAGCTGCTGAGCAGCTTCTGATAGGCCGAGATGGCCTGGTCGAACTGCTTGTCCGAGAGGGCGGCGCCGGCATGTTCGAATAGCTCCGCCGCGTCAAAGGCCTCTATGCGCACGCCATCGGCACCATGAGTGGCTTCGATCGCGATGGGCTCCATGTCGATGCGCACGACGTCACCACCCGGTCTCGTACCCGAGCTTGCCTTGTTATTGTTGGTGTTGCTGGCACATCCTCCCACCGACGCCAGCGCCGCGATCGGCAACAACGCGGCCATGCGTACGAAGCGGGTGTTCGTCATATGCGGTCGCGTGAGCTCGTGCGGGCTTGGCCCGACCGAGCTCACCCGCGGGGGATCCAAAGGACCCTCCCAGGGTCCTTTATTTGGTAGAGACAGCATCTGCGGTAAAGACAACGCAGCCCTGAAGCCAGTTCCCAAATCAGTAGCATATACAATCAGGAGGCCAGGAGCTGCTTCCCTTGCCCATATTCATAGGAGCCTACGCATGAAGCGAGCCATCATCTTGCAACACATGCAGCGCGAAAGCGCAGGCAGCATCGCCGAAGCTTGCGCCAGACGCGGCCTGACAGTGGAGGTCAGGAACCTCGACGAAGGCGCTCGCGTGCCCGAATCATGCGATGCGCTTAAGGGGGCCGTGGTCATAGTAATGGGCGGTTCCATGGGCGTGGCCGACGTGGGCGACCCCCGCTACCCGTTTCTGGAGCGCGAGCTGCATTTCCTGCGCAGAGCACTCGAGGCGCGTCAGCCCGTGCTCGGGGTTTGTCTGGGCGCACAGCTCTTGGCCGCCGCCGCGGGAAGCCGCGTCTACCCCAACCGTAGCGTAGACGGATCGCCAGCGCTGGAAGTAGGATTCGGCGAGGTCAGGCTCGTGGGGGGCGGCAGCGAGCCAGCCTTGGCCGGCCTGGGCGAGCGCTTGCTCGTCCTGCACTGGCATGGTGACACCTTCGATCTCCCGCCCTCCGCGATAAGACTAGCCCAAAGCGAGAGGTGCGCGAACCAAGCCTTTCGCATCGGCAGCCATGCCTACGGCCTCCAGTTTCATGTCGAGACCGACGCGGCGACCGTACGACGCTGGGCCAAGGAAGACGCCGAGTTTGCCACCCGCGCGCTGGGCCCCGGCGGTCCGGCCGCCATCATAGCGGACAGCGAAGCCAAGGCCATGGCCATGAGCGAGACGGGCCAGCGCCTCATCGATAACATCCTCGGGCACCTGGCCAGTTCAGAAAAGGACCCTGGGAGGGTCCTTTAGATCCCACGCGGTCGAGCTCGGTCGGGCGGAGCCCGCCCGCGCTCACGCGACTCAGAAAAGGACCCTGGGAGGGCCCTTTAGATCCCACGCGGTCGAGCTCGGTCGGGCGGAGCCCGCCCGCGCTCACGCGACTCAGAAAAGGACCCTGGGAGGGTCCTTTAGATCCCACGCGGTCGAGCTCGGTCGGGCGGAGCCCGCCCGCGCTCACGCGACTCAGAAAAGGACCCTGGGAGGGTCCTTTAGATCCCACGCGGTCGAGCTCGGTCGGGCAAAGCCCGCCCGCGCTCACGCGGAGAGTTAGGGCGGGTCAGTCACCCACGCGCGCCTCGATCAATTCGAGCAGCTCCCGCAGCTGGAAGGGCTTGTTGATGCAGGCGATCTCGCCATCTTCGAGAAAGCGTCTGGCCTCGGCGGAAAAGGCGCCCCCGGTGATGAATATGAAGCGTTCGGCAAGCCCGGGCCATTGTTGCTTGACCGCTTGGTAGAGCTCCACCCCGGACATGTCCGGCATTTGCAGGTCGCACAAGATCACGTCGAACTGACGATCCTGCCCGAAGAAGCGCAGGGCTTCCCGCCCGCCCAGCTTGGTTTCGATGTCATGATGCGCCACCAACATACGCTGAAAGGCCTTGAGCAGAAGCGCTTCGTCGTCGATGGCCAGCACCCGGCGCCTGCGGATCGCCTTGAGCGACGAGACGCTACGCGTTCTCAGCGAAGGTACGCCCTGGGCAGCCGGCAAGCGCACGCGAAAAAGCGCGCCTCGACCAGGCTCGCTCTCCGCGGTCAAGTCGCCACCCGCGCGCCGTACGATATCGAGCGAGATGGGCAAACCCAGACCGGTGCCTAGCTCGGGTGGCTTGGTGGTGAAGAACGACTCGAATATGCGCGGCATGATGGCAGGCGAGATGCCGGGGCCGTTGTCCTCAATCTCGACCACCACTTGCCCGCCCTCATCACGGCTGCGTACGTAGAGGCGGTTGCGCCTGGGATGCAGGTCGGCGAGAGCATGAACGGCATTGACGATCAGGTTCAGAAAAACCTGGCCCAAGCGAGCCGCACTGGCACGCACGAGCTGGCTCGCGCGTAGGCTGCGTTCTACGGTGGCTCGGTAGCGCAATTCGCTGCGCAGCATGGTCAGCGCGGAATCCACCGCCACGTTGACGTCGGAAAGAGCATTGGCATCGTCGTCCACGCGTGAGAAGGACTGCAAATCACGCGCAATGCGGTGTATCCGCGCCATGCCCTCCTTCGACTCCTGCACCACAGTCATGGCATCGAAAAGCTGGTCGGCCAGATCGGCTTGGTCGGCGTAGACATTCTTGGTCCGCAAAGACTCGTCGACCTTGCGCAGCATACCCGCCAGGGCGTCGACGTTGGCCAAGACGAACGAGGCCGGGTTGTTGATCTCGTGAGCAATGCCAGCGGCCAACAAACCGATGGAGGCCAGCTTCTCGGACTGCAGTCGTCTGAGCTCGCGATCACGCTCTTCCGTCACGTCGCGCACGCAGACCAGGACACGTCCCCCCGCCGCCGGATTGGCCCTGACCTCGAGCTGGCGCCCCACCCAGGTCACGCTGGTCGAGGTGGTGCGGCTGTGCCGCAGGGCCTCGCCCGCCACCTCGGCCAACGCCTCGGCGAAGCTCTTGCGCGGCGAACTGTCGGCAGTATCACCCGCCCCGCTGGGCGGCGGTGTCTCGGTCAGCCATTGTTGCCCGGCGGTATTCTCGATTAAGATCGCGCCGTTGCCGTCGAGCAGGAAGAGACCGTCTTGAAAGACGTTGAAGGTTTCGCGGAACGCATCGCGCTCCGTGCACAGCTCGTCGGCAAGCACGGCAGGCTCTCCGGTTCGCGCCGTGCGCGCCATTTTCCACCTAGGCCGGCACGCTGCGCGCCTGACCCGCGCTATCGGGAGAACGCGGTACGGTGAAGCTGAATTTGGACCCGGCGCCCACCGTGCTCGAAGCCCACAGATCGCCGCCCATGCGAATGATCAGGCGTCGGGCTAACGTCAAGCCCAGGCCTGACCCCGGCCGATCCTTGTCCTGGCTCGGATCGCCTTGACAGTGATAGAAGTCCTCGAACAGTCGGGGCAGCTGCGTCGCCGCGATACCGTTGCCGGTGTCGACAATGTGAATCGCCACCGAGCGATCGTAAAGCTCGGTGGAAATGGTCACCTGGCCATGATCGGTGAACCCGATCGCGTTCGCCACCAAATTCGATAGGACCTGCACCAGACGGGCCCGATCGGCGATGACGGCCGGCAGCTCGCCCACCGATGGCTCGACCGTGAGCGCCAGCCCCTTGACCCGGGCCGCGCTTCGGTAGCGACCCGCGACCTCTTCGATGATGTCGTCGACGTCGAGCACTTTCGGCTGGACCAAGAGATCGCCTACCTCGAGGCGCACCAGGTCGATATAGTCGCGCACCCTCCGCGCAACCGCGTCGGTGTTCTGGCCCACAGCTTCGATGAGCTTGCGCTGCTCGGGCGAAAGCTTGGCTGCCGCATTATCGAGCAAGCGCTGACAGATCAGGCTCGTCTCGTCCAGAGGCCGACTCACTTCGTCTATTAGGCGGCTCAGGATGGCCGAGGAGCGTGAACCTCCCTCCTGCAACGCGAGCTGCTCTTGAGTTCTCCGGAGCTTCTTGGTCAAGGTGGATTCGTTGCTCATGAACGTCCTCGATGACTCGCATTATCTTGCGAGCCGCGGGAACCTTCAACAATGAACGAGCGGCCAGGGGCAAAATGCACATTGCAGTAAGAGCGGTTTCGCCTCGTCCCAACTTACATAGGCCCACAGACAAGGCCAGGTGTATAGTCGCAACCGATGTATTCGGTTCGCGACGCCTGCGCCGTGCTCGGTATCAGCCTAGGACGGTTGCGCTCCTATTTGCGGGTTGGGCTCCTGGTGCCCAAACGCGACGAGATGGGGAAAATCCAATTGAGTTTCCAAGACTTGGTGGTCTTGCGCAAAGCCGAGGGTCTGGTCGCGCTCCGCATCCCGCCCCGACGCGTGCGTACCGCCTTGCGTGCGGTCGCCGAACGTGACCTCGGCGGGGCCGGCTCCGGCCAGGCCGGACTTGCCAGACTTGCCAGACTCGACTTGGGCAGCGAGGGCGACACCGTGGTCGTGCGCGATGGCAACAAGCGCTGGGATGCCCTATCTGGACAAGCCCTGCTCGCCTTCGGCACCAGCCAGGCTGGCGCCCCTGAGGCGTCGATCATTCCCCTGACCTCGGAAAAGTCAACCCCACCCGCGAGCGCACCCGCCCCGCCGGTGCCCGAGCTATACCAACAGGCGATGGCACTCGAAGCCACGGCACCGGAGCAAGCACGCGCCCTCTACGCCACCATACTCGAACGCGAGCCCGATTGCGTGGATGCGCACGTCAATCTCGGTCGCTTGCTGCACGAAGCGGGGGACGTATACGCGGCCCTGCTCCACTATCGCGCCGCGCTCTCCCTCCGGCCCACCGAAGCGACCGCGGCGTTCAATGCTGGCGTCGCCTTGGAGGATCTGGGCGCCAATGCCGATGCCATCGCGGCGTACCTGCGCGCAATCGAATTCGACCCGCACAATGCCGACGCCCACTACAATGTCGCCCGACTTTTCGAGCAAACCGGACAGCCCGACTTGGCGGTGCGCCATCTACTGCTCTATCGCCAGCTGCTGAAGGCGAAATGACGGCAAACCTGCCCACCCGGTCGCTCAGCCTGGTCGCGACCAGCGCGGCCGACATGCAAGCCATCGGCGCCCGCCTGGGCCAGGTTCTGGCTATCGGCGATGTGGTGGCCCTGACCGGGCCGCTTGGCGCGGGCAAGACCACATTCGTGCAAGGCCTCGCCCGTGGGCTACAAGTGCCAGCCGGGCGCCAGATAACCAGCCCAACCTTTGCGCTCGTGCATCAGCATCCGGGACGACTCCCCCTGGCACACATTGACTTCTATCGGATCAAATCCCCGTCCGAGCTACCCGAATTGGGCCTGGAGGAGATGTGCGACGAGGGGGCGACTGCCATCGAGTGGGCGGATCGGTTTCCCGAATGGCTGCCCAATGACTCGCTCCGCGTGGCTATTGTGATGGGGGGAACAGACGGCCGGGACCAAAGTCGAACCATCACGCTGGAGAGCCGCGGCCCGCGGGGCAGGCGCCTGCTCGCGGCAGCGCCAGGCCATCCGGGGCCATGATGCAGGCTAACAATTCACCAAGTCGTCACGGTTTTGTTGCAAAGTCTAATTATCCTCACCGCCATGCAAAACACCATACCTCGATTCCTCTCTTCTGGCTCCGTCGCGGCCTTTTTACTGTGCGCCACCACCCCGGCCGGCGCTCAGACGGGAGCCGAACCTATCACTCAAACCGGCGGAGGGCAGACGTCGGCCGCGCCTGCCCCTAGCTCGCCCATGGACGCCCCCGCTGGCAATGCCTTGCGTGCATCGCCCATCGCGCCCGCCCCCGTCACCTCATCCCCCCTCGTCCCTTCCCTGTCTTCCGGCGAAGAGGCTCCGCTACAGTTCAAGATCGGCAGAGCATTCATCACGCCGGTTGGCTTCATGGATTTCACGGGGGTCTGGCGTAGCACCGATGTCGGTAGCGGCATAGGGACCAACTTCGGCTCCATTCCTTACGGAGCCGGGTATGGGACCAACCTGTCGGAAACTCGCTTGAGCATGCAGAACTCACGCATTGGCTTCCGGGTCGACGCCCCGGTGGGACAATCCAAGGTCATGGGGTACATGGAGGCCGACTTCCTCGGCAACAACGGGGGCAACGTGGCCGTATCCAGCAACAGCAATACCCTGCGTTCGCGCCTTTACTGGGTCGACGTCAACTCGGGCGACTGGGAGGTACTGGCGGGACAGACCTGGAGCTTGATCACGCCTGGCCGCACCGGCATTTCTCCCCTGCCCAAGGATGTCTTCTACACGCTCAACATGGACACCAACTACCAGGCTGGCCTGGTGTGGGGACGGATTCCCGAGCTACGCGTCGCCTACCACCCCATGCACGAGCTCGCGGCCGCCCTGGCGCTCGATAACCCCGAGCAATACATCGGCGGCTCCTCTGGCGGCGGGCTCATCACCCTGCCGAGCAGCCTTTCCGCCATGGCCGGCACCCAGCTCGATAACGGCGCCTCGACCTTGAGCGTGCCCAACCTCGTCCCCGACGTGATCGCGAAGGTAGCCACCGATCCGGTGAGCCAGGTTCACGTGGAAATCGGCGGGGTCGAGCGTCAGTTCAAGGTCTATAACACCGTCGACAACACCAAGCATTCCGCGACCGGCCTGGGTGGCTTCCTGAACTTCAATCTCGAGCTCTTCGAAGGCTTCCACCTGCTCTCGAACAATTTCTACGGCGCGGGCGGCGGCCGCTACATCTACGGCCAGGCCCCCGACCTGATCGTCCAGTCCGATGGCAGCATCAAGACGGTGCAGTCGGGATCGACGGTGTCAGGCCTCGAGTACGGCTACGGAGGAACCCAATTGTTCGGCTACTACGGCGCGGTCTACATCAGGCAGACCGATGCTCCGGCCACCGCGGGGGGCGTGTGCTCCAGCGCCTCTTCCTGCGTAGGTTACGGCTACGCGGGCGCTCCGGCCGCCCAGAACAAGATGATCCAGGAAGCAACCATCGGCATCAACCAGGACTTCTGGCGGGATCCCAAGTACGGCGCCCTGGTCATCATCGGCCAGTACTCCTATCTCCAGCGCAACCCCTGGAGCTACGTCACCGGCTCGCCCTCGAACGCCCACCTCAACATGTTTTTCCTGGACCTGCGCTACGTCCTGCCCGGAACCCCCCCGCGTACCTGAAGGTGATGGGCTTACCGCTGTGCGTGTAGCGCCAGTGCTTCACGTACAGCGGTGAGGACGACCTGTTCCTTTTCGTGACGACTGGCGGCCAAGAGCGCCTGTAAGGCCCGTGCGCCACCAAGTCGTCCCAGTGCCTTCGCCGCTGCGACGCGCACCGGAACATATTCGTCGTTGGCCAGACAAGCAATGAGCGCGGTCACGCTCTCCGGGTCGGCAAGGGCGGACAGAGCCAGCACCGTCTCGCGTCGGGTTTGCACGAACGCGAGATGCTCGATCAGCGGCCTGACCGAGCTCCGATCGCGTACGACCCCGAGCGCGGAGATCACGCGCTTGCACAGGGCGACGTCGAAGGTGCAATCCTCTAACGATGCCTCAAGGCGGCCCACCCCTTGGCCATCACCTCCTTCGGCTAAGGCCAGCGCGGCGTGAAGCCCTAGCCTGGCGCGCTCGCCCTTCTCCGGTCCTACCAGCAAAGCGCGCAACCGATCCCGCAGCGCGCTGGCACCACCACGAAATGCCGCAATCGCAGCCCAGTCACGCACTTGATCGTCGTCGCTGCTCTTGCTCGCATCCAGCAACGCCGTCTCCGTCCCCGGTCGGGGCGGCAAGACCGTGGCCAGGAGCATTGCTGCTTCGCGCTTGGCCTTGATAGGAACGGCGCTGCTCTTGAGGAGCAGCGCTAGATCGCCCGAGGCACTCCCGTCGGCCAGACGTCCTCGCTCGATGACGCTGTCGTACTCGGCCCCGCCCGGCACCCCGGGCAAATCGGCCTCGTAGCGGGCCTGCTCTCCGAGCCAGAGCTCCAGGCGTTGGCGAAGGCGATCCGCTCGACCCGGCTGCCGGTCGGCCAAATCGTGACGCTCCTCCGGGTCGCTCGCCAGGTCGTAGAGCGAGCAGAAGTCCTTGCTCACATCGCACACCAGCTTGTCCGAGGCCAGCACGACCATGCGCTTGTTCTCCACCTCGGCAAAGGCGGGCGGCAGCCGCAACCCGGGCGCGGACGGAGTGGCAAGCCAGGGCCCCAGATCGGTGCCGCGCATGCGAGCGGGTATGGGCAGGTCGAGCAGAGCCAAAATCGTGCTCGGGATGTCGATGAGCTGGCTTGGGCCAGCAACACGATGAGCCCGAAGCCCAGGAGCGACCACGATAAAGGGCACATGTACCTGCTCTTCGTACAAGCTACTGCCGTGGTATCGCCCTCCGTGCTCGCCGAATTCCTCGCCATGGTCGGCCGCGATCATGATTATCGCGCCCGGGCGTCGGCGCTCTAGTAGGTCCACCACCTTGCCCACGACCGCATCGGCGTAGGCGATCTCGCTGTCATAGCGATCGAGGTCGGACGCCCCAAAATCAAAGCCGGGGTGCAACTCGTAGGGCTCGTGCGGCTCGAACAGGTGGAGCCAGAGAAAGAGCTTCTTGGGCTGCTCGGTAACCAAGAAGTGCTCAATCTGCCCCACCCGGGCCATAGCGTCGAGGTACTCGTACTTCACGTACTCGAAGTCGAAATTGTTGGCCTCGAAGGCCTTCATCTTGTGCGCATCGATGTAGAAAACCGCAGGTGGAAAGAACGCAGCTGTCTTCCATCCGTAGCGGCGCAGGATCGAAGCCAGGGTTTCGTGGGCCTCCGCGGGAGCGAGGCGGGCTATGGTCGGGTAGTACTTGCCGGTCATCACCGATGCCAGGGAAAACGAGGTGTGCGGCGCCTGGGTGTAGGCGTGCTCGAATTGCACACCGCGACTGGCCAGGCGGTCGAGGTTGGGGGTGGTGGGGCGACGGTAGCCGTAGCTACCCAGGTGATCGGCGCGCAACGCATCGATGGTGATGAGCACGACATCGGCGTCGGGATAGCGCGGCCCCCGGGGCAATGGCGGCAGGGCTTCGTCGACCGCGTAAGCGCTCGAGAGCGCGGTCCTGACCCGGGCCGCGGGCAGCGCGCGCGCGAAGATGCCGGCCAACTGGGTCTTCTCGTAAATGAAGAAACGCAAGCTCTGGCTGCTGGCCAGCTGCGGGCGTTCGATCGCGAACAACCCGATCAGCAACGACGACGCCAACCCTGCCACCACGAGCGACCTGGGCGCGCCCGCGCGCGGCCGCCGGATTTCGAAGAGCACACGTACCGCTACCAGACAGAGCACGAGATGGAGCAGCGCCAGCGAGACGTGAAGCCAGTGATAGAGGCGCGGTAACACGCAAAGGTTGGCCCAGCTCACCGCCAGCGCGGCGAGCACGGCTACCAGGCCGGCCGCGAGCGCCAGTGTCTTAGACAAAGGACCCTGGGAGGGTCCTTTAGATCCCCCGCGGGCGAGCTCAGTCGGGCAAAGCCCGCCTGCGCTCACGCGACTACCCAAAGGACCCTGGGAGGGCCCTTTGGATCCCCCGCGCTTCGGCCGGTGGGCGGCAACGGGCGGCTCGGCGCGGGCGAGCCAGCGCTGCGCAAGCGTCACGGCAAACCACACGGCGGCGGCTGCGAGTAGAATCAGCAGCACCGATAGCCAATGGTGGCCGGCAATGCGTGAGGCCCGCGCGCCGTGAAAGACGGCGAAGGCGTCATATACGATGACCGGAAGAGCCAGCAACAGGGCGACCGCGTGCGTGCCCGAGAACCACGGCGACTTGCCCAGCAGCGCTTCGAGCCCCAGGCTCCAGCCGATGAAGACGACCACCAGCGCGGCACCGGCCACCGCTCCCAGCCCGGTGTCGATGGCGATCAGGTGGGCGGCATTCGGCAAGGTAAGAATGCCGCTCGATAGGATGAGCGTGGCCAAGGCGTCGAGCGCCCCGGCCAGCGATCCACCCAAGAAGCCAGCCGCCAGCGTCCGCCACATGACCGTCATCGGCCGACCTTGTGAAAAGGACCCTGAGAGGGTCCTTTAGATCCCCCGCGAACGAGCGCAGTCGGGCAGAGCCCGCCTGCGCTCACATCGTGAAAAGGACCCTGAGAGGGTCCTTTAAATCCCCCGCGAACGAGCGCAGTCGGGCAGAGCCCGCCTGCGCTCACGCGAGTAGTCACGGGAAGCGGAGCGTCGTGGGCCAGGTTGAGATCCTCATACATGGTCAAGGCCAAGATTCTGTCGATGGGTTTGCTGGTAAGGTCTGACGAGCAAGTGCTGGACCATGCCGACTTGCGCCTCGGATTTCCAGCCATTTCCTCGCCCCGAGCCGCGGCTTGGCCACCTGATCTTCGCAATCTTCGCTTCCAGGGCGGCTGCCAGGGCGCGATTTCCTCGGCATTCGCGTCATTGAGCTCCAGACGTCACCGGCGCGCCGACCATCGGTAGGGGGCCGGCCTCCCGGGGGCATTTGCAAGGCAGCTTCGGGCGGCAGGCTGCGGGCTGAAGTGGTGGCGCGCCGGTCGTCGGGATGCGAGAAGCGTCTAGCGTCGGCGGCCTTGGGCCTGCGCCGCTCTGGGAGGTGCCCAACATGTGGGCTACTTGAAGGTGAACCTGAGCTGGTAGTCGCAGATCGAATAGACGTCACCTTCTTCAATCTTGCGCGCCTCGATGCGCTCGCCATTGAAATCGATACCGTTGGTCGAGCCCAAGTCCCTGATGTAATAGGCCCCGGCCCGTCTCACCACCGCAGCATGCTTGCGCGAAATGTTGCCGTCGCGGATGGGTAGGTCGGACGTCTTGGCCCCGCGGCCAATGATGAACTGATCCTTGTCGATGACGTACTTCTGGTCTCCGAACAGCAGAAAGAGCGGCGCTGGCGCACCCGCCCCCGCACCCAATCCGGGTCCGGACGGCGCCGGCGCCGAAGCAGTGGGGGCGGCGGTGGCCGATGGCGAACGAGACGCATAGTGTCCGGTGCTGCGAGCGGAAGGCAAGGGCGGTGGCGCCGCCGGAGCAGATGTTTCGGCGGGTGGACCGGCTCTTTGCGCGTCAGTGTCCGGTCCCCCAAGATAGCCATTTCTCTCGGCAAAGGCCCGCATGGCTTCGTTGACCAGCTCATCCACGCCTCTATCCATCGCGTCGGACATCTGCTCGAATATCTGCCAGACTGCGTCTGAACAGTAAAAGTGACGTAGCGTTCTCCGATTGGGGTCCATGGCGGATCTTGGTCCTACCCTTTCTGTACCATCCGTGGAACGAGAGGAGTCAACTCTACTTGCCTTTGCTCCCCAGCAACGCGGCAACGCGCTTCGCTTCCGAACCTATGGTCATTCCGGGCGGGAATCCCTTGAGCGTTGCCCGATCGTTGCCGAGCTTGCCCAGGACAGCGACATCGTCCGGCCCTCCCAAGGTTTGACCGCGACCCAAGGGCAGCGGTGCCTCTAGAGCCAGGACTGCCGTCATCCTGGCCAAGGGCGAGGGGGAGCTCAGGGCAGCCTGCACCTGCGGCTTCGCCGCGCTACCTATCCGTGAGATATCCTTGACCAGAAAGTCGATCACGTCGTCACGCCGGAACGAGAGCCCCGGAGCGAATGCCTCCAGAGCGGGCAGGATGGCGGTTGCCTTGCCGACTTCCAGCGCCGCCTCGTGGGCTCGGTAGCGGACGATGTCGTTCTTGTCGTGGGCGATGATCGCCAGGAGCCCACTTAGCGCGTCGGGGCCTCCGATCTTCTCGATCACGCCAAAGACCTCTCCGCGCAACTCCTTGTCGGCCCGGGCATCCGCGGCTATGTGCAATGCAACGGGCAACACGGCGGGAAAGCGCGATTGCTGCAAGGCTTTGGCCGCGGCGACAGCGTCTTCGCGCGAACCCTTCTGCATCTTGCCCGCAAGGAACTCGGATACCGTCGGTCCGCCCAAGAGCCCGAGCGCGATCCACATGTCGCTCGCCGTCCGGTCACCTGCCCTGGTGTGCTCGAGGCGTTCGACCAGCGCCGATCCGCCCCGATCGCGCGTCACCGGATCACCGACTTTGGCCAGGAGCTCCGCAATACCTCGATATGGCGCCCTGGCATCGGCGATTAGTCGCACCAACATGGGGGCAGAGGGTGGGCCGATGGCCAGCAGCATTTTTTCCAAGGATTGCCTGCCGCCCGCGAACCTGCCCGCGAAGATGTCCTTCTCGATCGAGCCCAAGAGAGCAGTATCGATGCGCTTTTGTTGATCGGGGAGAGCATACTGCCGGAGGCTGAAGAGCTCGTCTCGCGCGTCGCGCATCTTGGGCAGTTGCGGGCTCGCCATGGCCGCTACGTACATTTCCAGCAAAGGCGCCAGCACCTGCACTCGCTCGGTCTGGGGCATGCCACCGATTATGTCGTCGACCTTCTCCGGACGGCCAATTTCCACCAGTGCCACTGCGGCTTCGGCACGAAGGTTGGCCGGGACAGCCGAATTGCGGAGCGCGGCTTCGATCTTCTCTGGCCCCTTCTCCGTGCTCTTCCACGCTCGAATACTCTCCGAAGTAGTAGCGCTCTCACAAGCCGCCAGCGCGATGAGAGCAACAAACACCACAACAGACTTCATGGCTCCTAGATGTTAGCCACCCATGGCTCGCGCGGTCAAGCGCAATGCCGCGCGCGCTGCCGCGGCATCATTGGTGATGATGGCGTCGACTCCGAGATCGGCCAGGGTGCGCAGTCGCTCCGGAGCGTCGACGGTCCACGCGTTGACCGAATAGCCGTACCGGTGCCAGCGTGCCACAGTGCGGAGATTGCACAGGCTGTGGTCGGGATGGACCGCGCTTGCCCCCAAGAGCGGCAGGGCCATCTCGCTCCGCAGCGGCCAAGGGCGGTGAAAGGGTCGCGGGCGCTCGAAGAGCAGGCCACTTGGCACCTCGGAGCTGTACCGCCGCCAACCCCAGAGCACGCCAGGGCTGAACGACGACATCAGCACACGCCCAGCTGCGCCGGCCCGAACCACCGCCTCGGCGACTCCGGCCACCAGGGCCGCGCAGCCCCTCGGCCATAGATGGTCGGTCTTGATTTCGATGTTGACGAGCGCTCCCGGACCGCAGACATCGAGAGCCTCGTCCAGGGTCGGAATGCCTTCTCCTCCCGCCAGACGCACCTCACGTAGCGCGGCCAGTGGCAAATCGGCGACGCGCTCGGGCCGCCCGGCCAACCGCCGTAAGTCCACATCATGAAAGACCACCACCTCGCCCGAGCTGCAGCGCCGCACGTCGAGCTCGACACCGTCGGCCCCATCGGCAATCGCCCGCCGGAAAGCGGCCAGGGTGTTCTCGGTCAGGTGCGGGCTCACCCCGCAATCCTCCCCGCGGTCTCCCCCACGGTGTCCCGCCCCGCGATGTCCAATGATGAGCGGACGGCCTTGCAAGCCGTCGAGGGCGTACCGCCATCTGCACGAGCGACTACCTGCCCCGGCCATGACGGATGATTTATAGCGCTCCCCGAGCTCTGCGCGCTAAACTTCGTCCATGCGTCTCTCGGCCGGATTCGCGCTGGTAGGGCTGGTGAGCCTGGGTGCAGGCTTGGCCTGCGCCCACCAGGTCACGCCTTCGAGATTCACATCCAGCCCGGCGGCGCAAGCTTTGGCCCAGGAGGCCGCTGGCCTGCACGCCATCGCGGCCGAGGAGGACTACTTCGAGGCCAAGTTGCTCTATCAGGCCCTGCCGGAAGGGTCGCAGGCCAAGAGCGCCTTGCGGGCCAAGCTGCTCGAGTACCTCCTCGCCCCTCTGGCGACCTTGGACGCCGACCGACTCCGCAAGAACCAGGGCATCCTGGGTACGGTTGACGATCTCGATCGTCTCGACGATTCCTTGCGCGATGGACTGGATTTATTCTCTCCTAGCTCCTTGTGGGCCCCGAGCGGACTGCCCCTCTCGGCCCGCGAGCGCAGCTTATTGCGCGACGCCGCCAAGCTAGTGCTGGCTGTCTACTCTCCCCGTGGCAACGAGCTTCCGGTCGCCACCGCGCTCTTTGCCCTGCAGGTGGTCGATCCGAACCACTCCGAGTGGGGGGCGCAGCTCGACCAAGTCCTGTCGTGGCTCGACGCCGGCGCGCAGATCGGCTCAATGCAGAGCAGCTCCCGCCGGCTGGCCACCCCGATGGAGGTCCTGGACTCCATTGCTACTGTTTGGCCAACCCCGGCTGTCATGGAGCGTTTGACCCAGCTCTACTTCGACCGGCAAGAGCGGGTGAGCGGATTTTTGCGCAAGCCCGTGACCGAAGGGGCACGCGGGCTCCTCGGGGATCTCTTGCTCGACACCGAAGCGTTATCCGCGATGTCGGTATCAGCGGCCGCCGGCTACCTGCGTTGCGGGCAGATCGGTAAGGCCTTGGATGCGACCGGCCATTTCGCCGGACGGCCAGGTGATGACCCGGAGCTCCGCCACCTGCTTTCTGCCGCCGCGGCCACTAGCCCGCAGCCGGCGGACTATATGGCGCTGGCCCGTCGTTTCCTACCCCATCACGAGCTCTTGGGGGGAACGTCGACGGATCGGCTAGACCCGGCGGCCGCCATGGGCGTCCTCGAGCGCGCATTGCGTACCTATCCGACTAGCTCCGAGATCCTACTCCTGACATCGCGCGTCGCTCGCATGTTGGCGGAGCCTCTCCTAGCCCTGCGCTATCTGGACGAAGCCTCGCTGGCGCTGGCCAAGCGCAAGACCGCCAGTGCCACCATGGCCGACTTGGCCGCCGAGCGCATGGAGCTAGCCTTTCTACGGCTCAAGATGCACATCGACCCCGACAACATGGCCTTGGCCGAGCGCGAGGCAGACCACCTGCGCGTCGAGGTTGCCGATGCGCGCCAACGATTCGGAGCGGTTCATTTCAAGCAGGACAGCAACGACATAGATTATCTAGTCGCGGGTGGCTTCGTCGATGCCGGGCAGATCGACAAAGCGGCTCCGCTGCTCTTGCGGGCGCAACACACATCCGACGATTCCGTCGAGGTGACAGGGCAATTGGCCAACCTGTCACTCAAGAAGGGCGAGCCACAGGAGGCGATTACGCTCCTGCGGCACGCGCTTGAGGTGCGCGAGCGCAACGCCCCGGCCGAGGACACCATTCCTTACGTGGAAGGCCAGGCCAAGCTTTCATATCTCCTCGGCAACGCCTATGACATGTCGTCAAGCCCGGAGGGTGCGCGCAAGGCGTGGATTACCGCAACGCACGCATGGGAGCGCCTCATGCTAGAGCAGCTTCGACGCAAGAACCTGTCGTCGTCTGCCGAGGCCACCTTCGAAGTCGGGCGCCTCTACTACCTGCTTGGCCGGAGGGAAGAGGGGCTGCGCAAGCTTGATGAAGCCATCGCGCAAGACGAAGATCGCGACCAGACCTACCTGGACGCAATAGCTTTTCTGGTGGAGCGCGGCGAGTCAGAGGCGGCGGTTGACATATACCGCCGCGCGTTGGCCAAGCCGCGCTCGATATCCGAGTACGTCAAGATCTACGCCTCACTCTGGATCGTCGATCTCACCCGGCGGAGCAACAACACGCCCGACGCGGGCGCCATGGCGTATCTGAGGGCCATTGCGAACCGGGAGGTGCTACTACGCGCGCCCCGATCGGCGCCCTGGTACACACAGCTCGCCAGGTACGCGGTGGGAGAGATCGACTACGCCAGTTTGCTCGCCCGGGCCGACACCACGGGCAAGCGTGCCGAAGCTTACTTCTACGAAGCCATGCGGCGTCTGTCTAACGGCCAGCGGGCCGACGCCTGCGCCCTGTGGAGCAAGGTGGTGGAGACCAAGATGCTCTCATTTTTCGAATTCGAGATGGCGCTGCGCTACCTGCGCACCGGCGCTCCGGCCCGGCCGGCGAGCGATGAGAAAGACGAGGTCATTTGATAACCCTGCGAGGGTTCCCAAACCCTTGCGATGCGGGAGCGGCCGTTCCGAGCAAGATCGTTTGACCGACTGCTCACACTGTGTGCTACATACAGATAGACCATCTCGCGGTGCCGTGGCCAAGTGGTAAGGCAAGGGTCTGCAAAACCCTTATCCCCGGTTCAAATCCGGGCGGCACCTCAAACACCGTCGGGAGGCCTGGCGGTGGGATTCGCGGCATCCTCTAAGTCGCCCTGCAGAAAGCTACGCCGGTAAACACCTCGCTCCACCATGATCCGCAACCCCGCAGCCTTGGTCGTCGACTCCGATCCGAACGGGCTCGAGTCTTTGGTCTACGGTTTCCGGAGTGCTGGCTGGCAACTGGTAGCCTGTCCAGGCGCTGAGACCGCGGCGCTGCTGATCGAGGCAGCGAGAGCCCAGATCGTCGTGGCCGTTTCGCGCGACGAGCACGCAGGAACCCTGCGGCTGGTCGAGCGGGTTGGGCAGCTTAGGCAGCTGGACAATGACAAGTCATTCCGCGCGCCTTCCGTGCTCGTCCTCGGCCCTCAGGAACTGCGCCAGCACCTCGGCGATAGCAACGCGGACCTGCTGCCGTTACCGGCACATGTGGCCGACGTCGTGGCAGCCAGCCGTCTCCTGGCCAACAACCATGCGACGGGGGAGCCGGGCGACGGGGATAGCGCAGATGAGAGCGCGGGCGGGGTGCTGTCGCTCCTGCGAGCTATGCACGGCCTCGCGCGGTCTGGCGCGCTGCGGTTCGTGCGCAAAGGCCAGCAAGGCGACCGGCAAGGCGAAATCATGTTCCGCGAAGGTGGCCCAGCAGCGGCTCAGCTCGGCCAGCTGCAGGGCCTGACCGCAGTCCAGCACCTCCTGGCTTGGGACGACGCCGCAGTGGAGTTGCGGCCTCACGCCCAGGTCAACCGCGGGCATATCCACATCAGCCCGCAAAAGTTGATCAATGACCTCGAGCGTTTCGAGCGCGATTACCGCCACGCCATGGCGGAAGTCGGTCCGCCGGACACGGTATATCTCCCCAGCCAGGAGCGGTCTGCCACGTCCGCTGCGGTTCCCGCCGAAGTCGCTCCGGTGGTGCGCCTGTGCGACGGTCTGCGCACCCTGGCCGATGTCGTCGAGGAATGCCCCTTTCCTGTCCTCGATACCGTCCGCACCGTCTCGCGCCTGGTAGAGCTTGCGCTTCTGACGCGAAAGGTTATCAGACCGGAGCAGGGCAGCGACCGGAGCGAGCTCAGCGAGTTCTGGGCCACCGCCCAGATCATGCCGGCAGGAGGCAAGAGCCAGTCCAGGCGCAACGCTCCCAGCACATCGCTGGCCGGCGAGACCTGGGCGGCTTCGCCCGAGGCCGTAACCGCCTCCACGCCCAAGCCGCCGCTGGCCGCGCGGCCGACGCCAGCGACGCCGGTCGCCGGCACAACGATGAGGACGGAGCCGAACCGGGATAGGCCCAGCGCTGAAGCGACCGCGACGAGGCCAGCTGCGGTCCCGCCGGAGCCGCAGCCGGTGCGGGACATCGACTCGCCAGCTCCGAGGCAGCCCGTCTTCGATTCGCCACTCGACTCGCCAGCTCCGAGGCAGCCCATCTTCGATTCGCCACTCGACTCGCCAGCTCCGAGGCAGCCCGTCTTCGATTCGCCACTGGCGCCCATGACGACCGGTGCTACCAGCCCAGCAGCAATACGCAACGGTGCCAAGCAGGCCACA